>NZ_JAHKPN010000039.1:0-252500 GCF_018860545.1 Winogradskyella psychrotolerans | reverse complement strand
TAGTATTATCTAATGCGAAATTTCCAATTTTAAATTCCTTCTGTAATTTTAATCTTAGATATTGGAGTGGCTCATTATATTGTTTTGGTGCAATCGTCTTGACATCGTCTATAGTCTCTTCCAAATTAAAATAGGTATAGTTATCTATATTAGATAAATCTAAGGTAGCGTTTAACCATTTTTCTGATTTCAGGTTGAATTTTAACTGTTGTGTGTTTACATTACTAAAATCATCTAAATTATACCAATTATAATTTATGTAATCACTTTGATATAACAAGTAATTATAATTGGGCAGTCTAGAATTTATTGCAAGTCCACCAGATAGAGCAATGTCCTCATTCAACTTAAAATTTAACATCCCTTCTAAATAACTCCCCACAAATGTATCAGAAAGATTTAGGCCTCCCTTACCTGTTAAATTAAAACCTTTATAGGTTTTTGAGTATTCACCCTCTAGCCCCAGATAGTTTGACTGAATCCTATTTGTAATCGTCTCACCATTCAACAATACAATACTATTATAACCATAATTAAGATCTGTATAATTTACAGCAAGTGAAATACTACCTATAACATTGTTAGTATAATTTAATCCAAGCGCGGTTTTAAAATCCTCTAACTTTACTTTATCCTTAATACTATTGGCAAAGGCATCACCAAAAAAACTAGTGGCAGAAGTTGTTTGACTATACTGATAATTTTTATCTTCTAAAGAAATCTTATTAAAGAGCCTAATGTTATTATCAGCCAAAGAGTCTTTATTTTGTAATATTCCATAAGAATGCTCCAAATAAAACCGTTTACCTTCTAATATATTTTCCGCATCCTCAAATGCCGGATCAAATACAGAACGGTCTAAAAATTCTGCAATACCAGAAGTGAAATTATCTAAATCTTCTGTTTCTAAACCACCGTTCTCTTGATTAAGCAAATCTTGCATTACCACATAACCTTTAGCTTGGTATCTTTCATTCTTTGATTTATATCTTGACGTAAAACGAAAATTCCCAGTACTCGTCAATGCGTTTTGATAATTCCCTAAGGACCTTAGTCCTTTATATGCAAGTGAAAAATTAAATTGTTTAGAAAGGTTTACTGTAAAGAACGCATCTAAAAGTTGACCTTGTTCAAATGCTGTCTTATAAGTTAAACGTGTCCATGGAGTAGGAACTTCATAATACATAATATCGTCATGTTCAAAATAATTAAAATGACGTGCTCTAGCACCAAATAATGGTGACGTATTATTATCCCAAGAATCAAAACTAAGCGTATTATAAGTTTGCCCAATATTAGCAAATGGCATTAGTTCAAAATTATCTTTCTGAAGATAGTTGAACTTGTAGTTTTTTTTAATGGTTAGCGTTGTATCAACTTGTATAGAATCTAATTCATTATTGAATTGTAAATACATATCTATAGATGCTAACTCCTTAAATCCTTTAGATTTTTTAGTCATAGAACTATCCTGCCCTCCAGTATAACTTTTACTAAGTTTAGTTTGAGAACTCAATCCTACTGTAAATAAACAAAATACAATTATGTATATAAATTTGATCTGCATGTAATACTATCTAGATTTGAAACAAAGTAAACTATAAATTATTGTTTATGAATGAAAAATTACAATTTACTTAACATAAAAAAGACCAACAGTTATTATTGTTGGTCTTTTTATTCAAATATTATTATTGAATTTATTCAATAATGATCTTTTGAGATGTCATATTATTTCCTTGAGAAATATTTGCAATATATACACCTGAAGCTACTCCTCTTAAATTTACAGTTTCGTTAAATCGAACTGAATCACTATCAAATGCGTTATTATAAACTAAGCGTCCACTAATATCATAAATATCAACTTTAACATCACCACTATTAGTTAAGCTAGAATCAAAACTAATAGTAAACTCACCTTTATTCGGATTAGGATATACCACTAAACTATTAGAAAGCTCATTGTCGGCAGTTCCTAATGTAAGATTATTTCCAGTTATAATTAATGAAAAATCCTGGTCCTTAGGGTCAAAAAATCCACCATCTTCACTTTGCAATGATCCTTTATGAGTTACAGTTAAAGTATAGACCCCTGCTGAGGGAGCATCAATTTCAACAATCTCTATGTTATCTGCAGTATTATCACCTTTTGAATTAGAAAAACCAGCCGTTTCAGAATAATCCAACTTCCATGGAAAATAAGTTACTCCATCCTTAGAGATTCTTAAATCCAAATCATTAACCAATCTCGGAGTCGCATCATTTAGAGTACCATTATTAATACCACCAGACATATCTGTCCAGGAAATAGTAGCTTTTAATTTATCACCTGCTTGCGCTGAGAATGTCATCTCAAAAACTTCATCTTGCGACAAATTATCTTCACTTATTAAAGCCTCACCTGTTGTTCCATCTAAGATTGTTTCAGCAGAAGCTTTGGCATCTAGAAAACCCCAGCCAAATTTAGGGTCTGGACCTGCAGCTGCAATATCATCAACAGCTGTGTGGCATACTAGCCCTTTTAAAGTCGCTGAGTTCATATACTCGCTATGCAATTGACTATAATATTGTTGTAATAACAATAATGTACCAGTTGTGTTAGGCGCAGACATTGATGTACCAGTATAAGTTGCATAAGTATTACCAGGAGTTGGTGAATATAAATTGGTACCGTCTGCTGCAATATCCGGTTTAATTCTTAAATCATCCGTAGGTCCTTGACTACTACTTGGATTTATAAGTAAAGTTTCTAATTCATAAGTAAATAACGTTAAAGAAGGATTAGCATTTGCAATAACCAAATTGTTTTTGGCATTTTTATCTGTAGTTAACTTATCATATCCCGAAAATAATCCTCCTGTATACGATGTGGTACCAGAATTACCTGCAGATGCCACAATTAAATATTTTGGATTAGCTCTAGCTATATCATCAATATCTTTTGAATCTTGAGAATAAGCCCCCATATACCATGCTGGCAATAAATCACCAGAAGTACTTTGAACTGGAACACCATATGAATGGTTAGACAAAATAATTGGGTTGGTTACTGCATTAACAGCAGCAGTCATTTCAATTTCATCGTTATTCCAATTATAGGATTTCACGGTAACTTTAGTTGCCATACCTTTGGCATTCGCATCAACACCTTTAGCCGCTATAGTCCCAGATACATGTGTTCCATGAAAACTATAAGAACCCGAAGAATCATCAACAATAGCATTATCTATTATTATAACCCGTGATTCTGTATCTGTACTATTTTGAAACTCAGGATGCGTCAAATCAGCCGGACCACCATCCCATACTCCAACCGTCATACCGTCACCATCAAGATCTAAACCTAAACTTCCGCCTGTTTGAAGATGCGATGTTTTAGTCGCTCTGGATGCCTCTAAATTATAAGTACTTCTATACAACACGACTCCATCTCTTACATCGTAAATATGCGTAATATTAATACTATCTTTTATAGTAACCTTAGTATTAGGATGAGATTTCAAATGGGCTTGAACTCTAGAACTTCTAGCTTGTTCTTGAGTCTCCAATCTATTTAATAATTCTAAGTTTTGCTTAGATAACTTAGCTTTTTCCAAATTCTGACTATAGCCAATATTTAGCATAAAAAGGAAAGCAATTAGGGGTAAACAATTTTTCATAACAATTTTTTAGTAATTTTTTATCACGCAATATACAGTAATTTTGATTTATTTCATAAATACTTATTCAATAAAAAAGCCACCATAAAATATGGTGGCTTTAAATAATATAAAGAATAATCTATATTAATCTACAGTAAACGTAGACGAAGAACTTGAACTAGTTAAAGTAACAGGCTCAACATAAACGGTAGAACCAGAAGTTACAGTATAAGTACTTCCACCATCACCGTAAGAATCAAGAACTGCAATTCCATATGATCCTGCTAATAAACATACTTCAGTATCAATTGTAGTATTAGCTAAACCATCATAAGTTCCTCCAGAAAAAATAACCGTTGGAGTCCCAGACAAATCATATAAGTCCCAAGACGTTTCCTCTGGCCAATCATCTGTAGTAATAGATATAGTAGCGTAGATATTAGGACAAGCTTCAGCTACAGTAATTAAATACCCAGTACTAAAATCTAAACCTTCTACACCTGTAAAATTAACATACAAAGATTTATCAGCTTCATAATAATTCATTGTTTCATCATCAGTAATAGTTACTGTAAACGAACCTTCATTAGTGTTAGCAGGAATAGTTACAGTACTAAAACTATAAGGACTTGTTAACGTTGTTGCATCTGCATCAGCTTCAACAGTATAGGTACGATCTTGTCCAGACACTTCACTTGCGTATACCATTATTTCAAGAGTAGACGACTGATCTTGTTCAACAATAACTTTAGTTGGTCCTAATTCAAATCCAACATAGTCACTTAATGACGTTGAATCATCATGCTCACAATTAAACATTACTACTGCCGTGAACATTGCAATATATTTATAATATTTTTTCATTTTATAAAATTTTAGTTTTGACTAGTAATACTAGGATTATTATCTATTTCAACTTGTGGAATCTGAAAAGAAATCTCATCAGAATCATAAGCAAAAGACTCACCAGCTCTGTACACGTGATTAGTACCTCTTGTAACTGTTGCTTCGTTACGTTTCATAGCATAATAGCTTTTACCTTCACCCCACATCTCAATACGAGTTTGTAAGTAAATTGCATCAATAAGAGCTTGCCCCGATAATGCATTAACATAAGTAGAAGCCTCTGCACTTCCAACACGATCCGTCATTATTTCCAATAAAATAGATTTTGCTGTTGACTCATCTCCTGTCTTAGCAGATGATTCTGCACTTAACAAATACATTTCTTCAGAACGCATAAGAATTAAATCTGTTGTAATAATATACTGTCCTGCAACAGATCTACCTGGATCAAAAAACTTATTAATTGGTTGTAATGGAGCAGCACCTGTACCAAATTGCGTTTTTCTGATATCGTTATCAGAAATCTCAGAATATAATAAATCATCTATAGATTTAGTATCTCCAGCCCACGCATAACTATAAGTAAAGTAATCCATTTGTCCCCACCAATCAATTAATTGGTGTCCTAAATCTTCAGTTAAATCATAGCCCCAAATCCAAGAAGCAGTACTAATATCATTAAAACCAGAACCAGTACCAGGATATGCTAACTGAGCAGTTGTAGTAAGTGGGTAAACACTAGTAACAGCATCTGCTAAAACTTTAGCATCCGCATAATTGCCCATTGCAGCATACGTATAAGCTAAAAGACCCTGTGAAACAGATTTATCCATTTGATTCTTAGCATCACGAGTATAACCATCTAACAATTCAATAGAATGTGTTAAATCAGAGATAATCTGATCATAAATTACAGAAGCTTCTACTTTAGCTAAGCTATACGTATCTATGTTATAAAATGGCAATACTTCTTGATCTGGATCGTATGCTCTTTGAAAGAGTTGTACCAGATTGAAATATGCATATGCACGATATGCTTTAGCTTGACCAAGGATACGTTTTGATTCATCAGTATCAGGCTCAGCCTCATTACCACCACTATTCTCTATAACGTCATTAGCTATCTTAATAATTCTGTAATAATATTCCCAAATAGTTGAGTTTGTATCATCGGTATAGTCAATAGTAGCGGTCATATTTGCAGGTGCATTATACCAACCGTATGCACTAGCTGATAATGCAACATCACCACATACAATATCTGTCCAAATATCAACACCTTTCTGACCAAAGTCATCATGACTATCACCTGTGATACCATACGGTTCAATAATTAAACTTGTAATACCATTGAGGGATCCATCTAATAATGCCGTATACGTATTAGAATGTTCTGAAATACCCTCGGCAGTTAAAACACTAGTGTTCTCACCATCGATAAATTCCTCACTACAACCCATAAAAACTAATGAGCATAGTGCGATCGAATAAATAAACTTTTTTTTCATAATCATTTTTTTTTTTTAAAATTCAATTTTTGCACCTAAAGTAAATGCAGTTCTAGGCATATAAATACCAGAATTTGAAGACCCTATAAAAGTTGTCGGATTAAGACCGCTTCTTGCAGATAACATCATAACATTATCACCTGTAATAAAAATATTGAAACGTTTCAAATTCATAGCTTCGACAGCATCATTTGGTAAAGAATAGCTAATTTTTATATTGTTAAGAGAAAGGTAATCCGCTTTTGTTAAAAAACGAGATGATGCAGAAGCATAGTTAACATCCGTAGAATAACCAGCAGACAATCTTGGAATATTAGTAATATCTCCTGGTTCACTCCAAGCATCCGCAGCATCTGAATGGTAATTGTTTGTACCAATTAAACTTCTATTATTCATAAGCGTTGCATAACCATTATCATAAACATAGCCACCAATACTATACCCAAACTGAGCAGATAAATCAAAGTTCTTGTAACCCGTATTTAAACGGAAACTACCTCTAATTTTTGGAATAGCCGATTTACCAACATAAGCTTCAGTAGCACCTAATGAAGACTCATCAGAATAAGCATATGTAGAAGTAACTGTCTTAACAATATTTGCATCAGGATTATCTGCCTTATATTGTGTTAAACTAGAAATACTAGCATCTCCATTTGCAGCGTTAAATATCCCATCACCATCAACATCATTAAAATAAGCGTACCATAATCCAGCACCAGTCGCAGGATCAACTCCAGCCCATTCTCTTAAATACCAGTCATATATTGATCTTCCTTGAGACAAATCATCGTCAGTGTCAAGAATTTGTCGCTCACCCGTAATAAAATCATTTGGCATCTGAGTAATTTCATTATCAAAAATTTCACCATTTACATTAAATGATAATCTAAAGTCTTTATGGTTTTTGATTACATGAACCTGAGCATTAAACTCAAAACCTTTGTTTCTCATTTCACCATCATTATATCTAATAAATGCATCACCAGGAGATGTAGGTAAAGTTTGAGTAAAGAATAAGTTAGTTGTATTCTTCACATAATAATCAATATCTAAATCTAAATACCCATTAAACCAAGTCGATTCTAAACCTACCTGAGCAATCTTCGACGTTTCCCATGTTAATTCAGGATTTGCGGCCTCACCACTTGGAGAATAAGAAATAGAACCATCTGCCGTAGTATTAATAGTAAAGAAATTATAACCATATAGTGTATTAACACCTTGATCACCAATAATACCGAAACTTCCTTTTAATTTCAAGTAATCCATAAAATCTACACCTGAAAAGAAGTCTTCATTAGAAATTACCCATCCTAAACCAACAGATCCGAAAGTTCCCCACTTATCTTGAATAAATCTAGATGAACCATCACGTCTTACTGACCCTGTAAAGAAGTATTTTTGATCATAGTTATAATTTACCTGTGAAAAATAACTATCTAAACTCCTTCTTAATGTATAATTACCTGCTTTACCAAAAGCTGTTGTATACTGATCTAAACTAGTAGATCGAGGTATAATAGCTGTTTGAGCAGCAGCAGATAATTCAGTAAATCTCTGAACTGTAGATTCATGAGCAACAAAAGCCTCTACATTATGAGCACCGAATTGCTTACTGTATCTAAGCATTTGTAAGAAATTCTGATTAATGTTTGTTCTTTCTCTTTTAAACAAATAACCTTGACTAGACGCACCACTACCATAATATGGGTTTTGCATAGACGTGTAATTTGTGGTATTAAGCTGACCACTATAACGTGTTTCAAATTTTAAATTTTCCGTAATATCGATACCAACGTTAAAGTTACCTAACATAGTATTAACATCCGTTCTAGCCAAATCGTAAGTAGCATCACCAATACCATTGGTAGAGTTCCATGCTCTTCTTCCATAAGTAGCACCATAATCAAACTGGTAACCACCATATATAGGATCTTCAACCAAAGCACCGTTATCATCTCTTAAATATACATCGTATATTGCTGGAGTTGAACTTGTTAAAGCAAATATATTCCCTGAACTACCAGAAGAATTTTCAGAACTTGAAGAATTCTCATACTTACTTCCTGTGAATGAAATATTAGCACCAACTGTTAACCAATCTGCAGGCTTATCTTCAACGTTTAAACGCGTTGAATAACGATCATACCCAGAATTAATGGTAAACCCTTCATCTTTTAAATATCCAAATGATGTAGAAAAACGAGTTCTTTCGTTTCCACCACTAAGCTGAATATTAGCTTCTGTTCTAATCCCTGTACTAAAGGCAGCGTCAGACCATTTAGTCGGCGTATAAACACGATTTACACCAGAATTAAACTCACCTGTAGCAGGATTAATTAAGTTAGCTCCGTCAGTATCCCATATGTTATAATGACTATTAATACCTTCTGTGGTACCATATAAATTAGCACTTGCCCAAGCCGCAGGATCAGATTCACCTTGTAAAGCCCCTTTGTTTTTAAGTGCTTGCCAAGATAATTCAATATACTGCTCTGGCGATTCAACAACATCATACTGAGGCAAAAGCAGTGTATTAACACTTGTTTTGAAATCTACAGAAACAACTGTTTTTCCAGATTTACCAAGTTTAGTTGTTATTACAATAACACCATTTGCTCCTCTAGAACCGTAGATAGAAGTCGCAGCAGCATCTTTCAATACTGTCATACTCTCAATATCCGCTGGATTAATTGAAGAAAGATCACTCGCATACGGAGCACCATCTACAATATATAAAGGATCTGAGTTTCCATTTACAGAACCAAAACCACGAATTCTAATTGTTGCATCTGAACCCGGCGCACCATTGTAAGATATAACATTTACACCCGCAACCTCACCTCTAAGAGCTTCAGAAACGTTAGAAACAGCTTTTGCTTCCACATTAGCAGTTTCAATTTTCGTAGCAGTACCGGTAAAAGCATCTTTTGTTGTTGTACCATAACCTACTACTATAACTTCATCTAGAGTACTTGCATCCTCTAAAGCGACGTCATAAGTACTACCAGAACCAATAAGAACTTCTCCAGGCTCCATACCTACATAAGAAATTACTAAAATATCCCCTTGATTGACTTGAATGGTATACTTACCATCAAAATCTGTTTGTTGACCTCTAGAGGTCCCTTTTACAATTACACTTGCGCCAGGAAGGGGTAAACCATCCGCTACTGTTGTAACTGTACCTGTGACAGTTTTCTCTTGTGCAAAAGAAAATTGCATCACGAACGCCATAAAAAGCGTTAATAACCATGTTAACTTTAATTTCATAAAACAATTATTTGAGTTAGTCTAATTGCAAACATCTTAATTTTATATTAAATAACCAAGTGTTTTTGCTAAAAAAATGTTAACAACGTTACGATAATGACAACAACTCGTAAAATTCATTTTTCCTTTGTTTAAAACCATAAACTCACTACTTAGATGCAGAATATGTAAAAGGGTTGCGTTAAAATTTTAACTTTGTTTAAAAATTAACGTTTTGGCTTTAAAATTTCAATTTTCAACCTTTATATTAGAATGTGGTACGGACGAAGCTGGCAGAGGTTGTTTAGCTGGTCCGGTAACAGCCGCAGCTGTCATCTTACCGCTATCTTTTAAAAACACTTTATTAAACGATTCAAAACAGCTTTCTGAAAAAAACAGAATGTTATTAAAACCTATTTTAGAACAGACTTGTGTCTCCTATGCTGTGCAACATATTTTTGAAGCTGAGATCGACACTATTAACATATTAAACGCTTCAATAAAGGCCATGCATGGAGCGATTTCTAAATTAAAAACAACCCCTGAATACATTATTGTAGATGGCAACAGATTTAAACCCTTTGAAAACATTCCGCATTCTACAGTAATAAAGGGAGACAGCAAGTATCTGAGTATTGCGGCCGCGTCTGTTTTAGCCAAAACCTACAGAGATGATTATATGGAAAAGATACATGACGAATTTCCCATGTATAATTGGAAACAAAACAAAGGTTACCCAACAAAAGAACACCGAGCTGCCATAAAAAAATACGGCATAACCAAATATCATAGAAAATCATTTAGATTATTACCTGAGCAATACAAATTGGATATATAACTTTTATATTTGTAAATTAAATTTTTAATCTAATGAAGCGACTTGGTTTTTTATTAATAGTATTCACATTTGTATTTGCATGCCAAAAAGACTACAACAAAACCAAACAACCTTATAAATTTATTCCAGCGGAAACATCTACAATTATCCGTATTAATGAGCTCAACGATTTTGTGAATAGTATTGAAAATAATGATGTGCTCTCCAACCTATATAATAAAGAGCTGAAACATGCTGTTTTATTTCTCAATCATCTGAACACAACCGAGCATGTTTACATCTCATCTCAAGACTCAAATTTTCTCATTCTTACCGAAAACGATAGTTCGCTCTTTGTCTTAGACTCTATTAAGAATATTATTTCAAAAACTTTGACCGATGTAAACATTGAAGAAACTCAAATAGACGATCAAACCATATACCATAAGATTATAGGCAACACTTTTGCAGGTTCAAATAATTTAGACCTTTTAAAAACACTCAATTCTGAAAATGAAAACACTAAACTTAGTCAATTAATTGAAACGACAGATGAAAAATCCGTGGCTTCCGTCCTATTTAAATCAAAGGAGACTAATTATTCTAAATTATTGTTTTCTGAGATCGTAAATAAAGACAATTCAAGCTTTACCGTTTTAGATTTTGATTATGTAGAAAAAGGATTGCATTATAATGGTATACTCACCTCTATCGATTCAACCACAAACTATCTCGATAGCTTTAAAAACACGATACCTCAAAAAACAAACACTCCCTCAATTGCTCCTTATAATACGGCATCTCTATTGAGTATTAGTTATGACAATTTTTCCGTATTCAGTAAAAACAATCAAGCAGAGGATAGTACAGCACTAGATTCTAAAACGTTTTTGAATTTCACAGATGAAATCGCATTAATTGACGATGTTTTAGCTCTCCATTCATTAGATCCAAATTTAATTATTGAATCTATTGAAGATAAATCTTTTTCTGAATCCTTTAGGGATATAGATATCTATGAATTTGGTGATTCTAACATCTTCAAAACTAACTTACAGCCATTTATTAGCTTTGAAAATGCTAATTTCTTTTCTGTTTTTGAAAATTTTATTGTGTTTTCTCATTCTACCGAAACTCTAAAGTCTATTTTAACTTATGCTTTAAACGAAAACACACTTATTAATTCCGATGCCTTCCAAAGTATCAGTGAGAATTTAAGTGATGAAGCATCGTTATTTATCTTTAAAGATTCTGATGAATTATCAACAGTTCTTGGTCATACAATGACAGGTTATAACGCCAATGCCGTACAATTTATACGTGAGGATAATTACACACACATCAACGGAGTTATTCAGAAATTCAAAAAAAGAGCAGCAACAAATTCGGTTTCAGAAACCTTTACCACACAACTCGAAGCAACGGCTTTAACAGCACCTCAAGCCGTGAAGAATCACGTCTCCAAAGCTCATGACATCGTAATACAAGACGTTAACAACACACTTTACCTTATCTCTAGCACTGGTAATATTCTTTGGAAGAAACAACTACAAGGTAAAATTTTAGGCCAGGTTGAGCAGATTGACATGTATAAAAATGGTCGTTTACAATTAGCGTTTACAACGCCTAACCGACTTTACATTTTAGACCGAAACGGCAACGATGTTCCCCCTTTCCCTTTAAAATTTAACGACGCCATTACCCAACCGCTTTCGGTTTTTGATTACGACAAACGCAAAGACTACAGATTACTTGTTACTCAAGGTAAAAACCTCTTGATGTACAATGCAAAAGGACAGTCTGTTGGCGGCTTTAATTATAAGAGTAGTGACGCTGACATCGTATCGCAGCCAAAACATTTTAGAATTGGTACTAAAGATTATATCGTATTTGGAGCCGGTGAACATCTTAAAATTTTAAACAGACAAGGAGCTGTTAGAGTTGACGTAAAAGATAAGATTCGTTTTTCGGGTAATGAGGTTTATCTCTACCAAAATAAATTTACTACAACCAATACGTTAGGCCAACTCATCCAAGTAGATACTAGAGGAAATTTAAGCACGCAAAACCTAAATCTTACAGATAAACACAAAATAGCCACCACTAGTAAAACTTTAGTTTCCTTAAGAGAGAATAGATTAATTATTAAATCGAGAACCCTAGATTTAGATTATGGTGACTATACAGAGCCGAGAATCTTCTATTTAAACGATAAAATTTACGTAACCACCACAGATTTACAATCTAAAAAAGTATATCTTTTTGATAGTCAAGCCAAATCTATTCCTAATTTCCCTGTTTTTGGCACATCAGCCGCAGTACTCGAAAAATTAGATAACGATAGAGGTTTGGAATTAATCACACAAAGCGATGATAAAACTGTAGTGGTTTACAAATTACACTAAAAGCAATCCTATTTTAGGGCTATTTTCAATAAGAATACATCCTACTTTTGTAGTTTTGCATATTCAAAATTTAGACGACATTTTCACTCATGATAAAACGACAAAAAGCATCCTTAAGAAGCTGTATTATTCACAAAGTTGGCAATAAATTTAACGGCACAAAAAACGCTTTTTCTGATGCTATTGTAGAATTTGATGAAGCCACTTATAATTTAATGCTACCGTATCTTTTAAAGCCTTTTGTAAGTGTTGCAGAAAGTTATCGTTTCCATCACCATAGTGATGTTGGGCTGAATGAAATTAACATATACAGCGATCAACTTTTTAAAGAGGACGCTGATTTTGTAGAGATTTCAAAGCATATTGTAACTCATCTATTTGAACAAAGTAATTCAGCTCAAATTAAAACTGGAGATGTCCTTATTTGTCATTTTGAAAATGTACAATATGAAGACTATTTTACCGATGCCATTGGTATCTTTAAAATTGAAAACAAAACAGAATTTTTTCAGACCTATTTAGAAGATAATAATTATGACATTTTAGTTCAAAAAGGGATCCAAGCTAAGAAGGTAGATAAAGGATGTTTAATTTTGAATACTTCCGACATGGAAGGTAAAATTGTATTTAGCGTTGATAACAACACTTACGACACCCAATATTGGATTAAAAGTTTCCTAAACATTAGGTATCCTGACGATAGCAACCAGCATACCAAGAATTGCATAGAGCTATGTAGAGAATTTTCTAAAGAAATATTACAACCTAATTATGGAGGGCAAGAACAGAGCAACTTTTTAGCTAAAACAGTTGACTTTTTCAAAGAAAACGAAATTGTAAATATCGATACGTTTAAAGAAGAAGTTTTTGAGGAAGAAGATAAAATTCAACTTTTTGAAGACTATAAAAAGATTTATGAGACCGACAATAAAGTCCTCATTAGAAACCAGTTTGACGTTTCGGAAGTCGCTTTAAAAAAACAAAAGCAAAAGATTAAAACCGAAATTAAATTGGACACCAACATACAAATAAAACTAGATGTTGATGCTCCAGATGCCTCAGCAGAATATTTAGAACGTGGTTACGATGAAGACAAAAAAATGCACTTTTATAAGGTGTTTTTTAATGATGAGACCTAATTTGGTTTGGACATGTTAAAAAAAAAGTAGAACTTAGTTCTCTAATCTTTTACTTCAAAACTATTGACTCCAATACCTACAAAAGAAAAACCAACCTACATTAATATAACAAAATCACTCCTTATACTTTTTGTGTTAACAGCATTGAGTTGCTCTACAGATACTAGTAATAATGGTATTCCTTCAGAATTTGAAGTTACTGTAAACTCAACCAGCGTTACCAATATAGAAATTAGCTGGAGCGAATCCTTTGATCCAGAAGGAGACACAATAAGTTATTCGGTTTATTTGGAAAACCAAGAATATTCTAGTCATCAAAACACTAGAACTTATAGTTTTGAAAACTTATCAATCTCAAATGATTATGAAGGTTTCGTTATAGCTCACGATCCTTCTGGCAACGAGCGCATTGCTGATTTTTCATTTACAACAACTGAAAACTTACCACCAAGCAATTTTGAAATTATTTTAGCCACACCAAGCAATATTTCAATTGATGTCAGTTGGACAGAAGCTATAGATCCAGAAGGTACTATTGTTTCATACGATTTATACATTGATGATACGTTGATTGCTTCAAACCTGAGCGAGACTAGCTTTTTAATCGAAAATCTAAATGCGGCAACAGTTTACAACCTTAAAATTGTTGCTAAAGATGACATAGGTAATACAACTAATTTAATTTCTAATTTAGAAACCTTAGATGGTATTTACCAAGGGGATTTAAGCCTAAGAACACAACAAGCCGTCAATAGCTTTGGAGAACTTGGATACATTGAAATCACCGGTAATTTAGAGATGGATGGACTTGCCGTGTTTACTGATGTTACGGATTTATCACCTATTAACAGCATAAAAATAGTGAGAGGGTATTTTCATATCAATTTTATGGGAACCTTAACGAGTTTATCAGGTTTAGGCATAGAGCATGTTGGTCAGAATTTCAAAATCAGTAATAATGATGGTCTAAATAATTTAGATGGCTTAGACAAATTGGAAGAAGTATTTGGTACATTTCAAATTGAACAAAATAGTAATCTTCAAGATATATCAGGCATAAACAATCTTACCACAATCGGTTCAACACTAGCCATATTAAATAATATAAACCTAATTACAGTTACTGGATTTAACAATTTAAATTCTGTAGATAGTATTTGGTTTCAAGCGAATTGGTCTCTAACTCAAATTAATGCTTTCAGTAACGTTACGGCGTTAATTGGCGATCTAAATTTAACAAGCAACACGGCGCTGACCACATTAGATGGAATTGATAATATAGAAAGTATTGGTCGTGTATTTATAAAAAACACATTACTCGAAAATTTTAATGCGTTATCCTCCTTAAGTATTGTTGGAGGAGATTTTGATATTCAAGATAATTCGGCTTTACAAAACGTAAATGGCCTAGCTACTCTTACCGAAATAACCTATGGTAACTTGAGTTTTTTCTACAACACAAGCCTTGCTAGTTTAAATGGTTTAGAAAATTTAAATCAATTAGGCGGTACCATAAACTTTGTTGGTAACAGCAATTTATCAGATTTTTGCGCACTACAAGATTTAATGCAAAACTTCTCTCCAGGTTCTAGTCCATCAATAAACAACAACTCATATAACCCCTCAACAACTGATATTGCCAATGGAAATTGCAGTAATTAAAAGACAACTAATCTTAGGACTTTTCTTCATTTGTGTATCTGCGTGTTCAGACAATGATGTTGATGAAACTGAAAATCAACCTCCTTCAACTTTTGAAGTTACAGTACATACTATTGCGGAGACTTCTGCAGAAATTAATTGGAGTCCATCCATAGATCCAGAAGGAAGTACTGTATTCTATGACGTTTATCTTAACAACATAAAACAGGTAGATAACATCACAGATACAACTTACAGTTTTGAAAATTTACCCGAAAATGAAAGTTACACAGGAGAAGTTGTAGCTTCTGACCCAGAAGGTAATGCAATTTCAGCACCTTTTAATTTTGAAACTACCCTAAACCAGCCTCCATCGTTATTTGAAATAACTATAACCAGCACCAACCCTTTTTATCCAAGAATTGAGTGGACTGCTTCTACTGACCCAGAAGAAGGAGAAATTATATATAATATTTATCTAGAAAACCTACTTATAGAAGGCGAATCAATAGCATTAAACCAATCTTTTGAAAGCTTAAGAGGGTTAACGGATTATACAGGTTGGGTTGAGGCTGTTGATGAACAAGGAAAAACAACAACGGTTTCATTCAGTTTTACTACGGATATTAAAATTTACGATGATGATTTATTATTAAGTGATCAATCTATGGTTGACGCTTTTGGTAATGATGGCTATAATGAAATCGATGGTAATCTTAACATAGGTAGCCTACAACAGAATTTAACCGACATTACTGATTTGTCTTTACTCGAAAGTATAACTTCAGTGAATGGGAATCTTTCTATAAGAAACACCATATGCACCAATTTTAATGGTTTAGAAAATATAGATATAACTTACTCCTATGCTAAACTAACTATTGAAGATAACGACCAATTAATTAATTGTATTGGACTCAATGGTATCACTACAGCTCACCAAGTTTATATTGCAGATAATGATATGCTTTTAAGTTTAGATGGGCTATCCGCTTTAAGTTCTGTTACAAATTATTTTTGGGTCGTATATAATCCAAGTTTAAACTCACTTTCCGGATTAGAAAATTTAAGCAATGTTCCGCATACGCTATCGATCTCTAACAATGACAGTTTAACCTCGTTAATTGGTTTAGAAGGTGTTGCTAGTTGTGGAGAATTAAGCATTATTGATAATGATAGTTTGTTAAACTTAGAAGGGTTAAATAATATAACCTCCAGCACTTCTTCAGTAAACATAACCAACAATAATGTTTTACAAAATATAGATGGTTTAGAAAATTTAAGTCAAGCCATATCGCTTCATATAGCTGACAATCCGCTCTTAAGTAACTTGAATGGTTTAGAAAATTTAACAGATCTTAACCATACTTTAGAAATATCTAGAAACAATGCACTTACAACATTTAGCGGCATTGAAAACATTAATTTTAGCGATAATCAGGCGGACTACCACGCGTTGCTAATTTGGGAAAACGCAAATATTACAGATTTGGACCCAATGGCAAATTTCGCGTTTAACCGAGGTATAATTAACATTCAGTCGAATCCCCTGTTATCCGATTTTTGTGGTTTAACGACTCTAATTTCAGGAATGGACGACTTTATGAATGGCTACAATTTTGCGTCAAATAACGCCTATAACCCAAGTGAGATGCACATGCTTAATGGAAATTGCTCTAATTGAAACATGTATTGTACACTATAGGTCTTATTTTCATAAAAAGTATGTAATTTGATCCTCTAAAATAAAAGGCATGTTTAGACATCAAGGTAAAAGCAGAACATTGTTACACAATCTGCGAATTGCTACTATTTTGTCGTTTGTTGCTGGTATTGTCAATGTCACCGGATTCTTAGCGTTTCACCAATTAACTACCAATGTCACCGGCCATTTTGCGCTGTTTATTAGTGATGTAGCCAACTTTGAATTTTGGAAAGGCACTATGTTTTTACTTTATATTCTATCGTTCCTATTTGGCTCTTTCTTTTCAAGTTTTCTTATTGAGAAATTCAAAGAAAACAAACGAATGAATGTTTTTGTTCTCCCAACATTAATTGAAGTTCTTATTTTAGCTGTAATTGCTTTTACAAGCGACATAACGACCATACAATATCCAAATGTCATTATTTGCGCACTTCTCTTTGCTATGGGACTCCAAAATTCTCTGGTAACAAAAATCTCTAATGCAGTGGTGAGAACAACCCATTTAACAGGTTTATTTACAGATTTAGGAATTGAGCTTTCCCAATTATGTTTCCGAGGAAATCACCATAATAGAACCCAAATAATAGCAACGATTAAGCTGAGAATTGCAATTATTTGTTTCTTCTTTTTTGGAGGACTCGTTGGCGGTTACCTTTATTCAAAATTAGATATAAAATTAAATACATTATTAGTAGCTGCATTTATCTTAGCAATCAGTCTATTTTATGATGATTTAAGATATGGTTACATCAAAACGAAGCGAAAATACAGCCAAAGAAACTAATCCACAGACGCTGTAAACTCAGCATTGAATAATTCTGAAAAATGTTTCAAAATCTTAGTTTTCACCTCAGTTTCATCAACTTTATCGACACCTAATTCATTATTCAGTGTTGTAACTGCCTTGCCACGAATACCACATGGAATAATATGATCGAAATAACCTAAATCGGCATTCACATTCAATGCAAATCCATGCATCGTTACCCAACGGCTAGCGCGTACTCCCATTGCACAAATTTTACGCGCAAATGGTGTTCCAACCCCGAGCCAAACCCCTGTTTCACCAGGACTGCGTTCGGTTGTTAATCCATACTCGGCCAATGTGAGAATAATCACTTCTTCTAAAAAACGTAAGTACTTATGTATATCGGTAAAAAAATTATCTAAATCTAGAATCGGATAACCTACAATTTGACCTGGACCATGATAGGTAATATCTCCACCTCTATTTATTTTGTAGAAAGTCGCTCCTTTTTCTGTGAGTTGTTCCTCTGAAAGCAATAAGTTAGACAAGTCTCCACTTTTACCCAAAGTATAGACGTGTGGATGTTCTACAAAAAGAAAGTGATTGTCAGTAACTAAACCTGCATCCTCTCTTCTATTCTTTATTTTAGTCTCTAAAATGGCTTTAAAAAGTGCTTCTTGGTAATCCCAAGTGTCCTTAAAATCCTTAATTCCTAAATCCTGAAGTTGTATCGTTTTATTCAAAATAATTAGTTTTTAATCTTCTAAAACAACTTCAATATCCAATAGTTCCGGATCCTTAAGCATGTCTATAAACGCAACTTCATAAGTAACCGTTTTTCTATCTTCACTGTACATGGCTCCTTGTTTTGAAAAGGACTTTACAGCTTTTGGAAAATGATAATTAATTCTATACTTAGACGATCCCAACATCATAGCCGATTTATCAATACTATCTAAAGATTGTTGGTGTTTTTCGACATCAATAATCTCAGCACTTCTTTTAAAAACTTTACCATCATATGAGTAACTCACCAAAGTTGAACCTTCATTCCCCATACTAGAAAAAGGACTTAACGGTAAGTTATCACTAGCAGTTTCATCTCCTTTTAAACTATTGAAATTATTCATTGCTTTGTACATATCGCGCAACTCATTGGCATTATCAAAATCTGTTTCTATATCAAAAAACATCTTCTTTTTATCAGGATCCATAACCATATGAAGTTTGTAATCTTCCATGGCTTTAATCTTTTCTTGCTCTTTTAAGGACAAATTCGCTATACTATCTTTATATTCTACTAGAAAGTCTTTAAAAACAATTGTTGAATCTACAGCTTTGCTCATTTCGCCAGAAGCGTCATCACCTAATTGTTCTAACACATCCATCATTTCTGATGCATCCATTGAGAATTTTACGGTACCACTACCATCTTCATTTATGTAAATATTTTCAGAGAACTGACAACTTGTAAGCGCCAATAGCACTGCACACATAAGTAGTGTAAAAACCTTTTTCATTGTAATATTTTAGTGTTTAGAGCTACAAAGGTAAGACTTTTATCGCTCTGGATTATTCAATATAACCAATGCGGCAATAACACCAGGCACCCAACCACATAGCCATAATAGAAACGTGATTAGAATTGAACCACAGCCTTTATCTAAAACTGCTAAAGGTGGACAAATGATAGAAAGGATAACGCGCCAGATACTCATAATTTGTTTGATGATTTGATGTATAAATAGGACGTCATTCCACTCGGTTTGTTACACTTTTTATGAATTTGATGTGTCAAAATCCTAATAAATTTATGTAGTTTCGTTACATGCGACTAAAAACACTATTCGTTTTTTTAATTATCACCTCAGTTTGTAAAGCTCAATATTCTTTTTCGGGTTATACTAACCCTGAAGAATGGGACAGATCCGTATACCTTTCTATTGTTGAAGATTACCGAAAAATGTCTGGTGTCTATTCCGAACAAATTATTGCAAAAACAACGGCTGACTCTAATGGTTATTTTGAATTTAAGGGGAATATGCTGGATACCGAAAATAGAATCTACCGCATTCATGTAGATAAATGTTCCGATATGCAACAAGGTGTTAATCACTTTAATGGGCATTGCAGTGATAGTGAAGAACTCTTATTCATCGCTAAAAACTCAGATACTTTAAAACTCCCTTTTTCCTTTGGTAATCAAGTGTTTTGTCGTGTTGAGTCTAGCAATCCTAAAGCCAATGCTTTTGTAAAAATAGATTCCCTAAAAAACGATATGCGTTTTGCTTATAGTGAATTTAGAAGTGAAGCCAATCGAAAACTGAATAACAAAAAATGGTTTAAAACCCTTCAATATTTCGGTGAGGCTCTAAATGAACCTTTGGCAGAACTCTATATTTATAAGTATTTATCGGATAGAAGTAGTGATTTGCATAGCTATTATGTTGAGGATTTAAAACGAAACGACTATTACGATCATCTAAAAACACGACTAGAAACGAGTTACCCAAATTCAACCTACACCAAACAATATAGCAATGAACTAGAAGCTGATCGTTATATGTTATCTTCTTCGCATCAAACCACAACATCAAACTGGAGTCTTTTCCTCTGCACTATTTTAGGATTTTCAGTGATGCTGAATCTATATTTTCTGTATCGTTTTTGGAAACGCAATCAAGGTAAAATAGACGATTTAAAAGCAAAATTATCTAAACAAGAGCAAGTGGTTTTAGAGCATTTGCTCTTAGATAAAACGAATAAAGACATTGCTGAATCCCTTTTTTTAAGTGTGAGTACGGTAAAAACACACACTAACAACATCTACAAGAAACTCAATGTGCAATCTAGAGATGATGCAAAATCCCTATTTATCAAATAGTTACAAAATTCAACCTTGGTACTAGTACCGATTTCCAACCTGTTTTTTTCAACATTTACATCTTTATGTGTGATGTTTGTTTTCATATTAATCATTTAAAATATTTATTATGAAGCAAACTTTAAACATTGCCCTTATTTTAGTTTTAGCAATGAACTTTTTTAACGTAGCACCACCAACTGAATTTGACAAATACGATTCTAAAGTCGCTATTTTAAAATTTAAAACAGAAATTATTGACTACGGAACGATTACTCAGAATTCTGAAGGCAAGCGCCGCTTTACATTTACCAACGCTGGTGATGCTCCTTTACTCATTACAAAAGTAAAAACAAGTTGTGGCTGTACAGTACCTAGCTATTCCAAAGCACCTATACAACCAGGAAGCCAAGGAGAATTAGAAATTAAATACGATACTAAACGATTGGGTGCCTTCACTAAAACCATCACGGTAATGTCTAATGCTGAAGGTGGGAACAAAATCCTAAAAATTAAGGGGAATATCGTGGCATCTAAGTAATCATTCTTTTTAAATATTACGTTTGAACTGAACATATCCTGCAAGGTTTTAAAAACCTTGTAGGTATTATCTTATGATATGAAAAAATCATACCTACAAGGTCAAAAAAAAGACCTTGCAGGAAAACGTAATA
The DNA here is from genome assembly GCF_018860545.1 of Winogradskyella psychrotolerans. Lineage (GTDB taxonomy): Bacteria > Bacteroidota > Bacteroidia > Flavobacteriales > Flavobacteriaceae > Winogradskyella > Winogradskyella psychrotolerans_A. The sequence goes on along the minus strand of NZ_JAHKPN010000039.1, from coordinate 231,255 downwards.
GCATTTATTACCATTCATCAATCTAATTATAAACTCATCAACATGAAAACGAACAATTTTTTAATACTCATCACATTAACAATAGTATTTCAAAGCCATGCCCAACACTTAAATCAAGAAATCACAAATGAAGGGGAGACCCCATTTTTACTCGGTAAAATCGACAAACAGGGTTTAGAAGGTGATCATTACAAATCCTGGTTCACCACAAACTACGAGAACTATCAACCAAATTCAGAACAGGTACCTGCCATTACTTCAGAATTAAAAAACTACACCATCACACTATTTTTAGGAACTTGGTGTGGAGATAGTCAACGAGAGGTTCCCAAATTTTACAAAGTGTTAGATGCTTGTGAATTTCCAATGGAACAATTAACTGTGGTTGCCGTAAGCAGACAAGCAAACATGTATAAACAAAGTCCACAACACGAGGAGAAAGGACTAAACATCCACCGTGTACCTACCATAATTTTTTATAAAAACGGAAAAGAAGTGAACCGTATTGTAGAACATCCTATTGGAACTTTTGAAGACGACATTCTGAATATTATTACGGTAAACAATTATAAATCTAACTATCAGATTGTAACTGCTGTTGACCAAATTTTAAAGAAAAAAGGCATAAAAGGCTTAAAACAGAAATCAAAAAAGCTTATAAAAACCTTTGAAGGAAACGTTTCAAGTATGTTTGAACTGAATACATATGGTAAAATTTTATATACAACCAATAGCATAGACGAGGCTATTGCTGTATTTAAATTGAATACAAAATTATTTCCGAATGAACCAAGAGTCTTCATGAGTTTAGCCAATACCCTCGGTGTTTTTGGCAATAAAATGGAAGCTATAAAAGTTCTAGAAGAGGCGATTAAATTACATCCAGACCATAAGGATTTAAAAGAAAATTTAGAGCTTGTGAAATCAAATTAAAAAGGAGCTCTTTAATTTTTGTAAAAATTGTAATTTTGCATCTGCTTACTGAAAAACAAGTAAGTCGATAAAAATTAATAAGAATGCAACTTTCAGAACAAGAATTGGTAAGACGCCAAAAACTAGAAAAGCTTAGAGCTTTAGGGATCAACCCTTATCCAGCGGATTTATTTCCGGTTAATCATACTTCAAAACAGATAAAATCGGATTTTGAAGAAGGTAAACAGGTGATTATAGCTGGGCGTTTAATGGCAATTAACATTCAAGGAAAAGCGTCTTTTGCACAATTGCAAGATAGCGAAGGTCGTATTCAAGTGTATTTTAATCGCGATGAAATTTGTACAGGCGAAGATAAATCGCTTTACAATGATGTCTTTAAAAAATTACTCGACTTAGGTGATTTTGTTGGTATAGAAGGAGAGCTTTTCACAACTCAGGTTGGTGAAAAAACCGTGATGGTTAAAAACTTCAAATTATTGAGTAAAGCTTTAAAACCTTTACCAATTCCGAAGCAAAAAGACGGAAAAACCTATGATGCCTTTACAGATCCTGAGCAACGATACAGACAACGCTATGCAGATTTAGCTGTAAACCCTCATGTTAAAGATGTGTTTATTAAGCGTACAAAATTGTTTAATGCCATGCGTCAGTTTTTTAATGATGCTGGTTATTTTGAAGTGGAAACACCAGTTTTACAACCAATTCCTGGTGGAGCGGCTGCACGTCCATTTATAACACACCATAATAGTTTAGATATTCCATTATATATGAGAATTGCTAACGAATTATACCTAAAACGTTTAATCGTTGGTGGATTTGATGGTGTCTATGAGTTTTCTAAAAACTTCAGAAATGAAGGGATGGACCGAACGCATAATCCAGAGTTTACAGCCATGGAAATCTATGTATCGTACAAAGATTACAATTGGATGATGGATTTCTGTGAGCAATTACTAGAACATTGTGCACTCGCTGTAAATGGAACGTCTGAAGCGACTTTCGGTGAACATAAAATTAACTTTAAAGCACCATATAAGCGTATTACTATGCGCGATTCTATTTTAGAATTCACAGGTTTTGATATTTACAATAAGTCTGAAGACGAAATAAGAGCTGCTGCAAAAGGTATGCATATTGAAGTGGATGAGACGATGGGTAAAGGCAAATTGATTGATGAAATTTTCGGAGAAAAATGTGAGGGGAATTATATTCAACCAACATTCATTACGGATTATCCAAAAGAAATGAGTCCTTTGTGTAAAGAGCACAGAGAGAATCCTGAATTAACAGAGCGTTTTGAGTTAATGGTATGTGGTAAAGAAATTGCCAATGCCTATTCAGAATTAAATGACCCTATAGACCAACGCGAGCGTTTTGAGCATCAATTGAAACTCGCTAAAAAAGGTGATGATGAAGCTACAGAATTTATAGATCACGATTTTTTACGTGCGCTAGAATATGGAATGCCTCCAACATCTGGAATGGGCATTGGCATGGATCGTTTAATCATGTTCCTAACCAATAATCAAAGTATTCAAGAAGTGTTATTCTTCCCTCAAATGCGACCAGAGAAGAAAAAAGTAGATCTTAGCGATAACGAAAAAGCGATACTTGAAGTTTTAAAAGCTGAAAAACGCATGGATTTAACAGTTTTAAAATCTAAATCTGGCCTAAGTAATAAAGGTTGGGATAAAGGCATAAAGGGCTTGAGCAAACATGGTTTAACAAAGGTTGAAAAGACCGATGATGGTTTGTTTGTTCAAATGGTATAACCCATGATGAAGTGGCTAAAAAAACAAAAAACATATCTTTTAATAGGATATGTTTTTTTGTTACTGATACATTTCGGTTTCAAAGACCACCTTTACCTTACAGGAATTTTATTTTATGCTTTTCCGACACCTATTTTAATTTTAGCCATATGTCCGCTTTTAGCGCTCTTTTATAAAAATAAATGGATTCGTTTCACCTTATTCGGGTTAATGGCTTCCCTGACTTATTTTTGGATTAACAATCAATATATTAATTATGATAGTATTAGTGCTAATTCGACGAACTCAATATTTTTTTGGAATATCGCTGACCAAAAAGATTATAATATTGACGTTTTAAAGAAAACTTTAGAAACACGAAGTATAGACGCTCTATTTTTTGTTGAAGTTTTACATAAAGACAATGATTTTAATTCCCAATTCAAACACCAACTCCACAATTATAATGTTGAATTTTTAGAAGGAAACATGATGGTTGCTGCCAAAAGCGACATCACAATCATTAATTATCTTGAAGAAAAACGCCATTACAAACTCAATCATTTAAAAGTAGAAATAGGTACAACCCCATTTGAAGTAGTCATAGTTGACATTTTTGCAAAACCTTGGCACAATAAAAAAAAGGCCTTTACCAAAATTTACGAATACCTAGAGGACCACGACATTGACATTATTTTAGGGGATTTTAACACCCCTTACGAAAGTATCTATTTCAACCATTTTAAAACCAATTATGCATCTTCGCGTAATTTTCAGAACGGATTTACAGCAACTTGGCCTTATCCAGTGCCTTTGTTAGAAATTGATCATATTTGGATAAACAAACAACTACCTATACTAAGTACTGAAAAGAAGTTTTACACAGAATCCGACCATGGCATACTCATTACAGAATTCAAGTAAAATATACACTTTCAGACACATAGACCTCATAAACACCAATTCAAAGTTTTATTTAAATTTTAATACGTCTATACTGGGATTGCATCTTCTGATTGTTAATTAAATGATATGGTCAGCTCATTCTTTGTCATTTTAACAAAATAGACTTGAAAATCACCTTTATATTCGTTCAAAAAAAATTTATTACATTGCAACTAGCTATTAATTAGAAAATCAGCCAGATGTTAAAAAAAGCGTGTATGCTATTCTTATTCATGAGTATTATTTTCTCATGTACTAATGACGATGAAGATATGGTTCCTGTTTGCGATACGGTTACAAACATAGCTTCAAATTTCACAACGAGTACGACTACAACAATTACTTGGGAAGCTGTTAATGAGTCATCATCATATACGTTAGAGTATGGCATTGCAGGATTTTCTCTTGGAAATGGAACTTCGGTTTCTACATCAACTGCAGACATTCAACTCGAAGGACTATTAGCAAATACAACATACGATATCTACATTCAAACTGTTTGTAGTACTAACAATACTAGCCTATACAGTACTGTTTATAGCTTTACAACATTAGCACCTAACGTGGTTCCTGAATTCAAAACAAATCTTTCTGAGTTAAATTTATTTATAGGCGATTTAAACGAGTTAAATATTACACCCAAAGGATTTGAGTACAACTTAAACACAACACTTTTTACAGACTACGCTCACAAACAGCGCATCATCGCTTTACCAGAAGGCACAAGCATGGAATATGATGGGAATGGATTACCTATTTTTCCAGATAATACAGTAATTGCAAAGACCTTTTATTACAATCTAGACGAACGCGATATATCTTTAGGGAGACACATTATTGAAACTCGCATTTTAATTAAATTGAATGGAGCCTGGGAAACAGGAGATTACAAATGGAACGATACTCAAACAGAAGCTACTTTGGATTTAGATGGTAGCTCATTGCCAGTCACATGGATTGACACAGAAGGCAATAGTAATTCTACAACCTATAAAATTCCATCAAACACCGATTGTTTTACTTGCCATGCAAATAATGAAACTATTATTCCTATTGGTCCAAAATTAAGATCAATGAATTTTGAAATTAATGGAGTTAATCAATTAGAAGAATTCATAGCAAACTCTCAATTAACAGGTGTAACCAACAGTGACTCTGTTAGAAGTCTACCAAATTGGGAAGACGAAAATGAAAGTCTAGAAAATAGAGCACGAGCTTATATGGATATAAACTGTGCACATTGCCATATCCCAGGGGGTAGTTGCGAGGACCAATCAACGTTAAATCTTGCTTTTGAAACGCCACTTGAAGACAGTGATATTGTAGAACAAAATTTTAGTATAGACTATAGAGTATCGTTTTATTTAGATGGTTTAAGCATGCCGTATATTGGAACTTCCATGATGCATACCGAAGGCGCAGCACTCATTCAATCCTATCTACAGACCTTAGAATAGTAGCGTTAAAGAAATACTAAAATCAGATTTAATATTAACAAACTCTTAATAGAATACGTATTTTCAACGAAATTTTAAAAAAAAACAACAATTTTGAAAAACGTATCCCTTAAGCTACTCTGTGTAGTTTCAGTCTTTCTTGCATTTTCTTGCTCTACTGCAAAAAAAGCAGGAAAATCAGGTAAAGATGCCACAGCAATGGCAAAACCTCCAGCAAAGAAGCCTGGAAAAAATGACCCACAACCTTACAGCAAAGTTATCACCAAAGATGCAAAGAGTGATATCGGTTTATTTACAGTTCACACCGTAGATGATAAGTTCTTTTACGAAATACCAGATTCTCTTTTTGATAGAGAAATGCTTATGGTTACACGTATTGCCAAAACAGCATCTGGCCTTGGTTTTGGTGGTGGCAAATTAAGCGAACAAGTATTACGCTGGGAAAAGAAAAATAAAAAAGTAGTATTACGTATGGTATCATACGAAGTGGTCGCTGCAGATTCTTTACCTGTACATGAAGCTGTGGTTAATTCTAATTTTGAACCTGTAATTGCAACATTTCCTATTAAAGCGTTTAGCAAAGACTCTTTAAATACGGTTATTGACGTTACCGATTTATTTGAAAAAGATGTTAAGCCTTTCGGGTTTCCACAGCGTGCAAGAAAACAATATAAAATTTCACGCTTAGATGGTCAACTTTCATATATTGAAACGATTAAATCTTACCCAACTAATATTGAATCTCGCACGGTAAAAACATATGCTGCTGGGGATCCACCATCAAATTCAAACACAGGAGCAATATCTGTAGAGATTAATAATTCAATGATTTTGTTACCAGAAGTTCCAATGAAACGTCGTTATTTTGATGAGCGCGTGGGCTGGTTTACAAGCAATCAAACAGATTATGGTTTAAAAGATCAAAAAAGTAAATCCGTAGAATTTCTAGATCGTTGGAGATTAGAAGTGAGAGATGAAGACATTGAAAAATTTAAGCGTGGTGAATTAGTAGTACCTAAAAAACAAATTGTATACTACGTTGATAGAGCCACTCCAGAACAATGGAAAAAATACATCAAACAAGGTATTGAAGATTGGCAAGTTGCTTTTGAAGCTGCAGGTTTTAAAGATGCCATTATTGCTAAAGAACCACCAACGGTTGAAGAAGATCCAGATTGGAGTCCTGAAGATGCACGATATTCAGTAGTGCGTTATTTAGCATCTCCAATTCCTAATGCTAATGGCCCACACGTTAGTGATCCTAGAACAGGTGAAATTTTAGAAAGTGATATCAACTGGTATCATAATGTAATGTCTTTATTACGTGGTTGGTTCTTTGTACAAACGGCCGCCATTAATCCAGAAGCACAAAGCCCACAATTTAAAGATGAAGTTATGGGACGCTTAATTCGTTTTGTATCGTCTCACGAAGTTGGACACACCTTAGGTTTACCTCATAATATGGGATCTAGTGTTGCTTATCCAGTTGAAAAATTACGTGATGCAGCATTCACTAAAGAATTCGGAACGGCACCATCTATTATGGATTATGCGCGTTTTAATTATATCGCACAACCAGGCGATGAAGGTGTGGCTTTAATGCCAGATATCGGAACTTACGATAAGTATGCGATTTCTTGGGGTTATAGACCAATCTTAGACAAAACTGCTGAAGAAGAAAAGCCAATTCTTAACGAATGGATTATGAAACACGCTGGTGACCCAATGTACCGTTTTGGTCATCAACAGGCCGGTGATGTAGTTGATCCTAGTTCTCAAACGGAAGATTTAGGTGATGATGCCATGTTAGCTAGTGAATATGGAATTAAAAACCTTAAGCGTATTGTACCAAACTTAATTGAATGGACTACTGAAGCTGGTGAAGACTATGATGATTTAGACGAAATGTATGGTCATGTAATATCACAGTTTAACCGTTATATGGGACATGTTTCTAATAACATTGGTGGTGTATACGAAAATTACAAAGCTGCTGACCAAGAAGGTGCTGTTTATACCGCTGTACCTAAAGACCACCAGAAAAAAGCATTAGCTTTTATTCAAGAAAATTTATTTGAAACTCCAGAATGGTTATTAGATAAAAATATTTTTGACCGTATTGAATTTACAGGTTCTGTTGAGCGCGTAAGAGCAATGCAATCTAGAACCCTGAACAACATTATGAGTTTAGGTAAAATGCAACGTCTTATCGAAGCTAACACTTACGATAGCAATGCCTATGCATTAACAGATATGATGAGCGATTTACGTAAAGGGGTTTGGAGTGAATTACGTACAGGTAAGAAAATTGATACTTACAGACGTAATTTGCAACGTGCACATATTGATAGATTAGAGTATTTAATGACTGCAGAAAATCAAACAGCAGGAAGACGTTCTAGTCCTTACGTAAAAGTAACTCCTGTTAATACTAGCCAATCAGATATTAGAGCGGTTGTAAGAGCGGAGTTAACATCGTTACGTAGTCAATTACGTTCTGCACGTGGTGGAGATACTATGAGTAGAATACATATAGCTGATGCTATTGAGCGTATTAATCTTATTTTAGATCCTAAGTAAACGCAACTAACAAACATTTTAAAGAAGGCTTCAATTGATATTGAGGCCTTTTTTTTATTTCAAAATGGTATTAATTGTTGAGTGGTAGTCTTCAAACGCAATCAAATTATTATGACCAGCATCTTCAACAGTTATAAAATTCAAGTTTTCAATGTTTAATCCTGAAAGCTTTTCCCCAGAAGTATAAGGAACAACAGCATCCGCAGTTCCGTGAATAATTGTAATCGGACATGTTGCTTTTGGTAAAAATTGATACGTAGGAAACTGATACTTTAGCAATTGTTTTACTGGTAAAATTGGGAATCGACCTTTGGCAACATCCAAGATACTAAAATAAGGAGTTTCTAAAATAAGCTGTTTGGGATTGTTTTTTGACGCCACATAAGACGCAATTCCTGTGCCTAGAGACCTTCCATATATCGTAATATCACTTTCAGAATATTGACCCAAAAGATAATCATAGCAATATTGCGCATCCTTATAAAATGCAGCTTCACTCAATTTCCCAATACTTTTACCATAGGTTCTGTAATCCATTATAAGCACATCGTAGTGTAGCGCTACAAAATATTCAGCTACAGTTCCCCAACGACTTAAATCTCCAGCATTTCCGTGAAAATAAAGTATCACTCCTTTTGGGTTGTCAACCTTAAAATGAAGTGCATTTATACTAGCATTTTCTTCCGTCTTAAAGAATAGTTCTTCAAATTTATATTGAAACTGATATTGATAATCTCCCTCCAATGTACTCGGGAAAAATAATAACTTTTCTTGAAAAAAATAAAGTGCAGATCCTATCATAATATATATGCTAAAAAGTACGATTACAAACTTTGTAAGCCTTCTTTTTAGGTTTACTTTAATGGTGTCGTCCATTGGTTTCTTAAAATTTAATAGTAAAAAAGTATTTCCATAGTCTTTCGAAATATAAAAATAACAAACGACTTAAAATCCATACTAAAACACTTTAAAAACCTCACAGCTTCTCATAAAACTATGAGGTTTTAGGTCATTAAATAACCTATCATCAAAACTAATCGTCGTCCTCTTTTGTGTCTAATTCATTATTAATATAAGCGACATCTCTTGTGTTTTTTTGAACAGCAATTGCAGAAAATAAACTTAAGGTAAATGACATGGCATAAAATCCTTTTTCACTAAGTTCTAAATCGGCATTCCAAAGTCCTATAGTTAATAAAACAATTGAAGCTATTGACGTGAACCAACTAATACCATAATACATTTCGGTGACTTGAATGTTTTCGAGTTTATCTCTAACGGCTTTTTGAACTGAGATGACTGAGAACAACCCAAATAAAAGAATGGTAAAATAATAGCCTTTTTCATTAAGCATCATCTCTGCATTCCATAGACCAACACAATAAGCAACCATCCCAATGATTAAAGCTGTCCAAGAGGCTCCAATAAATGCTGGAGTTGGTTTATGGTTATACACCTTCTTTTCTTTCTTTTTTGATTTTACATTTTCGTCGTCTTTTAACGATACTGTTGTTTGATAATTCATACTATTTTGTTTTAATGATTATGAGGCAAATCTCGAACATAGGACAAGATTTCAAAAAACACTTTCTCACCAATACTGACGATATATTTTATAAATAACACTATAATATTACTATATTTATTGAGTTAAAACACTTTATACTGACGTTTAAATGACAGGAATTAAATCTATAATTAACACATTATCGAATGAAGACCACCGGAAATTTGTGAGTTATCTGCAACAACAAAATAAAAGGAAGGACACTAAAAACATCCAACTTTTTAAATTACTTGCCCATTCTAATGCCGATTCTAAAACGATATGCAAACAGCTTTACAATGTAGAAAAGAGTAATGCTTATCACGCTCTTAGAAAACGCTTGTTTCAATCTTTAATTGATTTTACAGCTAATAAAAATCTTGAAGATGAGAACTCCACAGACATGCAGATTATAAAGTACATTTTAGCATCACGTACATTTTTACTTCAGAATAACTTCAGCATAGCGTATAAGATTCTAGACAAGGCCGAACGCCTCGCAGATGAACATTTATTGTACGGCATTCTAAATGAAGTTTATCATACAAAAATTCAGTATGCTTCAAATTACCCCATCATAGATTTAGAAGATTTAATCCGTAAACAAAAAGAAAATCAGAAAAAACAGCATTTAGAAGACCAATTAAATATAGTTTACGCCAAGTTAAAGTCTATTTTAAACGAAGTAAACTCTAAAGGTCATATTATAGATTTCGAATCTGAACTGAAAACCTTGTTAAAAGAACATGAAATTGAAATTAGTAAATCTCTATCATTTAAATCCTTATATCAAATTTTAGCTATCGCTAACATTTCGGCTTTAGTCACAAATAAATATTACACCATTGAAAGTTTTGTCATGAAGACCTATGACATCTTGAAACAGAAAAAGGAAACGGACAAGCAACTATATTATCAAATTCAAATTGTTTATATCATTGCCAACACCCTATTTAGAAATAAGAAATTTGAAGCATCCTTAAATTACATCGAGGAGATGAATCAGTTAATGCAGCTTAAAAAAAATGCACATTACAAGTCGTTCATACTAAAGAACACTTTAGTTAAAGCTCTAAACTTCAACTATTTCAACCATCAAAACGAAGCCGTATCACTTGTAGAACGTATTTTAAATACGAAACATAATGATACAGAAACACTTTTAGACTTACGTTTATCATGCTTAATGTTCCACTTTCAAAATGAAGACTTTGAGAAAGCAAAAACCATTTCATCAACATTCTATCACACAGATCAATGGTATATAGAAAAAACGAGTGTGGATTGGGTGATTAAAAAAAATGTCGCCGAGCTACTACTCTATATAGAATTACAAGAAGATGATTTATTCTATTCACGATTAAAAAGCTTTAGACGTCGGTACACAAAATACCTAAAGCAAATAGGTCAGTCCCGGATTCTTACGTTTATTAAATGCGCTGAACTTTATTATATAAAACCAGAACATATTTATACACCAGAATTTAAAAACGAAGTGGAAATATCCTTCGAATGGCCAACCGTAAACCAAGAAGACATATTTATAATTAGCTTCTATGCATGGCTAAAAAATAAGGTTGAAAAAGGTAACTTATATCAAACCACACTCCGTCTAATTAGACTATAACAAATGTTAAAATATGTGTTAAAATACGTCTCACAGTTAAACGTAACTAGGAATCCTAGGTCTAAACAAGTATAACTTAAAACACAAAAGACATGAAAAAATTATTAGTAATTGCCCTAGCACTATTTACACTAAATGGTATGGCACAGGAAAAAGAAAGAAGATCAGATCGTAAAGACAGGTCAGAATCAAGAATGCAAATGTCACCTAACGATATTGCCGATTTAAAATCTAAAAAACTAACTTTAAAATTAGATTTAACAGATGCACAACAGAAAAAAGTACATGCACTTATTTTAAATGAAGCAAAAGCTAGACAGGAATTAAGAAAAAATCGCGATGCTGATGGTGAGAAAAAAGAAAAGCCTTCTCAAGAAGAGTTCATTAAAATGCAGAATGCGAGATTAGATCATCAGATTGAAATGAAGCGTGAAATGAAATCAATCTTAAATGCAGAGCAATATGCTAAGTTTGAAAAAATGAAGCCTAGAGAAAACGAAAAAAGAGGTAAGCGTAGTAGAGATGAGGATAAAAAGCGTGACTATCAAAACGATAAAAAATAATTATAGAGAAGTATTTTGAAAATAAAAAGTATCGCTTAAGCGATACTTTTTCATTTTATTGAATAAAATTGTTACATTAGTGTCCAATTTTAAATAATTAATCCATAATGAAGAAGATAATTACACTTTGCTTATTTGTATTCGCACTATTTCTTGGAACTCAAACTGCTGTAGCTCAAAACAGTAAATTAGAGATGACAAAAACTGTAAATGCTGAAGCTGCTGAGAAAACTGAAGCTTTAAGAAAGTTCGTTAAGTTTGATAACAATCAGAGAGATCAAATTTACGAAGCACAACAAGAATTTATCCACTCCAATTATATCATTAAAAAGCAAAATGTAGTTGATGAAGGAACAGCTAAAAAATTAGAAGCTATAAGCGCACAATTGGAAACTAAAATGAAAACCATTTTAAGTGATGAACAATATGAGCGTTACAAGAATTTTCAAAAAAGCTAAATATATAGTTTTACAAAAAAAAGTCTCGCAATATGCGAGACTTTTTTATTTATAAATCTTTTGCGATCTCCTCAACAGCGGCTATCGTTTCATTTAAATCTTCATAGCTTAGTGCATCTGTGATAAACCAAGTTTCAAAAGCACTTGGAGCTATATAAATCCCTTTATCTAACATGCCATGAAAGAACTTTTTAAACGTTTCATTATTTCCTTTGGCAGCAGAATCAAAATCTACAACAGCATCTTCTGAAAAATGAACTGAAATCATTGATCCGACTCTATTAATTGTATGCGTTACATTATTCTTGTTAAGCGCATCAGCAATACCGTTATGTAGGTATTTTGTTTTCTCCGCTAACCTATTCATTAGTCCTTTATCAGCATTGATTGTCTTAAGCATAGCTAATCCAGCTGCCATAGCTAATGGATTCCCACTCAATGTTCCGGCTTGATAAACGGGTCCAATTGGCGCTAAAAAATTCATAATTTCATTTCTTGCTGCAAATGCACCAACTGGCAGTCCTCCTCCAACAACTTTACCAAAACAAACAATATCTGCATCAACACCTTTAAGTTCTTGTGCTCCACCTTTAGCTAACCTAAAACCAGTCATCACCTCATCAAAAATCAACAAGATATTATGAGCATCACACAACGCTCTTAAACCCTCAAGAAATCCTTCCAATGGAGGAATACACCCCATATTACCCGCTACAGGTTCAATAATAATGGCTGCTATTTCATCTTTATTAGAAGTCACAAGCTCCTTTACATTTTTAAGATCATTAAAGGTTGCTAAAAGTGTATCCTTAGCTGTTCCTTTCGTTACACCCGGACTATTAGGAGTTCCAAATGTTACAGCACCACTTCCCGCTGCTATTAAAAATGAATCACTATGACCATGGTAACACCCTGCGAATTTTATGATTTTATCTCTTTTTGTAAACCCTCTAGCCAATCGAATTGCGCTCATACATGCTTCTGTACCTGAGTTTACAAACCGAATTTTATCAATATTAGGAACCATTGATACCGCTAATTCTGCAATTTCGGTTTCAATAGTTGTTGGCATTCCAAAAGATGTGCCTTGCTTTGCTTTTTCAATAACAGCATCGACAACAGGAGGAAATGCATGCCCAAGCAACATTGGCCCCCAAGAATTTATATAATCTATAAAACGATTTCCATCCTCATCGTACACATATGCCCCTTTTGCAGATTTAGCAAAAATTGGAGTTCCTCCAACAGCACTAAATGCTCTCACAGGAGAGTTTACTCCACCTGGAATAACATTTTGAGCTTCTTTAAATAAAGCACTACTTCTTTTATATAACATAAATTAATTTGAAATAATAAGTTCTTGACCAATAGTGAGGTCATTCGATTTTAAATTATTATCCGCTTTTATCGCTTCAACGGTCGTTTTATATAGTCTTGAAAGCGAGTACAACGTATCACCTTTTGTCACGAGATGTTTTTTAACAGTAGTCTTCTTTGGGCCTTCAATAATTGTGGTCGATCTTCTTGTAGATTTAGTAGTTGTTCCATTCAGAACTTCATCATCAAACTTATACAACTCATAACGCTCAATTAAACTAATCAATTTATCTGGGTATTTTCTATCAGTTGCGTAACCTGCAGCTCTCAAGCCCTTAGCCCAACCTTTATAATCATCTCGCTTAAGTTCAAATAAACCGGCATAACGCTTTCTGCCTGTCAAAAACTCAGAATGGTCTTCATAAGACATTTCTGCCTTTGGGTATTTTCGGAAACATTCCTGAGAGCGATCATCATCATGATAAATCTTCGCACCTGCCCAATCGTGACATTTAATGCCAAAATGATTATTTGCCTCAACGGCTAAACGTCCTTTTCCCACGCCAGATTCTAAAATACCCTGAGCCAAAGTTATACTCGCCGGAATTTTATGAGTTCTCATTTTATTTTTAGAAATTTCCGCATACAGATCAATATAAACCTCAACACTACTTGGAGTTTTACTTTCTTTAACAACATTCGAATTTGTATTAGAAGATTTCACCTCTTCTTTTACAACAACGTTTTTATTAGTACTACTTCGCTTCTTTTTAGTAACAATACCTTTTTTAGGACCGCAACTCATTGCTAATACAACTATCAATAAGATTATATATCTCAACTTCATGTTTTATAATTCAATTAAAGGGGCTTTTTTTACGTTTCAACATAGCATTAACTCCTGCAACACCTTGCAAACCGCCTGTATGAATAGCTAATATTTTTGAACCTAATGGAAAATACCCAAGTCTTATTAAATCAAATATGCCATATAACATTTTCCCAGTGTAAATTGGATCTAACGGAATATCGTGATCTTTATAAAACGTATTAATAAACGAAATCAATTCAGGCTTTATTTTACCATAACCACCAAAATGGTAATCCGTTATTAATTCCCAATTATCTTGATTTGCAAATTTACAAATATCTTCTTGTAAAAAATCACCTTTTAAAGCTGGAAAGCCTAATATTTTCTGATAATCCTTAGAAGCATTAATTAATCCTGAAATTGTACCTCCTGTTCCTACCGCACAACAGATATAATTAAATTTAGAATCCTTTGATTGCAAAATTTCTTCACAACCCTTAACAGCTAAATTGTTTGTACCACCTTCAGGCAGTAAATAAAAACCCTCAAATTCAGCTCTTAAGCTATCCAAAAATTCATGACTAGTTTTCTTTCTATAATCCTCTCTAGAAATAAATTTAAGTCGCATCCCGCAGGATTTAGCAAATTGTAATGTGGGATTAAGCTCCTTTTTCAAAGCGAGCTCTTCTCCACGTATAATGCCAATGGTATCAATACCTTGTTCTTTTCCCGCAAAAGCGACCGCAGCAATATGGTTTGAAAACGCTCCACCAAAAGTTAATATGGATTTTGATTGATCTACTTTTGCCTGCTGAATATTGTACTTTAATTTACGAAACTTATTCCCTGAAATAAACGGATGAATTAAATCTTCGCGTTTGATGGTAATTTCAATTGAAGAATTCGGAATATTAATAGTCTGATTATGGATAGGATCGTGAAACAAATTCTTTTTATTGTAAAAATAAGTAACCGTTTTTAAATTATTTAATAATGTAATATGAAATAAACACATCTAGTACATATTTTAAATCGATAGAATCTGAAGTATTAAAATTGACCTACAAAATGAAGACGCTTAGATGATTGAACCACCTCAACTTCAAATTATCAATTTATGATTGAATATTACCGCTTCCTATTAGGTTCAAGATTAAAAAAAACAGATGACCTAGTGTTTTTTTTTATCAAAAAAGTATATAGTTACAAAATCTCCACACTTCCACTTTTTCATAATTTAAATTCATCAACACTACACACAAGTCAAAATATGTATAGAAGACTCTAACGATATAATTTACAAAAACCGAATGAACTTAACTCATTCAATTACCACAGGTTACGAAAATATTTTCAAAAAAATGATCTACTGTGTTCAAAAAACAACGTTTAAAATAAACCTAATCCTTAAACCAGTATGAATTACACCCTGATTTTTTAACCTTTTAACTAAAAAACAAACAAAAACACTAATTAAACGTTAAAATTTAGAATATTTCTTACTTTTAAATCTCTCTACCTCTCCCAAATCTATATTTATTAACACCTACATTATGTATTTATGATGTAATCTCACTCCATAATATAGATTTTATGATTAGAACTTTATTTTATGCCTTACTGGCTCTCATGTCCACACCCTTTTTAGGACAACAACTATCCTCAGACACGAATCGCTGTGTTCAAAACTACACCATAGACAGTAAAATTGTACCAAACGAAAATCAACCAACTAGTACAGCCATAATTTCATGGGACTTCTCTAAAACTTCAGACAAAGAACACCTCAAAGTGACTTTAATAGTACAACCACTTAACAGTTGTTGGAAAGGTTTAGACGGTAAACTACGCTCCGAACTAAAAGAATTTAAAATTTTAAATATTTCCAAAAACAGTATAGGCAAACAACAATTAACGCTAACCGACCTAAATGCAAAGTGCTTTAAGTGGCAATTTGTAATACAAGATTCAAATACTAACTGCGAAACAAAAACCGAATGGAAATTCATTAGTTTACTCTAAGCACTAAGAGCTTATAATTAAGTCCATATGAAAAAAACACTACTCCCTCTAATATTTTTAATTTCTATTAATTTATCATTTTCACAAGGCACGGATATTTTAAGTGCTGAACAATTTTGTTCGGGAAATTCATCCTTAACATTTAATAATGTTTACGGAGGTTCAGACAATACATCCGTTGGCTGTTTAGGATCCATACCCAATGCTAGCTATTTCTATCTCGTAGCTGACCAACCCGGAGATCTGTATTTTGATATTGACCAAGAAGACCTTTTAGGAGATCCGATTGATGTCGACTTTATTGCCTGGGGTCCATTTACCGATCTTAATGATGCAAACACCAATATTTCTTACACAAACTGTGCTTCTTGCCCAAACAACACCGAAGATCCCGCATTTTATCCGTATGCTACAGATTACATAACCGACTGTAGTTTTAGTTACGCTCCAACAGAAACCATGACTATTTTAAACGCCTTACCCGGACAAATTTATGTGGTATTAATAACAAATTTTAACGGATCTGAAGGGACCATTAACTTTCAGCAAAGTGGAGGAACCGGAACAACAACATGTTCAACCTTACCTGTATGCGGTAATAAATACTATGACGCAGGTGGATCAACTGGCAATTATGCAGGTAATGAAAGTACTACAATTACACCCTATTTTACCGGAGGAACGGTTACTGTAGATTTTACAGTGGTTGATATTCCAGATACAGGAGATGTATTAACCGTTTATAATGGCCTTGATAACACCTACCCTGTTTTAGGTACCGTAACTGAGCTACCAGCCATATATACATCGAGTATAGCAGGAAATCCTACAGGCGCTATAACTTTTGAATTTATAAGTGATAATGATGGCAACGTTGGTGATGGCTGGGAAGCCGATATCACTTGCGATCCACCACCCGCACCACCAACTTGCGGTGAAACGTTTTATGACAATGGTGGTGCAACAGGCAACTATGTTGCTAATGAATCGCAAGTAACTAACATTTTTGCAGATACCCCTGGAGATATCGTCACAGTAACCTTTACGACCTTTGATACCGAAAATAGCAATGATGTTTTAGCCGTTTATGATGGGCCAAACACCACGTATCCCTTAATTGGAAACTATTCTGGTTCAACAATCCCAGGCCCTTTTATATCTACCGACTACTCTGGAGCACTTACATTTGTGTTTACGAGCAACAATAGTATACAAAGCAGTGGTTGGGCCGCAAATATTACCTGTTTTACCCCTCCAACATGTGGCAATACATTTTATGATAGCGGCGGTCCTATCGGAGATTATATCTCTAATGAATTAGAAACCAAAACATTCTATCCTGACACACCTGGAGATGTAGTCACCGCTACGTTTACAGCATTTTATACTGAACTCGTAGATGATCTTTACGTTTATGATGGTCCTGATGACAGCTATCCATTACTTGGAGTGTACTATGGCACCACACTACCCGGCCCGTTTACATCCTCAGATGCATCTGGTGCTCTAACTTTTGTCTTTGATAGTGATAGCTCTATTGAATACAGCGGCTGGGAGGCAAGTATATCATGCGCCCCCTATGTACCACCTTTAGTTTGTGGCTCTACCTTTTACGATAGTGGTGGTGCAAGTGGAGATTACTCTGCATACGAATACGAAACCACCACTTTCTTTCCTGATAACCCGGGAGATTATGTGGTCGCTACTTTTACAGCATTTGATACTGAAACAAGTTATGACGAATTAACTGTTTATAATGGACCAAATGATACTTTTCCTTCTTTAGGAACATTTTCAGGTAGCACCATACCAGGTCCGTTTACATCAACAGATCCCTCAGGAGCATTAACTTTTGTTTTTGAAAGTGACTACTTAGTAAATTACAGTGGTTGGGCAGCTAATATTACATGTTTTACTCCGATCTGTGGCACTACAGTCTACGATAATGGTGGATCTAGCGGAAATTATTTTGCTAATACCTCAGAAACAACAACCTATTACCCTGATTCTACTGGTGACATGATAAATATAACCTTTACAGCGTTTAATACCGAAAACGGCATTGATGAATTAAGTATTTATGATGGTCCTGATGACTCATACCCTTTATTAGACACCTTTTCGGGATCAACACTACCTGGAACGTTTACGTCTTCTGACTTAAGTACAGGTGCACTCACCTTTGTATTTACGAGTAATGGCTCAACTCAAAATAGTGGTTGGGCTGCAGATATCACCTGTGTACCCCCTCCTTCTTGCGGCACTACATTTTATGACTCTGGCCGTGCGAGTGGAGATTATTCTGATAATGAAACAGAAACCTCCACATTCTTTCCTGACAACCCAGGAGATTATGTCGTCGCTACATTTACAGCTTTCAATACAGAATCAGGCTATGATTACCTTTCTGTATACGATGGTCCTGACGAAACATACCCATTACTTGGAGAGTTTTCCGGAACCACCATACCAGGTCCATTTACATCTAGCGACACTTCAGGAGCCTTAACCTTTGTTTTTGATAGTGACAGCTATGTTGAATATAGCGGTTGGGCAGCTAATATCACTTGCGAAAGCTCTTGTGATTTAATTATCACGGACACCACTTATCCTGTAGGATCTGATGAATGCACATTTGATTACGTAGAACTGACAACCAACGCTACGCCAACTTATACCCCAATCAATATTTTTTCAGAAGATTTTGATGGACCTGGATTACCATCCGGTTGGACAATAAATAATGGAAACGGAGGAGGAGCTTGGAGTATTACAAATTCATCATATGCAGGAGGCACTCCATACGAAGCAAGATTAAATGGAGGCTCTAGCACAAATGCAAGTGGAACTAGGGTATTGCTTTCTCCGCCTATAGATATTAGTGGCCAAACCGACCTACAATTAAGCCTGAAACAATATTTATCACATTATAGCAGCTCATACAACTATTCAGTAGCAATACAAACAAATTTAGACGGAGGAGGCTGGACTAACCAATATAGAATAAACTCTGTTTCTAATAATATTAATCAAGAAACTCGTAATATCGTTCTACGTAATAGCGATCTATCTGCTTTGGCAGGTAACAGTTTACGTATTCGTTTTATTTTAAGTGGCAGGCCATTTGGTCTCAGAAATTGGTATATAGACGATATTTCACTAACAGCACCCGGCACCACGACACCTCCTCAAATCACTTGGTCACCTTCTGAAGGGTTGTATACCGATGTTAGCTTAAGCACACCATACGTTGCAAATACATATTCTGAAATCGTTTACGCAGCACCAATGGACACACAAACATATACAGCAACAGACATCAATAGCTGTACAGATACCGTAACAATTATAAATAATAAAAAAACCTGGAACGGATCACAAAGTACAGATTGGTACGATGATGATAATTGGACACCAAGTGGCATCCCTACTGATGAAAACTGTGTAACCATTCCCGATTTAGTTACCTCCAACAGCAACTCCCCTATTGTTATAGGCACACCACCAACTCCACCGCCTCCAGCACTACTGAGGTCATTAAACGTTAAAGATGATGGTTATTTAGAGTTACAACAATACACTAATCTAATTGTTACCGACGCTGTTGTTGTTGAAACAGACGGAAAAGTTATATTGAGAAATGGTTCAAGCTTGATTCAAATAACCAATACCGGTATCACTAATTCTGGCAATATTCAAATGCAACGCACGGTTTCAAGTTTAAACCCTCAAGATTACGTCTACTGGTCGTCACCTGTCGGGAATTTTAACGTCACCAGCCTGTCTCCAGGCTCAAATTCAAGATACAATTGGATACCAACCGTACCGGGTAATGGTGTTGGTAGTTATGGAGATTGGCAAGCGACTACCGAGGTTATGCAACCAGGTAAAGGCTATATTATTCGCGGCGTTTCTGGTACCAGCCCAGAAACTGCTATCGCAACGAATACAGTAGAATTTAGAGGTGTTCCTAGAAATGGAGCCTATCAGGTTCCAATTGTACATGGAGGTTATTCCGGTCCTGATTATGATGGCGCGGGAAATACTATGGCAACCGCACTAGATGATAATTGGAACTTAATTGGAAACCCCTACCCATCAGGAATTTCTGCCGATGCCTTTATTACACAAAATGCTAGTATTTTGGATGATATTGGTGATATAAATACCCCAACAATATTTGGAACAGTCTATTTATGGCGTCATCAATCGACGCCAAGTTCAGCAACTGACCCCTTTTATGGAGATTATGCCTACAACTATAACGCTAATGATTATATTGGTTACAATAGTACGGGCTCAAATCCATCTGGATTTAACGGCAATATTGGAGCTGGACAAGCTTTCTTTGTACTCATGGATCACGATGCACCATCACCATCCAATGCATCTTTTAATAACAATATGCGTCTCGACTCTGGAATAGTGCCAATTGATAATAATGAATTTTACAGAAGTACTGAAAACTCTAGTCAAGATGTTATCGAAAAACACCGAATCTGGCTAGATCTTATCGCACCAAATAATAAGGCAAATTCCATTTTAGTAGGCTATATTGACAATGCCACGAATAATTTCGACAGAATTTATGATGGGTTTGAATTAAGTGGAACAAGTAATCGCTTCTACTCTTTGATAGACACTGAAGAAATGGCTATTCAAGGGCGATCAACGCCATTTAACGATTCAGATTTAGTTCCTTTAGGAATTAAAATTTCTTCAAGTGGAAATTACACTATTGCCATAAATACACTTGATGGGTTATTTAACACTACCAATCAATCAATCTATATTGAAGATACTTATACCAATACAATTCATAATCTAAGAGTATCACCTTATAGTTTCAGTAGTGATGCCGGAAGCTATAACGATAGATTTATCTTAAGATATACTGTTGAAGTATTAAGTATGTCAGATTTTGAATTAAGTAGCTTAAACATCCTAGCTCCTAATCATAGTTATATTAAAGTAATGTCAGAGCAAAGCCCAATAGAATCCGTTATTATTTACGATCTTTTGGGGCGTGTATTATTTAGTAAGAGCGCTATTACCGACACTGAATTCATATTAAAAAACCATAACTTATCAGACGGGACATATGTTGTAAAAGCAACATTAATACATGGACGATCAAAATCTCAAAAAATCATCTTAAAAAACTAGCGATTAATATAACTAATAAATTGCCATAAAGACCTTGACTTTAAATAGTCAAGGTCTTTTTCGTTTTTATAAGCTTCACGTTCAAAAGAAATATTCATATAAGCCAATTTCCAATTTCGATATTGAAATAATCGATATAAAAATTCGAAAGCGTAAATGATATAAAATGGAATAATAAGTAATTCCAATTGTTGTCTCAAATGAATTCCCTCATGATTTACAAGCACACTATTTCCTTTTAAATCTTTAGATCTTAAAAACATAAACGGAAAAATCGTTATTCCCAAATAGCCTTTAGGCACTATATATTTTGAAATCAATATCATGCTTTATTCGTTTCAAAAATCAAACCAAATTACATTATCTTTGTTATACCAAATGAATTTTTAAATTATTGAAGGTAAATTTGGAATTTATCTTCTTTAAATATAATTGAAAATATAAGCATAGCATTGGTTACGTTTCTATTTTAAATTAAAATATAAAGGGAATAGAAACTAATTTAACCCATCATTTTAAAGTTTATTTGGCATTAACTATGAAGAAATACGTTCCAATTGAAGACGGAGACTACTATTTAACACCTGAAGGCTATCGCTGTTTCACAGAACAATACCATTTGAAACGTGGTTATTGCTGCGAAAGCGGCTGCAGACATTGCCCCTACGGATTCAATACAAACAAATTAAAACAAAAGTAATGCAGACTACAAAACTCTCTTTTAAAGACCAAATACTAGAAGGCATTCCAAATATATTACCAGAACCAAAGCCTTATGATGCTGCCATAAATCATGCCCCTAAACGTAAAGCAATTCTTTCTGCGGAGGAAGAAAAATTAGCGCTTAGAAATGCCTTACGTTATTTCGATAAAAAAGATCATGAAACGTTATTACCTGAATTTAAAAACGAGCTAGATACTTATGGGCGAATTTACATGTATCGCTTACGACCAGATTATAAGATGTATGCTAGACCAATTTCTGAATATCCAGTAAAGTCAACACAAGCAGCAGCCATAATGCTTATGATTCAGAATAATTTAGATTACGCTGTGGCTCAACATCCACACGAATTAATTACGTATGGTGGTAATGGCGCTGTATTTTCAAATTGGGCGCAATACCGCTTAACTATGAAATATTTGGCAGAAATGAGTGATGAGCAAACTTTAACTATGTATTCTGGTCATCCAATGGGATTATTCCCTTCACATAAAGAAGCCCCAAGAGTTGTCGTTACTAACGGTATGATGATTCCTAATTACTCCAAACCAGATGATTGGGAGAAATTCAATGCCTTAGGGGTTACACAATACGGACAAATGACTGCCGGAAGCTACATGTATATTGGACCACAAGGCATCGTGCATGGCACAACAATTACCGTACTTAATGGTTTTAGAAAAATAAAAAAAGAACCAAAAGGCAATCTATTCGTCACCTCTGGATTAGGCGGCATGTCTGGAGCGCAGCCAAAAGCAGGAAATATTGCAGGTTGTATTACGGTTTGTGCTGAAGTGAATCCAAAAATTACCCAAGTCAGACTAGATCAAGGCTGGATTGATGAAAAAATAACAGATTTAGATCAACTTGTTAATCGGGTGAATAAAGCTAAAGTCGAAAAAGAAACGATATCAATCGCCTATTTAGGAAACATCGTCGATGTTTGGGAAAAATTTGACGAAGCAAATATTCATATCGACCTTGGAAGTGATCAAACATCATTACACAATCCTTGGGCTGGTGGCTATTATCCTGTTGATATTTCTTTTGAAGATGCTAACGACATGATGGCGAATCATCCAAAATTATTTAAAGAGAAAGTTCAAGAAACCTTACGTCGTCATACCAATGCTATTAATAAACACACTGCAAAAGGCACTTATTTCTTTGATTATGGTAACGCCTTTTTATTAGAAGCATCACGAGCTGGCGCCGATATCATGGCAGATAATGGTATTGATTTTAGATACCCAAGTTATGTTCAAGATATCATGGGCCCAATGTGTTTTGATTATGGTTTTGGCCCCTTCCGTTGGGTTTGTGCTTCAGGAAAGCCCGAAGATTTGGCAAAAACAGATGACATCGCTTGTAATGTTCTTGAAAATATAAAAAAGAATTCTCCTAAAGAGATTCAGCAACAAATGGCTGATAATATTCAGTGGATCAAAGGAGCTCAAGACAATAAACTTGTTGTGGGTTCTCAGGCGAGAATCTTATACGCAGATGCCGAAGGCCGAATGAAAATCGCAGAAGCTTTTAACAAAGCCATAAACAATGGAGACATAGGGACGGTTGTTTTAGGAAGAGATCATCACGATGTCTCTGGCACCGATTCTCCATACCGAGAAACAAGCAACATTTATGATGGTTCCCGTTTTACAGCAGACATGGCTATTCATAATGTAATCGGAGACAGCTTTAGAGGAGCCACTTGGGTCAGTATACATAACGGAGGAGGCGTTGGTTGGGGCGAAGTGATTAATGGAGGATTTGGTATGGTTCTTGATGGTAGTAAGGAAGCATCAAAACGATTAAAACAAATGCTATTTTGGGATGTTAACAATGGCATCTCAAGACGAAGCTGGGCTAGAAATGAAGGTGCCGTTTTTGCAATAAAACGCGCTATGGAATCTGAACCAAACTTAAAAATAACCTTACCTAATTTCGTTGATGATAATTTATTAGATAAAGTATAATTAAAAAAAAAGCCATTATGAAACATCTACAAAATGTTCACGAACACTTTCACATTAAAAATCTCGTGAGTAAAAAGCTATTGAAATTTACCTCAATGTTTCTTTTATTAATAGGATTAGCATCTTGCAGCTCTGTAAACGTTGCTGCTGATTACGATAGAGAAGCTAATTTTGACAATTACAAAACCTTTGCGTTTTTCAAGCCCGGTATTGACAAAGCAGAAATTAACGACATTGACAAACGCAGAATTCTAAGAGCAATCGAAGCTGAACTTATGGCAAAAGGCTATACCAAGTCGGAAAACCCTGATATGTTAGTAAGCATATTTACCAAATCTAACCAACGTGTTGATGTTTACAACAACGCCTGGGGCAATGGTGCTTGGGGCTGGGGAGGTTACGGCGGTTGGGGCTGGAGATCTGGCTGGAACAACAACCAAATCACCACTACAACAGAAGGCATGCTCTTTATAGACCTTATTGATACTAATAAGAAAGAGTTAATATGGCAAGGTTCTGGAACCGGTAATTTAAACTCTAATAATGTTGAGAAAAAAGAGGCTCGAATTAAAGAATTCGTTTCTAAAATGTTAGTTCAATTTCCACCAGAAAAATAAATACGTTTATCGCATCAACCAAAAGCATCAGTTTAATCTGGTGCTTTTTTTATTTCATAAGACGATATAATAAGACCTTAAATCTAAATCATCTATCTTTGCCGACTTTTAAAAGTATATACTATGAAATTTGGGAAAAACACCTTGAAGAACTTTACGCAAAACCCTAAAAACGATATTCTTGCAGGAGTTACAGTATCACTAGCTATGATCCCAGAAGTGGTTGCCTTTGCTTTCGTGGCGCAAATTAGTCCGATTGTAGCATTATTTGGCGCCTTTATTATTGGAATTATATCAGCACTTTTTGGTGGACGACCAGGCTTAATATCAGGAGCTGCAGGAGCCGTTGCTGTTATTTTTGTGCATATGATTCAAGAAGGACACGCAAAAGGTTTATTATTCGACACACCTATAGAAAACATGGGCTATTTCTATCTATTAGCCGCTGTAGTTTTAATGGGTCTCATTCAAATATTAGCAGGAGTTTTTAAGCTTGGCAAATTTGTACGTTTAATTCCACACCCAGTAATGCTAGGTTTTGTTAACGGATTGGCTATTGTAATTTTCTTGGCACAACTAGGGATGTTCAAAGAAAACACCAAAGATATCTTCGGTCAGAATATGCGTAATACACAATCTAAAGACTTAGTATATAATGTTGATGATAATGCTGTAAAAGACTTAATTTCAGACACCAAAATATTCTCAATAAACGGAGAATCTATAACAAATACAACGACAGGCGAAGAAGTTTTCATTATAGCAAACAATCAAGTTTTTGACGTAGACACCAAACAAGTTGTCTTCAATATAAAAGACAATGGTCTCTATTCTGTAAAAGATAATGGTGTCGTAAAATCTACCATGGAAGGTCAAAAACTCTATATCATGATTGGTTTAGTTCTACTTACCATGTTTATAATTTGGGGTTTACCTAAGCTAACAAAAAAAATGCCTGCAGCTTTAACTGCAATACTAATTGTGACCTTAATTTCTATTTTCGGAGGACTTCAATCGATTAATGTTGGTGACTTTATTAGAGATGGCGGAGGAGCAGGTTTAAACGGGTTTGACGAATTGTCTAGCAAACTCAATTTAACAGAGCTCTGGAGTCATTTACCTTTTAACTTAGATACCTTAAAATTTATTGCACCATACGCATTTTTAGCTGCTTCAGTAGGGCTGATAGAAACATTAATGACAATGAATCTTGTGGATGAATTAACGGATTCTAGAGGAGATGGAAACAGAGAATGTATCGCTCAAGGTTCAGGAAATATGCTTAGTGGAATCTTTGGAGGTACTGGAGGTTGCGGAATGATTGGGCAAACCGTCATTAATATTAATGCAGGTGGTAGAGGACGTTTATCTGGTGTTATGATGGCGATTACCCTACTTACCTTCATTTTATTTGCAGATAAATATATTGAACAAGTACCGATTGCTGCCTTAGTCGGAGTCATGTTTATGATGGTAATTGAAACCTTTGCGTGGTCTAGTTTTAGAATCATGAAAAAGATTCCAATATCAGATGCCGTTGTACTTGTTATTGTTTCAGTTGTAACTGTTTTCTTTGATTTAGCAATTGCTGTATTTGTTGGTGTTATTATTTCAGCCTTATCTTTTGCATGGGAAAACGCTAAGAAAATTAGAGCTCGTAAGCGTATTCAGGCCGATGGTACTAAAACCTATGAAATTTGGGGTCCATTATTCTTTGGAAGTATCACCGCTTTTAATGAAAAATTCGATATTAAAAATGATCCAGATAATGTAGAAATTGACTTTGTTGAAGCACGTATCTCAGACCATTCTGCTATTGAAGCTATTTTTAATATTGTTGAAAAATATCAATCTGAAGGTAAAACTATAAAACTAAAACACTTAAGTGAAGATTGTAAAATTTTGCTTTACAAAGCTAGCCCCAAATTTAAAGATGTAATTATAGAGGCTATTGACGATCCACGTTATCATTTGGCAGCTAACCCTGAAAAATTCACCAAACCACTATCTGAATATCAAATTTAAACGTCATACCATAAATAACTAGACATTAGAACTGAGCGAGTTAAGCTATTTGAAAATAAGCACTTTAAATTAATTGAATTTCAATTAATTACATTATATTTACCGCTTAATTTAATATATTATAATATGAGTACTGGTACAGTAAAATTTTTTAATGACTCTAAAGGTTTTGGATTCATAACAGAAGAAGGAAACGGCAAAGAGCATTTTGTACATATTTCTGGTTTAGTCGATGAGATTAGAGAAGGCGATAATGTAGAATTCGATTTAGCAGAAGGAAAAAAGGGATTAAACGCAGTGAATGTAAAAGTTATATAAGTATATATCTTACAATCTTTTTAAGAAAAAATAAAGCCTATCTTTTGGATAGGCTTTTTTATGCTTAATAATTACTTCAATCAAAAGATCAATACACTCTCAAGTTAATAATTGAAAAGGGTATTGATTTTTGTTTTCACCTTTTCTGTAGAAGGAATCATTGTTTGTTCTAAAGTTGAATTCAACGGAATGGCAGGCATATTCTCGCTACCGATAGTCATGACAGGGGCGTCTAAATATTTAAAGCATTCTTCTTGAATTTTCCCAGCCAATGCTCTGGCAAAACTATTATTTGAAGGTTCTTCGGTTACCACTAAACACTTTCCTGTTTTCTTAACCGATGTCATAATCGTGTCTTCGTCTAAAGGATATAACGTACGTAAATCAATCACTTCTATCTGATCTTGCATGCCTAATTCTTCTGATGCATTCATGGCCCAATGCACTCCCAATCCGTACGTCACAATAGTTAATGTTTCTAGGTTTTCTTGCTTCCAAATTTCTTGTAACACCCATGCTTTACCAAAAGGCAAGACGTAATCTTCACCCGGTTCAACAGAGGTTGCACCTTGTGTTCCTGGCACTTTAGACCAATACAAACCTTTGTGTTCTAAAATGACCACTGGATTTGGGTCGTAATAGGCTGCTTTCATCAAACCTTTTAAATCGGCACCGTTACTTGGATAGGCTATTTTAATCCCTCGAATATTGGTAATTACACTTTCTACTGAAGAGGAATGGTAAGGGCCGCCACTTCCATAAGCTCCAATTGGTACACGAAGAATCATGCTAACTGGCCATTTACCATTAGATAAATAACAACTTCGACTTACTTCTGTAAATAATTGATTTAAACCAGGCCAAATATAATCGGCAAACTGAACCTCAACAATTGGTTTTAATCCAACGGCACTCATTCCAACGGTAGAGCCTACTATAAATGCTTCTTGTATTGGTGTGTTAAACACGCGGTCGTCTCCAAATTTTTGTGCTAAGGTGGCAGCTTCTCTAAAAACACCACCAAGTCTTCCGCCAACATCTTGACCGTATAACAAACATTCTTTATGCTTTTTCATTAATTCTTCTACAGCGAAAAGTGCGCAATCTACCATCACTACTTTTTCAGCACCTTCAGGTGAACGTGTGCCTTGTTCTTCGGTAATTGGTGTTGCTACAAAATCGTTTGTAAATAAATCTTCAGGTTTTGGGTCTTCAGCTTTTAAGGCTTTTTCAAAGTGTTCTTGCACTTCCGTGTAGGCGGAAGTCTCAATATTTTGAACCTCATTCTTTGAAAAGCCAGCAGCTAATAATTGTTGTTTTAAAACAGGATAAGGATCACGAGAACGTGCTTCATCTAAATCGTCTCGATACCATTCCATTCGTACTCCAGACGTATGGTGATTTAATAATGGTACTTTGGCATGTACTAAAAATGGTCTGCGTTCTGTACGAATAGTTTCTATAACTTTTTCTAAGGCTTCATAGCTTTCTGTAAAATTGGCACCATCTATTGAAATAGCGTCCAAACCTTTAAATCCTGCTGCATATTCAAAAGCATTTTGAGCTCTTGTTTCTGCTGCATTGGCAGAAATATCCCAACCATTATCTTGTACTAAATATAATATTGGCATTTGCTTTAATGCTGCCATTTGAAACGCTTCTGCTATTTCTCCTTCGGTTACTGAGGCGTCGCCTAAAGAACATACCACGAATGGTAAATCTTTAAGTGTTTTATCGTCTAAACCTTGTAATTCTTTATACTGCATGCCCATGGCAACGCCTGTTGCCGGAATGGTTTGCATTCCTGTTGCAGAAGATTGGTGTGGAATCTTTGGCTTATCGTCGTCCTTTAAACTTGGATGCGAATAGTAAGTTCTTCCTCCAGAAAATGGGTCGTCTTTTTTGGCTAATAATTGCAACATTAAATCGTAAGGTTCTAAACCAAATGATAATAGCATAGCATCGTCTCTATAGTACGGAAATGCATAATCTTGAGGTAATAACTGTAAACCTAAAGCAATTTGAATGGCTTCATGTCCACGAGATGTTGCATGTACGTATTTTGAAACTTGTTTAAAATTAGCTTCGTATAATTCTGCCATTGCTTTTGCTGTGCAGAGTTTTGAAAATCCTTTTTTTAGTGTTTCTTTTTTCATAATTGTCATTCCTGCGAAGGCAGGAATCTATTTTTAAAATTCTCTACTATTTTGGATTCCTGCCTTCGCAGGAATGACAAACTGGTAATCTCCGCGTTAGGGATTACTCGTTGAATCTTATTTAATAAATAAGAACTCGTGATTGCTTCGCAATTGAAGCTTTGTTAAAGCTCTTTATTGTTTTTATCCTACAAGGTTTTTAAAACCTTGCAGGTTATACTAACTGCTTTTCCACTTTAATCATCCAACCAAACTTATCAACTATTTTTCCAGTTTTAATGTTGTTTAAAGTATCGTTAACTTCTAAACCAACCGGACTTTCATCGGACACATGGATGGTTTTTTCTCCCATAGCAATCTCTTGAATGTAAGCGATACCAACGGCTGTTCCGGTCCCGAAGGCTTCTTCTAAAGTACCATCAGTCGAAGCATCACGAATTTCTTGAATGGTTATGGCGCGTTCTGTAACCTCGTAACCTTTGTCTCGTAAAATATCGATAACACTCATTCTGGTAATGCCATCTAAAATGGAACCATCACGTTTTGGCGTGATGAATTTTCCGTTGACTTTAAAGAAAATATTCATGGTACCCACTTCTTGGATATAGTTGTGTTCTACCGCATCTAGCCACAATACTTGGTCGTAACCTTTGGCTTTTGCTAATTCTGTTGGACGAATCGCTGCTGCGTAATTTCCAGCAGCTTTAGCTTCTCCTGTTCCGCCTGAGGCTGCACGTATATATTTATTTTCTGCCCACAATTTTATACGTTTAGTGAAAAATGGACCAGCTGGTGATGCCATGATTATAAACTTGTAATGTGTTGCTGCGCGCATACCAATAAAGGCTTCGTCGGCATACATGAAAGGTCTTAAATAGAGTGCGCTTCCGTCCATTGGTGGAATCCAATTGCGTTCTAAATCGACTAATTGTTTTAAGCCTTCTACAAATAAATCTTCTGGAAAATGAGGCATGCCCATTCGGTCTGCACTAAAATTTAATCGTGCTGCATTTTTAGATGGCCTGAAAAGCATAGGATTTCCGTTAGCATCTACTGTAGCTTTCATGCCTTCGAAAATGGCTTGTCCGTAATGTAAAGCCATGGCTGCTGGATGTGTAGGAATCATTCCCATTGGCTCTATTCTTGGGTTTTCCCAAACACCATTGTTATAATCACAGATAAACATGTGGTCTGTGAATGTTGTGCCTAGTGGTATGTTGTTGAAGTCTATATTTTTGACTTTAGATTCGGTTACTTTTTGTATTGATATGTTGTGGCTCATAATTTGCTGTCATTCCTGCGTAGGCAGGAATCTATTTAATTTATTATTTCATAGTGGATTCCTGCCTACGCAGGAATGACAAATGATTTATACTTCTCTATTAGTATCAAATTGTTCGAAATAATCTGCTACTCTTCTTACAAAACTTCCGCCAAGAAAGCCATCAACGACTCTGTGGTCGAAGGACAATGATAAATACATCATGCTTCTAATTGCAATTTCATCACCTTTTTCGGTAGTAATAACTTCTGGTCTTTTTTTGATGATTCCTAAAGCAAGAATAGCAACTTCTGGTTGATTTATAATTGGTGTTCCCATGACACTTCCAAAAGTTCCTACGTTAGAAATTGTGAAGGTGCTGCCCTTTATATCGTCTCCTGCTAGTTTGTTTTCTCTAGCTTTTCCTGCTAATTCGTTTACGTTACTAGCAATCTCTTTTAAATTTTTAGTATCGGCATTTTTTACCACCGGAACAATTAAGTTTCCACTTGGTAATGCGGTGGCCATACCAATATTGATATCTTCTTTTACGATGATGTTAGTGCCATCTACCGAGGCATTGATGTTCGGAAAATCTTTAACAGCTTTTGCTACGGCTTCTACAAATAATGGTGTAAAGGTTAAACGTTCTCCATATTTTTCTTGAAAAGCGACTTTGTTTGCATGACGCCAATTAACCATATTGGTCATATCTGCTTCCACATAAGCGGTGACGTGAGGTGATGTATGTTTAGAATATACCATATGATCGGCAATCATTTGGCGCATGCGATCCATTTCTATGACTTTTCCTTTGCCTTTATCGAATTGTAATTGTGGTATACGATACGCTGTTGGATCTTTCTCTGCTGTGGGTTGTGGAAATTTAAAGGGTCTACCGTCTTCTATATATTGAAATACATCGCTTTTGCGTAATCTACCTTCGTGGCCTGTTGCAGGAATTCGTGCTAATTCTTCAAAACTGATGTGATGTTCTTTTGCTATTGTAATGATTAATGGGGAAAAGAAAAGAGCCCCTTCTGACTTCCCCAAAGGGGAAGAAACACTGTTGACTTCTTCTTTTTTAGAAAGGTTTAATCTTGAATTAGTTTTTTGAACTTTTTTCTCAAGAATTGATTTTTCTTTTAAAATGACAGGCTTCTTATTAGAAGACTTAATTTCTTCTGAAACTTCGAGAATAGCCATAACGTCTCCAACGGGAACTACATCTTTCGCTTGAAACATGGTTTTTACTAATGTTCCTGCTGCTGGTGCTGGCACTTCATTATCTACTTTATCAGTTGCAACTTCTAGTATAATATCTCCTTCTTCGAAAGAGTCTCCTTCAGAAATTAACCAATTGATAATAGTACCTTCAGTTATGCTTTCACCCATTTTAGGCATCTTTAATTCGAAATTCTTCAAGTTAGCGTAGTTTAGAATTATAAGAACTAAAGATAATGTATATTGAATTATACAATTGTTAAAATCTTTTAATTTACTATTAAAAAGGATATTATTCTTAAATTAAATACTATTACAGATTATTAGACTTTTAATCACTAAATTTACTGCTTTAAAGCAACTAATTTTCTCATGCCACATACACTAGATAAAATAGACACACAACTGTTAGCGATACTACAAAAGAATAGCAATCGAACAACAAAAAGCATAGCAGAAGAACTCGGTATGAGCACTTCACCAATATTTGAACGTATAAAAAAATTGGAAAAGGAAGGGTATATTGAAAAATATGTCGCTATTTTAAACAATAAGAAAATAGGTTTAAAGCTGACTGTTTTTATAGGCATCACTTTGCAAGGTCATACGCGAAGTTATTTAGAAAAGTTTGTAAAGGAAATCAACAACTTTCCAGAAGTTGTAGAATGCCATCGTGTCAGCGGAAATTTTGACTATTTATTAAAACTAGTTGTAGAGGATATTGAAGCTTATGAAACGTTTATCATTTCAAAATTAACGCTTCTTCCATATTTAGGGAATGTACAAAGTTTGATTGCTTTGTCTACGAGTAAAGAAACCAATGAGATTGATTTGAGTCGGGTTTCATAAGTAACAAATAGATTAAAAACTTCTCGATACAATTCCGATAAAAAATCGGAATCACTCGAAGAGACGTCATTTTATTTTTTAAACGTTTCCCGAAGGGTTTTATATACCTCATCTTGAACTTTCATGTTTTTAGGAACTTCACGAAGTGGTTCAACTTCTTTTAAACTCTCATGACAATCTGCTGGTAATTCCTGATATAATTGTGTGCCTTTGGTTTTCCAGGCTATCATTTCATCAGTAACTCCTCTGATTATTTTGGCTGGATTGCCAACTACTAAACTTCGGTATGGAATTTTGGTTTCGGCTTTTACAAACGACATGGCTCCGATAATACATTCGTCTCCAATTTCGGCATCATCCATGATAACAGTGTTCATTCCAATGAGGCAATTTTGACCTAAATTAGCACCGTGAATTATAGCACCATGACCAACATGTGCACTTTCCTTGAGTGTAATGGACTTGCCAGGAAACATGTGCACCGTACAATTTTCTTGAACGTTTACCCCGTCTTCTAAGATAATTTGTCCCCAATCTCCACGAATGGCTGCTCCTGGACCAATGTAACAGTTTTTTCCAATGATAACATTTCCAGTTACTGCTGCTAATGGATGAACGAAACTGGATTTGTGTACAACTGGTGTGTAATTTTTGAATGAATAAATTGCCATCTTTTTTGTCGAGTTTATCATTCAGAGCGAAGCGAAGAATCTCATCAAGAGATTACCACGTTTTTCGTCATCGCAATGAAATTTTTATTTAAATCCTTTTAATTTTTCTTTAGTGAACTCACTCAAAACTAGTTTTCCACTTGTTGCTGCACGTTCTGCAAGAAGCACATCCCAATCATCAGTTCCTTGCCAGAATACTTTTTTCATTTCTAACATGGCTTCTGTATTGTAAGTACATAAATGTTCTGCTGTTGTTTTTACAGCAGCATCTAATTCCTCAGTAGTTTCATAAACCTGTGTAAATAAACCTTTTTGTTTTGCCCATTCTGGCTCATAAAACGTATTGGCATCAATCGCTATTTGCGACATAGCGCTTAATCCCATTTTACGCTCAATGGCAGGTCCTACAACAAATGGACCAATACCAATATTAAGCTCGCTCAACTTGATTGCTGCAAATTTTGTTGCCATACAATAATCGGTTGAAGCTGCTAATCCGACACCACCACCAACGGTTTTTCCTTGCACACGACCAATAATAAATTTTGGACATTTACGCATCGCGTTGATTACGTTTGCAAAACCTGAAAAGAATACTTTCCCAGTGGCTTCGTCGTTAATATTTATTAATTCATTAAAGCTTGCTCCTGCACAAAAAGTTCTGTCTCCTCCACTTTTAAGAACGATGACTTTTATGTCATCATTTTTTCCAGCTTCAGTAATTGTATTTGCTAATTTTGCTAATATATCTCCTGGTAGTGAGTTGTGTGCAGGATGGAAGAATTCTATGTAGCCTACTTGGTTTATTATTTCTAGATTGACATAAGGGTTACTCATATTGTTTGTATTTTAATGTCATTCCTGCGAAAGCAGGAATCTATTTTTAAATTATTCTATTATTGTGGATTCCTGCTTTCGCAGGAATGACAAAACTATATTAATCCGAACTGCTCAAAGTGATGATTCAAATGTTTTCTTTCTAATAAATACGCTTCATATTTATTTAATTCACCGAAAACCAAATTCTTCAATTTTGCCTCTGGATGTTCTTTATAGTACTCTATATATTTTTCACGTTGTAATTTAAACTTTTCTATTGCTGTTTCTAAATCAGAATGTACTAAATCGTTTAATTTATCTTTTTCTAACTGTGGGAATTGTGAGTTTCTTGGAAACTTTCTATAATTATACAAACTATGATGTACCTTCTCTAAAATCTTATCTGGTGTGGCAATTTCAAAATCTTGAATGTCGCCTGAAGCAATTTTATAGGTATATTCTAAATGCTCAATCATGTGTTGTGGCGTCATAATTCCCCATTTTGGTTGAGCCTCTGCTTTTAAATTTGAAAGACATTCTTCAATTTTTTCTTCAGTCATTTCCACAAAAGTTTCTTGCTTTTTCTGCACCATCGTTAAAATGGTTGCTACAGCGACTAACGGACTATATTTTTCTGTTTTCTGACTTTCGGGACGGTTTTCAAAATTAGCATCAAACACCTCAACATGCCACTTTACAATTCCGCTTGGGTGTTCTGCAGAAGCGACATCTCTATCTACTTTTTCTTTACAAGTTAAACGTACATAAATAGTATCGTTATGATATAAAGGTCTTAAAAAGCGAATACTATCTAAACCATAATTTGCTGCTACAGGACCTTTATTTGGATATACAAACAATCCTGCTGCTGCTGAAATTATAAAATAACCATGCGCTGTTCTCTTTTCGAAAATACTTCCATCTAAAGACGTAATATCGGTATGTGCATAGAAATGATCCCAAGTTAAATTGGCAAAATTCTGAATATCATTATCTGTTAATGTACGCCTATGTGTTTTTAACGACATTCCTGGTTGAATATCTTCCCAATGGTATTGAAACGGATGCTGTTCTGCCTCCTTGTATTTTGCATTTTGCTGATATATTCCTGTAATTTCGGTAATGGTTGTTGGCGAACCTTGAATGGCTGTACGTTGTAAATAATGTTTAATACCACGCATGCCACCCATTTCTTCACCTCCACCAGCACGTCCTGGACCACCATGAACCAAATATGGTAATGGCGAACCATGTCCTGTACTTTGCTTAGCACTTTCTCTATTTAAAACTAAAATTCTACCATGATGACTCGCTGCATTGATAACATAGTCTTTGGCAATTTTATCGTTGTTAGTT
This sequence comes from Winogradskyella psychrotolerans, assembly GCF_018860545.1. Taxonomy (GTDB): domain Bacteria; phylum Bacteroidota; class Bacteroidia; order Flavobacteriales; family Flavobacteriaceae; genus Winogradskyella; species Winogradskyella psychrotolerans_A. Next base: position 196,083 of record NZ_JAHKPN010000039.1, on the reverse strand, counting down.
GCAATAGAAGACACTAGAGAACCTTTACCCATTTGCGCCAAAGTAATGGCTTCATCTAAGTTTTTATAAGGCATAATGGTACTTACTGGCCCAAAGGCTTCACGCTCGTGAATGACTGTATTTTGAAAAGGGTTATCAGCTCGTAATAAAATCGGACTAATAAAAGCGCCTTTTTTAGCATCTGCTCCAATGGTATTAATTGCATCTAAATTACCATAAACAATTTGCGCTTCTTTTGACAAATCGTTTACCGAATCTCTAACTGCTTGTACTTGTTGATGACTGACTAAAGACCCCATTCTCACCTCTTTTAATCTTGGATCACCAATAGTTACTTTATCAAGTTGTTTTGCTAATGCTGTTTGTACATCATCAACTAATTTTTCCGGAACGATGATGCGTCTAATCGCAGTACATTTTTGACCTGCTTTAACGGTCATTTCTTTTCTAATTTCTTTAATAAACAAGTCGAATTCTGGTGTTCCAGGAACCGCATCTTCTCCTAAAATAGATGCATTTAAAGAATCAGCCTCCATGGTAAATGGTACAGATTCTTGAATCAATCTTGGATGCGCTTTTAACAGCCTTCCTGTTTGTGCAGAACCTGTAAAGGTTACTACATCTTGAGATTCTACAGTATCTAAAATGTTTTTAACCGTACCGTTAATGATTTGTAAAGCGCCTTCTGGTAATATTCCAGAATCGATAATGGTTCTTGCAACTGCTTCTGCTAAATAGGATGATGAAGGTGCTGGTAACACCACAGCAGGAACTCCTGCCATCCAGTTTACCGCACATTTTTCTAACATTCCCCAAACCGGGAAATTAAAAGCATTAATATGCACAGCAACTCCTTTTTTTGGCACCATAATATGATGTGCCATAAAGCGTCCACCACGAGATAAATCGATAGCATCACCTTCTACATGATAGGGTTGATTAGGAAACAATTTTCGTAACGACGCGTTTGCAAACAGGTTACCAAAACCACCTTCGATATCTATCCAACTATCTACTTTAGTTGCTCCTGTTCTGTAACTTAAATCGTAAAAAGCATCTTTTCTTTTGGTAAGGTATAATGCTAATTTTTTAAGCATGTTTCCACGCTCTTGAAAGGTCATTTTACGAAGCACTTCGCCTCCTTTTATTCTTCCATAATTTAATATTTCAGGAATATCTAAACCTTCAGTTGCGATGCTCGTAAATACTTCGCCTGTTACCGCATCTAGAATTGGTGTTCCTTCTTCTTTTCCTGCTGTCCAATTTCCTTGAACGTAGTGTTCTATTTTTTTCATCATTTTTACTTTATAGTGGATTCCTGCCTTCGCAGGAATGACAAAACTTTAATTAATCACTAATCTTTGCTGACAGATGCGTTAGCGATTGAGGCTTTGTTGAAGCTCCTCGCAGAGAGCGACTGCCGAAAGCGCGACCCTTGTGGTAACGCCCAAACTATATTACACATTCACATTTTCAATTATTGCTGCGTAACCTTGACCAACTCCTATACACATAGTAATCAACGCATATTTCTTATTCTGTTCCTGCAATTCTAAAGCAGCAGAATACGCTACTCTTGCTCCTGTAACGCCAAGTGGATGACCAATAGCAATGGCGCCTCCATTTGGATTGATTCTTGGGTCGTTATCTGCAAGTCCCCAAGCGCGAATGCATGCCAAGGCTTGTGCGGCAAAGGCTTCGTTAAGCTCAATGATATCGATATCATCCATAGTTAATCCTGCTTTTGCTAATGCTTTATTAGACGCTTGCACAGGACCAATGCCCATAATTCGTGGTTCTACGCCTACCACTGCAGAACTCACGATTCTTGCTAATGGTTTAAGATTGTATTTTTTTACTGCATCTTCACTTGCTATGATAGTTGCCGCTGCACCATCGTTTAATCCTGAAGAGTTTCCTGCAGTTACGCTTCCACCTTCTTTTTTAAAGGCTGCTCTTAGTTTTCCTAAAACTTCTAAGGATGAGCTTGGTTTTATAAACTCATCTTTTGAAAATTGAATTGGGTCTTTTTTACGTTGTGGAATTTCGACTGTTACAATTTCTTTTGCTAAGCGTCCGTTCTCTTGTGCTTTTGTTGCCTTTTCCTGACTCCAAAGCGCGAATTTATCTTGGTCTTCGCGAGAGATATTATACTTTTCTACTAGGTTTTCGGCGGTCATTCCCATGCCGTCTGTTCCATACATTTCGTGCATTTTCGGGTTTACAAATCGCCATCCGAAAGTAGAATCATACATTTTTGAATCGCCTCCAAAAGCGGTTGATGGTTTTGCCATGACGTATGGTCCTCGTGTCATGTTTTCTACGCCTCCAGAAATAAAGACGTCTCCATCGCCTGTTTTTATGGCACGATTTGCGTGGATAATTGCAGACAAACCTGAACTACAAAGTCGGTTAACGGTTTCACCAGGAACTGTAAATGGTAATCCTGCTAGTAATGCTGCCATTCGTGCAACATTACGATTGTCTTCGCCTGCTTGGTTGGCACAGCCCATAATAACATCGTCGTAAGCTTCCTTTGGGATGTTTGGGTTTCGTTTTACAATTTCTTGAATCACTAATGCTCCTAAATCATCTGTTCTCACTGCAGATAATGTGCCTTTGTAGTTTCCTATTGGTGTTCTAATGCCGTCTATTATGTATGCTTGTTTCATTTTTGAAATTGATATTGAAATTGAATTTTCTACTTCAAATTAATATTTTACTCTTATTGTGGATTCCTGCCTACGCAGGAATAACAAATTGTTATAAACAATAGATTGTCTTTTTTTAGCAGGAATTGGTTAATTTAAAAGTGCAGAAAACGTATCTCCATTTCTAATATCACCTGTATTATAGCCTTTCATGAACCACTCCATACGTTGCTCGGATGTGCCATGGGTAAAACTATCGGAATTGACGCTTCCACTCATTCGTTTTTGAATAGCATCATCACCAACAGCGTTGGCTGCACTTAGTGCTTCTTCTATATCTCCCGCTTGTAAATATTCTTTATTATGGTGTGCCCAAACGCCTGCGTAAAAATCGGCTTGCAACTCTTGTGCTACCGATAATTTATTGGCTCCTGTTTGGTTAGTTTGACTTTGTAATTGTCTTACTTTGTTAGAAGTCCCAAGAATTGTTTGGATATGATGTCCGACTTCATGCGCGGTAACATAAGCGATTGCAAAATCGCCTCCTTGCGCTCCGAATCTTGTTTTTAACTCGTCAAAAAATGCTAAATCCATATATAATTTTTGGTCTCCTGGACAATAAAAAGGACCGGAAGCTGAAGTGGCACTTCCACATGCTGTATTCACTGCATCTGTAAATAACACCATTTTTGGTTCTTTGTAGTTTCCTAAGTTGTTTTCTGTAAAAATAGTGTTCCATACATCTTCGGTATCTGCTAAAACGGTTGCCATAAATTCCCCCATTTCAACTTCTTCTGAAGTCAGCTCGCGTTCAGTTACTTGTTGTGTACTGCTACTTTTACTAACTTGATCTATAATTGGCGCCAATTGCTGACCCGTTTCACCGCCAAAGAGTTGTAACAAAATTACAACTACCGCAATGACTCCACCTCCTGCAGCCACTTTACCTTTGGTTCCCATACCTCTCTGGTCTTCTAGGTTGCCACTTTGTCTTCTACCTTTCCATTTCATATTTTAATGTTTTAGTTTTTATTTTTTTACTTCCAATCTTTTTGTGTGCGATACACGACACCTTTAAAAAGCGCGACTAATTCGTCTCCACGTTTTACTTCAATAATATTAAATCCTAATCTATTTTTAACGCTTTCAATCACCGATTCTGCAACAATATAATCGCCTTCGTCTAACGCTTCAATATGATTAATGCTTGTTTCTATGGATACGGCATATTTACCATGTGTGTTTGCAGCAAACCCGAAAGCTGTATCTGCTAGAGAATAACTTATTCCGCCATGTGCTTTACCCATACTGTTTAGCATTTCCTTTCTTACAGTCATCGCAACTTTACAGCGACCGATTTCGCATTCTAGAATTTCGATGCCTAGCCACGTGCTGTAGGCGTCTTGGGATAGCATTTTATGTGGGATTTGTTCTCCGGTTAAAGGCATTAGGAATTTGGTATTAGGGATTAGTCTTATTTCGTTCAATAATTTTATTTCTTAATGATGACATCATTTTAGTTAATTCAGAAATTAATTTTCTATTATTTTCATTCTGTTCAAAACTAACATACTTTCTTCTTTTAGCTTTAGTACTACAGCTTACACATTCATTAGCACTATGAATAGCATGATTAATATGCTTAACAAATTGAGCATCAGAACCAGGATATCCTTCTGCAAGGTTTAAAGCAATAGAATCTGCTGCTCTTCTAAATTGCGAAGACAAAGCATATAATTCGTGATTAGGAAATTGTTTTACTTGTTCATCTACCACTTCACCAAAATCCATAGCTTTTTGATATACTATTAAATCCTCAAATTTAAAATGGTAATTACTTTTCATACTAATGCCTATTTCCTAATCCCTAATTCCTCTTTAATTAAAAAAACGTACTATTTTCTCTGTTTAGTTTTCGTAATAACGGACTGCAACGATATCTATCTTCATGGTACTCTTTATATAATTCGTCTAATTTAGATACACACCAATCGATACCTTTTTCATCTGCCCAAGCTAGTAAGCCTTTTGGGTAATTAACCCCTTTGGTCATGGCGTTATCTATATCTTCAGCGGATGCGATGTTTAAAAATAAGGCATCTGCTGCTTCGTTGATAAGCATGACTAGGACGCGGTTGAAAATGGTTTCTGAAATAGACGTCTCGACTGCGCTCGACGAGACAGATGTTCGTTCTATTTTTCTTCCATTTTCATCATAATCATAATAGCCTTTTCCTGATTTTCTTCCCAAGTAACCAGCTTCCGCAAAACGCTTTTGGGTAAATGACGGTTTATATCTTGGATCGAAATAGAACGCGGTAAACACCGTTTCGGTTACCGTGTAATTGACATCATTACCTATAAAATCCATCAGCTCGAATGGTCCCATTCGGAAACCTCCTAAAGATTTTAAACTGTGGTCTATGGTTGCAAAATCGGCTAATCCTTCTTCATATATTCTTAACGCTTCACCGTAAAAAGGTCTTGCCACTCTATTGACTATAAAACCTGGTGTGTCTTTAGCTACTGCAACGACTTTCTTCCAATCTTTAATCGTTTGTATGGCTTTCTCAAGGACTTCTTTTGACGTTTGAATGGCAGGAATAATCTCTACCAATTGCATTAAGGGCGCTGGATTAAAAAAGTGAATCCCTAGACAACGTTCTGGTTTATTCAGCGATGCAGCGATTGATGCTATAGATAAACTTGATGTGTTTGAGGCAATAATACAATCATCAGCCACGTAGCTTTCTAATTCTGAAAACACTTTTTTCTTGATGTCAAGATTTTCAATAATAGCTTCAATCGTTAAATTAGAATTGGCTAAATCTTTTAGATGATTAACGTAAGTGATATTGTCTTGAATTCTATTTTTTTCAGCAGCATCTATGCGTTCTTTTTCAATTAAACGATTTAAAATTTTCTCTAAAGACGCTTTAGCTTTATCTAAAGCCGACTGATTGGTATCGTATAATTTTACTTTACAACCAGCAGTTGCAGCAACTTGTGCAATACCGCTTCCCATGGTTCCTGAACCTATTATTCCAACTCTATTGATTTGAGATTGTAGATTAACGATTTCTGATTTTTGATTTTCACTCATACCTAATATTCCATCTATATTTTATGATTTCAACTTATTTGAAGCTGTTTTAATACTAACAACAAAAATTGAAATTAATTCATCATTTTCTTTTAATATTTTTTCTAAAATGTCTAAACACCCCTAAAGTCTCCTCAATGGGACAATCGTTAATCAAAATGGTAAATTTTTCACATCTACATTCCCGCCAGACAAAATAATGCCTACGTTTTTAGTTGCAAATTCTTCTTTACGTTTTAAAACTGCAGCAAAGGCTACGGCACTCGATGGTTCTATTGCTATCTTCATACGTTCCCAAATTAATTGCATGGCATTTATAATTTCAGCTTCTTCAACCCGAATGATCTTTTCAATATAGTTTTGAATGATTGGAAAATTACGATTTCCTAGATGTGTTCGCAAACCATCAGCTATGGTTGCCGTTGTTTTATTGGTTTCTATTCGACCTGAAATTAATGAACGGTAAGCATCATCGGCCTCCATAGGTTCTCCACCAATCACTTTACATTTATTGGAAAAATAATGAGCTGCCAAGGCTGTTCCTGCTAGTAATCCACCACCACCAACTGGTACTATTATAACGTCTAAGTCGGGCTGTTCTTCTAACAGTTCTATCGCAGCTGTACTGTTACCGTGAATGACTTCATCTTGATTTGATGGGTGTAAAAATGATGCTCCTTTTTCTTTTTCTATGGTGTTTGCTGTTTCCTCTCTTGCTTTTAACGTCGATTCGCATTCAATGATTTCTCCTCCATAGGTTTTAACAGCATTTTTCTTGACTTGTGGTGCATTTTCTGGCATAACGATATAAGCCTTAACGCCTAATGTTTGAGCTGCCAAGGAAACCGCTTGTGCAAAATTACCAGATGAATGTGTCACTACACCGCGTTGTCTTTGCTCATCTGTTAATGATAAAATCGCATTTGAAGCGCCTCTCATTTTAAAGGCTCCCATTTTTTGGAAATTTTCACATTTAAAAAATAGATTACAACCCGTTTCTTCGTTTAATAATCGCGAGATTAGCACAGGGGTTTTGTGAATAAATGGTTTTATTCGGTTGTGAGTTTCTATGAGAGTTTGTTTGTTCATAATTTGTTCTCGATACAAAATTGCAGAAAAAGCAATTTCACTCGAACTGACGTTAATTATACTCCTTTAAAATTTGGTTTTCTTTTTTCAATAAATGCCGCCACACCTTCTTTATAATCTTCACTTTGTGCCGCTTCAATTTGTAACTTAGACTCTAAAGTCAATTGTGCATCTAAATCGTTAGTCATGGATTTGTTGAATAATTCTTTAATCATACCCAATGCTTTTGTTGGCATATTTGCTAATTTTAAAGCTAGCTTGTTTACTTCTTCTTCAAAATTCTCTAACGGAATCATTTTATAAATCATGCCCATTTTTTCGGCATCGTCCGCTGAAATTTTATCACCTAACATCGCTAAAGCTTGTGCTTTTTGAAAGCCAATTAATCGCGGAAGAAAATAGGTTCCTGCGCTGTCTGGCACCAGACCAATTAAACTAAAAGCTTGAATAAAACTTACTTTTTCATGAGCCACTACAATATCACAGGCTAAAGCTATATTTGCTCCAGCTCCTGCTGCAACGCCGTTTATCGCTCCAATAATTGGTTTTTTTATACTTCTAATTCTTGTGATAATAGGATTATAATGTTCTTCTAGTATTTTTTTGAACCCTAGGTTTAAGTCTGGCGAAGTCACTTCTTTTAAATCTTGTCCAGCACAAAATGCTTTTCCGTTTCCTGTTAGAATGATTGCTCTGACTTCGGAATTGCTTTCGCAATCATCCAAAATACTTTGTAAACTTAAAGCCATTTCTCGGTTAAAACTATTGAATACTTCTGGTCTGTTTAGCGTTATGGTTGCTATTTTATTTTCTATTTTGAGTTGTATACTTGTGCTCATGTGCTTTTATTAAATACCTACAAGGTTTTTAAAACCTAGCAGGACGTTCAAGTTTATTTTAAACATTTAAAATAATCAAAAGGTTCTTGGCAGTCATCACATTGAAATTGTGCTTTACATGCCGTTGAACCAAACTGACTTACTAATCTGGTATTTGTGGAACTACAATTAGTACATTTTACTAATCGTTTTCCGTTTAACAACACGTCTTTATCTGCTTCTGCATCTAAAGGTGCGGCTATGCCGTAATCTTCTAATGCTTGTCGCCCTCTTGGTGTAATCCAATCGGTGGTCCAAGCTGGTGCGAGAATTAATTCTATTTCAGAATGGTATCCTGCTGCTTTTAATGCTGCTTTAATATCGTCGCCAATCACATCCATGGCAGGACAACCGCTGTAAGTTGGTGTGATTTCTACTTTAACGATGTTATTTTCGATAACCGCAGAACGCACAACTCCCATGTTCATAATAGAAAGGACTGGGATTTCTGGGTCAGAAACCTTTTCCAAGATTGGAATTAAGATTTTGTCTATTTGTTGTTCTGTTGTCATCTTTTAAATTGAATTCGAAGTTGAATTTGAAAAGTTTAGTTTAAACATTCGAGTTCAATTTCGAATTCTTTTCTTACCATTCCATATTAGGATAGGCACGTTGCATATATTGTAATTCGGCTAATAAGTACCCTAAATGTTCGGTGTGAATGCCTTTTTTGCCACCTTTTTGAAAATACTTGGATTCTGGAATTTCTAATGTTGCTTCTTCTAAAAGTTCTTTTACATTGTTGTAATAGGCTTCTTTTAGTTTGGTAACATCTACTCCTATACCTTCTTTAACCATTGCTTTATCAGCTTCCGTTTGATGAAATAATTCATCCGTATAAGTCCATAAATCGTTAATGGCATTTTGCATTTTAGTTTTGCTTTCTGCTGTGCCATCACCTAAACGTTTTACCCAATCGGACGAGAAACGTTCGTGGTAACGCACTTCTTTAATACATTTTTTTGCTATTGCAGATAATGTTAAATCCTTACTTTTTTCTAACTCTGAAAGAAAGGCTAAATGGTACACATCGAATAAAAACTGACGTGCCATGGTATAAGCAAAATTGGTATTAGGTTGTTCTACCAATAAAACATTGACATAGTCTCTTTCTTTTCGAAGCATTGCAATATCATCTTCGGTTCGGTCATCACCTGCAATTTTTGCTGCGTATTGAAAATAGCTTCGTACTTGTCCAAATAAATCTAATGAGATATTGGTACAAGCGATGTCGGTTTCTAGACTTGGCCCATGACCTGTGAGTTCTCCTAGTCTTTGACCGAGGATTAAACTGTTATCTGCGATGCCTAGGATGTAATTATATAGATTGTTATTCATTATATTTTAAATTGAAATTGATGTCGAATATGAATTCGAAGGCATTCAATTAATAATTTTACTATTCTTTGAAAATTGAACTGTTCTCGTTTTAACACTCCTAAAGTCCCTTCGAGGGGACAGTTCTAAGTATCAAAATATGATTTTCAATTTATGAGTTTTCCACTTTCGTAGGAATTGTAATTTGAGCATTGCTCAAATTACATATGTTTTACTTCGTCTGGTAAATCGTAAAATGTTGGGTGACGATACACTTTGTCTTGAGCAGGCTCAAATAGCTCACCATTGTGTTCTGGATTTGAGGCTGTGATGTTTTTAGATTCTACCACCCAAATGCTTACGCCTTCGTTTCGTCTGGTGTAGACATCACGTGCGTTTTCTAATGCCATTTCTGCATCGGCTGCGTGAAGACTTCCAAAGTGCCTGTGTTCTAATCCGTTTTTACTTCTGACGAAGATTTCCCAAAGAGGCCAGTTTTTTGTTGCCATAACTTCTAATGCCTGTGAAAGCAGGTATCTTTTTAATTATATTTATTTTTTCTTTATGTTCATTTTGTCTTGAAACACTATTTTAAAATTATGTCTTGCAGACATGATTTTAAAATACAAAACCAAAAATTCAAGTTGAAATGAGGAATTTTTAAAACTTCTTCTAAAGTTTTAAAACCTCAAAATAAAATCTAAATTTTTTCCAAGCTTCAAAAATTCTTAACGATTTAATTTTTTTATTCTGCATTTCAACGTGGTGATTATTTACTAACTGGTTTTTAAATCAAAAGTCATTGACTTTTTAATTTTATTAAACCGCTTTCTTCTCTTTTCTTTCTTGTTTCTTTTCGGCATAAGCCATTGCTGCATCACGAACCCATTGACCTTCTTCCCAAGCATCAACTCTGGCTTTCATGCGTTCTTTATTCATTGGTCCATGGCCTTTTACGACTTGCCAAAACTCGTCCCAATCAATTGCTCCAAAATCATAACTACCACGTTCTTCGTTCCATTTTAAGTCTGGGTCTGGAACGGTTAAACCAATTAAATCGGCTTGTGGAACAGTTTGGTCTATAAACTGTTGACGTAAATCGTCGTTAGACTTACGTTTTAATTTCCATTTCATAGATTGTTCGGTATGAATAGATTCTGCATCCGTAGGACCTAACATCATTAAACTTGGCCACCACCATCGGTTTAAGGCATCTTGTGCCATATCTTTTTGTTCTGGTGTGCCATTTGCCAATTTTATCATGATTTCATACCCTTGACGTTGGTGGAAACTTTCTTCTTTACACACACGAATCATTGCTCTTGCGTATGGTCCATAAGAAGTGTTGCATAATGGCACTTGATTGATAATTGCTGCACCATCTACCAACCAACCAATCGCTCCCATATCTGCCCAAGTCACGGTTGGGTAATTAAAAATGGATGAATATTTTGCCTTGCCTGAATGTAGTTGTTCGTATAACTCATCGCGAGAAATCCCTAAGGTTTCACATGCTGAATATAAATATAAACCGTGACCGGCTTCGTCTTGTACTTTTGCCAATAAGGCCACTTTTCGTCGTAATGAAGGAGCACGCGTTATCCAATTGCCTTCAGGAAGCATCCCTACAATTTCGGAATGGGCGTGTTGCGACATTTGCCGAATATGTGTTTTACGGTATTTTTCTGGCATCCAGTCTTTCGGTTCGATTTTTTCATCTCTTGCGATGCGCTCTTCGAACTGTTTTTCTAGATTTTTTATTTGTTCTTCACTCATGGTTTTAACCTTTTAACTGCTGGCTTTTGGCCTTTAGCTTGTTGAACTCTAACTTTTCTTTTTCAAAATATTATGGACTCCTGCCTACGCAGGAATGACAAGTCTTATTTATACATCGAAATCGACGATTACTTTATCTGTTGTTGGTACGGCTTGACAGCTTAGTACCAAATTCTGTGATACTTCTTTTTCGCTTAGTGCGTAATTAATTTTCATCTCAACAGCACCTTCTTTAACTTCGCATTTACAAGTACTACAAACGCCTCCTTTGCAGGCAAATGGCAAATCGGCTCCGGCACCTAAAGCGGCATCGAGAATGTTATCGTATTCTTTAGTCATAGTAAACGAAAACTCTTTTCCTCCATCGACAATGGTTATTTCTGTACCTTCTACGTTTTGTTTTGCTAAGCGTTCTGCACGTTTAATATCTTCATCGGAAAGTCCGGTTACAAACAATTCAAAATGCACGAATCCTTTTGGTAATCCTGCTTTAATTAAATAATTGCTCACGTAGTTGACCATTTTTTCAGGACCACAGAGGAATACTTCATTGGTATCTGGAATATCGATGAAGGTTTTTGTGAGAACTTTCATTTTCTCGTCATCAAAACGTCCGTTGAAAAGTTCGATATCTCTTCGTTCTTTGGTTAAGAAATAGTAGATTTCTAATCTTCCGAAATATTTATTCCGCAGTTGCTCTAGTTCTTCTTTAAAGATAATAGATTTTGCGGTTTTATTGACATAAAATAATTTGCATGTTGCATTTGGTTCGGCTTGCAAATGCGCTTTTATCATAGACAGGACTGGTGTAATGCCACTGCCTGCCGCGAAAAAGAGGTAGTTTTTTGAAGTTTCAGGTTGTACCTCTACACCAAATGTTCCACTTGGTGACATTACTTCTAATTCATCTCCCACATTTAACGACTGATTAATATAGGTAGAAAACTTGCCTCCAGGAATTAACTTAACCGCCACTTTCCATTGCTTATCATTTGGACTAGAACAAAGCGAATACGAACGACGCACATCTTCTCCATTGATATCTGCTTTCAAGGTTAAATGTTGCCCTTGCCTGAATTTAAAAGTACTTTGTAACGCTGAAGGTACAGCAAAGGTAATTACCGAAGTATCTTCAGTTTCCTTATATAGGTCTGCAACTTTCAATTTGTAAAATTCTACCATCTAATTTGAAATCGAACTTGAATTTGAATTTGAAATGGAATACCTCCTATTTCGAATTCAATATCAATTTTTATTTAACTAACACTTGTTAGTTTACTTGACAAAGTTATAAAATTAATTTCAAAGATTTTGTTAATATGATTTTCTGAGCGAACTCAATTGGGAAATCAATTGCGATTGCGTTAATCTTTTGCGATACCCTCAATGAGTATATGACTTAAGCTATTGGATAACTCTTGAAGATTAAAATCCTCCTTTTTAGGAATCCAGATGTAGAGTGAACGTAAGGTTGTGAGTATAGAAAACATCATGACGTCTGGTTTTATATTGACAATTTCACCTGATTTTATACCATCTTTCAGAATGGTTTTAAAATCGTTTTCGTAATCACTTCGTAATTTCTTATAGTAAGTTAATTGAGTTTCAAGATGCATCCAATCGTTATTTAAGGATGCCATACCGTAGCTGTTTTTACTTGAAATGTGAACATGAAGTTCTATGATTTTTTTTAATTTATCGATACAAGACGCATTTGACAAGTGGATTTGCTTCATGCCATCTGTAAATTCTTCAGCCAAAGAAATAATAATTGCATTTAAAATATCTTGTTTAGAATTGATATGATTATAAAGGCTCGCAGCTTTTATACCCATAGCTTTTGCTAAATCGCGCATCGTTACAGCACTGTAACCTTTTTCCTTGAACAGTTGAGCTGCTACTCGTATAATTTCTTGTTGACGTGTTTCTGATTTCATAGCTATTGTAGAATACTAAAATAAGAAGATTTTTCGGTTGAATTCAAAATAATGTAACTTTGGTTACGTTTCGTCTTGAATGCTTTTCGGATTTTTGACAAAAAATAAATACTATGGGATTATTTAATGCTTTATTTGGAAAATCGACTAATAACGTTGCAGAATACATTGAAAAAGGGGCTGTTATTTTAGATGTTAGAACCAAAAGCGAATATCAAGGAGGACATATTAAGAATGCGAAACATATTCCGCTTCAAGAATTGGGCAATAGAATTAATGAGATTAAAAAATTAAATAAACCTGTTATTGCCTATTGTGCTAGTGGTATGCGTTCTGGAAGTGCTTCGAGCATGTTGAAATCTAATGGTGTTGATGCCATAAATGGGGGCGGAATTGGCAGTTTGCAACGAAAATTAGCATAGCATTTAATTTAACAAGCCTTCTAAATTTTGTAACTGAATTGAATCCTCAATTGGGCTTTCATTGTATTGTAATGTCCATCCTAAGGATTTAGTCAATATAAAAAACTTAGACAACTCACTTATTAATCTGTTTTGAGCGTTTGATTTTAAATCGGACGCTTCTATTTTTTTCATCAAGGATGTTTTCACGGTATCTTTAATGTTATTATAATCTTTGGCTTCAAACTGATTTAGGAAATCGGCTTGCACATCATAATATTCAAAATCTGGATTGATTTTAATTTCTTCTTTAGGAATACTTACGATTTGAAGTGTTTTAGTGGCTTCATCTATCTTGTATTCAATTTTACTTAAATCATAAGCCACAGTTACATCTGCATTCACCACAACGAGTGCTTTTTTCTCAGCAGACATTAAATCTCCAAAAATAGCTTTAGAGTTCTTATAACTAAAGACCTCAGAAAAATGACCTTCGGTAACCACTAACTTACCAACATTATTAATTTGTTCTTGAATTAACGCACTATGCTCTTCAATAATAATTTCAGCTTCTTTTTTGTCTTCACAATATTTAAATGTGAACAAAATAACTAAAGTAATTATGACACCAAATATAATTTTTCGCATAGGCTAATTTAATCAAAATACCATTGAACACACTCAAAATAAGGCATAATTAAATCTTGTTTTTTTGCTTTACATCGTAGATGCAGGTCTATAATCTATAAAAAACGCAAAACATCCTATATAAATGTGAACTAAGTAATTAGACCCTAAATTAGTTATAAAATACGCAAATAGCAATGCCCAAAAACTGATTATTCGTAAGCCCATTAACCTAAAAAAAGTGATTATTATGATTAAAAACATAAGTACATTACTCGTCCTACTTTTGACAACAATTAATTATGGTCAAAACATTACATTACTTCAAAATAATAATCCAAAAGCTAAAGAGCTAATACATGGATTAAACACCACAATGGATAGCCTGGTGTTGGAATGCAATTCTAAAATTGAAAAAGTTGAAATCTTTAATAGCGATTATGACCAAACAGTTGTAGTTGAAGCTCACAAAACACAAATTCCTTTAAAGCATATGCCTGTTGGTAATTTTGTAGTAGAGACAAAATTAGCTGAGAAGATTATAATCTTAGATTTAATAAAGCATGATGACTCTTATAACGTATCTCACTCACAATCAGAAAAAATAGCTGAAGGCAAAGGCATGATGCTCGATGAAGAATTAAATGTTATTAAGAGTGCCCCAAAAAAAAGCATAGCGTTTCTTTTGACTCGCGGAAACACCAATAATCACAGCAACAAGAATCAAAAATACTTTTGGACTATAGCACAGATTAATAATGATAGTGGCTCTAGCAAAACGATGAGATTGGTAGATCAGAAGTCAGTAGAACTCATGATTCTTAGACATAAGATGGAACTAAATAGTGACCCTGGAAAATTCAATACGCTAACTGTTTGGGAGGTTTACAACAAAAGTGAATTTATGGACAATCAGGTTTCAAACCCAGATTTTGTATATTCATTGGCAACGGATTTATTCAATCCTACTCCTTATTATTCCACATCTGATAATATTCAAAGTTTATAAGAATTCACCTATTTATTTCGCTATGTTTTAAACCTTGATAACATAGTTAATTAAATAATCAGACTACATTACAAGCTTTAAATAGAACACTTTACATGGGGATTTATGTGTTATATCGTCAGTCACGGCACATTAACTAAAAAAATTACCACGTATCTATTATATGATGTAACCTTTTAAAAAGGCAATAACTTTGTACATAATATAAAGAAAATCTAATTATTTTTTTATGTTACAATTGTTTCCCCAGAACAAAAAACCTACTTATTATGAGACTACTATATATCATTTTAATGTTATGTTTGTCAACTTTAGCTTATGGACAAAAATCTGTATTACTTCAAAACACCAATACAAGAGCCAAAGAACTAAAGCATCAACTTAACAAAACAGAAGACAGTATTGTCTTTAAATGTGATCGTACCATTTACGAACTCATGATTTTTAATGATGATTTTGAACGCGTCATAAAAGTAAAAGACACTGTCGCAAAAATTCAAATTTCGGATATACCTGTGGGGCGCTATGCCGTTGAAGCTGTACTACGAGATAAGTTAATTATTATTACTTTACTAAGAAATGAATCTTTTGGTTTAGAGGAATTAGCACCTTTGACACATGAAATTAGAGATCTTAATGATAAAAGTATAGCCCCAAAAACAAACATTGCTACTCTTGAAAATGCACCCAAAAAGTTTCTGACCTACGCAAAACCAATAGTAGCACTAGATTCTTTCACCAAAAACACATCTTACGGGTCTGAAAGTCATCAAGGTAAAACAGAATTGAAGCTATCTGGTAAAAAAGCCACACCACATCGCACCCAAGCTAAAGAATACATCAGTATTTCAAAAACACCACGTATTAGCAATAGCGTTCCTTTATATGATAACGAAGGCATAAAATCCGTAAAACTTCAACAACCACGCGGTAGAATAGCAACTACTAAAACCGCCAATATAGATGCAAGATATTGGGTGATTTACAAAGTAGATAATGGATCTACTTCTGAAAAAGCACTAAAAATAGCAGATCAAAAGACCGTTGATCGCATGATTCGAAAGATTGAGATTGACATGCAAACGACCACAGGTCGATTAAACGAACTTACTATTTGGAAGATCTATAATACAACCGACTTTGTACGACATAAAAGAAAAAACAAGAAAAACTATATGCACATTGAATCAGATAGTTTTAATCTTGTTCCTTATTATGAAGTTACACAGGATTCTGAGAAATTATAAAAGACCCTACTTTTTAAGCTCAAGCTTCTCTGCGAAATAATCACAAAAATCTTTCATATCACCGGTCATTTTTTCGTCTTGTGTTGCTCTTAAAAAAGTATCACTCATGGTTACCAAAGTTTGATGAAAGAACAATTTCATTTCATCTACAGGCATATCTTTAGTCCACAAGTCTATTTTTAAAGTTTCTTGTGCCTTACTATCCCAAACAGATAGCATAATTGCTTTAGCCTCCTCGTTATTCACACCACCATCTTGAGCTGACCAATTTAGCTTTTCCGGCACTCTATTTTCATCGAGTTCAACGTTTAGTACAATTTTAGATTTTATAACTTTAGACATTATTTTTTTGGTTTAAATTTTGATTTTCTAAATATTTCTTCAGGTTCGGTTTGCATAATTTTCATAAGGTCATCACCCGAATTTTCTGCATAAGCTTTTACTATTTGCCAACCAATATATTGACCTAAACGCCCTGGCGATTCATTATCTAATTCCAAATAAAACTTAGTAAATGGAGCATCTGCAATAAAACGGTTGGGTAATTTAGGATCTGTACTGTATAATAATTCTTTCTCTATTAAATAGCTCCAAATCTGACTTTCATTAGCCTCAGCCCATTTAATTTCACTTTCTGTATACCCCATTTTTTCCGCATCCGTTTTAAAAGGAATCACTACATCTTTAAAATAGAGTAACTTCCCAAAATAAATCATCTCTTCTAACAATGCTTTTCTTTTCGATTGAAAAGCGTATTTCTTAGCATATGCGTCTGCTAAATCAACAACTATTTGTTCCTTTTTAAAGTTTTTAGCCAAATATACTGGTATATTACCATCCACATAAAACCTATGATTTTCACCTAAATAGTTATCCAATGCAACTAGCACAATACTGTCTGTCACAATCACATTATCTCTATATTGTACATTGTTAATTAGTGTTATCACTCTTGGCGTAGAGAACACTTTATCATAATATTTTAGATACTGAAATAAAGAAACTAACTCTTGTTTTGTATTTTGAATATCTTTAAAGGCCATGTCAACCTCCCGTAAAATTTCGTTCTGCAAAGTGTCATTCATTCTCTCAACTACAATAGAATCCGGCTCATGCTTAGAAAAGAAGAAAGGATAAGCCCTTTTTAACTTTGGAAGATATTTTGGTGTCGCTTCATAAAATGCTTTATCAAAACGTTCTATTGTAAAATCTACTTCA
Organism: Winogradskyella psychrotolerans; assembly: GCF_018860545.1. Taxonomy (GTDB): domain Bacteria; phylum Bacteroidota; class Bacteroidia; order Flavobacteriales; family Flavobacteriaceae; genus Winogradskyella; species Winogradskyella psychrotolerans_A. Next base: position 178,830 of record NZ_JAHKPN010000039.1, on the reverse strand, counting down.
ACTTTAGCGATTTCAGTTTCAACTTTTGAATCCTCATCACAAGAAAGTATGGTAAACCCTAATAATAAAATAAAATAAATTTTTATTTGCATTTAGTAAAATATTTTTAATCCTAACTCGATTGCGTTATTTTTGTTGTGCAAAGGTACACTTCTTTACGAACTCGTTTCTACTTTTTGACTTTTAACAAAAATTAGATGGTTTTAGTTCTATTGAAGAGGTATAAGAGCATTAAATCTTAAAATTAAAACATTATGCAAACTGAAAACGTAGTAAATCACATTGTAAATTGGCTAAAAGATTACGCCACCAAAGCCAACGTTAATGGTTTTGTTGTAGGAATTTCTGGAGGAATTGATTCTGCCGTAACCTCAACATTATGTGCCAAAACAGGTTTAGACGTTTTATGCATAGAAATGCCCATTCACCAAGCACCAAGCCACGTCACAAGGGCACAAGAACATATTTCATTTTTAAAGCATCAATTTCCAAATGTAAAAGACACCGTTGTAGATTTAACTCCTGTTTTTGAGGAATTTAAAACCGAAGTGAGCTTAGAAGGCAAACAATCTACTGTAGATATGGCTTTGGCGAATACTAGAGCACGGTTACGAATGACAACTCTATATTATCACGCTGGACTTTTAGGCCTTTTAGTGGCAGGAACAGGTAACAAGGTGGAAGATTTTGGTGTTGGTTTTTACACAAAATATGGTGATGGAGGAGTTGATTTAAGTCCTATTGCAGATTTATTAAAGTCAGAAGTCTATGAAATCGGGACCTTTTTAAACGTATCAGAATCCATTATAAAAGCAGCGCCAAGTGATGGTTTATTTGGAGATGCTCGTAGTGATGAAGACCAAATTGGTGCCTCTTACCCAGAATTGGAATGGGCAATGCAGGTCACAGAAGACGGAAAAACGGCTACTGATTTTGAAGGCAGAAAACGTGAGATCATCGAGATCTACTTACGCTACAATTCTTCTAACAAACACAAAATGAACCCTATACCTGTTTGTGAAATTCCTAAAAATTTGAAATAAAAATTACATTTTAAAAGATTAAATAGTTAATTTCTTTAATTTTTAACTATTTTTACTCAACAAATTTCCAGATAGTTTTTGATAATAGCACTTTTTAACGTATTAATTAACCCTAACCAAAAATCAAAATACAATTATCATGATACATATTCTGATTGTAGATAGTCATCCTATTGTAAGGACAGGATTAGAACTATTCTTAAACAGTAAAGCAGATTTTAAAGTCATCGGTAGTTTAGGAAGTGGAATTGAGATATTTGAATTTGTAAGACGTCATAAAGTTGACGTTATAATATCTGAAATCGATTTACCAGAACTTAATGGAATCACTGCACTGAGAGCCATCAAAAAAGAGAACAAATCCGTTCAAGTTCTAATGTTTAGCCACCAACCTGAAGAAATTTATGCCATAAGCACTATTAAAGCAGGGGCATCTGGCTATTTAAACAAAGGAGCACGCGTTGATGAAATAGAAACTGCCATACGTAAAATTAGTGCAGGTGAAACGTCACTTAGTGAGAAAATGGATAAGCATTATCGCTATGAAGATACGCGAAAAAGCAGAAGTCGTATGTTTAAAAAATTATCCACTAGAGAAATTGAAGTTTTAAAGCTACTTTCTATTGGCCGGAAAAATAAAGAAATAGCACAAGAGTTAGATATTAACGAAAAAACGGTTAGTACATACAAAGCAAGATTGTTTAAGAAATTAAATGTCACAAATATTGTAGATTTAATACATCAAGCAAAGCACCACAACTTAACTTAATTTCATCCTTAACCAACCACTTTACCTAGTTTACGAGATAATAACATTTTTAAACCAACGTAGTCTTTTACATCCTCAATAATGGAGCGTGTATCTACATTTTCGTTTAAGGTTTCATTTTTATATTCAGCAACTTTTTTGTCGATTAAGTGACAGCGTAAACTTAAGATGGTTTGACTCACTAATTGAGAAACCGAATCTTTCTTTTCTTTAGGTATAATTAGATTACGTTCCCAATCATGAAGATTATAACGTTCATCCTCCATTAAAATACTGGTTACTAAGCTTGCCGAATCTTGATCTAATTGGTTAATGAAGTTTTTGGTAGAAAACCCTTCTTCCTGATTTAGTTTATCAATAATAGAATAATAAAGAATTTTAAATTGTGGATTTGAGAATTGCATCTCATCCTCCTGAAGATCTAGATAGATTTTTTCAAAAACACGCGTTTCATGTTTTGTTGGCTCTAAAACTAACTCACCCGAACTTTCATCTTCCTGTAAAATTAAATCTTCGAATTGTTCTGTCCGATCACCATAAAGCATCAAAATTTCAATAATTTTCTTTTCTAATTCATATTGAATATCAACTTTTGGCTTACGACTTGGCTCTTCATTCCTAAAAACTTCAAATGGAGGTTCATTTGGATCAGAAGAACTAGATGAAATATAAGACTTGGGTTTATTATTATCCTGGGCCTGTTTATTACTAATTTGTGCTAAAGTTGTAAATAGAACATCCTCGCTTATATCCATAATGCGTGCACATTCCTGGATATATATTTCACGCTTTATTTGATCTGGAATTTTAGCAATACTATTTACAATTTCTCTAATTGTTTCAGCTTTTTTAATCGGATCATTATTGGCCTCCTTTACTAAAAGCGAAGCTTTAAACTGAATAAAATCTTTGGCATTCCCTTCAAGGTATGCTGTAAGTTCTTCTAAGGTATTTGATTTTGAAAAACTATCAGGATCTTCACCATCTGGAAACGTACAGATTTTAACATTAACACCTTGTTCTAATATTAAGTCTATACCTCGGATAGAGGCTCTAATTCCTGCGGCATCTCCATCAAAAAGGACGGTTATATTGTTTGTTAATCTATTAATTAAACGGATTTGATCGGGTGATAACGCGGTTCCTGATGAAGATACCACATTGGTAATACCAGTTTGAGAAAATTGAATTACGTCGGTATACCCTTCTACCAAATAACAATTATCTTCCTTCGCTATACTTTGTTTAGCATGATACAAACCGTACAAAATCTTACTTTTATGATAGATTTCGCTTTCAGGTGAGTTTAAATATTTAGCTGCTTTTTTATCATTCGTTAAAATACGTCCTCCAAAACCAAGGACACGCCCACTCATACTATGAATTGGAAACATAACTCGTCCCTTAAAGCGATCAAAACGCTTTTCTCCTTTTACTATAGTTAAACCCGTTTGCTCTAAAAAATTTAACTGATAACCTTTTCCTAAAGCATCATCGGTAAAGCCTTGCCATTCATCTAACGAATACCCAAGATCAAATTTCTTAATCGTCTCATCTGTAAAGCCACGCTCTTTAAAATAACTTAATCCTATGGCTTTTCCTTGATTGGTTTTGTGCAACACATTTTGAAAATAGCTACTTGCATACTCACTCACCAAATACAAACTTTCCCTAGTATCTGCTTGCGCTTTTTCTTGGTCTGTACGTTCAGTTTCCTCTATTTCAATATTGTATTTTTTAGCTAAATATTTTATGGCTTCCGGATAGGTAAAATGCTCGTGCTCCATTAAAAAGGTCACCGCATTTCCTCCTTTCCCACTTGAAAAATCCTTCCAAATCTGTTTCACAGGAGACACTACAAAACTAGGAGAGCGCTCATCACTAAAAGGACTTAAACCTTTGTAATTAGTACCTGCTTTTTTTAACTGCACAAAATCACCTATTACCTCTTCTACGCGAGCGGTTTCAAATACTTGTGCTATGGAATTTTGTGAAATCAATTTTTGGAATTTAGCAAGTTGGTAAATTTAAGACAAAGAAATTGTTTTAAAAATTTAAAAGACAAATTAACTTCACTTTAAAATTTGAATCTATTTCAGTCAGAATACTAATTTGTTTTGCTACAGTGAGATCTATAAACTAAACTTCTCATTTAATTCTTCAACAATCGATTCTATTTTTTGATTCTTAGCATTTTTTTCTAAAACAACAGGAGGCGTTTGCCTAAGTTTACAATTGGCAATTGCACAACGTTCGCACGTAACACTCACATTTTGAGCATCTATCTTAGGATCATCTAAAAAGTTAAGCTTTCGCTGTAACTGCTTATTAATTAATAGACCTATACTAATACTTCTATATTGTTTTTCTTTAAATGGGTCTTTAGTTGCAGACGATAATACTAAATACTGCATACCATCATTTTCATAGTTAGATATCTGCAAATCAAATTCATGCTTCTTTTTACTCTTACTAATATCTTTTAAAACTTTTAAAGATACCCAACGCCTGCAATAGTGTTCATCCGTTTCGTTACCATGTGGTGAATGCTGATGCGATAAATGCAATTCCTTTTTAAGATAAAATTTATCACTTTTTGCCTTATGGGTGAATCTCAAAAAGAATAAGTTTTGAATATTAAATGCCTTAGGTAAAATATTGGTTAGACGCTGATAAAAGGATTCTGGCGAGGCATTAAACGCTTCTATTGCTTCTAAAAATAAGGATGCATCAAACGTGTCTTTTGCAAAAACTTCATTTAATTGGTAAGTTATTTTTTCACGTGGAATAACCAACGCTCCAGCAAAATAGGACGCATAAAAATTATTCAACACCTGATCAAACGTATCAAATTTAATCCAAGGAAATGTATATAATCGATCCTTAATCTCTAGGAAATTATACGCTATCTCTTTTGCAAAAATAAAGGTGCGCTGAGCTTCGTCTATTTCATCAGTAAGTAATAAGGTTTTGGTTTTAGGAACAAATATGGATCTTAACTTACCCAAAGCTTCATACTTGCTTAGTTCATTGGTTTGAATACTGTAACCATATTCTTCGACTAATATTTCTAACAAATCATTCGACGTGATTCTTTTGTTTAAATCTACATGATAAGCCTTGGCAAATTTTAAAACGCTTTGCTCCAAATCTTCAAAATAATTATTGTTAGCTTCTTGATAGGAACGCACCGAAGCCAAATAGAAACTCTCTTTACTAAAACTATAATGTTGGGCAATTTTAATGATCGTAGTAATAAATGCATTCACTTTTGCTGGCGCATTAGCAACGATATCTATTAAATTACTTTCTTTAATTCCAAAGAGCTCTAAAGGTATCTCCTTTAGTATTTTTGATTGTAATAAATCACCAATCGGAGCTAGATTCTTATCTAATTTAAGAGACACCATTTGATCATAAGGCACATCTAATTTCTCAGAAAGTGTTGCAATCTTATCAGGTTTAGGATATTTCTTTCCATTTTCTATCTCGTTTAAATACGACTTAGATAATCCCGAAAGTTTAGATAAACCAAACAACGACAAATTCTTATCAGTCCTTATCTGCTTTAGCTTTAGCCCAAAAATTAGTTTAATATAACCTTCTTCCATAATAGCAAATATAATCATTTTTGCGAACTTGTTATTTTTGCGAAAAACAATATTTAGCGAACGTTCGCTTGTTTTTTATAAAACTTTGTTATACTATTGTCCTATAAAATTAAATACTATGGCACACACACTTCTAAAATCACAGAACATTACTTTCGCTAATGATGTTAGTAATTACTACCCAGAAATTTTAACTGATGAAGCACTTAACTTTATTTCGGCACTTCATGAAAAATTTAATTCAGAGCGATTAGAATTACTAAATAGGCGCTTAAAACAACAAGCCATATTTGATGAAGGTAAGTTTCCTGAATTCCCAAAGGAAACAAAGAATATTAGACGTAGCGAATGGACAGCTGGCACTATTCCACACGATTTACAAGACAGACGCGTAGAAATCACAGGTCCTGTAGATAGAAAAATGGTGATTAATGCTTTAAATTCTGGAGCCAAAACGTTTATGGCCGACTTAGAAGACAGCAATGCTCCCACTTGGAAAAACACTATAGAAGGACAGCAAAATTTAATTGACGCGAATACAAAAACCATTTCATTAGTAGACTCAAAACGCGGAAAGTCTTATTATTTAAATACTGAAACAGCGGTTTTATTAGTAAGGCCAAGAGGATTACACTTAAACGAAAGACACCTTATAATTAACAATGAGGAAACTTCTGGCTCTTTAGTGGATTTTGGATTGTATGTGTTCCACAACACCAAAACGATGTTAGACAATAAAACAGCTCCATATTTCTACCTACCAAAATTGGAACATTATTTAGAAGCACGTTGGTGGAATGACGTATTCACTTTTGCAGAAGACTATCTTAAAGTACCAAAAGGCACATTCAAAGCAACGGTTTTGGTTGAAACCATTACAGCTAGTTTTCAACTCGATGAAATTATATACGAATTGAAAGATCATATTGTGGGCTTAAACTGTGGACGTTGGGATTATATTTTTTCGTATATCAAAAAATTTAGAAACCACAAAGATTTTGTAGTTCCAAATCGTGATCAGGTTACCATGACCACTCCATTTATGGATGCGTATTCTAAACTCGTGATTCAACGTTGTCACAAGCGCGGTATATTGGCTATTGGAGGTATGGCTGCACAAATCCCGATTAAAAATGATGAAAAAGCCAATGCTGCAGCTTTAGAGAAAGTAAGAAAAGACAAAGAACGTGAAGTAAAGAACGGACACGATGGCACTTGGGTTGCGCATCCTGCTTTAGTTGACGTGGCAATGGCCGAATTCAACAAACACATGCCCACTCCAAACCAATTACATGTTACACGAGACGATGTACATATTACGGAGCAAGATTTAGTAGAATTGCCAAAAGGTACAGTCACAGAAGCAGGAATTAGAAAAAACATCAATGTTGGAATTTTATATACCGAAGCTTGGCTACGAGGTTTTGGAGCCGTTGCGCTTTATAATTTAATGGAAGATGCCGCTACAGCAGAAATCTCTAGAACACAAGTTTGGCAATGGTTAAAAAATGAAGTCATCATAGAAGATGGCCGACAATTTAATATAGAAATGTACAACGACATCTTTAATGATGAAGTTGAAAAGATTCTTAAAGAAGCTGGGGAAGACACTATCGATAGCACCAAATTTGAGCTTGCGATTAACTTATTTGACCAATTGGTAGTATCAGAAGAATTTGAAGAATTTTTAACCCTTCCAGCATATCAATATCTATAAAAAACAATCCTGCGATTGCGGACACAATCAACAGGATCTAATTATTAATAATCAATAACGTATTACAAAATTATGAAAAATTCATCAGAAACAAATTACAGTTCAGCATTAGACACGTTTAGAAATCTTAAGGCAAAGTATGGCACAACTTGGGATGCTATAAATTCAAAAAATGCCGCTAGAATGGTAGCTCAAAATCGCTTTACTTCTGGTTTAGATATTGCTAAATACACGGCAGCCATCATGAGAAAAGACATGGCAGATTACGACGCTGATTCATCTAATTACACGCAATCTCTAGGTTGCTGGCATGGTTTTATAGCGCAACAAAAAATGATCGCTATAAAAAAGCACCATAAAACCACAGACAAAAAATACTTATATCTCTCTGGTTGGATGGTTGCTGCTTTGCGTTCAGAATTTGGACCATTACCAGATCAATCAATGCATGAAAAAACGGTTGTACCTGCATTGATAAAAGAGATTTATGAATTTTTACGCCAAGCAGATTCAGTAGCCTTGAATGATTTATTCCGTAGAAAAGAAAACGGTGAAAATGTACAAGATGAAATTGATAATTTTGAGACACACATCGTTCCGATTATAGCAGATATTGATGCTGGTTTTGGAAATGAAGAAGCCACTTATTTATTAGCAAAGAAAATGATTGAAGCTGGTGCCTGTGCAATTCAAATTGAAAACCAAGTATCCGACGCTAAACAATGTGGACACCAAGATGGAAAAGTAACGGTGCCTCATGAAGATTTTATAGCCAAATTAAACGCGGTTCGCTATGCGTTTTTAGAATTAGGTGTGGATGATGGTATAATCGTTGCCAGAACAGATTCTGAAGGAGCCGGATTAACTCAAAAACTGCCTGTAAGTCAAGAACCAGGTGATCTAGCGTCTCAATATTTAGCCTTTGTGGAAGCAGAAGAAATAGAAATCTCAGAAGCCAAAGAAGATGATGTCCTTTTAAAAAGAGATGGGAAATTAGTGCGTCCTGTAAGACTAGCTAATGGCTTGTATAAATTTAAAGACGGTTCTAATATAGACCGTGTGGTATTAGACTGTATCACAAGTCTTCAAAACGGAGCCGATTTGTTATGGATAGAAACACCAACACCCAATGTGAAGCAAATTGCACATATGGTAAATAGAGTTAGAGCGGTTGTTCCAAATGCTAAATTGGTTTATAACAACTCACCATCTTTCAATTGGACGCTTAGCTTTAGAAAGCAAGTCTATGAAGACATGCTTTTAGAAGGTGAAAATATGACGGCTTATGATCAAAACAATTTAATGGCTGCAGAATATGATGCATCAGAATTATGTCATCGTGCTGATCAGAAGATTAAATCATTTCAAATAGACAGTGCAAGAGAGGCTGGTATATTTCATCACTTAATTACCTTACCAACCTACCACACTACAGCGCTTCACATGAATGATTTAACCGAGGGTTATTTCGGAGAAGAAGGCATGCTAGCTTATGTAAGAGGAGTACAACGACAAGAAATCCGTAAAGGAGTATCTTGTGTAAAACATCAAAGAATGGCAGGTTCCGATCTTGGCGATGACCATAAAACATTTTTCGCAGGTGAAAAAGCTTTGAAAGCCGGAGGCGAGAAAAACACGTCTAACCAGTTTGAATCGCAAGCTACAAATGCTAAAGTAAAACAAACTGTAAAAGTCCCAGCGTAGTCGATTTAATTATTATTTATAACAAAAAGAAGCCTTAATCTAAAACATAGATTAAGGCTTTTTCAGATTCAAAATTTGAATTTCTCATTTAAATGAATGAACTTCGATTTTATATATTAAACTAGTGTTTGAATCATCATTGAAATTTCAAAATTAAATGAATTGGATTTTATTAATCATCGCCGGATTGTTTGAAGTTGCCTTTGCTGCATGCCTTGGAAAAGCCAAAGAAGCCACAGGAATAGAAACCACTTACTGGTATATCGGATTCTTAGTTTGCTTAAGCATTAGCATGATTTTATTGGTTAGAGCCACGCAAGAATTACCTATAGGAACCGCCTATGCTGTTTGGACAGGAATTGGAGCCGTAGGAACCGTACTTGTTGGTGTTTTTGTATTTAAGGAACCTGCTACGTTTTGGCGCTTGTTTTTCATTTCGACATTAATCATTTCGATTGTTGGATTGAAAGTTGTGTCTCATTAAAACAAAAAGCCTCAATCCATTACAGATTAAGGCTTCTTAACACTCAAAAATTGATTGATTGATTGATTGATTGATGAATTAATCCATATCGAAACGTATTCCTACTGAAATATTATTCTGATCTATTAGTTGATCTTTAAACACGGGGCTAAGATCATACTTTACATATAAAGCAATATCTCCCAAAGCTATATATCCACTTAATCCGTATACAAAATCGTTAACTTCAAAACCACCACGTTGCTTATTTTTTATTCTATCTCCATCTTCCTTGTACTTTAGTTTTTGCATGCTACCAATATTAAGACCAGCATAACCACCTAAACCAACTTTTAATTTTTTGTACGTTGAATATCTAAAGTAATCGTCTTTTTCAATCTTTTTAGAAGGCCCAAATTCTATGTGCATTGGAAATACTAAGTTTGTAGTTCTAAACTTTGCCTTATTTAAGTCTGAAGGAAATTCTTGAAGTGAAATTTCACCATCAGTATTCACTAAATAATTATTATCCTCCATTTCAAATTTATTCCACTGAAAAGAGAAACCATATTTTAATCTCCAAAAATTAGTGTTTTCAAAAAGTCTTGTTTTCCACGCATAACCTAATTCAAAGAAATCAGAACTTCCAATTTTGTATGGAGAATCGTTTAAACTCTGCCCTTCAATTATAGCATTATTAAAACCTAATGCGAAAACTACATTTGTTGTTGTACGTCGGTCGTATTTTCTCGGCTTATCATTAGATTTTTCACCAAAATAAACAAAGCTTTCTTTGTCTTCTTCGCCTCCACCGATTCTAAGCACAAATCCATCTCCATCACCTTCTTCAACGTTATAACCCGACTCGTTTCGCTCTAATAATGCTATTTTATTATCTATGATAGCTAAACGATTTTCGATATTTAACGCTCTATTTTTTGCGGCTTCTTTTTTTAAATTTTCTGCTTCAGACGCCGATATGTCACCATCATCTAATCGTTGATTAATTACAGCTATTTCAGATTTTAAAAATTCACGCTCTTCATTCTCAATAGTTGTTTTGAGTTGTTTAAGTGTATCAATTTTTAGTTGATTTGATGAGATTTGGGTGCTGTCAATCTTCGTGTCTTGGGCTTGTGCTGTTGTAAATGTTAGTGCTATCACTAGGCCTACTACTACTCTTGTAATTGTATTCATAATTGTTCGTTTTTTGATTTATTGATTATTGATGTTTAATTTGATTCTTTTTCTAGAGTCTCTTAAAGAGATCACTTTTTTAAGGGGACTTAATTATTGCGATCTGCAACTGCTGTTTTTACCGTTTTGTAACTCTCTTTTAACGCTTCAAAAACTCGGCTTCTAAAGGATTGTCCCATTTCGTCTTCAACACTCATTAATAAAGCATTTGCATCTATAGCTATTAAAGTTTCATTTTTTAGGTTGTCCTTAAAAAGTTCTTTGCTTGCGATTTTCAATAAAGAATCAATTTCTTGATCTGTAACCGCTATTTCATCAGAATTAATTGTCGCCACAGCTTCCGCAGCCGCTATTTTTAGTTTTGCCTCTTCTAAAAGACGGTGTGCTTCATTATGTAATTGCTCTTGCGGATTTAAAGTAACAGGTTCTTCAACTGTTTGACTTTGATTGGCAAGTTGAGTTTTTGGCTCTGCCTTTTTCTGAATCACTTTTTTGTGATCTATAATTTTGGATTCTTTAACCGTTGGCAATGTTCCCTTTACTTCTTCAATACTATAGTCTTCATTGACGATTTCTACGGCTTCTTCTTGAATAGGTTCTAGTTGTTTATTATTTAACTGCTCATTAATAACCTCCTCTTCTACCATTTGAGGCAACACGGTTTCCGATTCATTAGTACTAAAAAACTGTGTTGATATCGCTATCATAATTAATAATCCTGCAGCTATACTTAACCACCAGAAGATTGGTTTTTTTGATTTATTATCTTCCGCATCTAGACGCTCAGATAGTTTAGACCAACTCTCTGATGATGGTTGCAACGTCCGCTGTTCTAGCTTATCTTTTATATTTTCTTCAAACTTAATTGGTGCCATAACTGCTGTTATTTAATTCTTTTAATTTCTTCTGAAGCATCTGTCGTGCTTTAAATAGTTGTGATTTAGAAGTGCCTTCAGAAATTTTTAACAATTCTGCAATTTCATTGTGTTTGTACCCTTCTATCGCATACATTACAAAGATCATTCGGTAACCCTCCGGCAAACTATCTATAAGTTGTTGTATCTCTTCAACTTCGATATTGGTATTAATGTTGTTTGATGAGCCTTCATCTAAATAATCATCTTCAACAGCAAATTCAATTTTCTTTTTTTGCCTCAAATAGGATATGGATTCTCTTACCATAATTCGCCTTATCCAACCTTCAAAACTACCTTCATGTTTATAAGTCTTCAAATATTTAAACACTTTAAAAAAACCATTCAACATTACTTCTTCAGCTTGGTGCACATCCTTAATATAGTATCTGCAAACACTCAACATTTTTGGAGCATGTAGCTCGTACATTATATGCTGTGCCTCGCGATTTTTATTCACAGCGCGCTCTATAAGTTTTGTTTCGTTTTTATGAAGCTGTATAACTTTCATGGTTGGGTTTAAATTCTGAATACGTTCAGATGCCTTTCTACTTATAAAGACGCAATTTTGTAGCCAAGGGTTGCTTGGGACGTGAAAAATATCTCAAAAAATACCTAAATAACTGGTTTTTATATTTTTAACACTCAAAAAATATTACTTTTAAATAGTAACAACTCTCACACTAGCCTTTTATAAAAATTAATAAATTTAGTTGTTATAACCTATTCATAGAAATATTACACTTAATTTTACCATAAAAACTTAAATGAAATATTTATCAATTCTTCCTTCTATTATAGTTTCGCTTATACTCCTTAGCTGCAATAACGATGATGACCACCCCATTACACCTGTAGTTTTATCGGAAAACGTAGAAGTATACGATGGTGACCTTATCCAAAACGGCTATGTTTTAGCTATTAAAAATGGCTCAGAAACATCTTATTTATTAAATAAAGAAGGTTTTAAGGTACACGAATGGACCTTTGAAGAAAATTTAGGGAATGATTTAGAAATTCTTTCAGACGGTAAGTTATTAGGCATTTTTAAATCTAGTAATCCAGACATATCTTTTGGTGGTTACGGAGGATTATTGAAAATCTTAAACCCTGATGGCACTACGGAATGGGAATATAACTATGCCTCTGAGAATACGATTGCTCACCATGATGTTGAAATACTACCAAATGGTAATGTATTATTTATTGCTTGGGAAAAAATTAACAGTATTGAAGCGGCTCTAGCAGGTGTGGACACAGTTACAACTGATATTTTTCCAGAAGTTCTAGTTGAAGTTAACCCTAGCACAAATCAAATAGTATGGGAGTGGCATAGTTTTGATCATATTATTCAAGACAAATTTAACACCTTACCGAACTATGGTAATGTAAGTGACAACCCTCAACTCATTGATATTAATTACGACCTTGTTGATAATGGTGATATTATGCACGCCAATGGCCTCGATTATGACGCCAACAAGAACGTTATCTATTTGAGTGTTAATTATTACAATGAAGTTTGGGTCATAGATCACAGCACAACGACAGCACAAGCAGCTTCAAATTCTGGTGGAAATTACGATAAAGGTGGTAACCTAATTTATAGATTCGGTAATCCTGAAGCTTACAAAAATACTCAAGGACAACGTTTATTTTACAATAACCATTTCCCAAATTTATTAGAAGATAATGAACCTGGGGCAGGAAACATTTTGGTATATGGAAATGGTAATGATGTAAGTCAATCAACGGTTTTCGAACTAGATTTACCCGACAATTTTTCCCTACTCCCAAATACAAATAACGAACCAGTAATAGTTTGGAGTTTTACTGATACGGACTTTTATTTTGGTCGGGTTTCTGGTGCTGTACGCTTACAAAATGGAAACACCCTTATTACAGAAGGAGATTATGGCTTTTGGGAGGTAACACCTAATAATGATGTCGTATGGAAATATAATGGTGGTGGTGACATTTTTTGGAGATGCTATGAGTACCTCCCAAACGATGACAACATAATTAATTTAGACTTGTTTTAAGTTCTATTTTTTTCTATCAATAACATAATCGACCATCAGCTTAAGAGATGCTTTGTATGGTGACTCTGGGTAATTTGCTAATATATTTAAGGCTTCTTCTTGAAATGCTTTCATCTTAGCTACTGCATAATCCAAACCTCCGTTAGCTTTGACAAAAGCAATAACTTCATTAACCCGCTTTTTATCTTTATTATGATTCTTAACCGAATTAATTAACCATTTTTTATCTTTCTTGGTACAGTTATTTAAGACATATATTAAAGGCAAGGTCATTTTTTGCTCCTTAATATCTATACCTGTTGGTTTGCCAATAGCTTCTTTTCCATAATCGAACAAATCATCTTTAATCTGAAATGCCATACCAATCAATTCACCAAACTTGCGCATGGTTTCTACTTCTCGAGAATTCGGTTTTACGGAAGCAGCCCCAAGACTACAACAAGCCGCTATTAAAGTAGCTGTTTTTTGTCGGATGATTTCGTAATATATCTCTTCAGTGATATCGAGTTGTCTCGCTTTTTCTATCTGAAGTAATTCTCCTTCACTCATTTCACGAACAGCAACAGAGATAATTTTTAGTAAATCGAAATCATTATTATCAATAGAAAGTAATAACCCTTTAGAGAGTAAAAAATCACCAATGAGAACGGCAATCTTATTTTTCCAGAGGGCGTTAATTGAAAAGAAACCGCGTCTTCGGTTACTATCATCTACCACATCATCATGAACCAATGTGGCTGTATGAATAAGTTCTATTACCGAAGCACCTCTATAGGTCCGTTCACTAACCTCACCATTATTCATCATTTTAGCCACTAAAAACACAAACATTGGTCGCATTTGCTTCCCCTTTCGGTTTACGATATAATGAGTAATCCGATTAAGCAGTGCGACCTTACTAGCCATAGAGAGTTGAAACTTTTGTTCAAAAAGATCCATCTCGTAAGCAATAGGTAATTTTATCTGTTCAGTTATTTTCAAAAGCAAAATACATATAAAAACAAACCTACTAAAAATGCTTTTGATAAACTATTTTACAACTTAAATTTAGGATTTGTTTCTATATAGTGTTTTGTCTATGCTTTTAATCATTTTAGTTTTATCTAAATCTACACCTATAAAAGATGTCACTTTATCTAAAACTTCATCTGTATTGAAGAGCACCTCTTTAAAATCTAAGTAAATAAGCTCTACACCTGGTTCATTATCCTTCCAAACTTCTACTTGGCTTAAATGTTTATTATAGGATTCAAAAAGTTTAATAGGTAATATTTCAGAATTTTTACCGACCATTTTTTGCTGAGATTTCACAACTTCGGTTAAATCTCTATTCATAAAAATAACCTTATACCTATATTTAGGATCTAAAAATTTTAGTAATGGCGCCACTACCTTTACAGTTTTATTCTGCGCCTTTCCCAACCAAGAATTATCTTTATGTAAAGCCATTACAGGATCATACTCAAAATACCCTTTAGGGTTTGATTCATCAGATTTTCTATTTCCATCGGTTAAGACATCTATACCTCCATTATTAAGCATTTGCATCATTACAGACGTACCAGAACGCGGTAGACCAGAAACAATTACTATTTGATCTTTTCTATATTTATATTCTGCTTTATCATTTAAACTTATAGGTTCACCAAGTTTTTCATTAATATTTTCAATGGCTTGTTCCGCTCTTTGATGGTCCTTTGGTTTTAACTTGGAAGCAGTTTCATAGGCTTTTTTAGCATTTTCTAAATCCCCTAACTTTTCTAAAGCTTGCCCCAAAGTGTAATGTGCTGCCGGAAAATACTTAACCAACTCTATTGCTGTTAATGCATGTTCTGCAGCTTCTTCATAATCATTAAGCATAATTAAAACATCTGCTAATGCTTGATGTGATTTTGCATTATCAATCTCATAATCTAAGGCAGACTCAAAAGCAGCTTTAGCATTTTCATACTGACTTAATCGTTTATATATTTTACCTATCTGATACCAAACTAGGGAATTTGGCTTTTTATTCTTGGCATCCTCCAAGCACTTTAGAGCAAGGTGTACTTTGCCTTTTCCTAATAAAATTTTGGCTTCAGACACAGAAGTATTAAGTTCGAATTTTTTATCAAAATTTCGTAAATTATTAAGATAGACTTCTGCAACATCATAATCATGTTCTGAAAGTGCTATAGCAAGCAAATCCATATAATATGGAATTGTATCCACAACAGGATCTCCAATTTTATAGCCTTGACTCGCTAATAGATTTTTATTCTTACCTTCAAAGGCCTTTTCATCGTATTTAGGATACTGATAACTAACCAACTCTAACAGAATTCGTTTAGATTCTGAGTAATCTTTTTTACCTAAAAACACTCTCGCCAAGTTGTGCCTTAAATCACTACTCGTCTTAAGTACAGCTACTTCAATATTATCATCAGGTTTATCAATATACCCCAAATCAATTAATTGTTGCATAGCTTCTTCATCATCTAACAAATCACTTAAATCTGACTTATGTTCACCAAAATCACCTTTTACATCCTCCCAACTATCAATATAATTCACCTTTTTAGGGTTCTTAAATATATCTAAAGCAACTTTACCATCCATATCTTTTCCAACAGGCAAACCAAACATTTGTAAAATGGTTGGAGCCACATCGATTAAGCTTAAACCAAATACTTTTTCATTTTTCTTAATATTAGGACCAGCAGCCACAAACATTCCAAATTTACGATGCTCTAAAGCTGGAGCCGCTGGATATTTAGGCATTTTTAGAATTCGCTTATTCCCAGACTCATAACCATGATCAGACATTACAACAATCGTAGTGTCTTCTCCTGCTAAGTCAACCATTCGTTCAAGCATCATATCTTGATACATATAAGCACCATGGATTGTATCCTTATATATTTCAAACTTATTTTGTGCTATGTGGTTTAATTTTGGTGGGTGATATTTCATAAAAGCGTGACAAAAATGATCAATCAAATCATAATAAACGGCCATAAAATCCCATTCTGTAGTCCGCATAAGATTTGTTGCTGCGGCATGTACCGAAGTATTTTCTGCCAACATCTTAGCAAAACTAAATAAACTTTGCTCTTTATCTTGGTCTATCTCAGCTGCCCTAGGAATAAATGGTAAAATATGAGCTTCTGTAACTTCATGAGGAAACAAGCGTAAATCATGAATATCCTTAACCAAATCCCATGGATGAATAGTCCCTTTTACAATTGGGCTCTTCTTACTAGGATCTTTATTTACTTTTTGAAATTTATCTGAAACTACAACACCATTTATTGGCTCTGCGGGAAAACTAGGCCACCAGCCAACCACATTACTTTTTAAACCTTGATTATGAAAAATATTCCATAACGCCCTTGATTTTCTTGAATTTACAGTTACAGGCCTAATACCCTTTCTATCAGGAGAAACCTCTATAAACCCTAAAACCCCATGCTTATCTGGTGTTTTACCAGTAGCAACAGTACTCCAAAGCATTGGGGAATACGGAGGATTCATGGTGCTCATATTACCATAAACACCTCTATCTATTAATTTTTTTAATGCTGGCATACGCCCTTTTGCCATAAGTGGCCCTATAATTTTCCAATCTGCGGCATCCCAACCTATTAACAGCACTTTATCTTTCTTCATCAGTAATTACCTTTGATTTTTCTACATTGTTTTTGACCTTTCTCCATTCGCGCAATCCTATATCACCAAAAGCAAGTAATCCTAAAGACCCTTTCTTTGTTACATTGAAACTCTCTGATTTAACTGATTCATCCTTATCTATAGCCATAAAAAGTAATTTTATATAAAAAAACAAAACATTATACTTAAAACCTAATTATAGATTTTTGAAAAAAAAAAAAAAATATTATATCCGTAAAAATAATTGCATTTTTTACTAATCTCACAAAAACGATCAAAAACCTTAAAGTTTTAAACCCAGAACCCAATAAAATTCACTTTTTATAATTACTTTTCTGTCTTTAACTCTTAATTCATTATCACATGAAAAAAATTACTTCTAAAAATTTCTCAAAGAAACTTGCTAATTATGGTGCTTTATCACTCGCAATTGCTGGCTTAACAGATGTCAGTGGTCAAATCATTTACACAGATGTTGACCCTGATTTTACAGGTGGTGGCTTAATTGATTATAGTCTAGATCTAGATAATGATGGTAATGCTGACTTTAATATTGATGCTGGTACATTGAACGCAGGAGCTTATAATTTTGTTCAAATTAATAATGCCTCAAATAGCTCTAATTCCATTTTAGGTTCACAACCCTCGTATATCTATCCTTTTGCCTTAGATAATGGCGCTATAATAAGCTCTGGTCAATCAACATTTTACTCTGGAGGAACTCTTAATTTTGCTAGTTGTTATTTAGGTGTAGGAGATAGTAATTGGTGTGGTGCTACTGACAAATATCTCGGTTTACGTTTTCAAATAGCAGGAAGTACACATTACGGTTGGGCTAAATTAGATGTAAGCGAATCTGGTGATAGTTTTACGGTTAAAGAATATGCTTATAATGCAACTGCAGGAGAAGCTATTGAAGCAGGTCAAACCTTAAGTGTTGACCAGTTCGCTCTAAACAACGTTAGAATTGTGGGTTTAAATAACTCAATAGGATTATATAATTTGCCTGAAAATACTAATTATAATGTCTATGATATTTCTGGTAAATCAATATTAAATGGTTCAATTAATAACAATAGTTATATAATTGAAGCTAAAAGGCTATCACAAGGTGTTTATATTGTAGAATTAGAGGATGTTTATACAAATTCCGTAATTCGCAAAAAAATAGTTTTATAACCTATAATATTTTTTAAAAATACGAAAGACGTTTCAATATTATATTGAAACGTTTTTTTATTTCACCTACTCAAAAACAACAGAACTATATACATTAAATACAATTGTTGCGAATTTATAAATCATAATACTGATTATTCATAAAACGGTAATTATAGAATTTTAACTTTTACTACTCAGAATAATTTGTAACTTTATCGGATTAACTAAAAAAAATATTAAACACATGAGGAAAATTACTTTTTTATTTACTCTTTTCTTAACAACGTCTCTAATGTATGGACAAGTTGTTTTATCAGAAGATTTTGAAGCAGGAACAGATATACCTGCAACTTGGACTAACAATGATATTGCCGGTGGTGGCGAGGTTTGGTCTATTGGTTCTACTGGAGATGCTGTGGGATTTACTGCTGGCAATGCTTATCTCTATGACCTTTCTGCAATGGATGGTAACTATGCTATATTAGATAGTGATGCTTACGGATCTGGTACTGCAGAAAATGTAGCACTTACTAGCCCACAATTTGATACTTCAGGCCTGACTACACTTACACTAAGTTTTAATCATTTTTTCAGTGCTGGTTACGGAGGTGTAGGTTACGTAGAGGTAACAACTAATGGATTTGCATGGGTACCAGTAGCAACTTTTGATGGTGATGATTTAGTAGCAGATAGTGTTTATGGATATGTAACCTTAGATGTCTCTACAGAGCTTGCAGGTTCTGCAACAGCACAAGTTCGATTTAGATGGGTTGGAGACTATTCTTGGGGATGGGCCTTTGATAATGTTACTGTTTTTCAATGTACGGAAAGCGTGCCAAATGCTCCAACATTAACAAGTCCAGCAAATGGAGCTACTGACATAACTGTTGAATACGCGCCAGACACTAACACCGTTGGCCCTTTTGAATGGGACGCGGCTGTGACAGGAGATGTTGCAACAAGCTATAATTTTAGTATTGGAACAAACCCAGAGGCTGACAACATAGGCCCCGTAGATGATTTCACTAGTGGAAATTCGTTGCTTTATGGTTTTGCACCTGGCACTACTTATTACTGGTATGTAGTAGGAGTTAATTGTGCAGGTAGCTCAGTTACAAGTGAAATATTTAGCTTTACAACTGCTGCTTGTACTGAAACGGCTTTACCTGCGGAGCCAAGTGCACCAGTTCCTGCTGACGCTGCACCGTCTGTAGATTTATCAGAAACACCTGAAGGTGGTTTATCATTCAGTTGGGCTGAAGGAGGACCTGACGATGTTTATATTTTAAATATAGGTACCGCAAACCCTCCAACACAATCTTTCGATTGGGAAAATGGTGATGTTTTATCTGGGTTATCAGTAAGCACAACTTACTATTGGAGTGTAGATGTTGCTAACTGCTTTGGAGTAACCGAAGGTCCTGTGTGGAGTTTCACTACTGGAGACGTATTATCTATTGAAGATAATGAATTAGAGACACCATTAAGTGTGTACCCTAACCCTACTTCTGGTATTTTAAATATTAAATCTAATCAAGATGTTGATACTGTTGCAGTATTTAATTTACTTGGTCAAAATGTAGCAAGTTTTACTAAAAGTTCTATCATTGATTCTTCAGTTAACTTATCTGAATTATCTAACGGACTTTACTTAGTAAAGATTACTTCTGGAGATAAAACTCAGACGATAAGAGTTACTAAAGAATAATATTATATTCAAACAGAAAAAAGCGGCAATTGCCGCTTTTTTTTATGTCTAAAATCTAAATAAATTTTGATTTACTCTAACTTTTATTAGCCAACTGACCGCAAGCCGCATCAATATCTTTCCCTCTACTCCTCCTTACCGTTACAGTGATATTATTAGCTTCGAGAACAGAAACATACATATCTATCGCTTTTGAGTTCGCTTGTTGAAATTCGCCATCATCAATTGGGTTGTATTCTATAAGGTTCACTTTACTTGGTGCGAATTTACAAAACTCTACTAAAGCTTCGGCATCTTTGCGCTTATCGTTAATAGCATCCCATACCACATACTCATAGGTAATTCTGTTTTTTGTAGCTGCGTACCAATACTGTAAGGCTTCTCGCAAGTCTTGTAATGGAAATGTGGCATTAAATGGCATAATAGACGTACGTATTTCGTCTATTGCAGAATGCAATGAAACCGCTAACTTAAATTTTACAGTATCATCTGCCATCTTCTTAATCATTTTTGGCACTCCAGACGTTGACACCACAATACGCTTAGGCGACATCCCCAAACCTTCTGGCGATGTAATTTTATCGATGGCTTTAAGAACGTTATTATAGTTCATTAAAGGTTCTCCCATTCCCATAAACACAATATTACTCAAGGGTCTACCGTGGTATAATCTACTTTCGTTATCGATAGCTACAACCTGATCGTATATTTCATCTGGATTAAGATTTCGCATACGTTTTAAACGTGACGTTGCACAAAACCTACAATCTAAACTACAACCCACCTGAGACGACACACAAGCTGTGGTTCTGGTCGCGGTTGGAATAAGTACAGATTCTACAATTAAATCATCGTGAAGTCTTACAGCGTTCTTAATCGTACCATCAGCGCTACGTTGCATCTGATCGACTTTAATGTGGTTAATTACAAAGTTATCTTCTAACATTTGACGTGTTTCTAAAGATACATTAGTCATATCTTCAAAACTATAGGCTGACTTTTGCCATAGCCATTCGTAAACCTGATTCCCTCTAAAAGCTTTGTCTCCTTGCTTTATAAAAAAATCTCTTAATTGGTCTTTCGTTAAGGCTCTTATGTCTTTCTTTTTTACTTCCATCGTATGCAAAAGTACTTAAATGAATTTGGATTACTCTTAAAATAAAAAAGCCTCAATAAAGAGACTTTTTTAATATTTTAAAATTTGTATGCTTAGATGATTAACATCGCATCACCATAAGAATAGAATTTATACTTTTCTTTTACCGCTTCTTCGTATGCTTTCTTCATAAAATCATGACCTGCAAAAGCTGATGTCATCATTAACAAGGTCGATTTAGGGGTATGAAAATTTGTGATCATACAGTTAGCGATACTAAAATCATAAGGAGGGAATATAAATTTGTTGGTCCACCCTTCAAATTCATTTAATCTTCCGTTTGATGACACTGAACTCTCAATCGTACGCATTGATGTCGTACCTACTGCACACACACGCTTTTTCTTTTCGATAGCGTCGTTTACGATATCAGCTGCACTTTGCTTTATAATAATCTCTTCGCTGTCCATTTTGTGCTTAGATAAATCTTCAACCTCAACGGGGTTAAATGTACCTAAACCAACATGTAATGTTACTTCAGCAGTCTTAATTCCTTTAATTTCTAAACGTTTTAATAAATGCTTAGAAAAGTGCAAACCTGCTGTTGGTGCAGCGACAGCTCCTTCATTTTTTGCATATATAGTTTGGTAACGCTCTTCATCTTCTGGCTCTACCTCTCTGTTAATATATTTAGGCAATGGTGTTTCACCTAGCTGCGTTAATTTTGTTCTGAAATCTGAATATGATCCGTCATATAAAAAACGTAAGGTTCTCCCTCTAGACGTTGTATTGTCAATTACCTCAGCAACTAAAGTCTCATCGTCACCAAAATATAATTTATTACCAATTCTTATTTTACGAGCAGGATCTACCAATACATCCCAAAGACGTTGATCTTGGTTTAACTCACGAAGTAAAAACACTTCGATACGTGCCCCTGTTTTTTCTTTGTTACCAAATAAACGTGCCGGAAACACTTTAGTATCATTCATAATCATCACATCACCTTCATCAAAATAATCGATAAGATCTTTGAATTGTTTGTGTTCAATAGTTTGTTCTGCTCTATTTAGAACCATTAGTCTAGATTCATCTCTGTGTTCTGCAGGATGCTCGGCTAATAATTCATCTGGAAGGTCAAAATGGAAATGTGATAATTTCATGTATATTATATTTTTTTCGAATTGCAAAGATACAATCTCAACATAGGCCTTGTCAAGTAAATGAGGGTTTATTTTAAATTGAACCCAATCGCTTTAAAATCTTCCCAAAATTGGGGATAAGATTTACTAACAACATCAGCGTTTTCAATAACAATTGGCACTTTTAAACCTAAAGGAGCAAAAGCCATAGCCATTCTATGATCGTTATAAGTGGCTATACTGATATCACTATTGATCTTTTTTGATGATTGTAAATGCAAAGAAAGGTCTGTAATGTGGACAGTAGCTCCTAGTTTTTCTAATTCAATTTTAAGCGCAACTAAACGATCTGTTTCTTTAATTTTAAGCGTGTGCAAACCGATCATATAACATTCCAAACCTAAACCAAAAGCTGTTACAGCAATGGTTTGTGCAATATCTGGTGCATTTTTTAAATCTAATTCAATTTTAGTAGACACATCAATAGTTGAGGATTTTTGAAGTGTTATGATTTCATTTTCAAAAGTAGTGGTCACACCAAATTTTTCGTAAATCTCAGCCAATACAGAATCTCCTTGTAAGCTTTTATCTTTATAAGCCGAGATAGTGATTTCAGTACCAATGTCACTTAAAGCAATTAAACCATAAAAATACGAGGCTGAAGACCAATCCGATTCAACCGTTAGTGTTTGAGGTTCTATATTGACTGTATTAGGTTTTACTAAAATAGTATTATCTACAAAACTAGTTTCTATGCCAATACCATTTAATAGACTCAAAGTCATATTAATATAAGGTACAGATGTTATTTTTCCTTTTAATGTTAATTCTAATCCGTTTTCTAATTTAGACGCAATTAGCAATAATGCAGAAATATACTGACTGCTCACATTGGCTTCTAAAGTCACTTTAGATTGTGTTAATTCACGACCTTTTATTTGTAGCGGAGGAAACCCATCATTTTCTAAATAAGTGATTTCTGCCCCCAACATTCTTAATGCATCGACCAATATTTTAATTGGTCGTTCTTTCATACGAGGTGAACCTGTAATTATAGTTTCTCTATCCTTTTGAGTTGAAAAATAAGCCGTTAAAAATCGCATTGCTGTACCAGCGTGATGGATATCTACCAGTTTTTCATCTGAAGCTAGTGCTTTTTGCATCAGCACAGAATCATCTGAATTAGATACATTATTGATACTAATCTGAGAGTACAAAGCCTGAAGTAACAACAAGCGATTGGACTCACTTTTTGATCCCGTAATTTGAACCGTTTGCTGATTACGTAATTTTGATTTTTGGATACTAATGTCCATAAGGTAGTTCTAAAATAAAATGAATGACAAAACTACTTTAATTTATCATTATTATGATGTCTGTTATGATCTCGTTTTGTTTTTTTATCCATTTTTTTATCAAAAGCAGCCTGTAAGTCTATACCTGTTTGGTTTGCTAAACATAGAACTACAAACATGACATCAGATAACTCCTCACCAAGATCTTTATCTTTATCACTTTCTTTTTCGCTTTGTTCTCCATATCGCCTTGCAATTATACGCGCTACTTCACCAACCTCCTCAGTGAGTTGCGCCATATTGGTCAGCTCATTAAAATACCTTACACCATGCTCATTTATCCAATTATCAACTTCCTTTTGTGCGTTTTTAATATTCATGATTAAACTTTTGTTAGTACAACTTGTTCCGCTTGTTTTTCTACAATTTTACTATAAAAGGCTTTGAATGCCTTATAATCTTCTGGCAAAATTAAGGGATTTAGTATATCTAACTGCGCTTTTAATTGTAGATATTTTCCATTTTGTTGAATAAGATACGAAAACCCGACATTGGAATCTTTAAATTCTAGAGCTTCAGATTTTGGTAATGATTCAACATCATAACCATCTGGTATCATAATATTAACCATGAATTTATCTGTAAAAGGTATTACAAAATCAATAGGATATTCGCGTTCTTCTAACTTAAAAGGATTCTCTTTAATTGCCAAAAACAATAATGGAGAAAAGTAAAGCTTATCACCAACTTCATCAATACCATCCATTAATTCGTATTCATAACTTACTTTAATAGGTTGTGTAATATCATCTGTGTTTTCGATAGTTAATTCACTGATTTCAATATCACCTTTATCTTTCTCTAATGATTTAATGTGATCCTCTGTTGTTAACGCAGCATATTTATTTCTATGAAAATAAGCCAAGTAATCCGTTAGATGTTGCGCTACTTTTCCTGAAACTGAAAAATCATCATTAATGGTAACGTTAAGCATTGAAGATTCTAATGATTTCTTATTGGGTTGAACAGAAATCCATCTTGAGACTTTATTGTTTTCTATTAATCGACCTTGCCAATTAAGAACGCGTTGTGGCAAAACATTGTTGGTACTATATTCTTCTGTTGCATCTATTAATAAATAGGCATCACCGCTTTGAACACCACAAATCACGTAATTAAAACCGTCATAAGTTGGAAAAAGTGGAATGCCATTATTTCTTGTACTTACTACTACAGGGTTTGCATTTACACCTTGAGATCGCAGCATAGACACTAGCATGAGATTAATATCGGCATCATTTCCCTCTCCTTCTTTATATGCTGATCTAATACCGTTTTGAGTATACACACCGTATCTACCGTTCCATTTTACTTTAGACTTTACTAATTTCTCTACAGCTGCAGCTTTTTCAAAATCGTCGTCAATACCTGCTAATACCGCTTCTAAATCGTCTTTATAAATACTAAATTTCCCTAATTGCCCACCAAAATTATCACTATCATAAATGGTATTTGAAACGGCCTCCCACGTTGTGGAATATGTCTTATTAAGAACTTTCATATTATTTAAAGTCGCCGTCAACTCCATAGCCATTTTACTTCTGTAGTTGTTAATACTACCAGCATACGCCTCTGACCTAATGGCTGGAATATTGTCCTCATTAACCTCAATAATATTTATTCTATACTCGAATGGAATCGACGTGTTTTTAAATGTTTCTGTAATATTAGGCGTGAATTTCGCTTTAAAATTAGTCTGCTTCTTATAAACATAATACTCCGGTGTTGCAATACTTACTTCTAGTTTATTTACGGGAATACTAAATTGAAAAATGATATCGTCTATACTAATTCTTGGAGATTTTACGGTATATTCATATTCTATTACGGTCCCTTCCTTTACATTTGGCAAGGTGAATGAATTAATTTTTGTGAAC
The DNA here is from genome assembly GCF_018860545.1 of Winogradskyella psychrotolerans. Classification (GTDB taxonomy): domain Bacteria; phylum Bacteroidota; class Bacteroidia; order Flavobacteriales; family Flavobacteriaceae; genus Winogradskyella; species Winogradskyella psychrotolerans_A. The sequence continues at coordinate 153,383 of NZ_JAHKPN010000039.1, read as the reverse complement.
TCACTATAATCTTCTTCAAATTTACCATCACTTTTCAATTTATCCTTTTCAATTTTACCATCAACAAGGTTATATGAAAATCCTTTTAAGCCATTAACTGTTTCTCTTTGTCCAGTACCTTGATATAAATAGATCTTTTTTGTTGCCCAATCAAACCCATCTTTATTATATATTTTTATTCGCTCATGCACTTTACGCTCCTGCATAAAACCTTCATTTGTAGATAAAAAGAAACTAATATCCTCATTACGATATAATATTGCTGCTGAAGAGGCAGAATCTTTTGAATGGTATTTTTCCTGAAGTTCGTCCTTAGAAATTTTACCAAAATTATAATTTTGGGCACTTAAAAAGTTAAAACATAAGACTATTGCGAATGTAAGTAAGAGATTTTTCATTTATAAATTGAATATTTGATTTGATTGTTATATTGGAAATTATTAAGCTTTAATTAATACAATTTTACTTTTATCGTGCTTTACAATTTGTCTTCTAAAATTTCTGAAAGCTTTATAATCTTCTTTCGGATAATCACCTTTGAGTAAAATATAGGTTCTTGTATATTTCAACTTATTGCCATCTAAAGGTTCTACCTTAAAATTATAAGATCCAAATTGCGTTTTAATTTCTTTAGAGTCTGTCATGGCTTCCACCTTAAAGCCTTCTGGTAATTGAATAATAAATTCATCTGTATCTTTAAAAGAACGGTCGACTTTAAATTCTAATTTTCGTTCAGTATATCGTGTCGGAATTGTAGTTACAGTATTGAACATATTAGGCTGAAAAATAAGTCGATCACCACTTTTAGAGGCATAATTTGTAGCTGACAATTTTACGTTTTCATTTAAAACAATACTTTCTTTATCATTTTTAACCGTAATATTTTCAATAGTGATGTTATTGATATTATCCCAATAATTTTTGTAATAGTTATGTTGGTCGCGTTCTGTATCGTTTTCAATACCTTCGTGAAGACTGTACTGAAATCCTGTAGTTTCAATATTGACATCTGCTGTAAAACCACCAGTAGCGTCCATCATTACTTCTGCATTTGTTTTCTGAACGCTTTCATCCGCTTCATAAATTTTTGTTCGCACTATTTCTCCTCCTTCTGGCTTTACTAACAGCACTACTCTATCATCAGTAAAACCTGCTGAAAACCCAAATGGATTAGTCTGACTTGTGCATTCTAAAAAAATATTTTCATCATCATTAGGAACACACAAAATGGCGTGATTACCCTGAGCAGATGAAAACTCATCGTCAATGTCTAGTATAGTTCTACCACCAAATACCAACGTATAATAGGACGGCACATCTACAGCTTCTAACAAGGCTTTTGTATAATTCGTTAATCCTTTACAGTCTCCATAACCCAATTTATTTACATCGTCTGCCAACATTGGCTTCCAACCTCCGATCCCAATCTGCACACTGATATAACGTGTTTTATCCTGCATGTATTTATAGACTAATTTTGCACGCTCTATCTTATCATCTACACCAGCAGTTAATGCTTTTACATCATCTATGGCAGATTGCGGTAATATATCTGTACCTGTTAGCAATTCTCCATAAACCCATTTTCCAAAATCTTGCCAATTGGTATTTACCCCTTCAACACCATTCATATTAAACTTAGTTAATGCTGGTTTAATATTAGGCGTAAATGTCACAAGCGACGGACTATAAGATTCGTAATTTACACCTGGTAAATTCTCTATCGTAAAATGATGCTCTGAAACTTCAACAACATTATTGTTTTCAATATTTTCCTTCTTTAGTTTTAAGGGTATTCCAGAGTTATTTTCAATCTTATATTCGGCATGTTCAATAGCCAAAAAGTAACCATTTATTGGTCTCCATTGTGGAATAAACGCTGTGGTGTTATGTTTTACTTCAGATATAAACTCAATGGTGTAGGGGTAATCTATGGGGGTGTAATCATAATATTTAATACGGCTATCAGAATATAATGTTCCCCCGCTTACGGCACTATTATCTGTGAAATCATTCTTCTTTACCTTTTTTATTTCCTCTCCAAAACCATTATAAATTCTTGCTTCTATCGTTTTAATACTCGAATTATCACTATAAAATTCTAAAGAATTTGCATGCTTATCTCCATACTTATTATAGATAGTTACAATCCGCTTGGTATGCACAACCATATCGTCGATAGCATTAATTTCAACCTTTTGGCTATCGTATCTGACTATAGCATTAACTTTAGTCATTAATTCTTGAGGTGCAAGTAAGGCAATGTAATTATCTTCTGATTGAGAAAAGCTGGAGATTGATATAAAAAATACACAAGCAAAAAGCTTGATGTTTTTAGAGAAAATCGTAGGCATTAGTTTAGTTTTGATAGGTTTAGCGCTTAAAGATAAAAAGTAAAATTTACTTCCCAAAACAATTCTTTAACATTATTTTCACACTTCAATAGTGTTCAATAATCACGTCACTTACTTCAATAGTTGAGGGTTTTATTTTTTTTATTTTGTCATTATAAAATGTGCTATACCACATCAAACGAGGCAATTTTATAACCGATACAGGCTAGACAAATATCAGACCTTATTTTTAGAGTCGATGATGATCGTAACCGGACCATCATTAACCAAATGCACCTTCATATCTGCACCAAATTCTCCCGTTTGTATTGATTTCTCTAAGTTATTTTGAAGTGTTTCAATAAATTTCTCGTACAATGGAATGGCAACCTCTGGTTTTGCTGCTTTTATATAACTTGGTCGGTTTCCTTTTTTTGTACTAGCGTGAAGTGTGAATTGACTCACCAAAATCACATCTCCTCCGGATGCTTTTAGGGACGTATTCATCACACCATCCACATCTGGAAAAATTCGGAGATTAATAATTTTATTACAGAGCCAATTGATATCTTCTTGGTTATCCTCATTTTCGATTCCCAATAAAATTACAAGCCCGTTTTGAATACTGGCAACTTCATAATTATTTATAACAACCGAAGCTTCAGAAACTCTTTGTATTACTATTTTCATAATTCAACTGTTTATGCACCATCTGAAGATGTTCTACTGAACCTCATCCCAATTATCAGTTCTGTAATGCTCATCTTCTCCTTCTAAAATCTGTAGATAGCTTTTATATCTGGAATAAGATACTTCATTAGTTTCAAGAGCTGCTTTAACTGCACATTTTGGTTCATTTAAATGAATACAGTTATTAAATTTGCAATCTTGTTTTAACGCAAAAAACTCAGGGAAATAATCACCGACTTCTTCTTTTTCCATATCAACAACCCCAAAACCTTTAATTCCTGGGGTATCTATAATAACAGCGTCAAAACTTAAATCAAACATTTCTGCAAATGTAGTGGTATGTTGTCCTTGACTATGTTGCGTAGAAATGGCTTTTGTTTTTAAGTCTAAAGAAGGTTCAATAGCATTTACTAGAGTAGATTTACCAACACCTGAATGCCCCGCGAACATACTCACTTTGCCTTCCATCAACGCTTTTACTTTATCTATGTTCTTTCCGGTTTTTGCAGAAATACCTATGCATTCATAACCTATAGCTCTGTAGACACTCGCCAAGTATTTTACTTCAAGCAAGGTGTCTTCGTCGTATGTATCTACTTTATTAAACAATAAAATAGTTTCAATAGAATAGGCCTCTGCTGTAACTAAAAATCGGTCTATAAACGTGGTGAAGGTTGGTGGGTTATCTATAGTCACCAACAAAAACACCTGATCGATATTAGAAGCAATAATATGCGTTTGCTTAGAAAGGTTCACCGATTTACGAACGATGTAGTTTTTTCGCTCTTCAATACGGTTAATAACACCTGTCTCTGTATTATTTTTAGTCTCTAGCTCAAATTCTACGATGTCCCCAACAGCAATTGGGTTGGTGCTTTTAATACCATCCAATCTAAAACGGCCTTTAATTCTACACTCATAGAATTTACCATTTAAGGTTTTTACAGTGTACCAACTGCCTGTAGATTTATAAACTGTTCCTGTCATTATAACAAAGATGGTCATTATTGTTTAATGGAACAAAAAAAGACAGCCTTATGACTGTCTTTATATAAAAAATTTAAAAAGTTAATTATTGACTAACCGTCATTCTTCCTAATTTATCTTTACTTTTTCTTGAAGAATAAATAATATATTCCGACGGAGATTTTCTGTAGTAGACTCTTGGTCTAAGTACTAATTGAAATTTCTCAATATTTTCTTGATCTAATCTTACAAAACTACCATCATCATTGAAGGTCATGGCTGCAGGAACAGCTTTGTTATAATTTCCTAACCATTTGATATCTTCAATATCTGTGACACCATAATTTTTGGGATTATCATTAAATATAACGGTTAGTTTACCGTTGTGATAAATAGGCATTGCACTTAAATACTCAGGTCCTTTTCCCATGACGGTTAATGGCACCATAATACCCGCACTTACAGTAAAATTCCCTTGATTTGAAAATCCAAAAATACCTAAAGACAATGTGGTATAGCTTGCCTTTTGTTTTTTAGGAATAACATTAGACCAGGCTACTGTTCCATCTGGATTTAATGACGTTACAATTATTTCATTATTAATAAAAGTAACTGGCGTAAACGCTAATGGTCCAATACCAGAAGATTGACCTTCAATTATTAATTGATATTCCGATAGCAATATTAAACCACCATCATTTTTCTCAATTAAACTATGCGTTACATATAAAGGTTTAACATCTTTTCCTTTTTTTGCACGACGCTCACCTATTAATTTCACTTTAGTTTCATAATCAAACTCATTAAAATTAAGACGTTCAACTTCATTATTAGCTACTGATATGGCTGCTGCATAAATTCCTTTCAATTCTTTATTAGCCTTACCATTCTTTCTTACGCTAGAATAAAAACCAACTAAATGAAGCTTACCTTCCTTATTGGCCAACATTTCACAATTTATAATTTCCTTATCGGTAAATTTTATATCAATTATCTCTTTAGCATAACCGTCAGCGCTTTTAAAAGCATGCACTTCAAATTTTTCATTATTTGTTTTCGTTTTTCGGTCCCTAAAACTTTCATTGATAACTAAAAACACATCGTCATTAACGCTTACATCGTAATCGGATATTGTAAACTCAAGATCCTTTCTGTCCTCAAAAGTTACTTTTTCAATGTGAGACATCGCCGTATCTAAGTTATCATCTAGCAGCTTAAGCTCATATTGAATAACTTCTTCTTTATCAAAAAGGGCAGCATGCATAATTAATAGGCGGTCACCTGTTGGTGAATCTTTAAAATAAAACGCTCCTTGTTCTCTTTTTTTGGTGACTTTAGTAGAGAACAATTTCACTTGTTCGTTAGATAGCTGACCATTTTCTAAAACTTCAACTCCAAACAAATTTGAAATTTTTGCTTTTTTGTCATAAACACTACCAAAAACGTATACTTTATTTCCAATTAAAGTAATTTCTTCAAAATCGATTGACCTATCTTTATAACTAGATAAGTCTATTTCATTAGTTGAAATAAGTGACATATCTGAAGACTTAAATACTTTAATAAAATAGTTCTTTTTCTTATTCGCAAGAACAACAACTTTTCCATTTACTTCGCCTGCGATGCGAACTATTTTTTGAGAATTATCTTCTATTTCGGTACCATGTGTAAAAGTAAAATCCCCAACTTGTATTTGAGAATACGTTGTGATAGAAATTAGTAAAGTAAGAACAAGTAATAGCGGTTTTTTATAAATCATTTTAATTTTATTGATGAGTTCACAATTATAAGTGTTTTATTACACAAATACTTAATGAATTTAACATTTAATCTAAGCACAAGAATCACTAGAGCCCAAACAAAAACACTTCATCCCTAACAATGAGTGCTTTAAGCAAAAAATAGGCTCACATATTGCGAGCCTTTCTCTTAACTTTTTATCGCTTTAATAGATTCTAATTGTTTTCCATCTGCTATGATACTTACTATATATATTCCTGCCACAAATTGTGAGACATCAATAGTGATCTTTTCTCCAAACTTTTGATGGGTTAAATTTTGAATTATTTGACCAGAACTATTCGCTATTGAAATTTTAACTTCATCATAATCTTCTAGCAACTTTAATTGAAAAATGCCGTTTGAAGATGGGTTTGGAAAGAGTTTGTTGCTATTACCTGATTTATTGTTTAAATGTGAAAGACATACCCTGAAACCTCCGCAGCAAGACATAGTGCGCATCATAGTTCTATAACCGACTACTACAACCTCATCAAAAATGTCCTCTTGAAGCTTTACGTCAATTTCTCCTGGCTTGTCCAAAACAAGATTTTTCGTTTTATATCCTAAATACGAAACAGACAAGGTATCCCCTTTTTTAGCTTCAAGTTTAAATTCTCCTTTTTCATTTGTAGCAATTCCGTTGGCAGAGTTTTTAATAATTACACTGGCGGATGCTAATGGAATAGAATCGTTAGCTACAGTTCCTGTTACTGAAATTTGTGCCGAGGCAAAAAAACTTAAACTTAAGGCGATGAGGACTAGAGTACTATTTTTCATGAGTTATTGGTTTTGGTTAATTCCTCAAACCTACTCCTAAACTGAATTAAAAAAAACAACTCTTACGTAAACCCTACGTTTGAGTGAGTAAACATGTCCAACAAAAAAGGCTCGCAATTAGCGAGCCTTTATAAACATTATAATTTAATTTATTTATTGATAATTTTTTCTTGATGATTAATAGATTCTTGGTGAATCGCTTTAAACATCTTTAAAATAAACTCTTCACTCAATCCTTTTTCTTCACCTTCTAAGACCATTTTACCTAAAATTTCATTCCAACGTTTACTCTGTAGAACAGCAACGTTTTTCTGTTTTTTAAGTGTACCAATGCCATCTGCAACTTTCATACGTTTACCTAACAACTCAATAATCTGATTATCCACAACGTCTATTTGTGCTCTTAAATTATTTAGTTCAGTATTGTATTCTGCTTCAGGATCTGATTCTTTTCTAATTTTTAAGTCTTTCATAATTTGAACAAGACTACTTGGTGTTACCTGCTGTGCCGCATCACTCCATGCATTCTCAGGATCGAAATGCGTTTCTATCATTAACCCATCAAAGTTAAGATCTAAAGCCGTTTGAGACACTTCAAAAATCATATCTCTATTTCCTGTAATATGCGAAGGGTCATTAATTAAAGGCAAATCTGGAAACCTATTTTGAAACTCAATAGCCAATTGCCATTCTGGTATATTTCTATATTTAGATTTTTCATATGTTGAAAACCCTCTGTGTATGGCACCTAAATTTTTGATACCTGCAGAATATAAGCGTTCAATACCACCTAACCATAAGGATAAATCTGGATTTACTGGATTTTTAACTAACACAATTTTATCAGTTCCTTCTAAAGCATCTGCGATCTCCTGCATGATGAATGGACTTACTGTAGAACGTGCTCCAATCCATAATAAATCGACATCATATTCTAATGCTAATTTTACATGCGCTGCATTGGCAACTTCCGTACAGGTTTTCATTCCTGTTTCAGCTTTTACTTTTTGTAACCATTTTAAACCTAATGCTCCAACACCTTCAAAATTACCTGGACGTGTTCTTGGTTTCCATATACCAGCTCTAAAGTAATTTACATCTGTATCTTTTAGCTCGTGTGCTATTTTTAATACTTGTTCTTCGGTTTCTGCGCTACATGGTCCTGCAATTACTAAGGGATGATCTAATTTCATATCATCTAACCATGTTCTCATTTCTTTTTTGTTTTTCATCTTGCTATTGGTCTATTTATTTTTGAAACCTGACAGATTCTTAAAATCTTACAGGAACTCCATTCTATTATTGTATTCCGTTTAATATGTCTTTTATATAATTTGTTTGTTCCATTTCGTTATAAACAGCTTCAAAATCATCGTCTTCCATTAATTGTTTAAAGTGCTTTAAATTGGAAATATATTCATCTAATGTTTCAATCACATTGGCTTTATTCTGCTTAAAAATAGGTGTCCACATCGCTGGCGAACTCTTGGCTAAACGCACGGTACTCGCAAATCCACTGCCAGCCATATCAAAAATATCGCGCTCATTTCGTTCTTTATCTATTACCGTTTTCCCTAACATAAACGCACTGATATGCGATAAATGTGAGACATAAGCAATATGCTTGTCGTGTGCTTTTGGATTCATATAACGAATACGCATCCCTAAATCTGAAAACAATTTCAATGCTTTTTCTTGAAGCTTAAAAGCAGTTTCTTCTACTTCACAAATAATATTGGTCTTGTTAGTGTACAAGTTATAAATTGCTGCCTTTGGACCAGAATGTTCCGTACCTGCAATGGGGTGTACAGCTAAATAATTTCGTCTTTTGGGATGGTTTTTTACTTCATTACAAATATCCTCCTTAGTAGAACCAACATCAAAAACAATAGTACTATCAGAGACCGCATCTAAAACTTTAGGTAATACACCTAAAGATGCATCTACTGGAATTGCAACGATGACAACTTCTGCTTTGTCTAAATCATCAAAATTTGCTTTTCGATCTATCACTTTTAATTGAACAGCTTCATCTAAATGTGCGTCATTATTATCTATGCCATAAATGGTACATTCTGGGTATAGTTTTTTTATATCTAAAGCAAAACTTCCTCCAATTAACCCAACTCCTATAATAAATATATTATTCACTTATTTTTTCTTTAACTGTAACTGTTCACGTATTATATTCTGGCTATCGCTTCCTTAATAACCTCTTCATCCGCACACAACGAAAATCGCACATAACCTTCTCCATTACTCCCAAAAACAGTCCCTGGTGTGATGAATATGGAATGTTCTTTTAATACTAAATCTGTAAATTCTTCCGATTTCATATGTGGTGGTAACTTTGCCCAAACAAACAAACCAGAGGCATCCTCATCATAAGAACAATTGAGCCCTTGCGCTAATTTCCATACTAATTCTCTTCGGGTTTGATAGACACTATTTAAACTCTTAAACCACATGTCGGAACATTTTAATGCTTCAATAGCTCCTTTTTGAATGCCATAAAACATACCAGAATCCATATTACTTTTCACTCTCAAAACGGCACTAATAAAATCGTAATTACCCACTAGCATTCCAACACGCCAGCCTGCCATATTGAACGTTTTACTTAAAGAGTTTAACTCTAAACAAACGTCTTTGGCATTCTTATATCTTAAAATACTTATCGGTCTATCATTAAGAATAAAACTGTAGGGATTGTCGTTTACAATTAAAATATCATGACGTTTTCCAAACGCAATGACTTTATCATAAAATTTATTAGTAGCATTAGCTCCTGTTGGCATATGCGGATAATTAATCCACATAATTTTTACACGTTTTAAATTTAAACGCTCTAACGCCGCAAAATCTGGTTCCCAATTATTGTCTTCCCTTAGATCGTAAAACACAGGTTTTGCCTCTAAAAGTTTCGTTACGGAAGCATATGTAGGATAACCTGGATTTGGAATTAACACTTTATCACCTTTATTTAAAAAAGCCATTGAAATGTGCATAATACCTTCTTTACTTCCCATTAAGGGCAAAACTTCTGTTTGAGAACTTAAATTAACTTGGTAATGGGTCTTATAAAAGCCTGAAATTCCTTCTCTCAATTCTGGTAAGCCTTGATAGCTTTGATATTGGTGTGCTTTCTCATCTATTAAACTATCTTGAAGCAACATAGAAGCCTTAAAAGGTGGCTCTAAATCTGGACTTCCGATGCCTAAATTAATAATGGGTTTGCCTTGCGATTTTAAAAGTGCTACTTCTCTTAACTTCTTAGAAAAGTAGTATTCTTCGACATTTTGTAAACGTTTTGCAACTTCAATCATTGTCTTGCATTTTTATATTCTCCCAATATTTTAAAATTTTCTGCCATTAAACTGATTATAGACTTCGCTTTATCATAATTCTTATAATCACTAAAAGTCACATCCACAAAAAAAGCATATTTCCAAGGTGTATCTATTTTTGGCAACGATTGAATCTTTGTTAAATTCAACTTACAATCACTCAACACATTTAATAAAGCGGCTAAACTGCCACGTTTATGATCTAATTCAAACTTTAATGATGCCTTATTAATAAGACTTGTATCCGTTTGATTATTCTCACGTCTAACAATCACAAAACGCGTTTCGTTATGACTAATAGTTTGAATACTCTCCGCTAAAACATTAAGATCATACAATTGTGCTGCATTTTTACTTGCAATCGCAGCAATCCCTTTAAGGTTCTTTTCCGAAATTTGCTTTGCCACATCTGCAGTATCTTTAGCTTCAACTAATTTTATATGTGGATAATCTCTAAAAAACACTTTACACTGTAATAAAGCCATAGGATGTGAGTGCACCTCTATAATATCTTGAATTGATTGCTGATTTAAAGCCATTAAATTATGCTGAATATCTAAATAATATTCTCCAACAATACTTATGTGATGCGTATCAATTAGCGCATAATTAGGTATAATTGAACCTGCAATAGAATTTTCTAAAGCCATTACAATTTCATCTGTTTGCCCTTCGAGTAATGTATCTACAACACTATCAAAAGTCATACATTCAACAACATCCGCTTGCGCATTAAAATAATGCTGAACAACTTCGTGATGAAATGATCCTTTAATTCCTTGTATTGCTATTGGTTTATTCACAATTTATCGTTCTTATTAATCAACCCCGTAAAAATTGGCATAAAAAAAGTCTCGATTAAATCGAGACTTTTAAAACTATATTTTAAATAAAACATACTCAGTCTCGTTCCTTTAGCTAAAAAAGAAATAAAACCAGTTATAATATGCTCTAGATATGTTCATATTCATGTTCCACATCGGTGGACATCTTTAATTATAGTGCTAATGTAATTATTATTTTTACAAATCAAAATTGTTAAATTGTTTTTTTGAAAATAATTTTTAAAATTTAAAGAATTACTAATAATTGCAATACAATATTTGGAAATACCTATTTTTGAATAAATTCTAATTGTATGGCAATCGAAGTTTCAAACATTACCAAACTATATAAAGATCAGAAAGCATTAAACAATGTTTCTTTCCAGGTAAATGATGCTGAAATCGTTGGTTTTTTAGGACCTAATGGCGCAGGAAAATCGACTATGATGAAAATTCTAACCACCTATATCGAAGCTTCTGAAGGCTCTGCTAAGGTTAATGGATTTGATGTTACTACAGAAAAGAAAAATGTACAAAGTAGTGTTGGGTACTTGCCAGAGCACAACCCTCTTTATACCGACTTATACGTTAAGGAATATTTGAATTTTAATGCGAATGTTTACGGTACATCTAAATCGCGAATTGACGAGGTTATTGAATTAACGGGATTACAACCTGAAGCGCACAAAAAAATAAGTCAGCTTTCAAAAGGTTATAGACAACGAGTTGGTTTGGCAAATGCGTTGTTACACAATCCGGAGGTTTTAATATTAGATGAACCGACCACTGGTTTAGACCCTAACCAATTGATAGATATTAGAAACCTGATTAAAAACATTGGAAAGGAAAAAACAGTATTTCTATCAACGCACATTATGCAAGAAGTTGAAGCCATGTGCGACCGTGTGATTATTATTAATAAAGGGGAAGTTGTTGCCGATAAATATCTGAAGGATTTACGCGAAGATCAAGAACAAATTGTGATTGTTGAGTTTGACTTTAGAGTGGAAGATGCCTTTTTACTAAAATTACCGAAAGTAAATGCCGTAAAAAACACCTATGGTTTCGTTTATGAAATTACGTTTTCTACCAAAGAAGACATGCGATCACATGTGTTTGATTTTGCACATGATAATGAATTAAAAATTCTACAACTCAATCAGAAAAATGCGAGTTTAGAGAGTTTGTTCCGGGAATTAACGAGTAAATAGAAACCTATACTAGCCTAGCCTGCTTCAACAGCACTTAACACGATAAAAGGATAGAATTGGATATTTTAATCAAAATGCAATTCACCCGTATAAAAACGTTCAACATCTACTGTTGGTGGTTCATTAATAGAAATTAAATCCCCTGTACCATAAAGTTTACCCGTTAAGGTTTGTTGCGGATTCACAACCATATCATTACTGCCACGATGAAAAACATGAACATGTTGCGCTATTAAATTGTCACCTTCAAAACGACCAGCACCTGCATAAAACCCAACATATAAATTATCTACTGTACCATTTATATAATAAAATGACAGATTATTAGATTCAATATTTAGGGCTTCAGAATTGATAGAAAGCCTAAAATCCCCAACGGTAAACTCGCTTGCTTCACTATAATCTTCAGAAAGCAAGTTTAGTATATCAAAATTTAAAACACCATCAGATGAAATATCATATTGGGTAGATGTTCTTATTTCTGTAAGTGTTGGAGTTTCAACAAAAATTTTGGTAATGCCATAATCTCTTGTGTAATTACAAGAATTACGATCTATTAACACCAATTGATCATCTAAAACTTCGACCTTTACATCATTCATTAGATTTTCCCCAGTTTCTATAAGGACTTTATAATTGGGTGCTTCTTTAATAATTAATTCAATATCTCTATGCACAAGAATACGATCAAAACTAGTCACAGGAACTCCTTCTTGAATGATGCTTCCTGATGTTTGAAAACAATCGTTAGCATCTTTGCTACTACAAGCGAATAGCAATACTGTAAATATGTAAACTAATTTTCTCATAATCTTACCCCTATTCCGAATTCTACAGCTTCTGCTTTTGCCCCATGAGATTTCAACGTTATTGATCCAAAAAGGTTTTCACCAAAATACCGTTTTAAACCAATTCTAATATAGGTTCTTCCTTCAAAATCAAAAGGATAATATACGTAATAGCCTAATTGCGTTTCAACGGACATTCGATTTATAAATAATTCATGCCCTGCAAAAAGTCCAACACGTTTGTGATCTTCATCTCCGCTAACATTTTCTTCTGGTAGCGAGACGGATTGGTAGTAAATTAATTCCTTTAAGAAGTTTGAGAAAAACACATCGGCTCCAAATTGAATTGCACTTGCATGACTTAATCGTTTATCGGCATAAGCAGACACCACATAAAACGGAAACTGTCCAGAACCAATCACATCGCTTTCATTGATTCCTGATCTGAACGCCAGATTAAATTTTACGTTTTCGGTGAACTTTTCGTTAGCAGTAGATTTTAGCAATTCAGGATCTTCAGCATCTAACTGATACGTTACGCCCAAATTAATTGCAATTGTATTGACACTAGTATTTGGTGCTCTAAAATTAGCATTAGAATAATGAATTAACGACAAACCTGTTTGCAAACCAAAACGATTAATAATGCGGTCTTTTTTGTAATTAATCATCATATAGGTGGAACTCAAAATATCGGAACCAAAAGCTATATTTTTAGGGTTTTCAATTTTATCATATGGATTGCTAGAATATGCTAATCCTTGTCCAATACGCAACATTAAATTTCGCTTAAGAAAATAGAAATTATAATGTGCATAGAGACCAATGAGGTTTCCTAATGTTTCATTTTTTAAATCTTGATATGATAATGAGGCACCATAATCTGGATAATTAAAGCGTTGTTCCCAAGCTTCGTTTCCATAAGTTTTTTTATTCCAGCTAAAAATAAAACCTTCAGGATGACCTTTAATTAAGTGAAGAATACTGTTGTTGTGAAGTGCTATATTGCCACCAAAATAATTGAGATCAAAATACGAGCTATGCTTTTTTTCTTGCCCATAGAACACTATAGACATTAGTAATAAAACGGCACATAAAAGATTTCGCATGGCAATTATTAAGCTGCAAAAATAGTCAATAATTACAATTAGCTATTGAAATAGCCCACAAGACTTTATATAAATAAAGTGGCAATTAATGATATAGCAGTCAACACTAAAAGCTGTAACACAAATTTAAAATCTGATTTATACTTATTTATTAATTTCATGATTAAGGGCTTAATAATACAGTGCAAAGATTAAATTAATTGACTATTCTTTTGTTAATTAAAACCTAAGAAATAGTTATCTAATTAATCTCCAAAACGTAAAAATTTAGAAATATAAATTAGCATTATCTTTATTACACAATCGCTTTTACTACGGCTTTTGGTGATTCTTTTCTTGACCCATCAAAACCATTTATGCCACTTACGGTCGTATATTTTAAAACAAATTTCTTTCCAGGATTTAGTCGTTTATATGCGGATTGGCACATTAAGGTTGCTTCGTGAAAACCACAAAGTATGAGTTTTAGTTTTCCCTCATAGGTATTGACGTCTCCTATAGCATAAATTCCAGGAATATTAGTTTGATAATCTATAGTATCTACCTTAATCGCATTCTTTTCAATCTCGAGTCCCCAGTTGCCTATGGGACCTAATTTTGGAGACAACCCGAATAATGGAATAAACGCATCAGCTTCTAAAATTTTAGTTTCACCATCTTTAGTCACTGAAACCCCTTCAATTTTATCCTCACCGTGAATGGCCGTAATTTCTGCAGGAGTTATGATGTTTATTTTATTAATCAATTTTAATTCTTGCACACGTTCTACGGAATCTAAAGCACCTCTAAATTCATTTCGCCTGTGCACTAATGTGACCTCGGAAGCCACATCAGCCAAGAAAACACTCCAGTCTAAGGCAGAGTCTCCCCCTCCTGCTATGACTACTTTTTTATCACGATACACTTCTGGATCTTTAATAAAGTAAGCTAATCCTTTGTCTTCATACGCATCAATATTTTCCAATTGTGGTTTTCTTGGTTCAAAACTTCCTAATCCTCCTGCAATTGCAATAATTGGAGCATGGTGTTGCCTCCCTTTATTGGTTGTAACAATAAAACTACCATCTTCTAATTTCTCTATTGTTTCTGCACGTTCTCCTAAGGTAAAACCAGGTTGAAACTGTTTGCCTTGCTCCAATAAATTCGAGGTTAAATCACCTGCCAAAATCTCAGGAAACCCAGGAATATCATAAATTGGTTTTTTAGGATATAATTCGGAGCACTGACCTCCAGGTTGTGGCAATGCGTCAATTAAATGGCACTTTAATTTTAACAATCCGGCTTCAAATACTGTAAATAAACCCGTTGGTCCTGCTCCTATTATAAGTATATCTGTTTTAATCATAATCTATATTTTTTCGACTAAACCTTTAGTGAATTCGTTTAACTTTTCGACTTTCTCTTCAAAGTCTCCTTTTATTGTTTTTCTGTATATATTGAGATTCTTTACTAAATCATCTATATTTTCTGGTAGGACATCTTCAAAAAACTGACGTAAGCGTTTTGCTGTTGTTGGCGATTTTCCGTTGGTAGAAATGGCCACTTTCACATTGCCTTTGGTGACGATGCCTCCCATATAAAAATCGCAATATGGTGGATTATCTGCCACGTTAACCAATTTGTCTTGTGCTCGGCAATCTTCGTATATGTTTACATTGATTTCAGGACAATCTGTTGTTGCAATAACAATATGATGGCCTTTTAAATAATGGATGTTATAAGTATCCGTAATTCTATTTACGTTTCCAGTATTTGCAATCTCTATAGTACCTTCTCTATACATTGGAGCTACCATAGTCACGTTGGCATCTGGACTCGATTTTAACAGAAACGTCAATTTCTCTTCAGCGACATAACCACCTCCAATAATCAATACGTTAAGCTGTTTAACTTTTAAAAAAATGGGATACAAATTATTCCGTTCCATTGTTATGCTATTTTTTTATGTACATTATACTGAGCTAAATCGGCCTTCGTATAAATATCAGTAAGGTCTACACGTTGATTAACCACTTCACCGATGATAATAATTGCAGGATTTGAAAGTTGCTGTTCTTCAACAATAGACTCTATATTGGATATGTTACCAATACCTACGTTTTCGTTTGGTCTTGTTCCATTTTGAATAATGGCCACAGCTGTTTCAGCCTTTCCTTCATTAGAAAAAATTTGTACAATTTCTGAAAGTTTACTCATTCCCATTAAAATAACGACGGTCGCAGTTGATTTTGCAGCTAAGGCAATATCACTTGAAATTTGATGCGATTTTGTAGTGCCAGTAATCACCCAAAAACTTTCTGAAGCATTGCGCTTGGTCAATGGAATTCCTTGATATGCTGGTACTGCAGCTGAAGACGAAATCCCAGGAACAACGGCCACTTCAATAGCGTATGCTTTGGCATAATCTAACTCCTCTGCTCCACGACCAAAGATAAATGGGTCACCACCTTTTAAACGCACCACATGACCAAACCGTAAAGCACGTTGTACTATTAATTCGTTGATTTGATTTTGTTGATACGCATAGCACCCTTTTCGTTTCCCCACAAAAATCAATTCCGTATTTGGAGCTGCGTATTCTAACAATTCGGCATTCACAAGCGCATCGTACATAATGACGTTGGCAGATTTTATGGCTTTAATTGCCTTTACAGTAATTAAATCTGCATCTCCTGGTCCTGCTCCTACGATGGTTAATCTTGGTGTCATAATTTTAGTGTTAAGCCGCAACTTGTTTTTCTCTAAAAGCTCTTACACTTTTTAAAAATTGTTGCGCGGTAGTTATATAATTGTTTGCAAAATCCTCGGTTGGTGGAAATACTTTGATTTGATAAATGAGATCCGAAAATGAAGTTCCTAATTCTATTTTATGCGTTTCTACAAAAAGTTCATCGAATTGTTTTATGATGCCAGCTTGGGTATTTGTTTTTATGTTTTCTGAAAGTAAAATAGCTTTTGCCGAATTTACCATAGAGCGATACGCTTCATAAATAGCACCTGAATACACTTTATTAGTGAAAGCGTCTTTTGCTTCTTCAATTTTTTCATCGCTTTCCAAAAAAAGCGTGGCAATTAAATCAATAACAACGCCTGCACATTCACCAATGCCTATAGCCTTTACATATTGCTCATTGGTTCCCCAATCTATAAAGTCATCTTGAGTTAGGTTTTCTACATCAGATAGATCTGTAAGCAATTGATAAAAATACTTTTCACCTTTCTCTTTATAGTAATCCACAAACAATTGTCCGTTGGCATTTCCTTCAAAATCATTCAAGATTCTTCTTAACGCTTCTGGTCCTCTTTTGCTTGGTACTTTTACCACTTTATCTGCAAAATACGCCTTACCATTTCCTAAATTTCCACCACCTAAAAGCACTTGTAAGGCAGGAGCTACTAATTTATCTTTTGTCCGAATTGACATCCCTTGAAAACCAATATTTGCCATATTGTGTTGTCCGCAAGCATTCATGCAGCCACTAATTTTTATGACTAAGTCTGAATTTTCTAAATATTGTGGATACTCAGCTTTAATAACGCGCTCCAATTCTTCTGCAATTCCTGTACTACTCGAAATTCCTAAATTACAAGTATCTGTTCCTGGACATGCTGTGATATCGACTGCTTTATTATAACCAGCTTCAACAAAGCCCAATTTTTCTAATTCGGTGTAGAAAAACGGTAATAAATCTTCTTTTACAAAAGGAATTAAAATATTTTGACGCAAGCTTAATCTAATTTCACCAGCAGCATAGTGCTCTACCAAATCCGCTAACAAACGTGCTTTATCTGTGTAGAAATCCCCGAGTAAAACTTTAATTCCGATGGCGACATAGCCATCTTGTTTTTGAGGAATTACATTCGTAGATTTCCATAAGTTATACGCTTCTGTATTTTTAATCGCGACTTGTGGTGCTGTTACAGAAACTGGTTTTGAAACCGTATAATTAGCAGTGTCAATTGCAACTGTTTTGAATTCTATTGCGTTTTGTTCCTCCTCTACCAATTGCTTAAATGCCTCTAAACCGATATCTTTTATTAAGAATTTTAATCGTGCTTTAGCTCTACTTTTTCGTTCACCATACCGATCAAAAACTCTTAAAACCCCCTCCATTAAAGGAATGATTTTGTCTGAAGGAAGAAATTCGTAAAACAAATCGGCATGTCTAGGCTGTGATCCTAAACCACCACCAAGCATCACTTTAAAGCCTTTAATTCCATTTTCAATTTTGGCGATAAAACCTAAATCGTGCATGTAAGACAATCCTGTATCTTCATCTGATGCCGAAAAAGACACTTTAAATTTTCGTCCCATTTCTTGGCACACAGAATTCCGTAAAAAGAATTTGAATATACCATCTGCATACGGAGACACATCAAAGGGTTCGTTAATATCAATTCCTGCCGTTTCACTTGCGGTAACATTTCTTACAGTGTTGCCACAAGCTTCTCTAATGGTAACATCATCACGTTCTAATTCTGCCCATAATTCTGGAGTTCTATTAATATCCACATAGTGAATTTGAATATCCTGACGGGTTGTAATATGTAATCGACTTCTAGAATATTCATCAGAGACTTCCGCAATACGACGCAATTGATGACTCAATACTTTACCATAAGGCAATTTGATTCTAATCATTTGCACACCTTCTTGGCGTTGACCATAAATACCTCTGGCTAAACGTAGACTTCTGAATTTTTCTTCATCAATTTTTCCATTTTGAAAGAGCTCAATTTTATTGGCTAAATCAAGGATATCTTTTTCTACTACCGGATTTTCTAATTCTGTTCTAAAACTTTGCATAATCTTAATTATATTAACCCTATAGATTTAATAGGATAATTAAACGCGTTTATTGAGGTATTTATAACCTTTACTTTTATATTTTTTTACTGAAAGTGTATCCCACACTCTCTATTGAGAAGTGCTTTTATAGGATCGAAATAATCACTATTTTTTTCGAGTTGGTGCGCTTCTATATAGGCGTCTAAATCCGTATCACTCCAATAGTAAAATGGACTCACCTTTAAAATACCATCTTTGCTAAAACTTAAAATATCTTTCTTGTCTCTATATTCTGTTTGTCTTACTCTAATGTTGGTAAACCATATATCTGGATTCTGCTCTTTTAAAGCACGTCTAAAAGGCTCTAGTTTTACAGCCTCCGAAAAAATAGCATGATTGTCATCTTCTAAATTTGGTAAGCCAATGGTAGAATCAATTTCTTCTTTGGTATATAAACTCTGATATTTCAAAATATTAAGTTTGTATTTATCAATGAGATGAGAAGCATGCTCGTAAGTGCTCGGTTGGTTGTATAAAGTATCACACCAAACGACTCTAATATCTTTATCGAGTTTAGACATTGTGCTTAATAAAACGGAAGAATAAATTCCAAAACTGGTTGTTACAATTCTATTCTCAGATAGTGTCAATGCCCATTCTGCAATTTCAATTGGAGTTTTATCTTTCAATTTTTTATTCCAATGGTCTATATCAATATTTATCATCTTCCCCATTTTATGCTATTCATAATTCGCTATTAATCACCCAATCTTTAAACCCTATAGATTTAGTAGAGTAATGCAAACATATAAATTTATTCCTAGTAATGCGGTAATTATTTCAAAAAAAAAAATATAAAAAATGGAAATCTGCTAATTACACAAATCAGCTAGTGTCGTATTTCGGAATATCTCTAGTGTATTATCTCGGACTTTAAGCATTAATTTATTGACCGCACAAGCCTCTTCATCTATACAGTCCGCACATTTTTCGTAGAAATTTAAACTCACACAAGGCACCATAGCAATGGGACCTTCTAACAATCGCATTACCGTTGTCATTTGAATGTCTTTAGGATCCTTTAATAAATAATAGCCACCTCCTTTGCCCTTTTTTGAACCTAATAGACCATTTTTTCTTAAAGTCAACAATATACTTTCCAAGAATTTTTGAGAAATATTCTCGGATTTCGAAATCGTAGAAATTTGAACAGGAACCCTATCCTTCTCTCGTGCTAGGTACACCAAAGCCTTAATTCCGTATTTTGTTTTCTTTGAAAGCATTGTGCTATTATAAGTATTTAAAAAAGGATATACTAATTTGTAGTGTGTGATTTTTCTAAAGCATAAAAAGTTACCTGTGCGTAATCATCATCATCTCCAGAATTATTCGCTTGATAAACCCCTGCTTTAAAGTACATGTATTGTCCACCTACATTAAAACCACTGTTTACCATATTTACGGTATGAATAACATCAGGCTTACCATCTCTTATTATTGTAACCGTTAAATCATCCCCAACTACTTTTATCCTGTAGCTAAATTTTTCATTTAGCGCTATACCGTCTTCAGGATTAGATGCACTGTTACTTCTAGAGCCTATCATTTCGTACCATTGTTCCGCACCATTTCCATCTGTAGGTTCATGGGCAAAATAAATAGACCCTAAGGTATTATTTGGTAATTTTCTGTAATATAAACGGATCGGTTCATCATCATTAGCATGTATTTGTCCGATAATCAATCTGCCTAAATGGCTATTATCACCCGTTGTTGTTACATGGTTTACGGCAAGCGTCGCATTCATTTCACCATCATAACCTGCCGCAGCATTTATGTCTGCAACGGGAGCAGTGCCAAAAACCCAGTTATTTTCATTAACCCCTTGTGTACTTATACTCGTGTCTGTTCCTCTAAGCATTTCCCGTAACTCTACTCTCGTATAGCTTGTATTTTCAGAAGTTCTAAAACCATCGACCGGACATTTAAAGACCATACCTCCATCATCAGCAGTATAAAAATAATCGTCATTTTCATAACCATTGTTAATTTGACTGACAGTTATAGTTCTTGCAGTACCATTACCTTGATCTAAAGGCACACTTAAATTCCATGTAGATAAATCAAAATTTTCTGAAGGTGCTTTATTTGGGTCTAAATTTCCTGAGGTATCCTCTGATCCTTCTTGTGTAACTATTAAAACTCTAGATATATCACCTGCCTGAACAGTAACCAATCCGGAGCGGTCATTAAAGGTTGGGTTGGCCTCTACAGCAATATCTATAACAGCATTATTTGTTCCGCTTGAAGGTGTTGTTGTGATCCAACTAGAATCATCAACGATACTCCAATCTATATTTGACGTCACATTAAAAGACTGTGTTTCTTCATTTGCCGAAAATACCGAAACCATAGATACGACTAAACTATCTACAACTTCTTCTCCTTGATCTGAATCCTCAGAACTACAACCACCAAAAAGAATTAGAATAACAATGAGTTTTAAAATAAGGAATAATGCTTTCATAGTTCATTTTTTTTTACAAAAATAACATCTAATCCTTATAGAAACCTAAAAAACATCTATTTAGAAATTGAAATCACAAAATTAAAGGACATAATTAGACCATTTCAAAAAACACTTAGGATATAAAACGTGCTAATATCCTCATTTATAGCTGTAAAATCTCAATATAGACTTGAGTTTTATGCCCGAAAAATGTATTCAAAATAGGTCAAGCCTAAAAATTAAATCATAAAAAAACTTAAATAAAATGACTTTACATATAATTTTTCTACTTTTGTAGCCTCAAAATTGAGAGGAAAAATTTGATCTGATTGCAACCTCTGACGCTGAATTAAAATTTAGCTGAAACAAAAAATGCTAAAGCAGTAAGTTTACAACTTCTCTGGCGACCAAGCAATCTGAATTTTTTTTCTATAAATTAATATAACCTAAACATAGGACTTATGCCATATTTATTTACTTCAGAGAGTGTTTCTGAAGGTCACCCAGACAAAGTAGCAGATCAAATTAGTGATGCTCTAATCGATAACTTTTTAGCTTTTGATCCAGAATCTAAAGTTGCATGTGAAACTTTAGTAACTACAGGACAGGTTATTCTTGCAGGTGAAGTGAATTCTAACACCTATTTAGATGTTCAAAAAATTGCGAGAGACACTATAAACAAAATAGGTTACACAAAAAGCGCCTATATGTTTGATGGTAACTCTTGTGGAGTTTTATCTGCAATCCATGAGCAATCAGAAGAAATTAACCGTGGTGTTGATAGAGCTACTAAAGAAGAGCAAGGTGCAGGTGACCAAGGTATGATGTTTGGTTACGCTACCAACGAAACTGAAAATTTTATGCCTTTAGCTTTAGACTTATCGCATATAATTTTAAAAGAATTAGCGGAGTTACGTCGTGAGAATAAAGATATCACGTATTTGAGACCGGATTCTAAAAGTCAGGTCACTATTGAATATAGTGATGATAATACACCGCAACGCATTGATGCTATCGTAGTTTCTACACAACATGATGAGTTTGATGCTGATGACGTGATGTTGGCCAAGATTAGAAAAGATATAATTGAAATATTAATACCTCGAGTTATTGCTAAGTTGCCAGAGCATATTCAACACTTATTTAATGATGATATAACTTACCATATTAATCCAACAGGAAAATTTGTTATTGGAGGTCCACATGGAGATACAGGGTTAACAGGTCGTAAAATTATTGTTGATACGTACGGAGGAAAAGGTGCACACGGAGGTGGAGCGTTTTCAGGAAAAGATCCAAGTAAAGTAGATCGTAGTGCGGCTTATGCTACAAGACATATTGCAAAGAATTTAGTGGCCGCAGGTTTATGTGACCAAGTTTTAGTGCAAGTTTCTTATGCTATTGGTGTTGCTAAACCAATGGGTATTTTTATTGACACGTATGGAACTTGTCATTTTAACTTAACTGATGGTGAAATTGCAAAAACTGTTGAAAGCCTATTTGATATGCGACCTGCGTTTATTGAAGAGCGTTTAAAATTGCGTCAGCCAATGTATAGCGAAACTGC
The DNA here is from genome assembly GCF_018860545.1 of Winogradskyella psychrotolerans. Classification (GTDB taxonomy): domain Bacteria; phylum Bacteroidota; class Bacteroidia; order Flavobacteriales; family Flavobacteriaceae; genus Winogradskyella; species Winogradskyella psychrotolerans_A. The sequence goes on along the minus strand of NZ_JAHKPN010000039.1, from coordinate 130,691 downwards.
TGCATATGGACACATGGGACGACAACATGAAACAGTTACCAAAACATTCCAACAACCTAATGGAGCTCCTATTACTTTAGATGTAGAGTTATTTACTTGGGAAAAATTAGATTATGTTGATAAGGTAAAAGCTGCTTTTGAAATTTAGTAAGCGTCATCATAATAGATCATAAAAACACCCTAACTATATTTTAGTTAGGGTGTTTTGTTTTGCATTAATTTTAGAAAATACAGTATCTAAACGTAATAAATTTCTACTTCTTCACATAGGTAATAAAAGAAAAAGCAAATTTATGTTTTTCATCAGCATCATGAGCAGTTCTACTAATTTCTTGCCATTTCGTTTCATCTATTTCTGGAAAAAACGTGTCGGCATTTTCGAAGTCAGCATGTACGCGAGTAATTTCAAGCTTGTCCACAAAAGACATCGACTGCTTATAGATTTCACCACCACCAATAATAAAAGGCTGTTTATCTAACCTAGCAGCATCCAACGCATCATCTAGCGAGTTAACGACGATTACACCACTTGGAACTTTATAATCTCTTTGTCTCGTAATGACAATATGAGTTCTATTAGGTAAGGGTTTAGGAAAGCTCTCAAACGTTTTTCGTCCCATAATAATATGATGACCGTTTGTTAAAGATTTAAAGCGTTTCAGATCATCACTTAGATGCCAAATTAAATCATTGTCTTTACCAATAGCATTATTTTCTCCTGCAGCCACGATAATTGTTAACTCAGAGGTCTTTTTTTTTTGATCACTAATTGCATTGTCTGTTGCTTCAGTATACGCTTGTGTCTGAGCAATTTTAGTTTCCTCTTTTACAAAGTTCTGCTTTAACTTATCAATGCGCAATTCTTGTTGATTTACTAGTTTTTCTAGTTGTTGTTTCTCCCAATCCTTACCCATAAATTTATGGGTGATAAACACCGTAATAAAATGATAGATAAATAAAAATAACCAAGCAAAAATGGCATAAACAAACCAATTAATACCTGCAATTTTAAAATCCTTACCGATACCTAAAACGGTATTCGCTACAATTAAAAAGACAGCACCTATTAAAAAAATCACAAAATGAATATATAATCGCTTCTTTTGTTTGATGCGTTTTTGCGCATTTTCAATGAGCTCTAATTGGTCTTTATCTATTGAGGATACTTGTTTTTTCTTACTAAACATAATTGTAATTTAATAAGATAAAGATACTTGTTTTTTTAGTAAATCTCCATCGCGAATTTAAGAGTTTATTACATCGTCTTTCGAGAAAACGATATTGCTGATTATCAGTGATGAAGCAAATGAATACATTGTTATTAATCCCATAAATTAAGTGTTTATAATTTACATTCAATAACAAAAAATAATTACAATATTAAGAAATCGATAATTATTTAGTTTTTAGGTATTTAATCGATATTTTTTGTGCTTTTCTTTTATACTTTTGTATGTATACATAAATTTATATTTTATATTATTATGGCAATTAAAAAACAGTATTTAAAAAGTAAGCCCGTTTGTAAGGTAACATTTTCTGTGCCTGCAGAAGAGGCAAAAAGTGTAGCAGTTGTTGGAAGCTTTAACGAGTGGAATACTGAAGCTACTGAACTGAAGAAATTAAAAAACGGAACCTTTAAAGGTACAGTTGACTTACCAAGTGATAATTCTTATGAATTTAGATACCTTGTGGATGGTGCGTATACCAATGATGATCAAGCAGATGCTTATGCATTTAACGAATTTGCAGGTGCGGAAAACTGTGTGATCAATTTATAGAATATTTCTATAAACAAAGACATTAATAAAAGCGTCTCAATTCATTTTGAGTCGCTTTTTATTTTACCCTAATAACCTAACCGTCATTAAAGCACTAAAATGTGTATCAACAGCTTCTCCATTAGTGGTGCCTGGTGCCTTAAATTTTGGCATTCGTTTTATGAGCTGAATAACATCTACAGCAATCGCTTTATGATGCGCTTTGACATTAATTTGCTCTGTTCTACCTTTTTTATTGATGGTAAATTCTACATGAAATTGAGTGGTTAATTCCGTTGGAAAAACTTTATCTGCGAGTTCATAATTAAAACTCACTTTGATATAATCTATAATTTTATCTGAAGTACATTGCTTCGTCTCTTCAAAACTTAATTCTTGGTGACAACCTCTGTAAACAGGATATGTTATATATTCTTTCTCTTGGGCACTTAATAACACGCCACATAAAAACGTGAATACAATTGCGAAATACTTCATTCTATAGATTTAAACGGCAACTTTACCTTTTATATGAGGATGCGGATTATAGTCTTCCAATGTAAAATCTTCAAATTTGAAATCGAAAATATCTTTAATTTCAGGATTCAAAATCATTTTTGGCAGTGGTCTTGGTTCTCTAGACAATTGTAATTCTAGTTGCTCTAAATGGTTATTGTAAATATGAGCATCACCAAATGTGTGGATAAAATCACCAGCTTCAAACCCACAAACCTGTGCCATCATCATCGTGAACAAGGCATAAGACGCAATATTAAATGGCACTCCTAAAAAAATGTCTGCACTACGTTGGTAGAGTTGACACGATAATTTACCGTCAGCAACATAAAACTGAAAAAAGGCATGACAAGGTGGTAATGCTGCTTTTCCATTCGCTACATTCTGAGAAAATGACTTTGAGTTGTCTGGTAAAACCGAAGGATTCCAAGCAGAAACCAACATTCTGCGACTGTTTGGATTATTTTTCAAGGTTTGAATGACTTCTTTAACCTGATCAATATCTTCACTAGCCCAGTTTCTCCATTGATGACCATAAACGGGTCCAAGGTCTCCATTTTCATCTGCCCATTCGTTCCAGATTCTTACTCCGTTTTCGGTTAGGTATTTCGTGTTGGTATCCCCTTTTAGAAACCATAACAATTCGTATATAATAGATTTTAAGTGTAATTTTTTAGTGGTTACCATCGGGAAACCTTTACTTAAATCAAAACGCATTTGATACCCAAAAACACTTTTAGTTCCTGTTCCTGTTCTATCTCCTTTTTCGTTGCCTTCCGCTAAAACGTATTTTACTAAGTCGTGATATTGTTTCATATTACTTCCTGCGAAGGCAGAAATCTTATTAAATTAAACTGAAATTATATTTGGATGAGATGCTGAAACATCTGGTTGTAAGCAGATAGAAGTTCAGCATATCAGAGTACGAAAATAAAAAAAAGCTTCAAAAATTTATATTTGAAGCTCTACTATATATTATAAAGTTATTAACTTAACTAGTATTGATGAGATTCTTGTTTTCTCAAGAACATGTTAGTTACCCAATAATCATTCCGGCAATAGTCGCCGAAATTAGAGAAGCAATCGTTCCTCCTATTAAAGCTTTCATACCAAATTTAGACAATTGGGTACGTTGGCCAGGTGCTAAAGAACCAATACCTCCAATTTGAATTCCTATAGATGCAAAGTTGGCAAAACCACATAACATATACGTGGCCATTATTATCGACTTCTCATAAGTAAGATGCGTTGCGCTTGCCGCATTTTTTAAATCTGCCAGCTGAATATATCCGATAAATTCACTTGCTGCTAGCTTTATACCAAGCAATTGCCCCATTAATGCCATATCCTCACCAGCTACACCTATTAACCACATTAATGGTGCAAATAAATACCCTAAAAGAAATTCTAACGACAAGCTATCATATACAGTATTTGCTGCAATAACTTCGTTTAGAGATGTGAAATGCCAATGGACATTCCATTTTTCAATTATTATACCATCAAATCCGGCAAGACCTCCTAAAATCCCATTAATCATAGCAATAAACGCTACGAAAACTAAAAGCATTGCCCCTACATTAACGGCCAATTTTAAACCTTCTGTTGTTCCGTTGGCTATAGCTTCTAAAATATTAGAACCTATTTTTTCTTGAGATACGGTCACATCAGTATTCACTTTCTCTGTTTGGGGAAACAATATTTTTGAAATCACTATCGCACCTGGAGCTGCCATAACAGAAGCTGCTAACAAATGCTTAGCATAAAATAATTGTAATTCTATATCATCACCACCTAAGAAGCCAATGTAAGCTGCTAAAACAGCTCCTGCTACAGTAGCCATACCACCAATCATAACTAAGAGAATTTCAGACTTATTCATTCGCTCTAGATAGGCTTTTATTAATAACGGAGCTTCCGTTTGCCCTAAAAAGATATTACCTGCAACACTTAAACTTTCTGCACCAGAAATACCCAACAGTTTAGACAATAACCATCCCATGCCTTTTACAACTTTTTGAATTAACCCTAAATAGAAAAGGACTGAAGTTAAAGCTGAGAAAAAGATAATGGTTGGTAATACTTGAAACGCAAAAATGAAACCAAAGGATTCAATATCTAACATGCCTCCAAATAAAAATTCACTACCTGCTTGGGTAAACTTAAGTACTTCAATAAATCCTTGACCAATGAATTCGAAAGCCGACTTAATAAAATCAATTTTTAATACTCCAATAGCAATGATTAATTGAAAAAGCAAACCAATGCCCACCGTTTTCCAATTAATAGCTCTACGATTACTACTGAATAAAAAAGCAATAAATATCAAGGTTACCATTCCTAATATACCTCTCCATAAACTGGTAAAAGAAAACCCTTGATTTGGTATTATATCACTTTGAACATCTTGTGACTGGACTATAATTTCATCTTTTTTAGATACTAAATCAAAACGCATCTCATTACCTGAGAAAACCAGTGTAGAATCTGTAAGTTCTGTGATTTTATATCTTTTTATAGAGTTTAAAGAATCATTATGATAAAGTACCAATAAATTATTTTGATACATATAATCGCCTTCTAGATCGTCTACTGTATTAGAAGAAAAGTTGAATTCTCCTTTCTTAAATTCTAAGGTCGTATAGCTGTTATCAGAAGTTGTTGACTCCCATGTTTTTTCAAGTTCCTGAGCTGTTATTGACGAAAGTCCAAGAAAAATAGCCAGAAAAGCCTTGAAAAACTGATTCATATGTAAAAAGTGTTAGTTAGCGTTTAGAAATTTCGTCTCTAATCTTAGCAGCCATTTCATAATCTTCATTATTAACGGCTTCTTCGAGAAGTGCATTGAGTTCTTCGAGAGATTTATTTTTATAACCTTCTTGTTCAGCAGATGCTGCTTCAATTTCTTCAACAATAAGGTCGTCTACAAGTATACTATCCTGTTCTTCTTCATCTTCCTTTTTAGGATTGACTTTAAGATAGATTCCTGCTTTATCTAATATGTTTTTGTAGGTAAATATTGGTGCCTGAAAACGTAGCGCCAATGCGATTGCATCACTAGTTCTGGCATCAATAATTTCTTCGATTTTATCGCGTTCGCAAATTAAACTAGAGTAAAAAACACCATCAACTAGCTTATGAATAATAACTTGCTTCACAACAATATCGAAACGGTCTGAGAAGTTTTTGAATAAATCGTGAGTTAAAGGACGTGGAGGACGAATTTCCTTTTCTAAAGCAATAGCAATAGATTGCGCTTCAAAAGCACCTATAACTATAGGCAACTTTCGGTCACCATCAACTTCATTAAGTATTAAAGCGTAGGCACCATTCTGGGTTTGACTGTAAGAAATGCCTTTTATATTTAAACGAACTAAACTCATAATTTATAAAACACAAAGAACTGTTTAAATTTGGACTTTACCAACTGCATTGCGCAGATTTGGTTAATTTTCTTGATACTTTCGATAAAACGCAAGTGATCAAGAGAACTTCTAAATTTAAACAGTCCTTATTAATACCTCATCATTTTAGACTGATTTAGTATTGAAGACTACAAGGTAATAAAATTATGCGTTTGCAGCTTTAAAAGCCTTTAATTTTTCAATTAATTTTGGCACAACTTCAAATGCATCACCTACAACTCCATAATCTGCAGCCTTAAAAAATGGCGCTTCTGGATCTGTATTGATCACCACTTTTACTTTCGATGAATTAATCCCTGCTAAGTGCTGAATTGCCCCAGAAATACCAATAGCAATATATAAATTAGACGCTACAGGTTTTCCTGTTTGCCCAACGTGCTCGCTATGAGGCCTCCACCCTAAATCTGAAACGGGTTTAGAACAAGCTGTTGCTGCTCCTAAAACGTCTGCAAGTTCTTCTATCATTCCCCAATTTTCAGGACCTTTTAATCCTCTTCCTCCTGAAACAACAATTTCTGCATCAGCAATACTCACTTTGTCAGTCGCTTTATCTACAGACTCTACAGTAACTCCAGATTCTGGAATTGAAGGAGAAAAATCCTCTACTGAAGCACTACCTTCAGATGCTACCAATCCGAATGAATTATTAGATAAACCAACAATTTTTACGTCGGTAGTTATTTCTGTATTAGCAAATGCCTTATTTGTAAATGCTGAATGTTTTACTGTAAATGGAGACACATTAGATGGTGCAGCTATAACATTAGACACATAACCTGCATTTAAACCTACGGCTACCAATGGTGCTACATATTTACTATCTGCACTTGCACTAACCACCACCACTTTTGAATCTTCATTTTTTGCTGCGCTTTCTATAATAGCTGCATATTTTTTGGCATTAAATGCTTTTAAGGACTCGTCATTTACTAAAAGTACTTTAGTCGCCCCATAGTCCCCCAGTGCTTCTGCATTATCTGCATTAACAGCTACTGCTGTTACTGTTGTTCCCATTTGGTCTGCAACAGCTTTTGCGTATGATACCACTTCTAAAGCTGCCTTTTTAAATTTTCCGTTTTCGGACTCTGTATATACTAGAATTGACATAATTTTTATTTTTGTCATTCCTGCAAAAGCAGGAATCTATGTTATTAAAATTTATTTTATGGATTAGCATGCGCTGAATCTTCGATTTCCTACCGATGCAGGAATGACAGATTAAATCACTTTAGCTTCGTTATGAAGTAAGTTGACTAATTCATCTATATTATCGGCATCAACCAATTTAACGGCACCTTTAGGAGCTGGTTTTTCAAAACTTACGGTTTTAGTTTCAGCATTAGCATCAGTTGGCTCTACAACTGTTAACGGCTTTTTACGCGCCATCATTATACCTCTCATGTTTGGAATACGAAGATCACTTTCTTCAACTAATCCTTTTTGACCACCTATAACCAAAGGCAAAGAAGTACTTACCGTTTCTTTTCCTCCATCGATTTCTCTTACCGCTTTGGCGCTGGTACCATCAACTTCTAAACTGATACAATTAGTTACAAAATTAGCATCAATCATGGCAGCCAACATACCTGGGACCATAGTTCCATTATAATCAATTGACTCTCTACCGGCAATTACTAAATCATAACCTCCATCATTCACCACTTTTGCCAATTGTTTAGCCACGGCATACCCATCTGTAGCAGGTGTATTGACTCGTATGGCAGAATCTGCACCAATAGCTAAGGCTTTTCTTAACGTTGGTTCCGTCTCTGGGCCGCCAACATTAACAACGTCTACACTAGCACCTTGTTTTTCTTTAAACCACATGGCACGCGTTAGACCAAATTCGTCATTAGGATTAATAACATATTGAACACCAGCAGTGTCAAACTTTGTGTCACCTTCGGTAAAATTAATCTTTGATGTTGTATCAGGTACATGGCTAATACATACTAATATTTTCATATAATAATGATTTAATTTAAACGTCTTTTATCTTGAGTACGAAGATAAAAATAATAATTTGAATTTTACTATGCATGCATAGTAAAATTTTTAAAAAATCAATATTTATCGATTAAACTATCAATTTTTCAATAAAAAGAAAGATATTTTGACGATTCCACGACATTCTTATAGTCCACCTCCAAAAATCTTTCAACCGCAAATCCTAGAAATTAGAAAAAAAATAAATCTTCATAAATTTTTATTTTTTCACTATACTTTTAATGTCATTATATAGTCTAGAATTATTATTTTTGTGACTCGACAAAAAATAAGAAAATGAAGACAATTCAATTTAGAGAAGCTATTTGCGAAGCCATGAGCGAAGAAATGCGCAGAGATGAGAGTGTTTATCTTATGGGCGAAGAAGTAGCAGAATATAATGGTGCTTATAAAGCATCTAAAGGTATGCTTGACGAATTTGGAGCAAAACGTGTTATAGATACACCTATTGCTGAGCTTGGTTTTGCAGGTATCGCAATTGGATCTACAATGACAGGTAACAGACCTATTGTAGAATATATGACGTTTAACTTCTCTTTGGTTGGTATTGACCAAATTATTAATAACGCTGCTAAAATTAGACAAATGTCTGGTGGCCAATTTAAATGCCCTATTGTATTTAGAGGTCCAACAGCTTCTGCAGGTCAGTTAGGTGCAACACACTCACAAGCTTTTGAGAATTGGTTTGCGAACACTCCTGGTCTAAAAGTGGTTGTTCCTTCAAATCCTTATGATGCCAAAGGACTATTAAAAGCTGCTATTAGAGATGACGATCCTGTTATTTTTATGGAAAGTGAGCAAATGTATGGAGATAAAGGTGAAGTGCCAGAAGGCGAATATGTTTTACCTATAGGAGTTGCTGAAATTAAGCGTAAAGGAACAGATGTTACAATCGTGTCTTTCGGTAAAATCATTAAAGAAGCTTACAAAGCTGCAGACGAATTAGAAAAAGAAGGTATATCTTGTGAAATAATCGATTTACGTACCGTTCGTCCGTTAGATAGAGCTGCGATTATAGAATCTGTTAAGAAAACAAATCGTTTGATTATTTTAGAAGAAGCATGGCCTTTTGGAAATGTGGCTACTGAAATTACATATTTGGTACAATCGGAAGCATTCGATTATTTAGATGCGCCAATTATTAAAATAAATACAGCAGACACACCTGCTCCTTATTCACCTGTATTATTAGCAGAATGGTTGCCAAACAGTGACGATGTTGTTAAAGCAGTAAAAAAAGTAATGTACAAATAAATAAATTGCAGATATCTGCGTTTAATAAACTTCATTAGTAACCCTCTAACTTATGTTTAGCACGGTTGTTGATGAAGTTTGTTATTTAATATGAGACTAAAACTACTTATCCCATTTCTTATACTTAGCTGTTTTTCTGCACTAGCGCAGACTAAGGTTAGCGGACATGTTATTGATGAAAATAACGTCCCTATTCCATTCGTTAACGTCTTATTTAAAGGCTCTACTGAGGGGACCATTACCAATGAAGACGGCAAGTTCTACTTAGAATCCGAGAAGAATTGGAACGACTTAATCATTTCATTTATTGGTTTTGAAACCTTAGAAATACCATTAACAAAACGGGTTAACTACGAACTGAATTTTATTCTTAAGGAGGAAACTTCATCACTAGATGAAGTCCTTATAGTAACCGGAAAGCAATCTAAAAAAGCCTCAGAAAATCCAGCCATAAGAATTCTTAAAAAGATTTGGGAACGTAAACGTCATAATGGTTTAAGCCAGTTTAAGCAATATGAATACGACCAATACGAAAAAGTAGAATTTGATCTTAATACCATTGATAGTGCTTTAGTGAAAAGTAAACTCTTTAAAGGTATGGAGTTTGTTTTTAATGAAGTTGACACCTCTAAAGTTACAGGAAAAACATATTTACCTATATTTTTAAATGAATCTGTAAAGAAGATTTCTGGAGACAACATTCTTAATAAAGAACATGAAGATTTAAAAGGTAATAAAAACTCAGGATTCAGCAATAATCAAACGATTATAGATTTTATTGACGACCTCTATTCCGAATATAATGTTTATAATAACTACTTAAAATTCTTCGATAAAAGCTTTGTCAGTCCGCTAAGTAGAACCGGTGTTCAAACCTATAACTATGTACTATCAGACAGTGCTTTTATAGATAATAAATGGTGTTATAATATTATTTATTACCCTAGACGGAAAAACGAACTGACTTTTAAGGGCGATTTTTGGGTAAATGATTCCACGTATGCTATTAAAGAAATAAACCTTCAAGCATCTAAGAGTGCCAATATCAACTGGGTTAAGGAAATTTACATTGAACAAGAGTTTGAAGTATTAAATGATTCCGTATTTCTTATTAAACGCGACTATTTTCTTTCGGACTTTGCAGTGAATAAAAAGGAAAAATCTAGAGGCGTTTATGGAAAACGGACAACGATTTACGATAATTATAAATTTGATAAACCTAAAGATCCAAAATTTTACGACAAGGTTGTTTATAATTATGATGAAGACGTATACAACCGAGAAGATGATTTTTGGCAGACCAACAGACTTGAAGCCTTAAGTAAAGATGAAAAAGGGGTTTATAAAATGTTGGACACCCTTAAAACGGTTAAGAAATTTAAACGCATATATAATTTAGCAAGTATATTAGGATCGGGTTACATAGAATTTCCTAGTTTGAATCTCGATTATGGTCCTATTTTTTCCACCTTTGGTTATAATGAAGTTGAAGGCGTACGATTACGAACTGGTGGTAGAACCTATTTTGGTCCTAACGATTTATGGAGACTAGAAGGCTTTTTAGCTTACGGTCTAAAAGACGATAAATTTAAATATGGTATCTCAGGAAAATGGTTAGTAGATAAGCGCACACGACTGACACTTTTTGGTGGCAATAGACGAGACGTGGAACAAATTGGAGCGAGCTTAACCAGTTCATCTGATGTGTTAGGTCGAAGTTTAGCATCCTCTGCCGTCATTGGTACTGGTACAAACGATAAGCTTTCAAACATTAATTTAACCAATTTAGGGGCTTCAATTGAACCGCTACCAAATTTTGAAATACGTATTGATGGTAGTTTTCGTACTTTAAGTTCGGCTTCACCAACATTTAGTTTAGATTATGTAGATTTAGAATCAGACTCAGGGATATCTTCTGAGATAAATCAATTTGAAACCCGATTCTCTTTAGGCTATTTTCCAAAACGTCAAATGACAGGCTTCGGTGTTGAACGTAAATACAAGAATGATAATTTTGCTAGCTTATTTGCACAAGTAAGTCGTGGAGATCGCAATTGGTTTAATAGTGATTTTGACTATACTAAAGTGCAGTTTTCATATATACAACCATGGCAAGTTGGTGGTTTTGGAAGGTTAACCACATCCGTAGAATTAGGTAAAACATTTGGAGATGTTCCACTTGGTTTGCTTAGTGTTGTTCCAGGTAACCAATCCTATTTTTCAATATATAATACATTCAATCAATTAGATTATTACGAATTTGTTACTGACACGTATAGCTCGGTGCACTTAGAACATAATTTTAATGGTCGTATATTTTCTCGTATTCCTTTTTTAAAGAAATATAACCTTAGGGCAATTTTAGGATTAAGAGGTGTTTGGGGAGAATTGTCTGATGCCAATAAAGCACTTAGTACGACAGGTAATCCTGCAGAATTTGAATTAATGGCACCAGACACACGCATGTACTACGAGTATAGTTTTGGAGTTGCCAATATTTTCAAAATACTGCGATTAGATTTTAACTTTAGAGGAAACTACCTAGACCGACCAGACGCGAGACCTTTTGGCATTACAGGTAGTTTTGGATTCTATTTTTAGAAACAGTAGAATCTCTTAGCGTCAACAATAAATTGAGATAGATTAATATCTACTCGAATAAGTCCGAGGACAAATACCGATCGCCGCGATCACAAATAATACAAACCACAATGCCGCTCTTTAAATCTTTCACTAATTTTAAAGCAGCTGCTGTCGCTCCTCCACTACTCATTCCGGCTAAGATGCCTTCTTCTTTAGCTAATCGACGTGTCATAGCTATAGCTTCGTTTCTACTGACTTCAATGGTTTGATCTACTTTAGACGCATCAAATATTTTAGGTAAATATTCTAAAGGCCATTTTCTAATGCCTGGAATTTTAGAACCATCTGTGGGTTGTACACCTACAATTTTAACCTCAGGTTTTTGCTCTTTCAGAAATGTAGAGGTTCCCATTATAGTTCCCGTAGTTCCCATCGAAGATACAAAATGTGTAATTGTCCCCTCAGTATCTCTCCAAATTTCAGGACCCGTGGTTTTATAATGCGCTTTCCAATTATCATCATTTGCAAACTGATTAAATGAAAAATAACCTTCGTTTTCTACTTTATTTACAGCATAATCTCTGGCGCCTTCAATTCCCTCTGGATGTAATGTAACCTTCGCACCATAAGCACGCATCGTTTGCACACGTTCTTTGGTGGCTGTATCAGGCATTACCAATTCGATATTCAATTTAAAAATACTAGCTATCATTGCTAAAGCAATGCCTGTGTTTCCACTAGTTGCTTCAATTAATTTTGATGAAGTATCAATTATTTCAGAGTCTAGAGCACTTTTAATCATATTATAAGCGGCTCTATCTTTCACGCTTCCACCTGGATTGTTACCTTCAAGTTTAAAATACAAACTTACCTTAGAATTCGTATTTAATGCCATCGATTTAACGAGAGGTGTATTCCCTATTTGATCTATTAATGTCTTATTCATATCACTTCTTTGCTTTAGCGTAAATTTCTATTTGATGTTTATGCGTCACCACTGAATTATCAGGAACGGACTCCGTTAGCCATGTATTACCTCCTATGACACTATTCTCTCCAATAATTGTATCTCCTCCCAAAATTGTAGCATTCGCATAGATGGTCACGTTTTGCGCAATGGTAGGGTGGCGTTTCATATTTTGAAGTTGCTTTTTAACGGTTAACGCACCTAAGGTTACTCCTTGATACACCTTAACATTATTGTGGATCTCTGTAGTCTCACCTATGACAACACCTGTACCATGATCTATAAAAAAGGAGGCGCCAATAGTAGCTCCAGGATGAATATCTATACCTGTAATCGCATGTGCGTATTCGGTCATTAATCTTGGAATTAAAGGTAAATTCAGTTTATAGAACACCCGAGCCATTCTATAAATAGAAATTGCAAAAAAACCAGGATAAGCGATATATATTTCTTCAATAGATTGTGAGGCTGGATCATTATTATAAATAGCCTCTGCATCTTTATTTAAACTAGCATATAGATCAGGAATATTCGCTTTAAAATCATCCCAACGTTTACATGGCATATTTTTAATTTGGGGACACGCCCTATTTCTAATCGAAATAAAAAGCACTTCTAATTCTTGTAACGCTTGTTCAGCATCAGTGTCAGAATCATAAAAGGCCTTAAAAAGTAGTTTTGTAAAGCGTTCCGAATCCTCCTTTAAAGTCAGAGATACTTTAATGGTTTGCTTATGTTGATTTATAACTTTGATAACTTTCGAATCCATACTTAAAAAACTATTTTAAATGTCGTAGCATTATATTTAACATTACAGACAAAACGAAATTAGTAAAACAATTTGAATAAGAATTTCGATTTTAGAAAAAAGGAAACTTTTGAAGCCCGTATAGATAAACTGAAAACATAATTAATTGCCTAACTCACACAATATATTATCTTTGCTAGACTTAAATTTTTAACTGAAACTTTAATAACGGTTCTAAATAAAATAGAACATCCAAATAAAATTAAGAAACATGTCAGAAAAAGAAGATTTAACTTTCGATGTATTAATTGAAATACCTAAAGGAAGTCGTAATAAATATGAATACGATTTTACCTTACATAAAATACGTTTTGACCGTATGCTTTTTTCATCTATGATGTATCCAGGTGATTATGGCTTTATTCCAGAAACATTAGCTTTAGATAGTGACCCTTTAGACGTATTGGTTTTAGGACACCAGCCAACTTTTCCGATGGTAGTTATGGAAGTTAGACCAATTGGTGTATTTCATATGACAGATGAAAAAGGACCAGATGAAAAAATAATCTGTGTACCAGTTTCAGATCCAATTTGGAGTAACAATAGGGATATTAGCGATTTAAATCCTCATAGACTAAAAGAAATCGAGCACTTTTTCCGTGTATATAAAGACCTAGAGAAAAAGAAAGTTGATGTTGGTGATTGGGGAAATGCAGAAGAGGCTGTGAAAATTTATCATGAATGTGTGCAACGTTATGATGATAGCGAACATAAAAAGAAACGTACATTTACAATTTAAACATTAGATTTAGATTTAGAAATCCTGAGTTTTTCAACTCAAAACTATTAAAAAAGCAATATCAAGTAATTGATATTGCTTTTTTCGTAAAATATAATTGATTTCACTACTTTTACCCAGCTAAAAACTAATCAAATAAAAAATATATTATATGGAATCAATGATGATTTATATGCCAATAGCTTTGGCGCTTTTAGGCTTAATTTACATGTTAGTAAAGCAATCTTGGGTTATGAAGCAAGATGCTGGAGATGGTAAGATGAAAGAAATTTCAGATCACATTTATGAAGGTGCATTAGCTTTCTTAAATGCTGAATATAAATTACTAGCTATTTTCGTAGTTATTGTAAGTATTTTACTTGCAGTGGTTTCATTTATTGTACCAACAACCCATTGGCTAATTGTAATTGCTTTTATTTTTGGAGCAGTATTTTCTGCATTTGCAGGAAATATCGGAATGAAAATCGCAACTAAAACCAACGTAAGAACAACACAAGCAGCGCGTACTAGTTTACCAAGTGCACTTAAAATCTCTTTTGGAGGCGGAACAGTCATGGGACTTGGTGTTGCAGGTTTAGCAGTATTAGGTTTAACGGTATTCTTTATAGTATTCTTTCATTTCTTTATGGGAGGTGTTTGGACCAATACTATGGACATGACTATCGTATTAGAAACACTTGCAGGCTTCTCTCTTGGAGCTGAATCAATCGCTTTATTTGCTAGAGTTGGTGGAGGTATTTACACGAAAGCAGCCGATGTTGGAGCCGATTTAGTTGGCAAAGTTGAAGCGGGTATTCCAGAAGATGATCCTCGTAATCCTGCTACAATTGCAGATAACGTTGGTGATAATGTTGGTGACGTTGCTGGTATGGGAGCCGATTTATTTGGATCTTATGTCGCAACCGTATTAGCTGCTATGGTTCTTGGTAACTATGTTATTAAAGATATGGGTGGTGCTATCTCTGATGCTTTTGGAGGTATTGGACCAATCCTATTACCAATGGCGATTGCTGGAGCTGGAATTATTATTTCTATCATCGGAACAATGTTAGTAAAAATTAAAAGTAATGATGCTAAAGAAGCACAAGTTATGGGAGCTTTAAATATTGGTAATTGGACCTCTATAATCTTAGTTGCAGCCTCTTGTTTTGGGCTCGTCACTTGGATGTTACCAGAAACAATGCAAATGAATTTCTTTGGCGAAGGTTTACAAGAGATTTCTTCAATGCGTGTATTCTGCGCAACCTTAGTTGGTTTGGTGGTAGGAGCTGTGATTTCTTCGGTTACTGAATACTATACAGGATTAGGAAAAAGTCCGATTTTAAAAATAGTACAACAATCGTCTACAGGAGCGGGAACAAACATCATCGCTGGTTTAGCGACAGGTATGATTTCTACATTCCCTTCGGTATTATTATTTGCTGGTGCTATTTGGGCATCTTATGCTTTTGCAGGGTTCTATGGTGTAGCGTTAGCAGCATCTGCAATGATGGCTACAACTGCTATGCAATTAGCCATTGATGCTTTTGGACCAATCTCTGATAATGCTGGTGGCATTGCTGAAATGAGTGAACAAGAACCTATCGTTAGAGAACGTACAGATATTTTAGATTCAGTTGGTAATACGACAGCAGCAACAGGAAAAGGTTTTGCTATTGCTTCTGCGGCTTTAACATCATTGGCTTTATTTGCTGCTTATGTCACCTTCACAGGAATTGATGGCATTAACATCTTTAAGGCACCTGTATTAGCCATGTTATTTGTGGGCGGAATGGTACCTGTTGTATTTTCTGCCTTAGCTATGAATGCTGTTGGTAAAGCAGCAATGGAAATGGTACAAGAAGTACGTCGTCAGTTTAGAGACATTCCTGGAATAATGGAAGGTACAGGACAACCTGAATACGATAAATGTGTAGCGATTTCCACTGAAGCGTCTTTAAAAGAAATGATGTTACCAGGTTTATTAACTATTGGTTTCCCGCTAGTCATTGCTTTCGTTCCTATGATTTTTGGAATGGATCCTTTAGCTATCGCTGAAATGTTGGGTGGATATATGGCTGGTGTTACCGTTTCTGGTGTGCTTTGGGCTATCTTCCAAAATAATGCTGGTGGGGCTTGGGATAATGCTAAAAAATCTTTTGAAGCTGGAGTTGAAATTAATGGCGAAATGACCTTTAAAGGTTCCGAAGCTCATAAAGCTGCTGTAACTGGTGATACGGTTGGAGATCCTTTTAAGGATACTTCTGGACCTTCAATGAACATTTTAATTAAGTTGACCTGTTTAATCGGTTTGGTTATTGCTCCAATATTGGGAGGTCATGCCGAAGAAACTGGTTTGGCAAATAGCGAAGATATTAGCATAGAAACGACTGTACACTCTAAAGATTTAGCTAAAGGCACGGTTAATTACACCACTACAAAAGAAGGTAAAAAAACGTCTGAGGTTATTATTTTTGAAGGCACACAGGCCGAAGTAGAAAAAGAATTAAACGCTTTTGAAGCATCAGTAAAAAACGAAGCTACAGATGTTAAAAAAGTGATTGAAAAAATAGATGTTTCTAAAGGCTAAACTTCATAAATTCACCAATAAAAACCCCTCAACATAATTTAACATGTTGAGGGGTTTTCTTTTAATCATATTTAAATGGTAGGAATTTCTCGAATTGAATTGTTGTATAAGTAAGACATAAACAATCAAAATAAGATCAACATGAAACGTATTAGCAAATTCCCCAAATTTATTTTTCTAATTCTATTATCCCTTCTCACGTTTACATCTTGCCTAAAAGATAATGATGACAACTACTCAGGCGGTGGACAGCAAGAAATCATTCCTGATTCGTTTTCTGAATATTTTGGAAGTGAAATATCTCGAGATTTCTTAGGAACAATTATTGACAAACATCATAATCCAATAGAAGGCGTTTTAATTACTATTGGTGACGATACCGCACTAACAGACAGTAATGGTGTTTTTATCATAAAAGATGCTACCGTTAATGAGCGCTTTGGCTACATTAAAGCTTCAAAAGCAGGCTACATTCATGGTTCTAGAAATGTTGTACCTACTAATGGTACAAATAAAGTAACCATTATGTTATTAGATGCAAATGTTACAGGAACCGTAAACAGTGGTGAAACAGGAAGTGTTTCATTGGCCAACGGAAGTTCCGTAAACTTTGATGGCAACTTCATTAAAGAAGATGGCTCTGACTATTCTGGTACTGTAAATGTCATAGTACACCATTTAGATCCTGCTGATGACGATATGGAATTACAACGTCCAGGTATGTTGTATGCTCAAAATAGCGATGGTGCCGAACGCATGTTACAAACTTTAGGAATGTTAGCAGTAGAATTACGAGGAAGCTCTGGAGAAGAACTGAACTTAGCAGAAGGCTCTACATCCGAAATTAAAATGTATGTTGACCCAAGTTTAATGGCTATTGCTCCTGCAACCATTCCGCTTTGGTATTTTGATGAAACTAAGGGCTATTGGATTGAAGAAGGTGAAGCCACCTTACAAGGCAACATGTATGTAGGCACAGTATCTCATTTCTCATTTTGGAATTGTGATATACCTGCGGAAGCCATTACACTTTGTATTTCAGCTAATAATGATGAAAATAATCCTCTTAATAATCTTTGGCTAAGTATTACAAGTGCCACTTTTGGTACTACATATGGTTACACCAATGAAATTGGAGACGTTTGTGGTTATGTGCCAAGCAATGAAAGCTTAGAACTTAATGTGTATAGTTATGATTTTTGTGGAAGCACTCCTCTTTATTCTGAAATGATAGGTCCATTTTCAACAGATTCTAATATTTCTATAACAGTACAAGAGAGCTCAAACATTATAGAAGAAACTATAGTAGGAAATTTTAATACCTGTGATGATAATGCGGTGACCGATGGCTATGTGCAACTGAAGTATGGTGGTCAAACATTTATAGATGGCGTAAATGATGGCACTTTTGAAATAAGCCTATTACGTTGTGAAGACGACAATACGTTTAAAATAAAAGCAAGTGATTACGTAAATCTTCAAACTACAGATAGTATTAGTTATACGTTTACGACACCGTTAACAAACATCGGAACTATAAGTGCCTGTAATGCTATTACAGAATTTATTCAATATAGCATTGATGATGGCGACTTAACTTATGTTTTAGATAATATAAATGCTGAATTTTACCCTGACTCACCTAATTATAATGGACCAACTCTCAATATTAGTGGATCTAGTTTAAACTGCTTTTATATGTTTGGGACTATAGACGAAACAACTTATGAAGGCACCTATGCCAATTATGACTGGAATGATATTGACGATAGCACTACTGGTTTTAACATTCAAGAATGTATTGATATGTCAAATACTAATAACAATGTTATTTACAACCTAACATCACTCGGAGCCGTAGGTGAATATATTGATATTAATTTTAGCGGAACTTATGAAGGTTATGATGGCGTTCCACATTCTGTAACTGGAGTTGTACATGTATTAAGGGATAATTAAAAACCCTTTTTATTACCAAATAAAAGCCTTGTATTCAAAAGTATGAATACAAGGCTTTTTCTTTTTAAACTTAAACCTGAATTAAAATTGAAATGACATCCAACTTATAAAAACAGGTCTTATTTCTTATGCTTTTCTGTTAACTTTCTTAAGTCTTTTTCCTTACAACGTATACGTCAACCTAAACGTAATAAAACGAGGTAAAATAAACGTTTCAGAACTATACACTGAAATATTACTCGATCCATTGTTCACTTCAGAATCTATATTCAATAAGTTGGTTGCCTTTAGTTGATATTCCCATTTAGCATCTTCATCTTTTCTGTACGATAAACTCCCATTCCAAGTTTGATAGGATTGCGTATCACCAACATTACTACTTTGGCTCGTAAATGAGTAATCCGTTCTAAACGTTAAAGCTTTCCAGAGGTATGCATCAAATTCTACTGAAGGCGCATTAGTGATAAATTGTGTATCGTTATCAGCACCTTGCTTTGTATCTGAGATACTGAATCTGTATTTTAAACTTACATTTGGTGCTTCCCTGAAATTAGTACGTAACTCTGGTGTGTAACTTTGAGAAAACGTTTCATTTATAGATCTTACATCTTCCACAAATTGATTGCTCTTACTGTAATTTAAGTTAACTCTCATACTCGCTCTTAACTTACCATACGTGCGCTGAATACGTCCAATAGCAGTAACACTTTCATCTGCAAAATTTGAATTAAAATAGGTATTGGTTCTTATGACGTTATCAAAGTTAGTATATGATCTAATTTGATCAATATTCTTATTATAATTAAGAATAGCAAAGACATTTGTATAATTAAACAAATTGAAGCTAAAATAGCGTAAACTTAAGTTGTGTGATAACGAATTTTGTAATTCTGGCTCACCATATTGCAAACTATTATAATTATTTAAAACCAAACCTTCTGCTAAACTTGTAACGTCGGTAAATGAGTTTTGCATATTGTACCTAAACGTTAAGCTTTCACTCTTTTTAAACTGAATTTGTGTTTCAAAATCTGGTAAAATTCTAAAGAAATTATCTTCATAGGTTTCGCCAAATTGTGTGTTTTTATTTCCGTAAGCATGAACTGAGAATCCTGGAGTAATTGTAAATTTACCCGTCTTCAATCTGTAATGTAAGCCTAAATAAATATCGCTAAAGTTATATTCTGTATCATTTTCATTTAACAACACCTCACCATCCTCATTCGTTAAACTAGCAACCGGATCAAAGAACGAACCATCATCTAAAAACTGAAAGATATTAGAATTGAATTTCTGATTGCTTAAGATTGTACCTAACGTAAAGTTGATGTTACTTTTAGAATTCAAGATATTATAGTAATCTAATTTTGCATCGAGCTGATTAGATTTTACACGTCGTTCTTGATTTAAATCATAAATACTTTGCCCCGTATCTAAACCTAAAACAGCAGCTGTACTTTCAAAAGCATCCTCTTCCTTTAATCCAATAACATTATAAAAAGGGTCTTCATCCTTAATTAAATGTTGCGCTTCAAAGGCAAAAATATTATTCTCATTTAGCGTGTAGTAATAATTTACATTCTGATTAACGCTAAACGGCTTTGCTTCATCTAACTGATTTGTACTACCCACAACAGATGAAAATTCATTCTGCATTTCAGAATCATCAGAAATTCGTCCGAGCACATCATAGTTTAATTGATTATTGCCATTTGGCTTATACACCGCACTCAATTTTGCCAAACCTTGATTGGTCGCTTCTCTACCCGTTTGTACGGTTTCTTCATCTGGTATTTCTAATTCTGGATTTGTATAACGTACAAAACTCTCTTGGCGCGTTTTTAAGCGATTGGCATTGTAGATTAAAAACCCACTAAGATCTAAGGCTTTATTTGGTGAATAACTAAAGTTAACAGCAGCTAGCTTAGACTCTATAGTTTGTGCATCACCAACGTCTGTTAAACCACTTAACCCATTATCTCCGAGATTAAGACTTGTACCACTACTAGAACTTGGGCTTCTAAATCCACCACCAAAGTTTCTAATATCTCTACCTGTCAATGCAACTTCCCCAATATTATTAATATCACCAATAACATTAATACTGTATTTTGGGCTATAGTAAAACAATTTTGGTTGTACTAAATACAAATTGTCATTTGGTGATGGAGCCACACCTCCACCTGCAGTAACATCTCCAAACCAAAAGTTTTCTTTCCCTTCTTTTAATTTAATGTTTATAGCGACGTTATCTTGGTTATTTTGTACACCACTTAATTGTCCAACCTCAGCATAATTACGTAACACCTGAATTTTATCTACAGCATTTGAAGGAATATTTTGAGTTGCTAATTTTGAATCACCATCAAAGAAATCTTTACCATTAACCATAAGCTTTGTCACTTCCTTACCTTCAACTTCAATTTTACCTTCCGAAGTGATCTCTACACCTGGTAATTTCTTTAACACATCTTCAAGTTTCCGTTCAGTGCCGCTTTTAAAAGAATCTGCATTGTAAATTAATGTATCTCCTTTTATAGTCACTGGCATATCATACGTTAACTCAACAGCATCTAGCATATTATCTGACAACATGCTAAAATCTTTAGTAATATCTATTTCTTTAGTTACTATGGTTTCGTCAACTGATTTTAAACCTATATAACTCACTTGAACACTATAAGTTCCGTTCTCTCCTAATGAAATAACATATTTCCCATTGGCATCTGTAATGGCATAAGATTCTAATGTATTGGATTCTTTATTAATTGCAATAATATTGGCTAATTCTAAAGGTTCGCCAATACTATCTCTTACAACGCCTTGCATTTTAATTTGAGCAAAAGAACTCATTACTACTAAAGTAAATAGCAGTGCTAATATATTTTTCATATAAATAATTTCTATGGTTGGTATTTGAGAGCGTGGTTTAGACTCTGCTCTTCATTAGAGTTGGTTAGTTGTAATTTTAATTTCTTCCGCGTCCTCCGCCTCGTCCACCACGTCCGCCATACATTTCGCGCATCTCTTCCATCTTTTTAGTAGTGATTTCGGTATATTCTGCTTGTGTTACCACTTGACCTTTTTTAGGCTTTTCAATGGTTTCCTTGTCTTTTGGATTTAATACAATCTGCGTACAAAGTATCGTTGTACGATCTGCATTAACTTCTAATATTAATCCCGGTAAACCCCAATAATCATCTGGTCCTTGATTAACAGGAATTTGAGGTGTGTACCAAGCCACAACCTCTATAGTTTTTGGTGCTTTAGGCGTATTAGAATCTGTAGTATCTTTCTCCGTATCATTTCGATCTCTTCCTCTCGGACCTCTAAAACTACTAATATCTAATCCACTAGGAACTACAGTTGCCGTAGCTTTAAAACAGGTATATTGACCTATTACCTTGGTTTCAGTACCCATTTTCCATTCTAAATCTTTCAATTCGTCTTTAATCAAAAATTGCTTACCAAAAAACTCTTGGTCTTGAATCATTTCTTTAGTTTGTACATTCTTATATTTTGGTCCACCAGATAAACTAGCTCCAAAACCTCGTCTACCACCACTACTTCCTGGTGCAGCTAATTTTTCTTCCTCTTTATAAATAGATTCTGATTTAGTAAAGGTTAATGTATATTCTTTTTCTAAAAAGCTCTTCATACGTTCTTGAATTTGCTTTTTTCGCTCTGGAGTCATGTCTTGTCCTCCAAATTGATCCATATCCATAGTTGTTTTGGACATATAAACCGCTTTGCCTTGAAAATCTTGTGCAAATAAATTAGTGCTAGTAAAAAACAAAGTTAATACTATCGCAATCTTAAATGGTAATCTATTCATTCTTAGTGTTCTAATTAAATTCGGTATCGAATTTGGTTCATCTTACGTCCATAAGACTCTACAAATGAATAAAAGTTAAGTCTCAACTTGTTAAACTTATGTTAAGAAAATTAACCTCCAATTGATATATGGATTGCTCCATCTTTAGATCCTCTACTTGGAGCATAACGCTCCATCATTTCTTTTGTTTTTTTCTCCATAATATCATCATATTCCATTTGCGAAACTGCTTTACCTTTGGTAGGTTCTTCAATCTCTATTTTTTCTTCGGGATTGATGACAATTTTACTACAGATAACTGTTAGTTTTCCATCGTGGATTTCTAAAATTAAACCAGGAAGCCCTTGGTACTTTGCAGGACCATTACTTACAGGAATCTGAGGCGTGTACCAAGCTGTTATAGTACGTTCTTCCATTTCTGGTTCTTTATCCTCCGCATTGTCATCCTCAATATTTGAATTACTATTAAAGTTTAAATTCATTTTAGGAATCTGTTTCGAATACGTTGCTTTAAAACACAGGTATTCACCAATATGTTTTGTATCAGATTCTAGCTTCCATTCGATTGGAGAAATAGAATCTTTAATTAAGAAATTCTTTCCCATCGTTTCTTTTTGATCAGCATAAGTTTTGTGCTTAATATTTTTATAAAACACATCTGAACCACTGCTGCCAAAAGACATCTGAATTCCACCTCCAACTTGAGGTTTATCTAATTCTGCTTCTTGTTTATATAAAGATGAATTTTTATCAAAAGTTAATAGGTATGTTTTCTGAAACTGCTTTTTCATCATCTCCATCATTCGCTTTTGCATCGCATCGTTCATTTTGGTGCTGTCCATTTTAATATCAAAATCGCGATGAGTTCTATATGTGGCTACTCCTTGAAAATCTTGGGCGCTCATAAAGGTCGTAGAGCTTAGTACTATTAAAATTATAAGTCTTAAAATGGTTGTCATTAGTTTTTGGTTTTACAGTTAACACCCTACAAATATCTACAAGTTAACGTAAGTATAAGGTTAACTAATGTTAACGTGTGTTAACCGATAACTTAAACTAAATAATTACTTTATACATTTGAATTATGGATACTAAAAGATATCGCTTAATATTATATACCATTGTAGTAGTCATCGTCTCAACCATTGGTATTCAAATCTATTGGAATTATAAAAATTACCAAACCAACAAGCAACAGCTTATTAACGACGTACAAATTAGCTTAGACAAAGCGGTAGATGACTATTATACAGCCTTAGCGGAACGGACAACTATTGGTGTTTTTCTAGAAGGTAAAGAACAAAAGAATGCTTTTAAGGAAGGTAGTAAACTACAAAATTTCTTGAAAAACATTAAAGAGACAAGTCGAGAATTTAAAAACATAGACTCATTAGATGTCAACGCTATTGAAGGTATAACTATACTTAGAGGGCTTAAGGCAGACTCACTATTCCAAAAGCAAAGTGAAGAACGAGACTCTTCATCAAAAGATAAATTAGACCGTCTAAATAACAAAGATGCCACTTTAAGAAATGCTGAATTTTTGACCTCTAAAGTCATGATTTCTATAAATAATGATACTCTTGATCTTAAGGCTGTAGAACATCAAATAGCAGAAGAATTTAAACGAAAAAATATTGATGTCCGTTTTTATTTAGATTATAAAAAACCTAATCACAGCATAGACTATTTAATTAAAACCAAAGAAACACCACTTGCAGACCATAGCCAAACACCGAAGGCTTATTTAAAAACCGATTCAAAATCCACATTTCTACCCAAAGGATCATTATTAACTATTCTATTCACCAACACCACTAAAGTTATTTTATATCGTATACTCGGAGGGATCCTCATATCTACACTTTTGGTTTTAGCCGTAATCAGTTGCTTATTTTATCTTTTAAAAATCATAAAATACCAGAAGCAATCAGCAGAAGTCAAAAATGATTTAATTAGTAATATTACACATGAGTTTAAAACACCTATTGCCACCATAAGTGCGGCATTAGAAAGTATTAATAATTTTAATGCCATTGATGATAAAGCTAGAACAAAAAAATACCTCAACATGTCTTCTGAGCAGTTAGGAAAATTGACAATTATGGTCGAAAAATTATTAGAAACCGCGACTTTAGATAGTGACAATTTAGAATTAAATAAAGAAACTTTTAATCTCGTTGAATTGCTAGGGTCATTGATAAATCGCTATAAAATGCAATATTCAGAAACTACATTTACATGCGATTTTCAACTTGAAAGTTTAATTATTAAAGCAGATATTTTTCATATTGAAAACGCATTAAACAATGTACTAGACAATGCTGTAAAATATGGCGGAAATAGGATTTCTGTGACTCTCATAGCTCATAAAAACGAAACAAATATTCTAATTTCAGATAATGGGAATAGTTTAACCAAAACAAGCAAAGACCAAATTTTCGAAAAATTTTATCGTGTTCCAAAAGGCAACACCCACGATGTTAAAGGATTCGGCATTGGTTTATATTATACTAAAACCATTATCGAAAAGCATAACGGTTCTATTGTGTTGGAATTACATCCTGAATTAACCACTTTTAAAATCACCCTTCCAAATGGCTAATAAAATCAAACTGTTATTGGCTGAAGACGAAGCGTCTCTTGGGCAAATTATTAAAGAAAGTCTTGAAACCCGAAATTTCGAAGTCATACTTTGTGAAAATGGAGACATTGCCTTAAAAAAGTATCAAACCGAAGCGCCAGAACTATTAATACTCGATGTTATGATGCCCAAAAAAGATGGTTTTACTTTGGCTAAAGACATTAGAGCTATTGATGATACGATTCCTATAATATTTCTAACGGCAAAATCACAAACAGCAGATGTTGTTGAGGGCTTTTCTTTAGGGGGGAACGATTACCTAAAAAAACCGTTTAGTATTGAAGAACTTATAGTAAGAGTTCATAATTTAGTTTATAGAACCAAAACTCAAAAGACGTCAGAAGTCATAACGCTTGGAGAGTTTACTTTCGATTTCCCAAAGCAACAATTAAAATTTAAAAACGACAACTTTGTACAGCTCACACACAGAGAAGCACATTTACTATTTCATCTGATTAAAAACAAAAACCAAGTATTAGACCGTTCTGTAATATTGAATAAACTTTGGGGCACTGATGATTTTTTTACGGCTAGAAGTATGGATGTTTTCATTACCAAGCTACGCAAAAAATTAAGCAAGGATGCGAACATTCAGATTATTAATGTGAGAGGATTTGGATATAAATTGACCGATTAAATTATAGATAAGCCTATCATTAAAAAAACCTGCGAGGTCCTGAGGCAAAGTCTAACACATTTTTCGTACTTTTCATGCCTATTCACCTACAATCATGCAAAAGTTAATATATTTTTTTCTACTCTTCGGATGTCTTAGCTTTTCACAACAGGACGTACAAAAACAAATCACAGCAATCTTAAAAGATTCAACACAACTAGAAGCGAAAGCCATTTTTGGAATTGATAATTTCGGTACGCTTTACTATGCCACTGACAACAATTCATTTCATAAGAAAACAAAAGATACTATTATTACCTATGCCAATTTTCAATTGGGAGACATTACCTCTGCAAATACATTTAATCCCTTAAAGTTAAATCTCTTTTATAAAGACTTTAATACGGTTGTGATTTTAGATAATCGTTTGGCTGAAATTAAAAAAGTAGATTTTAATACTATCCAACCCTACAAAAACGTGTCTTTTGTGTCTTCAGGCTATGATAATTCGCTTTGGCTATTCAATCAAGATTATCAATATTTAGAATTGTATGATTTTAAAACCAATAAAATTAAACTGAAAACGGTACCTGTTCAATCTGAGGTGTTAGACTTAAAAAGCGATTATAATTATTGCTATTTACTCACTAAAAATTACCTCTACGTGTATAATTACTTTGGCAGTTTAATCCGAAAAATAGAAAACTCAGGTTATGAAGGCTTAGCATTTAATGAAGCGCATTTAGTTCTAAAAAAAGATGAATCACTATTTATCCTAGAAAAAAACAAGTCCATAATTAAACCCATTCTACATCCAAAAATGTTAATAAAACAGTTTTTGGTAACCAATGAAACGGTGTATATTTACGACTTCAATTTACTACGTCGTTACCAATTAAAAATAGAATAGATTATGCATTTTGCCGTTGCAGGAAATATAGGAGCTGGAAAAACAACACTCACAAAATTACTCGCCAAACACTTTAAATGGGAGGCACAATTGGAAGACGTTGTGGACAACCCGTATTTAGATGATTTTTATAATCAGATGGAACGTTGGAGCTTCAATTTACAAGTCTATTTCTTAAACAGTAGGTTTCGCCAAGTCAATCAAATTCACGATAGTGGAAAAGACATCATTCAAGACAGAACCATCTATGAAGATGCACATATTTTTGCTCCTAACTTGCACGCTATGGGTTTAATGACTAATCGCGATTTTGAGAATTACTCATCACTTTTTGAGCTCATGGAATCGTTTGTCAAAGGTCCAGATTTATTAGTTTACCTGCGTAGTTCTATTCCTAACTTAGTGGCTCAAATTCATAAAAGAGGCCGCGATTATGAAAACACCATTAGTATCGATTATTTAAGTCGCTTAAACGAACGTTACGAAGCTTGGATTTCTACTTATGACAAAGGGAACTTACTTATCATTGATGTAGATAATTTAGATTTTGTTGCCAATCCTGAAGATTTAGGAGATATTATTAATAGAATCGATGCACAGATTAATGGGTTATTTTAAACAATAAATCCACTTTCTCTAGCATGTTTAATGGCTTGCTCACTATTTTCAACTAATACCATAGGTGTTGTTTTATAACCTTCAACAATATCTCTAACGCGCAACATTTTCTTTTTGTGTTTTACGCTACGTAAATAAATAGCTAAAATTCGATCAGGAAATTCTTCAGCAATTTCTATATAAATATCCGGATCATGCTCACCACTATCTCCAATTAAGATAAAAGGTAAATCTGGATATGTTTTAAGCAGGTTCAAAATTTCCTTTTGTTTTTGTGGTTTGTCGTCATGCGATTTTTTTCGGAGCAGATTACTAAGACTTCGTAATAAAATAGGTCCTTTAGGGAAATTATTCTGCCTTAAAAAAAGTTCCAAATAACGATACAAATTCCAAGGACTATGACTTACATAAAAAATAGGATTGGCATTACTACCGGAAACACCACGATGTAATTTATGATAAAATTCTGCAGAACCCTCTAATGGAATTCTATTCTTTGCATGTTTAAAAATAGAGTTATAAATCACTTTCCATTTCAAAATAGAAACTACTCCCGTGTGTAAAATAGTATCATCAATATCACTGGCTACACCAAATTCAGCTTTTTGAGACGGAATTAAAAGTTCGCCTGGAAATTTATTTTTATTTTGAATAACCCGTTTAATCCCAATATCATTATAAGATAATTCATAAGACAACCAACCTTCTTCATTTGTTAAGTCATTTAGGTTTTCTAAGTTTTCTTTTACTATAAAATACCCATTATCATCGGTTGTAACCTTTAAAACTTTATTATTGGGAAGCTTTAAATCTAAACCAACATGTTTAATTTCATCGGTTTCAAAACGTTTCCAAGTATTCACAATGAGATGCCAAACATGTTGATCATCTAAGTCAATAGATTCGTCTTCCAAAGCTCTACCTCTAGCGTAAAAATGGGAATCCGTTCCATAACCTTGAAACGCAATAATTTGTAAAGGATCCTTTTTAAACCAACTCAATTATCTTTCAATTTATTTTTAGAATTTGAATATACTAAAAACGCTTTAATTGCGTACCACTAGTGCAATTAATTCGTTAGCCTAATGTTAAATATTTACCAACTTTATAATATTCAAAGTATTTTAGGCAAATTCAACATATAAACTCATCTTAAACCACCCACTACGTATGCAAAAATTAATACTTCTTCTCTTTTTAAGCTTATCATTTAATCTCATAAGTGCACAAAGTAGCGACAAAGAAAGTCAGACTCCAACACCAAATTACAGAGCTGCAGCTAAATACTCTCCAACCAACTTGGGAAAACTAGTACATTCAACTTCTGTAAGACCTAATTGGCTAAAAACTGGAAATCGTTTTTGGTACCAATACAAAACCACTGAAGGGTCTAAATATTATATTGTTGATGCCGATCAAAAAACTAAAAAAGTCCTTTTTGATAATGAAAAAATGGCAAAATGGCTCACTGAAATCACCAAAGATCCATATGACGCACAGCATTTACCAAGGTTCAATTTTGAATTTGTAAAAAATGACACCGCCATAAGATTCTATGTGACATCTACCGAAAAAGTAGATGAAGAGAAAAAGGACGATGACTTAGAAGAAGAAAAAGAGACGCTAAAAGAAACAGATTCTACTAAAACAGATAAAAAGAAAAAAGCTAAAGCTAAAGCTAAAAAACCTAAAAAAGTAAATAAGGTGTATCACTTGGAGTACCGTCTTGGCAGTAATGGTTTAACAGTTGTTAGTAACAAGAAAAAAGAAAAAGAAGATTGGAAAAAGTGGGCTAACATTGCTCCAGACAGCTCGGTAGTATTATTTTCTAAACACCATAATTTATATTGGATGGATAAGGAAAACTTTCTAAAAGCTGTAGAAAATGAAAAAGATACGACTATTGTAGAAAACCAATGGACTACAGATGGTGAGGAAAACTATGGCTACGGTAGCAGTGGAAGAGGTGAAAACAACGAAACCAAAATTAAAAATAAAGATAAACGTAAATCGGTTCGTGGTATTTGGTCTCATGATTCCAAAAAATTTGTGTTCCAAAGAACAGATTCAAGACATATCAATGACCTGTGGGTAATTAACACCACCTCTGGAAAACGACCTACTTTAGAGACGTATAAATATCATATGCCAGGAGAAGATGAATATTACAAGACAGAACTTCATGTGTTTGATATCCCTTCAAAAAGTAATATCCAAGTACAATTAGATACGGTAAAACAGCAAAGTATTCAAGTATATCGTGAGCCACGAAAACAATCAGTTTATGATAATGATTTTTCACCGTCTTTACTCTTATCAAAAAAAGGGAAAATTTATTACAGTACTATTAGCAGAGATCGTAAAAAACTAGATATCTGTGTGGCTGATATCAATACAGGAGAAACCAAAGTGTTAATTGAAGAACGTTTTAACACCTATATAGAATCACGTCCATTAGTATTGTTAAATAACGAAACCGAAATGCTGCATTGGGCAGAACGTTCGGGTTGGGCACACTATTATTTGTATGACACTGAAGGAAACTTAAAAAATCAAGTGACTTCTGGCTCCTACCATGTTGAACGCGCAATAGGCGTTGATGAAAAAAGCAGAACCCTTTACTTTACGGCCCATGGTATACCAAAAGATCAAGACCCATATTACGAGCACATGTATAGTGTTAACTTAAATGGCACTGGACTAAAGGCTTTAAATCCTGGTGATTTCAATTCAAGTACTGACATGTCAGATTCTAATGCTTATTTTGTGAGTAACTATTCTAGAGTAGACACCGTTCCTAAATCAGAATTAAGATCGAGTACCGGAAAACTTATCATGACACTAGAAGAGGCCGATTTATCACAATTAATGGCTACAGGTTATCAATTTCCTGAGACTTTTAAAATGAAAGCAGATGATGGTATTACTGATATTTATGGTGTCATGTATAAGCCTTATGATTTTGATGACACAAAAAAATATCCACTATTAGAATATGTTTATCCTGGGCCACAGACGGAAGCTGTAAACAAATCGTTTTCTGTTAGAATGGATCGTTTAGACCGTATGGCACAAGTAGGCTTTATTGTAGTCACTATGGGAAATCGTGGTGGCCATCCAGACCGTTCTAAATGGTATCATAATTACGGTTATGGTAACCTAAGAGATTACGGCTTGGCAGACAAAAGACATGTTGCAGAGCAACTCGCGGACCAACATGATTTTATCGATATCGAAAAAGTAGGGATTTATGGTCATTCCGGTGGTGGATTTATGTCTACCGCTGCAATGTTAGTATACCCTGATTTCTTTAAAGCCGCAGTGTCTTCAGCCGGAAACCATGACAATAGCATTTATAACAGCTGGTGGAGTGAAACGCATCATGGTGTACAAGAAGAAATGGATGACGATGGTAATGTGAAGTACAAATATCTCATTGACAATAACCAATCGCTAGCTAGAAATTTAAAAGGAAAATTAATGCTAATCACTGGTGATGTAGACAATAACGTGCATCCTGGAGGTACCATTAGAATGGCAAATGAATTGATTAAAGCAAATAAACGTTTCGATTTTATGCTTATGCCAGGACAACGCCATGGATTTGGAAGTATGACGGAATATTCGTTTTGGCTGCGTGCAGATCATTTTAGCAAACACTTGCTTGGTGTAGAAGCTACTGATGTAGACATTACTGAAATAAACCGAGACCAACCTAAAACGAAATCCTAACCAGCGAAAACACCTTTAAATAAAACCACGTTCTATAGCGTGGTTTTTTTTTGCATTTGAGTAAATGAAATCATTTTACGTTATTACAAATTAATATATTTTGAAGACATTTCTTTTCTTTAATTTTGCAACATGATAAAAGCCTTACAATTACGTATTAATTTACACGAAGAAAAACAGCCAGATGGTTTGCTAAACAAAGCGGCCTACGATTTGGGTATGAAACCTTCTGAGATTTCAGGAATCAAAGTTCTGAGAAAATCAATTGATGCACGTAAGCGAAACATCATGTTTAATTATAAAGTTGAAATTTATATCAACGAACCACTTCCTGAAACTTCAGAGTACCATTTTGATTACAAAGATGTATCCAAAGCAAAACCAGTTCACATCATCGGATTTGGTCCTGCAGGCATGTATGCGGCATTGCGTTGTATTGAATTGGGTTTTAAACCCATCGTCTTAGAACGCGGCAAAAATGTAAAAGACCGTCGGCGCGATTTAAAAGCCATTAATCAAGATCATTTTGTTAACGAAGATTCAAATTATTGCTTTGGAGAAGGTGGTGCTGGCACGTATTCTGATGGGAAATTATATACACGAAGCTTAAAACGCGGTGATGTTCGTCGCATATTTGAAAACTTAGTATATCACGGAGCTACTGATCAGATATTAGTAGATGCCCATCCACATATTGGAACGAATAAATTACCTAAAGTCGTTCAGAATATTAGAGAAAATATTATCAAGTTTGGTGGTGAAGTTCATTTTGAATCTAGAGTTTCCGACTTCACCATTAAGCATAATAAAATTGTGGCTATTCAACTTCAAAATGGCAAAGAACTAGACGTTGAAAAAGTCATTTTAGCCACAGGACATTCCGCAAGAGATATTTTCTACTTATTGAATGACAAAAAAATTCAACTTGAAGCCAAATCGTTTGCCATGGGAGTTAGGGTAGAACATCCGCAAGAGATTATCGATGGCATTCAATACCATTGTAAAGGTGAACCACGAGATGAATTACTTCCAGCCGCATCATATAGTTTAGTACAACAGGTTAATGATAGAGGTGTATATTCATTTTGCATGTGTCCTGGTGGATTTATTGTTCCTGCAGCGACAGCTAATGGAGAAGTGGTTGTAAACGGTATGTCTCCTTCAAAACGAAATAATAAGTTTGCTAATTCTGGTATTGTCACCGAAATTAATGCCGATAAAGATTTATATAAATACGAACATTTTGGACCTTTAAAAGCCTTAGAATATCAAAAAGATTTAGAGCGTTTAGCCTTCACATCTGGAGGACGCAGACAATCTGCTCCTGCTCAAAGACTAACGGATTTTGTTGAGGGTAAAATGTCTTCGTGTTTAAACGAAACCTCTTATCAACCCGGTTTAAAATCAGCACCATTACATTCCTTATTACCTAAAATAATTGGTGGTTCTTTACGAAAAGGGTTTAAGGCCTTTGGAGAAAAAATGAAAGGGTATTACACTGAAGAAGCAAATATAATTGGTGTAGAATCTCGAACCTCATCCCCTGTAAATATTCCAAGAACGGAATCTTTAGAACATCCAGAAATCAGTAATCTATTTCCTTGTGGTGAAGGTGGTGGTTATGCAGGTGGAATAATTTCTGCGGCCATGGATGGAGAACGTTGTGCCGAAGCCGCAACTACAAATTTTTAAAGCTATGTATTGCATAACCCATTGTAAAAAAGCACGTCTATAAAATGAAATATACCTATTTATTAATAGTGCTGTTTATTACAAGCAAGGGGCTTGCTCAGGCTGATGTGCAGAAGCAAAAAGCCCTAGATTCAGCTTACCACATTGCCACTAATATCACAAAGCCAATTGAAGAAAGACTAAATGCCTTTAGTTATTGTTGTTGGAAATCAGTTTATTCAGATTTTAATCAAGGGCTACAATATAGCGCTGAGTATCTCGAATTAGCAAAGACTAGTAAAAATCACAAACGAACATCTCAAGCTTATCATTTTCTAGGACATACTTATATGATGTTAGGTGATATTGATAATGCAAAAAATACGTTAATAGAAGGTTTAGATTTCTCAATACAGCACAAAACTTATCTAGGAATTGCTAAAATTTACGGTGATCTCGGCAACTTAAATAACAGTATAGGCAACGCTTCACTCGCTTTAGACTACCATTTTAAAAGTCTCGATATTGCGAATAAGCACGAAATCAATGTAGAATACGCTAGATCTAAAATTAATATAGGAGAAATCTATGAGGCTCAAGGCCAATACAAACTAAGTTTAGAAACTTTTGAAGAGGCCTTAAATTTCTGTATTGACCATAATTATATTGGATACATGGCTTCCATTTATGAAAGTCTTGGAGATATAAATGTTACAATTAAAGAATATAAGACTGCCGAAAAAAACTATACGACAGCCATATCTTACGCTAAAAGGTTATCTAATAACAACAGACTTATTAATGCTTTAAATAAAATAGGAGAATTACATTTAGAACTAAACAACTTATCAGAAGCTAAAAAAAATTACAACGCAGCTTTAGATATTGCTGCAACTAGTAAAGCTGTAGTGCTAGAGGCAAACGTAAGAACGAATTTAGCGCATTTACATTTACAGCAAAATGAAACCAAAGCAGCCAAAGAGAACATAACATGGGCAATTCAACACTTAGAGCGTTTAAATATTAAAGATGATTTAGATAAAGCTTATGTTGTTGCTGCAAAAACCTACCAAGCTTTAAATCAAAAAAAGGAAAGTATCACCTATTATAATAAAGCGTACCAAATTGCAAAAACCACTAATAATATTAACACCCTAAAATTAGCGAGCTACGGTCTCGCTGAAGCCTACGAAGAAGATGGAGACCTATCTAAGGCCCTCATGTATTATAAGGAATTTAATAATTATAATAATCAGGTTAGAAATAAGGAAGGTATTCAAGATATTATTCGCATTGAACTTCAAGATGTTTACCATCAAAAGTCATTGACAGACAGTATTACTAAAGCCAATGAATTTAAGCTACTTCAATATGAATATGAAAAAAAAGAAGAACGTAATAAGTTAAAAAATTACACAGCTGTTTCTAGCATTATAATACTTATAATCATAGTTTTATGCATTACTTATTTTTACTATCAAAAAAAGAAAGTTGCAGCAGTACTTGCGGCAAAAAACAGTACCATAAAAGAAGCTTTGAGTGATAAAGAAATTTTATTAAAAGAAGTCAACCATCGTGTTAAAAATAATATGCAAGTGGTGTCTTCATTATTACATTTAAAATCTAAAAACACATTAAACGAGCTTGCAAAAGAAGTTTTAATGGACAGTAAAAAAAGAATAGATGCTTTGCAATTGGCACATCAAAAAATGTATCTAAAAGGGAATTATAAGGAAATAGATGTTTTAGAATATTTTAATGACATTGTAGATCTAATATTAAAACCTATTAAATCAGAACAAGACAGCTTTACCGTGCAAGGTGAGGAATTATGGATTAATGTTGAACAGGCACAAACCTTAGGTTTTATTTTACATGAGCTAATTGCCAATAGCATCAAACACGCCTGGGACAAAAACAATCCTAAAATAGTAAAAGTTAGTATTTTAAAATCAAACAATACCATTGCATTTAATTATACTGATAACGGCAAAGGCTTACCCAAAGACATTGATATTACAACAATACAATCTTTTGGAATGAAATTAATATATTCCCTTGTAACTAGACAATTACTTGGTAAGATACGCGTAAACAATACGGTTGGGTGCTCGGTTAACATTAAATTCAATGCGAGATAACGAAAAAATAAAAGTGTTAATTGTAGATGATGATGTATTTATATCAGAGCAATTAAATATTATTTTAGAAGATTTAGGATACCACGTAACGGATATTGCGTTTAATGCCGAAAGTGCCATAAATGCGTTGAAAGTAAATACGCCAGACATTGTTATAACAGACATAAATATGCATGGTAGAAATCAAGGTTTTGAAATTGCCAAATACATCAATAATCATTTAAGCATTCCATTTATATTTCTGACTTCCTTTGCAGATCCTTCAACTGTAAAAGAGGCTTCACAATTAACACCAAATGCGTACTTACTAAAACCTTTTAATGAAGGAAATATTTTTTCAACTTTAAATATTGTTTTAGACAGATACCATAAAAAACATAATTATTTCTGTATTAAAATTGGTCATCAAATACATAAAGTAAAAGAAGACGATTTACTTTTTATTATGTCTTCTGATAAATATATAGAAATTCACACAACCACGAAGAAGTATTTAAAACGAGGTACTATAGATCATTTTATTCAGGAAAATGCTCTTAAGGGAGTGAATCGCGTACATCGATCCTATGCAGTTAAATTAGATAATATTGATAGTGTAAAAGGTTCTATTATTTATATTCAGGACCGAGAAATTCCAATATCAAACACCTACAAAGCGGAATTTAAGAAAGCCTATAGCTCATTTTAATAATCACATTTTTAGCGTGAAATTTAATTAAATGGCCTTCTCAAATAAAAAGGGACTTAGAGCAGATCATCATAACTTTCCACGTACAAAACTCCTTACTTCACGACATTTTTTTTCACAGCTTCCTTTATTACCCTAATTTCGTTTAGAACACTTACCTACTTATTTATGAAAAAAAAATCAATATTAATATTTGTATTAATACTATATGCTGTAGCATTAGTTTTAGCACAAAGCTTAATACTATTAGGCCTCAACTAACACTATGGTAATGATATAGTAATAATAATAGAATTTTCAACTCAATTCAAATCTTAAAAACAGAATTATAGCTATCACATAAGGAATCAAAGCTGATGACGACTCTAATTTTTTTAAAACAAACATGTCGAAACTGCTCCTTAAATTTTTGATACAAAACCACTTTGGCATACCCAAAGACATAAAAAACAAAGTACTTCTTGTTGTAGGGAATAAGAAGTCATATTAAAAGGATGTTTATGAAAAGCATCCTTTTTTTTATGAACTAAAACGGTTTCAAATTCTTAATGTAAAAAAGAAAATCAAAGAAGGGAATACATACCATACAAAGGTCTCTTTAATAAATTATTACTATTTTCGCGTCTCAAATTGTAACACATATGAACGCATATATATTTCCAGGTCAAGGTGCTCAATTCTCAGGAATGGGATTAGACCTTTACGAAAATTCGCCTTTAGCACAAGAATTCTTTGAAAAAGCCAATGATATACTTGGTTTTAATATTACAGACATTATGTTTGAAGGCTCTGCTGAAGATTTAAAAGAAACTAAAGTTACCCAACCAGCCATTTTTTTACACTCTGTTATTTTAGCAAAGACGTTAGGAGATAGCTTTAAACCAGACATGGTTGCTGGGCATTCTCTCGGAGAATTTTCTGCTTTGGTTGCAGCAGGAGCTTTAACTTTTGAAGATGGTCTTAAATTAGTATCACAACGTGCGCAAGCGATGCAAAAAGCTTGCGAGTTACAACCAAGCACAATGGCTGCAGTTTTAGGTTTAGAAGACCATATTGTTGAAGATATATGTAAAACCACAGAAGGGATTGTCGTTGCCGCTAACTACAATTGCCCAGGCCAATTAGTAATTTCTGGTGAGGTTGAAGCTATAAATAGAGCATGTGAGTCTTTAAAAGATGCAGGTGCAAGACGTGCATTAGTATTACCTGTTGGAGGAGCATTTCACTCCCCTTTAATGGAACCTGCTCGTGAAGAATTAGCAGCTGCTATTGAGAATACAACCTTTAGTACTCCAACTTGTCCCATATACCAGAATGTCACGGCTTCTGCGATTACAGATGAAAATGAAATTAAAGCCAATTTAATTTCACAATTAACCGCTCCTGTTCGTTGGACACAATCGGTGCAACAAATGATTGCAGATGGTGCTTCAAATTTCACAGAAGTTGGTCCAGGAAAAGTTTTACAAGGCTTAGTAAAGAAAATACATAGAGCAGCAGAAACAGCTTCAGCTACTTTTGAAACTAACGTCTAAATCTAGCTACTTTGAACAGAACGTTATTTATATCACTTGTCATAATATTTAATATTGCCATAGATCAAATATCGAAGGTAATCGTTAGAACCACTATGATTAAAGGTGGAAAAGGTCAAATCAATGTTATTCAAGACTATTTCCAACTCATTTGGGTGGAAAACAAAGGAGCCTTTTTAGGTATGGGTAGTGATATGAATCCAACCTTGCGACTTATCTTTTTATTAGTTTTGCCTACACTGGTTTTGGTTTACGTGTTATATTATATCCTTAAGACTAAAGAATTAGACCGTTTGAGTCTTATCGCTTTTTGTTGTATTGTAGGAGGAGGTGTAGCCAATGTCTTCGACCGCATTGTATTTGGCCAAGTCACTGACTTTTTCTACATTAATTTAGGAGGTATCTTTAGAACAGGAATCTTTAATGTTGCCGATATGTCCGTAACCGCAGGTATGATACTATTATTATTTAGTGGTATTTTTAGCAACAAGAAGAAAGAGAAAATTGCTTAACGCGCTAATTGGCAATCTTCACAATCTTTAACTTCTCCATAATAGGTTTCACGATATTTGTGAAGTGTTTTATAAGGAATACTTAAAAACTGTTTTTTAATATAGGTGACGTTAGTTAACATTACACCCATTTTTTTTGTAAAACGACCTTCAGTTTTGGTCTCTCTTTTAATGCTTATCAATTTCATGTTGTTCAATTATCATTCCTTGCAAAGCAACAAAGATTGATAACCAATCCAAAGTAATAAGTGTTAAAACCGGCTTAACAGCTCCCGATATTATCATATTGAAAATCAGACACTATAACCATTATCATATTCACAGTGCTATTGCGTATCTTTTATATATCCAATAAGTAAAATACGACCAAAAAAGCACTAATTCTTATAAATAATACCATTTTTCATAACGAAAGTCACATTTTCCATAGTAGAAATATTCTTCGTTGGATCGTCATTTACAGCAATAATATCGGCTATGAAATTTGATTCTATTTGCCCAATTTGGTTATCCATTTTTAATAACAAAGCATTGGTAACAGTAGCACTTTGAATTGCTTCTATTTCAGGCATTCCGGCTTCAACCATATACCCAAACTCTTTTCCGTTGTCACCATGATAAAAAACGGCTGCATCCGTACCAAAAGCAATACCAACTCCAGCCTTATACGCCCTTCCAAACATATCTTGAATTTTAGGACCAATATTTAAAGCTTTAGGCACAATAATTTCAGGGTAATACCCATCTATTTTAGCTTTGTCCGAGACAAATTTTCCAGCGGTAATGGTTGGTACTAAATAGACATCGTGTTTTTTCATGAGTTCCATCGTTTCAGCACTCATTAAGGTGCCATGTTCAATAGTTTTCACACCTCCTAAAATAGCACGTTGCATGCCTTCATCTCCATGTGCATGCGCCGCCACATGAAACCCATAATCTTTCGCTGTTTCACAAATCGCTTTTATTTCTTCGACTGTGAATTGTGGATTCTGACCACTTTTAGCCACACTCAGCACTCCGCCTGTCGCTGTAATTTTAATTAAATCTGCACCATTTTTATACCGTTGTCTTACGGCTTTTTTAGCATCCTCTACTCCATTAACAACACCTTCTTTAGGACCTGGATCTCCCATAAGCTCGTGGCTCGATCCGTTTGTAGGATCTGCATGACCTCCTGTAGTGGCCAGTGCTTTACCTGCTGTAAAAATTCTTGGGCCAACAATTGTTCCGGAGTTTACAGCATTTCTTAATGCTATATTGACACCAGAGCCACCCAAATCTCTAACCGTTGTAAAGCCACTCATTAAAGTTACTTTCGCATAGTTTACAGATTCAAACGCTACATCAGCCTCATTATAGGTATAGGCTTCTAAATACGATTTTGGATTGGTTTCTCCTTCTAGATGCACATGCATATCTATAAGACCTGGCATTACGGTTTTCGACTTTAAATCAACCGTTACATCCTCTGAATTTGCTGGCATAACGTAGCCATTTTTAACCGAAATAATTTTATCATCAGAAACCACAATGGTTTTCTCTTTGAGTACTTTTCCAGATTTTGTATCGATTAATTTCCCACAATGTAGATAAGTGTCTTGCGCCGAAAGTGATACAACACTTAATAAAACGATAATTCTGAATAAAGTTTTCATCCGTTACTATTTATTATTTTGATCTAATTTTTTGCTCCCATTTCCAAGCAGAATCCATAGCATCATCTAAAGTCAGTTTAGTTTTCCAACCTAAAACACTATTTGCTTTGGATGTTTCGGCATAGGCTGAAATCACATCACCTTCTCTTCTCTCAACTATTTTATAGTTTAATGATGTGCCAGAAACTCGTTCAAATGACTGAACAGCTTCTAAAACGGTACTTCCCGTTCCAGTACCGAGGTTAAAAAACTCATAATTAGAGTCATTTTCATCATTCAAAAGACGCTGTAAAGCCAATACATGTGCTTTTGCGAGATCCACCACATGAATATAATCTCTAATACAAGTACCATCAGATGTTGGATAATCACCTCCAAACACAGATAATTGCTCTCGTAAACCAATAGCGGTTTGCGTGATATAAGGTACTAAATTTTGTGGAACTCCAATTGGCAATTCACCAATTTCAGTTGACTCATGCGCTCCAATAGGATTAAAATAACGAAGTGCAATCGCTTTTATACCTTCATTTACACGACAGGTATCTCTTATAATTTCTTCACCAATTTGCTTAGTATTGCCATAAGGAGATTCTGCAGGTTTTACAGGTGCATTCTCTGTAATTGGTAATTCATCAGCTTGTCCATAAACTGTACACGATGAACTAAAAATGAAATTCTTCTGACTTAAACCACTCAATTCTTGAAGCATGTAAATTAAAGTAGTAACGTTATTTTCATAGTACATTAAAGGTTCTTTTACACTTTCTCCAACGGCTTTATTTGCTGCAAAATGAATGACTCCGACAATATCGTTGTGACGCTTAAAAAAATCTTGAACGTCAGATTTAACTTTTAAATCTAGCTTTTCAAAAAGTGGTTTTTTATTAGTAATTGCCGTAATACCGTCTACAACTTCAATTGAAGAATTAGATAAATTATCTATAATTACAACCTCGTAGCCTTCGTTCTGCAATTCTACAACGGTATGCGACCCAATAAAACCTAAACCACCTGTGACTAAAATTTTCATATATTTTTTATGTTTTTTTCTTAATTGTCACATGCCGTTTGCAATTAATCAATCCATTGACTGATAAAATTCTTAACATGCTTATTATATATTAATTATTTTCTTGTATAAAATTTAAAACTGTATTTGCAATATATTCAATCTGTTCATCATCTAACTCCGTATGCATTGGAAGTGAAATCACCGATTTTATTAACGCATTGGTCACTGGAAAATCGGACTCATTATAGCGATCATCCATGTACGCTTTTTGTCTGTGCAGCGGAATTGGATAATACACACCACAAGGGATATTATTAGATTGCAAGTGTGCTACAAGAGCGTCTCTATCTACTCCTTTTAGATTAAGTGTATATTGATGAAATACATGGCAGTCACAAGTATCACAAATTCCTTCACATTCTGTTAAACCAGATGGAACCGTAATATTAGGGTGATTTTTAAAAGCCTCATTATATTTTCTTGCGGCATCTCGTCTAGCACTATTGTAGGCATCTAAATGCGGCAATTTAGCATCTAACACGGCCGCTTGAATAGAATCTAAACGTGAATTAACACCAACAACGTCATGATGGTATCGTTCATACATCCCATGATTCACAATACCTCTAATTGTATGAGCTAAATCATCATCATTTGTAAAAATAGCTCCACCATCACCATAACACCCTAAATTTTTAGAAGGAAAAAAAGACGTTGAAGCAGCATGACCGATAGCACCTGTTTTGGTTTTAGTACCATCGCGATGTGTATAGTGCGCTCCAATACCCTGAGCATTATCCTCTATAACATATAAATCATGTTCTTTTGCTAAATCCATTATAGCATCCATGTCTGCAGGTAAGCCAAATAAATGAACTGGCACTATAGCTTTAGTTTTTGGTGTTATTGCTTTTTTAATCGCAGCAATATCAATATTAAAAGTTACAGGATCTACATCAACTAAAACTGGAGTTAATTGCAATAACGCAATAACCTCAACAGTGGCTGCGAACGTAAAATCTGCGGTAATCACCTCATCACCGGGCTGCAAGCCTAAGCCCATCATTGCAATTTGCAAAGCATCTGTTCCGTTAGCACAAGGAATAACATGTTTAACTCCTAAATAATTCTCAAGATTCTTCTGAAACTCATGCACCTTAGGACCATTAATAAAACTGGCACTGTCCATTACTTCTTGAATCGAAGGATCTACTATATCTTTAATTTTGGCATACTGACTTTGAAGGTCAACCATCTGTATTTTTTTCATTGTAAAGACTACATTTTAGTGTATAAATATAAAAGCATAAAGCTATTAGCGAAAATACGAAATTGTAAGCGCTATGACAACGCAATTAATTGAAAGAAATGTATTTTAGCACAAATATTTGTTTTTGAAAGCACTCTATTCTATAGGAATTTATTTAGCAAGTTTTATTATTAAAATTGCAGCTTTATTCAATTCTAAATTGAAACAAGGTGTCGTTGGCAGAAACACGACCTTTTCAAAACTTGAAAACAACATTAATCCTGAAGTTAAAACCTT
The DNA here is from genome assembly GCF_018860545.1 of Winogradskyella psychrotolerans. Classification (GTDB taxonomy): domain Bacteria; phylum Bacteroidota; class Bacteroidia; order Flavobacteriales; family Flavobacteriaceae; genus Winogradskyella; species Winogradskyella psychrotolerans_A. The sequence goes on along the minus strand of NZ_JAHKPN010000039.1, from coordinate 88,986 downwards.
TTGGTTTCACTGTGCCTCTTTAGGAGAATACGAACAAGGTTTACCTGTTTTTGAAGCTTTAAAAGCCGAACATCCCGATTATAAAGTGGTCTTATCCTTTTTCTCTCCCTCTGGTTTTGAGGTTCGGAAAAATGCAAAAATTGCAGATTGTGTTGTTTACCTTCCACTGGATACCACAGCAAACGCCAAACGCTTTTTAGACTTGGTAAACCCAGACTATATTCTATTTGTAAAATATGAAATTTGGCCTAACGTTTTACATGAAATTAAAAAACGGAACTTAAAAGCGATTTTAATTTCGGCTGTATTCAGAAAAGAGCAAAGTTTTTTCAAAGGCTATGGTCGTTTTATGAGATCGGCTTTATTTGGATTTAAACATATTTTTACTCAAGACGAAAATTCCAAAGCTTTACTTGAAGGCATTAATTACAATTCTGTTTCCATTTCTGGTGACACACGATTTGATCGGGTTTCAAACCAACTAAAAATTGATAATACCGTTCCTTTTATTGAAGCTTTTAAAAATGACAAATTTTGTGTTGTTTTTGGGAGTTCTTGGCCAGACGATGATACATTATATATGGACTTTATCAATTCCAATACTAATCCGGAAGTAAAGTTTGTGATTGCTCCCCATAATATAAAACCAAGTTATGTGGCTTCTTTAAAATCACAATTGAATGTAAAAACCATTAGTTATTCAGAATTAACTCAAAATGAAAATTTAGCTGATTACAAGGTGTTCATTTTGGATACCATTGGTTATTTAAGCAAAGTATATAGTTATGCAAACATTGCTTATGTTGGCGGTGGCGCTGGCACAACTGGCTTGCATAATATACTAGAACCCGCTGTTTTTGGAATTCCGATTCTTATTGGAAAAAACTATACTAAATTTCCTGAAGCCAAAACACTTATTGATTTAGGAGGAGTCACTAGTCTGGAGAGTTCTACAGCCTTTGATTCTTGTTTAAACGCATTGTTAACAGATGGTGAACTAAGAAAAAAACAAGGAGCAATTACTAAATCTTTTATAGATTCGAATAGAGGAGCTGTTCATAAGATTATGGATTATTTAAAAACATAATCTTAAAACTGATAACACAATGCGTTACCTATTCAATTCTATAGTTCTAAACGTTAAATTTATTCTCGGTGTTTTTACTTTTTTAGTTGGTGGTAAGCGATGCAACCAATGGGTTTGAGTGGCGCCTTTCATAACTAATAAACTACCTTTTTCTAACAGCACAGAGACATTTTGTTTGGTTACTTTATGTTTAAATAAAAACTTTCGCTCTGCTCCAAAACTTAACGAACCAATAGCACCATCCTTTTTTAAATCCTTTTCTCTATCGCTATGCCAAGACATACCTTCGTCACCACTATGATACAAATTAAGTAAACATGAGTTAAAAGTTTCTCCCGTTTTAGCTTCAACCAATGTCTTGAGTTCTAAAAGCTCTTGATTCCATGGTAGGGCCAATTTCGTAGTTTTAGAATAGGTATAATTAAAGGGTTCATCACCATACCAAGCTACTTTTCGTTTTGTGGTTATTAGTTTTCCGAAAATGATTGCCTTATCATATTCCCAATCGATATATTGAAGTAACTTCTCATAATATTCATGTGCTTTTTCAATAGACATTATAGAGCCATAATAAATTACTTCCCCATCAAATGGCAAGCGGTTAAATTCTGTTTCTGAATTAAATAAATCCATTATTTCTAATATAATACAACTTCTTTATTTTACAGCTTTAAAACCGGTGTAGTGGAATCACTTTTTTATCTTAAAAGACAACTATAAAAAAGCGTATTTATATATATTTTTTTATTTTACAATTTGGAGTTCACTAATCTGTACATCAAAACCGCTGTAATTTTTGCTTGAATTGCCACAGTATTTAAATTCCCTGTTTCACTAATAGTGTGATCACCACCACCTCCTGTAAGCCCTAAACCATCTATTGCCATATCTACATATTCTGAAGTAAATGAAATATCAGCTGCTCCCGCATTTCTAGGATTTACTGCTGTAACTGATCCGAAACCTAAATCTTCACTTACCGTATTATAATAACCCAATAATTTTACATTGCCTTCCGTTTTTGTCAATGGCGGATAAGCTCCTTCTGAGAATGTTAGTTCGGCATTCGTTTTCGGATAGTGCTCTGAAACAATCCTTTTCATCGTTGCTTTAGCTTTAATTAATTGTTCTAAAGACACAGCTCTTAAATCCCCACGAACAAGAGTTTCTTGTGAGACCACATTAGTTTTTCCAAAGGCATGTCCACCAGTACCATCCTCATCGGGTTGTAAGGTTGTACCACCAATTATGAATCCTGGGTTGAAGGTTAAATCTTTTTCTTTAGCTAACTGACCGTAGAATTCATTTAAGATTCTAGATGTTTCATAGATAGCTCCTGCACCAATTTGATCTGTAAAAATCTGAGAAGAGTGTGCTGGGTTTCCAGTGACCTTAAGTTGCCAATCTGTAGAACCTCTGCGAGATACCACTATTGTTTTTGGGTTATTATCTCCATTTTCAAATCCTAAAGCAATATCTGCACGTTTTGCTGCATCAATTAAATCTTTTTTGGACAATGCTATTGGATCTCCGCTTTTTTCTTCGTCTCCCGTCATTATAATCTCTATAGACATATCATCTAATAGTCCAGCATCATTTAAAGCTTGCATTGCCAAAATAATGATAACATCACCACCTTTCATGTCCGCAACTCCAGGACCTTTCATTATGGAATCATTAAGCATGGTGTATTCTTGAAAAGGACTATCTAACTCAAAAACGGTATCTAAATGTCCTATCATTAAAAATTTTGGCCCTTTTTTTCCTTGTCTTGTGGCTATTAAATGTCCTGCTCTTCCATAAGTATCACCTTTTGTTAATTCCGTTTTAAAACCTAGTTTGTCGAGTTCACTTTTATATAATTGACCAACCTCCTGTACGCCGTCAAAATTCATCGTACCACTATTTATATTGACTGTTTTTTTTACCAAAGCAATAGCTTTTTCGGTATGTTGATCTACAGCTTTTACAATACTTTTTTCTTTTCTATTATTTTGAGAAAACCCCAAAAGAGAAAAACATAATACTGTAATAAAAAATAAAAATTTGTAACTGGGTTTTAAAATCATACTATTATCCTATTTGTAAATTTCTTTACTTAAGTTACTATATTAATCCTTTTAATGACGGACTCTGATTGATTATAATCGTTTATTTTCTAATTTAGATATATATAAAAGTAATTAAAATAGAAAAAACATTAGCAAACAACGTCCAAATCTACATCTATATACGTATATAGTAGCGATGTGCGTTATATAAACTAATAAAAGATGTTAAAAATTAACTAAAATTACTATTTTCGTACATTAACATAAATTAACACTAAAACCAATAAAATGAAAAAAGTTGTATTAAGTTTAGCATTAGTTGCTGTATTAGGATTATCATTTACATCTTGTAGAGAAACAGCAGATAAAGCTGGTGAAGCAGTAGAAAACGCTTCTGACACTACAGAAAATGCTTTAGAAGATGCTGGTGAAGCAATCGAAGACGCTATGGATGAAGCTGGTGACACAATAGATGAAGCTATTGATGATGCAGGTGATGCAATGGATGACGCTAAAGGCGCTACAGGTGATGCAATGGATGACGCCAAAGCTACTGCAAGTGACGCTATAGATGACGCTAAAGCTACTGCAAGTGATGCTATTGACTCTGCTAAAGATACTGCTAAGGACGCCGTTGAAGGAGCAAAACAAGCAGGTAGCGATGCTGTTGATTCAGCGAAAAAAACTGGTAGTGATGCTGTAAATTCTGCTGCTGATAAAGTTAAAGGAATGTAATACACAACGTCTTAAAATAAAAAAGCTTGATGACTAAATGCATCAAGCTTTTTTTATGCCTAAATTTTAAAATTAAGATACAGAAGACTCACTTAGTTGCAACTCACTAGGCACAATAATAGTTTGCAATTTTAGCGTGTCATCCTTAATATTATCAATTAATAATTTTGTCGACATCTCACCTATTTTATGTGCTTTCTGATGAATAATTGAGATCTTTGGGTTCGATAATACTTGCGTATGCTCATAACCAAAACCGACTACGGACAAATCTTTAGGAATGTCTTTTCCCAATTTTTTAGCCATATTAATCGCTACAATACCTGTAACGTGATCAATAGAAAGAATAGCATCAATAGACTTATTCGCTTTTAAATAATCATATATTTTATGTTCAACATCGCGATCAATGGCATTGTCTAGTTTTAAAATATTGGATTTTAAATTATGATCTTCCAAAGCTTTTGTAAAACCACTTATTCTAAGCTGACCAACGCTGAGCTCTTCAATATTACTTACTAAAAGAATATTTTTTCGCTGCTCAGCCACTATTAAATGCTCTGTAGCTTCATAAACGGATTGAAAATCATCCACAATAACTTTATTACATTCAATCTCATCTACGACTCTATCGAACATTAAAACAGGTAATTTACTTTTAATGGCAGATTTAATATGATCCGTTTGTTCTTTCACTTGACTCTCTCTTGCTACAGCGATAATGAATCCATCGACACTTCCATTAGCTAAAAGATCTAAACTGCGCTTTTCTTTATGCAAGGTTTCATTAGACAAGCATACAATAATATCATAATCATTATTAGTTGCTGTTTTTTCAATGCCGTGTAGTACTTCTGCAAAAAACGGATTGGTTACTGTTGGTAGAATAACCCCAATAATCTTTGTCTTATTGGTTTTTAGTTGTTGTGCTATTCTATTGGGTTTATAGTTGAGCTTCGTAGCCAATTCTTTAACTCTTACTCTTGTGTTTTCACTAATTTCATGACTATCATTTAACGCTTTTGAAACGGTTGAAACAGAAATATTTAAAAGAGCAGCTAATTCTTTGAGTGTCGTCATTTTTTTATCATTTATATATACAAGAAAGAGCGTAAAATATACGCTCTTTAATTGCTATTAAAAAATTTTTAAATTAATTTTTAACTAACCTAATAATTTTTGAGCCATTATTGCTTACAACTTTAGCCAAATAAATACCTGGTTTTAATTCAGACGCTGCAATTGAAACTTCAGTTGCATGAGGTTGTAAAGCCATAATTTGCTTACCTAGAACATCATAAACCTGTACTGAATTTACAAGTCCGTTACTCGATTTTAAGTTCCAAACATTTTGTGCTGGGTTAGGATAGACTTTAAATTGAGTGGTGTCGTAATTAGCAACATTAAGCACAGTTGGAGCTTCAGCTAATTTAAAACCATCCCAAGAGATATTATCGAAATAAGAAGTGTTATCAGTCGTTCTAGGATTCATGATATCTGGATGAATCACTATTGTATCATTATCGTGATTTTCTCCACTAGAAACCGAACCAGATATATCATACGTTAAGGTTTCCCAAGCATTAATTACCGTATTTGGTTGCTGAACAGCATAAATAGTTCCATTAGTTGTATTTACAATTTTTACCATTACATCACTAATAACAGATTTGTAAACATCAATTGTTAATGTCGTAGATGAAGCATCTAACTCCCATTCCCAAATAGTACCATGTTGATTTGCACAACCTGCCCATTCAGATTCTCCTGCCAATGAGGTAAATTTAGCTACCCTAGACGACGTGTTGACACCAGACGCATCAGGATTTGATACTATTTCAAATGGAGGATTCGCACCGTTTTCAAAGGTATCCCAATTAGAAGCATCGCTACCCGCAGTCCCTGATTCAAAAGTTAAATCAAATGTGGCTTGCACTGGCGTGAATATTTCTGCGAAATTGATAGTATAGGTATTAGTATCTACTCCGTTTTGTGCAGTTACTAAAACAGTTGTTGTTCCCGGAATTCCACTAGCGTCGGTAACAACAGCTGATGCTGGAGACGCTTGAGATGTAGTAGCTACAACCGTAGGAACCATGGTTGTACCTTGTGGTAACTCTACATTATAATTAAATGTATTTGCTCCAAATCCCGTAACTGTAACCCCATCAACTGTAAGATCACTTAAGGTCGCAATTGTTGTTGCGTCTAAAGCCTCATAAATCTCAAATTCATATAGACTATAGCCCCAAGCATTCAAAAATCGATGTATTCCATTCATTCTTACATATTGTCCTGTTCCTGTCACAGCAAGATCATCGATTACACCATCGCCAGTTGTTGTGGAATATATGGTCGTCCAATTAATATTATCAGAAGAGATGTCAATTGTGTATTCATCGGCAAAAGCTCCTTCCCAATTTAATACAATCTGACCAATATCGTAACTCATTCCTAAATCAATAGTTATATCTGCAGTTTCACCGTGAACAGATTCCCAACGTGTACCAGAATCTCCATCTATAGCATTACTAGCAGGATTCAATTCGGAAGAAGCACTTGCGGTACCATTAAGTGCTAAGTTTAGACCATTAGGACAAGCATCACAATTTGGGCCACCGCAATCAATGTCTATTTCACCATTGTTCAATATCCCATCATTACATAAATCAACGATCTCTATAATACTGACATTATCTATAAACACAAAACCTGTTTCTGCACCCATATCAAAAATAACTCTATCATCTACTCCGTCTCCGTAATTTATGGTGAATTGATGCGTAAACGTTTGCTGCGTCGCTGTTAATGTCGGATTTTCCGCTAAGTTAGCCCAACCAGGACCATTTTGACCAAGGCCAGCAATTATGGTTCTTGAAGCCGTAACAGCATCTGTCCATGCGTCATAAGATAATTCATATGTTTTTCCATCCTCCAAGACAACATCTTGACTTATATTAACATCCCATGCATTACCAGCCGCTAAAATTTCGGCTTGATTAACCCAATTCCCTCCACCGAGGTCTACAACATTAAGTGCGCCGTTATACCACGGAGATCCAACTCCAGTTTGAAAATCACCATTGGTGACTAGTTCTTGTGCATATCCAAATGACACTGCCAATAGGATAAGTACTAATGTAATTTTTTTCATTGTTTAAAGATTTAATTAATAGTTTATTTAGAATATTATCAATATCACAAGTAGAGTGTTTAGATATTGTAACATCCTTAAATATACACCCTATTATTTATGATTATCACAAACAACACCATACCTAAACCATACAAAAGTTAATTATTAGAATAAAAACACACGACAACCTCATAAACCTAGCAGATAAAGGCCATGGAAGCGCTATTGAGAATAAAACTAATTTAGAATAATTGAAAAAATAACCTACATGTAGTGGTTATGTATTGGTAGTTTTATGCAGCGGTTAATCGGTTATCAGTGATACACAAAAATTATTATGGGTTTAGAGTGTATTTTTACTAAAAACAGTTTAGAAAGAATCCAATTCTATATATGCTTCGCGAATTTCTTCAGTATTAATATTAATACTTAAGTTGTTCATTCTTATCCCAAATGCCCCAAAAAGAACCTACATCACCTTCAGCTCCAACCTTCCATGATTCATCAAAAGAAGAAAAGTAGAACATCTCAATATCGTCTTCTTTTGACCATTGTTGTGAATTAACAAAATACTTGATTGCGTTTTCTTCAGAAGGAAAAGCACCTTCTAGATTGGTACCTTTGTTTGGCCAACCTGTTTCTGTGATAATCACTTTTTTTCCGTTAGCCGCTTTTACAGCCCTGTTATACATATCTTTCATGTAGAGTAACGAATAATCTTGATCACAGCCCTCCCAAAATGGATAACAATTCGCTAAAATAATATCACAAGCCTCCGTTATATTAGGACGATCTACAAACTCGTAGTAAGCATCGACATAACCAACAGGTATATCTTTAATGGATTTCTTCACCCTATAAATGTGCTCTATCAAATCCGATTCCGTTAAATCTCCACGGTACATGACTTCGTTACCAACAGCCGCGATATCAATATAGCCATCTTTTGCCAATTCTATAAGTCCAGAAATTTCCTTTGCGTTTATGCTGTCATCCTCACCTAACCAAGCACCGACAAGCGTTTTTAACCCGTATTCTTTAGCAATTTTTGGTATTAACTCATTGCCTTCAGTACAAGAAAACGAACGAATCCATTTGGTATAGGGTTTTATAATTTCTATACGTCTTCTAATTTGGGATTCCGACAATTCATCTCCTGGCTCTTGACCTTCCATATATGGACTAAAACAAAGACCATGGATTCCTTGAGATAAAACGTCTCTATACAGAACTTTTAGTCCTTCTAAATCTTTATCAGCATAATCAATAGATGCTAATGCCAAAAATTTCTCATCCCTTAAAGACATAATTCAAAATTCAATTACTTAGTTATATCGGTTTTGCGTTTATCTAATTCAGCTCTGTTTTCATTAGCTTTTTCTTCCGTTATATCATAATTACGCATTATATACATTGCTATTAGCGTTCCAACCATAGGAAAAAAGCAAAAGAAAGCATGCAATCCATCTACAGCAGATTGCTGTTCCACAGTCGGCAAATCGGAATTAAAACCAACAAGCCAAATAATAAATCCACTCAACGCTCCGGCAATTGCAAAACCTACTTTAACCATCCACCAATAAATAGCACCAAAAATTCCTTCCCTACGCATTCCTGTATTCAGCTCATCCACATCAATAATATCTGCTGTCATAGACATCATTATGGTAAATAAACTTCCTATACCAAAAGAGAAAAAAGGAAGGGCTATGATATATAACCAAGGCTTACCTGGGACGAATAAAAACCATAATAAAACATAGCCGATAATTGAAATCCCTTGCGCTAACATAAAGGCTTTTTTCTTTCCAAAATGTTTTGACATCTTGGCAACCACAGGTATAACAATAAATGTTGTACCTAAAGCCCCTAAACAACCAAATAAGGATACCCAAATTCCACTTGCTTCGGCATCTCCATTAAATAATTTATATACGATTACAAAAAATGTAAGTGCTGCAACGGTATTAAAGGCATTAAAAATTAAAAAGGTAGCTCCACATATTTTTCGAAATTCTTTAATCTTAAAAGCCTCAATAAAACTGTAGTATATTTTTTTTAAACTATTACCAATATTGGCGCTATTTAAAGGCTCGTAATCGCTATTAACTGTGGATTTACTTTTTAAAAATAGTGCTGGTACCATTGCACAAAGTGCACAGGGAATTGCCACCCAAATAGACAATTGTCTTACCGCTACATCAGCAGATGGAAACCAGTCTGGATCATACATTATAATCCAGAATAAAGGTGCTATCACCCAAGCCCATTGTCCTATAAACTGCGAAATAGCCATAATATTTGTTCGTTCATGAAAGTCGTCACTCATTTCATAACCCATTGCCACGTACGGCACACTAAATAAAGTAAGACCTAAATAAAAAACTAGTGACCATAAGAAGAAATACCAAAAATTGAATTGTAATGAGTTTTCTCTAAACAATTGCCACATTAGAATATAGGAAATTCCCATAATAATTGCACCCAAAAACACGTACTGTCTGCGACGTCCCCATTTAGATTTTGTATTATCGGAAATAAAACCCATTATAGGATCTGTAACTGAATCGAATATTCTTGGCGCAAAGAAAATCACTCCCCACATCCATCCAGGAAATCCTAAATCTTCGACTAAGACCACCATAAATATTCCCATAATGGCTGGAAACATTTGATTCGCAAACATTCCTACTCCGAAGGCTAGCTTTTGCCCTAATGGAACTTTAGTGGCTGAAATGGACATAATTAATTTGTTTTAGATGGAATCAGTATTGTTTGAATGGCTTGTTCGTTAATTTTCACTTTTACCATTTCTTCTCCTAACATTAAACTAAAATCTATAGAAGTAGTACCTTCATTGAATAAGACAACTGCAATAGAACCATCTGGATTCTTAGCGGCTGTAACCATTAGGTCTTCATCTGCGTTTTCAACACCAATAACCTCAGCACCTGGTCTTATATATTTACTAAAATGTGCCATGGTGTAATACAATGGAGTAAAATATACCTCATCAGCATCCGGATCTACAATAACTGGTGCCACACACCAATTCTCAAACCAGTTTGGACCACCTTGACGATCTAAAACCATGTTCCAATCTACCCAGCCATCAACCCAATTGTTTAAACAACCAATGATATCTCTTGCATAGCGATTAACAGGTGCATATTTTGGGTGTAAGTATTTCTTATCATCTTCACGCCAATCATAACCCCAATCCGTAGCTTCTTTTTTCCAGTACCAAGCATCATTTTGCCATACTGGAACTTGAGAATCTATACAGCCTTCCGTTTCTATTAAGTATTTGTCTGGTGCTTTGTCATGTGCATATTGCAATTCTTCCGGGAAATAATCATACGTACTCTCGTACCAATGGATTGCTGTACCAGCAAAATATTTAGAAGAAGCTTCATCTTTAAACATTGCATCGACCCATTCCCCTAAACCTTCTCGGTTTTGATCATAACCAAGAATATTGACGTCTCCATAACCATCAGCTTCTAATTTTGGACCTAAATGGTTTTGAACGAAGTCTGTTTCTTCCTCAGGTGAAAAGTGCATGCTTTCCCAATTATTACCATTTCCATGAGGTTCATTAACTGGTGTTAAACCCCAAATATCTATACCTTCAGCTTTATAAGCTTCTAAGTATTTAGAAAAGTAGAGTGCAAACACATCGTAATATTTTGGCAGTAATTTTCCACCAACATATTCTTTATTGTCTTTCATCCATGGTGGTGATGTCCAAGGCGAAGAAATGATTTTAAAGCCATCTGTTGAAACTGCCTGAGCATCTTTTATCATAGGAATTAAATCATCACGATCTTCTTCAATGTTAAAACTTTCCATGTCCATATCATCTACAACAGGTGCATAGGTATAGTTATTTAATGAAAAATCACATGAAGCAATATGCGTTCTTGTTAAAGAGTAACGTGCACCATCATCTGCAAAATAAGCCTGAAGAATAGTATCACGATTTTTTTTGCTCAGCTTGTTTATTAAATAAGCAGAAGATTCTGTAAAAGAACCTCCGAAACCTGTTATGGTTTGAAACTTTTGTTCTGGTAATAATTTTATAACCGCTGACGAATCTACTTTAGAAAACTCTGTAATTCTAGTGAGTTTATTTCCACTTTCTGAAGTTTCATAAATTTCAACTTCTAAGCTTTTAGTTTCTTTTTTTTCTGAAGTACAACTCATTACTGTTAGAATTAAGAGTGGCAATAGACTATATCTTGATGTTTTCATATTTATGTTATTTATTAGCTGTTTTATTCGTGTTTTTATAGATGTCTTTTACCACATCAAATACTTTCTTCTTGTTTCTATCAATATCAACAATACCCCAAAACTCTTCATTTGGACTCCCATCAAAAGGGACTCCTGTGCTGTTTGGAGCAGTTCCACCGGTGTCTTGCACTTCGTTATTTCCGGCTTTCCACCAACCATCTGTAAATTGAAATAAGGTAACACCAGAACAAATATCCTGGCCATTAAACGTTGCTTTCAAAATAATAGCTGTGGCATCTGCTTGTGCTAATTCATTAATTCCTTGCGCATAACCATCTTTAGCTATCTGCATGTAACTATCAGCACCTGTTTCTGCTAAATACATCGGTTTTTCACTAACTTCTTTCCATTCTTTAAAAATGGTTTCTGGTCGAACTGATCTGTATACATTCATTCCCCAAACATCAATATTTGGATTCATAGACAAAGCCAATTCTTTTGGTAAATCACCATGAGCTGTCGCCACGGGATGTGACAGGTCATTCTCGTGAATTAAACCAGCCGCGTCATTCATGGCTTTGTACCAATTCTTAATATCGCCTCCAAACCATTCGGGATGATAATTATATTCATTACCTAATTCCCACATTAAAATGGCGTTGTGCTTTTTGAATTTATTGACGTAATCTATAAACGATCCTGAGAAAATATCATTTTTACCTCCTTGCTTGTAACCAAATCCAATAATTACTTTTAGACCTGCTTCGCTGATTTCATCAAGCACATGTTCTTCTGCAATTGGCGCGTACACTCTAATGGTATTTATGCCTGCTTCAACCATTAACTCTAAATCTTGAGTAAGTGTCCCAAAATCTCTTTGAGTAGATTTTCCTTTTGGAACGGGATGATAGCAGATGCCTTTTATAAGATAAGACGTATCATTAACCAATAATTGACGTCCAGAAACTGATACAACATCACTTATAGCAACGTCCTCAACGACTGGCGCTGTTTCTTTTTTCGTTTCATTTTTACATGAAACAAAAGCCATTAAACTAACAACTATGATTACAAATTTCTTCATTATTTAATCTCTTGGGTAATCTGTATTCGGCACTAAGACATCTTTCATTAACTCCTCTAAATTTCCATCGTAAGTTTTTGTAATTGGTTTACCATCTCTGGTTAATCCTTCAAACGTACCGTCATCAACTAAGTTCCATAATGGATATTTTACTTCACTTTTTAAGTTAATTAACCCAAAATGATTTTCTGAACCTAACTCATGCTCTGCATCTTTCCATTGTTCATCAAACGCTTCAAAATAGAAAACTGAGATATTTTCTTTATTCGTCCAATTACGAATATGTTTGTAATACAATCCTTGTTTATATTCGTCTGTTGCTCTAGAGCCATTTTTACCATAATGACCCCCAGAAACAGAAGCCCAACCTGTTTCACCAATATGTATTGGTTTATTAACGCCAATACTTTTCATGTAATTTGAAACTGTATCATATTGCGTTTTTGCAAAATCTAGTGCACGGACCATGGCTGCATCAATCTTTTCTTTATCAGTTAAGCTTTCTTCATTTTCAGGGACTTTCCAGAATTGTGGGTTGTAATGCGAATTATGATACGCATAAGTATGCATCGAAATATAATCTACAGCATGTGCTAATTTTTCTAATTCTTCTGTATGATAAATGGTATCTCCTCCTCCCCAAGATGTGTAATCATCTGAACTGGTAATCCATAAATCTGCTGGTAATTCTCCTTTTTGTTTTAACTCTTGAAGATGATTGACCCATTTTAAAATAATCCAAGGTTCTACATAATAACTTGTAGCCCATTTTACCATAGCTTCGTTTCCAACCGCTAGAATTTTTACAATGTCTGGGTATTGTTTTGCCAATGCAACAGCAGTTTTAACCTCAACAGGGTTTCGTTCACTTTCTTCATTGTGAATTGGCTCACCTTCCGCCCAATCGAATGCATTCTTACAATCAATCCAAATGCCGAGCATCACATACATTTCAAAAGTTGAATCCTCAGTCTTTAATTCGTCAATTGCTTTTAACAAATTTGCAGCTTGGTCAAAATGAACATTATACGTTCTCAGCACTTTAATTCCCATAGCATTTAAGATTTTCATATCTTCTTTAAGCTCTGGTATTGTTGGCTGAACATTTCTATCCTTTTGTCTATAACCTCCGTAAGAAATCGCTAAATACTCTGGATTTCCTAATATATCTTCTGCACTTAACATTGGTTTTTCTTTTACGGGTTGTGTCTCACCTTTTTCCTGTTTTGCATCCTGACATGAAATAACAAGTAGCATTGCAAAACCATATATCGCTAATTTTAAAATATCCTTCATGATGACTTTTTTATATTACTTCTTTATAGACACTATAATTTGATTGACTTCGCCTGTACGATTGAAAATTTTATCGCTTGTGTCTGTATCGAGTTTTAAATCATCAAATTTTTCTGAAGTACCATTTTTGTATATAACCTCAACGTTAGTATCATCTTTCAGTTTATAAATAACTGGCACTTGACAATAAGTAAAACAAAGCGACCCTTGATCTAATGCTATCGTTTTTTGTTCTTTATTGATAGTTGTGTAATGGAAATCTTTTGAATCACTTAAAAACTCTTCCGTTCTTAAAAGTCTAGGATTAAAAAACAGTTTTCCGTCTTTTACAAACACTCCTAATTCTCCAAAACGACATAACACATCTTCTTTTACCTGACCAGTCATACCTGGTTGCTGTGCACCTTTTCCTCCCGGTGTATGCGAATATGGATCGGTTGGAAAAGCACCATATAATTCTGGTGATTTATGTGCTCCGATTCCTTCATTAATTTCGTAATAATGCTCTAATAAGCGTCCTATGGTTTCTTCACTTTCATTAGAATTTACAGCCAACAAACAGTTTTCTTGAACTGCTAACAATAATTTAGACACCATGTGCCAGTAAATAGACCCTAAACCTTCATAACCGTAGAATGTACCTGAACGCCCTGTAAATGATTTATGGTCAAACATGTCTTCGAATATCTCTAACAATAAACGAGTTTCAGACGCAATGAGGTCATCATACTTCTCTTGTGGTAACTGGTTCAATGCCGTTTTTAAACTCTCTGCATTATTAAAATTACCGTTAAAATGAAATGCGCCTAGAACATCTTTCTCTATAATCTGAGTATTACCATCAGCAATTAATTGCTTTAATAATTTTGATTTTTCAACAGATTGAACAGGAATATTATTTTTGTCTACAAAGCGCGACAATTGTTTATTTGGATATAAAATGTAACTGTATTGGTCCTCTCTAAAAAGCGCACTTGCTTTTAACCCATCTAATAAACTTAATGCTTCTTTAGGTTTTAAATACCCTGAACTTAAAACAGCAACCTGACCTTCTAACATTTCTGGCAAGTAAGAAATAGACACTTCTGCATCATTTTTAACCGTCATTAAATTGTACGCATGATATAAGTTATCTGCTCTCTTGTTAGCGTTTATGGTATGGTCTAAATACTGTTTTAATGCCGTGAAGAATTTTAATAAATCTTCTTTTGAAATAGCTTCTTTATCGCTGGTAAAACCTGCTTCATAAATTTTTAATCTATAGTCGCTACCTGCAGTACCTAATCCATCTAAAATGGTTTTTCTTTCTTTATCAGATATTTTACCTGACAGTACTTTTACATTATCATGTAATGTTTTTACAACACTTTCAAAAAACGTTTTTAATTCTGTTGAAAGCTTATATTCCGTATCTGAAGAATTTTCAACAATACCTTCAAAGAAATTAATGAATCGTCTTAGGTAATATAAGGTCACCATAGACACACCATTACCAACTAAAGCATTGTTAGCATCGTTCCATTCTGGTCGTTGCGTATTTAACCAAATTCCGCCTTCTGGAATAAAATTGGATACTTTAGCTAAAACGGTCGCTAATAATTTTTCGATTAAGTTGACTTTATGGATGAAATAATTTTCATCTCTTAATAAAGCACCATCTGCACCTAATCTATCTTTTACTGTATTGATTTTTTCATCTAAAGCATGATCAAAATCTATAGTGTCTTTAGGATTTTTTAAGGTGTCTTGATAACTCTTAATCTTATATGGTACGTTAGCATACACAAAAACATCTTGAGTAAAACTATGAGCAAGTTTAGTAGGATAATGCTTCTCAATAAACTCTAAAAACTTTAATAAGTAGATAATTTGATGATCTCCCCAATACCCGATATAAGACCATGGATCATCTTCTTCTATAGTTTCCCAATCAAATCCATCTTTAGTTACTCTGTAAGGATTATAACCTTCAAACGTAGTGGCATTAAAAAACTTATGAATCATCCCTTCCATAAAAGCAGGATAAGAATGTGCAAGCGTTTCCCAATTTTGGAAAATATCTCTCCAGTTCCCTTCGTAATCTAAAATTTTAGAACCGTCTACTTCACTACGTGTGTTAATAGAAAACTTATTCCAAGGTCTACTTGGATCACCATGTCTTCTACTAAATTTTAGTGGTAGATATTCATAACAGAGTCTTTTAAAATTGCTATCATCATCTTGATCAGCGATATTTTTAATATAATCTACCTTGAAGATTTCAGGTAAACTATTTAAAATATCTTCTTTACTTTTTGAAACCTTTTTATTGGCCTTAGCCATATATTTTACAAAATCTTCTTTTTCAATGTTGTAATCGTCATCAAAGATTCCACCTCTCATAATGTTGAAAAGTGTATTTGCAAAGTGTCTTGTATTTCTTAATTTATCATCACCAAGCTGAATTCCGTCTGAAGCACCAACTAATTCTAAAAGATTTTTAGTACCAGCATCTATATCTTGCTGTACTAGTTCTTCAAGATTAGTATTACTTTTTATTTTTTCTGAAATATTATTAATTTCACTTATTGTTTGGTTGACTTCTGCCACAAACATCCAATGTTGTTTTCCATTAGGCTCTAAGCTTAAATCCTTAACAATAAAGTATGCTCCTTTTTCAGCTCTAATATCTTTTTCTTCAGTAATCGTTTTACCATTTCTGAAAGCATCTAACTGTAAAGATGAAATTAAATGCGTAGGATTTTCTAATCCATAAGACCAAACTGTATTAGCTTTTAAAGCCTCACTTGGTTCTGCCTTATCTACAATTATGGCACTTAAAGCAAATATCCCTATTCCAGAATCTGATTCTAGTTCACACTTTTTATAGGCATCAATTAAGTTACTTGTTGCATTTTGAAAATCTGAAGCTAAGCCATATGGCAGAATATTTTGAATACCGTCTAAAATCGTAATATCAACTCTTTCACTTGTATTATTGATAACTTCCCCTTTTCTCACAAATCCAAATTGGTCACTAGAGTTCCATTGGTATCTATAAGTAAGACCTAAGTCTTCGTTAATTTCTTCAAAAACAACTTTATTACCATAACTGTTTTTGTATAAATTTCGTTTCGTAGCATATACACCTTGATACTTGTTTGAAAAAGGTTCCCATAAAAATGTTTTATCATCTTTATGAATTTGAATCATCGTTTTACTACCTGTAGTTTCTAATGATTCCGTTATTTTATCATCTGTATAATAAGGAAACAATGCATTATTTGCATTTTTTCTACCTGCGGTTAACGCTCCATTACTGGAAATAAACATCCAGTGATTAGAATTACTAACAAGACTCATAAAAAATGGTCTCATTTTATCACTATTGGAGATTTTGTAATAATCTTCATTATGAAGTGATACCTGCTCTCCTTTAACTTCAAATTCATCATTTGAGGCTATATTATTTCCTATGTAAATGGGGTTCTTTGTCATTGGTAATTTAATAATCTAGTCGTAGATATCTCTGATGTATATACGACATACTAATTCTTACTAAAATTTAATCTCATACACTTGTCCGAATAGTATGCTAATGAGATTTTTAAAAGGCCGAACTATTAGTCCGACCTTAAAAAAACAACTAATTCAAACAAATATCTATTCTTTTATTATTGATATACTCTGATATAATCTACTTCCATTGAATCTTCTGTAAAATCTGGATCAACGGTTCCACCTAAAGTTCCACCCATAGCGACATTCATTATGAAAAAGAAATCAGCGTTAAAAGGAAAATCAGCATTGTTAGATAAAGTTACCAATGGCACTTCATCTACCGTAATACTAATTGAAGCGTCATTCCATTCAATAGCATAAACATGGAATTCAGTAGACGTATTTTCAACATCCATTGTTTCCCCATAGCTAGCCGCTGCATTTGTTCCGCTATCGAACCAATGGAACGTTCCTAAGGTTCTGCTCTTATCATCACCAACTTGCTCCATAATATCCATTTCACCACAAGTAGGCCATCCAACTGTACTATGATTAGCTCCTAACATCCAAAGTGCTGGCCATGTACCTTCAGCAGCAGGAAGCTTCGCTCTAATTTCTACTAAACCATAAGTAAATTCCTGAAGTCCTTCAGTTTTAATTCGTGCTGATGAATAGCCTCCGTTCCCAGTCGCTTTAGCTGTTATTTTTAAAACACCATCTTCTACAATGACATTCTCTTCATTACTTGTATAGTTTTGCAACTCTTGATTTCCCCAACCACTAGTACCAGTTCCTAAGTCATACGTCCAATTGGCTGGATCAGGTGCACCGTCAGTATCAAATTCATCTGCCCAAACTAATTCATAATCCTCACCAACTTCTTCTTCAGAAGTTAAAATGACAAACCAAGCGTTCGTATCAGATCCTATGATTTTCAACATCATTTCTGTAGTTGATCTTTCTAAAATTTGGTAACTGTGATCACCACCTACATAAAACCCTAAATAGCCTTTATCTGCAAAATTTAAAGTTTCTTGTCCTCCAGGAGCTGTTAACGTCCATGTATCATCAAAATTAGCTAATGGGTAATTTTCATACTCCCCACCTGGATTTGCTGTCCATTCTATTCCAAAATCTTGATCCATAGGACCACTTTGTCCAAAAGCAGTATCATTAGTAATATAGCTAACGGTTCCATCAGAATTAAAAATAATTCGGTCATCATAGACTCCTAAACCTACTTTATCGTAAGGAGGAGCATCCCACCAATCTGCAGATTCAGAATCCGCTGGACCCACGCCAAAGTGACCAGCACTTTCAGATTTAACTCTCCATGTTTTTGAACCATCACCATATAACATCTCGGTTAAATCTGCAGGAGGTGCATAATCTGCAAACACCTCTACATCAATTGTTGTAGATGTTGAATTACCGGCAGTACCAACTGCGATCACCGTTACAGTATACGTATGGATACCTTGTGTTGTAAAACTAATAGATGTTGTTCCTAAAGGAGCAAGCTCTTCACTTCCATCATTAGAAAACTTATAGGTAATTGCATTATCTGCAGATGCAGTAAAATTAACAACACCTGTACCATCACCATAAGGATTGTCTGTATCTTGACCTACTATCTCTGCCGAAACTTGTAAATTCGTTGGAGCTGTAATATCTCCAAATTCGTACTCTTCTTCATCACAACTTACTATAAAAGCAAGTGATAGGAAAAAAAGCATTACATATTTTAAATTTTTCATGTTCTTCATGTTTTTCTTTTATTAAATTTTCACAAGTTTATATTGCCAATATACTCCGTCACCTACATCAACCATAACACTAATGGTGTCATTATCAATAAAGGCAATATCATAAACTATAGATGCTGGCGCGTCTAGCGGATCGGTTAGTTCTGTACCATTTACAGCTTTTGCTAAACCTATATAAGCACCAACTCCATTTAAAGTAAGTGTACCCGCTCCTAAATCTAGATCAAAGGTTGCTGTTCCTGAACCATCATGTGGAGCTACTGGTGCACCACAAGCATCACCACCTCCTTGCCAAGGCTCTACCCAAGTTTCAGATCCTAACACATTAGAAAAAGAACCATCTGTTCCAAAAACATATTGGTCGTCATAATAACATGCTCTAGATGTTACACAACTATCATCACAATTCCACCAAGAATTATCTCCAGGCGCTGGTCCCACTCCTAGTGAACCTGAATCTGTTGACATTTGCCATGTTCCTGCCAATGGTGACGTCGCTGCAGCTCCATCTTTTATGAAATTATACTGCCAATAAACACCATCTCCAACATCAATAGATACATACATTTCAGTATCAAAATTTGACAATGTTACATTGTATGTCACTGATGTTGGTGTATCTGCAATATTTGCAAGTTCACCATCATTTACAGCTTTAGGAATTCCTAAAAAGGCTCCAAGACCATTTAAAGTTACTGTCCCAGAACTCTCATCATATACATAGGTTGCTGGGTTAGAACCATCATGTGGCGCTACAGGAGTACCACATCCATTTCCTCCACCTTGCCATGCTTCAACCCAAGTTTCTCCGCCTAAAACATTACTAAATGAACCATCTTCATTAAAAATATATTCATCATCATAGTAACAAGCTCTATCAGAAATACAACCTGCATCACAATTCCACCAAGAATTATCACCATCTGCAGGCCCTACCCCTAATGATCCAGCGACTTGAGATAATTTCCATGTTCCAACGATTCCTGTTGGTGCATCTGAAGGCGATTTATAGAAATATAAATTATCTACAAAAATGGTTCCTTCTGCAGGATCACCATCAAATTTGAACTGAATGATATTACTAAAATCAACTAACGGATTTTGGTCTGTGAAATATGACAATGGAATATCGAAAGATGTCCATTCTTGAGCGGTTAAATCTAAATCGTAAGCGGCTTCATTAGGACCAGAACTTATAGGCGATAATTTCGCATCGTTCTCATCTGCTGTCCATACGTCAACGTGAATATATTCCATTTGAGACACATCAATTGGTGTTCCTGAAAAATCTATCCCTTGATAATTTAAATTTGTGTATTGAAGCATCTCATCACCACTTAAATCAAATAAGTTATATGTTGTTGCTTGTCCCCAATTTGGATAGAAATCAACTCCAGAAATATCGGTGTAAGCTCCACTAAAAATCGATACTACATCACCTTCTGCTCTATAGGGCTGATCTGGTGCAGATACCAACGGCTGTACAATCTCAGTAACTTCAAAGTCTGCAATAACAACTTCAGTAGTTTCTATCGCTGCTCCCATGGCAACAACTGTAATTGTATACAGCCCTGCATTTTCATAAATATGAGAAACCGATTCTCCAATATTCCCAACGACCAATTCACTTCCATCTCCATAATCTACTGAAAAACTTATAGCATTATCTGCTGATGCTGTCACATTAACTTGCTTAGATACTGCGGCATCGTTTTCGGCAGTGGCTACCATATTTTCAGGAGGATTAAATGACACAACTAAATCTTGAGTCAGTTCTGTTTCTAAACCTGTTGGCCCTAATGCCACAACAACGACGCTATAAGTGCCTTCGGCATACGTATGAGTTGTATTTTCACCTTGAGATAAACTAGCAGGCTCTACCGTATCATCACCATAGAAAATATTAAACCCTACGGCTCCTTGTGCGGTTGGTGTAATAGTAACCAAACCGGTATTATCTTGTGTAACTTCAAATAATGCTGAGACATCAGTAGGAGCCACTGCTGAATCTACAAAATCTGTATTGCTATCATCTTTATCACAACTATTGACTAGAAATAATATAAGACATAAACTAAATATATATTTTACTGCTTTCATATAATTATTTTTTTAATATCCTTCATTTTGAGACAAACCAGAAATCTCTATCTCTCTCTGAGGAATTGGAAAAAGTCCATTTGTTGCCGAATTATAACCTAAACTACCTAAAACACTATTCACTTGTCCGGTTCTCACTAAATCGAAAAAGCGATCACCTTCCATTCCTAACTCCAAGCGTCTTTCATCCCAGATTGCTTGAACTGTAGCTGTAACTCTATGATCTTCATCACCAAATGCTCTATCACGTACGCTATCTAAATAAGCTTGTGCTAAAGATTGGTTGACTGAAGACGCTCTTAAATTTGCTTCTGCTGCCATTAACAATACTTCTGAATAACGGATAGTACGTTGATTGTTTTCGTAATTCAATTCAACTTGTCCGCTCGTTTCTCCTTTTCTTGGTAAATACTTTTTATTATATAAACCTGTATTTTTATATGGAGCTTCTTGATAAGTTACATTTAAACTAGGGTTATTATTTGCATAAGCCTCTACATCGAACGTTGTAGCGTCTTTTCTCTGATCACCATCTTCGTAAGCTGCTGCTAAATCTTGAGTAGGTAAGTTGGTACTCCATCCTGAATTAAAAGGCATGTCTGCCGTACCATTAAATCCTCTTACACCACATTGCTGTACTGCATAATTTCCTTGACCTCTAGTTTGACCTCCCCAATTATAATACGGCTGTCCATTAGAATATTGAACTTCATAAACTGATTCTGAGCCGTTTTCACCTGCTAGTAAAAAGATATCATCAAAATTATCTACTAAGCTAAAAGGACCATCTACTACACTTTGTAGAACAGGAACTGCTTCATCAAATTTTTCTTGATATAAATATACTTTTCCCAATAAAGCTTGAGCAGCATATTTTGTAATTCTACCTTGTTGAGATTGCGCTGTTGGAAGAACACTAATAGCTTGAAGTAAATCTATTTCGATTTGCGCATAAACATCTTCTTTAGGTGATCGTTGTAAAGTTCCAAAATCAGAAAGTCCTAATTTATGATCCGTAAACAGCACCACATCACCAAACATTTTTACTAAATTAAAATAGTAAAAAGCTCTTAAAAAGTGAACCTCTCCATAAAGCGCTTCTTTACCATCAAAATCTACAGCATTACCTAAAAGGTTAACATCTTTATAATCTATGAGGTAATTTGTTCTATTAACTCCTTCATAAGCAGATAACCACAAATCTTCTATGGTACTATTATTAGTTAATATGTTATAATCATCTACTTGTTGAAGTGCTACTACATCAGAAGCATTTTCACCACCAGCTACAGCATTATCTGAAGCAACATCTCCAAGAACTATAACTTGATTTAACCATTGTGTAGGTGTATAACAACTTACTGCCATGGTTTGGTAATCTGATTCCGTTTGTAAATAATCGATTTCAGTTACTTCATACTCATCGTGCGGATCAAAATCAACCACATCTGAACAACCCATAAAGATTGAAAGTATGATGATAAATCCTATAC
This sequence comes from Winogradskyella psychrotolerans, assembly GCF_018860545.1. Classification (GTDB taxonomy): domain Bacteria; phylum Bacteroidota; class Bacteroidia; order Flavobacteriales; family Flavobacteriaceae; genus Winogradskyella; species Winogradskyella psychrotolerans_A. Next base: position 66,522 of record NZ_JAHKPN010000039.1, on the reverse strand, counting down.
TATTTTTAATATTTTTCATACTAATTTATTTTTTTGATGTTAAAATTTAAGGTCTAAACCAACTAAGAATGTTCTTGCTTGTGGATAAGCACCTCTATCGATACCTGTATCTAAAATACCTCCTGCAATTTCTGGGTCATAACCAGTATATTCAGTAAGCGTTAATAAATTTTTAGCCTGAGCATAAACACGTACTTTACTAAAGAATGTACTCATACTTTCAGGTAGTGTATACCCTAAAATCAAACTTTTAATTTTTATAAAACTTCCATCTTCAACATATCTGTCAGATGGTCTAATGTTACTATTTGTATCAGCAAAAGTATAACGTGGACTGTTGGCATCGTTTGTAGAGCCTTCACCTGTCCATCTATTTAAAATACTTCTATCTTTATTAGTAAACTGCGCATTACGTTCATAAGCCTTGTAAATATCGTTACCTACAGATGCATACGTGAACATACTTAAATCAAAGTTTTTGTATTCAAGACCTAAATTCCAACCAATAGTAAATGTTGGGAATGGATCTCCAATATCTGTTTTATCGTCATCATCAATTACTCCATCTCCGTTAGTATCTACAAATCGAATATCTCCTGGTAGCGCACCTGCTTGTGTTGCATGGGCATCAATTTCATCTTGATTTTGAAATAAACCATCCGTTTCATAACCGTAGAAATACCCTGGCGTGAAGCCTTTTTCAAAACGTGTAGCATCTTGAGATTGTCCATTAAAATAAGTACCTCCCGCAACAAAGGCAGTACCATCACTGTTTGTCTCAGTAACTTCGTTTTTAGATGTTGTAAACGTGAACGACGTATTAAATTTAAAATCTTCTGTAATTGAATTTCTATACCCCAACGTTAAGTCAATACCTTTACTCTCTGTACTACCAATATTTGATGTTACAGGCTCTGAAGTACCAGCATAAAGCGGTGGAGCATCAGTGAATAATAAACCTTCAACAGATTTATTAAAATAATCGAACGTAAGTGACAACGTACTATTAAAAAGGTTGGTATCAAACCCTATATTATATTGTGTCTGTTCCTCCCAACTTAAAGTGGTATTATTAAATGAGTTTACAGTAGCACCTGAAACGAATTCACTTCCAAATGTATACCCATTACTATTCGCTGTAGAGTTATAACTTGGACCACCAACTGTAATACTAACATACTGGGGATCTACATTTTCATTACCCACGGTACCATAACTACCTCTTACCTTTAAGAAATCAATAGCATCAACATCGAAAAAATCTTCGTTACTGACTACCCAACCTAAAGAACCTGCATAAAAATTAGCAAACTTGTTGTCGTCACCGAATGCGATTGAACCATCTCGTCTTGCAGAGAATGACGCTAAATACTTACCTTCAAAATCGTAATTAACTCTACTAAAGTAAGATACATTTCTACGCTCTAAGTTTTGGTAACTATAACCGGTGTATGCATTTAAATTGAGTTCCGTGTTTATACCTGTAGCAGCACTTACATCAGCCCATGCCCAAGAATTATCTCTAACATCTTGTCTTGTAGCACCAAAGCCATACCCTGTAGATTTACTTGTAGATATACCTAACACGACATCGAAAAAATGTTGGTCTTTTAGGTTAAACCCATAACTCGCAAATGTTTCAAAAGTGTAATTAAAGTTAGAGACTGTACTTTCTGAAACACTATTATGAAATGAAGGAATAATACTTGTTGTTCCGTCACCATTATCAACTTCCTGTGTTTTTACAGATCCATCAGAATTATAATCACTAGATACATTATTAGGTCCGTAATACGCTAAAGGAGAAAAACTCTTACTAACCTGATCCCATTTTGTATAACCAAAACGCGAGGTTACTTTTAGGTTATCTAAGATATCATATTGTAATTCAAACTTACCATATAACTTATTTCCGTTATTTTCATTGTATGTATTCTCTAATTGCTGAACAGGATTAAATATCTCTGACAATAATAAATTACTGTATCCGTATGTTGCAAAATCATTTGGATCTGTATTATATGGAGATACCGTTGGATCAAAATTTATAGCATTACCAAGAATAGAGTTAAAAGAATTCTCCGCTACTGTTTTACTTTTAATATTAGCATAACTCGCATTCAATATAAATTTCAATTTAGAGGTTAACTGAAAATCAATATTTGCTGTAAAATTTAATCTATTAAAGTTAGATTTATCATCACCACCTACAATACCACCTTGACTTAAATAACCAGTAGATAAAAAGTAACCTAATTTTTCTGTACCACCTCTAGCTGAAAGTGAATATGACGTTAATTTAGCATCTTTGAAGACCTCATCTTGCCAGTCTGTTCCTTCTCCTAAAGTTGAAAGATTTGGAAATATAATTTCACCGCCAGATGTTACACTACCTTCATTAATTATTGCAGCATATTCTGACGCGTTTAAGAGTCCAATTTTTCTATCAACCGACTGAAAACCTGTATAGGTATTAAATGAAAATTCTGTCTTTTCATTTTTCCTACCTCCTTTAGTCGTCACTACAATAACACCATTACCACCTTTTACACCGTAAATAGCAGTCGATGCCGCATCCTTTAATATACTTAACGATTGAATGTCTGCTGAATTGATAGAATTTAAATCATCCAAACTTTGAGGCACACCATCAATGATAACCACAGGATCCGTTCCAGTAAATGAAGGAATACCACGTACTAATACCGTTGGCTTACTACCAGGAGAACCACTTTGAATCACCGAAACCCCAGAAGCACTACCTTGAAGCGCTTCTTCAACCCTTGTAGGCTTCAAATTTTCAATAGATTCAGATTTTACGGTAGAAATAGCACCAGAAACATTAGTAACCTTTTGCGTACCGTAACCAATCACAACAACCTCACTCAATGACTCTGCATCATCAACCAACGCAATAGTCAGCGGGTCATTATTAACAATAGTAATCTCTTGCGTTACAAAACCAATATAAGAAACAACAACTACAGAATTTAACGGTACGTCCAATAACGTAAACTCGCCATCAAAATTTGTTGAAGCTCCTTTAGATGTGTTTTTAAGGATTACATTCACACCTGGCAAGGGTTGTCCTGAAGAAGCTTCAGTAACCGTTCCAGTAACATCTACATTTTGCCCAAACACTGCCATTGTAAAGATGAAGGAAATGAGCGTTAAAAGTTTTATTTTCATAATTTATTTATTAGATATGTAATATTAGAAAATAAAAATTATGAATTCGACAAAACAGGCTATACAAAAAACATACAACACAATTTTAATCGCCTAAAATTATCAATACATCATTGAATAGCCCTTTATTTTATGTAATTCTAGTAATTAACTTTAACTTAACAAATTGCTCACAGCTAGTTAATAAAGTCTTAAAAACAGGCTTTGTATAGGTAATGTATAGGTAGAAATATGAAATGTATAGGAGCTACAGATCAATAATATAGTTGGATAAACTCTGATCATGGTCTAAGCCCATTTTTTTACGCAAACGATAGCGCTTTACTTCAACACTCTTATGTGAAATATTAAGAAGAGGAGCGATTTCTTTAGATGAAAGATTAAGCCTTAAGTAAGCACATAGTCTTAGATCATTTGGAGTAATAGTAGGATGAATTGATTTTATTTTCTTCATAAAATCTTTGTCGACATTATTGAAAGCTTCTTCAAACAACTCCCAATCATTAGTATCATTTATACTCGAATTTATAAGCTTAACAACCTTCCCAACTTCATTTAGTGATTTGCTCTTTGATAATTCACCTTTAATACTGTTCAACAATTCATTTCGCTTCACTAGGTTCATTGTCGCCATACCAAGCTCCCTGTTTTTGTTCTCGATATTTTGCTGTAAATTCTTATTCTTAATCTGAATTAACTGACGTTGATTTTCTAATTGCTCTAACTTTAACTGTCTTTCCTTATTTTCTAGAAGCTTTTGTTGTTGTTTTTTATAATGTTTCTTATTAAAATAATACAAGACATAAATAAAAAGTAGCGCCAAAACAAAATAAGATATTATCGCCAACGGTTTAAGATACCATGGCTTTTCAATCGTAAAACTATAAGACAGTACATTATTAGATATAATACCATCGGTCTTTGCTCTTGCCTCAAATGTGTAATCACCATGAGGTAAATTTTTAAAAATAACTTCTGAATTCACCGACCAATTGCTCCAATAATCATAAATACCTATCAATTTATATTGATAAGTAGAAGCAGAAAGCTTACTGAAATTAGTGACACTGTATTTAAACTGAATGTTGTTACTCTTATTTTTGAAAATATCAGGCTTAAGCAAATCTAATGGCTCCAGCTCATCTGGATGCCTCCCATAGTCCACACTATTTAAATTAATATCTAGTGCTTTTTGCTCTATCTTATTCAAATCGATAATTAGATACCCTTCAGTTGTACCAATAAGATAGTTGTTATTAGATAATTCATTTATATTCTCGAATCCTGATTTCGTTTTACGCACCTCACTAGAAATAGCTATAGCATTAACTTTTGGCACACTAGATAATTTTCCCGGCTCTATATAAATAATAGAATCATCAGAGAAACCCCAAAGTTTTTTTCCGCGAAAATCATTAATCAACCGACCTGAAACGTATTTTTCACCACTAAGCAACCCACTTAAAACCGTGTCTTTTATAAACGAATAACTTTGAGCGTCGTAACTAAAAACCCCTTCCTTATAACTATATAATATTTCATTATTATAAGTTGTAATACTAGATTTCTTCCCTTTACTTACAGGCAATTTCTTATAATCTACAATCCTACGATAACTCGTATCAATCTTAATTTTATAGAGTCCTTTATGCTCATGATTCACCAGCAATTCATGTGGATTTATAAATTCAAAATACCTTGAAGAGATATTAAAACCTTCAATTTTATTTCTATATTTCCAAGTATCACCAATACGTTCTAAAATATTTAAACCTTTATAATTTCCTTGAATTAAAAGATCAGGAAACCCTTCAATGTCTTTAACAACCCAAGTACCTATTTCACTCGAAATTTCTTCTACATTCGTTTCATTAATGATAAACGTCCCTTTATCATGTCCGCAAAACAAAGCCCCTTTTACAACCGCCAAACTCCACACCTGACCTTTTGTACCTTCAATAAAACTAAAAGTATCGTTAGTATCTAAACGCTTATAAAACAAACCTTGATTGGTCCCTAGATAAAGAAATTCTTCTGTACTTGCTGAAGCATATACGGTTCCCAAGTCCCCTTGTTTGTCCGTGTAAACCTTAAAAGGTGAATTTAAATTAATAACATTTATACCATTATCTAATCCTAACCAAATATTTCCAAAATTATCATCCATTATAGACAATACCGTATTATTACTTAAGCCATAGGATTGATTAATTTTTAATAGAGCTTTTCCTTTTTTATCGATATGAATAATACCATTAGCAATAGTACCTAATACGAAACTATCATCATTTAACCTTGCACTACTATAAATGCTTAAGTCTAATAAGGAACGATTCAAATCTTGATTCCAAGACTCAAGGTCTCCATCAATTAAACTGAAAAAACCGTTTTCTCTTGTTAATAACAACAACCCCGAATCCGATTCGAAAATATTGACCAATTCCTTGTTTTTAATAGCTTCTTCCGAAGTTAATAACACTTGCCCGCCATTTTCTATTTTATAAATACCCTGATTTGTTTTTTGGAAATAAATAGTTCCATTGACATTAAACATTTTATTAATTCTAAAATCTGAATTAATAATATCAAAACGATCCTCTCTAATATTATAGATGTAAATTCTTTCAAATGATTGAAACAACACATATCCTTCAATAGCAATAATGCCCCAAAAATCCTCATCTTCTTTTACCGAAAGCTTTTGATTATCGCTTAAAGACGAATACACTAATCTCCCTTGATTATTTTTAGTCCAATAGCCAAAATCCATATAACCACCAGTATAGATTTTATCTTCAACCACTCTTACAGATCTCAGAATACCAACATTTGGAGAATTATAGAGTGTCCAGGACGCGCCATTATATTCTAACAAGCCTTCATTATTAGCAACATAGATATAATCGTTATCCGATTGGTCAATTGCCCAATTTTGGTCCTCTGCACCGTAATCTTGTGGGGTAAATATTTGAATAGGTGGAATCTCCTGAGCCTTTATCGTTAATGTAAAAACGACTACTAAAACGCAAAAAATACTTTTAATTAAATTCATTTAAATTGCTATCTACAGAAGATGATTTTGTTCTGATAATAAAATCAAAGTTAACATATGTTAAGGCTCTAATATACTTAAATAAACGTATGAAGCAATATTTGTATAGGTAAAAATCAAGACTGTATAGCGCGATTTTTACGCATTACGAACCCAGACAACTTAAGTATAATAGTGCACACAATGATAAGCATTTTACTTTTTGATATTTAGACCAAATTCCACATGGTAAAACGTATAGTTAAGAAAAACACTCATAGAACATAGACGAACCATTTTCTATGCATATTACAAAGTCATCTTTTTAGAGACGTTATAAAATTGTCGTTTTTATTCTTTTCCAAGTTTGTTTCAGTAACAATCCCGCAACTAATGCAACTATCGTTAAGGCAATAGCATAAGTATAATCACCATAAATCCAATAGCCTGTAGCAAACATGCAACTGTAAATTAATACACAGCCTAAGAGCATCGCTAGAATTCCCGAAGGCACACTCCAACTTTCATCTGTCGTTATTATCTGAATATTTTCGGCCTCTGCTTCTCGTACTACCTTTTTCCAACCGGGTCCTCCAGGCTGTATTTTTTTATAAAAGCTTTGTAACACCTCTTTACTTTCAGGTTGTGTCATATAAGTAGCGAGCAACCATATCACTGTGGTCACTAGAACCACAAAGGGATATTCCCAATAATCTTCAAAAACTCCTGTTTCTGGAGCAAACAAATACGTACCTAAAGGAGTTAATTTTAATAGTATTGAAATAATTCCTGACGCAAACATCGCTGTAATCTCACTCCACGCATTAATCCTCCACCAAAACCAACGCAGTATAAAGATAAGTCCTGTCCCCGCACCAAAAACTAATAATAGATCAAACAACTGAAGCGCATTTTGCAACAATAATGCCAACACCGCACTAAAAACCATTAGAACAACTGTAGATATTCTTCCAACGGCTACTAATCTTTTTTCTGATGCCTTAGGATTTATTTGTTGCTTATAAAAATCGTAAACAATATAAGATGACCCCCAATTTAATTGCGTTGAAATAGTGCTCATATAAGCCGCTATTAATGATGCTAATACTAAACCAAGTAAACCACTTGGCAATTTTGTTAACATTGCTGAATATGCTAAATCATGCCCTAATTTGTCATCTGCTATATTTGGAAAAGCCTCTTGTATACTCGCCAAATCTGGAAACACTACCAATGATGCCAATGCTACTAAAATCCATGGCCAAGGCCGTAAAGCATAGTGCATAATATTAAAGAAAAATGTCGCTCCTATGGCATGATTCTCGTCTTTAGCTGCAAGCATCCGTTGCGCTATATAACCGCCTCCACCTGGTTCAGACCCAGGATACCAGGAACTCCACCATTGCACAGCTAATGGTATAATAAATAAAGTAATTAGCGCATTGGTATTACTAAAATCGGGCAAAATGGAAAGCTTATCGACTACATTCTCATTTACCAATATAGCTTCAATACCACCAACCTCAGGAAGGTTTACTAAATAATAGGCAGCACCAATAGCACCTCCCATTGCCAAAAAGAACAATATAAAATCGGTATAAACGACACCTTTAAAGCCTCCAAGCGCACTAAATATAACGGTTATAAGTCCTGCACTAATTACAGTTTGCCAAGGCTCTAACCCTAACATAATACCACCAATTTTTATAGCAGCAAGCGTAACTGCAGACATGGTTATAACATTAAAAATCACCCCTAAATAAATGGCTCTAAACTTTCTTAAAAAACGAGCTGGTTTCCCCCCGTATCTAAACTCGTAAAACTCAATATCTGTGTTCACATTAGATTTCCGCCATAGTTTAGCGTACACAAAAACGGTAAGCAAACCCGTAATTAAAAATGCCCACCATACCCAGTTTCCGGATACACCATTAGTTCTTACAATATCGGTCACTAAGTTTGGAGTGTCAGTAGAGAATGTTGTAGCTACCATAGAAACTCCTAATAACCACCAAGGCATTGTTTTACCTGACAAGAAAAACTCAGATGAATTCTTGCCCGCTTTCTTTGACACGTAGACACCAATCGATAAGGTTATAGTAAAAAAAGTTATTATTAAGATATAATCTAGTGTACTTAATGATACCATAGCTCCTGCTTTAGTTTTAGGATTAAAAAATAATGGGAAAAATTAATTAAAAAAACGCTTTTAAATACGATTAACCGATATATTTTTAATTAAAACAAAAAAGTCTTTATCTAAAGCTGAAGAATCTTCCAATTTATAATGAGAAATAACTTTGTGGAATCCTTTTTCAAGCTATTGAGAGCTGCTTAATCTGAAAAGTAAATTGCTTTCTTGGTTTAATTATTACCAAAAAACGAGCTTTTAGTTTTTGTTTTAAACCAAAAAAGCCGAAAACTTTCGTTTTCGGCTTTTCATCTGTACTGAAGACGGGACTTGAACCCGTACGTCCTAATGGACATTGGATTTTAAGTCCACTTATACACACATCAAAAAACAATAAACTACCTCATTACCAATTAGTTAAACCGTTATCAATTTTATTTAATATCGATTAATATCAAGTAGAACTAACAAATGTTGTACCTATGTTGTACCTGTAATCAGCAATAAAATCGGTATATTTACTATTGTAAAAAGCAAAATGTTGTACCCGTTTTGCACTCTTCGTCATTTTTTAATGAATTTATTGTACCATGACCTCAAATGCAAAAATAGTTTTAAGAAAAAAACAGAATAAACAAGGTTTGTATCCTTTGGCAATTCGAATTACGAAAAACAGACGCTCTACCTATCACTATCTAGGACATTATATAGATCTGAAATATTGGGATGAAAAAGATATTCGTGTAAAAAAATCGCACCCAAATGCAGCCAACCTGAATAATCTATTGGTTAAAAAATTATCAGAGGCTAATAAAACACTGATGAATTTGCAAGCTGAAAAACAAGATATATCAATAAATCGTATTAAGGATAAATTATACAAAGACTCAAATGGCTCAACCTTTTTTGAAATTGCAAAAGTTTTTTTAGCTGAACTTGAAGCCAATAAAAAATTAGCTCGATTTTACTCAGATAAAGTAAGAGTAAATCATGTGTTGAATTTCTCAAAATCGAATCAGCTTTCCTTTCAAGAAATTGATGAAAAGTTTTTAAGGAATTTTAAAACTCATTTAAAAACCAAACATGGCTTATCTGAAAGATCAATAGTGAATAACCTTGTTGTCATAAGAACCATATACAACAGAGCTATCAAATTAGGAATTGTCGATAGAAAATTATACCCATTCGGGTCGGGTGGAATTCAAATTAAATTTCCTGAAAGTCAAAAATCCGGATTAAATAAGGACGAACTTATTGCTTTAGAACGTGTTGAAGGTTTGACCGAAAACGAAATTCATGCACGAAACATTTGGCTTTTCAGTTTCTATCTTGCCGGAATAAGAGTAGCTGACGTACTCAAAATTAGGTGGTCTGATATTTCTGATAATAGACTTAACTATCGAATGAATAAAAACTCAAAATTATTATCATTAAAGATTCCTGAGAAAGCTCTTCCTATTTTAGAACACTACTCAATACATAAACAAGACGATACTGATTTTATTTTTCCAGAGATGAAAACGATTAACATTAAATCGTCAAAGGATGTCTTTAGAAAGATTAACGCGGCTACAACAATGTTAAATAAGTATTTAGCAAGAGTTGCAGAAAAAGCTAAAATAAATAAGAAAGTCACCATGCATATTGCTCGCCATAGCTTTGGCACTATATCTGAGGATAAAATCCCTATTAAGATGCTTCAAAAACTTTATCGTCATTCTTCAATAACCACAACTATTAATTATCAAGCCAACTTTATGCATAGAGATGCTGACGACGCCTTGGATAGCGTAATAAACTTTTGAGATCTAATTTAATTATAGTGGTATATCATAATCCTTAACATTATTATTTTTCAGATTATCCACATAGCCAGAAAATGGACTGGTGTATTTTTCTTTTATTTTAAAACCTCTCTCAACAAAATTTTTAGCACTCTGCTTCCAATTTTTTATTTTAAGTCCTCTGCTCAATTTCCAATTTTTAGCTTGATAATACGCATAGAATTTTTTTCCTTCAATAGCTGGCCAATTGTTTTCTTTAAAAAAACTTAAAACTTCTAATTCATTTTTTGGCCTTGCCAGTTTATTAAAGTTTTCTTTTGTTTTATGTTTATAAGAAGATACCAAAATTTGGCCTAGTTCTGGGACACTGTTAGCCAAATTTTGACCAGCTTGAACAAAAAAAATGGACATCTTAATTTTAGAACCTATAGCTGGATGATAGGATGGATAATACTGCAAATAATCCCAATCATTAAGTTCCCTGAGATAATTGTGATATGTTGTTTTCGATTTGAATTTTGCTCTTTCCATAATCAGCTCTCTATTAACAGTTATTGTCGTTTTGAAAAATTCCCTATTCCATTTCTGGAAGAATGCCAGGTATAAGGTAATATGCCCTTGTTTAATCCTGTGGTCTTTATTGAAAAGTTCAAAAACTGCGTTAAGCTGAGTGATATAATTAACCTTTTCCATTAGTCATTATCATTAGTGTTCAGATATTTCTTTTCTCGATAGCTTCCTCTCTCGACTGGCACTTCGACATCTTTCATTTCTGGCAGAATTTCTTTGGCTAATATCAATTTCTTTTTAGGCGGTTCAGCTTGTTGAAAAAGCGCTTGCATCATCGCAACGGTGGGTTTGGTCTGCGACTTTTCTATATCTTTCATAATAGCGATCATTCCGTTCATCCGTTTTTTGATCAGCATAGAAATTCTATTTTCCAAGGTTTCCATTCGAGGTCCTAAACTTTCGGTTGGGGAAATTCCATTTTCATTAAAAAACTCCATCATCAATAGTAATGTCATGGATTGAGGTTTTGATAGCATCTTACTGAAATCTCTAAACTGACCAGCTACAGAGCTTTTAATTTTCAAAGTCTCAAAAGCCTCTTTTTCATATTCTTTATCCATAGTTTTAGTAAAATAATTATCTGTTTACGGCGGTTTTCAAATGTTTTTAGTAAAAAGTAGCATTAATTTCTAAAATCCAAAAAAAACAAACTCTGCTAAACCCTATAAACACTACGTTTGCCCCAAAATCGAATATATGTAACATCGCGAAGCGTGTTACCCTCTTGCTATTCCTTTTCGTCCAGCTCGCTGGACAAAAAAAATACCATTACATCCAAAAATGTAATGGCTTTTTAACGATTGCTAATTATAATTCGATTTTTTAAGAGTGTTATTCTTAAAGTTTAAAAGTATCTTTAAGGAATGGCTCTTTTTGTTACAGAATACAAAATGACAGAACGAAAAAAGACCTTTAAAAAACGTAAAGGTCCTGGGTTAATAATTAGCTTTTAAATATTAAAAACATATTCATAAGAATACAAATTCCTTATAGCTTCTTCTTCCAAAAGTGTATCATATTCAATATGATGTTCTTCGGCGTACTGTTTCAAATCATTTCCAAATTTCTGTTCAACATCTTTTTTGGAATCCGAAACCAAACGTTGTTGAGTTTCGTTATCAAGGTTTGTGTAATTGAGATATACCATAACCAAATAATTTAATATTCACTTGGAAGCATCAGCGTATTATTTACGAAAAATAATCGCAATTCATCCAAAGGAAAATCGGTTACATTATATCTATGCGTTTCAAAAATTTTATCGTTTCCATCGCTGTAATTAATGATGGCTTCGCATTGCTTTTCAAACTGTTCCTTTTCAGAAAGTCGCTTAAAATCGATGGTAATAAAAGAACTTCTATTTGATAAACTTTTTGCAATTACAGATGTATCTGTAATCAACCAAAAGCATTCCGCTTCGTTAGCCAAATATTTCAATCCGTCTGTAAAACGAGTTCCAATTAATGGAATTTTAAAGAACATCTCTGTACCACAAAAATGTTGCAAATCGGCTTTTATTTTGTTAACTTTATCCTTCATTGTTTTTTTCTTTTTATAAGTTAATAATGAAAAAGAGAGCGCATCTTTTGGATAGGAACGCTCTCTTTTAATTTTTAATTATTCCGTAGCGTTTTCGCCTTTAATTCCTAAAAGCAAGATTTCATCTACGACCACTTCGGTAACGTATCTCTTTTCTCCCTTTTTGGTTTCATAAGAGCGTGAGGTTAATTTCCCCTCTAGTGCTACTTCTTTTCCTTTGCCCACATATTTTTCTACGATTTCGGCAATTTTTCCCCATGCTACAATATTGTGCCATTGGGTGTTTGTTACTTTTTCTCCCTTAGAATCTTTGTAAGATTCATTGGTTGCGATTGAAAATTTTGCAACTTTATTTCCGCTTTCAAGGTTTGTGATTTCTGGCTCGTTTCCTACGTTGCCAATTAACTGTACTTTGTTTTTTAGGGTACTCATAATTTTAAAATTTAAAGATTAATATTTACCAATCTGAACCATTCAGAAAGGTTTTGTCATTGATTTACTTATTATATCCAGAGCGTTTTCCTTCTTCTATTTTTTTAACTTTTGCTGCGCTTCCTTTTTATTGATTTTGTAAGATTTCATAAGATTCATTTTAGATTTACTTCCCATAGAGCCGACGCTGTTACCTTCTTTTTGTTGCTTAGTGCTTTCGATATTCAGCTTTGTTTAGACATATAAAAAGTGCGAGGCACGAGCCTGGTTATGCTGTCGTTCAAAGCTGAATGTTGTTATTTTGCTGTCAAAAAAAGGTATGACGGTGTTGGACTACGGAAATGATTTTAAATTCTTTGTGAAATACAAAATCATAGGAAGTGGAACACAATGACAAATACATTTTTCCTTATTTGGCGGACTTGATTCACGCTTTTTAGTTGGATATGACGTGTTCCTTTCCAGAGCAGCGGAAAGGGTTAACGGAATGAAAAGCCAAAAGTGTGTATTATGTCCAAGACCTTTGTTAATGAAGCTCTTTTTCTTGGAATGTAGTTTTTACGGAATGGAAGGAAATGTGCTGAATAAGATAGTACTAAATTTGATTTTTTTAGGGTATTAAAGCATTCTTTAATAACTTATGTATATTGATTTTCTACTACCTCAAATTGTTATAGTATCAATTTATATATTTGAAGTAAATAAACCATTTTTGTGGAAATTAAAGATAGATTATCTTAATTTTATAATATCGATATAGACAATTTACTGTATCAAATGGTTACCAACATATCAAGGACAAGAAGATAATATGAAAATATTAGAATGACTGCTATTAAAACACTTTGCTATCGATACACTATTATCTGTTAATCCATCATTAATAATAATCATTTCATATGCTGTAGCGCAGATCTTGATCCAAAATACTTTCTATACATCTTGTAATGTACTTTTCTACATTATAAACTGGAATGACAATACTAAGCTTTATCTATTTGATTTTGATCCTTTAAATTGAATTTTATAATAGTCTCTATCTTTTTTCTTATTGAAGTGATTTAAACTTTTTACGACCATTTGAATGGCTTTTTAGAGTTGCATAGCATCGCTACGGAAAAAGATAAAAAAATGGATGAAAAAGGTAAATAAACAACCTTTTTGGACCTCATTAAAAGTTTTAATGTAAAAACAACGTCTCCATTAAAATCTTGTGCATCAAAAATAATATTCTCATGAATTAAAAATGATTTCTTAATAAAATACCACCATATTTCATGTCTTAAATTTCTATAATCTCTAATAAAGTCATAGCCCGTTTGTAGTGTTAGAGAAGCCATTTTAAAACCCTCATCATTAAAGGCATAATCATCAAGTTTATTAGTCGCTATAGTTTTAAAACCTATTAAATCTACATTGAACTCTAGGGCTTTTCTTAATATTTTTTTTAAGCAATTATGTACTAAGTAATCATCTGCATCTAAAAAATAAATATATTCGCCTTTGGCTAGACTAATCATCTTATTTCTAACCATGCAAACCCCTCTATTTGCTTCAGAAAACCAAACAATATTTTCATACCTTTCTGCATAATGCTTTATCAAAGCTAAAGTACCATCGGTTGATCCATCATCGAAAACAATAATTTCATAATCCTCTTTAGGCAGGTCTTGATTTATTAAGCTTTCCAAACAGTTTCCTATATAAGATTCAGCATTATATACAGGTATTAATACACTTAAATTCATAACATTATTATAAACCTACATTCGACATAAAAAACAAGGTTAATTTTATAATTACTTTTATTTCAAATACTTATATTATTTGTATAAGTTTTAAAATTCTAAACATATCAAAATCCATTAATTTCTAGATAAAAGTCACAAAAACACAATATTTTCTGCCTTAAATTTATATAAAATAACCTGCTAATCTATACAAATTATAAGCTAAATCTGCCGTACTTATTAACTTTTATCTAAGATTCTTATATCGAATTCAGGGTATAAGAAAATCACTTTATTAATAAAAAGTAAAGCGAATAGAAAATAAAAGCATAAAGCACAACATAGGATAGTTCCAATCGATAGTTTTTTAAGTATTTCTTCAATCTGGTTTCATTTTTAAAGATAATAAAAAAAGCCTGTCTAGAGAAATATATGCATCTAGGCAGGCTTGTAAATTTGCTAAAAATTAATCAATATTAATATAAGTAAATAGTTTTTTTTACTGTTTAATTAGCTTCGTGGTATTCTTAGCACCACCAGATGATAATTGCAAGAAGTATACCCCAGAGTTTAGGTCCGAAATACTAATAGCATCATCAATAGCATTTGTATCTATTGTTTTTACCAAAGCGCCATTAATATTGTAAATCTGAGCAGCATCAATTGTTATACCTGCTGTTTTTATGCTAAACGTATCCTCAACTGGATTTGGATATACACCAATGTCACTAAGGCTAAGCTTACTAGTTGACAATGTAGCAAAATCAAAAGATGAATCTCCAGAAAGCCCTGATTCACTTGTAGTAATAAGATCTTCAAAAATAAACTGATCATCGTCAACAGAATCTGCAGTTAAAAAGCTTTTAAATTGTGAGCTAGACTGTGTTAAAGCCGAGTCGTTCGCTAAAATTTCTATAAGCCCACTGGTTGGTTCACCAATAATATTTATAGTAATCATAGGCGCCATTTCTCCTGCTGATGGTGCACTAGGTAATTCTGTTTGAGACCCTAAAGATTCTGTAATTAAGTAACCATCTTTATCATCAAACCCAACGGCGGCACCATCAAAGAATTGTGGATTAGCAGCACCTCCAAAAGAATTAGTAACTTCTATTGTCATGCCATCTGGTATAAAAATAACGCATCCATAACTTTGTACAAAGGGTATAAAATCACTAGTACTAGCATCTGGTACTACACCAATGGTATAGTTAAATTGACTATTTTGAACTAAGGTGTACGTGTAGCCAACAATTTGGGCACTTACGGTTGTGGTAAAAATGCTAAAAAGCATAATAAATAACGTTGTAATTGTAATTTTCTTCATAATGTTTAAAATTTAATTTGGGTTTTTACTTTATTTATAAATCGATTTTGCTTACTCATATTAGTAATATTTACTGGTAATTGCTCTTGAATCTCAAAAGTTGAAAAGTTTAAAAAGTTGCTAGGATGCGCCAGTACGTTTTGTAAAATAAGTGGTGCATCTGCTGCGCCACCTTCGTATTGGGCATTACCATTCATATCTATATCGTTAGTGCTATAACCATTAATAACAAAAGTTGAAAAGTTTAAAAAGTTACCTGTATCATTTAGCACGTTGGCTAATATCCCAGAGGCATCTGGTGTGGCTCCAGAGAACTGTACAACACCATCGCCATTAATGTTACCTGCCCATAGACCTAAACTACCTGCTGGCATACCAAAAGTGGTTTGTGCATTGGTACCAAAGGTTATTGGATTATTAGCATCTGTAAAGTCTATGCTGCTTACGGTAGCCGATAGCGCAAATGTATTAGCCGTCATAATCCCCAAGTGGTTACGGTGCTTTATGACCACAAAATAATTGTCAGTTAAGGCATTAAAACTAAGCGGTGAAACACCATCAGTATCTACTACATCACCATCGCGTTGTAAGAGTGCGGATTGGCTAGCTACACTATTAGTGTTATTAGTTGCGTCTCGTAGTTCTACAAATACCCAATCGACAATGGCATCGTTACCTGTAATATCAAATACTGTAGAGTCTGCAGTTAAACCATCACTATAAGGTGAGGTTACAGGTATTAAATTTGTCACACGCAAATCGTCTCGCATTAAGTCTTCTTCGCCTGTAAAAGGGTTGAGACTGGCACCTTGTAGGAATACTTTGGGCGCTACGGTGATGTTGTCAATAGTGATTTCTGAGATGGAATTAAAACCATCCCATTGACCTGAAACCACATAATTTGATAACCTACCTTCAGGCACAAACAAATCAATACCAGAACGATCTCCAAAACTATTGTCACTTGTAGTACTATCTGTGGTAGGTGGATTAATGGCTAAAACCGTTACGGTTTCTAACGGATTATTTCTAAACACTCCGTTTGCAATGTCTGTTATACTAGCGGGTAACGTAATATCTTTTAAATCATTACCTAAAAAGGCACCCGATCCAAGCGTTGCAACACCTTCACCTAAATCTAAGGTAGTCATCGTAGGATTATTAAAAAAAGCATTTCTTTCTATTTCGATAACACTATCAGGAATACTAACGGTAGTAAGGAAGTTATTTGCTAAGGCACCGTCTCGTATTTCAACAATGGTATTTGGTATGCTTACCGAAGTGATTTGTTTGTTATTTAATGCAACAACAGCTATAACTGTTGGAGTAAAATCTATCTCATTTTCTGTAACTACTTCTGGAATAACAATTGCACCACTATTGCTGGTATCTACAATAGTTAACTCATTAGGTGCATCACTAGAAGTAACACTATAGGTAAACCCATCTTTATCAAATTGAAAAGGTACGACACCTGTAAATTGTCCATTGATACTAAAGAAACCACTCCAATTTGAGTCTCCTAAATAGGTGTCTAATGCTGTATCTGGAACTGTTACGTTAATACCTGTTCGGTCTCCAAAACTATTATCATCTGCACTATTATCTGTGTCAGGTGGGTTAGTGGCTAACACTGTTATAGTTTCTAACAGGTTATTTCTAAACACTCCATTTGCAATACTAACTATACTCGCAGGTAACGTAATAGCTGTTAACTGATTATTAATAAAAGCACCAGATTCAAGTGTTACAACACCTTCGCCTAAATCTACAGAGGTTAATACGTTATTAGCAAATGCATTTCTTTCTATTAAGGTAACACTATCGGGAATACTAACGGTAGTAAGGAAGTTATTTATAAAAGCTCCTTCTCGTATCTCAACAATACTATTAGGTATACTTACCGAAGTAATACTTTCACCATCTAACGATTCTTGTTCTATAATTGTTGGTATAAAATCTATACTATTTTCTGTAACTATCTCAGGAATTACAATCGCACCACCATTATCGGTACTTAAAACGGTTAACTCATTAGGAGCGTCACTAGAAGTGGCGATATAGGTAATCCCATCTTTATTAAATTGAAAAGGTAGATCACCTACATACTGACCATTAATACTAAAGAACCCATCCCAATCTGTACTATCTATATAAGCTTGTATGGTGGTTGGGTTGTCTGGCACAGTTACATTTATCAAGTCACGGGTGCCAAAACTATTGTTATCAACATTGTTACTATTATCTGTGGTAGGTGGATTAGTAGCTAACACTGTTACGGTTGCCAATGGATTATTACGAAAAGCTCTACTACCAATTGTAGTAACACTAGCGGGTAAGGTAATAGCTGTTAATTGATTACCTCGAAAAGCATCATCACCAAGCGTTACAACACCTTCGCCTAAATCTACAGTGGTTAGCGCATTACCAACAAAAGCATCGTCAACTATCTCAGTAACACTATCTGGAATGCTCACCGTAGTAAGTTCGTTAAAAGTAAAAGCGCCTTCCCCTATTACGGTAACACTATCTGGAATGATTACTGAAGTAAGGTCGTTTGATGCAAAAGCCAATCGTTCTATCTCAACAATAGTATCGGGTATGCTTACTGAAGTAAGTCCTTTACTACCAAATGAGAGATCGCCTATAATTGTTGTAGTAAAATCTATTTCATTTTCTGTAACTATTTCCGGAATAATAATATCACCACTATTTTCGGTAGCTATAATAGTAACTTCATTAGGAGTTAATGAAGTAATTCTGTATGTAAACCCATTGTTATCAAATTCAAAACCTACGCCACCTGTAAACTGATCATTGATACCAAAGAATCCTTCCCAATTTGGATCACTTAAATACGTATTAAGCGATACCTCAGGAACGGTTACAGCAATATTGCTTCGGTCTCCAAAACTATTGTCATCAGCACTATTATCTGCAGTAGGTGGGTTAGTGGCTAACACTGTTATAGTTTCTAACAGATTATTTCTAAACACACCATTTGCAATGTCTGCTATACTAGCAGGTAAGGTAATAGCTGTTAACTGATTATTAATAAAAGCACCAGAGTTAAGTGTTACAACACCTTCGCCTAAGTCTAAAGTAGTTAGTTGGTTAGTTGAAAAAGCATTTTTTTCTATTAAGGTAACACTATCGGGAATGCTAACGGTAGTAAGGCTGTTATTTGCAAAAGCTCCTTCTTCTATAGTTTCAATAGTATTAGGTAAGCTTACAGAAGTAATTTGTTGATTATTAAATGAGTTTAATCCTATTACGGTTGGAACAAAAGGTATATTATTTTCTTGAACCTCTGAAGGAATGGTAATCGTACCACTATTAACGTTAGCTACAACAGTTACCGTATTAATAACACCTCCTGATGTAATCTCGTAATCAATTCCTCCTAATGTGAAAAGGAATCCTAAAGGACCTGTATATTGTCCATTGATACTAAAGAAACCTTCCCAATTTGTATTACTTAAATAAGTATCTATAGCTGTATTGGGAACCGTTACGTTAATACGAGTTCGGTCTCCAAAACTATTGTCATCAGCACTATTATCTGCGGTAGGTGGATTAGTAGCTAACACTGTTATCGTTTCTAACAGATTATTTCTAAACACACCATTTGCAATACTAGTTATACTAGCAGGTAATGTAATAGTTGTTAACTGATTATTGAAAAAAGCCCCAGATCCAAGCGTTTCAACACCTTCGCCTAAGTCTAAAGTAGTTAGTTGGTTATTAACAAAAGCATTTCTTTCTATTAAGGTAACACTATCGGGAATGCTAACGGTAGTAAGGCTGTTACCTGCAAAAGCCGATTCTTCTATAGTTTCAATAGTATTAGGTATGCTTACTGAAGTTAAACCTTCATTATCTAATGATGCTTGCCCTATAACTGTTGGAGTAAAATCTATGTCATTTTCTGTAACTACTGCTGGAATAACAATTTCACCACTATTGCTGGTACTTAAAACGGTTAACTCATTAGGAGATGCTGCAGTAATCCTGTATGTAAACCCATTGTTATCAAATTCAAAAGGTATAACACCTGTATACTGTCCATTGATACCAAAGAATCCTTCCCAATTTGAGTCACCTAAATAAGTATTAATCGCGTTCACAGGAACGGTTACAATAATATTGCTTCGGTCTCCAAAACTATTATCATCTGCACTATTATCTGCGGTAGGTGGATTAGTGGCTAATACCGTTATAGTTTCTAACAGATTATTTCTAAACACACCATTTGCAATGTCTGTTACACTAGCAGGTAAGGTAATAGCTGTTAACTGATTATTAATAAAAGCACCAGATCCAAGTGTTACAACACCTTCGCCTAAATCTACGGAGGTTAGTTGGTTATTAGCAAAAGCATTTCTTTCTATTAAGGTAACACTATCGGGAATGCTTACTGAAGTTAAACCTTCATTATCTAATGATGCTTCCGCTATAACTGTTGGAGTAAAATCTATCTCATTTTCTGTAACTACTTCTGGAATAACAATCGCACCAGTATTTACGGTACTTAAAACGGTTAATTCATTAGGAGCATCACTAGAAGTAACACTATAGGTAAACCCATCTTTATCAAATTGAAAAGGTACAACACCAGTGTACTGTCCATTAATACTAAAGAAATCATTCCAATTTGAGTCTCCTAAATATGCGTTAAACGCTGCATTAGGAACTGTTACGTTAATACGTGTTCGGTCTCCAAAACTATTGTCATTAGCACTATTATCTGCGGTAGGCGGATTAGTAGCTAATATTGTTATGGTAGCTAATAATGGATTTTCTCTAAACACTCCATTTGCAATACTAGTTACACTAGCAGGTAAGGTAATATCGGTTAACACATTATCAAAAAAAGCACCTGATCCAATCGTTTCGACTCCATCACCTAAGTCTAGGGAATTCAGCGTGTTATCAAAAAACGCATTTCTTTCTATGGTAACAACACTATTAGGAATGCTTACCGTGGTAAGGAAGTTATTTGCTAAGGCACCCTCTTTTATAGTTTCAATGCTATTAGGTATACTTACAGAAGTGATTTGTTTGGTATTTAATGCATTAAACCCTATGATTTTTGTAGTAAAATCTATCTCATTTTCTGTAACTATTTCTGGAATATCAATTGCACCACTATTACTGGTATCTACAATAGTTAACTCATTAGGAGCATCACTAGAAGTAACACTATAGGTAAACCCATCTTTATCAAATTGAAAACCTACGACACCTGTATACTGTCCATTGATACTAAAGAAACTATTCCAATTTGACTCTCCTAAATAGGTATCTAACGCTGTATTAGGAACTGTTACGTTAATACGTGTTCGGTCTCCAAAACTATTGTCATTAGCACTATTATCTGCGGTAGGTGGATTAGTAGCTAACACTGTTATAGTTTCTAACAGATTAATTCTAAACACACCATTTGCAATACTAATTATACTAGCTGGTAAGGTAATAGTTGTTAACGAATTATTGAAAAAAGCCCCAGATCCAAGCGTTTCAACACCTTCGCCTAAGTCTAAAGTAGTTAGTTGGTTATTAACAAAAGCATTTCTTTCTATTAAGGTAACACTATCAGGAATGCTAACGGTAGTAAGGCTGTTATTTGCAAAAGCAGCTTCTTCTATGGTAACAATGTTAGTTGGTATCGTTACACTTGTTAATGCGTTGCCATTAAAAGCATCATTACCCACACTAATAATTTGAAATTGTGTGGTACCATCATTTGCCGTTGCAGGTATCACAAGATTTGAGAGTGTTCCTGATGGTAGATTGGTTCCTGTTATTTTGGCAAATGCAGACGATGTTGAGATTACCTCATAGGTGAAATCACCATCGGTAAAGGTTGTTTGTGCAAAACTTACTGCAGAGAGTAGTAAAGCGATAAAAAGGGTTAATTTTGTTTTCATAATTTAGGCATTAATAATTTTTTGTAATGTTTAAAATTTAATTTGGGTTTTTACTTTATTTATAAATAGACTTTGTTTATTCATATTAGTAATATTTACTGGTAATTGCTCTAGAATCTCAAAAGTTGAAAAGTTTAAAAAATTACTAGGATGCGCCAGTACGTTTTGTAAAATAAGTGGTGCATCCGCAGAACCTCCTTCGTATTGTGCAGCACCATTTATATCTATATCGTTAGTGGTATAACCATTAATAACAAAAGTTGAAAAGTTTAAAAAGTTACCTGTATCATTTAGCACGTTAGCTAATATCCCAGAGGCATCTGGTGTAGCCCCAGAGAACTGTACAACACCATCACCATTAATATTACCTGCCCACATACCTAGAATACCTGCTGGCATACCAAAAGTGGTTTGTGCATTGGTACCAAAGGTTATGGGGTTGTTGGCATCTGTAAAGTCTACAGTTGTTGTAGTACCCGATAGCGTAACGGTATTAGCTGTCATTATCCCCAAGTGGTTACGGTGCTTTATGACCACAAAATAATTGTCAGCTAAGGCATTAAAGCTAAGTGTTGAAATACCATCAATATCTACCACATCACCATCGCGTTGTAATAATGCCGATGTACTTGCTACTATTACCGAATTATCCGTAGCATCACGAAGCTCTACAAAAACCCAATCTACAATAGCATCGTTGCCTTCAACACTAAAAACGGTTTCATCTACTGTTAAGGCATCTGTATAAGGACTTATGGTTGGTAATAAATCTGAGACTCTTAAATCGTCGCGCATTAAAGTTTCTTCGCCTGTATTTGGATTTGTGGCTGCGCCTTGTAAGAATACTTTTGGAGCTATGATGATTTCTTCAAAATTAACTTCTGTAACGGATTTAAATCCTGTCCAAGTGGCATCTGCATACGCTTGTGCTGTGCCTGAAGGTATGGTTAAATCTATAGCGCTATTATCTTCATCATTATCAAAAGCTTTACTTGGTAATATTGCCGGGTTTGTACTTAATGAAATGACTGTTGTTAGTACAGAATTAAAAGAAAAAGCTAAATCCCCAATTGATGCTACATTTTCACCTATCGTTACACTTGTTAATGAACTACCATTAAAAGCACCAAGACCTACAGTAGTTACACTATTAGGTATCGTTATACTTGTTAATGAGTTAGAAGCAAAAGCACCTTGAGCTATAGTAGTTACACTATTTGGTATCGTTACACTTGTTAATTGATTATCCCGGAAAGCACGTTCACCTATAGTAGTTACACTATTTGGTATCGTTACACTTGTTAATGCGTTACCTATAAAAGCTTCTTCACCAATAGCTGTTACATTATAAATTATTCCTGAATCTGTAACTGTTTCGGGTATTACTAAGTCTAAGCTGGATGGTGTTCCGCCTGTAAGGCTAACTTCGTTGGGATTGGTAGAAGTTACCTCGTAGTCTAAACCATCTACGGTAAAGGTTAAACCTATGTTATTATAACTATTAAAACCTAACCAATTTGCATCTAAATACGCTTGTTCAAAACCAATAGGAAAAACTAAATCTATAGCGCTATTATCTTCATCATTATCAAAAGCTTTACTTGGTAATATTGCCGGGTTTGTACTTAATGAAGTTACTGTTGTTAGTACAGAATTAAAAGAAAAAGCTAAATCCCCAATTGATGCTACATTTTCACCTATCGTTACACTTGTTAATGCGTTAGAAAAAAAAGCACCAAAACCTATAGTAGTTACACTATTAGGTATCGTTATACTTGTTAATGAGTTTAAAGCAAAAGTACCTTGAGCTATAGTAGTTACACTATTTGGTATCGTTACACTTGTTATTGCATTATTACGAAAAGCACGTTCACCTATAGTAGTGACATTATTACTAATAGTTACACTTGTTAATGCGTTACCTATAAAAGCTTCTTCACCAATAGCTGTTACATTATTACCAATAGTTACACTTGTTAATGAGTTTTCTTCAAAAGCTCCAACACCAATAGCAGTTACATTATAAATTGTTCCTGAATCTGTAACTGTATCTGGTATGTTAACCACAGTGGCTGTACCTATGTAACCGACAGCACTTACTTCGTCATTATTTATAATATCAAGTATTATATAGGCTATATCTCCTACCGTAAAGGTTAAATCTGTGTTGTTATAAGTATTAAAACCTAACCAATTTGCATCTATATACGCTCCTGATGTACCTGAAGGTATGGTTAAATCTATAGCGCTATTGTCTCCTTCCCCATCAAAAGCATCGCTTGGTAATGTTGCTGGGTTTGTACTTAATGAAGTGACTGTTGTTAATGCGTCGTTATCTTCAAAAGCAGAAGCTCCTATTGATACTACATTTTCACCTATCGTTACACTTGTTAATGTGTTATCACGAAAAGTATCATCACCAATAGTCGTTACACTATTTGGTATCGTTATACTTGTTAATAAGTTAAAACGAAAAGCAGAAAAACCTATTGATACTACATTTTCACCTATCGTTACACTTGTTAATCCACTACTCTCAAAAGCAAAAGCACCTATTGATACTACATTTTCACCTATCGTTACACTTGTTAATGAGTTAAAAAGAAAAGCTTCTTCACCAATAGCTGTTACATTATAACTAATACCCGTTGCAACATCGATAACTGTTTCGGGTATTACTAAGTCTAAGATGGATGGTGTTACGCCTGTAACGCTAACTTCGTTAGGATTGGTAGAAGTTACCTCATAGTTTAAACCATCTACGGTAAAGGTTGTTTGTGAAAAGCTTAATGTAATGCACAGTAATGCTAATAGTGTAAGTAGTTTTGTTTTCATTATAGGATGTATAATTTATGTGGGTGTAAAATTAAATGCAAGCCTTAGGTTGCGCTGTAACAATTCCGAATAATGCTATGACTATTGCGACATTTTTATCGCTTAAGTGTGTATAGACATCGATTTAAAATTTATTTACGTAGGGTAATTCTTTGAAAAATAAAACCCTTAAGTAAATAGCTTAAGGGTTTTAATAGGATTATAGATAGCTCTATAAGGTTTGCTAGTTAAATATCCATTTATTGTATTTGGTTTAATAAGTCACTAGGGCTTGTGCCAAATTCCTTTTTAAAGCATTTAGAAAAGTATGAGGGACTAGAGAACCCAAACTGAAATGCAATTTCAGCTATATTGTCATGGCGTTGTAGTATTGCCGATTTGGCCCTGTTTAATCTAATAGACGTGATTAATTGTACAGGCGACTTATATAGTGTTTCTTTTATTTTACGTTGTAATTGGCGTTCTCCGATGCCCATTTCTTTAGCTAATATGTCTACGCCAAATTTTGTGTTGTCTATATGATTATCAATAATCTTAAATATATCCTCTAGGAAAGAATTGTATTTAGATATAGGATACATATTGCTTATACTATTGGTTTCGTTTAAACGTGACTTATCGGTGACACTATATAATTGCACGAGGTTACATGAGTTATATTCTAGTACAGCACACGCCCTATTGAATTTATAAGCAGCACCAGTTAATAAATATTTGATGTCTTTTGTTACAAAAATTTGATTAAATCTTACTTGATCACGCATTGCTTGTATAATATACCAGTCGCGATCGTTTAATTTATGTTTATCTAAGGTTTCTTTAATATATAAACCCATTATGTAGCTTACGTTGATATTATTTAATTGCTGTCCTAAATCGACACCGTATCTTAGGGCGTTGCCAGAAATTTTATAAGATGCTACGAAAAAGTTTTTGTCCTTAAAAAGTATTCTACCTCCCGATTGCTCTACAGAATTTTCTATAAGTTCTTTTTTAGTACTAGATTTTAATTGCGAATTAATATCTACTAATAGTAAGGTAGATAGTCCTTTCTTTGCCACCTTATTTGGTTTTAAGGTTGTGATGAATGTTATCATCTCATCCAAAACTTCCTCTGTATTACCAGCCCAAAACAAATGATCGTTACCATTAAACTCTACAAATTTAGAGTTCTTTATATGTCGTGAAATAAATTTACCTTCTTCTATTTTTACATCAATATCATTGGTGCGTTGCATTAAAAGTGTTGGTACTTTGATGTATTTTAAAATATCAATAATATCGACTTGTGTATTCATTTTTGTGAGCTCTAATGCAGCACTTGGGCTAGCGCCAGATCTAAAATAGTTGGCTAGCCAATCCATAAAGGTTTTATCATTAGCTTTAGAAGGTGCAAGAGATTCTAAATTCATATCACCGCTTCCCCAGCTATTTTCAATCATGTCGTACACCTTTTGGCGTTCTTCATCAGTTGGTGCCCAAGGATAATCAGCAGAATAACGTCGTTTAGCAAAAATACCAAAAGCCATTAGGGCAATAACGCGGTTAGGGTAAGTGGCACTAAATAGGGCAGACACAGAACCGCCTTCAGAATGCCCAAACAGAATAGCCTTTTTAGAATCTACAGCATCCATAACGTCTTTAATGTCTTCCATACGTTCTTCTAGCGTAGAAAAACTAACAACGCGATCTGACAATCCTGTGCCTCTTTTATCAAATAGAATGACTCTAGCAATTTTACCAAGCTCCTTAAAAAAGTTAACAAGCTCAGGGCACGCCCACATCCAATCGATATTAGAAATCCAACCTGGAATATAGACCAAATCAATGGGGCCAGATCCGAAGACTTGATAGGCGATGTTAATAGTGTCGCTTTTGGTATACTGAATTGACGGTTTCATGTTACTTTAAAGATATCTATGCTTTAGCTATGTGGCTAAGCAAAGAACTCATCAAAAGCAATTAGAAACAAGAAAAACAGGGTAGTAAAAAGGTAGTGGTTGAGTTAAATATCTGTAAATCAGAAAATTAAATATGTCGGGTTTTTACAACTATAGTGCAGATTTACGATCAATAAAATCGATAATATCTTGGTTGGAGTCTAAACCCAATTTTTTACGGATGCGATAGCGTGTGGATTTGGCGGCAGCTAGAGTTGTATTTTGAAGCTTACTAATTTCAGTCGTTTTTAGTCCGGCTTTCATAAGGTAAAGCAGTTCTTTTTCGTTAGTGCTTAGTTGCGGAAAATGGGTATCTAAAGCTATTTTAAAATCCATATGTACATCATCGATATACGATTGTAGGTTTGTGGACGACTTTTGCACTGTTTTTTCTGAAAGTAAAGCCGCGGATAATGAGCGTAATGCAGATTGTTGCTCTTTCTCGTTTTCAAAGGTTATAATTTGCTTTATGTCATCGAGTGTTTTGTTAAGGACTTCTTCTGTAATAGAGTTTTCGATGACCACTTTTTTAAGTTCAGTTTCACGATTTGCTAGCGCTAGGTCTGCTTTAAGCTTTTCAAGGTGTTTAAGTTCTAGTTTCTGCTTGTTATTTTTTCTAATTAAATAAAACATAACAGCGGCTACTAAAGCCATTATGATTAAAAGTATAAAATACAAGCGCTTTTTTATAGATTCATTATTTAAATTGATTGCTGCGACCTCTTTTTCTTTTTTATATTGATAAGCATATTCTAAATCTGCTAAACGTTTTGTTCTGCTTTCGCTTATTAGAGAATCTTTGTATTTATTGTAAGTTAAATAAGCCTTACGAGATGCCGCGTAATTTTTGTTATTATATGCAATTTCGGCTTTTTCTTCATACGATAACTTCAATAAAATATGTGAGTTTACCCTTTTTGCATAAATAATAGCACTGTCAATATATATACTCGCTTTAGTATACTTGCTTTGTTCTTTATATGCAGTAGCAAGGCTTAAATGGTTGTTTGATAAGTGCTCGTATTCTTTAGTATTATTTAAAATATTTAAATTTTCATTAAAGGTTTTAATAGCAATATTATATTTTTTTTCTTTTCTGTAAGTGTTAGCTATATTCGCCTTTACTCCTATATGATACATTTTTGTGGTATCAATAGCTATACACTTTTTAAAATAATAACGAGCAGAATCATACTTTTTTTCTTCTGCATAAACGGCTCCCAATCTATTTAAAGTAATAATGTAGCCGCTAGGTATACTGTCATTTTTTTGCATTGTTAAGGCACGCTTGTAGTAATACTTAGCTTTTTCAATATCATTTAACCGTTTGTAGACAGCTCCCATACTACTTATACTTTTTCCTGCAATTCTATTATATTGTATTGCAGTTGCAAGATCAAAAGCCTCATTGGCATATTTTAAGGCTTCAGTATAATCACCTAAGTTAGATGATACACTAGAAAGACTGTAAAGTACTTTTGCTTTCAGCCTTAGATAGTAATCACTAGTGTAATTTTTATCGTTAATTGCTTTTACAACTTCTAAATAGGCTTCTTTAGCAATTGCTCTATCAAAAAATGCTAGACGCGTTGCGAGATCTGCTTTAAGTGATAACCTTATTGAATCTGAGTCTGCTTCTTTAATTTGAAATTTAAGCGCACTCGCTATACTGTCCTTTGTTTGGGCATTGACGCTATAAGTCAGTAAAAAAAGCAATACAATAATTAGTGCACTTAAATTACGCATATCTGCTTTTCCAGATATTCTATTAAAATCTGACTGATGAACCAGAAGATTTCTATAATGCTGAAATTTTAAGCTTACAATATCATCTTTAAATAATTTAATCTTACCTGCCTCCCTAGTGAAGAGTTTTGTATAATTATTTGCTCTCGTTGTTACTTGAGATGGTGAGACCGGAAGTCCATCTTTACGCTTGTAAAGCTTTAGATTATTTATAACATCAGCTATATCTCTTGATTGAAGAGGTTTTTCTGCATTTTGCAGGACTTGTTCTATAGCTTCGTGTAAGGTCATAATTAATTCTATCTTTTTTAACTCTGCAAATTTAACATTAAACTATGCGAGGTGCTTGCATAGTTATCTGCAATAATACTGTTGCATTACTTTTGAATGTTCACTAAGTTGTTCTTTTAATTCCTCTGGTTCTAATATTTCGACATCCTTTCCATAAGACAATAATTGTTGCACTAACTCTGGATTAATGATGGTTTCAAACCAAACTTGATCTTGTTTTTCTTCTTCAAAAAATTCTTCAAAATCTGGTTGGAATGGTTTTGTTTTAAAATAGTTTTCTCTCCCATTATAAAAACGTAAGACTACTTTTTCTACTTCTGAACCTCTAGGTCTAACCACACCCACCATTGTTCTAAAAAAAGCATCCCAATCTGTGTTTGATTCTATGTAATCAATATCTTCAAGCTCATCAAATTCAATAAGCCTTTCGTCTAATGGAATACTCCATTCTTTGATTTCTCTAGTCTTGTTTAAACCAAAAACAAACCACCTTCTATTGTATTGCTTTAATATGTGAGGATGAAACTCAAACGCTGTAGATGATTCATCTTTAAAACCTTTGTAGGTTATCTGAAGTGCTTGTTTTTTCTTAATCGCTAAATATAATGGCTTAAGATGTTTTATACCTTTGTATTCTTCGTTATGATCATAAAACAAGATCTTTTTAGCATCATTTTCTTGCTCTTCTTCATCTTGAAATTTTATTAAGGCTTCTGAGAGTTTATTATATTTAGGATGATTCTCAAATCTAGATAATAATTGTTGAGCAGCCTCAATTAAATATTGTTCATATTTCTGTAACTGTCTTTGCGCAATTGTAAAATTCGTATCAGAGTATTTGTAAATTCTTATACCTTCAGGTAATGGTGCTCCAAATCCGTTTTTTTCATCTCTAAAGACTTTAATATCCTCACTTAATGTTCTTCTGGATATACTTTCTCCAGGATATAATTCTTCGATACCTTCATTTAGAAACTTTAATAATTCGTCAAAGCCATAAGACTTATTACGAAAGCAATAATCTAGAATGTTATATCTCAAATGTGCGTGTTTGCTATTTGCCATATTCTATTTCCTTTATTTCTTTTTGAATTGCTTTAATAATATTCTCAGGTATTTCTAATTCAGCAGCAAGCGCTGACCATCGAGGAATTAAGGCTTGGACATCTTCAATAATTCCTTTAGGGTTCTTTATAGAAAATTCTTCAGCAATAGTAAGGATATCTTTAATTGTTAATGAAGTACGCTTACCATTAATGGATAAAGCTCTAGATGTTGTTTTGAATGTGAATAGTGGATTGAGTGCATAGGTTAAATCGTATGCAGGTCCTAAATTCCAACTATTACTTTCTTTGTTATAGATAAAACTATGGTTTTTTAAATGGTCGTCTACATTCCTGAAAACTAGATTGAACACCATACGCTTAAATAGTTGCTGTAAATCCTTATGTGGTACTTCTAGACTTAAAGCTACCTTGAAAACATTCTCATAGGAAGAGTTTTCTGGCTGACTCTTAAAGTCCCAACCAGTTAAACCAGTAACGGTTAATACGTGCTGTTTTTCTCCGTTTTGTCTATCATATCTAAGTGTAGCAAAATGTTTATTTTCTATCAGCTTAGATTGCATCATATCGATACCTGCTTCTTCTGCCAATATGTAATAGATATATTCTACTTTTTCTTTATTATATCCATCACTATCATCTATATGAAGTTTTACTAAATAGTGATTATAGTCTTCGCTAATCTCTCTATCACCCGCAATAATTTCTCCTGTTTTTTTATGTTCTGATATTAATATTTTTGGTCTTGCTCCACCAGCTGATGTTCCTATTTTGAAAACGTTTAGTAATGATAATTCGCTTAGATTTTCGCCTGTAGTATTTTCTTTTAATTTTAGTACTTTTTCTAAAATAGAAATAATATTATCAATATTTATTTCGGAAGATTGTGGTAATTCTTTGATTGGTTTATATTCCAGAGCTCCCATTCCACGATTTGACACATAAGTCAACTGCTCTAAAGGTGTTATTTTCTTAACACCTTTTGCTGTTAACCATTCTTGAAATATAATATTACCAAAGGTATCAGGTAAAGAATCGGCAATCATAGGTGGTAAACCTTGAAAAGTGTCTTGTTGGTATTCTGTAAATATCTGTGCTGGCTTTCTGCGTTTAAAAATAAACGGAAATAACTTTGAGTATTTTCCTAGATCTAAAAATTCAGGGTTGTATTGAAAAAAAGATTTGCCCTGATCCAGGTCATATCCTAATTTCCCAATCTCCTGGCCAAAAGCAATAATATCTATGATTTTATCTCTAGCCATTTATTAATATAATGAAATGTTGTTTTGATTTGCAATTTCCTGATCTATTTCTTTAGTAATAGATGGTAATAATCCAAAATGATTAACAATTTTCAAAACCGTATCAAGCGTGGCATTTTTACCGCTCTCAAATTTCTGAATCGTATATCTAGACAAACCTAAAACTTCGCCAAGATCTTCTTGAGACAAACCGTAACTTTGCCTTTTCTTCCTACAAAGCTCGCCTAACTTCAATTTCACGTCTTTGATTGTAATTGGATCAATCATAATTGTTTATTATAATACACAAATATAATTAAAATAAACAAAATGTGTATTATACTAAACAAAAACAAATCTTAAAAACTAGATAGTTCCGAAAACAAAAGGCTTTATGCTCTGCTGACAACAAGGACGGTTAAAAAATAAATTTTCATTGTATTGAAGAGAGACAATTTCAAATGATGCCAAAACACATCATTTTAAATAAAAATTATAATATAAAGAAATGTTGTACCTATGTTGTACCTAAATAAAAAAAGCCTTTGCAGGAAATCCCGCAAAGGCTTGGTACTGAAGACGGGACTTGAACCCGTACGTCCTAATGGACATTGGATTTTAAGTCCAACGTGTCTACCAATTCCACCACTTCAGCATCTTAGTTACAGACTGCAACTAAATTGGTATATTATATCGAGCGAAAGATGGGATTTGAACCCACGACCTCCACCTTGGCAAGGTGATGCTCTACCCCTGAGCTACTTTCGCAGTTTTTAAAGAACTTTTCGCTTCAAAAGCGGATGCAAATTTAAAATTTAAATCTTAAAACCAAAGCCTTTTTTGAAAATAAATTTATTTTTTTTTAAGCTTGCTTTTTCTTGATCAACATTCGCTTAATTTCATTCAGTTTCATCAAGGCTTCCACCGGTGTAAGTGTATCAATATCAGTATGTAAAATTTCGTCTTTTATTTCTATTAACAAAGGGTCATCTAAATTAAAGAAACTCAATTGCAAATCATCTTTTAAACTTTTTACCTTATCTGTTAACTCTTCACTAGAATGTGACTTCTCTAATTTGGATAAAATCTTATTTGCACGTCTAATAACTTGCTGTGGCATTCCGGCCATTTTAGCCACGTGGATTCCAAAACTGTGTTCACTTCCTCCTTCTACTAGCTTTCTAACAAAAAGTACATTGTCTTTTAATTCTTTGACAGATACATTGAAGTTTTTAATCCTTTCAAAAGTTTCGCACATTTCATTTAACTCATGGTAATGCGTTGCAAATAATGTTTTTGGCTTCGATGGATGCTCATGCAAATATTCGCTAATAGCCCAAGCGATAGAAATACCATCATAAGTGCTTGTTCCTCGTCCTATTTCATCTAATAGCACTAAACTTCTATCGGATATATTATTAAGAATAGAAGCCGTCTCATTCATCTCTACCATAAAAGTCGATTCTCCCATTGAGATATTATCACTTGCTCCTACCCTTGTAAAAATCTTATCCACTAAACCGATTCGAGCTTCGCCTGCAGGTACAAAACTTCCAATCTGTGCTAATAGCACAATTAAAGCCATTTGTCTTAAAATTGCTGACTTACCAGACATGTTTGGACCAGTAATCATAATAATTTGTTGCGCATCTCTATCTAAATAGACATCATTTGCAATATAAGGTTCACCAATAGGCAATTGCTTTTCTATAACAGGATGACGACCGTCTTTTATTTCTAAATCGTAACTATCATCTATTAGTGGATACGTATATTTATTGGTTTTTGCTAAACTTGCGAACCCACATAAACAATCTAATTGCCCAATTAACTGTGCATTTTGCTGCACCGAAATAATAAATTGATGCATCCACGTCACTAATTCTGCAAATAATTGTTGCTCAATAGCCAAAATACGCTCTTCTGCTCCTAAAATTTTTGCTTCGTATTCTTTGAGTTCTTCGGTAATGTAACGCTCGGCATTTACTAGTGTTTGCTTACGTATCCATTCTTCTGGAACTTTAGCTTTGTGCGCATTTCTCACTTCTATATAATAACCAAAAACGTTGTTCGACGCAATCTTTAGCGATGTGATACCTGTACGCTCGCTTTCACGCTTCAACATATTGTCTAAATAGGTTTTTCCAGAATGTGACAAACCTCTTAATTCATCCAATTCTTCTGAAAAACCAGCAGCAATTGTACTTCCTTTTAAGATATTAACAGGTGCATCTTCGTTTAAGGTTTCCTTTATCTTTTCACGTAACAAATCGCAACGATGCAAATTATCTCCTAAAACTTTTAAAGCTTCGTTGTCGCATGTTTCTGCCACTGACTTTATAGGCACAATAGCATCTAAAGAGTTTTTAAGCTGAATCACTTCGCGTGGACTTACCTTAGTCGTTGCAATTTTTGAAATGAGACGTTCAATATCTCCAATATGTTTTATTTGTCCTTGAATCTTTTGTAATACAGATTCATTTTCCAATAAATATTTGACGACTTCATGACGCTGTTTTATTTTTTCAGCATGTTTTAAGGGAAGAGCCAACCAACGTTTAAGTGTTCGTCCGCCCATAGCAGAAATCGTCTTATCGATGACATTTATCAGTGTCACTGCATTGGCATTGGTAGAATTATAAAGTTCTAGATTACGAATCGTGAATTTATCCATCCATACATAATCGTCTGTGGCAATTCTAGAAATTGTGGCAATATGCTCTAACTTATTATGACGTGTTTCGCCTAAATAATGAAGCACCACACCAGATGCAATAATCCCTTCGTATAAATCTTCAATACCAAAACCTTTTAATGTTTTAGTGTTGAAATGTTTCGTTAATGTTTCATTGGCGTAATCAGCTTGAAACACCCAGTCTTCTAAATAAAAGGTATGAAAATCATTTCCGAAGTTTTCAGAAAACACTTTTCGACTTTGCTTAGAAATTAAAACTTCACTTGGATTAAAATTCTGAAGTAACTTATCTATATACTCTGCATTGCCTTGTGAGGTTAAAAACTCGCCCGTAGAAATATCTAAAAAAGCGATACCTATACGTTGTTTTTCAAAATAAACAGCCGCTAAAAAGTTGTTAGATTTAGAATGTAATATATCATCGTTAAAAGCCACACCTGGTGTTACTAATTCTGTAACACCTCGTTTAACAATGGTTTTGGTTTGCTTTGGATCTTCTAACTGATCGCAAATAGCAACACGCTCACCCGCTCTAACTAATTTTGGCAAATAGGTGTTTAAAGAATGATGTGGAAAACCTGCCAATTCAATTTCGCTTTCGCTACCAGCACCACGTTTTGTTAAGATAATATCTAAAATCTTAGACGCTTTTACAGCATCGCTACCAAAGGTTTCGTAAAAATCGCCAACTCTAAACAGTAATAAGGCATCAGGATATTTTACCTTGATGGCATTATACTGTTTCATTAATGGTGTTACTTTTTTTGCGCTTTTAGCCAATGGTAATCTCGTTTTAAGTTATATTTTTGCTCTGAACATTTCAGAACTGAAAGTTCGCTAAATTACTTATATTTTGAGGTTTATTAAAACCGAAAGACTAGAAGTTATTTACAGATGTTGATAAGTGAAATAAGCTGTCATTCCTGCGCAGGTAGGAATCCATAATAGGAATTAAATAACAAATAGATTCCTGCCTGCGCAGGAATGACAAATATATTAGATGTCACAGAAGTACACTAAAAGCAGAAAGTTAAAAAACGAAGAATTAGACCGATTAGAAGTTTCAGAATTTAAAACGGCTGAAAAATCTCCTATTATTATCATCCTAGATAATATTAGAAGTTTAAACAATATTGGTTCCGTCTTTAGAACGAGTGATGCTTTTTTAATCGAAAAAATTTATCTCTGCGGCATCACTGCGCAACCACCTCATAACGACATTAGAAAAACAGCTTTAGGAAGTACAGAAACTGTAGACTGGGAATATGCAGAAAACACCTTAGATGTTATTAATAAACTTAAAGCAGAAAATGTGAAAATCTGCTCTATTGAACAAGCCGAAAACGCAACAATGCTCAATAATTTTAAACCTCAGCCTAACGAAAAATACGCTTTTGTATTCGGTAACGAGGTTAAAGGTGTAGACCAAAACGTCGTTGATACCAGTGACGTAGTGATTGAAATCCCACAATATGGCACCAAGCATTCTTTAAATATTTCGGTGAGTTGTGGTGTTGTAATTTGGGATGTGTTTAGTAAGATGAAAAAGCCCATCTAAACTATCAACTGTCATTCCTGCGAAGGCAGGAATCCATAACCTTAAGAACACAAATAAGTAGATTCCTGCCTTCGCAGGAATAACAAATCATGAAAAAGAAAACAAAGACACCTTGGCCAACAAAAGACGCCATGCAACAAGTTTACGACATGCATCTTTGGGGCGGAAAAGATTTTGATTTTTATTCAGGTTCTGGTTCTCACGACGCTAATATTGTTGCACCTTATTTAGAGTGTGTTTCTACTTTTTTAAAATCTCATAACAATGCCTTAACGGTTTGCGATTTGGGTTGTGGTGATTTCAATATTGGAAAACATCTTACAAAATATACTCAAAGATATATTGGAATTGATATCGTTGAAAATCTCATCGAAAGAAATAAAAAGTTATTTAAAGCCGAAAATTTAGAGTTTTATGGCCTAAATATTGTCGATGATGAACTTCCTAAAGCAGATTGCATCATATTAAGACAAGTCCTTCAACATTTATCTAATGCTGAAATTCTGAAAATTGTTAAGAAATTACCAAAGTATAAATACATTATTCTTACTGAACATCTTCCAGAAGGGAACTTCACACCTAATAAGGATATTATTTCGGGCCAAGGCATAAGAATTAAAAAACAAAGTGGTGTTGATGTATTGGCTGCGCCTTTCAATTTGAAAATAAAAAAAGTTAAAATTTTAAATGAAATAATTCCTGAGGATAATAAAGGGGTTATTGTGACTACACTATATATTTTTGATTAAAGTTTTAGTCATTTCGAGAGATAGCGAGAAATCGCATAATTCTTGTTAGCCTAAATAATGAGATTCTGTAATTACACGGCATTCTGGAAACCAAACGAAGTAATTAAACAAACTTCCAACATAACACAACTTACTTCTCACTTCTTACCGAAGCTGCATTAATCTCGCCTAACAACCACAAATAATCTTCACGAGACTTCACAAAGTCCTTATCCGAAATATCAATAATCATAACATTCATATCTTGCTGACTTTTTAAAAACTCAAGATAACCCGTGTTTATTTTGTCTAGATAGTCATCTTTAATCTCCTTCTCATAATTTCGGCCTCGCTTTTTTATGTTAGCTTGTAAACGTTCCGTATTTTGATACAGATATACATACAAGTCGGGTTTTGCAATGTCTTTATACACCTGATAAAATAATTTCCTATACAACCTAAACTCATCTTCTGGCAAGGTTATTTTTGAAAAAATTAAAGATTTATAAACATCATAATCGCTTACCATAAAATCTTTAAACAAATCCAATTGCGATAAATCGTCAGAAATTTGTTGGTAACGGTCTGCTAAAAATGACATCTCTAATGTAAATGCATAACGCTCTGGTTCCTTGTAAAATTTTGGTAAGAACGGATTATCGGCAAAACGTTCTAAGATCAATTTCGCATTAAAGTCACTTGCAATTTTATTAGCCAAACTCGTTTTTCCGGCTCCAATATTACCTTCAATGGCGATATAATTAAAATCCTTAAACGTGTAAGATTTTTTCGGGTTTTTCAACCAAATATTTAAGGATTCTATGTCTGAATCGTCTTTACATTCTTGTAATAAAACATCAATTGACCGCTTTAAAATGGGATGCTGTATGGATTTTGAAATATCCATAAGCGGCTGTAAAACGAATTTACGGTTCTGAAGTTCGGGATGCGGAATTATTAAGGTTTTTTCTTCGATAACTTCATCTTCAAAAAAAATAATATCCAAATCTATTTCACGAGACTCATACCCTTGGCTCGATTTAGATTTGCGCCCTAATTCTACTTCAATTTCTTGAAGCAACTTCAGAACTCTCTTAGGCTTCAACTCTGTTTGAACCGTAATACAAGCATTATAAAAATCATCACCCTCAAAACCAAATGCTGGTGTTTTATAGACTTTAGAAATCTTCTTAACCGCACCAATACGTTCAAAAATAGCATCAATAGCCGATTGCAAATACTGCAATTTATTGCCTTTGTTACTCCCTAATGCTATGTGAATGTTTTTAGTTGGTTTCATCGAAGCAACAAAATAACTAAAACAAATTTTATTACTTTAGCTTTACCGAAACTATTTATTAACCATTTTTAATGTCATTAAAAGACAAGCTTTTAGCACAACGTATTTACCTCCTCCTTGGAGGTCTTTTCATCACTTCACTAGTCGTTTCTAATTTAATATTTCAAAAATTTTTCTATTGGTATCCTTATGGCAATGAAATATTTGGAACGAAATTATTCGAAATTTCTGTTGGTATTTTACCATACCCAATCACATTTCTTATTACCGATTTAATTAGTGAGATATATGGTAGAAAACGTGCTAACGACATTGTGATTATTGGAATTTTCGCCTCATTATTTTCACTTCTAATTATTTATACAGCTTCTAATGTACCTGCTACTTCGTGGTCTTACGTAGATGATAACATGTTTAATCAAGTTTTTGGAAATACATCACTCGCTGTTTTTGCGAGTATGGTAACGTACCTATTTGCACAATTTGTAGACATTCAAATTTATCATTTCTGGAAACGATTAACCAAAGGCAAACATCTTTGGTTGCGTAATAATTTTTCTACCTGGTTTTCACAATTTATCGATACGCTCACCATTGTGACCTTGCTATGTTCGTTCGGAATTATAGATTGGCAAAACTTCGCAGGCTTGCTTATTAGCGGCTTTATTTTTAAGGTTTTAGTCGCTATACTAGACACTCCTTTTCTATACTTCGGCGTGTATTTATTCCGTAAACGCTTCAAGCTAAAATTAAATGAGGAAATAAATTTACTATAACGGCCAATCAAAACACTAAAATCTTCTTAAACTTAGCGATATTAGCAACTTTAATACGGTATTTTGCGTATATAGTATATTGTCTTAAACCATAAATAAGCCTTATGAAGAAATTTTTGAAAATTATTGGAATTGTATTACTCGTGTTTATTGCGATTCTTATTGCAATTCCTTTTATATTAGAATCTAAAGTAGATACAATTGTTCAGAACTATGCGGATGAAAATTTAAATGCCGAACTCACTTTTAATGATATTAGTTTAAGTCTTATCAGTAGTTTTCCTAAAGCTGAAATTAGTGTCGACAACTTAAAAATCATCAATAGAGCACCTTTTGCAGGAGAAACCTTAGCAACCGCTAAATCTTTATCTTTTGAAATGGGTGTTATGCAACTCTTAAATGGTACCGATGAACCTTTAGAAGTTAATGAAATAATTGCCAATGAGCTACTTTTAGTTTTAAAGACTAATAAAACGGGCGCTGTAAATTATGATATCGTAAAAGAAAATGAAGCCGTTGTTGAAACACCTTCAGAAACAGAAAGTTCTACCGGTTTTAGCTTCGATATTGAACATTATGAATTAAATAACAGCGCATTTACATACATAGATGATACGTCTAACATGGCATTTTATCTTACTGAAATTAACCATAATGGCACTGGTATTTTCTCTGGTGGAAAATCTGAATTGGACACCAATACTGAAGCGAATGTGACCTTTGCCATGGATAGCACTGAGTATTTAAGTAACCACAGCATTAAATTAGATGCACTTATCGATTTAGATTTAGAGCAACAGAAATATACATTTAAAGAAAATAAGGCCTACATCAATGCTTTGCCATTGGAATTTGATGGCTTTGTGCAATTGGTAGATGCTGGCCAAGAAATTGACATCACTTTTAAAAATCCGGAAGCATCATTTAAGAGTTTTTTAGCTCTTATACCAGAAGCCTATGCTAAGAACATCGACAATGTAAGCACTACTGGAAACTTCACCGTTAATGGTGTGATTAAAGGTTTAGTTTCAGAAGAAACCATTCCTACATTAGATATTACTCTTAATTCTGAAAATGCCTCTTTTAAATTTCCAGACCTCCCAAAAAGTGTTCGAAACATTTCAATCGATGCTTCTGTGAAAAATACTACAGGTAATGTTGATGACACCTTTGTAAATATTAATAAACTCAATTTTCAAATCGATGAAGATGTATTTAAATCTGAAGCTTCGATTAAAAACTTAACCAAAAACATGTTAATTGCTGCTAAATTGAATGGTGTTTTAAATTTATCTAATATTAGTAAAGCTTATCCTGTTGAATTAGATAGTGAGCTTAGTGGTATACTAAAAGCAAATGTTAGTACTTCGTTTGATATGGATGCTATTGAAACTAATGCGTACCAACGTATTAAAAATGACGGAAATGTATCGCTATCCGGTTTTGTGTTTTCTTCTGATGATATGGTCAATCCAATTCAAATTAATAATGCAGGCATAACCTTTAAACCAGGCACTATAAGTCTTAATAACTTTGATGCCCAAACAGGACAAAGTGATTTTTCAGCAACAGGAACTATAAAAAACCTTTTAGGATTTATGCTTAGCGATAAAAACTTACAAGGTGATTTTAATTTAAATTCTAATGTTTTTGCGCTCTCAGATTTTATGTCAGAAGATGCAACAACTACCGAATCGTCGAAAGAGAACACAAGTGATACAACAACAGAAGTTGAATCTCTCAAAATTCCGGCGTTCTTAGATTGTACCATTACAGCAAATGCAAAAACAGTTATATATGATAACCTTAATTTAAAAAATGTAAAAGGTCAATTAGTCATAAAAGATCAAAGCGCAAGTCTAAAAAATGTTACTACAGATATTTTTAATGGTCAATTAGGGCTTTCAGGTAACGTTTCTACCAAAGCTGCACAACCATCTTTTGATATGAATTTGGCTATGCAAAACTTTGATATTTCACAGTCATTCAATGATTTGGATATGTTAAAAGCCTTAGCACCTATAGCTAAGGTCTTACAGGGAAAATTAAACTCAACCATTAATATTAGTGGATTTTTAGACGATAGTTTTTCTCCAGATTTATCCACCATGACAGGAAGTGCTTTAGCAGAAATTTTAACAGATAAAGTAGATGCTAGCAACAGCCCACTACTATCCAATTTAGATAGTAAGCTAGATTTTATTGATTTTAATGATTTGGATTTAAAAGATATTAAAACAAATTTAAGTTTTGAGAACGGACAGGTATCTGTGAAACCATTTACACTTAAATATAAAGACATCCCTATTGAAGTTTCAGGATCTCATAGTTTCACGAACACCATGAATTATAATGCCGTTTTACAAGTCCCAGCAAAATACTTAGGAAGCGAAGTGAATCGTTTAATTGGGAAGATTAACGACAGTGAAGTCAATAATCTAACGGTTCCTGTTACAGCAAATATTGGTGGAACGTTTACGAGTCCAAATATTAAAACAGATTTAACGTCTGGTGTTTCTAACTTAACCCAACAATTGATTGAAATAGAAAAACAAAAATTAATTGGGCAAGGAAAAGATAAAGTTAATGATTTACTAAGTGGACTTTTAGGCGGAAATACAACGACGACGGCGACAGATTCAACATCTACGAAAGAAGACACTACTAAGCAATCTACTGAAGACAAAGTTAAAGAAGGAGTTGGTAGTATTTTGGGAGGTATATTAAGTGGGAAGAAAAAATCTGAAACCGAAAAAGCAACCGATTCCACTAAGAACTAATCATTCGAACGGAAAAAATAAACATTTTTTCCCAATTATTGTTAATAAATGCATTTTTATTTGCTTTTCTTAATAATTAGGTTACATTGAAGGTTCACTAAATTTTAAAAGGATACATGAGGCAATTAAAAATCACCAAGCAGGTAACTAACAGAGAAGATAAATCGTTAGACAAATATTTACAGGATATCAGTAAAATTCCGTTAATTACTGCAGATGAAGAGGTGGAATTAGCACAGCTCATTAGAAACGGTGATCAGGCTGCTTTAGATAAATTGACAACTGCCAATCTTAGATTCGTAGTATCGGTTGCAAAGCAATATCAAAATCAAGGATTAAAATTACCAGATTTAATAAATGAAGGAAATGCTGGCTTAGTAAAAGCTGCAAAACGTTTTGATGAAACTAGAGGTTTTAAGTTTATTTCTTATGCTGTATGGTGGATTAGACAAGCTATATTACAGGCTTTAGCAGAACAATCGCGTATTGTTCGTTTACCTTTAAATAAAATAGGTACTATTAATAAGATTAATAAAGCATTTTCACATTTAGAGCAAATTAATCAAAGACCACCAAACGCGGATGAGATTGCTCGCGAACTAGACATTAGTGTTCGTGAAGTAAAACAATCTATGAAAAACTCTGGTCGTCATCTGTCTATGGATGCTCCTTTAAAAGACGGAGAAACATTTAGTTTATACGATGTAGTAAGTTCTGGTGAATCACCAAGACCAGATAAAGATTTAATGAAAGAATCTTTAAATACAGAAGTAGAACGTGCCCTAGAAACACTTACCCAAAAAGAAAGTGATGTGATTCGTTTAAACTTCGGAATTGGAGATCAACCTCCAATGACGCTTGAAGAAATTGGAAGTATTTACGATTTAACACGCGAACGTGTAAGACAAATTAGAGAAAAAGGGATTAGAAGATTAAGACATGCTAGTAAAAGTAAGATTTTAAAGACCTATTTGGGATAAAAATAGTCATTTAAAACGCTTCGCTTTTAGAGCTAAAACTTAAGACGTATTAAGGAAAAATCTAGAATTATAGCCCTAGAATGACTACTTAAAGCACTTTAAAAGTTTTATTACTAAAAATAAATGTTTAAAATTTTAATTTAATTTTTTATTTTCAAATAGTTAGCATATATTTGCCGACCATTTGCAAGAAATAGTTAACAAAAATATATCGATATAATGATTAAAATCGAAATCAAAGAAGGAGAAAATATAGAACGTGCACTTAAGCGTTACAAGCGTAAACACAGAAATGTGCAAATTATGCAGAACTTAAGAGAAAAGCGTTATTTCGCTAAACCTTCTGTTAAAAGAAGAAGAGAAATTCAGAAAGCTGAATATATTCAAGGTTTAAGAGACGCTGAAGATATATAGATATTATTTTATATAAGAG
Source organism: Winogradskyella psychrotolerans (assembly GCF_018860545.1). Taxonomy (GTDB): domain Bacteria; phylum Bacteroidota; class Bacteroidia; order Flavobacteriales; family Flavobacteriaceae; genus Winogradskyella; species Winogradskyella psychrotolerans_A. The sequence continues at coordinate 24,492 of NZ_JAHKPN010000039.1, read as the reverse complement.
AATACTAAAGAGTAGCACTTGTGCTGCTCTTTTTTTATACCATAAATTCTGATTAATACGATTTTTCAGTTTATCTTTAGAGTACAAAACAAATCTACATCTCTTAAGTAATAATATATGCCAATAATTAAATCAGTTAGAGGGAAACAGCCTCAGATTCCAGAAGATTGCTTCATCGCAGAAAATGCAACTATAGTAGGAGACGTCACCATTGGGCAACAATGCAGTGTGTGGTTTAATGCCGTAATTAGAGGCGATGTACATTTTATAAAGATGGGTAATAAAGTGAACATTCAAGATGGAGCCGTTATACACGCTACCTATCTAAAATCACCCACAACCATTGGTAATAATGTATCTATTGGACATAACGCCCTTGTACACGGATGCACCATAAAAGACAATGTACTTATCGGGATGGGAAGCATTGTAATGGACGACTGCGTCATTGAAAGCAATAGTATCATTGCTGCTGGTGCAGTAGTCACTAAAAATACGGTTGTAGAATCTGGAAGTATATATGCTGGCGTACCAGCGAAAAAAGTTAAGGATATTAGCCAAGAATTAATTTCTGGTGAAATTGATAGAATTGCAAACAACTACGTTGAATATTCTAGTTGGTTTAAGGAATAATCATTAAGGTACATAATCTGAAAGCTGAAGTTTTAAGCGTTCTATCAAGTCTTCAACATTTGAAATTTCATTTAGAACTTCAGCCCCGAAGACTTCTGAAAAATGGTGTTCATCATATTTTAAAATCGTAGGATACCTCATATCCAAGTTGGGAAACATCGTTTCAAATTCATCTTTGTGGTAAAATGCTAACTCTACTTGACTATCTATTTCAAACTTTTTCCAAAGCCGCTTTTTTGAAAATGTATGATGTGTCAACGCACATAACGAACACTTATACGTTGAAGGACTTATCAATTTATGACCTGCATCAAACAATGAATTTAATTGTCCCGAGTTGGCATTATAAACAAAGAGTAATTTCATCCTTAAATTAGTAGGTCTGTAAACGAAAACCTTACTAAAAGTCTAAATAAGACACATCAAATTTATCATCCAGTATAGATTTTAGAACGGAAACATCTCCATTTGAAAATAATTGAATCCTTGGATTTTCTATTGAATTACTCAAAACGTCCAATTGAGATAATACGGCCTGTGTCTGTTTAGCTACTGCTCTACCCGAATCAATAATTTTCACATGAGCTGGAAGCATTTTAGTAAGCATAGGAATGAGGTAGGGATAATGGGTGCAACCTAGAACCAAATAATCTATATCCTGCTTTAGCATAGGCTCTAAATAAGTTTCTAAATACATTTGCATGGCTTCAGAATCTAATTGACCAGATTCAATTAAAGGAACAATGCCTTCTCCTACTTGTTCTATAATTTTAATATCCTTAGAATATAGGTCTATAGTTTTATGGAAGAGCTGACTACTCAACGTGCCTTTGGTTGCTAAAATACCAACGACCTTGGTTTGTGTTTTTAAAGCAGCGGGTTTTATAGCAGGTTCTATACCGATGAATGGAATATCATAGTTTTTCCTTAAGTAAATTATAGCGTTTGTTGTTGCGGTATTACAAGCCACCACGATAATTTTACAACCTTGATTTAAAAGATATTCAGTATTCTTAATACTTAATTGAATGATTTCTTCTTCGGACCTATTACCATAAGGAGCATTTTTACTATCTGCAAGATAAATACAACTTTCATTTGGTAGTAATTCATGAATCTCCTTGAAGATAGAAGTACCCCCAATTCCTGAATCAAATATCCCAATAGGCTTGTTACGCATGGCTACAAAAATAAAAAAGTCGCTTAATAATAAGCGACTTTTTAAATAACTATTTCTTAGTTAGGATTACATTCCTAATTGCTTTTTAACGTCTGCCATAAGATCTTTGCCGTCTGCTACAATTAGCATTGCAGAATCTACAACATACTGAATTCCTTGAGCTTTAGCCACTGCTTTGATCGCATTATCTGCTTTTTCAACAATTGGCTTTAAAAGGTTAAATTCTTTTTCTTGTAAATCTTTCTGAGCCTGTTGCTGATACTCACCTAGACTTTGTTTGATGCCTTCAACTTCAGTCATACGGTCAATATTAGTCTGCTCTGTTTGAGTCTCAGCTTCCGAATTGTATTGCTTTAATTTAACATCCAATTCTTTAAGCGATTCTTGAATTGTTGCTTGATACGTTTTGCTCAACTTCTCAATTTCAGCTTGAGCTGTTGCATAAGCTGGCATCCCTTTAATTAATTCTTGTTTATTAATATGTGCAACGTTGCTTTGGGCAGATGTAAAACTTGTAGCTCCGATAAAAAGTACTGCTGCAAATAATAAAGTTTTTAAATGTTTCATTTGTTTTTAATTGTATTAGATGTTATAAATTGTTAATTATTGTCTTCGTTTTTCTTTGCTTTCGCAATAGAATCATTTCTCTGAACTTGTTTTTCACGCTCTTCACGTGCTTTTTTACGCTGTTCTATTATTTTCTGTTTTCTCTCTTCTAATGCTTTTTGACGCGCTTCTCTATCTTTTAATTTTTGAGCTCGAATGTCTGCAGCTATTTCCGCGGCTGTTTTTGGCGTTTCAGAACTAATTGAATCCTTTTTAACGCTACCTTCCACTTTTATACTATCTGATTTTACAATCGCTTTAGCTTTAGAAGTCGTATCGACCTCAATAGTTTTTACTTCACTGGCAGTAGAACCAGACCTCGCATTTCTTTCATCAATTACTTTTTGACGACGTTCTTCAGCTTCTTTTTTCTTGGCATCTCGTAATTCTTGCTGCGCTATTTTTCGCTCTTCAGCAGCCTTTTCACGTTCCGCACGCTTTGCGGCTAATTCTTCTTCTCTACTTGCCTTACGATCTTCCAAAGCTTGTTGACGTGCATCCTTATCCGAATTAACCTCTGGCACAACTTCCTCGTCTTCTAATTCCTGACGTTCTTTCTTAGTTTTCGCTTGCGTTCGTTTAGACGTTCTGGTAATTGTTCTTAATACCTGCTCGCTCATATCGTAACGCTCAGCAGAATATAACATGACTACGTCTGCTGATTTATCAAAAACAAAATCATACTTTTTAGTCTCTGCAATTTCTTGTACTGCCGCAAAAATCTGATCTTGAATTGGCTCAATTAATTGACGCTTTTGAATCATTAAATCACCTTCTGGCCCAAAACGCTTTTGTTGATAATCTAAAACCTCAGCTTCTTCAAACGTAATATCCTCATAACGCTCATCGTATAATTCTTTAGTTAAAAGCACACTTTCATTATCTAGCTCTTTCTTTTTTTGCTCAATGGCATTTAACTTCGATTCAATTTCAGTCTTCCACTGTAATACTTTCTTGTTTAACTGAGAAGACGCTTCTTTATACTCTGGTACATTCTCTAAAATATACTCGGTATCAATGTAACCTATTCTTACACCACGTTGAGCATTAACACTACACGTTGCTAGACCAATTACTATTAGTAAAAAAAGAACTTTAAATTTCATCATTTTTATTTTCATGTTTTGAGACATTTTAAGCGTAAAACTCAATGTATTATCATTTTGTGTTACTAATCTTCAAATTTAACGAAATATATTCTTAAAAATTTTAACAATGTGATGAAATCCTTGTTTTGATATTAGAAAATATCGTGCCAAACTTAAAATTGTTGCCCAATTATGAAGTGCGTTTCCCAATTTTTTACTGTAGTACCGTATGGAGATTCATCGAATGCATGACCGAAGTCTATACCAAGTAACCCAAAGGCTGGCATAAATATTCTAAGTCCAAAACCGGCTGATCTCTGAAGTTTAAATGGATCGTAATCTTTAAAGTCATTTACAGATGTACCTGCTTCTAAAAATGAAAGTGCATAAATTTTAGCTTGTGCTCCTAAGGTAATAGGATAACGTAGTTCTAATGAAAATTTACTATAAATAGACCCACCATCATCTGAAGATAAAGATTGGTTAGGATACCCTCTTAATTGAACCACTTCTCTTCCATCTAAAGAATAATTAGCAAGACCATCACCACCTAAGAAAAAGCGTTCAAAAGGAATCACACCACGATCATTGTTATAGGCTCCAAGAAACCCAAATTCCATACTAGGACGCAACACTAATTTTTTAGTAAGTGATTGGTACCAATCCGCCTTAAATTTGATTTTATAAAACTCGAGCCACTTAAAACGCTCTTGGTCAATTTCTGATACTCTTTCCGTCGCATCATCAAAGATTGCTGTTTCTTGTAAAGATGGACTAGAATTAGCGTAGTAATCACTTATAATCTCATTTTGTTCATCTCTTTCTTCTTTAAGCGCTGTATAATCCACTCCATTCACCAATGAATATGGGAATGAAAATTTGGCAGAAACAGAGAAACTAGATCCACCTGTTGGGAAAATTGGATCCACACGAAGGTCACTTCGACTTAAACCAATGGTATAAGATAAATTATTTGAGGTACCATCACCAAAAGTAAATAAACCAGTATTATAGTTTTGAAGGTCATAGTGCTGGTAACTTACAGCCTGAGACAATAAAAAATAATCATCTGGTTCAGCCAACCTTGTTGACACACCCACGGTTAAACCAGTAATATTAAAGCTCTTACTTTTATCAGCACTTCCTGTTGAAGAATCATACAAAAACTGTCTTGAGTAGGAAAGTGAAGATGATAATTGGAATGGTTTTTTACCACCAAGCCAAGGTTCACTAAATGAAAAACTATACGTTTGAAAATATTGACTAGCTTGAAGTCGTAAGGCTAAACTTTGACCATCTCCTCTAGGTACAGGGTTATAAGCATCTTTCTTAAAAATATCTTTTATAGAAAAGTTATTAAACGACAATCCTAAAGTACCGATGAAACCACCTCCACCATAACCACCTTGTAGTTGTATTTGGCTAGAACCTTGTTCCACTAAAGAATATTCTACATCTAATGTTCCATCAACTGGATTTGGATTTTTAATATCTGGAACGATCTGTTGAGCATCAAAATAACCAAGTTGCCCTAATTCTCTAATCGTTCTAATAATATCTGATTTTCTGTATAACTCACCTGGACGAGTTCTAATTTCTCTGTAGATAACGTGATCATTAGTAACATCATTACCCACAACAGTTACATTATTAAAGTAAGCAGGCTTACCTTCTGAGATACGGATTTCCATATCTATGACGTTCCCCTCAGCACTAACTTCTACAGGATTAATCGTAGAGAACATATAACCGAAGTTTTGATAAGCATTGGTTATATCGTTAGCATCAGGATTAGATTCATCTGCAATACGTTCTCGTAATTCTACTCCATTATAAGTATCACCTTCTTTTAACCCAAGCAGGTTAGATAATTGTTGATCTGAATAAATTGTATTACCAACAAAAGAAATCTTTCCGAAAGTGTATTTTTCACCTTCTTCAACCTTAATATTCAGGCTAATTGTTTTATCATTTAAATAAGTAATTGAGTCCGAAATAATTCTAGCATCTCTATACCCATTCTCTTTATAATAATCTACAACACTTACTAAATCTTCTCTGAAATCATCTTCAATATATTTAGATCGCTTTAAGATTCTAATAAATTTCTTTTGCTTCGTACTCTTCATAGCCTTACGAAGCTTTTTGTCTGTTATTTTTTCGTTACCTTCAAAAGTAATCGTTTTAATTTTCACTTTCTCACCCTTATCGATAAGAATACGCATGTCTACACGCTCCTTCTCAATAGAATCAATAACTTCTGAAGTGCTTATTTTTACATCTGTATTTAAGAAGCCTTTCTTTTTATACTTGTTGGTAAGGTAATTCCTTGTTGTAGCAATAAGGTTTTCGGTTACTTTCTGACCAGCTTTTAACTTGTTCTCGTTAATAATCTCATCCCTTTTTCCTCTTTTAACTCCTTCTATTGTCAGATCCTTAAGCTCAGGCAAATCACTTAGATTAATCTCTAAGTTTGCGGTATTTCCATCAATGTTAACCACATAAATATCAATACTACTGAATAAATTAGATTTCCATAAAGTCTTTACTGCATTGGCTATTTTTTCTCCACCAACTTGGATCTCTTCGTCTTTTCTTAGCTTAGAATAGGCTATAATCGTTTGAGCACTAAAATTAGTGTTTCCGGTAACTGTAATTTCTTTAATCAGATAGGTTTCTCCGCTCTCTACTTGAGCAAAACTGTTAAATGAAATTGTAAAAAGGCATGCTATACAAAAAAGTTTAATGTATGACTTCAATTTTGCGGCATTAGGTAAGTTGTTCGCTTGTTTTTCCAAATCTTCGTTCTCTGTTTTGATAATTTATGAGTGCCTCATATAGATTTTCTTTCGTAAAATCTGGCCATAAAACATCTGTAAAATATAGTTCAGCATAGGCTATTTGCCATAGTAAAAAGTTACTGATACGTTGCTCTCCGCTTGTCCGTATAAGTAAGTCCACGTCTGGTAAATTGTGCGTGTAAAGATGCTTATTAATAATTGATTCGTCAATACTTTCAGGAGAAATTATATTATTTTTAACTTTAACTGACAATTCCTTAATAACATTAACAATTTCTTCACGAGAACCATAGCTCAACGCTAAAGTTAATGTCATGTTTGTATTATTTTTTGTTTTCTCAATAACATCTAGTAGTTCTTTATGTGCCTTACTTGGTAAATCGTTTAAATTACCAATAGCACACAATTTAATATTATTGTCTTCAAATGTTTTCATTTCCTTCTTTAAGGACTTTACCAAAAGCTTCATTAAGGTTTGAACTTCTAATTTTGGTCTATTCCAGTTTTCAGTAGAAAATGCATAAAGCGTTAAGTTCTTAATACCCAATTCCGCACAAGCCTCAACGGTTTGTCTTACAGATTTGGTTCCATTTTCATGACCAACAACACGTAATAACCCTTGTTGTTTTGCCCAACGACCGTTGCCATCCATTATAACGGCAAGATGCGCAGGAAGTTTTTCTTTATTTATTTGTTCTTTTAAACTCATTTAAAAATTGCAATAGCAAGGTCTTCTACCAAAGGTGTAAGTTAATGTAATTCCGGTAAACATATACCAATCGTTATTATTAGTATTTCCAAAACTTAACGCATCTCTGTCTTCAGAATCTGGTACACTTCCGTCTAATTCATCCGAAAATGTATAGCGTGCACCAACTTCTGCAGCTAAAACCATTTGGTTAGTTATATTTGTTTTATAGCCTAATACCATGGGAATTCCAAATGCCCAACTATTTGTATTTTCTGATGTATACTCACCAGTTGTTGAAAAATAATAATTATCGTGATTAGTAAGTGTAAGTCCTGAATATAAATAAGGTGTTCCTTTTGTACCTATAGTATGAAGGTCAAATTCTAAAAAGGTGAATTCCATACCCAATGAAATCTCTATTATACTCGAATTAAATTCGTAACCACGTTCTTTTCGTCTTGGATCATCTGATTTTGCATCAACACCTTCCAAATCTGAAAAAATCACTGAAGCTCTAAATGAGTGCCTAGGACTTCTATTCCATTTTGCTAAAACACCAAAAGCAAATTGATTTGGAGAAATGTAATCTGTTGCACCTACATCTCCAATAAAATTACTTCCACCTGCGTATACTCCAACTTCATAAATTTGAGCATCCACATTATTGGTGATAAAAACGCATAAAAAAAGTAGAAAAAAATATCTCATATAGTTTTCAAAGTTTGCAAATATAACAATTCTGATTTGTGCGCAATAATTTGACACAAATAGTCTTACAGAAAACAGTATAAGAAGGTAATTATTGTATAAAAATGTATTAGTTACGTCGATCTTCTCCCCAAAGTAATTTTTTTCTAAGGGTTGCTAAGAAGGATTCATCTAAAAGCTCTACCATCTTTATTACAAAATCTGCTTTTTTCACAGTAACTGTCGTTGTATTTGAAAGCGTAACGATACGCGAATCTAAAGACATTAAAAATTGATCCTCTCTACCATTAACCCTAAGTGTAACTGTTTTGCTATCGGGTAACACTAATGGTCTTGCACTTAAATTATGAGGCGCTATAGTAGTTAATACAAAGTTTTTTGCATTTGGTGCGATAACAGGTCCACCACAACTTAATGAGTACCCTGTAGAACCGGTTGGTGTAGACAAAATTAGTCCATCCGCCCAATACGTGGTTAAAAACTCATCATCGAGATGGGTTTCAATCGTAATCATGGATGTGGTGTTTTTTCGGCTGATAGCAATTTCATTCAGTGCAAAATGTGTGTTTAGAATATCCTGATGTTCTGGATCTGTAGTAACACTAAGTAAGGCACGTTCAGAAATTTTGTATTCCCCATTAAAAATCTCTGTTAAAGCCGATTGGATATCATCAATTTGAATAGTTGCTAAAAAACCTAATCTCCCGGTGTTTATTCCTACCACAGGAATATTTAAATCTCTAACATAAGTTATGGCTCTTAAAATAGTACCATCACCTCCAACACTAATTAATAAATTAAAACTATCATCTAACGTATGAAAGGTATTAATATGAGGATTGTCTTTTACGTTTTGAAACTGTGTAATTAAAAAATCTTCTTCAACATAAATCTCAGCCTTCTTCTCTAATAAAACATCAATTAATTTCTCAACGGCCTGCTGAGTAATTTCTTTTAAGTAATTCTGACCGTAAATTGCTACTTTTATCATTACATATTTAGGTATTTGTCTAGATATTGCGAACGTTCCTTTAGCGTTTCGAGATAAGAATCATCTTCGTGACCAGAAACAATATTATAACTATAACGTCTAAATGATTGAATAATGTCATTCAGACTCGTATTACTTATTTTTAATGTGATGCTTGCTAAATCCCCTTCCATCTTAGAAATAAATGCACCTAAAAGCTTAGCGTCGTTAGACTCAACAATCTGACTAATTTCACTAAAAGAATAATCATTAACACCTTTTTCTACAATTAAAATCCCTCCTGGTTCAGCAAAGAAAGGGGTTTCATTAAAGAGGTGAATAATATCATTTAACTCATAATATCCTAAATATTTATTATTAGGATCTAAAACAGGCATTATATTAGAATCGTTTTGAGCAAATTTTTCTAAAACATCTAACCAATTAGTGGTTAGTCTAACAAAAAAACCTTCAATAGCGTAATTACAATCACTAATAGTAATTGCTCCATCAAAACAATGTGCATCTGTTTCAGAAATACAACCCATATAAACTCCGTCCTTTTCAATAGGAATATGAGAATACGTCAACTGATTAAAGAGTAATTTTAAATCACTTATTTTATCCGTTACATGTATAGGTTTTATGTCGTTTATTATATAGTCTTGAAGCTCCATTAAACTGTATTAAATATGTTGCAAATTAATCAAAAATAACCATACATTACACCTCCTACTTTGTATTTTTGTGATTCAAAACCTATTATAATGACAAAGTTAAGTGTTAATATAAATAAGATTGCAACGTTACGAAATAGTCGCGGAGGCGATGTCCCTAACGTTGTGCAGTTTGCAAAAGACGTGCAACGATTTGGTGCGGAAGGAGTCACAATTCATCCAAGACCAGACGAAAGACATATCCGTTACCAAGATGCTTACGATTTAAAATCCGAAGTTTATACGGAATACAACATAGAAGGCAATCCCATTCCTAAGTTTGTAGATATGGTTCTAAAGATTAAACCAACTCAGGTGACTTTAGTCCCAGATTCTGTGGATGCAATTACGTCTAATGCAGGCTGGGACACTATAAAACATAAAGATTTTTTAATTGACGTTATTAAAGAGTTTAAAGCCAATGGCATCAGAACTTCCATATTTGTAGATCCAGATTTACATCAAATTGAAGGTGCTAAAGCAACTGGCACTGACCGCATAGAACTGTATACTGAAGCCTTTGCACACCAATATAGTTTGGGAAATGAAAATGCCATACAACCTTATATGGAATGTGCAGGCTTAGCCAATACTTTACAATTAGGCATTAATGCCGGTCATGATTTATCCTTAGATAATATCGCATTCTTTAAAGAAAATATTACGGGCTTATTAGAAGTATCTATAGGACACGCACTAATTGCAGAAAGTTTATATATGGGAGTTGAGAATGTGATTGGAAAGTATTTAGAAAAGCTTAAATAAGAATTAAAAAGGTATTTCACGCAAAGCCGCAGAGGCAGAAAGAAAAACACGTTTATTTAAAAATGTATTACAATATGAGATTCAATAAGCTCTATAATTCATAAAAAAATCACATCCACATAACCACACACAGCTTTGCGCCTTTGCGCCTCTGCGTGAAAAAAAAGTTTAAATGCAACTACATTCAAACATTATAGGAGAAGGCAAACCATTTATTATTCTTCACGGCTTTTTAGGCATGGGAGACAATTGGAAAACCTTAGCCAAACAATTTTCCGAATCAAATTTTGAAGTTCACCTCGTAGATCAACGAAATCACGGTCGTAGTTTTCATTCAGAAGACTTTGATTACGAAGTCATGGCTGAAGATTTAAAACATTATTGTGACGACCATAATTTAAGTGACATTATCCTATTAGGCCATTCCATGGGTGGAAAAACCGCTATGTTATTTGCTGCGACATATCCAGAATTGGTAAATAAATTAATTGTGGCGGATATTTCACCACGATACTATCCCGTACATCATGATGCCATTTTAGAAGGCTTAAGTAGTTTAGATTTTTCAGAATTAAAAACCAGAGGTGACGCCGACAAAGCCTTAAGTCATTATATTCATGAAGCCGGAATTCGCATGTTTTTGCTCAAAAACTTATATTGGGTAGAAAAAGGACAACTTGGTTTACGTATAAATTTAGAGGTCTTAAAAAACAATGTTTCCGAAGTCGGTGAAGCCCTTCCTGTCCATGCTGTCTTTGAAAAAGACACTTTGTTTTTACGTGGAGACCGGTCAGAATATATTGGAGACACAGATGAAACTATTATTCATAGACATTTTCCAAATTCTGAAATCATCACTATTTCAAATGCGGGCCATTGGTTACATGCCGAAAACCCAAAGGATTTTTATGATGCTGTAATGAATTTTGTATCTTAGAGAAACTTAATTAAAATAATTATCATGAATTTATTAATTAGACTTCTACTAAACGCATTAGCCGTTTTTATTTTAGCAAACATCCTCAATGGAGTTACTGTTGACGGTTATGTTGGAGCCATTATAGTTGCTGTAGTGTTAGCAATTCTAAATTTGTTAGTAAAACCAATACTAGTAATTCTAACCATACCAGTAACCATTGTCACCTTAGGACTTTTTCTATTAGTCATCAATGCGCTAATTATATTATTAGCAAGTAATCTAATCGATGGATTTAGCGTCTCTGGCTTTTGGACGGCATTATTATTTAGTGTGCTTTTATCTATTTTGCAATCGCTACTACAATCATTCTTAAAAGACAGTAAAGACTAGCTTAAAGTCAAACCTTTAAAACTATTGTTGGGTTGCAAAAAAAATTGTATTTTTGCAGCCCAATTTTTAGTTTCAAAAAAATGAATATCACAAGAGAAAACATCGATGCATTAAATGCAGTTGTAAAAGTGGACATCGCTAAAGAAGATTATAGCGACAAAGTAGAGAAAATCTTAGTAGATTACCGAAAGTCTGCAAACATTCCTGGTTTTAGAAAAGGTCATGTACCAATGGGAATGGTAAAAAAGCAATATGGCAAAGCTGTATTGGTAGATGAAGTAAATAAATTACTACAAGATGCTCTTGGTAAATATTTAGTTGAAGAAAAGTTAGATGTTTTAGGTAATCCTTTACCAAAAGCACAAGACGATTTAGATTGGGATGCTGAAGCATTTACATTTGAATTTGAATTAGGTTTAGCACCAGAATTCAACGTTAATCTAAAAAGTAAAAAAGCAATAACACATTATAATATTGTAGCTGATGACAAAATGATCGATGATCAGATTGTTCATATTCAAAAACAATATGGAAAAATCGTTTCTCAAAACGAAGTAACAAAAGATTCTGAAATCACAGGAACTTTCACAAACGAGGAAAAAGAAATCGATAATTCTACAATGATTACTTTAGATAAATTGAAAGGAAAAACAAATCCTAAGAAATTTATTGGAGCAAAAGTTGGTGATGTAATTACATTAAAAACTAAAGGCTTATTTAGCGACGATCACGATTTAATGAACGCGTTAAAAGTACCTCATGATGATGCTCATGGTTTAGATATTGAAGTGAATTTTACCATCACTGAAATTAACGAGCGTGAATTAGCGGATTTAGACCAAGAGTTATTCGATAAGTTATTCGGAAAAGGAATCGTTACTTCTGTAACCGAATTAAAAGACAAAATTAAAGAAGACTCAGAAAAGCAATTTGCTCAACAAGGTGACCAGAAGTTATTGAATGATGTCACTGAGACTCTTATAGAAAATACAAAATTCGATTTACCAGCAAGTTTCTTGCAGAAGTGGATGCAAACTGCAGGTGAAGAAGAAATGACTGAAGAGCAAGCTAAAGAAGAATACGAAAAGTCTGAAAAAAGCATGCGTTACCAGCTTATTGAAGGTAAATTAATTACTGAGCATAAGCTACAAGTTCAATTTGAAGAATTGAAATCGCATTCAATGGAAATGATTAAAGGGCAAATGGCTCAATTTGGACAAATGAATCCTTCAGACAAAGAATTGGAAGACATTGCTGCAAGAATCTTAGGAAACCAAGACGAAGTAAAGCGTATGTCCGAGCAATTAATGAGTCAAAAATTACTAAACTTATATAAGACTGAAGCTAATATAAAGACCAAAGACATCACTTACGATGATTTTGTTAAAGAATTCTATAGCTAATTCTAAAAGTATTAAGGCTTTAGCTTAAAACCTTAAAATGTAGTTACGGGAAAACCGTAACCTAAAAATTATTAGTATCTTTAAGGCGTAAAATGTAAAAATTTTACGCCTTTTTTTGGGAGTACATTTTTCATAAAATGCAAACGCTATACCAAGTACATTACTAGTGCTTTATGAAAAACAACATTAATTAAAAGAATTAAAACTTATATGGATTACGGAAAAGAATTTGAAAAATTTGCAATAAAAGATCAAGGAATCAACAGTAATTACTATTCTAAGATCATAGAAAGTATGTATCCTTCAAATATGACACCGAATATTATTGAAGAACGTCAGATGAATATCGCTGTTTTTGATGTATTCTCTCGTTTAATGATGGATCGTATTATATTTTTAGGAACAGGTGTCAATGACCAAGTAGCTAATATCATACAAGCACAATTATTGTTTTTACAGAGTACGGACTCTAATAAAGATATTCAAATTTATATCAACTCGCCAGGAGGTTCAGTTTATGCTGGTTTAGGTATATATGACACCATGCAATTTGTTAAACCAGATGTCGCTACTATTTGTACGGGTATTGCAGCTTCAATGGCAGCCGTGTTATTATGTGCAGGTGCAGAAGGCAAACGTTCTGCCTTAACACATTCTCGTGTAATGATTCACCAAGTCAGTAGTGGAACTCAAGGGCAATTAAGTGATATGCAAATTGCATTAAAAGAAACCATTAGAGTAAAAGAAGAATTATATGCAGTTATTGCTAAACATTCAGGAAAATCAATAGAGCAAGTTGAAAAGGATTCTGATAGAGATTACTGGATGCGCTCTCAAGAAGCCTTAGAGTACGGTATGATTGATGAAGTATTAACGAGAAAGTAATTGCAATTAGTTTCGACTTATAATTAAAAAGTAAAAAGCGATTTCTGCTTTCACAGGAATTAAAAAAATTGAAGATGGCAAAGGAAGAATTAGAATGTTCATTTTGTGGTAGGAAAAAGCCAGAAACTAGCTTGCTTATTGCAGGTTTAGATGCACACATTTGTGATCGTTGCATAGAGCAAGCTCACGGTATAGTAATTGAAGAGTCTAAACAATCTGGTAATTCAGATTTAAGTGCAGAGTTAATGCTTAAAAAACCTAAAGAAATTAAAGTTTTTTTAGATGAATATATTATTGGGCAAGAATTCACAAAACGCGTGATGTCTGTTGCAGTATATAATCATTACAAACGTTTATTACAAGCACCAACTGACGATGATATTGAAATACAAAAAAGTAATATCATTATGGTTGGGCAAACTGGTACAGGTAAAACATTAATGGCTAAAACCATTTCAAAAATGTTAAACGTACCACTTGCAATTGTTGATGCTACGGTACTGACTGAAGCTGGTTACGTTGGTGAAGATGTAGAAAGTATTTTAACACGCTTATTACAAGCTGCAGATTACAATCTTGAAAAAGCACAACGTGGTATTGTTTTTATTGATGAAATTGATAAGATCGCTCGTAAAAGTGACAACCCTTCTATAACAAGAGATGTTTCTGGAGAAGGAGTGCAACAAGCTTTATTAAAACTTTTAGAAGGTACTGTCGTTAATGTCCCACCAAAAGGAGGTCGTAAGCATCCAGATCAAAAATTTATTGAAGTAGATACCGAAAATATCTTATTTATTGCAGGTGGAGCTTTTGATGGCATTGAACGTGTCATTACAAAACGAATGAACATGCAATCTATTGGCTATAGTTCAATGAATACGGATACTATAGATAAGGATAATATGCTACAATACATAACTCCTAAAGATTTAAAAGATTTTGGATTAATTCCAGAAATCATAGGTCGTTTACCGGTTTTAACACATATGGACCCGTTAGATGCTAAAACATTAAGAGCTATATTAACAGAACCTAAAAATGCTATCATCAAACAATATAAAAAACTGTTTGAGATGGATGATATTGCTTTTACTATTACAGATGGGGCTTTAGATTATATTGTAGAAAAAGCTATTGAGTACAAACTTGGTGCTCGTGGTTTAAGATCACTTTGCGAGGAAATATTAACGGAAGCGATGTTTGACTTACCAAGCTCGGATGAAACGAAATTAAACATTACGAAAGCGTATGCTGAAGATCGTTTGAATAAATCCACAATTAAGAAATTGAAGGCCGTTTCATAACTTCAATTTTACATCATTAAAAAACCACAATTTCAAGATTCGAAATTGTGGTTTTTATTTTTAGTTAGGGATTGATTAATTAAATATTGCACGCAATACTTTATATATAGTTGAGGGAATTTAAATAATGACAGCACATGTATTTACCGCTAATATAGAGGCTTCAATCAATGTAAGTTTAATTTGATTTTTTTATTAGTTAAAATCTATTAGATTTACGATATCGTGATTGTAAATGTTATTATTGGCGATAAAGTGTAAGGTTTCCTAATACAAATCCCCCAGAGTTTTGTACTACTGTATCTGAAATAATTTTACACCTGATTTAACTGCAATAATTCCTCAAGATAAGTTCTACTATTGGAGAGACGTGGCACTTTATGTTGCCCTCCAAGCTTATTGTGTTCTTTTAACCAATCATAGAACAAATTATGTCTTGCGCTGTGAATTTTTGGTTTGTTGAGCGTCATATTATTCAGACGTTTCGCTTCATAATCTGAATTTAAAGCCTTTAAGGAATTATCAAACATCTCTTCAAAGTGGCTCATATTATTGGGTAGTTTTTTAAACTCAATAATCCACTCATGCGCTCCCTTTTCTTTGCCATCCATAAAAATTGGGGCTGCTGTGTAATCCACAATCTCAGCAGCTGTACGTTTGCATACATCTTTAAAAGCTTCTTCCGCATTTTCAATAATTAATTCTTCACCAAAAGCATTTATATGATGTTTGGTTCTACCGGTCACCCTAATTCTATGTGGACTTAAACTTACAAAACGAATGGTATCACCAATTTTGTAGCGCCATAAACCAGCATTGGTTGTAATAATTACCGCGTAGTTCGTATTCAGTTTCACCTCACCTAAGGGAATCACTTTTTGTTCTTCAGTGCCATAGGATGTCATGGGAATAAACTCATAGAAAATCCCATAATCTAACATCAATAATAAATCACCAGAATTATTTTGATCTTGAATCGCAAAAAACCCTTCAGAAGCATTATAAATTTCATAATACCTAAACTTATCTGACGGTAAAATAGCTTTATACTGTTCTATATATGGATTGAAATTTACTCCTCCATGAAAATAAACTTCTAGATTAGGCCATATATCAAACAAACTATCTTTCCCTGTTTTCTCCAATACGTTATTCATTAGAACCAACATCCAAGACGGTACACCTGCCAAACTGGTAACATTCTCCTCAACCGTTTCTTCTACAACAGCTTGCATTTTAGTTTCCCAATCGCTCATAAGCGACACGCGATTACTTGGCGTACTGCTAAACTCTGCCCAAAATGGCATATTATCAATAAGAATAGCGCTTAAATCGCCAAATACAGTTCCGTTTTCTTTGTATAATTCTTTACTCCCTCCTAAGCGTAAACTTTTACCAGTAAATAATTGCGCATCTTCATTATTATTTAAATACATACATAGTAAATCCTTACTTGCCGCATAATGGCAATCTTCTAAGGATTCAAAACTTACTGGAATAAATTTACTTTTAGCATTAGTAGTACCACTAGATTTAGCAAACCATTTTATAGGTCGAGGCCAAAAAATATTCTGCTCACCATTACGAGAACGTTCAATTAACGGCTGAAATTCCTCATAATTTACTACAGGAATTCGCTCATTAAATTCTCTATACGTTTTTATAGAATCGAAATCATACTGCCTTCCTATCTCAGTGTCTTTAGAAAACTTTAATAAACTAAAAAGTAATTCGTTTTGGACTTCGTTAGGGTATTTTAAAAACAACTCTATTTGATGGAATCGTTTTTTCAAAAACCAAGACGCAATGGAATTTACAATAGGAATTGGCATGGATTGGCTATCTTTACACTATTAATTAATGCTAAAAATACTAAATTTCTTTCATGGTTTATACTGGAGTCCTCACTAAAATGCAAACCGAATTTTTAGAACCTATTCAATACTATTTAGTCTTTGAAAATGACTTTATTCATGTCAATCAATTATTGAATAAAACCATTACTATAAAATTGGTTGGACACCAATGTTTAAGCTGCGGATTAGACCGTCCCATTTACAGACAAGGCTTTTGTAAGACCTGTTTTTTTGATAAACCTTTTGCTGGAGATTGGATAATGCGACCAGAATTAAGCACCGCACATTTAGGAAAAGAAGATCGGGATTTAGAGTATGAAAAAAAAGTGCAACTACAACCGCATATTGTGTATTTAGCTAATTCCAGTAACGTAAAAGTTGGTGTTACAAGAAAAAGCCAAGTGCCAACACGTTGGATTGATCAAGGTGCTCATGAAGCTGTTGAAATTGTAGAAGTTCCCAACCGGTATTTAGCAGGTATTACTGAAGTCGCTTTAAAAGACCATGTTGCCGATAAAACCAATTGGAGAACCATGTTGAAAAATGATATTAAAGATGAAGATTTATTAGAATGGAGACATAATTTAAAAGCCTTTATTCCTGAAGAAGCTTTACCTTATTTTATTGAGAACAACACAGAGACTCATATACATTTTCCGGTAGACCAGTATCCTGAAAAGCCAAAAAGTCTTAACTTAAGCAAAACTCCAAGCTACTCAGGAAAATTAGTTGGAATTAAAGGGCAGTATTTAATTTTTGAAGATAATACGGTATTTAATGTGAGAGCTAATGAAGGCTTAGTTGTAGAGTTGGGTATTTAAATATATGAATTTACACACCAGATTATGGCATCTTTTTTAATGTTTGGTTTTATTATTATCGCAATTGTATTTTGGTTTTGGGCAATTTTTGATATTACACGATCTCGGTTTAAATCTCCTTATATGAGCACCGTATGGTTTCTCGCTATATTATTCTTACCCGCTTTAGGTTCTATTTGTTATTTACTACTTAAAAAAAAGCTAGTCAAAAAAGAACCACGGAAATTTCAACCTAAATTCAACCGAAGAGAATTGAATTGATACGATCACTTGAAATAAGACAATAAATCAGACTTCTTTGAAGCTGACACCATAATTTCTTTTCCGCTACTTAACACCACACTTCCTCCCTTACCTTTTACGTATTTTACAATTTCATTGACGTTAACTAAATAGCTTTTATGCACCCTAGCGAAATTGGCATCTTTTAGGCTTTCTTCAATGTACTTCAAAGTTTTACTAACGAGTTTCTTCTTGTTGTTATTAAAATAAATTTCAGTGTAATTATCATCAGCTTTGCAATACATAATGTCTGCAGTTTCTATTACCTCAAAACCATCTTGCTGTGGAAGTGTTATTTTACCATTAACCGAATTTGTTTTTGGGACTAAAATCTGATCTTGAAGCGCATCTTCTTTACTTCTAATTTCAGTAACATAATCCACAGCCTTTATCAATTCGTCTATAGAAATAGGCTTCATTAAATAATAAGAGGCATGTGCATTTAAAGCATCAATTGCATAATGATTATAAGCCGTTACAAATATGGTTTCAAAATTAATATCACCAACCTTATCCAATAAATCAAAAGCATTACCATAAGGCATCTCTACATCTAAAAACACGACATCCAAATCATGATTACGAATTAAAATTAAAGCCTCTTCAATATTAGCAGCTTCTCCTAAAATTGAAATGTTTGGGCAATACTTTGTCAAATAATTCCGTAGAATTAATCTACTATTTTCTTCGTCTTCTACGATGATGGCATTCAATTTCATATTTAATCTTTTTTTAGGGTCACGACCACTTTTGTTCCTGCATCTTCCATGTCCTGAAAATCATTAATCGTTACATCTACTTTATCTTTATACATTTCATTCAAAATGGCAACTCGTTTTTTAATGTTGTTCATGCCTTTTGAATTTTGTTTTTTCTGATGATCTGTTTTTAATGCTTTAGATCGACTTCTACCAATGCCATCATCAGAAATTGTAATCGTTATTTCATCTTTAGATTTGGGTTGAATTGTAATATTTAAATGCCCTTTATCTCTTTTGTAACGCAAGCCATGCCAAACTGCATTTTCAATATACGGCTGTAATAACATTGGTGGAATCTGGAATTCTTCAACATCCACAGCGTCATCCACATCAATAGTATAATCAAACTTATCTTGAAACCTGAAATGTTCGAGCTTCGTATATAAATTTAACAATTCGATTTCCTTTTTTAGTGGAATGAAATCTTCCTCACTATTTTCTAATACAGCACGCATCAATTGTGAAAAATCCGACAAATATTTGTTAGCGGTTCGCTCATCATTGGTCGCGATAAATGTGTTCACAGAATTTAAAGCGTTAAAAATAAAGTGTGGATTCATTTGGCTTCGCAACGATTTTAAGGCTAATAAATTATTCGCCAATCGTTGTTGTTTGATGTATTTAAACATTAAAAAACCCGTAATTAGCAATAGGATTAAACCACCTATTAAAGAATAAATAATAAGTTGTTGACTTTTATTACGTTCTTGGGTTAATTCATAAGTACTTTTAGATAATGCGCGATCACTCTCTAGAGAGGTTATTCTATTTTGCTGCTCTGCAATATTGCGACTAAAACGTGCCGCTTGAGAAATTTCTTGTCTTTTCCTAGCGTATAATTCATCTACAACATCCTTATATTCTTCATTATAAGCGATTGTTTTTTCTGTATTCCCTAACCGCGCATTAACTTCAGAAAGCTTACGTGTGGCATCTAATTTTACATCTAAATCACCTCGTTCTCCTGCTTCTTCCATACTTTTCTCTAAGTACGGAATGGCATTGGTTAAATCATTACTTAATAAATAGGCATTACCAATTTTATAATTTTGCTTTTGAGATGTAATTGGACTTTCATTACTAATTATAGAATCGGTTTCAATATCTTTTATTCCTTCTAACGCTTGTTTTCTTAAAACGATTTCACTTTCGTATTCTGCATTTTCACTATTAAATTCAGCAACTTTCACCTGCTCTTCAACAGCGCGTTTCTTGTTTTCTTGCTTCGCTAAATTCAATGAATTCGTAAAGTAACCTTTTGCCTTGCTTGTTTGCCCTTGCTCACTATACACCTGAGCTATCCTAGAGTTTAAATCGGTGATTTTTGGAGCTATTAAGTGTTTCTTAGCCACCGTCAATCCATCTTCATAAGCCTTTATAGCGTCATCAAATTTTTTCGATTTCAAATAAGCATCACCAATGCCTTCATACCAAACTGTTTTTTCATAATTAGACAAGGTATTTTCATCTATCTCCTTATAAGTTGCTATGCTAGTTTCAAAATTTTCATTATTTAAGTACGCTTTGGCTAACTTCAATTTTGCCGACGCCGTTTCTGTATTTTGAAGGCTAATTCTATACGCTGAAATCGCCAAATCGAACTGTTTCCAGAACACATATATATCTCCTAATAATTCTTGTGCTTCAGCACTTTGTGCAGCCGTTACATTGACATTTAAAGCATCTCCAATAAACTTGATACTTCTTTCAGCATCCTTTTTGAGGTAAGCATCAGCGGAATCAATCATTTGATTAAAACGCTTAAAATCGCTCTTATTTCTACTACTACGCGAAATAGATTGTTGCGCATCTACAACTTCGATATTAATACGCTCATTTGATTTTATTGTGTAGTAAATAGTTTCAAAATCGGGATGCTTCACAATCAACTCGTCACCAATTTTAGCTTGTATATCAAAGGTTCCATCAAAACTAGTGGTTACATACTTCCCACCATTTACTAGAATCTCAACATTCTTATACGGTTTATGAGTTCCTTTTTCAGATACAGAACCCCTTATTGTAAACACAGCCTTTTCATCGGCACGTTTTACCTCCCTATTCTGCCCAAAAGATAAAAAACCGATAAGGCAAAATAATAGCAGTATATAATATGTTTTAGAAATTCTCACTTCGCTTTTAATTAGTTGGACTAAACTACATACTTTATTTGGTTTCAAAAAATGGGCTACTGAAATTTCAACCCCTTTTTATACCGATAAAGTCGGTTCTACTAAATAGGTAGCGCACTTTACTCACTCAGAGTCTCGCATCACTCATTAAGAATTTTGATTCTTGTTTTTTCACAAGAGCTTTACTGCATAAATCAAAAAACAATTCTAAAAAATGAAATCCATCAATTTACTTCTAGTACTATTTATAAGCTGCTTTAGTCTTTCAGCACAACACCGCGGAAATTATAATGAAATTACCCAAGATATTTCTAGACAGAATATTTTAAGCTCTGGAAATGCACAAATCTATAATCCAACAGTTCAGCAGCAAATTCATCAAACACTCCATCCCAGTAATGTATTAACGGTAGATGTAAAAGCGCTTCAAAATGCAAGCGCTACGACTTACACAGCAATATTCAATGTCTCTCAAATGGGATCGTCTGCAGAGATGACTAGTCAATTAATGACAGCACGTATAGACAGTATTAAACAGCGTTTAAACGCTATTGGCATCTCTCAAAAAAATATGGCGATTGATGTGATTTCTTTTATTCCTATCTATGAAGTTGAAGTTACAAAGAAACTATTCAGCAAAACCTATACTGAAGTTCCTAAGGGATTTGAATTACAACAAAACATTCATATCCAATTTACAAAAACCAGTCAATTTGAAGCCATTTTATCAGCTTGTGCTCAAAGTGAAATTTATAATCTGGTAAAGGTTGATTATTATATAGACAATATTCAAGAGGTCTATAAAAATCTTCAAGATGAATTACTGAAACTTATTGATGAAAAGAAAGCCTATTACAAAGCTCTTGGGTTTGACATGACGACTTATAATGTAGCTATTGCAGATGATAAATACTGTTATTTTCCAAAGGATTTCTACCAAAGCTATCAAGCCTATAATAGTACTTCTGTTGAAGCTTTAGATAAAAACAAAGGCGTTACCACAGTAAAAAAACAGACCTCTTATTATTATCAACCTTTAACGTATGAGAATTATGATGTGGTGATTCATCCTTCAATTCTTGAACCCGTTGTTCAAATAGGTATGAATATAAAATTAGTTTTTACTCCGAAACCGAAAGAAGCTAAAGTAACACCTGTAGTTGAAACAAAAATAGATCATAAATATTATGTGATTTCTCCGAATGGAACTATAGACGTTAAAGAGTTAAACACTAAAAAATAAAAAACATGAAAACACAATTTAAAACCTTAGTATTTGCATTAATCTTAGCATCGTTAACTGCTTGTAATGCAAAATCGAAAAACAGAACACAAGATTTAGCCATTTCGGAAACTGTAATTAACACAACCTCTACAGCTGAAAATCCTGAAATAAAAGTCGCGTTGTTATTAGATACTAGTAATAGTATGGATGGTTTAATCGATCAAGCCAAAGCCCAACTTTGGAAAATTGTAAATGAATTGTCTTACGCCAAATGCGAAGATCAAAGTCCTAATCTAAAAATCGCACTATATGAATATGGCAATGACAATCTTAATGCAGATGAAGGCTATTTAAGACAAGTCATTGCTTTTAGTGATGATTTGGATGAAATTTCAAAATCGCTATTCTCGTTAACGACTAATGGCGGAAATGAGTATTGTGGAAAAGTAATTAACACCGCTTTAAATCAATTAGAATGGGGAAATAGCAAAGAGGATTTAAAACTTATTTTTATTGCCGGAAATGAACCCTACTCTCAAGGTAACGTGAGTTATAAAGATGCTTCTAAATTAGCACATCAAAATGACGTTACCGTGAATACTATTTTTTGTGGTGATTATAATCAAGGGATTGCAACGCAATGGAAAGATGGAGCGGATTTAACACACGGAAATTACATGGCTATCAATCATAACGCAGCAACCGTTCACATAGCATCACCTTATGATGATCAAATTTTAGAATTGAATGAAAAATTAAATAAAACTTATGTGGCTTATGGAAGTGCAGGCCGAGCTAAAATGGAAATGCAAGCGGAACAAGATTCCAATGCGAGAAGTTATAATAAAGCTAATGCTGTAAGTAGAACAGTTAGCAAAAGTTCGCGATTATACAAAAACAGTTCTTGGGATTTAGTAGATGCCGAAAAAGAAGCTGATTTCTCTTATGATGAAATAAAAGATAGCGAATTACCTGAAGAATTACAGGGAAAATCTAAATCTGAAATCAAAACTTATGTTGAAGAAAAAGCACAATTACGTAAGAAGCTTCAAGAAGAAATAGCAACATTAAACCTTAATCGCCGCGAGTATATTGCTAAGCATACTAAAGATTCTAATAACAGCCTAGAAAGTGCCATGATTAAAGCTTTAAAATCTCAAGCGGAACAGAAAAATTACAAATGGGAATAATTAAATGTTACCATAAACAAAAGAGGCTCAATTTTCATTAAGCCTCTTTTATTTTATGTATTAAAAATATTAGTTAATTGCAGGACAATTACATTCATATTTCTCTCGTCTACAGTTGAAGTTAAATCCAAGCGTTAATTGATGAAAACCTCCTGAATTAAAATTCACAGTATTTGCTTGATACGAATAGGTATATGCAAACACAAAATTATTATAATCTACACCCAAAAATGGCGTGATGTATTGTAGTTTTTGACTGCTAACACCAGACCCATCTTGAAACTCTGCTCCATCTAAACTACGTCTGTAAGATAATCCACCCCAAACTTTACCAAAATCCATTTCCTTATAAACTTTAGCATTTATATCTATTGAAGATTCTGCTGTTGCATCTCTATACATATACATTATAGAAGGCTCATAGCTCCAATCACTACCATACTGACTAAACGTATAACCAGAAGACACTAAATAAGTTCTTAAGTTTTTAAATTCAAACTCTCCATTTTGGTTATAATTGACACCATCATTATCTAAAATATTCTTAGCCGTGAAATGTGCATAGAAATCTACAAAATGATAAGAGAATCCAAAATCAATATTAAAATTTGTAGCACTTTGTTCAATTCCTGCAACTGCCGCATCAAATTCACCAGGCGCTAACCAACTTGTTTCATCAAGTTTATATTGTAAGAACCCAGCACTTAACCCAAACGATAGCATATTTAAATCAATCTCATTTCTTGAAAACATTAAGTGATAGGCAAAAGTCGCATAACCACCAACTGTAGAATGATACCCATTAGAATCATTAAAAAGAACACCACCAATGGCTACAGGAGACTCTCCTATTCGTCCATTCATACTTAAAGTTTGTAAGCTAGGAGCATCATCAACACCAAACCATTGTTGTCTTGCTGTTAATCTCACTTTAGCACAGTTAGCAACACCAGCCATTGAAGGGTGAATTAAATAATAATTATCTGTTAAATAATCAGAATAAATAGGAATACCTTCTTGGGCAAAGCTAAAATTTGCCACAAAAGCTATAAATACTACTAAACAAAACTTTTTTAATTTCATAATTTCTTATCGTTTCAAGGTAAAATGGGCTTTAAATTCTTTACGTGCACCGTTGCTTGGTTCGTCGTATTCCACTGTAAACC
>NZ_JAHKPN010000024.1:794-36290 GCF_018860545.1 Winogradskyella psychrotolerans | reverse complement strand
CTCGATACAATTTTTCGTATTTCAAAATCACTCGAACTGACGCTTTGTGGTCGTTTTAATACTCAATGTCAGGTTGAGCGCAGTCGAAACCTCAAATACAAGGTATCGTCACTTCGAGTGAAATTCCGCTATTTAGGAATTTTGTATCGAGAAGCTAATATGTAATCAAGGTTCTCGATACAGTTTTTCGTATTTCAAAATCACTCGAACTGACGTTTCTTGATATTATTTATTTTCAGGTTATTCATTTGATGGATGTCAAAACTTATTTCAACAAATCCTCCAAAGCAGGTTTCAAATTCACAAACGTGAAATTAAAACCTTCAGAGTGCACTTTCTGAGAGCTGACACGTTGACTTTCAAACAACAGAATATGCATCTCACCTAAAATGAGTTTCATGGCGAATTTTGGAATTTTTGGTAGAATCAAAGGACGCTTTAAAATACGAGCAGCAGCTTTAGTAAGCTCTTTATTACTCACCGGATTTGGTGCCACTCCATTATAAATACCGTCAAATTCATTTTGTACAGCAAACACAAAAAGTGATGCTAAATCATCTACATGAATCCAACTTTGCCACTGTTTACCACTTCCAAATGCAGCGCCAGCACCAAACTTTATTGGTTTTACTATTTCGGGTAAAGCACCACCATCTCTAGCGAGCACCAATCCGATTCTAATTTTGGTCACTTTACAACCTAAAGCTTTAAAACCATCTACAGCAGCTTCCCACTTATGGACTACCGTGCCAAGAAATGTATCTGAAATCTCAGTATTGGTTTCTTCGTAGTAGTTAATTAAGCTTGTTGGATAAATACCTATAGCGCTCGCCGACACCACGTGGTCAATTTTATAATTATATTTTTTTATGGTGTCTTGTAGTAGTTGAGCGGTTTCTGTTCTACTGTTCAGAATGACTTTTTTGTAATCGTCCGTCCAACGTTTTGAAATAGAAGCACCAACCATATTAATTATGACAGACACTCCTTCAAAACAATGATGATCTATCTCATTATTATTTGGGTCCCAATAAAACCCTTTGTAGTTTGATTCTGTACTTAATTTGGATTTAGAAGTCGTTAAATAATGTACATTAATGTTCTCAGCATGACATTGTTTTACAATTTTCTGCCCAATTAATCCTGTAGCTCCTGTAATTAAAACGGTCATTTTTCTTTTTATGTAAAGATACAAAAGGTCTAAAGTGTTTGTAATGACTTTAGTTAGGATTTAACGTTTGGGTGGAGTTGTAAGTTGTGAAGTTTCAAAGTTGCAAAGCAGCAAAGTAGCAAAGATGTAAAGTTGAAAAGTTAAATAGATGAGAAGAGAGCTGTTTTCAAATTACCTCTTACGTCAGTTCGAGTGTTTCGAGTTAGCGAGAAATGTATCGAGAACCTTGGTTACACATAAGCTTCTCGATACAAAATTCCTAAAAAGCGGAATTTCACTCGAAGTGACGAAGCTTTTAGGTTTAGATTTTTAGATTTAAAGTATTTGGCGTGTAACATTTAGCTCACTATTCGTTCACTGAATGTTTCGTTGCTCTCAACATTTAACTCGTTTCACTTCGTTGAATACTTCGTTCCTCTCAACATTTAGCTCATTGTATGTCGCTGAATGTTACAAGCCCTTTTTTTTGGGCTCGTAACATTTCACGTTTGCCAGGAGGTCCAGGTAGGCGCTCAACTGTAAATCCGACGGCTTGCATGGCACGTCGTACACTGCCTTTAGCAGAATAGGTCACTAAAATACCATTTGGTTTAAGGGCTTTAAACATAATTTTAAAAATATCTTCAGTCCATAAGTCGGGTTGAACACGTGCGCCAAAGGCATCAAAATAAATAATGTTAAAAGCGTTTTCAGTGGTTATGTCCTTAAAGAATTTTTCTTGTTTTTCTAATTGAAAATTCGAGGTGATTTCAGAGGATTCCTCCCAAGGTGTATCATGTAATTTTTCAAAATTGGCTTCATGTTCCTTCGAAATTAATTCAATATAATTGAGTTGTTTAATTTCTTCAAGTTGAACAGGATAGGCTTCAACACCAACGTAATTGATGTTTAGCTTTAACTTTTCGGCTTCAATAAGTGTTAAAAAGGCATTGAGGCCTGTTCCAAAACCTATTTCTAAAATCGATATGCTTTCAGTTTTAGATGGAAGGTTGGTTTCTGCATAAAAAAGCAAACCATGTTTCATAAAAACGTGATTTGCTTCTTGTATAGCACCATGAATGGAATGGTATTGCTCGTTCCATTCTTCTATTTGTATGGTTTTAGAACCATCCGATGTGGTAATTATATTTCTTTTCAAATGTTTTTGACTATTCAATTTTTGTCACACGATGCATCTGATTTCTTTTTGAACCAAATATTTCAGTTTAACTAAAAATACTTCTGTTTGTTATTTTGTTAGAATCAAGTCTTGCTTATTGATTCTAAAAGCGTAGCAATCTTATATCTTTTTTACTGAATCAGTAGTTTCTTAATTTTAGGAATCGGTCCTGTGCATTCCGTTTTATGACAGTTTAAGCAATTGTTAATCGCATTATTATAACGTTCTTTGAGCTCCGTATTAGATAATGTGTCTACAACCGCTTCTTGCGAGGCTATAAATACATTGACAAAACTTTGCCAATTTTGAGTTCTAGATTTACCATCCGTCATTTCTGCGGAATGCAATTTTAATAAATCTATAGGTAAGCTTGTTGGGGTTTCACCAGCAACAATTTGTGCTTTTAATTGTTGATTGTAAGCGTACATAGCATTCATGAAACCTGCCATTTCAGAAGGTTGATACATATCGTATACAACAGCTTTCTTTATAGGTTCTTCGGTAACTTTTTCTTCATTTTTACAGCTTACGAGTATCAAAAAGAAAAAAATACCGATGTTTAAAACTTTATTGTTTAAGTAAAACTCCATCGGCTTCAAAACCATATTCAAATTTAGGGTCAGTAATCATTGCAATTTCTTCTGCGGTTTTATCAGCATCTTCAGCATAATGTCTTAATTCTTCAACTGGAGTTTCTGAAACGTATGCTTTTCCGTTCATTACGACTTCACCTTCAGCATTTAAAGGCATAAAAAAACCGTAATCCTTAAATTTTACCATCACTTTATTGTCGTCACCCATATCTAAGGTCATCCAACAGCCTTTTTTAGAACAGACCTCAATGATTTTACCTTTTACTTTAGACGTAATGGTATCACCCGCTTTTAAGGTTTTGTATTTTTCCATCAAGTCTGCAGATGTTAATGCATCGGTGTCATTTATTTCTTTTCCGAAAGAGGCATAAGCGATTTCTTGTGGTGCGTCTTCAGCTTTAACTTCTGCTGTTTTAGTGTCGTCTTTGCAAGAGAATGCAACTAAGCTTATTGCAAAAAGTAAAATGATTTTTTTCATTATTAAAAGGTTTTGATTTGAATTATTATATAATTACAAATTTAGTTAATTTAACGGAATATAACCTTTTATTAAACGTACTGATTATGTACTTTTGTTTTAAAATCACATATAATTATGGCCAATCATACAGATAAACTCAGCATTGAAACTTCTGAAACATCTAAAATTAATACAGTAGATTTTAGTAACTTAGACTTTGGTCGTGTGTTTACAGACCATATGTTTGTTTGTGATTATGAAGACGGTAAATGGCAAGATCCCAAAATTATGCCTTATCAGCCAATGACATTTGATCCTTCTGCACGAGTGTTTCATTATGGACAAGCGGTTTTTGAAGGTATGAAAGCTTATAAAGATGACGATGGAAAGGTATTTCTATTTAGACCAAAGGCAAATTTTGAACGCATTAACAAATCTGCAGCACGTTTGGCAATACCAGCGTTTCCAGAAGAGTATTTCTTTGAAGGTTTAGAGGAATTGTTAAAGTTGGATAATGACTGGATAAAACCAGGCATAGGAAACTCTATGTATATACGTCCTTTTGTAATTGCAACTGAACCAGCAATTTCTGCGTCTCCGGCAAATATGTATCGATTTATGATTATTTGTTCTCCTGCACAATCATATTACAATTCTCCGGTTCGTGTTTTAGTAGCAGAAGAGTTTAGTAGATCTGCAAATGGAGGTGTTGGTGCCGCAAAAGCAGCAGGTAATTATGCCGCGCAATTTTATCCAACAAGTTTAGCGCAAAAAGAAGGCTTTCAACAAATTATTTGGACTGATGCAGATTCACATACGTTTTTAGAAGAAGCTGGTACTATGAATGTCTTTTTTAGAGTCAATGATACGTTAATCACAGCACCGGTTAGTGATCGTATTTTAGACGGAATTACAAGAAAAAGTATAATTCAATTAGCAGAGGACTTAGGAATTACTTGTGAAGTCAGACAAGTCAAAGTAGATGAAATAAAGAATGCTGCAAAGGACGGAAGTTTGAAGGAGGTTTTTGGAGCAGGTACTGCAGCTGTTATTAGCGAGATTTCTGCATTTCAACATCGTAATGAGTTGTTTGAAATTTCTGGAGCCGAAGATTCTTATGCTAAATTATTTAAACAAACATTATTAGATATTCAGTATAATATTTCTGATGATACTCACAATTGGAGATATGAAATAAAATAAATGCGTTATTTTTAAAATAGAAAAAAGCAGCTACACTTCGTCTAATCTCAGTGAATAGCTGCTTTTTTTTTTATGACTCTAAGATGTCTTTTATATTTGGTTTAAAGTAATTTGGACCTTTTAGTACCTTACCATCTTCACGATAAATAGGTTCTCCATCGGCTCCTAATTTGCTCATATTACTGCGTTGTATTTCTTCAAATACTTCTTCAATTTTATGCTGCATGCCATGTTCTATTATGGTACCACAAAGTATGTAAAGCATATCTCCTAAAGCATCAGCAACTTCCACTAAATCATTAGTCTTAGCAGCTTCTAAATATTCTTCATTTTCTTCGCGCATTAACTCGTAACGTAATAGGTTTTTGTCTAAACCTAAGTCGGCTTTTGGAGTTTCGCGATGTCCAATTTTAAAAGCGGTGTGGAATGCTTTTACAGCCTTAATTTTGTCTTGCATAGTTGTGGTTTTAATCCTTATTTTTGCATAAAAATAAGAAGATGTTTAGTACTGGTCAATTGATTTTTGGAATATTATTTTTTATTGCCTTTGCAATCGTTATTGGCTTTCAGTATCGAAAAGATCTTCTACTTCACAAAAAGTATTATAAAGGTACAATTTGGGTACTCATTGCTTTTATTGGTTTTATAGGCATGATTGCAGCTATAAAGTTTGTTTTTATGTAATCATCTGTTTTTTAGGTCGTTTGTCTGAAATTTCTGCACAATTAACATTTTAGCTTTAACTTTTTTCAGAAATATACCCTGTACTAGGTATGTTTTGGTGTGCTTCTATTTAGCACCTTTGTATGTAACCAACTAATACCTTATACAGATGAAAACTAAAGTGTTAAAGTGGAATCTATTGATTTTTCCCATTTTTTTAATTTTTGGATGCAACGATTGTTCAGATTGCAATAAGAAATTAAAAGAGCGAAATACTGAACTAAGTAACTTAGAAAAAGGTTTCAATAAATCTCAGATCGAACTCGAAGATGTAAAAAAAAGACTTTTCAATATATCAAGAACTTCAAATAAGTACGTACCTAAGCAATCTCAGAGAGAATTGACCACTGAAGAGAAAATAACGTTTAAGGATAGACATTTTGATACTGAGGGAATTTCAGGGAATTCTTTCGACACTAATATGAATGATGGTGAGATTTACTTGAACTTTCCAATCTATAATCCACCTAATAAAACAAATGAAATTGTAGATGTATTAAATGTTTCAACCAAAGATATCAATGCTATAGTTGTTTTGTTAAATAAACTAGATGGAGCTATCACACGTAAATATGATACCTCTCATTTTTTAACAACAACGATCGAAATAGATAAAGTTGGTCTATGTAAATTAAATTTAGCAAAACATAAGAAGTTAAAAGTATACGTGTTTCATGATGATGCTTTCTATATAGATGGTCTTTTAAACGATTTTAAAGGTTGTGTTGCTGCCATGGGAACTACATATGATAGTAATCCTTGTGGGTTGCCACTTGCTTTAACTTCATTATTTGGTGAAAAAAAACCTAGAGAACAAGAAGGAGATATCATAATAGGTGGATAAAATAGTATTGACCATACTCATATTTGTGTTCTGGCCTATTAGTAGTATGGGGCAAGAGTCACTGTTTACCTCTGTTTCAGAAATCCAATTACTTTATAAAAACGAGAATTATCAAGCTGTTATTAACCTTGCTAGTTCTCAATTGAAGTCCACTAATACTATAGAATTGGCTGAGGTAAATTTTATGATCGCTAAGTCGTATGAAAATTTAAATTTGGAAGACAGTGCCCTTGGTTATTATAAAACGGCTTTAGATTTCTATAAAAAAGAGAAGGTTGCTGAAAAAATAGCTGAAATTAATTTAGAAATTTATTTATTATTGGATAGTCAGAATAATTTAGAATCCAATACAGCCTACTACCTCCAGGAAGTTTATGAGCATGCCAAACGTACAAATTCTAATAAATGGATGATCGCTTATGATACACATATAGGTATAGAAAAAATAAAAAATAACCAAAAGGATTCTGCGAAGTATTATTTATTTAAGGCCCTAAAACAGGCGATTGATATCGATAGTACAAAAATGCAGATGAATATTTCAACATATATTGGCTCGTTGTATTCTAGAAAATATAAGGACCAAGATTCTGCAATTTTTTACTACAATAAGGCGCTATCCCATTATTATAGTGACACTATAAATTTTAAAAGCTTAAATACCGAGTTTGGTATTTTTAATAATATAGGTAATGCTTACAGAAGAAAACAAGAGTACGTCAATGCATTAGAATATTATAATAAAGCCGAAAAAATAGAATTACCACGATTAAATAGAAAGAGCAAAAAAATTCTTTATTCCAATATTGATGCTACGTTTTATTATATGAAAGATTGGGTAAATGCTTATGATTATCTATATAAATATGATTCTATAAAAGATGTTATCAACTTAAAAGATCAAAATTCATCTATCATAGCTATTGAAGAAAGGTATAATAATGAAAAACTTAGGGCAGACAATTTAGAAATTGAAGCTAAAAGAAAACAAAACCAAAACATCGCCTTTGGTCTTGGAGGAAGTCTAGCTTTAGGGAGCGTCATAGTTTTTTTAATATTAAAGAACACTAAACGACAACAAAAATTAGCCGAGCAAGAAAAAGAATTAGAATCTCAAAAATTAGCAACGGTTTTAAAAGAACAAGAGTTAATAACCATAGATGCCATGATCGAAGGTCAAGAAAAAGAGCGCCAACGTATTGCTAATGATCTTCATGATGATTTGGGTGGACTCATGGCAAATGTAAAGCTACATTTTAACGCTTTAAAGGATAAAGACTCCCCAGAACTTTATAGCAAAACCAATAATTTAATTGAAGAAGCGTATCAAAAAGTACGTTCGGTAGCACATGCTAAAAACTCTGGTGTTATTGCTAAGCAAGGTTTGTTAAAAGCAGTGCGGCATATGGCTGATAAGGTTTCAACATCAAATAAAATTGAAGTCGAAGTGTTAGATCATGGTTTGGATAATCGTTTGGAAAACAGTTTAGAGTTAACGCTTTTTAGGATCATTCAAGAGTTAACGACCAATGTTATAAAACATGCTGAAGCTTCAGAAGTTACTATTCATCTCACCAATCATGAGGATATTATAAACATTATGGTTGAGGACAACGGAAAAGGTTTTAATCCTAATCAAATCACCAAAACTAATAAAGGTATGGGTATTAGCAGTATTGATAAACGTGTAGAACACTTGGAAGGTCAACTGACTATTGAGTCTGAAATAAACAAAGGAACTACCATCATAATAGATATACCAATATGATACGACTAGCCATTGCAGAAGACCATCAATCGCTTATTGATGGTATAAAATTATTATTAGAATACGCAGATGATATTGATATTGTTGGTACAGCCAACGATGGTGAGACACTTTTAGATTTAGTACGTCTTAAGCAACCCAATCTGGTTATTACCGATATTAGAATGCCAAAAATGGATGGTATTACAGCTACAAAAGAAATTAAAAAAGAGTGGCCACATATCAAAGTTTTAGGGTTTACAATGTTCGATCAAAAGGATGCCATTAATCAAATGTTAGATGCTGGAGCCTCGGGGTATTTATTAAAAAACTCGCCTTTAGAGGAAGTTTTGAAAGCCGTAAGAGCGGTATATCATGGCAATACTTATTTTGATGCAAATATTGAAATAGAAGTAGAAAATGACACCAATAAAAAGGCGAAAAGTATTTTAACCAAGCGACAAGTGGAAATCTTAAGTTTTGTAGCACAAGGAAAAACATCTCGAGAAATTGCCGATGAACTTTTTATAGGTGTGCATACGGTTGATACGCACCGTAAAAACATGATTAGGATTCTTGGACTTCAAGGTAAGGGAGAGTTAATGCGCTATGCCTTAGAAAAGAAATACAGATTTTAAGGTTTTTGTTGCATATGAAACTTTCAAATTCCAAAGAAAAATGGACCCAGTTTTGGGTATTTTATTATCATAATTATTCTTTAACCTTTATAAACGGTTATATATCTAGAAAAAAAAATCCTAATTCAATTATAATTTTAATTTCGTCACAACCTAAACTTAATTCATAATGAAACACACTACACTATGTAACCTATTTGTTTTTTTACTGACCTTAAACATGGCTTTTGCACAAAGTTATGTTGGCCATGCTATTGATAATTACTCTGGTATCCAAGGTGTTATGTATAACCCTTCAAGTATTGTTGGTTCTAATTTAAGAGCCGATATTAATTTAGTTTCTGCTAGTCTTTTTGGTGGAAGTGATTATTTGGGAATTAATATCAATGATCTTTTGAATTCTAATGGTAGTTTTGATTTTGATGAAGATGCCGAAAAATTCCCAAGTGACGCCAATAATTTTTTTTTAAACGCAGATATTGCATTGCCATCATTTATGTTTAACCTTAATAAAAAAAGCAGTATTGGTGTTGTTGCTAGAGTAAGAGCAAACTTTAATATTAACAATATAAGTGGTGAGCTTTTTGAAGCTATTGAAGATGAATTTGATACGGATGATGACTTTAGTTTTGACTCAAAACATTTAAACGGAACCGTACATGCCTGGGCAGAAGTAGGATTGGCCTATGGTAGAATTCTTATTGAGAAACCCAACCATATATTAAAAGGAGGGGTGACATTGAAGTATCTTCTTGGAGCAGGTAGTGCCTTTATGAGTAGTCCTGGTTTGGCAGGAAACTATGATGCATCTACGGAAACTTTAGTAACCCAAGGGCGTTTAAACTATGGTACTAGCCAAGATTTTGAATCTGATGATATAGATTTTAGTAATCTTACTGCTGGTTATGGTTTAGATATTGGGTTCACGTATCAATGGTACAAGGACCGTGAGAATGATGAGCTTCCTACGTACAAAGATCCTTACAAATTTAAAGTCGGTGTCTCAGTGACAGATATTGGTGCTATAAATTATGATAATACAACAGTTAATAATTATGATTTAAATGCTACCGTAAATACGTCAGATCCTGAAGAAGATATAGAGGACTTTTTAGAAAATAATTACAACGGAGTAGAAACTGATAAAGAAGCAAAAATTAAATTACCAACAGCATTACATTTACTTGTAGATTACAGATTAGCAAAAAAATGGTTTGTGAGCGCACAAGCCAACTTATCTATGGTAAAAAAAGGTTCAGAATTGAGCACTTCAGTTATTAATACCGTAACGTTGGCACCGCGATTAGAAACCAAATGGTTTAGCTTTTACGCTCCATTAAGTTTTAGACAATATGGTGATATGTCTTTTGGTGGTGGTATGCGTTTAGGCCCTTTAACTGTTGGTTCGGGATCTGTTTTTACAAACTTGCTGTCTGATAGTTCTAAGACTACAGATGTGTATTTAGGATTAAATATTCCGTTATATAGATAATATTAGGCCTAAAAGATAAATTAAAAAAATACCCAATAATGGGTATTTTTTTGGTTTATAGTGTTTTGTAAGTTTACAGAGCTAATAATTAAATCCAATTATGATGAAACAATGCCTCTTTTTTTTCTATAGTGACAGCTGCTAAATCGCAACTAGATTAACAATAGACGTTTATATAGTTTTACGAAATATCAGGTCACCTTAAGGCTTCGTACTTAGAAAAGCTTCTCTTAATAAGAATGCTCTGAAGTGAGGGTTTGGCTTCTGAAAAAACAAACAGAACTTAATGACTGTAAAATACTTAATTTGAGTATTGTATGTCTTAATAGGGCACATTAATTTTATTACCGCTATTTATTCACCCAATTTAAAATTTTAATTATGAAAAGACTACTACTCAGTTTTACGACTTTATTATTAACATTAGCAACCTTTGCCCAAGTACCACCGAATGATTTAATTGAAAATGCAACAGAAATTACAGCATTTGATTTTGTAGATGAAAATCTTCGACTGGGTTTAGCGACTGCGGGAGGAGAGTCGGCAGGAGGGTGTCCAGTTGACAATTATGAATTAATACATTATAAATTTACTGCGACGACTACAGGAACGGTATTTTTTAACATAACTAATCAAGATGATACGGAAATTGATACTAATTCTCCGGTTTTTATCCATGCTTATTCTTCACCAAATCTGAATGCATCGTATTCCGATTTAACTATGGAATCAGGATGCAGTATAGGTAATACCAATATAACACTTAATTTCGTTGAGGGACAATCGTATTATATCTTTGTATACAGATCAGGGTTTTATGACGTTTCTAAATTTAGTGCAACACTACTTCAAGATGTTCCAGCTTTAGAGCGCCAAACACTAATAGATTTGTATAACGCAACGGATGGACCTAACTGGACTACCAATACCAATTGGAATACAGATGCATTTGTAGAAACATGGCATGGTGTTACGGTTGTGGATGGCCATGTTACAGATATTGCCCTTAGCAATAATGGACTTCTCGGTACTTTGCCTACATCTTTCACAAATCTAATAGAGCTCTCTGCGCTTGCAATTGCTAATAATGAGCTCTATGGCGAGATTCCAGATTTTAGCGTTCTTCCCAATTTAGAAGGTTTTATCTTATATAATAATAATTTTAGCTTTCAAGATCTAGAAGCTCATTTTACGGAGAACAGTACATTGTCTACTTTTAGCTATAACCCTCAGAATCCTATTGACGAGGAATTAAATATTGATGCCGAAATAGGTAATGACTATAGTTTTTCAATGACACCTGTATTAGGTACAGATGTACAGTACCTATGGTACAGGGGTTATATTTATGATAGTGGTACTATCTTACCAGAGGAAACTACCAATAGCTTAAATTTAGTCAATGTACAAGATGAAGATTTAGATACTTACCATTGTTTTGCAACAAGTAGTAGTGTGCCAGATCTTATTATTAAGAGGGCTACTATAGATTTAAAAGGGCCTGTAAGTGAAACCGAGCGCGACGCTTTAATCGCTTTTTATAATGCAACAGGTGGTGAAAATTGGGGTGGAACATATGCTGAAAATTGGAATACATCAGCTCCTGTATCGACATGGAATGGTGTTACTACTGCAGGGAATAAAGTGGTAGTTCTCTCTCGACAAAGTGTTGGCCTTAATGGTCAACTCCCAGAGGCGCTAGGTGATCTTACTAATCTAGTTGGTTTGTATATTGGTTTAGGCGACTACAATCTTACAGGTTCTATTCCAGAAAGTATTGGGAACCTTACCCAGTTAAAAAAGTTTTGGATTCAAGCAACAAGTATGACAGGTCAGATTCCTGAGAGTATTGGTGGGCTTGTCAGTCTTACTGAGATTAGAATGTTGGGTAATAATTTTACTGGACCTTTACCAGAATCCATAGGAAACCTTACCCAACTCACAAATTTAACGTTATATGGAGGTGATTTTGGAGGTTATGGAAGTGATTTTTCGGGTGTGATACCAACATCTTTAGGTAATTTAGTAAATCTTCAGACTGTAAATCTAGCGGAGAACAATTTTGAAGGAGTATTGCCTTCATCACTATCAAACCTAATCAATCTTCAATATTTTGATATGAATAGCAATAACTTATATGGTGAATTACCATTCAACAGTCCAGATGCTAATATTGATATATCAAACAATCGATTCAACTTTAGCGATATGGAACCATTCGTTCAAGAGGATAATTATAATACACTGACATACTCACCACAACGCACCCAAGATCTTGCAGAATTCATAGAGTCTGGTGTGGGTGTAAATATTACATTAAATGTCAATGATACCGATCTTGGTAGAAGTGAAAATGATAATGCCGAAAACAATAGTTACCAATGGTTTAAAGACGGCGTTCTAATACCAGGGGCTACTGGCACAGATTACATCATATACAATGCACAAGAAACAGATAGCGGAGATTATCATTGTGAGATTACTAATGATGTGCTACCAGATTTAATCGTAATTCGTGAGCCTATTACAGTGGTTGTAGATTCGAGTTTAAGCGTGTTAGATTTTGATCAAGACGAGGTGTTCATCTACCCAAACCCAACACAAAATTGGCTGAACATAAAAACAGCAACGTTGACTGATGCTAAATTGACTATTTATGATCTTAATGGCAGATTAGTGTTTGAACAATCTGTCAACGGTAACATCAATGCCTTAAATATTGAAGCCTTACAAAATGGCACTTATATTTTAAAAATTAAACAAAACGATGCCGTAGTGTCCAAACGCTTTATAAAGCACTAATTAAGGTGTTCTAGTTTCTAAAAATCCCCTTAACTGGGGATTTTTTATGCGAAAGATGTAGATGTTGTTTTTGTTGGGACACCAACTCATTATAATTGAAACAAAAAAAGCAGTCATTAATATGACTGCTTTTTTAACTAAAATTTAGTTTCACTAAGCTTTCTTAGCTGATAAAGTTATTTTTAATTCTATATCATCATTGATTAGTTTATCACCTAAATTATCAAAAAAGGCTTTCGAACCATATTTAACGTGCCATTTAGAACGGTCAATTGTAAAGGTTTCACTAGTCAAAGTCATGTCATTTTCTTCATTGAAAGAAATAGCTATAGGAAAACTGATGTTATTTGTGGTTTCTTTTATCGTTAAGTTACCAGAAAGCATTGACTTTCCGTCCTTAGTTTCCATACCAGTAACTACAAATATGGCATTAGGAAATGCTTCAGAATTGAAA
Organism: Winogradskyella psychrotolerans; assembly: GCF_018860545.1. Taxonomy (GTDB): domain Bacteria; phylum Bacteroidota; class Bacteroidia; order Flavobacteriales; family Flavobacteriaceae; genus Winogradskyella; species Winogradskyella psychrotolerans_A. The sequence goes on along the minus strand of NZ_JAHKPN010000024.1, from coordinate 23,004 downwards.
AAATCATCACTCATGAGGTGATTCGTTAATTTAGCATTACCATTTTCTTCTGCAGGAATATCTTCAACCACAATACTAGTCATATCAATTACAAATTTGCCGCCTTCAATAGATCCATCATTGATGTTTAATTTACCAGCATTAAGACCAATGGTACCATAATGTGAACCGGTTGGTTTAAAACCTTTCCATTCTATCTTAGACGCATCTGTGTTTAAAACGTAATTAAGAGTGTTAGATTTGGCTACTGCAGCATCTTTGGAATCTGTTGTGTTAGCTTCTTTGGCTTTATCACCACAACTAGAAAATGTAATGAATGCAATTAATGTGAAAAATTTAAAAAAATTTGATTTCATTTTAAGGTCTTTTATTGGAGTTGTTTAAAACAAAGATATAAAATACTGTGTTTAAACTGTGATAAAAAAATGTTAATGACATTTTGACATTTTTATAATAATGGCAGTACTTTTGCCAATCTAATTGAAAGTTTAAAAAGAACTCAAAATGAGTAAAAAAGATAAAAATAATAATGTAGAAGATTCACAAGTTGAGGATCAGACTACAATAACAGCAGAAGCTGAAGTAGAAGAACAGCAAAAAGATTTAAAATCTCCAGAGGAACAATTACAAGATCAAGTAGCTGCAGAGAAAGATAAATTTATGCGTTTGTTTGCAGAATTTGAAAATTATAAAAAGCGAACAACTAAAGAACGTATAGAATTATTTAAAACAGCAAGCCAAGATGTCGTTGTCTCTATGCTACCAGTTTTAGATGACTTTGAACGTGCATTGTCGCATATTGAAGATGATAAAGAAGCTGAAGAATTACGAAAAGGTGTTTTGCTTATTTACAATAAATTGGTAGATACTTTAGAGAAAAAGGGCTTGTCTAAAATAGAAGTGAGACAAGGTGATACCTTTAATGCAGATCACCATGAAGCGGTAACACAAATTCCAGCACCAACGGATGACCTTAAAGGGAAAATCATTGATGTTATTGAGCGAGGCTATAAATTAGGAGATAAAGTTATTCGTTTTCCAAAGGTGGTTATCGGACAATAATATTACAAATACGAGGGTACACATTTCTGCGAAAACCAAGAATAAATTAGTTGATGAAAGAAGATTATTACGAGATATTAGGATTAAGTAAAGGAGCATCTGATGCCGAAATAAAAAAAGCTTATCGTAAAATGGCATTAAAATATCATCCAGATAAAAATCCAGATGATTCTAGTGCTGAAGAAAAGTTTAAAAAAGCAGCAGAAGCATATGAAGTGTTAAGTAATGCTGACAAAAAAGCACGTTATGACCAATTTGGTCACCAAGCCTTTGATGGCAGTGGTGGCTTCGGTGGCGGAGGCGGCATGAATATGGATGACATATTCAGTCAGTTTGGTGATATCTTCGGAGGAGGCTTCGGAGGTGGAGGCGGATTTAGTGGCTTCGGCGGAGGCGGAAGACAACAACGGGTTGTTAAAGGTAGTAACTTGCGTATCCGCGTCACGTTATCTTTAGAAGATGTTGCGAATGGTGTTGAAAAGAAGATAAAAGTAAAACGTAAAATACAAGCTCCAGGTACAACGTATAAAACCTGTAGCACCTGTAATGGTTCAGGTCAAGTGACCAGAGTAACCAATACTATTTTGGGTCGTATGCAAACGGCTTCAGCATGTCCTACGTGTGGAGGTGCCGGACAAACTATTGATAAAAAGCCAGCAGATGCAGATGCACATGGTTTAAAAGTTTCTGATGAAACAGTAACAGTTAAAATTCCAGCAGGTGTTGTAGATGGTATGCAACTTAAAGTTACTGGTAAAGGTAATGATGCGCCAGGAAATGGTATTGCAGGTGATTTATTAGTTGCCATTCAAGAAGAAGAGCATGCCACGTTAAAACGTGAAGGTGATAATCTACACTACGATATGTATGTTAGTTTGCCCGATGCGGTTTTAGGAAACTCTAAAGAAATTGATACTGTCACTGGTAAAGTGAGAATAAAGATTGAACCAGGAGTACAATCTGGAAAAATATTGAGATTACGAGGAAAAGGTATTCCAAGTATTAATGGTTACGGCAAAGGAGATTTGTTGGTTCATGTAAATGTTTGGACACCAAAGACTTTAAGTAAAAAGCAGAAAGCATTTTTTGAAAGCATGAAAGAAGACGAACATTTTGAGCCTAAACCAGAAAGCTCAGATAAATCTTTTTTTGAAAAGGTAAAAGATATGTTTTCATAAAGAGTGCCTATTTAATAAAATTTAGTATATTTGAATTATCGCTAATCTAATTAGCGGTAATTTTTCTTTTTCATAGCAATTTTTTCCCATCCTTGTCTAACCATAAGGGTGGGTTTTGTTTTTTATAGGTTTAAAATATTGATTTTTAAGTTGTTGTGATTTGTTTTTTAGCGTAATCATACTTCAAATTAACCTGTAATTTTGTTTAAATTATCTGCTTAAACAGCTTAAGAAATTAAAATTCTCATTAAAATCTGGTTACATAATAATCTGACTTCGAGTAAAACTGATTGGAATATTCAAAAAAAAAGTAAATAGTAACGTATTCTTATTTTAGAATCTATAACATTTAATATATTTACGTATTAACCACATCCTATAAAATTTAGTTACATATGAATGACTTATTAGTTGCTAATTCCGTTTCAAAAAGCTTCGGGAATTTTAAAGCACTAAATCAAGTATCTATTGCTGTGCCAAAAGGTAGCATCTTTGGTTTACTTGGCCCTAATGGAGCAGGTAAAACCACATTGATCCGTATTATTAATCAAATTACTATGCCAGATGAAGGTGCTGTTCTTTTAGATGGACAGTCGTTAAAACCTATGCATATTAGAGATATTGGTTATTTGCCAGAAGAACGTGGATTGTATAAATCCATGAAAGTGGGTGAGCAATGTTTGTATTTGGCACAGTTAAAAGGCTTAACCAAAACCGAGGCTAAAGAGCGATTGAAATATTGGTTCGATAAACTAGAAATCGGTGATTGGTGGAACAAGAAAATCCAAGAATTAAGTAAAGGCCAAGCTCAAAAAATACAGTTTATTGTAACGGTACTTCACCGACCAAAACTGTTAATTTTTGATGAACCCTTTTCTGGATTTGATCCAATAAATGCCAATTTGATAAAGGATGAGATTTTACAGTTAAGAGATGAAGGTGCTACGGTGATTTTTTCAACACATCGCATGGAATCGGTAGAAGAATTATGTGATCATATTGCGTTAATTCACAAATCGAATAAAGTACTCGACGGAAAATTAAATGATATCAAACGTCAGTTTAAAAGCAATACCTTCGAAGTTGGGTTAGAATCTTTTAATAGAGAAAAAGTGTTTGCTGAAATTCAAGATAAATTTGAAGTGCTTCCGGCAACGTTTAAAAACTTGAATGATGATATTAAGTTGAATATAAAATTAGGCGAACAAGCATCACCAAATGATTTATTATCATTTTTAACGTTAAAAGCAGAAGTACATCATTTTGTAGAAGTGATACCTTCTGCTAGTGATATTTTTATTCAAACTGTAAAAAACAATTAATAATGAATCATTTACCATTAATTATAAAACGAGAGTATTTTACAAAAGTGAAGAATAAATCATTTATTGTAATGACGTTTTTGAGTCCTTTAATAATGATTGCGCTTATTGCAGTTGTCGCTTATTTATCCCAATTAAATAATGATAAGGAACGAACCATTTCAATTTTAGATGAAACAGGTTATGTAAAAGACGTATTTCAAAATACAGAATTTACAACCTATACTAATCTAACGGGTTTAAGTTTAGAGGATGCTATCGCCTTAGTGAAAGAAAAAGAAGATTATGGCCTATTATATGTTGGGAAGGCCAAGTCACTTGATGACGTTTCCGGGCATGTGAAATTTTACTCAGAAGATTCCCCATCCATAAGTGTCATTTCTAGTTTAGAACAACAGATTGAAAAACGACTCAAAGAAAGAAAACTTGAATTAGACGGTGTCACCCTAGCACAAATTGAAGCGTCTCAAACTAATATAGAAATAGCCCAAGAAAGTTTTGAAGGTGAAAAGAGTTCTAAAATAGATAATGTTGTGAAGCTTGCATTCGGTGGAGCTGCAGGATATTTGCTTTTTATGTTTATTATCATTTACGGTAATATGATTATGCGTAGCGTGATAGAAGAAAAAACCAGCAGAATTATTGAAGTTATTATTTCTTCTGTAAAACCTATTCAATTAATGATGGGCAAAATTATTGGGACGTCATTGGCTGGTGTTACACAATTTGTAATTTGGGTTATTTTAGGAGGTGTTTTAATGATTATCGTCTCTACCATTTTTGGAATAGATTTAACGCAAGTACAATCTCCACAGCAAGAAATGATGAACCAAGCGATGCAAGCAGATGGTGCGCAAGTTATGGCCGAAAACTTAATTGTAGCCATAGGTAATTTACCAATGACGAATCTTATTATAGCATTTTTATTTTTCTTTATAGGTGGTTATTTGCTTTACAGTTCACTCTATGCAGCAATTGGTGCAGCAGTAGATAATGAAACGGATACTCAACAGTTTATGTTGCCCATTCTTATGCCATTGATTTTGGCTGTTTATGTTGGGGTGTTTACGGTTATTGAAGATCCGCATGGTACCGTGTCAACCGTATTTTCATTTATACCCTTGACCTCTCCTGTAGTGATGTTAATGCGAATCCCTTTTGGAGTTCCGCTTTGGCAACAAGGTTTATCGCTATTACTTTTAATCGGTACTTTTATTTTTGCGGTATGGTTTGCAGCTAAAATATATCGTGTTGGAATTTTAATGTATGGTAAAAAACCAACGTATAAGGAGCTTTTTAAATGGTTGAAATATTAAGTAATGATTCAAAACTTAAGTGATATTGAAGATAAAATAACAGAAAGTAGTCTTTGGGAGAAAACCACTGATTTCTTAGGTTGGCATTTAAATATTGGTGAGGATATTAGTATTTCAATTCTTGATATTGTTATTGTCATTACCGCCATATTTATAACTACGATTATACTTAGGTTAGCTCTAAAGGTTATCACCCGAAAATTACCAGAAGAAGATAAAGGGAAATTTGGAGTGGTCTATGGCTATTTTAGATGGCTTGTTTATCTCATCATACTTTTGGTTACACTGCATAGTGTTGGTGTAAATGTCACAGCAGTTTTTGCCGCGTCTGCAGCACTTTTAATTGGTATTGGTTTAGCGCTGCAAACCTTGTTTCAAGATATTATCTCAGGTATATTTATATTAATTGATCAATCTGTACATGTTGGTGATATTATAGAAATTGACGGTAAAGTTGGTCGGGTAGAGGAGATTAAATTACGAACCACCAGAGCAGTAACCATTGATAATAAGGTTTTAATAATTCCGAATCACTTATATTTAGAAAACAGTTTATACAATTGGACGCAAAACGGATCTACAACGCGAGAAAGTGTCGAAGTTGGCGTAGCTTATGGAAGCGATGTGCAATTAGTTAAAAAAATATTGCTTCAAGCGGCAAGTGCTAATGACAATGTGCTCTCTGTGCCACCTCCAGCAGTTATTTTCACTAATTTCGGTGATAGTTCGTTAGATTTTAAAGTCTCATTTACATTATCAGATAGTTTTAAAGCGCAGTTTCCTAAGAGTGAAATTAGGTTTGAGATTGATCGCCTTTTTAGAGAACACAATGTGTCTATTCCGTTTCCTCAACGCGATATCCATATTATTCAAAAATAAAAGTTTAGAGACATTCTGAAGTTTGATTCAACTTTTGAATGCATCCTAATCAAAAATAATAACAAGATTAAAATAGAGTTATGCCAAAAATATTAATTATTGAAGATGAAGCTGCGATAAGACGCGTACTGGTAAAAATACTTTCTGAAGAGAATGATACATACCAAGTGGAAGAGGCAGAAGATGGTTTAGTTGGAATTGAAAAAATTAAAAAAGAAGATTACGACCTAGTGCTTTGTGATATCAAAATGCCAAAAATGGATGGTGTTGAAGTGCTAGAAGCCGTTAAAAAGATTAAGCCAGAAACACCAATGGTTATGATTTCTGGTCATGGTGATTTAGATACCGCAGTTAACACGATGCGTTTAGGTGCTTTTGATTATATCTCTAAACCACCAGATTTAAACCGACTTTTAAATACAGTTCGTATCGCTTTAGATAGAAAAGAACTTGTTGTTGAGAATAAAAGACTAAAGAAGAAAGTCAGCAAAAATTACGAGATGATTGGGGAAAGCGATGGTATTGCTCGTATTAAAAATATGATTGATAAAGTGGCACCAACAGATGCTCGTGTTTTAGTTACAGGGCCTAACGGAACGGGAAAAGAACTCGTTGCCCATTGGTTACACCAAAAAAGTGAACGTTCAAAAGGCCCAATGATTGAAGTGAATTGTGCTGCAATCCCTTCAGAATTAATTGAAAGTGAATTATTCGGTCATGTTAAAGGGGCTTTTACATCTGCAGCTAAAGACCGGGCAGGTAAATTTGAAGCCGCTAATGGTGGCACTATATTTTTGGATGAAATTGGCGATATGAGTTTATCGGCTCAGGCCAAAGTATTACGTGCTTTGCAAGAAAGTCGTATTCAACGCGTGGGAAGTGACAAGGATATCAAGGTGAACGTTAGGGTGGTAGCAGCGACCAACAAAAACCTAAAAAAAGAAATTGAAGACGGTAAATTTAGAGAAGATTTATACCATAGACTAGCAGTGATTTTAATTGAAGTGCCAGCGCTAAACGATAGACGAGAGGATATTCCACTTCTCATAAATTATTTTGCTCAGAAAATTTCGAACGAACACGGCAATGTAAACAAATCCTTTTCTGATAAAGCTATAAAATTACTTCAAAATTATGATTGGACCGGAAATATTCGTGAACTACGAAATGTGGTAGAGCGTTTAATCATTTTAGGAGGAACTGAAGTGAGCGAAAGTGATGTAAAGGCTTTTGCTTCAAAATAAAATGTAATACTTATGAAAGATATTCATATTGATGATTTTAAAATTTCGTCTCAAATACAAATTGATGATTTACAAACTTCAATTGATTTAGGCGTAAAAGAAAAGAAAATTGAAAAAGAATTAAGAAAAGTCAGTGAAGATTTAGCGGACATTCAAAATAAAATGTATGCGCATGGTAAATATGCCGTTTTAATGTGTATACAGGGTATGGATACAGCTGGTAAAGATAGCTTGATTCGTGAGGTTTTTAAAGAATTTAACGTCAGAGGAATTATAGCGCATAGTTTTAAAAAGCCAACAGATTTAGAGCTAAAGCATGATTATCTTTGGAGACATGTCAAAGCATTACCAGCTAGAGGAAAGTTCGGAATCTTTAACAGGACGCATTATGAAAACGTATTGGTAACTAGAGTTCACCCAGAATACTTATTGTATGAAAACATGCCACATATTAATAGTTTAGATGATATAGATGATGCTTTTTGGGATAGACGCTTCAATGAAATAAATAATTTTGAAAAGCAAATTGCCAATAATGGCACCATCGTTTTTAAGTTTTTTCTAAATATTTCTAAAAATGAACAGAAAAATAGATTATTAAGAAGACTTGATAAACCAGAAAAAAATTGGAAGTTTTCTCCAGACGATTTAGATGAACGTCAATGTTGGGATGAATACCAAACCTTTTATGAAGATGCTTTAAATAGAACTTCTAAACCACATGCTCCGTGGTATAATATTCCTGCAGATGACAAACCAACCGCACGATATATTGTAGCCAAGATTTTATATGATACGCTAAAAGAATATGATGATATACAAGAACCAGAATTGCCAGCACATCAAAAGGAAAATATAGATTCGTATAGGCATCAACTTGAAAACGAATAATTTTTTTGCATCAATTTTATTTTACCTTCATTTCTTTAGAAAAAGTGATGTTACAAGCTAATCGTATGCCTAAAAAATCAATTTTATTCTCTGTGGTCTTTATTTGTTATGCTTCAATAGCAATGAGTCAAGGTGCTGTAGAATTGTTTTGTAGGGTTGTAGATAGTAATGAAAAGTTCCCGGTATCCTACGCTACTATTCAGTTTGAAGGTGAATCATCTGGTCTCGTCGCCAATGACGAAGGTAGTTTTAGATTACCAGGTCATTTTGTGCAAACCAATAAGCGTATTATTATATCTTCCATTGGTTATGAAAAACTTGTAATCAGTATCAATTCCTTAGATTCTAAGAAGATTAACATCATCTATCTAAAACCAAAAATTGAAAGTTTGGATGCTGTTATGGTGACGTCTAGCAAATCAAATCGCACTATTACAGAGTCTTCAATGGCAATCATAAAGAAAGCCATCTTTAGTATTCCAAGTAATTATCCTAATCAATCACATTCTTACATTGGTTACTACAGAGATTATCAATATGTCAATGATAATTATTACAACCTAAATGAAGGCATTATTGAAAATTTTGATTCTGGTTTTGATACCAACAAGTTAAGGTATAAAGACAATCAAACAGCACTTTATTCCTATCAACTTAATACGGATTTTTATCAGGATACTTTATTGCTGAATAGTATATATGGTATTTCTAAAATTATAGATACAGATGATAATGCACGGTTAGGAGTTAAAAGTAGAAATGAGTTAGAAATTTTAAATATCCATAACCCGATTAGAAATTATAATAAATCAAGTTTTTCTTTCATCTATGTTTTAAAGGATGATTTTATTACAAATCATCGCTTTGAGAGTCCTAAGGTGGTATATATTGGAGACGAATTGTTATATGAAATAGACTTTTATTCTAATGAAGATATACAGTCAAAATTTAGAGTGAAAGGAAAAATTTATATTGCCAAATCTAATTATGCGATTCACAGACTCAATTATCACATGTTCGAAAATCAAAATTATTCAACAACTAGAACAAGGACTCCTAGCTTTGGTTTTAATAGTCAAAAATCAGACGATTCAAATACACTGTTCAAAATTAATATTGAATATAAAAAGGTAGAAGGGAAGATGTATTTAAATTATATGACGTTTAATAACCGGTTTATTATAAAAGAACCTAACCCTTTACGTGTCGATAGTTTTGACTTTGATGTTGAAAAAGAGGCGTTTTATATTACGTTTAATAAATCTATTGATGATGCTTCAATTCAAAGTAAAAATAGAATTAAGCTTTATTTTAAGGACGAAAAACTAATGGTAAGTAGTATTAAGTTAGTTAAAAATAATGTGGTTAAGATTGAAGTTGTAGATTGGGCTGCTGGAACCAAATTTGACATAGGAGATGTTCAATCAGAAGATTTTGCCTATAAATTGAAAAAAATAAGAGATGTTTCAGGTGTTACAATTTATAAAGAATCTAAGCTATTAGGGTTTCAGTTTAGAGAGTTTTTTACGCAAGACATATTTACGGATCAGCCACTAAAATCAGATTTAATTTTAGTCAATAAAACGATGCCATTATCTTCAAGTGGATTGAATAGCAAAATTATAGATGTTAATACCTATTGGGTGAATACCCCTTTAAAATCAACTTCAGAAGTGAAACCTTAATTATTGATTAATGGACTAAACGGCATCATCTTTTTCTTCTTTGTTCATTTTAATAAATTTAGATACTAGCCGTATTCCTAATCTTGCAAAAAGGATTACGGCAAATTTTATTACAATATCTAAACCTGTCATATATTAATTTCCTTTTGCGGGTTGGGGAAACGGTGGGATTTTAACCTCTTTTTTTATGCCCAATTGATTCATTAATTCTTCAATGGCTTTTTCTAGTTGTGGATCTCTTCCGTTAAATAACGCTTTAGCATCTTGTCTTACTTTAATATCTGGTGCGATACCGACATTCTCTGCAATCCATTTATTATTTATCGGATCAAATACGGCATTATCTGGTGCTGTTAAAGCTCCTCCATCAATTAAAGCATAATGTGTTGAGGATTTTACCAAACCTCCCCAAGTGGTCATACCAATTAATTTACCAACATTCTGCTGTCTAAAAACCCACGGAAAAAAATCTCCACCAGAACCTGCAAGTTCATTTATCAATAATACTTTTGGGCCTAAGATACCAGCAGGTAATGTCAGCGGTTTGCCGTTTGGTACCTCATTTGTTAATCCAGCTCTAAGGCTTCGTGTCATTAAATCTACCATATAATCATCCAATAAACCACCACCGTTAAAACGTTCATCTATTACGGCTCCCTCTTTGTCTTGTTGGGCGAAATAATACCTATTGAAAGATACAAAACCAGGGCCTCCTGTATTTGGAACCCAGATATAGCCCAAACGTCCGTTTGATAATTTATCAACTAATCTACGGTTGTCTTCAACCCAAGTGCGTTGTCTCAAAGAATTTTCGCTGCGTATAGGCTCAATAATTTCCTGCCAATTCCCTTTAAATTCTGGTTGATCATTAATATGAAGGATGGTTTGTTTTCCAGCAGTGCCGTCTAAATATTTATAAAAATTAGCGTCGGCTTTAATTTCTTTACCGTTGATTCCAACAATATATTGACCTTCTTTTATATTTAATCCGGGCGCATCCAAAGGGCCAGTTAAACCAGGATTCCAGCTTTCGGTAGTGTAGATGCGGTCAATTTTCCAATGAGATTTATCAGTGACCATATCAGCTCCAAGTAAACCCGTTGTGGAACGTTCTATATCTGGATAATCACCACCAAATACAAAACTATGACCAACAGATAATTCACCATTGACCTGATCTAAAATATAATATAAATCCGCACGATGCTTAATAAATGGCACTAAGGAAGCATAACGTTTGTAAACCGCGTTCCAATCACGACCATGCATATTAGGGTCATAAAAATAATCGCGTTCATATCTCCAAGCCTCTTCAAACATTTGTTCCCATTCGGCTGAACGGTCTAATTTCATTTGTAAATCTATCTTAAGACGTTTGCCTCCTTTGGCATCACCTCCCCCTGTACTTATAACTTGCCAGTCTCCATTAATTTGAGCTAACATATGTTCACCGTTGGTCGTTACTGACACGGACCTCACTCCAGAAGCAAATTCTTTAAGGTCTTGCTTTTCTAGATCAAATTTATGTAAGGTGGCTCCTCTGTCATTAGGGATATATTCAGATATAAACAGGGATCCTTTTTTACCAGCAATAATATAACCATAGTTTCTTGAAGGTATCGGTAGGGCAAGTGTTCTACGGCCAATATTATCAAAGTCTATAGTCATAGGCTTCTTTTCGTCGTCTTTTTTGTCTTTAGAATCTTTACCTTCCTTGTTGTCATCACTTTTATCATCAGTGTCCTCTTTGATATCTTCTTCATCACTTTTAGGTTTAAAAGGAGAATCATCATTGGCATCTAAATTAATAACATATGCAGCATACGCCGGGTCTGCAGTCATTGAACTGGTATTTGCCCAACCAGAAGCCAAGGCAACATCTGTACTCGCTAAAAAGTAAAGTTGTTTTTGGTTCATATCCCAAGCAGGTGAAAAGGAATCTGCAAAAGCATCTGTGATGGGTTTTGAGGTGTCATTTTCTAACGAATAGATATAGATTTGTCTGAAGTTATTGGAAGCCGACTTTTCATACGCCATATAGTTACTGTCTGGTGACCATTTTAATTCAATACTGTTACGTTCTAAATTTGTGCCTCCAATAGCAATAGTTTTAATCTTTTTCGTTTCTAGGTTTACGAATTTTAAGCGTACATCATCATCAACAAAGGCGATATACTTTCCATCTGGTGACCATGTGGGATTCCAAGCTAATTTTGATTCTCCAATAGAAATAACTTCAGGTTGCGATAAGCCATCTTGATCGGAAATCATTAAGGTATAATTTTTTCTATCCGCATCAGAAAACCAAGCTATTTTATCTCCTTTTGGTGACCAAATTGGCCGTCTATCTGCGGTACCTGAACTTTCGGTGATGTTTCTAGAGTCTCCAAATTCAACAGGGATTGTAAATATATCTCCACGAGATTGCATAATAGCACGTTTACCATTTGGTGATAAGGATGCTGAACGCGTCGAATTTGATACATCTTCCCATTTGGTTTCCGACCATGGGAAATCACCAATCACGTTAATTGTTAATTGTGTGTGTGTGCCTATTGAAATAGACATGGTGTGTAAATAACCATCGCGCTCATAAATTAAAGTGTCGTTGTTACCACTTAACCATTTAATATCAGAACCTTCAAGTGATGTGATTTGTCTCAGTGTTTTGCTTGATGGAGTATACGACCAAATATTAGAGACTAAATCACGATCGGATAAAAAATAAATAGTATCACCTAACCACATCGGTTGAATATCTGTAGTGTGTTCATTAGGCAGTAAAACTTCAGTTTGGGTTTTTAAATCTAGTATAATTAATGGTGTATTTTGCCCACCTCTATAAGCGCGCCATTCTTCATCCCAACGATCCATTTTATCTAAAATCAATTTTTTGCCATCAGGTGAATAAGACCCATCATTACTCCATTGTTTGGTTAGAAGTTGAGGTGCTCCGCCTTCAACTGAAATGGTGTAAAGTCTATTATATGGTCGTGGAGCGGTTTCTCGATTACTCGTAAATAATATATGTTTACCGTCATTGGTCCAACCTCTAACGGTTGATCCACTAGGATGCCACGTTAATCGTTTGGGTTCACCACCATTTTTAGAAACCACATAAACATTGTTTGTTCCTGCTCTGTTAGAACTGAACGCAATCCAATTACCATCTGGTGAAAAATAAGGATTAGATTCGCCAGCAGCAGTTGAAGTAATACGTTTAGCTTCGCTAGAATTTATTGCAGAAACCCAAATATCACTTCCGTAGGTATACGTAATATGTGTGGCACTGATATCTGGTTGTCTTAGTAATCTAGTGCCTTGTGCAAAAGAAAGAACACTAGTTAATAGAAATAATAAGGCAACATAAAGTGTTTGATGGGGTGATTGTGATTGAGAATTCATAGAGATGCGTTGATTAAATTGATTAGAATGATGTTATAAAGTTACGAATAACTTAATAACCATTCTATAATTTAATTTTGCTCCTCTGGTGCGCTATCTAATGTCTTACCATATTCTTCGGTATATATTTTTACTAAAGCCATAAAAATACTAATCAGTAGTGGTCCGAAAATTAAGCCGATAAATCCAAATAGAGGAACCCCTACAATTACACCGATAAGCGTAACTAAAGGATGTACATCGTCAAGTTTTTTTAATACGTACAGTCTAATAATATTATCAGTAGAGCCAACAACTACGACACCATATATTAAAATACCCCAAGCCTGAGCTGTTTGACCACTGGATAAGGTGAGTATAAAAACAGGAATAATACCAACAAAAGTGCCTATAAAAGGAATCATAGAGCCAATAGTGACAATCACAAACCAAAATAAAGGGTCTTCAATACCAAAAATTAAAAAACCAATTAAAGCAATTATTCCTTGTGCTATGGCTACCAATGGAATTCCGATAGCATTCGATTTTACCATGGCTTGGACTTCTTTTCCAATTTCTGCAATATTGCTATTATTCATTGGAATATAATCGCGGAGCGACTGCCTTAATTCTTTTCGATTAGTAAGCATGAAGTAAAGCATAAAGTACATCAACCCAATAGCTACCAATAAATTAAAAGTATCGCCTACCATGCTCTGTGCACTATTAGAAAGCCATGATGTAATCGCTTCAGTGTCTATTTGAGAATTGACATCAAATCCAGTTTTAAATTTTAATTGTCCAACTTGCTCCTTAAACGCGTTAATCACCTTTCCGCTATTATCAGCAACATCAGAAACTTTATTACCGATCATAATTCCAAAACCCGTAAGTGGCACCATAATAACAACGAAAGAGCCTAACATTAAAGTTAAAGCGGCTAAAGTTGCGTTCCAATTATATTGGTTGACTAAACGTTTCATTACTTTCCTTAGTAGAATATAAAACGTAATTGCGCCTAAAACACCTGTCAAGTAAGGGAGCATTTCACGAAAAATCAAACTTCCAAAAAGTAAGATTAATAATAAAATAAAAACTTGACGGATTATTTTAGGCGCAATTTGAGTCATGGGAAGGGTTTTTAATCTTCTCAAAGATAATTGCAAACCATAGACTGAGTTACTTTAATTCCATAAAATATTAACTCAGATAGATTAAATTAAATAGTGATTTCAATTTGATTATTTAAAATATCATCAAAAGTTTCACGTTTTCTAATCAATTGTGCTTTTCCTTTATATAACAAAACTTCAGCAGGTCTGTATCGTGAATTATAGTTGCTTGCCATAGAGTAGCAATAGGCACCTGCATTTTTAAAGCATAGAATGTCACCTTCGTTTATTTCAGGAATGCGTCTGTTATTGGCAAACGTATCGGTCTCACAAATGTAGCCTACAACCGAATAAAAACGCTCGCGTCCTTTTGGATTTGAAATGTTTAAAATATCATGTTTAGAACCATATAACATTGGTCGTATAAGGTGATTGAATCCAGAATCGATCTGAGCAAAAACCGTTGAAGTGGTTTGCTTTACCACATTAACTTTAGCTAAAAAGACTCCAGCTTCACTCACTAAAAATTTACCAGGTTCAAAGGCTAAGGTTAAATCTTTACCGTATTCTTTGCAGAATTCATTGAAGCGTTGTGCTAATTTATCACCTAATTCTTCAATATTAGTTTCAATGTCTCCTTTTTTATAAGGGACTTTAAATCCTGATCCAAAATCTATAAATTCTAATGTCTTAAAGTTTTTAGCCGTTTCAAAAAGAATTTCACTCGCGTACAAGAAGACATCAATATCTAAAATATCACTTCCAGTATGCATGTGAATACCGTTGATATTCATTTTTGTGTTTTCAACTATGCGCAGTAACAACGGAATTTGATGAATTGAGATGCCGAATTTACTATCAATATGCCCAACTGAAATATTAGTGTTTCCACCAGCCATCACGTGTGGATTGATACGAATACATACCGGTACTTTAGGATGTTTAGTCCCAAATTGTTCTAAGATGGATAAATTATCAATATTAATCTGAACACCTAATTTTGCAGCTTCTTCAATCTCTTCAAGGGATACACCATTAGGAGTGAAAATAATATTTTCAGGTTTAAAACCGGCTTTTAAGCCTAATCGTAATTCTTGAATTGAAACGGTATCAATTCCAGAACCTAATTTATTAAATAATTTTAATACTGAAATATTAGACAATGCCTTCACAGCATAGTTAAGTTTCAAATGTTTTACCTTACTAAATGCTTTCGTTAATCGCTTGTATTGCGTTTCAATTTTTTCAGCATCATATACATAAACAGGACTTCCAAAATCCTTTGCAATCTGTAATAAGGTATTTTCCTTCATTATTCTCTATTCTTAAAAGTTAGGTGGCGAAAGTAAATGTAATCCTTATTATAAACATAAAAATGATAAAAAATAGCTATTTTTACACAGAATGTTAAATAGTTAACAAAATTAAACAAATATGAAGACGATAGCATCTTGTGTTCAAGATTTAATTGTGGCTAGTCCTTTTTTAGAAGAAGGTCTATCAAGAGAGATTATTAACTTTTCTGCTTTAGCTAAAGAGTTGAATGCACCAGTTTCTGAAATGCTTAGAAAACCGGTAAAAGATGGTGCTATTATGATGGCATTGCGACGCTACCAACAGCCATTTAATCTTGAAAATTCTAGAAGTTTAAAAAAAGCCTTTAACCAAATAGGTGATATTACAGTGCGTTCTAACCTCAGTGATTTTACATTTGAAAACTCGAAGACTTTAATCCACAGTCATTCACAAATTTTAGAAAATATTAGTGAAAATCATCAAATTTTTTATGCCTTTACACGTGGTATGTTTGAAAGCAATATAATTATCTCAACATCGGAAAAAGAGCGCGTTCTCAAGGCCTTCCATAAAGAGACACAAATCGGCTTACAGGAAAAATTGTCCGCTATTAGTATTTATTTGCCTAAAGGGAATTCCAAAATTGTTGGCTTGTATTATCAAATATTTAAGCGGTTGGCATGGGAGAATATTACCTTATATGAAGTAGTTTCTACCACTAATGAGTTTACCATTGTAGTGGAAGACTATTTGGTAGATAAGGCATTTTCTGCGATAAAGCGTTTAATTGATTAGACTTCGAGATTGTGTTCTAGCAAGTGATAAATCAATTTTAAAAACTATTGGTAAAAACTATTAGTATGCTTACTTTTGTCAGACCAATAAATTTCTTATCAAAAATGAATTTACACGAATATCAAGGAAAAGAATTATTAAGCAGTTTTGGAGTACGAATCCAACGTGGAATTGTAGCTCAAAGTGCTAAAGAAGCTGTTGATGCAGCAAAGCAATTAACGGCTGAAACTGAAACAGGTTGGCACGTTATAAAAGCTCAAGTTCATGCAGGTGGACGAGGAAAAGGTGGAGGTGTAAAATTAGCCAAAAACCTTAAGGAAGTTGAAGAAATTGCAGGACAAATCATCGGTATGGATTTGGTAACGCCTCAAACTTCTGCTGAAGGTAAGCGTGTTCATCAAGTTTTAGTAGCTGAAGATGTTTATTATCCAGGTGAAAGTGAGCCAGACGAATTTTATATTTCTGTGTTATTAAATCGTGCTACAGGTAGAAATATGATTGTGTATTCTACGGAAGGTGGAATGGATATTGAAACTGTTGCAGAAGAAACACCAGAATTAATACATAATGAAGAAATTGATCCTTCAACTGGGATTTTACCTTTTCAAGCACGTCGTATCGCTTTTAACTTAGGCTTATCTGGTCTTGCTTTTAAAGAAATGACAAAATTTGTTACCGCTTTATATACAGCTTATGACAAATCAGATGCGTCTTTATTTGAAATCAACCCTGTTTTAAAAACAAGTGATAGTAAAATAATGGCAGTTGATGCTAAAGTAACGTTAGATGCTAACGCGTTATACAGACATAGAGATTTAGCTGAATTACGTGATTTACGTGAGGAAAATCAAATTGAAGTTGAAGCAGGTGCTTTAGGATTAAACTATGTAGACTTAGACGGAAACGTTGGTTGTATGGTTAATGGTGCTGGTTTGGCAATGGCAACTATGGATTTAATTAAGCAAGCAGGTGGTGAGCCAGCTAACTTTTTAGATGTTGGTGGTACTGCTGATGCCGCTAGAGTAGAGGCCGCTTTTGAAATTATATTAAAAGATCCTGCTGTAAAAGCGATCTTAATTAACATTTTTGGTGGTATTGTAAGATGTGACCGTGTGGCACAAGGTGTTATTGACGCTTATAAAAACATGGGTAATATTAATGTACCAATCATCGTACGTTTACAAGGAACAAATGCAGATATTGCTAAAGAATTAATTGATAATTCTGGATTAGATGTGATGAGTGCAACTGAATTCCAAGAGGCAGCTGATAAGGTGCAAGAAGTTTTGTCATAATACGATTATGACATGCTGAACTTGTTTCAGTATATAACTAGATTGGAATTATATAAAATATAAAAGAGCAACATTAATTTGTTGCTCTTTTTTTGTTATTATTTTATACCCTTTGATTGGTGTAAAGTGGAGAACATCTATTCCTTTTTCTTTTCTACTTTTTTCTTCTCTCCCTTTTTGGGCATTGGTCCACGTAAATGAATAATTAACCCATTGAGGAAGTTTCTTAGAATTTGATCACCACACTCCATGTATTTAGGATGGTCTTCATTTCTAAACATGGCGTTAAGCTCGCTTTTAGAAATTCTGAAATCCACTAATTCTAGGATTTTGACGATATCATCGTCTCTTAGTTTATGTGCGACTCTTAATTTTTTAAATATGTCGTTGTTAGTCATTGAGGATTTATTTTCATTCCCATGAAAATGAGAATACGTTAATTGTTATATATTAAATATTGATAAGCGTCTCCAAAGTGAGCTGCCCATAATTTTTCATTGTGTTGACCACCTTCAATAATATGGCTTTCATATTGATTGTCTTTAACTCCTTTAGATTTTAACAAGTTAAGCATTTCTTCTAACTTAGGTATCATGGTGTCACCTTCATCAGTTCCAGCTAAAAAATAAAAACTTGATGTTTCTGGAATATGAGTAGCTTCAACCAAATCAAAGATTTCAGGATTAATCCAAAATGCAGGTGAGAATACTCCAGCGTTTCCGAATGTTTCTGGATATTTAATAACAGCATAAAAGGATAGTAAACCTCCTAAGGATGATCCAAAAATTGAGGTGTGCTTGGCTTCTTGTTGAGTTCTATAAGTAATATCTATATGAGGTTTCAAGGTGTTTTTTATAAATGCTAAATAGGAATCTCCATTTCCTCCACCATGTTTTTCGTGTTTATATGGTGTGAGTTCATCTATACGTTTTGCATTGCCGTGTTCAATTCCAATAATTATGCTTTGATTATCTGTAAGCGTATCTAAATATTCATCTACTCCCCATTCACCTACGTAGGATGTCTCAACATCAAATAAATTTTGAGCATCATGCATATAAATGACAGGATACGATTTTTTAGTTTTTTTATAATTTGTAGGTAAATACACCCAAATAGTTTTTTCGGAATGAAGTTGCGGAGCCGTAATGCTGAATTTTATAATCTGTTCAGATGCAGTGCTTTGAGCGGTTAATTGGTGTGAAATAAATACTAGAAATAGCAGGTGTAAATGCTTCAATTTCATGTTGTAAGCGATGTAATATTTTGATAAACGTTTAAAAAAATCGACTAAGTACAATCAATTTTTCGACAAGATACATTATATCAACGACAATAAAATAAACTACCTCTGTAACTTTACAGTATAAAATAATCCCCATTAAATCATGATTAATCGCGTTGAAAAACTGAGTTTGCTTTCCGAGATGATTGCCTTCGCTCAAACAGATGAAAATATAAGGTCTATTGAATATAATTTCTTATTCAGTATTGCTAAACAGTTGGAAATTTCTAAAGAGGATTTTCAATATCTTTTTGAACACCCTGTAACATATGTGAATTTAAAATCACATAGTGAGCGTATTGTTCAATTTCATAGATTAGTATTGCTTATGAATTTAGATCATAAAGTCGCTCCAAAACAATTGGTTAAAATTCACAATTTCGGATTGCGTATGGGATTAAGTCATGAGTCTATTAATCGCGTATTAGATTTAATGGATAGTTTTCCGAATAAAATTGTACCACCAGATTTCTTAATTGATATTTTTAAAGTGCAGTATAATTAGTACTTGGTACAAAGTAATATATTGACAATTTGCTAGTGAAGTGTCTATTACTAATTTACTTTACACTTTTTTCTGACCACTGACCTCTTCTTTAAACCTTCAACTTTTCCAATTTACTCTGGTAAGCCGTTATCTCATCTCTAAACCGAGCCGCTTCCAAAAAGTCTAAAGCTTTAGCCGCTTGTTCCATTAATTTTCGTCGTTCTCTAATTTTCTTTTCGAGTTCACCTTTCGTTAAGTATTCACTTTCTGGCTCTGCAGCTATTTGTGCATCGAGTTCTGTTCGGTAGGTACTTACTGAATTTTTGGTTAAAGCACTGTCCAAACTTTTATTTAAGGCTTTCGGAACGAGATTGTGTTTGGTGTTATATGCCATCTGTTTCTCACGACGGTAATTCGTTTCATCAATTGTTTTTTGCATGCTTTTGGTAATTTTATCAGCATACATTATCGCTTTTCCGTTTAGGTGTCTTGCTGCTCTTCCTACGGTTTGTGTCAGTGAACGTGCCGAACGTAAAAACCCTTCTTTGTCTGCATCTAAAATAGCAACCAATGATACTTCGGGTAAATCTAAACCTTCACGCAATAAATTGACGCCAACCAATACATCAAAAACTCCTTTACGTAAATCTTGCATGATTTCCACACGTTCCAAAGTATCGACATCACTATGAATGTATCTGGTTCGTACAGAAATTCTAGTTAAATATTTGGTCAGTTCTTCTGCCATTCGTTTCGTCAGAGTCGTTACCAAAGTACGCTCGTCTTTTTCAACACGATTTTGTATTTCTTCAATTAAATCATCAATCTGATTTAAACTTGGTCTTACTTCAATAATAGGGTCTAGCAACCCTGTTGGACGAATCACTTGCTCTACATAAACACCATCACTTTTTTGCATCTCATAATCGGCAGGAGTTGCAGACACATAGATGACTTGATTTTGAAGGGCTTCAAATTCTTCAAACTTTAAAGGCCTATTATCCATAGCAGCAGGTAAACGGAAACCGTAATCTACCAAATTTACTTTTCGGCTTCTATCTCCTCCATACATGGCATGCACTTGGGAAATGGTAACGTGACTCTCATCAACTACCATTAAAAAATCATCTGGAAAATAATCTAACAAACAGAATGGTCGTGTGCCTGGTAATCGTCCATCTAAATATCTCGAATAATTTTCAATGCCAGAGCAATAACCTAGTTCACGAATCATTTCCAAATCAAATTCGGTACGCTCTTTTAATCGTTTGGCTTCAAGATGTTTTCCTATGTCTTTGAAATAATCGTATTGTTTTACTAAATCGTCTTGGATATCTTTAATCGCTCCATTCAATACATCTGGCGAGGTGACAAACATGTTTGCTGGATAAATATTGAGGCGGTCGTAACGTTCTATAACTTCGTTCGATCTCGAGTCAAACGCTTCAATTTCTTCAATTTCATCACCAAAAAAATGAATTCTGAACGCATGATCTGCATATCCAGGAAAAACATCTACAGTATCTCCTTTAATTCTGAAGTTACCATTTTTGAAGTCGGCTTCCGTTCTTGAATATAAACTTTGAACGAGTTGATGGAGTAATTTGGTACGCGAAATAACTTGGTCGCGTTCTAATGTAATTACATTTTTTTGAAATTCCACAGGATTCCCAATACCATATAAACATGACACGGAGGCAATCACAATGACATCACGTCGACCAGAAAGTAGGGAAGACGTGGTACTCAAACGCATCTTCTCAATTTCCTCATTAATAGATAAATCTTTTTCTATATAAACGCCAGAAACAGGAATATAGGCTTCGGGTTGGTAATAATCATAGTAGGATACAAAATACTCAACAGCATTATCTGGGAAAAATTGCTTAAACTCAGAATAGAGTTGTGCTGCCAATGTTTTGTTGTGGGCCAAAACTAATGTTGGGCGTTGCACTTCTTCAATCACATTGGCGACCGTAAATGTTTTACCGGAACCTGTAACACCTAAAAGGGTTTGATACTTTTCTTTTCCATCAATACCTGCAGCTAATTTTTTTATAGCTTGTGGTTGATCACCAGTAGGTTTAAATTCGGACTCAATTTTAAATCGCATACAGCAAAGTTACAATAAAGCGCTTATAATTTAAATCAGAAGTACGTTACAATTGCGTTAAAATAAAATGGACTTCAAGATTTTAATCAGGAAGTCCATTATCATAACTTTAGACAATAACAGCCTCTAATGCTTTAAAGCAAAATGCCCTCTAAGTTCGTCACCATTTTTTAATGTGATTAAATACCAGAAATCATTCGACTCTAGCATTTTTCCATTGTAATAGCCATCCCAAGAGTAATTTGAAGGAATTAATTGTTTAATTAGTTTCCCGTATCTATTAAATATAAGGATTTCTTCTACAATGTTATTTCTGTCAATAACAGTCCAGAAATCATTAAATGTATCATTATTAGGTGTGAAAAACACAGGAATGAAAAGCTCTACTTCAATCTCAAATGGCAATGATTTAATGACGCAACCGTTAAGATCAGTGACATATAAGGTATGAACACCTTCTGAAAGATCGTTAAAAATATTAGAGGTCTGCGTGCTCGAATAATCTACGGCATATAAATAGTCTAGAGTTTGATCCGTCATAGAAACAATAAGTGTACTGTTGCTTATGGAAATATTTGATTCATCTAAGGAGAAATCTATAGCTGGAAAAATTATAATGTCAAAACTACTTTCATTAGAGCAGGTATTAGGGGCTGTTCCTATGTCGTTATAAATATAAATAGTCTGCGTTGTAGAAATAGTATCACCAGCATTAAGTGGTGTTCCTGTACCATTGGTGCCTGTAAAATAGTTGCCGTCGGTAAGCGCTGGTAAGATATACGATCCACATTCAGCTTGGTCAGCAAGTGTATCGACATTTGGTGTTCCGCTTACTGTTACTTCAAAGCTACTTTCGTTGGAACAAG
>NZ_JAHKPN010000024.1:0-759 GCF_018860545.1 Winogradskyella psychrotolerans | reverse complement strand
TGGAACAAGTATCAGGAGCTGTTCCTACTTCATTATAAATGTAAATGGTCTGTGTTGTTGAAATGGTATCACCAGCATTAAGTTGAGTGCCACCACCATCTGTAGCGGTATAATACTTACCATCAGTTAAGGTAGGTAATGTATAATCTGAACATACCGTTTGGTCTGCAAGTGTATCGACATTTGGTGTTCCGCTTACTGTTACTTCAAAACTACTTTCGTTGGAACAAGTATCAGGAGCCGTTCCGATTTCATTATAAATGTAAATGGTCTGTGTTGTTGAAATGGTATCACCAGCATTAAGTTGAGTGCCACCACCATCTGTAGCGGTAAAATAATTACCATCAGTTAAGGCGGGTAACGTATAATCTGAACAGACCGTTTGGTCTGCAAGTGTATCCACATTTGGTGTACCACTCACAGTCACTTCAAAACTGCTTTCGTTGGAACAAGTATCAGGAGCCGTTCCTACTTCATTATAAATATAAATGGTCTGTGTTGTTGAAATAACATCACCAGCATTGAGTGGTGTTCCAGTACCATTAGTACCCGTAAAATAATTACCATCAGTAAGTGCAGGTAATGTATAATCTGAACAGACTGTTTGGTCTGCAAGTGTATCGACATTTGGCGTGCCACTCACGGTCACTTCAAAGCTACTTTCGCTAGAGCAGGTATCAGGAGCCGTTCCTACTTCATTATAAATGTAAATGGTCTGTGTTGTTGAAATGGTATCACCTGCATTAAGTTGAGTGCCAC
>NZ_JAHKPN010000035.1 GCF_018860545.1 Winogradskyella psychrotolerans | reverse complement strand
GGTATAATAATTACCATCAGTTAAGGCAGGTAATGTATAATCTGAACAGACGGTTTGGTCTGCAAGTGTATCTACATTTGGTGTACCACTAACGGTTACTTCAAAACTACTTTCGTTGGAACAAGTATCAGGAGCTGTTCCTACTTCATTATAAATGTAAATGGTCTGTGTTGTTGAAATGGTATCACCAGCATTAAGTTGAGTGCCACCACCATCTGTAGCGGTAAAATAATTACCATCAGTTAAGGCGGGTAACGTATAATCTGAACAGACCGTTTGGTCAGCAAGTGTATCGACATTTGGTGTACCGCTTACTGTTACTTGAAAGCTACTTTCGTTGGAACAAGTATCGGGAGCCGTTCCGATTTCATTATAAATGTAAATGATCTGTGTTGTTGAAATAGTATCACCAGCATTAAGTTGAGTGCCACCGCCATTAGTTGCGGTATAATAGTCTCCGTTAGTTAAGGCTGGTAAGGTGTAGTCTGAGCATACGCTTTGATTGGAAAAAACATCTACAGTTGGGTTAGAAACTTGAAGTTGTACTGCATTTGATACTAAATCACAATCGGTAGAGGTCATAATACAGTGGTATTGATACCCATTGAAACTAGAGGGTGCGTTAGAAATCGTTAAAGTATTAGATGATGCACCAGCGTAATTACTGTTGTTAGTGACATTAATCCAGTTTCCAGAACTATTAAGGACCATCCACTGGTAAGTGTATGAGCCCATATCTACTGAAACTGAAAAAGAAGTATTTCCATTTTCACATATGTCTTGGGAAAGCGGATGGATGATGTTAGGTGAGGTGCTTGATGTATTTACGTTATGAGACCCAATATCGCTGCAGTCTTCATTACCATCACTATACCAATCGTTGGAGTCAAAAGTACTTGAAGGTGCAATAGCATCTGCATTTCTAATTATAGTATAACCTCTCTCATCAATGGCTTGAACATTGTCTATGACAATGCCATTTTTTTTAAGTTTAAATTCATCATTATCATTAAATCCAGCTCCTAGAGTAAAATCTACAGAGAATCCAGTACAAGCATCTGAACCATTACTTTGAATTATAAAGGTGCTTAGAGAAGGGATTGATCCCGTTAAAGGTATAACGGTAGCATCCGCGTCAGGTTCACCAATATTTCCATATCTGAAAATTTCATAAACTCCATCTAAATTTACAGTTGTATTTGTTGGATTGTAAAGTTCAATAATTCCAAATGCACCACTCTGTGCATCATATAGTTCAGAAAAATAAATTTCACTAACACTACATGACGATTCTAACACGGTAAAATCAGTGGACGAACTTCCTATGCATCCTCCATTACTTGAAATAGAAATACTCGATGCATCCATTGCACCATCAGGAACAAGCGCTGTGATTTGGGAATTACTTATAATCGTAAAATTGGTGTTAATGCCATCTATAGTCACCGAAGTTGCATCGTCAAAGTTACTACCATTAATTGTAATCAATGTGTTTTCCGGTCCACTAGCAGGTGTAAACGTATTAATTATTGGTGCAGGACAAAAGCTGTTGACTTCTTCAATATCACTACCAACTGTGGCATAAGTATTCGTTATAAAAGATAAACTTAAGAGGTAGGTAAAGTGAATTAATAAATGAATACGTTTCATTGCTTGAAATTAAAGGTTGAATAAAATAGACGATTTATTTATTAAGATAAACCCAACCTGTAAACGGCTTAGAATTGGTGCTTGGGTCATTTAAATCCAAGACATAGAAATAAGTGCCTACAGGTAACACATTATCAGTTTTCATTAGTCCTTTATTTGCTATTCCAAACCATTTGTTATTATTGTTTCCTTCAAAAACTAGTATTCCGTAGCGGTTATATATTTGTAATTTATGATTGGTATACACATCATATAAGCCTTGAATATTAAACCAGTCATTCTTAGTATCATTATTAGGAGAAAAGCCATTTGGTATAAATAATTCATCTGCCATTGGTTGGATTTCAAATGATATAAATCTAACAATACAGCCATTGCTATCTTGAACATATAAGGTGTTTGCTCCTTCAGAAATATCGTTAAATACATTTTCACTTTGAAAACTAGTACCATCAATAGCGTATTCATAATCTATGCTAGTATCAGGCATTGTTATGGTTATTGTACTTCCGTCGATTTCAATATTTGAATCCGTTAACGTAAAATCTGTAGCAGGATAAATAGTAATCTCAAAGCTGCTTTCGTTAGTGCAAGTATCTGGTGTTGTACCAAGCTCATTATAAATATAAATGGTTTGTGATGTTGTAATACTAGCTCCCGAAGTCAGTGGTGTTCCTGTTCCATTGGTTCCTGTGAAATAGTTTCCATCGGTAAGTGTTGGTAAAATGAATTCCGAACAAATCGAAACATTAGGAAGTATATTAACATCTGGAGTGCCAATTACGCTCACCTCAAAACTACTTTCGTTAGTACAGATATTAGGAGCAACTCCATTCTCGTTATAAATATAAATGGTTTGTGATTCTGAAATAATATCACCTGCATTTAAAGGAGTACCATTTCCATTAGTAGCCGTAAAATAATTTCCATTCGTTATACTTGGTAGTACAAATTCTGAACAAACCGTTTGGTCATTTAATACACTTACTAGTGGATTCCCACTAATTGAAACGGTAAAGCTAGATTCATTACTACAAGTATTAGAAGGAGTACCAGAGGTATTGAAAATATAAATCGTTTGAAAAGTTGTTATAATATCTCCAGCATTAAGCTGCGTTCCTGTGCCGTTCATTCCTGTATAATAATTACCATTCGTTAATTCAGGTAGAATATAGTTAGAACATACGGTTTGGTTGGGAAGTGTATCAACTTCAGGGTTTGAAACCTCCAATTGAGCTGCATTTGAAACAAGATCGCAACCTACAGAGGACATCATACAGTAATATTGTAATCCATCAAAACTATTCGGAGTATTTGTTATTGTCAAAGTACTGGTTGTTGCACCAGAATAATTACTATCATTATTTACATTTACCCAATTTCCAGTAGTATTTAGAACAAGCCATTGGTAGGTATAGGATCCTGAATCTATAGTTACGGAGAAAGATGCTGATCCATTTTCGCAAATTGCTTGATTGTTAGGATGTGTAATCGTTGGAAAAGAATTCGCATCAGCAGTATGAGAACCTAAATTAGAGCAATCTTCAACTTCTAGTAGTAACCACTCGTTAAGGTTATAGGTTGCGCTTGGTGCTGTAGCATCTGCATTTCTAATAAAAGTGTAGCCAATTTCATCATCTGTATACATTACATCAATGACAGTCGCATTTTTTAGTAATTGAATTTCGTCATCTTCATTAATACCAGCATTTATTGAAATACCAGCAGTTAAGCCGTTACACGAATTACCAGTACTACCCATTTCAATAATATAGGTACTAAGTGGAGCGATAGAACCTTCTAAAGGAATCGTTGCACTCGGAGTCGCATTACCGATATCTCCAAAACGTTGTATTTCATAAATGGCATCCAAGTTTATTGTGGTGTTTGTTGGATTATAAAGCTCTATAACACCATAACTTCCTCCGTCGGAATCATAAACCTCTGAGATATAAATCTCATCTGCAGCATTACAATCAGAATTTAAGAGGGTGAAACTTGAAGCAGTTGTTGCATCACAGCCTCCCGAAGTTGTAAGTGTTATGCTAGAAGTCGCAGTAATTCCTGAAGGCACTACAATCGCAATTTCGGTATCATTTATTAGAGTAAAAGTAGCACTGATACCGTTAAAATCTACTGTTGTTATGGTATCAAAGTTACTTCCATTAACTATAATTTCTGTGTTTACAGGTCCACTATCGGGACTAAAGGTGTTTATGATTGGAGCAGGACAAGCCATGTGCTCTGAGTTATATGTCGTGTAATTTATTTCATTAATTGAATAATAACCCTTTAAAATTGATAGCAGGGTGAAAAGTAAAACAGCGTAGTTTTTCATGTAGTTTTTATAAAAATAGTGGGCAAAAATATGTAATATAATACTTTCATTTGTTAAGTAATAGTTACGTTAATTCTCGCTCAAATAAAGGTTGGGTTAGGTATTACAAAAATAGAAGATTAAGTGAGATAAGAAAATGTGAAATCTATTTGTTGTACGGTATAGTCAATCAAGGGTTTAGCTGCTTATGGTTTTGTGTTTCACCTTTTTAAAAATGCTAAATGTGGATTGTTTTTACTCAGAAATAACAAGCAATATTATAATAGATAGAACTTGTAGCCTAGTTTCTTTTCTGTGAATGCGAAAAACCGGAATTATCTTCTCAATGCAAAATGACCAGTATAGGTCTTGCCATCTGTAAAGTCTGCAATAAACCAATAATCATCACTCGGCTGTGTTTTGCCTTTTAGTGTACCATCCCAACTACGATTTGCAGTCGTTAATACCGTCATTAATTTACCATAACGGTTAAAAATTTGAATAGATGCTATCTGATTAAATTGGTCTTCGTCTCCAGTAACTTGCCACGTGGGATTATCATCATCACCATTTGGGGTAAAGAATTTAGGAAAGCCCAAAACTGAAATGGTTGCTTCCGTAGTGCCACAACCATTTTTATCCCTGATATACACCGTATGAAATCCTTTTGAAACATTGGTAAATACAAAATTATCTTGATATATGCCGTCAATATCGTCTAAAGCCATCTCGTAATCACCTTCACCAGATATCGAAATGGTGACCGTATTATTAGGAGCTACACCTATAACGTTGACACTTTCTATAGTTGCAGTTTCAGAAGCTAAAACTGTAATTGTTCTACTAGCAGAACAACCATTAGGATCTGTTACAATAACCGTATATACACCGGGTTCTGTAACCTCATAAAATAACGTAGTGACTTCAGTTGTTGTGCCATTAAATTGCCATTCGTAATAGTAATTGTTTGGTAAATCATTACGTACTCCACCAAAAATGATAAGTGGTTCAGGATAGGTATTTAAGCAGTACAAAAAGGTGTCATCTGCTTCTAGTAAAGGCGTATAAAGTACATTTAGGTTTACAGTAGAAATACTGTAACAGCCATTATCGGTGTCGACCTTTATATATAAGCTTTGGGAATATGCAATAGTATTATTGAATGTTGGATTTAATGCGTTGCTGCCATTAAATGCATCCATTTCAGTTTCATAATAACTGACATAGGTATCTTCAGTAATTTGATTTTGAATGTAATCAAAGGTGTCGTTTAAGTTAAATGTCGCAAATCCATCAACAACATCTCCATCGCAAGCTTCCAAATCTGGGATGTTTAAAACATTATTTGAGATTTGTAATTCTAATTCTGCAACAGTAGGGCAATTGGCTTGATTCACAATTCGTGCAAAAACAATTTGAAAAGGTGAAGTGTTTTGAAACGCATCAGGATTTGCAATCGGATTTATATTCGCTATAGCATCTGCTTCTGACAAGAAAAAATCATCGACAGTTAAACTTTGATCCCCATTAATTAAATCAAAGGTAGCATTATATAAATCGTAAATGGTTAAACCATCTTGATTTGCATCACATTCTATTAAAACAGAATCTGCACCGGTTGGTAATGACGCATATTCTATTATGACTTCTCCATAAGCAATACAGCCATTAGCCAAGGTGACTTCAACATTATAAGTTCCTTCTTCAGTAACGGTATATGTACCACAATTCACGCAATTGCTAGGTTGAGAATCAATTAAGCTACCATCTTTGTACCAATCGTAGGCATTTTGCCCATCTTGTCTTGCATTTAGTTCTATAGTTTCTCCCTCGCATAGAGCATTACTAGTTGCAACAAGCAAATTAGGACCTAAATCTGAAGATAGCTCAAAACTACCAGCTTCTAAAAAGACAGCCGAATCGTATCTGTAATTGGCTTCGTCTGCAATGACTAACTTTACGTGGTAAGTCACATTGGGAACAACATTTGCCGTGGCCGTTAAAATGCCGGTTTGGCCATTAAAATTTATAGGTGAATTTTCATCATTAAACTGACCAAAATACGTTTCGTTTTGAGGCGGACAACTATTGGGAACTCCGGGTGTAACCGTAGTTACTTTAACAGGAGTGTCAGTGTTCGGTACAATGGCGATGTTTTCATACTGCACTTGTCCAGCTACAGGTTTAATTAAGAATCCAAATACATCAGAATAATTACAAGTATTAGAATTATTCTCCTGATATTCTTCTGATGCAAAAATATATCTGAAACTAACTTGTGAAGCTACAGACACAAAATCAAACTCTAAGATGGTGGCATTGATGGTGCCAGATTCGTTTAGTGCACTTTCTAAGTCGAAATCTCCGGTCCAACTTGAAGCATTATCATCACTTAAATTATCATTTGGTCCAGGGACATTTGCTAATCTTCCTGTACTAAGTACAATGCCACTTTCAAACGGGAAACTAGAACCATTCGCTTCAAAATAGCCGTAGCTTTGATCGGTTCCTCCAAAATCACCACCAACCACATTAGTGACTATAACATTGTTAATACAATCACTATCAATTAAAATATTTTCTACGAGTTGTTGTGGAGTATACGTTTGACTATCTACTGAAATATTTTGGGCATAATTCAATAGGGAAAATATAAGGGTAATTGCTACTAGTAATGTTTGCTTCATTTTCGTCTTAAGGGACTGCAAAGATACACTTCTAACTAGTATTAGAAATGTTATAGGATGTTAAAAAAGATGATGTGTTTTTATTAGCGACGAAGTGCAAAATGACCTCGTACTTCAAAAGCAATATTACCTTGTTTAATTTCTGCTAAAAACCAATAATCGTTGGCTGGCATATTGTAACCATTATATGTTCCGTCCCAGCCTTGTGTATTGGAATCTAATTGTTTTATGAGTTTACCGTAACGATTAAAAATGTAAACAATACTGCCAGGTAAGGTTTCTATTCCTATAATATGCCAAGTGTCGTTTTGGGTATCACCATTGGGAGTGAAAAACGGTGGTGCATCAACAACGAGAACTTCTTTAGTCACTTCTGCGCAACCATTTAAATCAATAATGGTAACAGTGTGATATCCTAAAGCAACATTCTCAAAAACATTAGAGTCTTGTGGGTCACCATCGTCTAAAATGTATTGGTAATTTCCGATACCACTAATAGTAATTGTAATATTATTCGGGTCAGAGAAATCTACTGTTTCCGCTAAATCTATAGTTGCAGATTCTGATGCTGTAACATTAAATGTACTTGTCGTTACACAGCCATTTTCTGTAGTTGCAGTGACCGAATACGTTCCAATTTCTGTAATTTCTATTTCAGAACCTACCTGATTTGTTGACCACAAAAACCTGTCTGTAGGATAAAATGTATTGGCAGAAACCACCAAAGGCAAATTATCGATACAAACCACTTGATCTGGAATGTTTACATATGGTTTTCGATTGACTATTAGTGAAAAATCTACAAGACTATAACAGCCTGTGATATTATTTTCTATCCGAGCCGTTATAATTTCGTTATGATGACCATTGTAAGAATCAGCATCTAAAGGAGTGAATCCTTCATCAGCTTCAAGTATGCTGTTAAAGTATGTGACACTGTAATTTGATGGATTTTGAAACCCTAAAATAGGTGCTGTTTGTTGATTTAAATTAAAATCATAATACTCATCATAATCATCATCACACGTCTCTAAGTTGGGTGGTTGATTAGCTATTGGTAACGGATTAACACGTAGTTGAAAAGGATGAATATAATAACAATGCGTTGTGCTAAATTCTACGCGCGCATAAATCATATCACTGTTGCTTGTGTAGGTGTAATTTGTGTCTAAAGCATTTTGGTTAGCGATAGCATCAGCTTCCGTTGTAAAATAACTAAAAAGCACATTGTAATTGGTGTCAACAATAACCTCATTTATAGTCGTTAAATCAAAACTATTAGTATCGTTTGCACAGGTCGCAAATATTTCAAAAGTATTTGTAGCAGGCGGTAGGTTGACATTCAATTCTAGCGGCACAAATGTGAAACAATCTGCAACCGTATTATATACTTTTATAAATATAGTTTGTGGATTGCTAATATTGTAATAGTTGCTGGGATTTAAAATAGGGTTATTATCTAATTGTAAATCGTCCTCTGATGTATAATACGTGATGATATTATCAGGATTAGGTGTCGTAAATAAATCACTTTCAGCCGTTGTTAAATCGAAGGGTGTACTAGCATCATAATTCGTATCACATTCTAGAAGTGGTTCTGGGACATTTGGATGTGGGTTTACGATTACGTTGAAATCGGTTAAACTGTAACATCCTGTGTCATTGTTTTCAATTCGGACTGTGATTTGTTGATTTACTGTTACAAAAGGAGATGAAATTAAATTGTCTCCGGCTTCAGCATCTGAAAGATTTAAATGATAGGTTACCGTAAAATCATCAGGGTTCTGTGTGCCTAAAACGGTGTTAGTTTGAGCTTCGAGATTAAAAGATGCGATGCCATCATTAGAGTCGTCATCACAAGTTTCAATATTATTTGGTGTATTTGCAATGGGCAATGGATTAATTTGAAGTACAAAATCATACACAAAGAAACATCCCGTTACAGGATGTTCAATTCGAACAAAAATAACATCGTTTATAGATTGGTAATTGTAAGTTACATTTAATGTGTTTGTACTATTTTGAGCATTATTAAATGTGTCGTAATAGGAAAGCGTTGCGTCTGTTCCAGTATTGATTAAAACGGTTTCAATTTCAGCTAGATCAAAACTACTTGTGGGATTGTCGCAAATCTCATAAACTTCAAAATCGTTGAAAAGAGGAGGGAGATTCACAATAAGTTCTAACGGTACGTTAACATAACAATTACTCAAAGTGTTATTTACTTTTAGATATGCCGTTTGCGGATTAGTTATGTTGTTATAATTTTCTGGATTTGGAATAGGGTTGATGTTCGCTTCCAAATCTTCAATACTTTCAAAGTAGGTGACTTCAATATTATCTTGCCTTACACCAAGTATTTCAACTTCAGAAACTGTTAAATCCCAACTTACAATACCATCATAATCATCATCACATTGCGCGATAGGTGTGGATGAATTAACAACAGGAGCTGAAACGACGTTAATATCAAACGCAGAAATACCTTTGCAGTAATTACCATTATCAACTCTGGCATAAAGCTCTTGCGGGTTGGTAGTATTGGTGTATATTAAAGGTACAGAATTAGTGTTGTTTAGTGCATCATCTGCCGACTCATGAAATGTAATATCTAAAGTTTCCGGACTGCCAGCTACCATTTCGGCAATTTTATCATTTAAATTTATTGTTATAAAACCATCATTACTGATATCATCACAGACAAAAATGCTTTCCGCAGCATTGAAAATAGGAATAGAGCCTACCTCAATCTCAAATGAAGACACCCCAAAACAATCAGAATCCGTAAAACTTTCTACTCTAACATATATAGTTTGAGGACTCGATGTGTTATTATAAACAGCATATTTGTCTATAACATTGAGGCCTGAAAGCGCATCAGCTTCTGTTTCATAATAAAGTACCTGTTTATCTGATTGTCCGTTCAGAATTTCATCATCTTTTAAATAGAAATAAAAATCAGCCACTCCAGTAATATCTGCTTCGCAGTTTTCAAAATTTGTAATTGGAATAAATTCTGGTAAGGTATTCACATAAATATAAAACCCAGAGAGACTATAACAACCTGTGCTTTCATTTTCTACACGGGCATAAATGTATTGGGTTGCGGTTGAGTAGTTATCAGGATCGGTAATTTCATTTTCACTTTCAATAGCGTCATTGTAGTCCGTGTAAAAGCGTATATCCAAACCTGTTGTTGATGGTACTATTTCTGGAATTTTTGATTCCAAATTTACAGTTGAGATACCATCATTATTATCATCACAAATAATTATAGATTCTGGATACATAATACTTGGAGCGCTTACGATGTTTACCAAAAGTGTGGAAATATCGTAGCATTCTGTTTGCGCATTGGTCACTCTTATATAAAATAGTTGTGGGTTAGTAGTGTTATAGTGATAATCAGGTAGGATGTTTTCATTATTTATAGCATCGTCTTCGGTGAGGTAATATTTTACATTTCCAGCTTGTACACCTTGTAGTGCAACACTATTAAATGTATCCATGACTAAGGTGGTATACCCATCAGCATCTTCGTCACAATAATCTGTAACTTGAGGTGTTAAGCTCACAGCTGGAGCAATTTGTAATGCAATATCAACATCGCCAGTACATTCATCATCAACTAGGGCAGCGTAAATAATTGTGCCATTATTTATGACGTTAAATGGTACTGTTTTGTCTATTTCATTAATAGCATTGGTTCTATCGTCTTCGGTAAGAAAAAATGTAACTTCAAAATCGTCGTAGCCATCTAAGAGTTCGGATTGCACTTCATTTAAATCAAAATCAGCGATGCCATCATTAGAAATATCATCACAAACTATAAAGACATTACCGGATAACGC
Organism: Winogradskyella psychrotolerans; assembly: GCF_018860545.1. Classification (GTDB taxonomy): domain Bacteria; phylum Bacteroidota; class Bacteroidia; order Flavobacteriales; family Flavobacteriaceae; genus Winogradskyella; species Winogradskyella psychrotolerans_A. The sequence goes on along the minus strand of NZ_JAHKPN010000035.1, from coordinate 97,465 downwards.
TGTTCTGATAATATTAGTGTATAATGATAGTTTAATAACGGTATAACAGCCTGTTGTTGGGTCTTGTACACGTATGTAGAGTTGCTGAAAACCTTCAATTGTATTTTGATAATTTTCTGCATCCCCAATAGGATTGAGGTTATTGTGTGCATCATATTCCGTTTCATGAAAACTAAGATCTAAGCCTATAATGCCTTGTAAAACATCATCTATCACACTTGTTAAATCAAAAGATTCAAAACCATCCTCATCGACTTCACATGCATTAATAGTTTGATCATCTAAATTTATAGCAGGAAGATCTTGAAATTGAACATCAATAGTCGTTGTAGAAAAGCAACCGGTTGTCGCATCATAAATTCTAACATATAAGGTTTGCGACAAATTAGGATTTTCATATGGTGAAAAAATAGGGTTTTGACCTAAATCTGCTTCGGGCTCTGAAAAATGATAGGAGACGTATAAATTTGGATTACCATTTGTAATTTGATCGTTAGCAACATTTAAATCCACAAATGTATAGCCATTTAAGGTCGGGTCTTCACAAGCAATAATTGGATCTGGATCTTCATATTCAGGTTTTTCATTGACTATTAAATTGAATGTAGAAAATGCTAAACAGCCATTTATAGTATCTTCAATTCTAACATATATAGGTTGTGGAGAACTTGTGTTTTGAATAGTACCAAGAATAGGATTGTCATTGTTCTCCGCATCTTCACTAGAGTAATGATAGCTGATATTGTAACTAGAAGGCGGTACAGATGCTAATACTTCATTGTCTTTTGTTGAAAGATCAAAATTTTCAACACCATCATTAGAATCATCATCACAATACACAAAATCTGAAATTTGAGTGGACGATTGCTCTGTATCAAGTGTGATTTCAATCGTGTCTTCAATAATACAAGATGTCGCGTTAAGTTGTATGGTGATCTCAACTGTATAGGTGCCAGATGATAATGCGTTTAATGTTGGATTATTTTCACCCGATATAAGAACATCATTTTGATACCAATTATAAGAGGCTTGTGGATTTTGAATATCTCCATTTAAAGTAACAGAATCTCCACAGGTGGTAATATCTGGTCCAAGATCAACATTAGCATTAAAACTATTGCCTTCTATAAAAACTGCGGAATCAAAATTTTGATCATCTTGATCTGCAATAATAAGTTTTATTTCATATTCTACGTTTGGTAGAATTGTAGCAGTGGCAGAAAGTACAACCGTACGACCGTTATAATTAGTGTCACCAACATTATAGCCTTCAAAAAAAGCTTCGTTTTCAGCGACACAAGATCCTGGAATTAAGTCGTGTATGGTATTGGTGTTAACGGGTATTGAGGTTCCCGGAATCACAGCAATATTTGTAAATGGAGCAGAGGAGCCTGCTTCTTTGATTAAAAAGGCAAAGCCATCGGAATAAAAACAAGGATATTCTTGTTGGTATTCTTCTGAAGCTAATAAATAATTAAATTGAATTTGGTTAGCTACTGAAATAAAATTGAATTGTATTGAGGTGGCATTTTGTGTATTAGAGATGCCTAAGGCGTTTTCTAAATCTATATCCGTTCCCCAGGTATCATCCCCCTCGTTTAAGGGGTTGCTATTAAGTATATTTCCTGCGGAATTAACATCACCTGTAGTGAGTAAAATACCATTTTCAAAAGGAAAATCAGAATCCCCACGTTCAAAATAACCATAACTACTGATACCGTTTATAGAACCATTAACGCTTGAAGATATGTCAGAAATCTCCACGCAATTCTGCCCAAGGTTTTGCTGGATAAGTTGTTCTAAACCTAAAGCATCATCTGTGGTTATTTGTTGGGAAAAGCTATAATGAATACCAATAAAAGTAATAGCAAGGGAAAATAATAAGTTTAGTCTCACAGTTTAAGTTTAAAAAACGCCTAGGTAAAACGCGTGTCATTTTGTATTCAGCAATTTAGGAGATAAAAATGTACCTAAAAATCCCCAATAAAGGGGATTTTTAAGGATAAGTTACGTTTTTAATTGGATGAATGACAATTGAATTAAAATAGCCAACTTTTATAAAAGCATCTAACGTCGCAGTGCAAAATGACCTTTTATTTGAAACTGTTTTCCATTTTGAACAACATCGGCCACAAACCAATAATCTCCTGCAGGCATTTTTTTACCGTTATATGTCCCATTCCAACCTAGTGAGTTGTGATTCAATTGTGTCATTAATTTTCCATAATGATCAAAAATATGGATAACAGTTCCTGGTAGTGTTTCAACTCCTGCTATGTGCCATGTATCAAAATCTCCATCACCATTTGGAGTTAAATGTTTTGGTGTGTCTATTACAAAAACGTCTTTGGTGATGCTTGCACAACCATTTTGGTCTATAATTGTAATGGTGTTTTGTCCTATTGGGACATTCTGAAATATATTAGATAATTGTAAAGGATTCGTGTTAAGTTGGTATAAATAATTTCCAATTCCAGTCACGGTAACCGTAATATTGTTTGGATCCGAAAAATCTATAGTTTCAATAACATCAATCATTGCAGACTCGGATTCAATAACGCTAAATGTTTCGGTATACGCACAACCAAATTGGTTGGTTACAGTAACAGAATAGGAACCGGTTTCAAGAATTTCAATTTCTGAAGAGGTTGCTCCTGTGGACCATTGGTAGGTGTCTGAAGGTATGTTGGTGCTTACAGAAACTAACAATGGTAAATCATCTAAACATATAACTTGATCTGGAATAGAAATATTAGGTATTGAATTAACAACCGTTGAAAACTGTGTTATATCATAACAACCAGTATTATTGTTTTCTATGCGTACAAAAATAATATCACCATTTGTGGTATTGTAATTAGAATTTAATGGGTTTGTGTTTTCAATCGCATTCGTACTTGAATTGTAATAGCTTACCGTAAAATCGTTTGTATTTTGGTTACCTAAAACAGCTGAGTTTTGCTGTAATAAATCTACGAAAACATAACCGTCAAAATCATCATCACAAACTACGAGATTATCAGGAGTATTGACCACAGGTAACGGATTTATGGTCAATTGAAAAGGATAAACAGTATAGCAATGCGTGGTACTAAATTCTACTCTGGTATATAATGTTTCTGTTGTGTTGGTATAAATATAATCTGAGTCTAAGGCATTTTCATTAGCTTCGGCATCCGTTTCATTTAAGAAATAGTTAATAATAACGTTAAAGGTATTATCAATAAGTACTTCGTTAATATTTAATAGGTTTACCGTGTTTTCCGGGTTTTCACAAACATTGTAAGTTTCAAATTCATTGATCTCTGGAGGGCTATTAATTATGAGTTCAAAAGGAACAGTATCAAAACAGCTCGTTGTTGCATTTGTGATTTTCGCATACATAGTTTGAGGGCTAGAAGTGTTTGTATACGTTTCAGGATTTGCAATAGGGTTACTATCTGTCAATGCATCTTCTTCAGATTCAAAATAAGTAAATCTAATATTATATTGTCTACCTTCTAAAAGCTCTAATTCAATTTGAGTTAAGTCCCATTCTAATATAAAATTGTTATTATTAGCGCAGGCAGAAATAGATTTGCCCAATTGCACATCTGGAAGGGAAAGCGCGTTAAGACTAAAAGTAGGGGTTTCAAAACAGCCCGAATTTATATTTTCTACTCTTGCATAGATTATTTGAGGATTACTTGTTGCGGTATAGATTAATGGAATAGCATTAGATCCAAGTTCTGCATTCAGTGGTGTAAGGTGAAAAGAAACACTTAATTCTGTTGGACTCCCAGCAGTTATATCATTAATAATGTTACTTAAGTCGGTGGTCACTAAACCTGTTTTATCAAAATCACATTCAAAGACGTCTATTGGATTATTATAAATAGGAGCTTGGCGTGCTTCGATCTGCATGGGAGCAATTTTAAAACAACTATTTCCAATTTCGTTTTCCAGACGTGCAAAAATTGTTTGTGGATTTGATAATGGAAGATAATTTACAGTTTTATCAATAGGGTTGAGTCTGTCTATAGCATCATTTTCAGTTTCAAAATACAGCACTTGCATACCCACTTGGCTATTAATAATTTCTGAATCTTTAGTTTCAAAGAGAAACTCCGGATCAGCATTCAAGTCTATTCCACAATAAATGTAATCGTCAATGGAATTAAGTTGTGGATTAGCGTATATCTCAATATCGTAATAAAAAATAGTAAAACAGTCTAAGGCTTCTATTTCACCTCGAATAAATACAGTAGTACTTTCCGTAGTATAGCTACTAGGGTTAGAAATTGGAGTATCTGTATTCACCGCATCTTGGTAGGTTTCGTAAAACGTAAAACTTAAATCAGTAGATCCATCAGATAATTCTAGAAGTATGTTCTCTAAATTAACAGTGGCACTACCATCTTGGTCATCATCACAAACAACTAAAGGTTCTGGATTACTAGCTTCAATAGCATTAGTAATATTAACTTCAAGGGTTGTGACATCATAACATTCAGTGGACGAATCTACCACCCTAACATAAAATAATTGTTGATTTCCAGCAATATCATAACTCTCAGTAATTTCGTTCTCTTGGTTTTCAGCATCATCTGCCGTAAGGTAAAATTTAACAGGAGTTCCGAGACTGAGACCAGGAAGAACCGTTTGAACTAATGGAGCTAAAACAATATTGGTAGTGTTTGTTACCGGGTCTGTATTTCCACAATAATCGATGGCTATTGGTGCAACGTAAAAACCTGGAGTGACATTTAAGATTATTTTTGAGTCATGAGAACATCCATCAAACGTTGAGCTGGCATAAAGTGTTTTAGAATTGGTAACAGTTACTATGGTATTTTGATCTAATTCGTTAGATCCATTAGTCCGATCGTTTTCCGATTCATACAATTTTAAATCTATATCGTAATTACCTTTAAGTTCCGTAATTATTTCCGCTAGGTCAAAATCTAAAATACCGTCATCGGTTTCGTCATCACATCTTGCTATATTATAATCATCCTTAAACCTAGAGTATAATAAATTTTTATGAAGTTCTAAATTCATATATTGAGGGCAGTTTTCATCAACATACCTTATGCTAATAGGAATAAAGTATTGGGTGCTAGATGTTGTGAATATCGGACTTGTGCCAAGAAAAACTTGAAGTTGCACTATTGTACCAGGATATTTCGTTTCAATTTCGTCAAATATTTCTGGTATATTATAATCAATAGGTACGTTAGTATAGTTATAAGAATTTTCACTATAATCAGGACTCATACAAAGATTATATATGTAATTTTCTATTCCTAAATCTGTTTCTGGTATATAATCGATGTGAATAGGAACTATTGTCGGACACGTGCTAGAATCGCTTAATATTCTGGCATAAAATAAATCTGGTTCATCAATTAATGATGGAAATTCAGTTATTTCATTTTCTATATTTATGGCATCATCTTCTGTAAGATAAAAGTAAACCGTAGTATTTAAGTCAAAATTAGAAACCACTGTACCTAAATAATTAAGGTCATTAAAAACAATTTCTACGAGCTCTCCGTTACATACATCAATAGTATATTCTAACATGTCAGGAGAGTCACTGACAACAATGTCAAATAAACCGATTTGTAGACAATCACCACTTAAACTTTCAATTCTGACAAAAATGGTTTCAATTTGATCTGTGTTTTGATATAAATGGTTGATAGCATTACTGTTGTTTTGTGCATCATCTATCGTTAAATGATAACTTATTACATAATTAGTAGACGGGAGGTTTGCATATATCTCGTCATTTTTTTCTGTAAAATCAAAATCATAAGTACCGTCGCTTCCAAAAGGATTGCAGACCAGCCAAGTTTCAATAGGAGCTGCATCTTGAAATGGGATTATTTCGATAGTAATACTATCCGTTATAATACAATCACCACTGTTTGCTGGTATTTCGATTTCTACATCATAAGTCCCTGAATCCGTAATATCGATACTTGAATTGGTTTGTCCCGAAATTGGATTACCATTTAAGAACCAAGTGTAAATTGCAGCGGGATTATTAATATCTGCATTTAAGGTATGATCAGTACCACAAACACTTTGATCTGGTCCCAAATTAATAGAATTACCAAAACCATCGGCTGCAATAAATACGGCAGAATCAAAGCGTTGATCGATATGATCTGCAATAATCATTTTGATTTGGTAGGTTTCATTTGGAAGGATATCAGCTCTAGCTGTTAGCACTTCTGTACTGCCATTAAAATTGGTATCACCTGAGTTGTATCCTCGAAAATACGCTTCGTTTTGGGCGTCACAAAACCCAGTGATGTTCGGATGAATAGTATTAGTACTTATTTCAGTTGAAGTTTCTGGAACTAACGCCATATTTACGTAAGGATCAGATGTGCCTGCACGCCTAATTAATATGGCAAAAACATCCTGGAAATTACAAGGATACTCTTGTTGATATTCATCTGAAGCAAACAGATAATTAAAGGAAATAAAATTATTAGGAGATGAAAAATCGAATTGAATAGCTGTAGCATTCAGCGTTTGATCGATATTTAATACATCTTGAATATCCGAATCTGTTGCCCATTCTATATTACCTTCATTTAGGTCTTGAGGGTTTTGGGGATCTCCTGCCGAACTTACGCGACCCGTTGATAAAATTATACCATTTTGAAGAGGAAAGTTTGTGCCATTACTGTCGAAAGATCCAAAACTGACAATATTATTTATACTTCCATTAATGGGAGACGAAATATTGTTAACCGTAATACAATCACTACCAACCAAATTCTGAATAAGTTCATTGGGCTGTTGCGAATTGTCTGTCGTTATTTGCTGCGCATATGAATTATATATATACGCGAAAAGGAAGAGAAATAATAGGATATTTTTCTTTTTCATTACATTATAGTATCAAGCAATAGCAGAAAACAAAGTTTTCTTTTTTTTCCTAAATGTAGTAAAAAAAAAGTAAAGCGAATAAATGCCGCTACTAACGGGCTATTTCGTATGGGTAATATGAACTAGCGCCTTAAAGCAAAATGGCCTTTTATTTGAAACTGTTCTCCATTTTGAATAACATCTGCCACAAACCAATAATCACCAGCTGGCATGTTCTTTTGGTTATATGTGCCATCCCAACCCAGCGTATTGTGGTCTAATACGGTTAGTAGTTTACCATATTTATCAAAAATTTGAACCGTTGTTCCAGGTAGAGTTTCTACACCTGTAATGTGCCATGTGTCAAAGTCTCCATCGTTATTGGGAGTCATATGTTTTGGTGTATCAATCACTAAAATATCTCGCGTCAGATTTGCACAACCATTTTGGTCTATAATATTCAGCTTATTATAACCTATAGGCACATTATTAAACACATTTGAGGATTGAAAAGGACCATCATTTAGTTGATACAAATAATTGCCAATTCCAGATACCGTGATAATAATATTGTTAGGATCTGAAAAATCTATAGTTTCCACAACGTCAATAGTCGCAGATTCTGATTCAGTAACACTAAATGTTGAGGTATTTTCACATCCAAATTCATTGGTTATACTTACGGAATAGGATCCAATAGTACTAATTTCAATATAAGCCGACGTTGAACCTGTTGACCATAAGTAACTATCGGAAGGATTATTAGTGTCTGCAGATACCACTAATGGTAAGTCATTTGCACAAATAACTTGATCCTCAATATCTGTATATGGTAATGAATGAATCACAATAGAAAATTCGGTAATATCGTAACAGCCTGTTATGTTATTTTCTAGTCTTACAAAAATAGTCTCATTATCATAAGCAACGTAGTCTGAAGTTAGTGGTAACGTTTTATCAATCGCATTTATTTCTGAGGTGTAATAAGACACAATGAATTCGCTTGGACTCTGATCTTCTAAAATAAAAGAATCATGTTGTGTTAAATCAATTGCTACATAGCCATCAAAATCATCATCACAAACGCTGAAATCATTTGGCTGATGTGCAATAGGAAGCGGATTAATTATCAATTGAAATGGATAAACAATATAGCAATGTGTTGTACTGTACTCAACTCTAGTATATAGTGTTTCTGAAGTACTGGTATAACTGTAATTTGAATCTAAGGCGTTTTCATTAGCTTCTGCATCGGCTTCATTTGAGAAATAATTGATAATAACGTTATAGGTATTGTCAATTAAAACGTCATTCACATCTAAGAGGTTAATGCTGTGGTCTTCATTTTCACAGCTATTAAATGTTTCAAACCTATTAATGTCTGGAGGACTATTAGTTATTAATTCAAAAGGGACTGAGTCAAAACATCCTGTTGATGCATTTGTTATTTTAGCATATAAGGTTTGTGGGTTTGATGTGTTGGTATAAGATTCTGGATTTACAATAGGATTAAGATCCATATTTAAATCGTCTTCAGTTTCAAAATAGGTGAAATCAATATTATATTGTCGTCCTTGTAGTATCTCTAACTCAATCTGTGTTAAGTTCCATTCTTGAGTGTAATTCTCATTATTGCCACAAGCTACAAGTTGTTGGTTATATTGTACCTCGGGAAGCGATAAGGTATTTATATTAAATGTTGCTATTTCTACACATTCTGTATTAGTGTTTTCAATGCGTGTGTATATGAGTTGTGGATTATTAGTGGCCGTATAAATTAAAGGGATAGGGTTAGTTCCTATTTCAGCATTTAAAGGGGTGAGGTGAAATGAAATACTTAATTCTGTTGAACTTCCTTCGTTTATCTCTGTGATTTTATCGAGTAAATTGGTGGTTGCAAGTCCGGTCCTGTCCACGTCGCATTCAAAAACATCAGAAGGATAATTAAATAGTGGAGCTTGCCTAACTTCAACGTACATTGGTGCGACTTTAAAACAAGTGTTTTGAGCTTCATTTTCAAGTCGAACAAAAATGGTCTGTGGGTTAGAACTTAGCAAATAGGCCACTGTTTTATCTATCGCATTGGTATTGTTTATAGCGTCATTTTCTGTTTCATAATAAAGGACTTGCATACCTTGTTGTCCATTTATAATTTCTAAGTCTTTATCCTCAAAAATAAATTCGGTAGGAGTATGTATGTCAGATGTGCAATATATATAGTCTTCAATCTCAGTGAGCTGGGGATTAGAGTAGATTTGTATGTTATATGTAAATACAGTGAAACAATTTAAGGATGCTATTTCAGCTCTTATAAATACATCCTTACTTTCTGTGGTATAAGAATTTGAGTTTTCAATACTATTAGTATTTGCTGTAGCATCGGAGTAGGTTTCAAAAAATGAAAAGCTTAAATCATCAGTTCCATCGGACAACTCTGAAATCACATGGTCTAAGTTTACCGTTGCTATTCCATCTTGGTCATCGTCGCATATAATTAAAGGATTGGGATCACTGGCTTCAATGGCATTCCCTAGACTAACTTGCAATGTTGTTATTGTTGGGCATAAATTGTTGTTCCATAGTAAACTAGAGATTCTAACGTAGAAGAGTTGTTCATTGCCTGCTACATTATAACTTTCTGTAATTTCATTGACTTGATTTTCAGCATCCTCATAACTTAAATAAAAATTCACATCGCCAATTATTGACATATCTATGGTATAGATATCTTTTAAAGGAGCTAAGGCAATATGGGTTTCATTAGTAATAGGATCTAAGTTTCCACAGTGTTCTATAGAAATAGGCTCTACTTCATAAATTGGATACACTTTAAAAGTTACCTTAGAATCGTAGCTACAACTATTATAGGAGGAATGTAGATAAAGACTTTCGTCGTTAGCCATAGATATTATTGCGGTTGGATCTAACGGAGTGAGTTGATTGTCACGATCTTCTTCAGATAGATAAAAATCAATATTAACTTCGTCATAACCACTTTTATAATCTTCTGCCAAAGCAGCTAAATCTACATCTATTATGCCATCATTTGAAGGGTCATCACAAGCAGATTCAATTTTGTCTCTGCGAAAAAGGTTGTATACTAGGTTTTTATGAACTATTACAGTTGTATAACTAAAACAATATTCATCAGGAAATTTTGCGCCAAGTGGAACCCAAAATTCGGGGCTAGAAAAACGAAGAATTGGGAAATCTGGTTGGTCTCGTATATCTAGTCTAATAGTGAATTCAGCTTCTGGGTATTCAGCTTCCATTAAAGCTATGAGGTCATATATATCATAAGAATATACTAAACTGTCATAATCAAAGGTTTCACCGCCACTAACTTCATTGTACATTGGGTCTAGGCAATTGTCAATAATGATTCTATCGACTTCTGGAGAAACTACATAATTGTAATTAATAGGAGCAACTGAGGCACAATCGTAAAAAATGCTTTCTATTCGTGCAAAAAATCCAGGTATACCTGTGGTTACATCCGGAAAATCATTAATTTCATTTTCAGCATTTAATGCATCTTCTTCTGTTAAGTGATAAGTCACTGTAGTGTCAAACTCGTAATCAGCTACTGCTAAATCAAGTGCGTGTAAACCTAAGTCGGACTGTGCAAATGTTAAACCATTGCAGACCTCTATATTGTATTCTAATGCACTAGGCGAGTCTTTGACTATAATCTCAAAACTTCCGATTTGAAGACAATCTCCAGTCAAACTTTCTATACGAACATAAATAGTCTCGGCTGGTTCTGTGTTTTCATAAATACCTAATATAGGATCGCTGTTATTTTGAGCGTCGTCTTCATTAAGGTGATAACTTATAACATAATTTGTAGAAGGTAAAGACTCGTAGATTTCATCATCTTTTTCTGTAAAATCAAATTCATGTAGGCCATCACTTGGTACTGGATCACATATTTCAATTGCTTCAATTGGTGCAGCATCTAGGTATGGAGTAATTTCGATATCTATAGCATCAGTTAAGATGCAATTGCCACTAGCCGAAGGCATCGAAATTTCAACGGAATAAGTTCCAGATAATGTGACCTCTAATGTTGAATTGGTAGCTCCACTAATTGGATTACCGTTTAAAAACCAAGCATATGTTGCAGCCGGATTATTAATATTAGCATCTAAGGTTAGATCGCTACCACAGATACTTTGGTCTGGACCAAGGTTTATGGAGTTTCCAAAGCCTTCAGCTTCTATAAATACGGCAGAATCAAATCGTTGATCAATATGATCTGCAATAATTAATTTTATATGGTAGGTTGTATTAGGAATAATATCAGTCCTAGCAGTTAATACTTCTGTACGGCCATTAAAATTAGTATCACCATTATTATAGCCATTAAAGTAGGTTTCATTTTGAGACTCACAAAATCCGGTGATGGTTGGGTGAATGGTATTGGTACTAATTTCGGTTGTTGTATCTGGAACTACCGCAATATTAACATAAGGATCTGTGGTGCCTACTTGTTTTATTAAAATAGCGAAGACATCTTCAAAGTTACAAGGGAATTCTTGTTGATACTCATCTGAAGCAAATAAATAATTAAAGGACACAAAACTATTTGCAGATGAAAAATCGAATTCAATAGCGGTGGCGTTTAAAGTTTGGTCTATACCAAGTACATTAAGAATATCAGGATCTGTTACCCAATCTATATTTCCTTCATTTAGATCTTGAGCGTTTATGGAGTTTCCGGCAGAATTTACACGACCCGTTGATAATAGTATGCCATTTTGAAACGGGAAGTTTGAGGTGTTTCTCTCAAAGGTACCATAACTAATGATATTATTTATACTACCATTTATTGGAGATGATACGTTGTCTATGGTAACACAGTCACTGCTAACTAAATTTTGAATAAGTTCATTAGGAAGTTGCGTATTGTCCGTTGTAATCTGTTGCGCAAATGAATAATTCACATACACGAAAAGTAATAGAAATAAGATTATACTTTTCTTTTTCATTGGTTAGGATCAAAGCAATGGCAAATTGTGTAATTTTTTTTGATAAATATAAAGAAAATTATATAAGTGCAAGTAAATCTGTACAAAAGACGTCATTTAACCGTTTGAAAGTTACCTTCATAAACTTAACTGCGTATCTAAAAGTAGATGTTCGTATGAATGAGAGCTATGCCGTTCTAATTAAATATGGTAAAAGACACACGCAATCGGAAATTATTAAATAGCAAAAATCCCCTTACCGCGAAGTAAGGGGATTATTATAATGTGTTAAGGTTATTGAGTTTAATGTTTTAATGTAAAATGACCTTTAACTTCAAACGCTATTGAACCACGTTTGACATCAGCAATAAACCAAAAGTCACTTGTTGGAAGTATCTTACCATTGTAATAACCATCCCATCCAGGAGAACTAGATGTTAATTGTTTTATAAGTTTTCCGTAGCGATCAAAAATATGAATAACAGTTCCTGGTAATGTTTCAATTCCTACAATATGCCACGTATCAAAATCACCATCGTTGTTAGGGGTAAAGAATTTAGGGATATCAACGACTAAAACTTCTTTCGTTACATTAGCACAACCATTTAAATCTATGATTGTAACCGTATGGTAGCCCATAGCCACGTTCTGAAACACATTGGAATCCTGAGGATCAAAATCATCTAATTGGTAAAGGTAATTACCAATACCACTAATGGTTACTGTAATATTGTTTGGGTCTGAGAAATCTACAATTTCCGTAGTTTCAATAGTTGCTGTTTCAGATTCCGTAACACCAAAATAACTCGTGTTTTCACAGCCTGATGCAGTAGTAACGGTTACCCAATAATTCCCTACTTCTGTAATATCAATTTCTGGAGTAGTTTCGCCAGTTGACCATAAATAAGAATCTGTTGCATAATTAGTATTAGCCGAAACGAGTAGTGGCATATTATCGATACAAATAACTTGGTCTCCAACATCAACGACTGGAATTGGGTTTATTATAACGTTAAACGAAGTGACGGCATAACACCCTGTATTATTATTTTCTACACGAACATAGATTACTTCGCTATCATAAGCCATATAATCCGTTTCTAATGCAGCATTGTTTTCATTAGCTTGTAATTCTGTGTTGTGATATGATACAGAATATAAATCAGGACTTTGAGCACCTAAAATGCTGGAGTCTTGTTGCGCTAAATCAAAATTTAAAAGACCATCAAAATCATCGTCACAAGCTTCTAAGTCGTTAGGTTGATTGGCGACAGGTTGCGGATTAACTTTTAAATGAAACTCGTAGTACGTTGAACAATGCGTTGTACTATATTCTGTTCTTACAAATAACGTATCATAATTGCTTTGGTATGTGTAATTCGTGTCTAAGGCATTTGAATTAGCTATGGCATCTGCTTCAGTAGAGAAATAACTAAATAAAACATTATAAGTGTTATCTGTTGCTATTTCATTGATTTCAGTTAAATCCACTGTGTTTAATTCATTAGCACAAATTTCAAACTCTTGAAAATCAGTAATAATAGGAGGTTGGTTCACTATTAATTCTATTGGAAGTGCCGCGTAACAATTAGAAACGGTATTTGTCACTTTCATATAAACCGTCTGAGGATTTGAAGTGTTCGTATAATTTTCAGGATTTGAAATTGAGTTTATACCAGCTTCAGAATCTTCATAATTAGCAAAATATTCAATGATGATATTCTGTTGTCTAACATCTGTAATGTTGGCCTCTTTAACTGTTAAATCAAATTGAAGCGTACCATCGGTGTCATCATCACATGCTATAATTGGTTCCGGAAGTGTGACATCTGGTACTGCAATTACGTTAACAACAAATGATGTAATAGATTGGCAAATGGTACCATTATCTATCTGTACAAAAATTTGTTGTGGATTTACGGTGTTACTAAATTCTAGAGGTATTTCATTTGTGCTATTGATAGCATCACTTTCTGAAGTATAGAATTTTACCGTTTGTATATCTGGAATGCCTGCAGTGACTTCATCAACTACCCTAGAAAAATCAAAAAGCTCTGAACCGTCGTTTGAAATATCATCACAAACAAACCAATTTGTAGGCTCATTGTATGTTGGATTTGTACCGACTTCAACAGCAAAAGATGACGTGGTATAACAAGATTCGTCTGTAAGGTTTTCTATTCTAACATGGATTTGTTGTGGGTTAGAAATATTCTCATAAACACTTGTTTTGTCGATAGGGTTAATCTTATTTTCAGCATCAGTTGCGTTAAGGTAGTAACTAACTTCTTTACCTGTTTGGCCGTCTAAAGCTTCACTATCCTTGTTTTCAAAAACAAATTGACCAATGCCATCTGTCACATCTTCACAAAACGTATATTGCTGAACATAGTTAGAGAGATCGCCAACGTAAGGTAAGGTATTTACAATAATATATAATTCTTCAATAGCATAACAACCGGTTGTACTGTTCTCAACACGCATGTAAACAATTTCTGTTTGAGCGGCATAATTAGATATGTTGGTAATTTCGTTTTCATCAGAGCGCGCATCAGCTAAACTATTATGAAAACTAACACTTCTGTTTGGTGTTGCCAAAATAGAGTTAGGAATACTATTATTTAAATTAATAGGTGAGAAACCGTCTCTATCGGCATCACATATTATAATATCTTCTGGTTTTTCACTTTCTGGTGCTGGTAAAACGGTAACTTCAAATGAATTATAGTCGTAACAACCCGTTTCAGAAAATGTAATTCTTGGAAATAATGTAAATGGATTTGTTGTATTTGTATACGAGTTTGGGAGCGGATTGGTATTGTCAATAGCATCTTGTTCGGTTAAGAAATATTTGACAGCGAATCCTTCTTCTCCATTAGTGACATCACCGTTTAAAGAAGATAAAGTGGTGGTTGTAAATCCATCTTGATCTTCGTCACAAACCGTTAAACTTACAATGGATTCAAACTGAATTATAGGATTTAGTTTCAAATCGAATTCAGCAACTTCATTACATGTAGGGTTTTCTAAAGTGATATAAATGGTTTGTGGATTACTCGTAGAGCTATAAGGAGATGAGGGATCAATAGGATTTGTTCCATTATCTCTATCTGCTTCAGTTTCATAAAATACAATCTCCACATCAGGTAATTCATTAATGATGCCGACAGCAATATTGTCAAAATTGAAATCTTCTGTATTATCATCACCTTCATCACATACAGAAATATCTCTAATATTTGTTGCGGTTAACAAAAGGTTGGTATGTAATTCAATTGGTGTCATAGACCCACAACCAGAAGTTGTATTTTCTACTCTAATATAAATAAGTTGTTCTTCAATATTGATATTAGCGTAGTTAGTATCATCCGCAATAGGATTTAAGCCAGAGAGTGCATCTTCTGGAGTGGTATGGAACGTAACGGTCACACCAGTTAAACCTTCTAATACTTCTGGGATAATTGATGTTAAATCAAAATTAGCATATCCATCTAAATCGGTATCACAAGCATCTATATAATGTACTTCTGTATTAATTACAGGACTTTCAATAACGCTAATATCTAATGTGGTCGTACTGATACAACCTGTTTCTGTATTCTTAACACTTACAAATACTTGTTCTGATGCGTTAGTATTCGTATAAGGCATAGCATAAGCATTAATTCCAGCAGTGGCATCGGCAGCAGAACTGTGATAGCTAACTATCAGATTAGGTTGCGATAAGGTGATTTCAGTATCCTTGTAGGCATTTAAATCCATAGCTACTCTACCGTCTGCAGACCCTTCATTACAAACTACTAGTTCTGTTGGGTTAGAAATGATTGGTAATGAATTTACAACCAAGTTAAATGTTGAATATGCTAAACAACCATTAACAGTATCTTCTATTCTTACATGAATGACTTGTGGATTCGTGGTGTTTTGAATCGGATTTGTAATAGCATTACTATTATTTATAGCATCTGTATCATTATAATGATATGAAATTGTATATGAAGATGATGGCACTGAGGCTATAACTTCTGCGTCTTTAGTCGATAAATCAAATGTCTCTATGCCGTCACCACTTAAATCATCACAAAGCAGATAATCGGAAATAGGATCAGATGTTTGTGTAGAACTTAAAGATACTTCAATATCATCTTGAATAACACAAGAGCTTCCTGCAAGTGGTAATTGAATTTCTACACGATAGTTACCAGACTCTAACGCCGTTAAGGTCGATCCATTTGCCGTAGGAATTTGTGAGTTATTGAAATACCAAGAATACACAGCATTAGGATTATCGATGTTTCCGTCTAATTCAACACTACTAGCACATGTAGAGAAATCTTCTCCTAAATCTACAGAAGCATCAAAACTATTACCTTCTATAAATACTGCAGAATCGTAATTTTGATCATCTTGATCTGCAATAACCAATTTAATTTGATATTGTACGTTAGGTTGTATAGAAGCTGTAGCGGAAAGCACTGTAGTTCTACCATTATAATTAGTATCTCCTAAATTGTAACCTTCAAAATACTCTCCGTTTGAAGCAGGACAAAATCCAACGATTTCATCATGAACCGTTTGCGTATTTACTGGTGTTGATGTTCCTGGTATTAAAGCAATGTTTGTATAAGGATCAGAGGTACCAGCTTCTTTAATTAAGAAAGCAAAACCATCAGAATAATCACAAGGGAAATTCCCGAAATATTCTTCGGAAGCTAGTATATAGTTAAATTGTATTTGGTTTGATATCGAAATAAATTCGAATTCTATGGAAGTTGCATTTACGGTTCCTGAAATGCCTAACGTGGCTTCGAGATCACTATCGGTTAACCACGTGCCATCTCCATCGTTTAGTATGTCATTATTTTGACCATTACCTGCAGAGGTAGCGTTTCCTGTTGTTAATACAATACCATTTTCAAATGGGAAATCAGACGAGGCGCGTTCAAAGTAACCATAACTACCAATACCGATAGAAGAGCCATTTGAGGGTGAGCTAATATTTGAGACTTCTACACAACCTTGTATTAATGTGTTTTGAATTAAGTCTTGTGGTGAAACTGAATTATCTACGGTAACTTGTTGGGCAAAAGAAATAGTACAAATTAGGCCTATAAATAAGCAGAGGGAGCGGTTTAAATAAGTCATTAGTTTCGGTTAAGGGTTACTATGTTAGTGTAGGGTAGATTTGGAGTCGACGCACACACATTATTTAATTATGGCCGAAAAGTAGATTAAAATAAGACGAAATACAAAAAAATACGTTGAAATACACTAAATGTTAACATTTAGAGCCTAAAAATGGGCTTTTTAGCTGAAAGAGTCAGCAAAAAGAGCATATTCACACACTTGTTATTCAGTACACTTCCTATAATTTTGTAGGAAATGTCTTAATTAAAGTGTCAGTAATTTGAGTTTTTAGCCATAGTAGACCTTAAATAAAATTAGAGGTTCTAAAAACGAACTATTATAAATTTAGAGGGAATTCAAAAAAAATATAAGGAGGGAATTAACAATGAAATTGTGTTAACGCTTATAAAATTACTAGAACAAAAGTACAAATGCAAAAAAATAAGACGAACGGACTAAAATTTTAACAATTCTAATAATTAACATATACCCAACCTACAAATGGCTTATAATTTGGATCGTTTAAATTCAATATATAATAATAGGTGCCCACTGGTGAAACGCTTCCTACGTTATTGAGGCCTCTATTAATGGTGCCATCCCAAGGTTTTTCATTGTCACCAACAAAGATTAAGTCTCCGTATCGATTATAAATCTGTAACTCGTGCGCTGTGAAAATGTCGTATAAACCTTGAATGTTAAACCAATCGTTTTTAGTATCGTTATTAGGTGAGAATCCTTGCGGAATATATGGAGGACAGTTTTCAATGGTCAAGTCGAATTGAAATATCTCGTAGCATAGAGCACGCTCTATACGAACAAATATGGTTTCAGGATTTGAAATATTATTATAATCCGATGGTATTAATATAGCATTAGAGGCGATTTCTAAATCCTCTAATGACCCATAGAATGCAACTTCATCTTCACTATAATCTAAAGTACTCAGTGCTTCAAACAAATCATAACTAGAAATTTCAAAGCCCTCATTACAACCAATAAGATTTGGAAGTATTGTTATTTCAGGAATGACTAGCAATTCAATTTCCGAAAAAGCACTATTGTTATTTTCGTTAGTTTCTGTAACGATGCCATTCATTGTACCATCATCATCTACGATAACAACGATCGTCACATTTGGTTCTGAACTTTCGGGTAGATTAAGGTAAATAGAGTTAATCTCACTGCCATTAATAGCGATATCAGTTGCTGTTTCACTAGTTCCTAAAAATTCACCATTAGCATAAAATGCAATAGGAGTTTGTGCTGGTAAAACATCGGTACTATTATTATTGTATACCGTGTAAAATATTTCAACAGCAGTGTCTCCACAATTAATGGTGGCATCGTCAATGGTAATTGTGGCATCTGGAAGCTGACTGTTTAATACCGTAATGATATTATTAATCATAACAAAATCTTGTCCGGAAGTCAAAGCTATGGTGGCAGAAGTATCTCCAATGGCAATATTATCTTGAATATTATACACATCAATATCCATGTTGTATAAATCGGTAGCTCCAGTAAATGAATTTGTACCATTAAAAGCGTTGTTTGCTGGATTCAATGGGTAATTACTAATAACGTTACCGTTTATAGTCAGTTGCTCGTTAACAGCAATAGAGCGATCTCCTTCCCAAGCAACGAACCCAATTTTAGCATTTTCATTGTCTAATACGTTTAAATTATCTAATGAAATACTTAAGTTATCCGGAACACTTTGTAACCCATCGTACACATTAAGTTGATTTAAAGGAAGATTGCTGTCTTCGTAGATCACCGTAATTGCCCAACCTCCAAAATTGGTTCCTGAGGGACAATAAGGAGCAATAACAGCATTAAGATCAAAATTAGATATAGTGTAATCCGTACTACCTTGATCTAAAACTATTGAAGTCACATCTGCAAAAGCAGCAAAAAATACACGACTACTATCTATAGCATCACTGAAGGTGCGCTCTGCGGTAATATCTATATTATTTAATGATATATTGAAATCCCCTGTATGGGTTCCTGCCCAATATAAATAAGCGGCTACTATAGTTTGGTCGCTATTGAGTGATAAATTTGCTGATGAAGAAGTTAAAATGGTACAAGGACCTAAAGTTCCATTTTCAACCGTATTCATTGTGTTGCCTATCGCTGTATAATCATACCTGCCGTTATATTGTTGAAATAAGGAAACGTCTTGGGCTAACACCGGTAATGATATGCCAATAAGTAGAATTGATAGTATGTAGGATGCTTTTTTCAATTTTATGGGATTGGTCAAGCTAAAATACAATTTTTAATTTACCGCTTCAGTGTAAAATGATTGGTAAAAGTTCGGCCATCTTGAAGCTTTACTTTAAACCAATAGTCGCTTGTTGGCATTAATTCTCCATTAAATGTACCGTCCCAACCTGAACTTAATGGGTCGAGTTCAATTAATAATTTGCCATAACGATCAAAAATTAAGATGGAAGAATCCTCTTGAAAAAGAGAAGAAATACCTTTCACTTGCCAATAATCATTGTTGTCATCGTCATTTGGAGTGAAAAATTTAGGAAAACCGATAACGGAAACTAAAGCGTCAGTAACTCCACAGTCATTCTTATCTCTAATGTAAATCGTGTAAAGCCCTGGTTCTACATTTTCAAAAGTTGTAGCATCTTGATACGGCCCATTTATATCATCTAAAGCATATTCGTAATCGCCTTCACCACTAACAAAAACAGTAATGCTGTTATTTTGTGAAGCATCTACGACTTCAATATTTGTTACAGTAGCAATATTAGAAGGCAAAACAGTTATAGTTCTATCTTTAAAACATCCATTAGTGTTAGTGACTCTTACCGTGTACGTTCCTGGTGCATCAATCTCTATAGTTGAAGTGTCTTCTCCTGTAGACCATTCATAATAGTAATTGTTAGGTAGATCATCAACAACACCTCCATCTAGGGTTATGGTTTCTGGGAAAAAGTTGAGACAATACATCGTCTCAAATGTGGTCTCTATATTTGGCAATTGAAATATAGAAAGTTCAACAGCACTTATACCATAACACGCGTTAGCATTTTCAACGCGAGCATAAATCGTTTGGTTGTACGGAATTGTGTTTGTAAATGTAGTGCCTAATGGGTTGCTTTCTATTAAAGCATCTTCATACGATTCGTAATAAATTAAATCTAATCCAGCAGGAGAACCAGTTAATATAGCATCATCAGCATCAGTGAGGGTAAACTCCATAAAACCATCTTCAGTCCCATCTGTATCACATAATTCTAGACTAGCATCGTTGGATGCTGTTGTACTCACTGCTAATGTTATCTCACTAAAATTAACACAACTGGTGGTAGTGTTTGTAACTCTAGTATATACGATTTGTGGATTGAAGAAATTATCAAAAGCATCACCATCTATTGCATTTGTTTCATCTTCAGCATCATTTTGAGAAAGGTAGTATTGAATTGTTGCATCTGGATTACCTCCTGTGATATCATCGGATATTTCGGTGAGGTTAAATGTTGTGAATCCCTCAGGAATGCCGTCTTCGTCACATTGTAAAAGTGTAACATCATTGGCTATGGGTTTAGGGTCAACGGTAATAATAAAAGATGTGAAACCAATACAGCCCGAATCCACATCTTGAATTCTAACAAATATTTCAGTTGGTGTAGGTGCCGCATTTCTATAATTTAAGGCTAGAGGAGTCGTAGATGATTCGGCGTTTGCTGGACTTAAATAATAGCTGATATCATAATTAGCACCAACAAAACCATCGATAATTTCTTGTGATTTAATATTAAAATCAAATGTTGAAATACCATTTTGATCATCTCCGTCTAAATCATCATCACATACGTTATAATCTGTAGGTGTATTAAAATCGGTGAGTGCCGAAACATTAATATCTACATCATTTATAATATAACATTCTGTAGTTAAGTTTTCAATTCTAATATAAATGGTTTCATTACTCGCGGTGTTGTTGAAAATATTCCCCAAAGCATTTATACTAATGTTAGCATCACTTTCAGAGGTATGATAAGTGACCACGACATCAGATTCTCCATTAATAATTTCATCTGTTAAATCGGTGAAGTCAAACTCGGTAATATTATCATCATAAGGAGCGGTTGAATCACAAACATCGATACTAGGTAAACTTGTTGAAATTGTATTTGCCGTTATTGGGTTTGATGGTGCTTCAGGAAACGTTGCAGTACCAGTCCATTCTAAAGAAAAAGGACTATTTCCAATAGGTCTATCAATGACAATAAAATAGCTTTCGCCTGCTAAGGCATCGATATCACTTACAAAACTGTCTCCTCCAGCACCAGGTCCTTCTGATGTTTCAGTAGATGTCGCATTTAATCCTGTGCGATTATTTCCTTGATTAGCGGCTGCAGGATTCGTTGTAGAACAGCGGATGGCTTGGCCTAGTTGTCCGCAATTCACATTAGGTCCAAAAATAAAGAAGTCATAATCTTCGCTTATACTTGTGCTACTCGGAGTCAACGTAAAGGCTAAAGTACCAGATGTAGCAATATTAACTTCTAGCCAAATACTATTGTTTTCTTGACTACTGCAAGTATTAGAGTTATTTAATTCTTGCGTTCCAATACCATCAACATCTAAACTGAAATCTGAGTTACCACATACCGTTACTGCAAATTGACAGTCATTAGGTTGTTGGGCATAAATTATACTACCAAAAATAAGGCAACATAGTAATGCTAGAGATTTAATATTATCAGTAGGGTAAGTTATCATCGTTTTAATGTAAAGTGATTTGTGTATGTGCGACCATCCTCTAAAGTAACTTTAAACCAATAATCACTAGTAGGCATTTTTTTGCCATTGAAAGTGCCATCCCAACCAGAACTTAGTGGATTGAGGGTCGTTAGTAGTTTTCCGTATCTATCGAAAATATAAATTTGTGAATTAGCTTGAAACTGTTCTGAAACACCATAAACTTGCCAGTAATCATTGACTTCATCGTTGTTTGGCGTGAAAAACTTAGGGAAACCGATAACAGACACTAAGTCTTCTGTGATACCACAATTATTTTTATCACGGACATACACCGTGTAAATTCCTGGTTGAACATTATTAAAAGTTGTACCATCTTGGTATGGACCATTGCTGTTGTCTAAAGCATATTCGTAATTTCCTTCTCCATCCACAATAACTGAAATAGAATTATTTTGTGACGCATCAATGACTTCAATTTGAGTAATAGTTGCAATATTGGAAGGTGAAACTGTAATGGTTCGGTCTTTAAAACAATCATTAGTATTGGAGACACGAACAGTATACGTTCCTGGCGTATCTATTTCAATTTCTGATGTGGTTTCACCTGTAGACCAATCGTAGTAATAGTTACTTGGAGAATCATCAACGACTCCACCAGTTAAAATTATAGGTTCTGGAAAGAAATTCAAACAATAAAACGTTTCAAATTCAGTCTCTATATTTGGTAAATCGTAAACCGTTAATTCTATTTCACTTATACCATAACAGGCGTTAACATTTTCTACACGTGCAAATAGGGTTTGTTGGTTAGGTATAGTATTGGTAAAAGTTGTCCCAACCGAATTATTTTCTAATAAGGCATCGTTATAGGTTGCGTAATAAGTAATATTTAAATCTGACGGAGAATTAGCTAAAATTGTAGCATTAGCATCGGTAAGATTAAAAGTCATAAATCCATCTTCTATACCATCTGTATCACATAAAGCTAAACTTGCATTGTTGGATGCTGTTGTACTAACTTCTAAAGTAATCTCACTAATATTGGCACAATCAGAATCTATGTTTTTGACTCTGGCATACACGGTTTGTGGGTTGAGGTAATTTTCAAAAGCCTCTGCGTTTAATGGGTTTTCTTCATGTTCGGCATCGGTTTGAGAGCTGTAAAAGTTAACGGTGTTTAGTGTTTCATCCGTGATTTCACTAATACTTTCGTTCAAATTAAAGATGGTAAAACCTTCGGGGATCCCATCTTCATCACACTGAATTATACTGATGTCATTGGCTACAGGAATAGGATTAATAATCACATTAAAACTATCTGTAATAAAGCAATCCGTATGTAAAGCATTTTCAACTCTAACGAAAATAGTGTCGTTAACCGCTGTGGTATTCGTATAATTTAAAGGTAGTACATCTGTTTTTGTATCGGCATCATCTTGCGAGCCATGGAATGTAATATTGATATCGGTTTGTGTTCCTCTGATGCTAGGAATTAAATCTCCCAGTGCTACGTTCGCAATACCATCCATGACATCGCCAACATTATCACAAAATTCAATGGTGTTTAAATCTGGAATTTGAGGTGTGGTAAAAACCTCTAGTTCAAACGAATTAACAGCGAAGCAATTGGTGTTATTTGAATTATCTACACGAACATATATGGTTTGTGGGTTAGCCGTATTTATATACGGAAACGTTATCATATTTTCATTAGATTCTGCATCTTCAAGCGTTTCAAAATAACTGACGTTGTATTGCAAAGGGTCTTGGGTTAATAAGGCTTCAGCATTTTTATTTGTAAAATTGAATTGTGAAAATCCATCATTATCAAAACTATCACAAACCGCAACATCTGAAAGTGGGTTTGCAACAGGAATTTCAAAAACACCAACTACAGCACTGCCTTCAATTGGACATTCACCATTATTTGGTTCAATATAAACTTCATAAAAACCAGGTGTATCGATTACCAATTCCGATGAGGTTTCAGCTAAAGGAACACCTTCAAAAGACCAAACATAATCTGCACCAGCAATGGTATCGGCTTGTAAAGTATAGGTGTCATTGGTACATAATTTTAATTCGGAAGTACTGATACCATTTCTAATAATATCAATTTCAGAATTAAATAATGACTGAATAAATGGAGGCAAACCAATCTGACTCGTATTTTGGTTTGAGCCATTACTATCTAATAATATACCTTGTTCGTCGTAATTTACAGATGAACCATTAGCTTCAGGATTATTAATAATACCCAAGTATTTAGTAAGCGTAGGATGGTTAGTATAACTCAGATTTGCTCTATAAATACGACGATCGATGCCTAATTGTAAGGCACCAGCAGTAATATCGTTAGACGAGTGAATCACTTGTTGAGAATTAGGAATATCATCACTTTCTAAATCCCATTGCAATAAATGACTAGTTCCACTTCCAGACAGGCCTTCACTTAGAGTGGCATAAACTTTTTTGCTTTCTGCGGAAAACTCTACACCATATGGACTATTTCCATTTTGAGAACCGTAAAGTTCTAATGGATTAGAAACGATTCCTGTTTCATTATTAAAATCATATAAATACACATTACCAGCAGCATCACCACCAGGAACGGAGGCTTCACCAAAGTTGGCAGCGACAAGTTTTGAGGCATCAGGTGAGGTTTTAATATAACCTAAAGAATTCCGTCTATAGCCTTCAATAGGAATATAAGGACCAGATTCTGAAATCACAGGTGTCGTTTGTACCCCGTTTTCATCAATTTTAAAGGCATAAAATTTATTTCCAAAATGTGTTATTACCCAAAACGACGAACAATCTTCAGCACGTACTGCTGTAATTTTTTCTGAACTTTTATATTGTACTTCAATAGGAATGGAAGGGTCATAAGTTACGAGATGGTTATTCTTTTCAACAGCATCGACATCACCTAATCCGCCATTTAATGTCATGTCGATTAATGAATAATTAAACCCATTATTGTAACCATCATCTGCCGAAGGAATCGTTCCTCCTCCTTCATAAGTTCCGGTGTATTGGTTAGGCGATGTTGAGGCATTAAATTGATGAGGTTCATCAACGGTAAAGAGATAATACTTGTCAGGATCTTCTGGTTTAGGAACAATTAATCCAGAGGACGTACTCGAAGGGTCGCCTAAAAGTCCGGTGCCACCGAAATAATCACCATTAGACATAATTTGATGATTACGGTTCCAAACCGTTCTTCCATCGGAATAAAACAATAAATTTCCATCAGCATCTGAAATAGATGTGCAGCCTTCTAAAGTATTTATTTGACCATTGGTAATTGCTGTTACTGAACCCGTTGAGGCGTTAAATTGTAGGCCAGCATTTCTGCCAAAATACCAAAAAGAGGCTTCACTTTGAGCGAAAACATGGGGGCTAGTAAATACTAAGACTAAAATTAAAAAGATCCTTTTCATAAGAGCAAAATGTGCGTCATTCACATTAAGCACACAAGATAACAACTAGAACATAAAAAATCCCAAATTTTAACATTGTATGATTGTAAAGCAATTTCTACAACGTTATTACAAATCCCTCTTTTTTAGTAATAGATACGATAAAAGGATAAAAATGCTAGTCCACGCCAAAACGATCGCAATCTCGTACCAATGTACAGCGTAATCGTAAGATAGATCTTCTCCAACTTGGTGTGCCATGGCTTGGACGGCTGATAGTCTTGAGCCTGGTTCATCAATTAAATTCCATAGGGATTTAAATGGTGCAAATTGATAAATTTTATCAGAAAGCTCTGTTCCTCTGTTGTAACCAGAAACGATAGCATAGCTGATAAATTCTATAAAAAACAAAACGACCATTGTAGCCACTGCAAATGCAGAACGTTTCACAAGGACTCCTAAAAATAAACCAAAAGAGAAGAATCCGACGAGCTTAATAAAAAAGGCAAGTAGGTATTCTAAGTCAGAGAATACAATGGAAGGTTCCGTATAACTCGAGTAGATATAACCTAAAATTAAAGATACAATAAACACAAATAAGGTAGAAACTAAAGAAAAAGCGATGACCATATAGAATTTAGATAATATAAATTCCTTTTTACTTAATCCATCAATGAGGTTTTGTTTTAGGGTTTTATTACTGTATTCATTTGAAACCATAGATACAATAACGAGTAACAGAAAGAATTTTAATAGGCCGGCAACAAACGTATTAAAATGCCATATATATGGAAAGTTGAACATGCCAAGCTCAGCAAAATGAAATTTTATGGGACCAATATCAAATTTTATCATCGCAAAAAGTGCAATAAGCGCTAATAGAATAAAATAAGTTGATATCAATATAATACTAGCTTTACTATATCGTAATTTTTCAAATTCTATTTGTAATAATCGTAACATATGTGGATTGGTTTTGCATTATCCATTAAATAGGATTATGCTGATTTTGATTGGTTTATTGATTGTCTGTTAGTTGTAAAAATTGCTCTTCTAAACTTTCTTTTCGTTTTACAAGATGCGATAGGCAAATCCCTTTTTCAAACATAAACTTATTAAATTCTGAAGCGGACATAGGGTCGTTTAGAAACGCCGTAATTAATTCGCCTTCTACTTTTAAATTTCCAATATTTGAATGTGATTCTAACGCATTTAATAAAGCTTGATGATTTTCAGCCTTTAACTCAAAAAAACCATGGCTATTAATCATTTCATCTACACGACCTGCATATAACTTTTCTCCTTTTCTAAGAACAACCACATGTGTACACACTTTTTCTACTTCATCTAAAAGGTGAGAGGCTAAAAGAATAGTGGTACCATTAGCAGCAATATCTTTTATAATTTGACGTATTTGATGAATGCCTTGAGGGTCTAAACCATTAGTGGGCTCATCTAAAATTAAGATTTCCGGATCATTGAGTAGGGCAGAGGCAATCGCTAAACGCTGTTTCATCCCTAAAGAATAGGTTCTAAATTTATGATCTTTTCTATCTAGTAATCCAACTACGGCTAGTTTCTCATTGATTTTACTTTGATGAACACCTTTAATTTTACAAACTAATTTTAAGTTTTGATAAGCCGTCATGTACGGGTAAAAATTAGGACGTTCTATTATGGCTCCAACTTGTTTTAAAGCATTATGTGTTGAGATGTTTCCGTCAAACCAATGGAAATCGCCTTGTGTTTTATTTACCACATTTAAAACAATACCTAAAGTAGTGGATTTACCACTACCATTTGGTCCTAAAATGCCATAGACATTGCCTTTGTTAATAGTGAAACTTAAATTTTTTACGGCTGTGAGATACCCGAATTTCTTTGTGAGATTATTGATGGTAAGGATTGTCTCCAAAATGATTGGTTTTTGAATTGCTAAATTATATGCAGCAAAAGTTGGTTATAAAGGTAAGACGATTGATGCTTTTATTTGTTACAGAAATTTTGAGTTATAATAAATAATACTTAAAATCAGGAATTAAATTAAGGCCTTTATCTTCAAAAAATAATTTAGAAGTAACTTTTTAGAATTCATTTTAAAACCCTTAAATTTAGCACATGAGTGAGGATTTAAAAATATCAAAGCGAAAACCGACATATCCAATTTCTGAAAAATTAGATGGTTATTTATCTAAATATAGACGAAATATAGATTTGCCTATTTTTTATTCTGATTTGCTGCGTTTTCAAGGCTCTATTGTTGTTTATGATAAAGATGATGTCGATACACTTTGGGTACGTGTCTACTATAATGATTATGAACGCGAAGAAATTGATAGTAGTCTAAAACAAGTCTATTCTAGTTTAATTTCGGATGGAGGTACATGGATTTTAAAATACCTGAGTGTAGATGCTATTGATTTTTGCACCTTTGGGAATTCTAAACCTTTTAGAATAAAGGTGAGAAATGTTCTCAATGATAATTTTACTCATTTTTATGTTAAAACAGCAGATGCATCTAGAGTTTACGGATTAGAATTAGAACAGATGTTATCACCGTACCAAATCAACTTTTTGGTCTGTAAGGATACATTGATTGAAGAACACATTGCTGGTATTCCTGGTGATGAGTTTATAAAAAACATGTTGCCAGATTGCAGTCCATCCGAAAAATCACAGATAGCTAAAGAGTTTGTAAAATTTAATGAGCGCTGTTTAATTCGACTTTTAGGTGATATGCGTTCGTATAACTATGTCATTGTTCCTACGCACGATTTTGATCATGTAGTTTTTAAAATTAGAGCCATTGATTTTGACCAACAATCCTTTGAAGGTAATCTAAAGATTTATAGACCGCAATTTTTTAAAGAGAATAATAAGATGGTGGAGTTGGTACGAGAAAAAATTCAACCTGAATCTATAGATCAGTATAAAATTGAAGAACGGTCTATCGTTGCCAAACGAATGCTGAGTTACCACACGCGTTTAAATGCACTACTAGATTGTATGGCAGATGATGAAATTTCTATTCCAAAACATATTGAAATGCTTAAAGAAGGTATCTATAATCATACAATGGATTTGAACTTCAGAAAAAGTAAAAATATGGGTGAAATACTTCGATATGCACTCGACTTTGTAAAGCGGAATTACGAAGATGTTAATTTGAAACGGTTATTATAAATGGTCTGAGTATTTAGATTGATGATAATAAGGGATAATGCAATAGCATAATAAAAGAATCCATATTTAGATTCTAATACTGTTATTTATTAATTCCAATTCTCATCAAAATTCAAATTATCATAGTCGTCTAGATCTAAATCGTCATCAAATTCATTATAGTCGTCATCGTCTTCTTCAGCTTCAAAAGTTTTTTCTGGAGCTTCATCAGGAATCTGACCATGAACGAACATAAGATTAGGGTAGTCTGTACCTTCAGCTTCTTCAACAATTTCTCCTAACTCCACGTAGAACGTCCACATATTCATAAAATCGTAAAGGTAGATTAAGCGTGTTGATGCTTCGTGAACGATAGAGTTGATAATCGTTTCGTTCATCATTTTTACTTCATTACCAGCTTCACTCATGTCCATCATTGAGATTTCTTCACCCTGGTTCCATTGGTCATCACTTATATAAAATGATGCCATTTCCATACCATCAAACCCAAAAGATTGCGTAATGGTATTGTGTAAATCTTCCATGGTGTCGCTTTCACGGATTTCAATATCGCGAAACACATCATCTTCGGTGTCGTTATCTAGTATAACTCTAAATCTGTAAATCATGCTGCAAAGTTAAATCATTTTTTAATTATTTACTGAATCGATGTAAAGTAAATGTCATAGCACTCAATAAAATAAATGCACCAACTTGGTGAAGAACTCCTAGCCAAACCGGAACAGCAAGAACTAGTGTTAAAACACCTAATAAAAATTGTACGCCTACCATTATTAAAAGTAAGTTGATACCTTTAGTTTGCCATGATGTTAATGGTGTTCGTTTGGCTTTGTACCAAATAGCGAGAATAAAAATAACAACAACATACGCCAATGTTCTATGTACAAACTGAACGCCACTTTTACCTTCTAAAAAGTTAAGGTACGTAGGACTTTGTTCTATAAATACAGTTTCATGGATCCATTTGCCTTCACTCATTAATGGCCAATGGTTATGGATCCAACCAGCATCTAGTCCTGCAACAAAGGCACCATAAATAATTTGAAGAATAAGAACTGCTAGACCAATTCGTATGAAATTCCGCAATTTTTTATCAATGACTTTTTTATCAGGAAACATTAAATCCAATGCGACCCAAAACGTATACGCAAAGGTTAGAAAAGCTGTAGTTAAATGTGCAGCTAGTCTAAAATGACTCACATTGGGCTCATCTACTAATCCAGATTTGACCATATACCAACCTAAAAATCCTTGAAAACCACCTAAAAAAAGTAGCACTACAGTTTTTTTAATGGTTGATTTTGAAAGGCGTTTTTTAATTAAGAAATAAATAAAAGGTAGGATAAACACCAAACCAATAAATCGACCAATAACACGGTGGATCCATTCCCAGAAATAAATATCTTTAAACTCTTCTAAATTAATGTGATTATGTAGTTTTTGATATTCTGGGTATTGTTTGTATAGTTCAAAGGCTTCATTCCACTCCACCTCATTCATTGGTGGAATAGTACCCGAAATTAGTTTATAGTTTGAAATTGATAAACCTGAATGTGTTAGCCTTGTGATACCGCCAACGACAACCATGATGAAGATTAAAATACAACCTGTAAGTAGCCAATAGATAACGGCTTTATTTTCTTTTTTTACTTTCAAAGCTTCAAAGTTTTAATGTTTCAAAGTTTCAAAGTTTAGCCTTTGATTTTTCTAATGAAACTGGTTAACATTCTTTCAATTTCTCTTGTGTCTTTATAAAGTTTATTAAAACTTAACGCGTTTAAAAACTCTAAGTTATATGAGATTTCTAATTGCGTTTGTAATTCAAATAATGAACTCAAAGCTATATTTAAAAATCTTAAATAATCTTTTTTTCCATCTCTACCATAACCTTCTGCTATATTACTGGGAATTGAAGTAGCAGACCTTTTAATCTGAGAGGTCAAAGCATATAATTCATCCTTTGGAAATACTTGAACTTCTTTATAAATTTCTGTTACTAATGACATTGATTTTTGCCACACTAAAAGTTTACGATATGTGTGATCCTTTTCCATCTTTGTTACTTTGAGTCTTTGCTACTTGGAGACTCAATAGAAAGTCCTAACTTTTTCCCCGTTTCCAACATCAGCTCAAAAGCAGCTTCATGTTCATTAGGAATCTCTCCTTCTAAAATAGCTTCTTTTATCGCTTCTTTAATCAGTCCAATCTCTCTGGACGGTTTTAAATTGAAGGTTTCCATAATCTCTTCACCAGATACAGGCGGTTGAAAATTACGAACTTGATCGCGTTCTTCAACTTCAACAATTTTATCTCTTACTTTTTGAAAATTATTGTGATATTTCTTAAATTTCTTTGGATTCTTTGTGGTGATGTCTGCTTCACAAAGGGTCATTAAATCTTCTACATAATCTCCAGCATCAAATACTAAACGTCTTACAGCAGAATCAGTTACGTCTGAAGCTAAAACAATTGGACGCGAACTCATGAATACCATTTTCTGAACAAATTTCATTTTGTCATTCAGTGGCATTTTCAGTCTTTTAAAGAGTTTATAAACCATTTTAGAGCCTACAAATTCATGCGCATGGAACGTCCAGCCAATTTTTTTGTGAAACTTTTTTGTTGGTGCTTTACCAATATCGTGTAACAATGCTGCCCAACGCAACCATAGATTATCTGTGGTTCTGGCAATATTATCGACAACTTCTAAAGTGTGGTAAAAATTATCTTTATGACGTTGACCTTCAATTTCATCGATGCCTTTTAAGGCCGTTAATTCAGGAAGAATATAATCTAATAGTCCTGTTTTTTCCAAATGCATAAAACCAATAGAAGGAGTTTTACTTTCTAAGATTTTATGAAGCTCTACAACAATGCGTTCTTTAGTGATTATTTTAATGCGTTCTTTATTGTCAGCGATGGCTTTGAGAGAAGCGTCTTCAATTTTAAAATTAAGTTGTGTGGCAAAGCGAATGGCTCGCATCATGCGTAATGGATCGTCACTATAGGTGATATTAGCGTCTAAAGGAGTACGAATAATCCCTTTGTCTAAATCGTTAAGACCATTAAATGGATCTAATAGTTCGCCAAAGTTATGGGCATTCAAACTTAAAGCTAAAGCATTGATGGTAAAGTCGCGTCGGTTTTGATCGTCTTCTAAAGTACCATTTTCAACAATTGGATTTCTACTGTCTTCGTTATAACTTTCTTTTCTGGCACCAACAAATTCAATTTCAATATCATCAAAACGTAACATAGCCGTTCCGTATGTTTTAAACACTTGAACTTTGGGTTGGGTCGGTAAGTTCTTTGCGACTTGTTTTGCTAATTCAATGCCACTTCCAACGGCAACCACATCAATATCTTTAGCATCTCCACGTTCTAAAAGATAGTCGCGTACAAAGCCTCCGATAACGTAGCTTTCTACTTGTAATTCTTCAGCAGATTGGGTGATGTATTTAAAAATGGAGTGTTTTAACGCTTGTTTGTGATTCATATTATAAAGGAAACTACAGACGTTCTTCATTTTAATAGAAAAATGGCTGTATTTTTTAGCTGTGCAAAGATACGACACGTCGCTAATCTTTTAAAATGAATATGCCCCTTTTTTATATGAACAAGTATTACTAATAAATCAAATTTACAGACTAAAATTTAATGTGCTTTATATCAGTTTGAGCTTTTTCAAAATCTGCGGGTTTTCCGATATCTAACCAATAATCTACAATAGGATAATTAGTAATTTTTTTACCTTTTGTTATTAAAATATTGATTAAATCTGTAGCGTCAAAATAGAGGTTCTCAGGGATATATGTTAAACACTCTTTTTTAAATAGATATATGCCTGCATTCAAATTATATAAGGACGTATGTTTTTCTTTTAATGCCGTAACGCATCCATTTTTTGTTTCGACCACATCATGTGGGATAACCACATTGTAAGGCACAGTTGTTATTAAAGCATCACTTTCTGTTGCCTCAAAATCTTTAAAAAGAGATTCGAAATTAACGTTAGTCAGTAAATCGGCATTCATTACTAAGATGTAATCTTTTTTTAAGCTATCTATCAGTTTTAATCCACCAATAGTTCCTAAAGATTTTGATTCTTTAATATAATTAAATGTAATTTGATGTGTGTTATGGTCTTCAAAATACGCGATAATTTGATCACTAAGGTAATTGACTGTAATAGTTATGTTTGAAATACCATAAGATGCCAAATGATTGGTAATATGCTCAATCACTGGCTTGTTTCCAATTTTTAAAAGGGGTTTTGGAGTGTTTTTGGTTAATGGCATTAAGCGTTCACCTTTTCCACCAGCCATAATTACTACATCTATTTTATTATGCATCAATTACATTTTATGATCTAAATATTTACCAGTTTCTTGGTGGTTAAAGTTCGGCAATATTTTATGAAATAAGTCGATAATATTTTCCTTTGTCCAAGATTTGTTCGCTTTAAGATCTTTTATGGCATTTGAAAAATGGTTGAGTTTATTTTCGGTATTAATCTCTAATTGGTTTTTAATGATACCAAGTCCATCAAAACGTTTAAGATCTAACGTGTCTTGTTTCGTAAAGAAGGATTCAGATTCTTTTTCGCCTGTGGTATCACTTTTAGTGATTAGATATGGCCATTGTCCTGTTTGAGGTAAGGTTTTAACTAATTGTCTTGCTTCATTTTCAGTATCACATAAATAAGGTTCGTAACCAAATGCAGATAAATAGTTGATAGCGATATCAGCAAAACTCGTAAGGTTTAAATTTTCCTTTAATTGCGGAAAAAATATGTCATTATTCTCACCTAAAATACAAGAAAGTAAACAGAGTTCGCCCGATTCTTTTGGCGTCATAAAATATCTTTTAATGTCGTTGGGAGCTACAATAGGTTGCTGTTTTTTAATGCGTTGTTCAAAGCTATATAATAAAGAGCCATCAGAAAAGGCTACATTAGCAAAGCGTGCTGTAGAAATAGAAATGTCTTTACTGTTTTGCATTAAGAATAGCTCCATGATACGTTTTGAAGCTCCCATCATACTCACAGGATTTGTGGCTTTATCTGTAGACACGCAAAAATATTTTTTAACTCCATTTTCAATAGATTGTTGAATGGTTTTTTCGGTATTAAAAATATTGACATCAATCATTCGCATTAGTGTGAACGCGTCTTCTTCACTGCGTACATGTTTTAATGCGGATAGATTTAGAACATAGTCATAATTACCATCTGAAGCAATAAAGGCATCATATTCTACGGATCCAATATCTAAAGCAAACGTTTTAAAATCTCCGTAGATGTAACCAAAAGAACTTCGTAAATCTCGCACTAATTCAGCTAAATTATTTTCACTAATATCTACAATGTGAAGCTTTTTTGGTTGTCGTTTAAAGATTTCTTTAGTCACCGCTTGGCCAATAGTTCCTGCCGCACCGAGAACTAGAAATTTTGAAGATGCAACGGTAGCGTTAAGTTCTGAATTGTACGTTGCTAAATCACGTTCAAACAATTCGGTTTCTCTATCAATGAGATTTAAAATATGTTGTTTGGATATGTTGTTGTGATTCATAATGTAATTAGCGCTGCTACTGTTCTGTAATTCAAAATAAATAAACGCGATTCTTAGTATTGTAAATATAGGGTTTACCAATTGTGTTTTAAAATGGTTCTATTTATTTCTTTACTTTTATTATGAGAAATATGCACTGCAAAAATTATTAAAAATTGTAATATTGCTAAATGAAAACGATTAGGATAAGAACTGAATACAAGGATTCCAAAGAGAAATTGGATCATTTTATTCAAAATTTTGAAACTGAAGGCATACCTTTTGGTAATCAAAAGCGGAATTCTTTGAGACTCTTTGAGTTAAAAGATTTTCAGGTTAATATCAAGTCCTTTAAAATTCCTAATATCGTTAATCAAATCGCCTATAAGTTTTTTAGAAAAAGTAAAGCGCAGCGCTCATATGAATATGGCTTAGAGCTCAAAAAACGAGGTGTAGGCACTCCAGAACCGATTGCTTACTATGAATTTAAAACGCTTTTTCTATTTAAAAAAAGCTATTATTTGTCTGAACAAGTAGATTGCGATTTAACTTATAGAGAACTTACTCACGATTTTAATTACCCAGATTACGATGCTATTTTAAGAGCATTTACACGGTTCACCTATCAATTGCATGAAAAGGGTATTAAATTCCTAGATCATTCTCCAGGAAACACCTTAATTAAAAAGGTAGATGACGGTTATCAGTTCTTTTTAGTGGATTTAAATCGTATGGAATTTAAACCCATGAACTTTGAGGACCGTATAAAAAACTTCGACCGATTAACGATTCATAAATCGATGGTTGAAGTGATGAGTGATGAGTATGCGAAAGTTTCAGGCGAAGATTATGATAAAATTGTAAATATAATGTGGGATGCTACTGAAGCTTTTCAGGCAAAACATCATAAAAAACAGCGCATAAAGAAGAAATTGAGATTTTGGAGAAAATAATTATTTTCTATTTATTTGCTGTAGCTCTCTTAACTTAGCGTATTTTAAAAAGGTAATATTGGCCGTTTGGACACCAATAACAAAGCCATTAAATCCATCTAAAAATCCGAGTTTTAATACATAGGATTTAAAAAAAGCCCAACTAGGATTCCATATAACGTTTAGTACAGAAGCTTTTTTCCCAGAATCGAAATAGGCTTGTGCTGCAATAGTCGAAAAATATTCTGTCTTCTGATTAAACTCCGAATAAGTTTGATAGGTTTTATGTAGAATGTCACCTTTTAAATGTCCTGATTTGGAGTTGGAATCATGTAGTTGTACATTGTCATGTGGATTAATCCCTTTCCATTCGGCACAACGTCGGTCAAAAACACGTAACTTTTTATTAGGATACCAATCGGAATGCTTAATCCATTGTCCGCAAAAGTTATTGAAACGATTAGCGTAGTAGCCGTCAAGTTTCCAATTCGATTTTAGGTCAATAATTGATTTCTGGAGTGTTTTAGATAAGGCCTCGTCACCATCTAAAGATACAATATGATCGTAGCTAGCTTGTGACAATGCAAAATTCTTTTGTTCTATATAACCTAAGAATTTTTGTTCAATAAATTTGACGTTAAACTGTTCGCAAATTGCTTTAGTACGATCTGTAGAAAACGAATCTACAACAACAATTTCATCTACCACATTAGCTAAAGATTGCAAACAGTGTTCAATGTTGAGTTCTTCATTAAAAGTGATAATGACTCCAGACAGTTTTAGCATGTTGTTGATTTCAATGCTGTAAAAATAGTATTTTTGCTAAATGCAATCTAATCTACAAGCAACTATAATTATAAGTACCTTCAATAAACCAGAATGGCTTAAACTGGTATTGTTTAGTTTTGATATTCAAACGACTAAAAAGTTTGAAATTATCGTTGCAGATGATGGTTCTGATGAGAAAACAAAAGCTGTAATAGATCAATTTTCTGAGCATAGTGATTTAAAAGTAATCCACGTTTGGCAAGAAGATGATGGTTTTCAGAAAACTAAAATTTTGAATAAAGCCATGCTTGCATCAAACACTGACTATTTGATTTTTACAGATGGTGACTGTATCGCTCGTAAAGATTTTGTTCAAACACATTTAGATCTTAGGAAATTAAAATATGCGCTTTCAGGTGGTTATTTTAAACTAACTGATGACGTTTCTAAAAAAATAAACACTCAAGTAATTAGCGATCAAAAATGTTATGAAAAAGATTGGCTAATAGCTGAAGGGCAGCCTGCCACTTTTAAAATGAATAAGTTGACAAAATCTAAGATAAAATCGAAGTTTTTAAATGTTATAACTCCAACAAAAGCCACTTTTGACGGTATGAATGTATCGTGTTGGAAAAGTGATATTCTAGCAGTGAATGGTTTTGACGAACGCATGAAATATGGAGGAGAGGATAGGGAAGTAGGTGAGCGTATGATGAATAATGGGATCCGATTTTTACAGATACGCTACAGTGCCATCTGTGTTCATTTACATCATGATAGACCTTATGAAAATGAAGACACCACGAGGTTAAATAAGCAAATTAGAAAGGCAACTAAGCGTGAAAAGCGGACGTACACGAAACACGGAATTCAAAAAATGTAAGCTATTTTTTCATAGTGTATGCTTTTGAATAGCTCTTTAGAGTAAAGTAGCCTAAGCGTTTTCTAATTTTGTATTTTCGGATTAAATTGAGGGGTTTTTGTTTTAGGTAGCTCTTATCTTCATGTAGAAATGATATACATGTATCAATAACACGTTTACTCGATTTTCCATCTTGATATGGGTGCAAATCCTTAATAAAGGGTTCTATTTTTTGGAGTATATCGTCAGGGTAGCTTAGTGCATAATTAAATATGTCTTCAAGTTTAGATGCTTTATCTACATGAATTAAATAATCATGATTAAAAGTGTGCTTAAAACTAACTACAGGTTTTTTCTGCAGTAAAAATTCTTGAATCGCAGATGTGGTATCGGCAAATAAAATATCAGAATGTTGAAATAATGGAATAAGATCGGTGGTATTGTGATATGTAAAATGGTCATTTTCCAAAGTCTTCCATTTATTTTTTATGTCATTGGGTATTTTGGGGTGTAAAACCATATCTAATGTATACTGCCCTGTTTCAGATAATTTCTTAATTTCATTGAATACGGTATCGTCAAAAGCAAGACTCAGTCTTTCGGTAAACGTAGACGCTATTAAGATATTTGGTTTAGTATTTGATTGCTGATTCCTAATTGGAAAAAGAGGATCAACCTTACTCCATCCTGTTTCAATAACCTTAAAATGATTATGCTTTTTTTCTAAAGTTTTGAAAACAGAAGTCGTACTTGGACCTTGTGTACAATATAAATCAAAGAATCCGCGTATTCTGAATTCACTAAAAATATGCTTTTTTGAGGGTCTTTTTTGTGCTAAAAAACCATGGAAAATTTGAACTTTAAGTCCCGTAATAAAATCAGGAATGTCATTTGTAGCCGCTAAAACAATATGCGGTTCATAGTTGATTACATCTTGTATCGTGTCTAAAACATTGCGCTTTCCTTGCAATGCATCTTTTCCATCCTTTAGATCGCTAAACCACATTATAGTATGACCTCTGCTTAAAATTTCTTGCTCTAAAGGATTTCCTATGGGTAAAGCATAGCTGTAAGAAATGTATATTAAAAATTTATAAGACATACTTGTGATTAATTTATGATGTTCGTTTTTCTAACCACTCTAAAATATACTCTAAAATATGTGGAGGACTGCGATCTAAGCTTTGAAGTCCTAAAAACAATTTTCCTTTAGTTTTTAGATTTAATTTGAATTTATACCAATATAATGGTTTTTTATAAGATCTAAAATACATCAGTTGAAGATCGTCCTTAAAATAACATGTTTTGTTTTTTATTTCTAAATGATTCGCTAAGCCTTGAGGTGTAAATTGACTCGTTTTTCTGAAGCGATGTTTTATATTTTCTATAAGCACATCTTCGTTAGCTTCAAAATAGGTTTCAAATGTCGATTTTCTAAGCGGATGTGGTGTGTGCTTAAAATTGTAATATTTATTAAATCCGGCTAGCCGAGCTGCATTTTGCTGAATAGATTTATGTCCTACTCTTGGTTTTTTAAATTTTTTATAGAAAATGTCTTTATCAAACTTTAACCATTTTCCTCTCAAAATCGGAAGGCCATTTTTAAAGAAGTCACTGGGTTTGGTGTCATTTATTAAAAAGAAATCATCGTTAAAATAAATGAAATGTTCAGCTAAGCCAGGAATTCTGAATAAACAAGTTTCAATAGGTCTACAGTTAAACGTAGGTAGATAATCTTCATAATCTTTAAACACAACTTTGTGATCTACAATTGAAACTTTTTTATACGTGCCGTCTTTACTGTTTTTTAAAAAATCGGGTATTTGATTATCCGTTATAATGTGAATATTTCTAACGTAAGGTGCATATTTTAAAATAGAATCAATAGTATATTGAATTTCATTGACATGGTCATAACGGGTTCTAAATTTTTCAGCATTAACTCTAGTTTTATCTTCTATAAAAGGTAGCATTTTTGCCTTATGCTTTTCGTCATTTCCGTCTACCCACAGAATTACGGCGTCTATTGGATAGTCCTCAATAATGTCCTTCGTCATAGTATCTAATACTTAATTAAATAAAAATTGTTTCGTTGTCGTTTTATTAAAATTCGGTAATTACCTTTTGTCCATCTTTAAGTTTAGGCAATTTAAAATAATCTCCAATAATTGTATTGTATTCCTCTGGATAGAATGCTTTTCTGGCATCAGATGGGTAAAAAGTCATTTCTCCGAATATAGTTTTACCGTCAACAGAATAAAAATCAACTCTAACAAAAGGTAGTTTTTTAGATAAAATAGTAGCCAAATCTACCATTTCCTTTAGGTTGGTAGGTTTCGGAATCTCAGATGAAATACTTTTATAGGTTTTACTTTTTCCAAAGGGCAATAAGTTAAAATCTAAATCAAAGCAGCCTTGTTTATGGTCTTCTTCTCTGTCTATATGAACATCAATAAATTTAGGTTCGCCATTAAAGCAATAAAATTTATAATCAATTAGCGTGCTTTTGTCAGATTGTTTTAAAAACTTTTCAATGATGAATCTTGGCTTTACATCTTTATAAGCCCATTCTTGACCCATTCTGTAATATTGATTGACCTTAAGCCACTTTTTTAATTTTTGCGTAACTTTTTTAGTATCTAGTTGAGATTTATCCTTGACAATTACATTGTGTCCACTAGAGTGTGTTGCTTTTATAACAAATTGATTGGGTAAATCGTTAAATGGAATAGCCTCGACATTGTCGTAAACTCCATAAATTTCATTAAGATATTTTTTGCCGATGGTCTTTTCTATAATATGCCTAACTTCATATTTATCGACTAAAGTGTTTAAAATCTTTGGTCTATAAAATACTTTATACCATTCTATTTTTGCGTTGAATTCTCTAGGGTCTTTTATGTTCAACTTCTTGCCAGAAAAATATTCGTAATGATACTGTACATATAATTTTGAAGGTAAAAAACGCATTTTTCGTAACTGTCTTAATAAGCTGCGACGTATTTTGTTAGGCATTATTCAAGTGGTTTATGTAAATATAAAATAAAAATAGGTTGTGAATTCTCATTTAAATTAAAATGAGATTCAATATACTAACCGAAAACCAAAACGGTCTGCCTCTATTAAAACATAAAGGAGGTTACTGAATTAATTCACGGTTATAGCATGAAATCATTCTAAGTGTAGAATCCAACCAACAGTTTATAAAACAATTATATTTCCTACATATTAAACGGCTACATCATACTCACGTAAAGCATCATTCAGCGATGTTTTTTTGTTCGTACTTTCCTTTCGCTTTCCTATGATTAATGCACAAGGTACTTGAAATTCTCCAGCTGCAAACTTTTTAGTGTAGCTACCAGGAATAACTACAGAACGAGCTGGTACAACACCTTTGGTTTCTACAGGCTCATCACCAGTAACATCAATAATTTTTGTACTCATGGTTAAAACCACATTGGCACCTAAAACAGCTTCTTTTTCTACTCGGACACCTTCAACCACAATACAACGACTTCCAATAAAAGCACCATCTTCTATAATGACTGGAGCAGCTTGTAATGGTTCTAAAACTCCACCAATTCCAACACCACCAGAGAGGTGAACATTTTTACCAATTTGTGCACAACTACCAACTGTGGCCCAAGTATCTACCATAGTCCCTTCATCTACATAAGCTCCTATGTTTACGTAGCTAGGCATTAAGATAGTACCAGCAGAAATATAGGCTCCATGTCTTGCTACTGCATGAGGAACTACTCTAATTCCTTTTTCAGCATAACCACGTTTTAGTGGGATTTTATCGTGATATTCAAAAATACCAACTTCAAAAGTTTCCATTTTCTGAATCGGGAAATATAAAACAACCGCTTTTTTTACCCATTCATTTACTTGCCATCCATTGTCCGTAGGTTCTGCAACTCGCAATTTGCCAGCATCAACAAGATCAACGACACTTCTAATAGCATCAATAGTGACTTGGTTAGTTAAAAGTGAACGATCGTCCCACGCATTTTCTATAACAGATTGTAATTGTTTCATATTTTGAATTGTATTAAGAGTTCAAAGATACTTTTATAATGATTGACGCTAAAATACTTTATGAAAAAAATGTGACGCTTAAATAAATGTGGTGTCTTAATACTAATTAAATGCTTTGATATTTCTCATAGGTATCTAAGACTTTAACTAATAGCTAATTTTGAAAACTCCTCTTCCCCCATTGATTGAGGAGTTTTCTTTTTTTATTGAGAAAACATGTGACCAATGAAAAAATGTTGTGTCTTAATTGTAATTAACACAGTGATTTATTTTTAGAGGGGATATATCATATGATTAATTGGTTTGATTGATTATTTTATAAAACGCTTCTTTTTTTTAAGAAGCGTTTTTTATTGCGTTATCTTTGCATTTATGGGACGAATTTTAGCCATTGATTATGGCACAAAACGAACAGGATTAGCAGTTACTGATGAAATGCAGATTATAGCATCTGGTCTCACCACTGTAGAGACTAAAGAACTGCTTCCATTTATTAAAAAATATATATCTACTGAAAAAGTGGAGAAGATTGTCGTTGGTTTGCCAAAGCAAATGGATAATACGGCTTCAGAAAGCGAAGTCTATATTCAGAAGTTTTTATTGCAATTATCTAAAGCGATTCCACAAATTCCAGTGGAACGGGTAGATGAACGCTTTACGTCTAAGATGGCTTTTCAAACCATGATAGATAGTGGATTGAAGAAAAAACAACGGAAGAATAAAGCATTGGTTGATGAAATTAGTGCAACTTTAATTCTTCAGAGTTATCTTTCGAGTCGTCAGTTTTAAGCATAGCGTAACAAAGTATATGCTAGAACGTATGAAAACTTAGCAGTCTTGTGAGAACATATTATTAGAATTTAGTTTTTACAATTTGAAATATTATGTTAGAATTTGGTACTTTTGCACCCGAAAATAAATAAATTATGATTTTACCTATCGTAGCCTATGGCGATGCTGTTCTGAAGAGAGAGGCCAAGGAAATTGACAAAGATTATCCGAAGTTAAATGAGCTTATTGACAACATGTATGAAACCATGTATGGTGCGTATGGTGTTGGATTGGCTGCTCCTCAAATAGGTTTAGCAATTCGGTTGTTTCTTGTGGATACTAGTCCTTTTGCGGATGACGAAGAGCTTACAGAAAGTGAGAGAGCGCAAATGAAAAACTTTAAGAAGACATTCATTAATGCTCAGATTTTAGAGGAAGAAGGAGACGAATGGGCCTTTAATGAAGGGTGTTTAAGTATACCTGATGTAAGAGAAGATGTGTTTAGACGACCAAACATTAAAATTCAATATCAAGATGAGAATTTTGAGACCCATGTTGAAGAATATGATGGTTTAATAGCACGTGTTATTCAACATGAATACGACCATATTGAAGGTATTTTATTTACAGATAAACTATCATCATTTAAAAAGCGTTTAATAAAAGGACGACTTACCAATATTTCAAAAGGTAAGATTAAAATTGATTACAGAATGCGATTTCCTGCAATGAGCAAGAAACGTTAATAAAATATATATGAGCTTAGATAAAATTTTATCCATTTCTGGAAAACCAGGTTTATACCAAATCGTAACGCAAACTAGAACAGGTGCTGTTGTAGAATCATTAATTGATAAAAAACGCATCACCGTTGGTGCGCATAGTAATATTAGTATTCTTAGCGAAATTGCTATTTATACATTAGCCGAAGAAGTACCGTTAAGAGACGTACTAAAAAAGGTTAAAGAGAAGGAAGGTGGACAACCAACATCTATCAGTCATAAAGATGGAAAAGACGTTTTAGAAGAGTTTTTCTTTGAGGTGTTACCAGATTATGATGAAGATCGTGTGTATCCTTCAGATATTAAGAAAGTCGTACAATGGTACAATTTACTTCAAAAAAATAATCTTTTAGATTCACTTGAAGAATCAAAAGAAGCGAAAGAGACTTCTGAAGAAGAAGAATAAATAAGACGTCAGTTCGAGTGGTTAGGAGCTGAAAGCTTTCAGTTCGAAATTATATCGAGAACATATTATACCAAAAATAATGTCTGATAAAGCAGCCCAATTAAAAGCCTTTGAGCGTTTGTTGATTATCATGGACGAGTTGCGAGAGCAATGTCCTTGGGATAAAAAACAAACCATGGAATCCTTGCGTCACCTCACTATTGAAGAGGTTTATGAACTTGGTGATGCTATTCTAGATAATGATTTAGAAGAGGTTAAAAAGGAATTGGGTGATGTGTTGCTTCATATTGTGTTCTATTCTAAAATAGGAAGTGAAACTAATGACTTCGATATTGCAGATGTCTGTAACAGTATCTGCGATAAACTAATAGATCGTCATCCGCATATTTATGGTGATGTAGTCGTTAAAGACGAGGCTGAAGTAAAACGAAATTGGGAACAACTGAAACTTAAAGAAGGTAAAAGTAGTGTACTCGAAGGTGTACCCAAAAGTTTGCCTGCTGTTGTAAAAGCGAGTCGCATACAAGAAAAAGTAGCCGGAGTAGGCTTCGATTGGGAAGCACCAGAACAGGTTTTTGAAAAAGTAGAAGAGGAGATTGCCGAATTAAAAGTTGAAATTGCAAAAGGAGATCAAGATGCAATTGAAAGTGAGTTTGGTGATGTGATGTTCTCCATGATAAATTATGCACGCTTTCTTAAAGTCAATCCTGAGAATGCCTTAGAACGGACCAATAAGAAATTCATAAAACGTTTTCAGTATTTAGAATCTAAAGCAAAGGAGCTAGATAAATCACTAAAAGATATGACACTTTCTGAAATGGATGTCTTTTGGGAAGAGGCAAAATTGTTGTAACGAGCTTTGTCATTCCTGCAACGGCAGGAATCTCCCTTAAATTATGGTTTTTAAGTTTATAGTAAACTTATTGAAAATAGACATCTAGATATCATAATAGCCTTTCTGAATTGTAATTAAATCCTTTACAGTCGTCTTATTTTTTAATTTGAAAGCCTGTACTAAAGTTTCAACTTACATCTTGAAATGGTAATGGTAAGGTGCAATTTGTTAAAGTTTTCTAAAAATCAAAACCTAAACATCCAAAACTAAACTTTGTGCGTAAATACTGTATATAAAAACAAAAGCGTTTTTATAATCTTAGTAGGAAATCTTAATTATTATTTTAAGCGGTTGTAATTAAGGTTAATTTAGTTTAGTTAGGGCAAAACCCACTTGTAAAGCACAAGTGGGTTTTGATATTTTAGGCTTTAGCCTATATTGGTTTATTAGATCTCAATTGAATTCAATATTAAAATATAGACATTGAGAATGCCGTCTAATTTTTTATTAATTTTTCTCTATAGATGTCTCCATCGGCATTTTTTATCTCAACAATATAATTACCACTATTCAAATCTTGAATATTTATTTCCTGATTTAATTTAGAATAGCCTTCTTTTACCGTTCTTCCTAATAAATCAATAATACCATAGCTAATATCTTCAGTAACGTTTTCGTTGCTAGTTACAGTAATAGCATTGCTAGTTGGATTTGGAAATAATTTTAATTCTGATTTTACAGCGATTTCTTCTGTACTCAAAGTTTGGCTTTCAGCCATGATGTTGTCAATATCTAAAACCGCTTCGATGGGATCAGATTCCCAAGCAGGTACATCATTGTGTAATATTCTCATTTCTTCTACGCCTTGACTTCCACTTCCGAAGGTAACCGCATAATTGAAAGTGTCTGAGAGTGCTGTTATGTTTTCTTCAAGAATAGAAAAAGAAATTCGTTTCCATCCTTCGTTTGGTAAAACAGCTATGGCATTAGTTGTACTGCAACGATAAATAAGACCATAATCGGTTTGAAAAGATAACCTTAAAAATATAACATTATCACCTGAATTTCTAA
Source organism: Winogradskyella psychrotolerans (assembly GCF_018860545.1). Taxonomy (GTDB): domain Bacteria; phylum Bacteroidota; class Bacteroidia; order Flavobacteriales; family Flavobacteriaceae; genus Winogradskyella; species Winogradskyella psychrotolerans_A. Next base: position 53,139 of record NZ_JAHKPN010000035.1, on the reverse strand, counting down.
CATCCATTGATATGTATTTAACACGACTCGACAGATTACCTTGATAGTAGTTACCTTGCCATTGCGCATTATTTTTAGTCATTAATTCAAGATCAGAACCTGAACCGCTTGAGGTTACTCGTAAAAAATTATCCCCGTCACCAGAAGGACCTCCGTCATAAATATTTTCGTTAGCAATAGAATTGTTTTTGGTCCAGTTGCCCATCGTATAATCTTCAAAATCATCAACCTGATCTAATTCAACTTGTGATAATGCAATAGTTGGTAGGCATAATAGTAATAAACGTAGTGTTTTTTTCATAATATTTGGGTGTTTAAATTGTTTGATTGAATTGATTTGTATTTAGAAATAGGACATAATGTATTTGTGATGCTGAGACTAAACTTCTTTAATATTTGGCTTATTACAGAAAGTATTTGCTTATAACAAACGGGTTGTGTGTTATAAGCAAATGAGTTACATCTAAATTCTATAGGATTTTAGTTATACATGCCACGAACCTTGGATAATTTGGCTTTCCAGGTGTCTAATTCTTTTTTGTGGTTGGCAATATTCTTATGGACATCTTTAACTAATGGATTATCTGATTTTACATTAGAGAAAAATTGTAAATTATTTTCTAATTGATTAATCTCAGATTTTATCTCGTCAATACGCTTTTTGATAAAGTTATACTCATTATCAAGTAATCTGGTATCATCAGGATTTGCTAAATTCTCAAGCTTACTTTCAAACTTAATCATTTCTAATTTAGACTTATCCATTTTAAGCTTGTCAAAAGCATCATCAATGGCTTTGTAGAATTTTCCATCAATATAACGCTTGTTTTGTGGTACGTATCCTACTGCTTTCCACTCAGCAATTTTATCTTGTAATGTTTTTATATCTGCTTTTGGATCTTCAGTAAATTCTAAAGTTTTTAAATCGTCTAGAAGTTTCACTTTTTTGTCAAACGCATCATATAAATGTTGGTCTTGAGCTTTACGCTCAGCATGCATTCTATCAAAATAATGATTACAAGCGGCTTTGAATTGTTTCCAAATTTTATCGCTATCGCGTCTCGGCACATGACCAATCTTTTTCCATTCATTCTGAATTTTCTTCATCAATGGGGTTATGGTCGCAAAGTCATCACTATCTTTATTGTCTTCAGCGATTTGAATTAAATCTTTTTTCTTCTTAAGATTGTCGTATTGATCTTTCTTTAAATTTTTATAAAAGCTGTTTTTGCCGCGATTAAAAGTTCTAACCGCTGTTTTAAATTTTGCCCAAGTACTTTCATTTACCTTTATTGGAACTTTTCCGGCTTTAAAGAATGAATCTCTTAAGGCTTCAACATCTTTAATTTTTTTCTGCCAAGCACTGTGAGAATTTCCAGTATCCTCAGCAATAGCTTCAATTTTAGCTATAATTTCTTCTTTGCGCTCAAGATTTTTTTCATGAGCTTTATCCATATCTGCAAAATAAGCTTGACGCTTATCATGAATCAATTTTGTAGCATTACTAAAGCGTTCCCAAATGACTTCTCTATGTTCTTTGCCTACTGGACCTAATTCTTCTTTCCATAGTTTATGTAATACTTGCAATTCTCTGAAAGAACGGTTGGTATTTTCATCTTCTGCTAACTCTTCAGCACGTTCTATGATTTTTAGTTTCTGATCATAATTATGCTTAAAATCCATATCTCTCAAATCATTATTGAGGTGTAAAAAGTCATAAAAACGTTCTACATGATGATGGTATGTATTCCAAGCATTATTGTATTTATCCCTTGGAATTGGTCCTGCGTTACGCCATTTTTCCTGAAGTTCTTTGAAGGTTTTATAGGTGGTACCCATATTTTCTTCAACACTAAGCAGTCCTTTTATATCCTCAATAATTTGAAGTCTGTCTTCAAGGTTCTGCTTAAGGTTTTGCTCGCGCTCTTTGTAATACGCATTAATAGTTTGCTTGTAGTCTTTATAATGCGAATTGAATTGCTTTTTGGTATCGTTGGTATAATAGAAGTCTATTTCGCTACCACCATCTTCAATAAATTCTTCCTTTTTTTCATCGAGAAGCTCACTGAATTTAGCATTAAACTCACTTTTTATTTCATTAACATGTTTTGATATGGTCTGTACTTTATGGTCTTTTAAGAGTCTACCGAATTCAGCAGTTAACTCATCCATAGACATGGCGTGATAATCCTTTTCTTCTACATCATGACGTTCGGCATTGGATTCATCTTCAGCATCCTCAGCATTAGAAGCTTCGATTTCATCAACATGATCGTCTTTAGCTGCTTCCGCAGAGGTTGTCGTGTCTGCTGTAGTTTCAACTTCAGACGTTTCAGCATCTTTAATACCGTCTTCCGTTTTAACTTCAGCTTGTGGTGTGGGAGTAGTTTCAGTTGATTCTACTGCTTTGTTTCCATCTGCATTTTGCAGGTTATCATTCTCAGACATGTGTCAAATAGTTTTTATAATTGTTAAAGATACTAACTAGCGGTTTAACTACAAAGGAAATGCTTGTAGACCTTAGCTATTAAGACTTATTCCATATTTCCCATGATTTTTCAGCTTGAAGCCTTAACATTTCAAGTCCATTTATAGTTGTGGCACCTTTAAGTTCTCCACATAGTAAAAATTTGGTTTGCTCTGGGTTGTAAATAAGATCATATAAAATATGCTTACTTGTAATGGCATCATACGGAATATCCGGACACTGATTAACATTTGGGAAAGTGCCTATTGGTGTACAATTGATAATAATGGTATACTGTGAAATAATATCACTTGTTAAATCGGTGTAAAGATAAGTCACGTTTTCTTTTTGCGATCGAGAGACAAAATCATATTTAATTTTCAATTTCTTAAGCGCGTAAGCAATTGCTTTAGAGGCACCACCCGTACCGAGAATTAATGCTTTTTTATGATGCGATTTTAAATGGGGTTTTAGGGAGTTCTTAAAACCGTAAAAATCGGTATTGTAACCTATGATTTTATTCTTTTTTGTAAACCGAATGGTGTTTACTGCTCCAATTTTATCGGCTTGTTTATTGAGTTTATCAAGTAGAGGAATCACCTGTTCCTTATAAGGAATTGTAACGTTAAGTCCTTTTAAATTAGATGTGTTATCTATGATGGCTTTAAGCTCATCAATAGATTGTAAATCGAAATTCACATACGAATGTGGTGAATTTTCAGATTCGAATTTTTCTTTAAAATAACCTCGCGAAAAAGAGTAGGAGATGTCTTTTCCTACCAGTCCGAATTTAAATTTTAATTTGTCTTGTGCGTTCTCCATACCATTCTAATCCTAAAACTATGAGGATTCCTAGGGCAATATAAACAATTGCTATGTAAGTTTCGGTGTTCAATTCTGGTAAATAACGCTGGTAATTAGCAATGATTTGTTTACCAGTGGAATCCAAAATAGTAACACCTTCAGAATCTATTTTATAAATCGTTTTTTTCCATGGCCAAACAACTCCTAACGAACCGATGATAAAACCCATTATCGTAGCGAGTGTGATGAATTTGTAATGCTTCAGAATATAACTTAATATATGCGAAAAAGTCACCAATCCTGCCACTGACCCTAGTGTAAATACTGCTAAAACTTGTAACATTCGAATGCGATAGGTGTTATGAATAAATTCAAAATTACCGCTAAATATATCGAACATCGTATCGTAAAGTGCATTTACCGAATCCACTAAAAGCAATACATAATTTCCTAATAAGATAAGAATAAAAGATCCAGAAAATCCAGGTAACGTCATGCCAGACACACTAATAATACCACAAAAGAAGACAAAAAATAGGTTGTCGTTTTCCGTTGCAGGATCTAGAAAACTAACACTAATACCCGCGATGGCTCCAAGAATTAATGCTACTAATGTGGTTCTATTCCATTCTTTAAAATCCTTAGAGATATAATAGATAGAACCTAAGATCATTCCGAAAAAGGTACTCCAAACATAGAGCTCGTAGTGTACAATGAGGTAATCTAATAGTTTAGAAACACTAAAATAACTCACTATCATTCCTAAAAAGAGTAAGCCTAAGAACTTCCCATTGATATAGCGATAGAAGCTACTGAACCTGCCGTTAAATAAGAGTTTAAACGCCGTTTTATTAACCCGTTGTAAAGAATATATGAACTCTTCATAGAAACCAGCTACAAAAGCAACAACGCCTCCAGAGACGCCTGGAACTTTGTTGGCAGCTCCCATAGCCAAGCCTTTAATGACTAAAAATACACGATCTTTAAAGGATCTTGTGCTTTGCATTACACCTTGTTTTTTTGTTTCCCTAAACTTTCTAGAATAAGAATCGTTGCAAAACCGACCACTATAAAAATGATGGCCATTACAATTTCATTGTCACCTGTATATGATGTTGGTAAAATACTTTTGTCGAGTAAGGTTACAATTTCGCCTTCCGAATTAATACGTGTTTTTAAGACTTCTTTCCAAGGCCAAATTTTATTTAGAGACCCAATCATAAATCCGGTTAGAATCGCTAACGTCAGGTTTTTATGATGCTTAAACATCCAATTTAAAGCTTTAGAAAATACTTTAAGTCCAATAACAGCCCCAATACCAAGCAAAATAAATTTCAACAAGGCATCTTTAAAAAGCTCCATATTTCCATTTAATAACCCATCTCTTAGATTATTAATGGTATCAATTGCCGTTTGGTACGCTCCAAGAATAAGCAAAATGAAGGCACCAGAAACACCTGGTAAAATCATAGCAATAATGGCAATAAACCCACAGAATAATAAATAGTATGGACTGTCTGGTGAAGCAAAAGGTTCCGCTAATGTTATATAGAATGAAAGTATGGATGTTATGATAATAGCAATTACTAATTTTAAGGACCAACCTTTAATTTGCTTAGCGATGTATAAAATACTCGCCAAAACAAGTCCAAAGAAGAAGGACCAAAGTAAAATAGGTTCGTTGTGTAATAACCATTTTATGATTTTAGCTAATGATAATATGCTGATGGCTATCCCAGAAAAAAGTGCAATTAAAAAATTCCCATTGAAGGAATTCCAAGCGGCTTTAAATCCGTCTTGTTTCCAAACTTTGAAAATACTAAGATTAACCTTATCAATACTTTCAATAAGTTCTTCGTAAATACCAGATATAAAAGCAATGGTTCCGCCAGAAACACCTGGAACAACATCTGCTGCGCCCATTGCAATACCTTTAAAAGTAATAACTAAATAATCTATGAATCGTCTTTGCATTTTATTTAAAAAAATATGAAATGCTAAGGTATGATTTTTTTTAGTTTGATGCCTTTTTACCTTCTGTAATTATGGCTTTAATCATTGGCTTATCTATCAGTTGTGGAAATAATTCTGAAATAATAAAGTTATAATCAATATTTAGTCGGGTGGCATTTTTGAGATGAAAACGACCTTCTTCAATTTGATGAACGGTAAAATACAGACCAGCTATACGGTACTCTATTTCGGCATTTTCTGGATAAAACTCAGAAGCTTGAAGTAAATTATATATAGCCGCTTCATATTCTCCTAACGTAGTTAAAACATCCGACCTATTTAACCAGGTATCTAATTCGTAATTACCTAAATCTAAAGCGCGTTTGTAACCACGCTCTGCTTCTTCAAGAAAATTTAAGCGTTTGTTTACTGTGGCATATAATTTCCAATAAAGAACATTCTCACCATCTATAATAACGGCTTTATTGATGTAGTACAATGCTTTTTGATAGTTTAAACGCTTTGTGTAAAACTTGGTTATCGCCACCCAACCCTTATCAAGTAATGGGTCTTCATCTATTGTTTTTTTGAAAAACTGAATGGCTAAATCTTCTTGTCCGAGTTTGGCGTAGCATTGCCCAATACGCAACAGTGCAAAAGACGTTGGATCTTCTAATGCTAAGGTAATTTTGTAGTTGTCAATAGCCTCTTCATACTGTTTTAATTTTTCTAAGACTTTACCTTTTTCGATATAAGCACCAACAAACGTGTCATCTGAGATAATTGCAAAATCAAATGCCGTATTCGCTTTGGCGTAATCCTTTATGGTGTAATACTGTCTACCTAATTGATGCCAAGCAACTTCACAATACGGATTTGTGTTTAAAAACGTATTTAGATAGTCTATAGCTTCCGTATTCTTATTAAGAAAATCGTAACAATACACAATATTATGAAGCGCAGAATAATCTGAAGTATCGCTTTCTAAGCATTTTTGAAAATAAATAATGGCATTTTCAAATTGGTCTAAAAATAAATACTCCATACCCACTAAAGCATATAAGTCAGCATCATCTTCTGGTGTATTTGATAAGTCTATTGCAATCAGTAACGTATCTATAGCTTGCTGATGTTTATCTTGTTTAGATAATACATTAGCTTTTTGAATAAAAATCTCTTCGTTATTAGGTTCAATATTATGAAGCCTATCTAAGAGATCATTTGCTTCTTTAAACTTGTTTTCAATAACTAAAATTTCAACTTGAAATAGTCTTAAGTTAATGGACGAAGGATGCTGTTCTAAACCTAATTTAATGGCGCGCTTAGATAGTGCAATTTTGCCATTCTCTAAATAGTGGTGTATAATATTTTCGAACTCGTTAGAATCAAAGAACAATATATTATTGGTCTTTAACATCGATTCAAATCGAGTAAGAGGGAAGTTTTCGTCGTCTTGACTTTGCTGCATAAATAGTTCAATGGTTCGCTGAAATAAAATTACAGTTATCCTTTACTCAACATCCGTTTTTGAACTAATGTTCTTAACAAATTAATTAACATTCAAATTATCATTTATGTCAAAGGGCTTAATGGTTTGAAAATGAGTGAATTGAATGCTTTTTGATTTGGTTAAATTTGATTCAAAATTGAAGTTATAATACGACATCCTTCTATTATTTCATCATTAGAAATGGTTAACGGAGGTGTAATTCGAATAGCTTTCGGTTCAAAAAGTAGCCAAAATAAGATTAAGCCTTGGTCTTGGGCTTTCAAAATCACTTCATTTGTAATGTCTGCGGTATCTGTAAAAGCGGCTAACATTAAACCACGACCTCTAATCTCTGTGATATGTTTATGTTGAAGATGTTCCCTAACCAATTGCTCTTTTTTTAAAGCTTCTGACATGAGATTTGTTTGGGTGATTTCTTTTAAAGTCGCTAAAGCTGCGGCTGCAATTACGGGATTGCCGCCGAACGTTGTTATATGTCCAAGTTTTGGATTATCGCTCAACGAATCCATCATTTCTTTTGATGCGGTAAAAGCACCAATTGGTAAACCACCACCTAAACCTTTGCCTGTAACTACAATATCTGGTTGGCAGTTGTAGTTTTGGAATCCGAATAATTTTCCAGTTCTTCCGATTCCTGGTTGAATTTCATCAAGAATAAAAACGGCACCAACAGCATTACAACGTTGCTGTACTTTGGATAGATAGTTATAAGTAGGTTCAATAAAACCGGCTCCTCCTTGGATAGTTTCAAGAATAACGGCTGCAGTCTCTTCTGTGATGTTTTCTAAGTCTTGTTCAGAATTAAATTCTATATGCTTTATATCTGGAATTAATGGTAGAAACGGTTGTTTACGTTCTTCATAGTCCATAAGACTTAGAGATCCCATAGTATTGCCATGATAGGCATTTTTAGCTGCAATAATTTCGGATCGACCAGTGAAACGTCTGGCTAACTTTAGACTGCCTTCAATTGCTTCAGTTCCAGAATTTACAAGATATGTAGATTCTAAAGGCTGTGGTAAATGTTGGGCTAATAACTTTGTTAATTCTAAGGCTGGTTTTTGAATGTATTCTCCATACACCATGACATGAAGGTATTTATCCAATTGGTCCTTTATTGCCGAAACAACTTTTGGATGCGAATGTCCTAAACTACATGCGGAAACTCCAGCTACAAAATCGAGATAGGCTTTGCCTTTGGAATCATAAATATAAGATCCTTTAGCACGACTTATTTCCATGGCCAATGGATGTGGAGTCGTCTGTGCTTGGTATTTTAGAAATGCATCTTTCAATTATAGACCTTCTTTTTTGATTACGGATTTCAGTGGTGTCGTCGTTGTAGAGTCTGTCTTTTTGGTTGCAGATTCTAATGGTTTTACTTCGGTCTTTTTAGGAAGGTTTCGAGCCGCTTTATTCTCTTTTTCTGGAGTTGCTTTTCCAGCTTCTTCAATACGTTCCGTAACACTATCATCAATAAATTCTTCTGGTGGAATGTAATCGCGTAATCCTTTAATTATAGGTAAGTCTAAAGGTGGATCATCACTAAATAAATCTTCAACAGACAGTGGTTGTTCATCGCCACGCCAATCGAAGTCTCTTAGTCGCTTACCACTTTTAGGGAAGTCGGATTCTGGGAAAATATTACCATCAATTTGATTGATAAAACGGACTTCATCTATAGTTTGGTCAATAATTTTAACATTAATACTACCTGATTTCGATTTTTGAATACCTATTAATTCTCCGTCGTCATTTCGCAAATACCGAATGGTTTCTGCATTTTTAATAATATCAACATTGTAGAGTTCATTGTCCTTGAATAACCCAATTAGGTATAACCCTTTTATTTGGTTGTAATTATTCTCTCCAATGGTATCTTTATTTATTAAAAATGAATTGTCAAATACTTTTAATGAGTCTAATTGTTCGGTTTTTGGGTTAGAAATTAAATGAATTGTATCTCCAGACATTTGGTTACCGATATTCCATAGGATAGGTTTTCGTTTCGTAGCAAAAACATCTGCAGAACTAAATCTATTAAGGTTAATTAATTGGGTTAAGCCTTCTTTGTGGTTGACATGAATAGAATCAGCTTTACCGGCCATATTGCTTTTGTACAATCTTGCGTTATAATATGCGCGAGTGATACGATTTTCGGGTTGGCCAGTAACCATGAGTGTATCTGCATGGATATAAATTGAATCGTTATCTTGAACGGTAATCGCTAAAGCACGTTTAGTAATGTACATGGAGTCTTTTGCGCGCCAAACTTCGGCATAATGACCTTTTACAATACTTTTATTAAGTGTATCGGTGACGGTAATGTTATTTGTGGCTGAAGCGAAACTTTTATCGCGATCAAAATATAAGCTATCTCCTTCTATAGTGCGATTGTCGTAGTCGATTTTAGCGTTACGTTGAAAATGTCCTATATTGTTATTGGTGTCATAAAATCCACGTTCAGAATAAATTTTACTCGCTTCTCCAACGATTGTCGAAGGACCAAAAAGATAAGCGAATCCATTTTCTGTAAAGAAATCGAGACGTTCTGTGTTAAGTGTATATTTTGGATTAACAAGTACCACATCTTGTACAAATTGGTATTTGCTAGAATTCATGTAATACCTTCCAATTTGGCTGGTAATAGTTCCCGAAGTATCTCTTACGACTGTTCCTCGAGTATTATAATAAGCTTGCTGCTTTAGGCGATCAAAATAAAGGGTGTCGGTTTTAAGAACGGATTGCGGTTCTGTTAAAACGACGTCACCTCTGGCAATGGCCAATTGAGATTTTCCACTATATTCTAAATATTTAGCAACCATGTTAATGGAGTCTCCTTGTTTCATTACAACGTTGCTAAAGGCTTCTATAAAGTCTTGGTCTTCATAATAAATGGCCTTATCGCAAAACAGATCAGCCCCTTTATGTATAAAGTGGACTTGTTTTGACTTGTCTCGAAGGAAAACCAAAGCTCCTTCTTTAATATCTGGAGATGTTGAAGTACTACCAGAATATTTTACGGTTATTTTCTGTCGTTCTTGTGCAAAGCTAAAGAAGACCGCCGTGAAGCAAATAGTAAAAAGAAAATATTTAAATGGTTTCAAAAGACATATATTTTTTACAAAATAACACTTATTAGAATGGCTTTAGTGTGCGTTAACGTTTTTTTTAACAGATAATTATGGTCGTATTAGAATTTGTAACCCAATCCAATCTTTAAAATATTAATATTTGTATTGTAAGTAATATCTGGGATATCGTGGTCTGTAGCAAGTTTTACAAAATCGTATTGAAGTAGAAGTAAGACTTTAGAAGTAAGGTCGTAAGCTAATGCGACATTAAAATTAAAGCCCGAACTGTTTTCACTATCATACTGAGTGTTGTTAAGTAACGTGGCTTCATTGACTGGTTTAAACATAAAAATACTATATCCTAACCCTACAGAAGGATGAAACTTTGTAAGGTTAGGTAAATATAATTTTGCAAAAACTCTAGGTTGAATAGTAAACAGTTTAACATCAGCTGGTTGTGTGGGTTCTTGTACGGATTTTTTTAAATAACCTGCGTTAAGCGAACCCCCAATATGGAAGATCTTTAAGTTAGCAAAACGATATTGAAGCCCCAAGTCAATGATGCCTTTATAGTTTTGACCTACAAAATTATCATCGAGCGTTATAGGATAACTTAATTCTATCTGTCCGTTTGAATTTTGGGAATACCCTACAATTGAAACAAGACCTAAGATAAAAAAAGCAACCTTTTGAACCATATACTTAAACCGTCTTGCGAATAATGGTTTGTTTACGATCAGGACCTACAGATACAATTGTAATAGGAATGTTTAATTCTTTTTCTAAGAACTCAACATAACCGTTAAGATTTTCTGGAAGTTGCGAAGCTTCGGTCATTCCTGTTAAATCAGCAGCCCAACCTTTTACTTCTGTATAGATAGGTGTGATGTTTTCTTCTTCAATATTGTAAGGTAAATGTGTAATCGTTTCACCTTTATAGTTGTAAGCAGTACATACTTTAAGGGTTTCAAATCCAGAAAGCACATCTCCTTTCATCATAATGAGTTGTGTCACTCCATTAACTTGACATGCATAACGTAACGCTACTAAGTCTAACCAACCGCAACGTCTTGGGCGACCAGTTGTAGCTCCGAATTCGTTTCCAACTTTAGCCATTGTTTCACCATCTTCGTCAAATAATTCTGTAGGAAATGGACCTGAACCAACACGAGTTGTATAAGCTTTAAAAATACCGAAGACTTCACCAATTTGGTTAGGTGCAACACCTAAACCTGTACAGGCACCTGCTGCTGTTGTATTTGAAGACGTTACAAAAGGGTATGTTCCGAAGTCAATATCTAATAAAGACCCTTGAGCTCCTTCTGCTAATATAGATTTACCTGACTGTTGTGCTTGATGGATGTATTCTTCAGAATCAATAAAAGCTAAACTTTTTAAAGTTTCAATAGCTTCGAAGAAATCGGCTTCTAATTCTTTTAAATCGTATTGAATATCAACATTGTAAAATTCAATCATCGCTTCGTGCTTGTCTGCTAAAGCTCTGTATTTATCTTTCCAATCGGCTAATTCAATATCGCCAACTCTTATTCCGTTTCTGCCGGTTTTGTCCATGTATGTTGGACCAATACCTTTTAAAGTAGATCCAATTTTTGCTTTTCCTTTAGAAGCTTCACTCGCAGCATCCAATAAACGGTGTGTTGGTAAGATGATATGAGCTTTACGCGAAATACAAAGAGATTTTTTATAATCTACATTTTGCTCTTCTAACTTATCGAGCTCTTTTTTGAAAATAACAGGGTCAATAACAACACCATTACCAACAAGATTCACTTTGTTTTCGTGAAAAATACCTGAAGGGATCGTGTGTAAAACATGTTTTTTACCGTTAAACACTAAAGTGTGACCTGCATTTGGGCCACCTTGAAAACGTGCAATAATATCGTAATTAGAGGTAAATACATCGACAATTTTTCCTTTGCCTTCATCTCCCCATTGTAATCCAAGTAGTAAATCTACTGCCATTTTAAAATTGAGTTAGTCGTCTTTTTTACGATTACCGTAAAAATATAATGAATGATTAGTTATCTGAATATCAAAAACCTCTTCTATGGTTTTTTTGATAGATTGAATGCGTGGGTCACAAAATTCGATGACTTCTCCGGTATCTGTGAGAATGACATGATCGTGGTTTTTATCAAAATACGATTTTTCGTAATGTGCCTGACTTTTACCAAACTGATGTTTGCGGACTAAGGCACATTCTAATAGTAATTCAATAGTGTTGTAAAGCGTCGCTCTACTGACGCGATAGTTTTTGTTTTTCATTTTGATATATAGAGATTCAATATCAAAATGGTCTTTGTTATCGTAAATTTCTTGAAGTATAGCGTAGCGCTCAGGTGTTTTTCTATGACCTTTGTCTTCAAGGAATTGTGTAAAAACACGTTTTACGATTTCCTGATTACTTTCTTGTGTGGTTGCATTCATAATTAAAGGGCAAATTTACACAAATTTTATAGGATATGAATTATAAAATTCGTGATTATAACCGAAAGAAATGAACAAGTTTAGAATAATAGTTAATAACCTTTATACTCGAGTTACTTTGTCAATTCCATTAATTTTTTTAAGCTTATCAATGAGCTTTTTTAGCATGGCCTGATTTTTAACCTGAACTGTTATTTTTCCTGTAAAGATGCCATCATCACTAGAAAAGCTAATACTCTTCATATTAACGTGCATATTGCCTGAGATAAGTCTAGTGATATCGTTTACAAGTCCTAAATTGTCTATACCAGATAACAGAATCTGCGAGGTATAGACCTGTTGCGATGAATCAATCCATTTGGCTTGCATAATTCTATACGCATAGTTAGATTGTAAGCTCACAGCATTTGGGCAATTGGTTTTATGAACTTTTAAGCCATCGTTAATGGTTAAGAAACCAAATACTTTATCTCCAGGAATTGGATTACAACAATTAGCTAAAGTATAGTTGAGTTTTTCTTCTTCTTTACCAAAAACAAGCATGTCAAATTTAGACGTGAGCTCTTCTTTATGGATATCTTTAGAAACAGGCGGTTTGTAAATTTTGTTTTTAAAATAACTTACAAAGGCATTGCTTCGAGAAGAGGCAAAGGCTTTTAGTTTTGTATTGTCTATTGTTCCAATACCAACACGATAAAATAAATCTAAGGAAGTGTTCAGCTTAAAGTAGCTGACCAGTTCATTTACGGAATTTTCATTGAGTGTAATTTTAAGTTGTTTTAATTTTCTTCTTAAAATCTCCTTTCCTTCTTCAGCAATTTCTTTTGTACCCTCGTTTAAAGCCGATTTAATTTTGCTGCGTGCTCTTGCTGTTGTCGCATAATCTAGCCAGTTAGAGTTGGGTTTAGCACTGTCTGACGTTAATATTTCTACACGGTCACCACTCTGTAGCTCGTGACTCAACGGCATTAATTTGCCATTTACTTTAGCTCCACGCGTTTTTAAACCCACTTCAGTGTGAATGCTAAATGCGAAGTCGAGCGGAGTAGCGCCTTTAGGTAAAGATTTTAAATCTCCTTTTGGCGAGAAGACAAAAATCTCTTTTGAATATAAATTGAGTTTAAATTGTTCTACAAAATCAACAGCATCGGCTTCGTTATTTTCTAACGCCTCTTGTAAACGATTAATCCATAAATCTAAATTATCTTCTTTAGCATCTGCGTTTTTGTACTTGTAATGCGCCGCATAACCTTTTTCTGCAATTTCATTCATTCGTTGACTTCGAATCTGAACTTCCACCCAACGGCTTTTTGGACCAACAACGGTAATATGAAGGGCTTCATAACCTGTAGATTTCGGAGAGGAAATCCAATCTCGAAGTCGAATAGGATTGGGAGTAAAATGATCGGTTACAATGGAGTAAATTTTCCAGGCTAGAAACTTTTCGTTGGCTAAATCTGATTTGTATATAATTCTAACAGCAAATTTATCATAAACCTCGTCGAAAGAAACCCCTTGTTTTACCATCTTCCTGCGAATACTGAAGATTGACTTAGGTCGTCCTTTAATTTCGTAGTTTAAGCCTTCAGTATTTAAAGAATCTTCAATGACTTTTGAAAACGCTTTAATATACGCGTCTTGATCTTCTTTACTGTCTTGGATCTTACCTAAAATGTCATTGTAAACTTCAGGTTCGGTATATTTTAAACCTAAGTCTTCTAACTCGGTTTTTATATTATAAAGCCCAATTCTATGTGCTAAAGGAGCATAAATATACAGGGTTTCTGAAGCGATTTTAACTTGCTTGTCCGATCGCATAGAATCCATGGTTTGCATATTGTGCAAACGGTCTGCTATCTTTATAATAATTACTCTAACGTCATCATTTAGAGTAAGTAGCATTTTTCTGAAATTCTCCGCTTGCAAAGACACATCCATGTCTTTCTTTAATGAAGAAATTTTGGTGAGCCCATCTACAATTCGGGCTACGGTTTCTCCAAACAATTGCTCCATGTCGTCAATCGTGTAATCCGGATTGTCTTCAACGACATCATGGAGTAAAGCTGCCGCAATAGATGTAGCATCCATTCCGATTTCTTGTGCCACAATTTTTGCTACAGCAATAGGGTGAAATATATAAGCTTCCCCAGATTTTCGTCGCTGATCTTTATGAGCGTCAACGGCGACTTCAAAGGCGTGTCGAATTAATTTCTTATCATCATCAGTTAAAGTTTGATAACTGACCTTAAGTAATTCTTTGTAGGCTTTGGCAATGGCTTTATTTTCTTTTTCTATAGCTTCCTCTGTCATAAGAACTAAAGTAAACAAAGTCTATGATATAAACAACGGGTTTTTTTAGAGAATTTTTGAAGTTACTTAAAAGATGAAATTTTTAATGTATTAATGTTTTATAAATTCATGTTATAATCGCACCGCTTACTTGACGCTTAAAATCTTAATTAATCTATTGTTTATTAGTTTTTAAAACCATAAAGACTAGCGTTAGCGATTAATTATAAGTCTATCAGTTTTTTTTATGAAGTTTTAAATAAATAACCTTTTATAAATTGAAGTAATTCTTGGTAGAATGTTGAAAATAAAAAAGGCTAAAAACAATGAAAGTAACACTGCTTAATAGCCTTTTTGTTGGTTTTAGTTTTGCTATTAATCTAAATCCGGAATTTCTATTTGATTTATGCTGTATAGGTATGTTGCTTCTTTTTGTTTAAAATTGGCAATGGCATTCACTACATCGGCTTCGGCTTCTTCTTTAGTTTGTCTAGCGTCTAATAAATCCGATAAATTATTTAACCCATTATTGTAATTGTCACGTTGCGCTTCTAAATTTTCGGTAGCAAAATCAAGTTTGTCCAAAGCAAACTGTATGCGTTTGTTGGCTGTTTGTAAATCGTACCAATTTTTGGTAATGTATTTTGTTAATTGGTCTTCAACATCCAATAAATTATTTTCAGCAATTTTTAAGTCCACCTCTTTTTGGTGAATTCGCTTTTTTTCTTTGCCCCAAAACGCCGAAATAGGTATGGTTACAGAACCAAAAGCAATGGGCTGAATATTCATATTAAAAGCATCGTTAAACGATCCCACTTTTGCAGCATTAATACCAATTGCTACTTGCGGCAATAAATTAGATTTTTCGTTTTTAACTTGCAATTGAGCCGCATCAACTTGCTTTTTTGATAACTGATAAAGATTGTTATTGGGCAAATCTATACTTAAATTATCATTTAAGATTGAAGTTGAAAAATTGTCTTTAGTTACATTACTTGTAGCCACCATTGCGGTATCGAAAGGTATACCAACATAAAGTGCTAAATCTAAAAGGGCGATTTTTCGTAAGTTAGAAAGCTCTAATTCGTTAGCTAGAATATTGCTTTTTTCAACTTTTACTTGTAACATTTGGCTTTTAGAAATGAGGCCTGCATCTAATAAGTCTTGTTGCTGTTTTAAAAGTTCGTTTACATAGTTTTTTCCGGCAGTGAGTACTTTTTGTTGTTCTTGTATTTGTATTAATTGCCAAAATTTTAATTCCGTATTTAGCATAACTGAATCCACTGCAGTTTCATGCCCAATTTTCCTAGCTTCTAGTTGTAATTCAGCAAGGTCATTACCAATTCTTACTTTTCCACCAGCATAAACAGCTTGAGTTGCAGCAGCACTTACCGAATACAAATTCTCTATACCATTTGGTAAATAGTTTGGTATTTCAGGAACCAAATAATCAAATGCTTGAACTGCAAATGCGCTTGCTGATACTTCAGGGAAATAATTATGAAATGCTTCTTGTTTTACAAATTTCGCTCTTTTTATTAATAGCGAATCGTTTTTTATACTTCTGCTATATTGAAGCGCTTTCTTTTTTAAATCATCTAGTTTTAATTGGTTTTCTTGCGCATTTATATTAGTGATGCTTAACAGGAAAACAATAAACAAACTAGCTGTAAAATATGCTGATTTATAGGTCTTCATCATGATTCTAAATGTTTTGTTCTTGTTCTATTTTGTCTTCATCTGCTCTAAAAAATAACCAATACAAAATTGGTAAAACATAAAGGGTGAGCACCATTGAGATTAGTAAACCAAACGCGATTACAGTACCAAGAGGTCCCCAGAGGCTAGAGCGGCTTATAATCATAGGTGTTACACCTACAGCAGCTGCTGCTGACGTTAAAAATATGGGACGCATTCTACGTTCCGCAGATAAAATGGCTGCTTCTCTATAGGTTTTGCCATGGTGGCGATGAAGCTCATCGGCGTAGTCAATTAAAATGATACCGTTTCTTACCACAATACCACATAAGGCCAAAATACCTAAGAAAGAGGTGAAACCAAATGGATATTGCATTAAAAGTAGCCCAAGCGCAGCTCCTAAAATACTTAACGGCATGGTTATAAAACTTAAAATCGCATGCTTAAATGATTTAAAATGCCATATAAGAATCAATATAATTAAAACCACACTGACTAAAAGAGAAACTCCCATTGGTAACAGGTTTTCTTGAGCCATTTCAAACTCACCACCATAATCTACTCTTATGTGCTCTGGAATATGAAGTGCTTCTAGTTTTGGTTTAATTTTTTCTAAAACCACATTAGCTACAGCGCCTTTTTCAATATCTACTCTTACGGTTAAACATCGCATACCATTTTGCCGGACAATGCGCTCTTGTCCCCAATTTGCTTTTATGTCTGCAACTTGGTTTAATGGAATATTTTTACCTGTTGAAGGCACAATAATTGAAAGTTGGTTAAGGTCTGATAGGGTTTGTGCCTTATCCGTTTTAGACTTTACCTTTACGTTTATGGCGTAATTATCATCATAAATTTGTGTGGCGTGTAAACCTTCCGTGTTCATTGCAATAGTGTTGGCAACATCTTGTTTTGTTAAGCCAGCTTGTGCAAGTTGCTGTTCTTTGAGTTGAATACCAACTTTGTTATAAACCTCACCAAAATCAGTTCTAGACCAAATGGCTTGTGGTGTTTGTCTGGCTAGGTTAATGATAGAATCACCATACTGTTTTATTTCAGCAATATCATCTCCATATAATTTAATTTCAATAGGTGCAGATTTATTGACCATGTTTAATTGCTTCATTCGTAAATAAGCATTAGGAAACATGTCTGCATATTTTTTGTCGTATTCTCTTAATACCTCTTCAGTAGCATCATCAGAAGTTGTTGTCACCAGTATTTGCGCGTAGTTTTTTGCTGGTAAATTAGGGGCATACACCATATGGAATCTTGGTGAACTTTCGCCGATAAAACTGGTGTAGTTGACCACGCGTTCATCATTTGCTAATACTTTCTCAAATTCATTTACAACCTTGGCTGTTTCTTCTAAATTACTAGATTTGTTTAAGTTAACTTCTACGGCAAATTGATTTCTTTCAACGATTGGAAATAATTCCTGACTTACATTTGAAAACAAAAACAACCCTAAAAGTATTGAGAGTGTACCAGCTATAACTGTGATTCGGTAATGCTTCATAGCGCTGTTTACGCTACTATTAAAGAAGTTCTGAATACGATCTAGCATCGATTTTTTGTGTTCTTCACCTTCTTTTTTATGTGAATGCAGTCCTTTTTTTATAAAAACGGTATTTAAATGCGGTACCAATAATACAGAAATGGTTAGCGATAGGAATAAGGCTATAGATATGGTCCAAGGAAACGTACTTAAAAAGTCTTTTGCTGTTCCGCTCATAAAAAACATAAGCGGGAAAAAGGTTGCCGAAATTGCTAAAGTTGCGGTAAATACAGACGGAAATAATTCGGTGGCACTTTCTAAAGCGGCTTCCCAGCGTGATTTACCTTCGTCTAGTTTTTCAACGTAATTATCAATAACCACAATAGGGTCGTCCACCACAATACCTAATACAACAATTAAAGCCGCCAGTGTAACGGTGTTTAGCTCCATGTTTAATAAATACATAACCGCCAATGTAGAAGCAATGGTAATAGGTATGGTTGCTGCAGCTAGTGACGCTACACGAAATGGTAGTAGCAACATACAAACCAAGATAACACCCATAAGTGCGTAGCCAAACTCTTTCATAAAATGCGCTATAGAATGGTTGACAGCTTCTGGTTGGTCAGCAATAACATTTATACTGATGTCTTGCGGTAAATCTTCCTTTAGTTGGGCTATGTGTTCTTCAATTTCATCACCAAATTGAACAATATTGTTGCCTTTAGCCATTTCTAAAGTAATGATGATGCTTCGTGTGCCATTACTTTTAATGTAAGAATCTGGATCGTTATACTCGCGTTTTACTTCTGCAATATCGCCTACGCGAATTACATTTCCGTTAGCATCTGAAGTAATGATGTGTTGCGAAATATCTGCGATATCATTAAATGATGGATTAATATGAATAGGGTAATCTATGGTTTCCGATTCTAAGTCTCCAGCAACATTAATAGCACCTTGCGCATTTAAACTTTGCATTAACATACCTGGACTTATGGCATATTCGGCGAGTTTGTTTTGGTCTACATAAACCGCGATTTGTTCATTTATACTACCAGAATAGCTGATTTTAGCCATTTCTTCAATACCACGTAAATCGTCTATTATTTCTTCAGCATGCAGTTGTAAATCTTTATACGGTCTGTCTTTAGATTCTACCGTTAAAATCATGGCGGCAGTGTTACCAAAATCGCTATTGACTATAACGCCTCTAACTTCTGGTGGTAAAGAGGTTTGTTGAAAAACAAATAAATCATTTTTTAGTCTATTCCAGAATTGTTGTGTTTCATATTTATCAACGGTATTAGCAATTTCAACATACACATAGCTCATACCTTCTTGCGAATACGAGTAGGTTTTTGCTTTGTCTATTTCATTAAAACTAAATAAATATTCTTCTAATTTGGTAGTAAGTTGTGCTTCAACTTCTTCAGTACTTGCTCCAGGATATACACCAACCACAAGACCGGTGCGTATGGTAAAATCTGGAAACTCGTTCCTAGACATATTAACCAAGCCCAAAATACCAATACAAAAAAACACCACAGCTAGCGCGACAGGGAAAGCGGTGTTTTTCATTCCCCATTCAATAAGTGAACCTTTTTGTTTCATCTTCTATTTTGTTAAAATTTTAATGGGTGTATTGTTTGTTAATTTGTGGTAACCAGACGTAATGACTTTGTCTCCAATAGCAAGGCCGTTTTTAATTTCGATACCATCGTTATAGAGTTTACCAATTTCTACGATTTTGCGTTGTGCGGTATTGTTTTCGGCATTGACAACATATACAAAGTTTTGACCTTCGTTGGTTATAGATACAACATCTACAGGAAGTTTAAAATTTTGAATGGTAGCTTTATTGTCTGTGTTTTCAACGACATTAGTACAGGTCATGCCTGGTTTTAAAAGGAAATCAGGATTATCTACAGTTATTTTAGCGGTATAAACAGGAGTTCGACTTTCAGATTGTATAGCTATTTCTGTTAAGGTTCCAGAAAATGTTTTATCTAAAGTTGGAACGTAAATAGTAGCTTTTGTTCCAGTTTTGTAGTGGTTTACTTCTTTGTCTGATAACGAAATGATGGCCTGTACTTTGCTTAAATCTACCAATTCGACAACAGGCATTCCAGGCGAAGCAACATCGCCAGATTCCATTAATTTATTACTGATATAGCCACTAAAAGGTGCCGTTAATTTGGTGTGGTTTAAATTTTTGCTGGCTGCATTTAAAGCAGATTGCGCTTGTTCGTAGTTAGATTTTGCTTCTAGCATTCGTATTTCTGCAATGCTACCTTTTTGAAATACATTATTTATTCTTGTAAAGTTTTCTTTAGCAAGATTAGCTTGTGCTTTATTGGCTTCATACTGTGCTTTATATAAAGAAGGATCTATAGCGGCGATAAGCTGTCCTTTTTTTACATAATCACCCATATTAACCGGTAAATTTGTAATATCTCCTGCGACTTGAAAACTCATAGTTGCAGTTTTTACAGGTTTAATAATGCCTGGGAATTTTTCAGAACTACCGTCAACACCATTATTTGGGGTGATATTTAAAACATTAACGGCAATAGGAGTAATGGATTTGCTAGTTTTCTCTTCTGCACAAGAAATTATAGTTAGCCCTAAGAGCATAGCATATAAAAAATGTTTAGTCATTATTTTGGGTTATTTAATTTTTAATGAGTGTATAAGTAGATTATTAATCCAGTTTATTTTTGTTTGTATGTCGCCTTTCAAGGTTTCATAGATGAAAAATTCTTTCTTAGTATTATCGATAGTATTTACGATACTGGTGGCTAAGAAATTGATATGTTCACTATCTAAAGTTTCTATTTCTTTGTTTTGAATAGCCCATGTTAAACAATCTTTTATTACTTCTATGTCTTGCTGATGAATTTTAACTGCAACAGAGGAAATAAAATCTTCCCCTTGTCTTAAATCATTTAATATGATTTTATAAGTTTCTAAGGCATTTTCTATATAAATGATATGCTCATTGACGTAAATAGATAGATTTTTATCTAATGTGTTTTTATTTGAAAGTTTTAATTTACAGCTCTTTATCAGAGGTTTGTGTAAGTCGAACATACAAGCTTTAAAAACATCTTCTTTATTTTTGTAATAATAATAAAGCGTGCTTCTACCTTTTTTGCTAGCTTCTGCTATGAGTCCCATACTAGCTTTTCTAAAACCGTATGTCTCGAATACCGTTTTAGCAGCCTCAATAATCTGTGTTTTTACAAACTCGTCTTTACTGGAATTCGACATTTGTTGCTGTTTTGTTTGATTTTCGACAAAATTACAAAAAATGTCTAAATGTGAATCAAAAAATATTTATTTAACATAAACTTAAACTATAAGATTCATATCGGAATTGTGCATGTCACTGGTTTGGCTACAAGAGGGCTTTATTGCGAACTGGTCCTCATGGAATCTGATCCCTAACTATAGCATGTGTAGCGTTTTGTATTCTGTAGACTTTGGTGAAGAAAGCCAATCTTTATGTTGAATAGGGATTGGGATAAATCTATATCTGGATGATAATGGAATTAATAAAGAAGGATTTTCAATTGATGTGTTAATCGGCTTTTTTGAGTTGATAACTAAACTAACTCATGTGGTAAAAACAACAACACCCGCAATACATGCAGGTTTTGTTACGTTGTTGTATAAAAAAATCCTTACGGATTAGTAGACCATAAAGAGGCATTTGCCATCATAGCTCTACGTGGTAATTTTAAACCAGAAACGATTAATTCAGCAAAATCTTCAGGTTGTAAAACACTATCTTCAGAGTCTTTATTTGCAATTCCTAATTCTATAGACATGTCTGATGCAATGGTACTTGGTGTTAACGTACACACTCTAATATTGTTTTTACGGACTTCTTTCATTAAGGATTGCGACATTCCGATAACCGCAAATTTCGAAGCAGAATAGGCAGAAGTAGATGCATTTCCGTTTAAACCAGCCGTTGAAGATACATTAATAATATCACCTTCATTTTTGGCAATTAAATGTGGTAAGACCTCCTTTGTTACATAATACATACCCATAACATTGGTCTGTATAATCTGGCTCCATTGGCTGACTTCCATATCATTTAAAGTTCCGAAAGCTGCAATACCAGCATTATTTACTAAAATGTCTATAGCGCCTAAACTATCAATTAAAGTTGTAATATTCTTCTGAACTTCTTCATAATTGCTCACATCAAATGAAGCATAAATTGCATTGACGCCAAATTCCCGTAATTCGGCAACAGTTGCTTTTAAAGCCTCTTCATTTCTTCCTGTGATAGCAACATCAATGCCTTCTTTAGCAAATGCGATTGCGGTTGCCTTTCCAAGGCCTCGACTGCCTCCGGTTATTATTGCTTTTCTATTTTTTAACTCTGTCATGATTTTTATTTTTGGTTACCCAAAGTTATAAAAAATGAAAGGGTATTGTGTTATTGTTTTGTGAATTTAAGATTTTAAATTTCTAACACGTTCTAAAAGCGTAGGATGTGAGTAGTGCATGAAAACATAGGCCTTATGTGGTGTTAAATTACTTAAGCTATTTTTAGATAATTTCTTTAATGATGTAACTAGAGGTTCTGCTTTATAGGTGTTTTTTGCATAATCATCAGCTTGATATTCAAAAACACGTGAGACGTAATTCATGATTAAACCTGTGAGTTCTGAAATAGGCGAGTAGAGCAGACCAAACGCAATGAGTCCAACGTGGAAACTAGGTTTTTCAACTCCAATGGCTTGTGATAAAAGCGGATTCGAAATAAAAATGGATAAAATAAAAAGTGTTAATCCAGTGAGTAGGATAGAGGTTACTAAATTAAAAATGATGTGCTTTTTTTTATAATGACCCACTTCGTGCGCTAATACGGCTACAATTTCGTCATCATTTAAATCGTTGACCAAGGTGTCGTAAAGTGTGACGCGTTTTTCACTTCCAAAACCTGAGAAATAAGCATTGGCTTTAGTGCTTCGTTTTGAACCATCGATGATAAATATTTTGTCGAGATTAAAACCAACCGATTCGGCATAAGCTGAAATTTTGTTTCGTAAGTCGCCATCTTCTAAAGGTGTTTGTTTATTGAATAGTGGCACAATAAGTTTAGAATAAAACATATTCATAAACACTGTGAAGATGGTAACAATTCCCCAAGCATATAACCAAAATTGATTTCCGGTAACTTGATAAAACCAAACGATAAGTGCAATAATGCCACCTCCAAGAAGAACCGTCATCAGTAAGCCTTTCAATTTGTCTAGTATGAATGTCTTTCTGGTGGTTTTATTAAAACCGAATTTTTCTTCAATGACAAAGGTTTTATAATAACCAAATGGTGTTGTGATAATGTCGCTCGAAATCATAATAATTCCAAAGAAAATTAATGCTATGATGATTGGGTTTTCAGAATAACTTCTAGCAATATTATCAACATATTCAAAACCATCCAAAAGCAAAAAACCTAACGTTAGCGCAAAAGAAAATACGGATGTTTTTAGTCCGAATTTATAATTAACAGCTTTATAGGCTTGTGATTTTTTGTATTCCTGAGCATCATACACATCGTTTAATTCTTCAGGAATTGGGTCATTATAATGTTTGACATTTATAGCATCGAGTACTTTATCAACTATAAAGTTGATGATAATGATGGCTAGGATAATATAGAATAGGGTTTGTGCTGTCATTTTAATAGTTTATGTGTGTTTTCGTCACTGCGAGTGAAATTTCCTTTTTGATATTTTGTATCGAGAAGCTTCGTAGTAACAATAGTTCTCGATACAATTTTCTTATACTTCAAAAATCACTCGAACTGACGTTTTTTATTTATTTAAAATCACGTTGACGTTTTGCTTCAAAAATTAGGATTCCTGCCGCAACAGACACATTCATGGAGTCAATAACTCCTTGCATAGGAATGCTGATATTTTTAGTAGCAGCTTGTCGCCATTCTTCCGTTAAACCTGTGGCTTCGGTACCGACAACAATGGCGGTTGGTAATGTGTAATTTTGGGAATGGTAAGGTTCTGATTTTTGTAAAATAGCAGAGAAAATATTGAAATTGTATTTCTTCAGAAAAGCAATAGCGTCTTCGCTGTTAGCCATAGCGATTTCGGTAGTAAAGACACAGCCAACACTAGAACGAATAATATTAGGATTGTATAAATCAGATTTTGGATTCGCAATAATCACAGCGTCTACATTAGCAGCATCAGCCGTACGTAAAAGAGCTCCAATATTTCCAGGTTTCTCAGGGGCTTCAGCCACTAAAATTAGTGGGTTTTTAGAGGTGAGTTTTAAATCTTCAAGCGTATGCTTTTTAGTGTTTACAACAGCAATGACACCTTCAGTGGTATCGCGATGTGCTAATTTTTTAAAGACCTCTTTAGAAATCTCAATAATTTCAATACCATAAGAACTCATCGCTTTGGCCTCGCTTTCAGAAAATAAATCCGGAAAAAACAAAAGGGTTTCAATCGCATAGCCGCCTTTAATAGCTAGCGATAATTCACGTTTTCCTTCTATTAAAAATTGTCCAGATTTTTTACGTTGTCTCGATTTATCTTTGAGCAGAGCAAGTTGTTTTATGAATGGATTTTGAACGCTAGAGATGGATTTACTCATTACTATATTATTTAATCTATATTTGAGAGATACAAATTTAACTTATTATGAAACAAAAACTACTTTACCTATTTCTATTCTTAACAATCAACACAATTTCATTTGCTCAGGTGGCGAATCAGCCAAACGATTTAGAAGTTTGTGATGAAGATAATGATGGTTTTGCTTTATTCGATTTAACTTATGCAGATGCCCAAGTTTTGGGAGCCCAAAGTGCAATAGATTTTACAATAACATATCATGAAACGCAGAATAATGCTTCCAACGGCACTAATGCGATAAATGGTTCGTACATAAATATAATTAGTTGGTTTCAGACGCTATATGTACGATTAGAAGCTAATGCTACGGGAAATTTTGCTACTACTGAACTCACCTTAGTAGTGATTAATACGTCAGAATTTACAGCGGAGATAATAAGTAACGACGTTTTTTTTAGCGATACAGATTCTGATTCTGAAACACCAGTAGAAGCAAACTTGTGTGGATTTGGTTCCGTCACAATAGAAACCAACTCACCATTAGCAGATGGGTTTATTTGGTATAGGAATGGTTTTGAAATGTTTGGAGAAACGTCTTCTTCACTTGTAGTTACACAATCTGATGTTTATCAAGTTGCAGCATTTTATAATCAATGTGGATCTTCAGTGTTTTCTCAACTTGTAGTTCTAAATTTGTATGAGGAAGCAACTGTAATAGACCCACAAACTATTATGGCTTGTGATAATTCATCTGCAGATGGTACGGCAGATTTTAATTTAGATGACTTATCAGCTTCACTTGGTCTAGGAGACGAGTTCGTAATAAGTTATTACACGAGTACTGCAGACGCCAACCAAGCGATTAACTCAATAGTGAGTCCTTATATCTCTGCAGGTGAAACTTTAATTGTGAGAGTAGAAGATATTGATGCAGCGGCTGATAGTTTTTTAGGTTGTAGATATTTATCTACAGTAGATCTTGTAGTTAATTCTATACCTGTAGCTGTATTTCCAACTGCACTTTCATTATGTGATGATTCTACGAGTGATGAAATTGCTGTATTCGATTTAACTGTAAAAGATGCTGAGATTACAAATGGTAATGCAGATTGGTCCGTATCTTATTATGAAACCAATGCAGATGCACAAGCACAGACCAACGTTATTGCAAACCCAACAGCATATACAAATAGTTCTGTTAATGGAAATATAGCTAATCCACAAACATTATATGTAGTAGTTACTGATATTAATACAGGTTGCATGAGTTTTACTACATTGACCATACGGGTTTTGCCAAATCCAACACCAACTCCAAGTGAGTTATTGTCAGATTTAGTGCTGTGCGACGAAACCAATCCTGGAGATGAAGTAGAGGCCTTTGATCTCACAGAAAATGAAGTAATAATCATTAATGGTGAAGCAGGGCAGACTGTGACCTATTATATAAGTGAGAACGATGCTATGTCTGGCTCAAATAGTATTTCGGATCCAACGCAATTTATCAATACAGTTTCTCCTCAAACTATCTTTGCAAGAACACAAAGCAATTTCACGGGCTGTTTTGCGGTTGTCAATTTCAATATAATGGTTAATGCGCTACCAGAAACGGTTGCTGTAACAGACTTTATTCAATGTGAATTAAATACTGATGGTTTCGCGGAATTTGATTTAATATCAAAAGATGCCGAAGTATTAAATGGTCAAGACCCTTCACTATTAGAAGTAACCTACCATGAAACTTTAGAAGATGCATATTCAGGTGCGAATGCTTTAGCGAGTCCATATACAAATGTCACTAATCCACAACAAATTTTTGTAACCATCACTAATATTCTCACGGATTGTTCCATTAGTACTCAAAGTTTCAACTTAGAGGTCCAAGAAGCAGCCCAAGCAAATGCGGATAATGTGCCTATTTTATATGAAGTCTGTGATGATAATATGGAAACTGATGGTGATCCAACAAACGATAGTGTACAGTTTGATTTAGTAACACTAGAATTTGAAGTATTAGACGGACAAGATTCTGACGATTACAGCGTAACTTATTATGCAACTCAAGCTGATGCAGAATTTGGTATAAATCCGTTACCAACCTTATATCAAAACGTTATTAACCCACAGATAATTTATGCAAGAGTAGATAATACTACTGAAAACGGAAGTGGAAATGACGCTTTCACATGCTATGCGACAACAGATGTTACTTTACATGTTAACCCTTTACCATTTTTAAATATAGATGATAGTTATGGTTTTTGTACTGGCGAGTCTGTAACTATAGATACGGGTTTAAATTCTTCAAATTATAGTTTTCAATGGGCAACTGATAGTGGTCCTATACTAGGTGAAACACAAGCGTCTATTACGGTAACACAACCTGGTTTTTATAACGTTACAGTTATTGCTTTGTCTGGGTGTGGATCAGTTACTACAATGATTAACGTGGAGGAGGTTATTTGTGCAGATACCGATGAAGATGGAGTAATTGATAGCGATGAAGATTTGAATGATAACGGTGATTTAGAAGATGATGATACTGATGATGATGGGATTCCGAATTATTTAGACAGTGATGATGACGGCGATAACGTTGCAACTATAGATGAAATTAATATTGTTTTAGGACGATCTAATAACACAATACACCAGTTTGTTGATACAGATGACGATGAGATAGAAAATTATTTAGATGACGACGATGATGGTGATGGCATTCTAACGATAGACGAAGATTATAATAATAACGGAGATCCAACGGACGATGATACAAATAGCAACACGATTCCAGATTATCTTGAAAGTTCAGTAGCTTTAAGTTTAAATGAATTTAATGTCACTCGCTTTAACATGTTCCCAAATCCAGCAAAAGAAAACGTCACCATTCAATTGGCATCGTCTTATTTTGAAACTGGAAGCGTAAATATTTACAACATTCAAGGAAAAGCAATTCTGAAATACATTAAGTTTGAAGAGAATTCTTCGATTTTAGATATTTCAAGTTTAGAAAGCGGCTTGTATTTTGTAGAGTTAACTATAGGAAACACATCAACCGTTCAGAAGTTAATTGTGAATTAAGTTGAAAACAAGTTTTATAACTAAAGCTTCAGGTATATTCTGAAGCTTTTTTGTATTAGCAATAGAAATTGATATTTTCTTATATCTTTAGGCAACCCAAATAACTAAACATGAGACAAAAACTACTTTTATTTTTTATTACACTATTTCTTACGATGATTGCTTCAGCGCAATGTGATATCGTTACCCCAAATTATTATGAAGACTTTTCTGTAATACCTAATGAATGTTGGGAAGAAGCAGATAGTGGAGATGCTGAATCTGGACCTATGGATATAGGATCGGGATCTTGGTTGGCAGAAGGATTTTTAAATAATGGATTAAGTGGTGCATATCGCATAAACCTATATTTAGCTAATAAAAGTGATTGGCTTTTGTCGCCAGAGTTTGATTTGTCAGGTGGTCCTTTTCAAGTGGATTTTGATTTTGGCATCATGGCATGGGATAGTAGTACCAATGCAGGTACGTTGGGATCTGATGATACGGTTCAATTGTTATTAACCAATGATGGTGGTGTAACTTGGATACCGCTATTAACTTATGATGAAAACTCGGAGGTATCTGTTGAAGGTGAACATCCTATTATTGATTTAACGGCCTATAGTGGCGACACTGTTCAATTTGGAATATTAGCTTCAGAAGGCGAAGTCGATGATATTGAAGATGTAGAAGTATTTGTCGATAATTTTAGAGTGAGGAATTTGATTACTTGTTTTGAGCCCATAGCGCTTAATGCTAATAATTTAAACTTTACTTCGGCAGATATAAGCTGGGAAGAACAAGGAACAGCAACTTCTTGGAATATAGAATATGGTGTTGCAGGTTTTACACTAGGAACAGGAACCATGATTAATGGGCTTACTGAAACATTTTATAGTGTAACAGACTTAACTAATAATACTGAATACGATTATTATGTACAATCGGTATGTGGCGAAGAAAATTCAAACTTTGCAGGACCGTTTACATTTGCAACAGCACTTCAAACTAATTTTGATATTGATTGTGTTGGGGATGGTTCACTTACTCAAGACTACTGTTACGGTGATGGTGGGGCAACAGATCCAATCATACTTACTTACACAAGTGCAGATGGTACGCCACTTAATTTAACCTTTAATTCTGGTAGTGTAGAAACTGCATGGGATGAGTTAGTGATATTAGATTCTAATGGTGTACCATTTCCAGGTTATGCCGCAGAAGATGAAAATTACGGAAACGGAGGTGATATCGGCGGACTTACCTTTCAATCTACAGGAGATTCCATTTCATTTTATATTAATTCGGATGCTTCTTGGAGTTGCCAAAGTAGTAATTCTAGTGTGTCACAAGGTATTAATTATACGGTTTCTTGTGCTACATGTATTAATCCAGCAGTGACATTTGAAGTGGTTAATGATTGTGAGAATGGGGATCAATTTTTAATCGATGTAGATGTGACGAGTTTGGGTGATGCCACTTCACTAACAATTTCAAATAATAATAATGATGAAACAACGTCTGTAACAGCAACAGGAGTGTATCAAATAGGTCCTTTTCCTTTTTTAGTTGATGTAATTGTTACCGTGGACAATGATCAAGGTGTTAATTGTGGTATCAATAGCTCAACCATTCAAGTTTTAGGTTGCCCTCCTACTAATGACGAATGTGATGCGGCGATTGTTGTACCTGTTAATAGTGGAATATCTTGTGATGTTTTAACTTCTGGTACTATAAATTTAGCTACGGATTCTGGTGTTTCAAATGACAATTGCTCTGGAGTGCCAAACGACGATGTATGGTTTTCTTTTACAGCTTTATCTGAAATACAAAATATTTTAATCCAAAATATAGCAGGAGGAACCTATAATTTAAACCTAACACTATTCGAAGGGACTTGTGGAGCATTGACAGAATTAAGTTGTTCAGAAAACACATCTATTGTTGCTCAAAATTTAATTATTGGAAACACATATTATGTAAGAGTTTTTTCGGCAGATATGGTGTCCGAAACCTCTACTTTTGAATTATGTATAAAAGACGCCGTTGCAAATACTGTATGTGAAAGTGCAGTAGCATTTTGCTCTAATGGAAACGAAATTACAACACCTAATGTTACAGGAGTACCGAGTTCTTATAGTATGTCTTGTTTAGCTTCAGCACCAAACCCATCTTGGAATATTCTTCAAATTGATGATGACGGAGCTATAGATATTGAAATTAGTCAGCTAAGTCCTGAAGGCACTAATTTAGATGTTGATTTTGCATTGTTCGGCCCATTTGACTCGGTTGAATACGCATGCGACGAAATAGTTGAAGGTTGCACCACATGTCAAGATATTGTTGATTGTAGTTATTCTGCATCTTCGGTAGAAAACTTTACGATTACTAATGCATTATCAGATGAAATTTATATTCTTCTAACCACTAATTATTCCGACCAAGAAGGGACTACATATATTAGTCAAACTAATTTTGGTCAAGCCGATTCTGGATCTTTAAAGGCAGATTTTGAAATCGATTTAGGGCCTGATCAAAATTTATGCGATGTAAACGCTTATCAATTAGATGCAACGACAGCATTAGGTGTCAGTTATCAATGGTATTATGAAGGTATTGTCATTACGGGAGAAACTAATGCTACACTGACGGTTACTGAAAGTGGCACATATAGTGTTTTTGTAAATAATGAATTATGTTCCTCAAGTTCTACCGATGACATCATCATAACATTTAATAATTGTGAGGATGTGGGCTTAATCAATGTATCTGCTTTTTACGACGATAACGATAATACCGTTTTAGATTCAAATGAAACGTATTATGCAAATGGTTATTTTACCTATGAGGCCAACAATGACGGTGTTATTAATACCGTTGCCTCTTCTACAGGAAGTTTCAGTATTGCAAGTTATGAAGACACCGATACGTTTGATATCAATTATTATTTCTATGATGAATATAGTGATTGTTATGATGTTTCTATAGCATCATTTCAAGATGTGACTGTTTTAAATGGTGAAACTATAGCTGTAGAATTTCCAATTGTAGATCAGCTGAGCTGTGAAGATATTGCTGTGTATCTTATAAACGAACAATCTCCAAGACCAGGTTTTACACATACTAACTATTTAATAATTCAAAATTTAGGTTTAACACCAACTTCAGGAACTATAAATTATAGCTTAGATTCAAATCTTAGCATTAGTAGTATAAGTGCGAATAGTAATTATTCGACAACTTTAAATCCCGAAGGTTTTAGTCTAGATTTTGTTAATTTATTACCTCTAGAAACCATAGCTGTTTCTATAGAATTGTTAACAGCAACATCTACTACTCTTGGTGATTTAGTCACCGACACGGTAACTTATACAACGTCTTTAAATGATATCGTTTCAGAGAATAATGAATCTTCTACAACTGCAGAAGTCATTGGTTCTTATGACCCTAACGATAAAATGGAATCTCATGGGAAAGCTGTTTTATTTGAGGATTTTGTAACTTCAGATGAATATTTATATTACACTATTCGTTTTCAAAATGTAGGAACAGCTGAAGCAATTTTTATAAGAATAGAAGATGTTTTAGACGAACAGTTAGATGAAAGCACCTTCCAAATGTTACGTTCTAGTCATGATTATATTGTTACCAGAACAGGGAATAGTTTAGAATGGTATTTTGACAACATCAACTTACCAGCCGAACAAGATGATGAGGAAGGCAGTAATGGTTATGTGTATTTTAAAATAAAACCAAATGCAGGTTATACTATTGGTGATATCATTGAGAATTCAGCTGCTATTTATTTCGATTTTAATGCACCTATTATCACCAATACGTTTCAAACTGAATTTGTAGAAACCTTATCTGTAAATGGTTTTGATAGTACTAGTTTTACTCTCTTTCCTAATCCTGCAAAAGAAAACGTAACCATTCAATTAGCCTCATCTAATTTTGGAACTGGAAACGTCAATATCCTCAACATTCAAGGAAAAGCAATTTTGAAACCTGTTAATTTTGAAGGGAATTCTTCGATTTTAGATATTTCTAGTTTAGAAAGCGGTTTGTATTTTGTAGAGTTAACTATAGGAAACACATCAACCGTTCAGAAGTTAATTGTGAATTAAGTTGAAAACAAATTTTATAACTAAAGCTTCAGAATATATCTGAAGCTTTTTTTTGTAATGCTTTATATTTAATTTCGTCCAAGACGCTAAATCAAAACCCTATTATGAAAAAAATAATTTATGTAAGCCTTTTAGCCGTTATTGCACTGGCGTGTAAAAATGAAACAAAACAAGATGCGACTGAAGTTTTAGAAGTTGAAGCAGTAACAACAGAAGATGTTACAACTAGTATATATCCTGAATCTATTACTAAAGTTTTCAATGCACACGGAAACATTGAGCAATGGAATAAAATGCAAACGCTATCTTTTACTATAACAAAACCTTCAGGAGTAGAGAAGACTACAAAAGATTTAAAAACCAGAGCAGAATTAATTGATACACCAACATATACGCAAGGTTTTGATGGTGAAACGCTTTGGATTAATGAAAAAGATGGTAAAGCCTATAACGGAAAACCTAAGTTTTATAAAGGTTTAATGTTTTACTTTTATGCAATGCCTTTTGTTTTTGGAGATGATGGTATTTCCTATACAGAGACAGAGCCTTTAATTTTTGAAGGAAAAACATATCCAGGAATCTTAATTTCTTACGAAGCGGGTGTTGGAGAGTCTTCTAATGATCAGTATAAGATTTTTTATGACGCTGAAACAGGGCATATGCAATGGTTAGGGTATACAGTAACATTTGGTAAAGCAGAAGGAAGTCCAGATTTCCATTTTATAAGATATAATAATTGGCAAACGGTTAATGGTTTGGTAATACCTAAAAGTATTGATTGGTATAATTATGAAAATAATGTACCTACAGAAAAACGAAATACAGTTGAGTTTACAGATGTAGTACTTTCTGAGAAAGTATTAGATAAAGCTATGTTTTCAATGCCTGCAGGAGCAACTGTGATTGATTAATACTTTTGTAAAAGTAAAAAAGCGAACTGTGAGGTTCGCTTTTTTTTTTTTTGTTAATCTATTTGACTGGGTTTGTCAGAAAACCGTTTCCAAAGTTTTGTTTGGTGGGTTTCTAGACTTAAACTTCTTCCGTCAATAAAGGCATGTGTTAACTGATTTGTGCGCATGTCTAAAGCGTCACCTTCGCTAATAAATAGTGTCGCGCTTTTACCAACTTCAAGCGTTCCGTATATAGCATCAATGCCCATAATTTTCGCTGGATTCTGAGTGATTAATTGTAAGGCTTGTGCTTTTGTTAAGCCATGTGCAACGGTTGTGCCAGCATAAAAGGGAAGGTTACGAGAATTCATGCGTTCCATTTGACCGCTTGGTTCTAATGCCACTAAAACACCTGCATCTACCAATAGTTTGGCTTGTTTATAGGCATAATCATAATCATCGTCTTCTAACTCTGGTCTAGAATGAACACGTGTTAAAAAGACAGATACGTTATTCTGTTTTAAGAAGCTTGCAATATTCGAGGCTTGGTAACCTCCAACAATGGTAATTTTTGAAATGCCTTGGGATGTTGCAAAGTTAACAGCATCAGTTATTCCTTTTTCGTCATCGGCATTAATATACAAATGTTTACTACCATCAAATATACCACTCATGGCTTCATATGGTAAATGTCTTTCGGTGTGATCTCCGTTATTATAACTCTTCGATTCTGTAAAAAAATCATTCAGTTCTTTTATTTGTTTTGAGTAATTTTCATTCGGCTTTAATCCAGCATCTTCACCCATCCACCAACGTCCACGACTAAAGGTGTTTGGCCAATTAATGTGGATGCCATCATCCATTTTTATAGCTGCATCTTCCCAATTCCAGGCATCGTATTGTACAACCGATGAGGTTCCCGAAATACGACCTCCTCGTGGTACAACCTGTCCCAACAATACTCCGTTTGGTCGCATAGATTCTATGACTTTAGATTCGGTATTATAAGCAATTATACTTCTGATATGCGGATTAAAAGTTCCGAGTTCTTCAAGGTCATCAGAGGCTTTAACCGCATCAACTTCAACTAAGCCTAAGGTGCCATTGGCAACAATGAATCCTGGGTAAACATCTTTGCCTTTACCATCAATGATATCCATAGCTTGCCTTGTTAGTGGAGTAGAAGCTTCTGGTCCTATTGTTATTATTTTTCCATTACTAACAACAATAATACTGTTTTCAATAACAGTTCCATTTCCGATATGAGCTGTGGCTCCCACAATGGCAAAATCTTTAGTTTGCTTTGGAGCTGGAGTTTGTTGTGCAAATCCAACTGAGATACACACTAAAAACAATAGCCTATTTAATTTATGTAAGTTTTTCATTTTAAATCGTTTTTAGTGTTGATATGAATCCATGGTGTCACAATGCATTATTTTTTCTTCTTTCTTTTTTACAGGCTGTGTCTTTAGGCCTTTGTTTTTATCTTGAAGCATTAAATTGATAAGTTCACTTTTTTCTTTTTTAATGGCGTCACGCATTTCTTTGTCATGTTCCAAATCGAAATACGTCACCCCTTCAATGATTGTTTTTTCGGCTTTGGCATAAATGGATAAGGGATGATCTGACCATAATACCACATCGGCATCTTTACCTACTTTTAAACTTCCAACTCTCTCATCGAGATGTAATAATTTAGCCGGATTTAACGTCACAAATTTCCAAGCTTCTTCTTCGCTAACCCCTCCGTATTTCACCGATTTTGCAGCTTCTTGGTTTAAACGACGCGACATTTCAGGGTCATCACTGTTTATCGCGACTGTAATACCTGCATTGTGCATAATTGCTGCATTGTAAGGAATTGCATCATTAACTTCGTATTTGTAAGCCCACCAATCACTAAAGGTAGAGCCTCCAGCTCCATGAGCTTTCATTTTATCAGCGACTTTATAACCTTCCAAGATATGCGTGAAGGTGTTAATTTTAAAATCGAATTGATCAGCAACTTTCATCAACATATTAATTTCGCTTTGTACGTAAGAATGACAAGAAATAAACCGTTCTCCATTTAGGATTTCAGCAAGTGTTTCCATTTCCATATCTTTTCTATACGGTTTTCCGCTTTTCTTTGCTTCATCATAAGCTTTTGCTCTTGTAAAATAATCTACAAACACTTGTTCCACTCCCATTCTTGATTGTGGGAAACGCGAATTGGTTCGGCTTCGTGATTGTTTTACGTTTTCACCTAAAGCGAATTTGATGAATTTTGGAGAGTCCTCATAGATTAAATCCTCAGCTGATGCTCCCCATTTTAGTTTAATTATGGCAGAACGTCCACCAATAGGGTTGGCAGAGCCATGTAAAATTTGAATTGATGTTACACCACCTGCTAAATTTCTATAAATTCCAATATCTTCATCGTCAATAACATCTTCAATGGTAACTTCTGCGGAAGAGTTTTGTCCTCCTTCATTTATAGAGGCTGCAGCGAGATGGGAATGTTCATCGATAATACCAGCAGTGATGTGTTTTCCTGTCGCATCAATAACTTTCGCGTTTTTACTAGAAAGATCTTTACCAATTTTTGAAATTTTACCATCTTTAATTAAGACGTCTGTATGTTCTAAAATACCTTCGCTTTCATTAGTCCAAACCGTTGCGTTTTTAAATAATAAGGTTTCCGATTTTGGTTGTTCTGTAAATCCGTATGCCAAATTAGGGTAGGTGATAGGACTCATAAAAGGATCGGCATCCGTTTTGTATCCACCTTTCTTTTTATTTTGGTCGTTGATCGAGACCGAAGCATCTTTTTTATCTGATGTGTTTTCTTTCACTTTTACGGCATTAAATGATAATTCGTTTCCATTTGGTAATATGGCTTTTCCGTTTAAAGTATGATCCTTTGTGGAGTTAGCTACAATTCTTATGAATTCTGTTTGAGTACTATCCGCTGTTTTAAAAGTGAGGTTGAGCCAATCGTCGGCATAATTAATTTTAGTACCTAACGTTTTGGCGTTGCTTTCCAATTGAGCTTTTGGTTGACTAGTGCTTTTTGAAATGCTCAGTTTATAATCTTGGCCAGCCAATTTAAAATTGTAGTCACCATCTATATCTTTAGTGTCTATGTTTTCAATTATATGCGCTGAACCTTGTACCCAATTTTCATAGAGCTTTGTTTTCTTTTCAAAAATGTCACCATCTGTTATTAAGAAATTGGCATAGCTTCCAACTTTTAACGTGCCTAAAACATCTGATTTCCCTAATAAAGAAGCGGGAATGGTTGTTAAGGCTTCTAATGCTTTTTGTTTGGATAATCCGTTCTCTATGGCTTTCATCAAATTTGAGGAAAAGGCTTTGTTCGATTTTAAACCATGTGTTGTTAATGCGAATTTTATACCGTTTTCGGCTAATAGCCTTGGGTTGTGTGGTTCTTGATTCCAAGAGCGCATATCACTTAAAGACAATGTGCTTGTTAAGAAGGGATCATCAACATTGTACGCCAATTGAAAATTTATTGGTAAAATAATAGTAGCGTTAGTTCCTTTTATTTCATCAATACGTTCATATTCATCACCTCCTCCCACTATGGTATATTGAATGTTGAAAGCATCACCAACTTTATCCGCTCTCATAAGATTCGCTCTACTACCGGCTTCAAAAATTTGAGGCAAGTTCTTGTGATTATTTAGGGCTTCTAGTGACAAATCTTTCGTAGCAATATGGCCAGCTTCATACCATTTAGCATCGTCATACATTTGACGCAATAAAGCCATGCTTCCCATAATAGAAGACGGATAGCGTTGTTGTGAGCGCACACTTTTTCTAAATGAGAAGTGTTGCGATGTTTTTCCATCAACAATACGCATGGCATTGTCTGCATTATTATTCAGTGCAATTAACGCTCCTGTGCCGCGTACAACACCATCTGGCATGTGTGTGTTTACGACTCCAAAGCCTAATTTGTGGAGTTCAGAAGCAGATTTGGCATCATATTTAAAACTCGTCATAACGTCTTGTTCGGGCATCACATGATCATTCCAGTAATACCCGCTTCGGCTTGCTCCATATTGCGGGCCATTGCCACCTCGCTTTGGGTCTTCTACACCAAATGTGGTATACATGTCTATAAATGAAGGATAAATGGTTTTTCCGGTTAAATTAATCTTTGTAGTGTTCTTTGGAATGTTTACCGATTTTCCAACGCTAACAACTTTGCCATCCTTAATTAGGAGCGTTGCATTGTCTATAGTTTCAGTTGGAGATACATGGATTGTAGCATTTGTAAATGCCGTGTAATTAGAATTATTTGCAATAACTCCCGAGTTGCTAGGGAAGTAGTCTTGTGCAAATAATGAAAAACTGCACATAAAAATGAGCAGCCGTAGATGGACTTTAATCATATATAATGGTTGGTTAGTTGAATTCTAAAGATAGGAATTTCACATTAAAGTGAAATTTAATTTCAGGATTTTAACGTTTACAGTTGCTATAAGATGCGATTGTCGTAATAATTAACTAAAAGTGCAACGACATAACTGTAACTTTTCATGCCAGCAGATTGGTTATTCGCTTTTAGGAAACTATCAAAAGTCTTTTCAAAAACAGGTTCTATTGGGTTTTCGTAGGCTTCCCAAAATGCTCGTACCTCTTGGTAGTTTTTTATGATGCCTATGTTTACCGTTAAAATCATACGATCATACAGCTCTGGATCTCTTTTAAATAGTTCCGCTAAACAATAGCGAAGTGCAAACGTATAACCCGAATATTTAAAGTAAACATCTTCATTATGAATGGCGGCTAAACTCCCAATGAAATTAGCTTCATTTTCTGCAGCATAGCCCAATTGATGAGCGGCTTCATGACAAGATGTTGTTGGAAATTTGTAGGTTGAAATTAATCCGTTGACCTGTGCTTCATTAGTGAATGGGTTGAGGTAACCCGAAAAACCCATATAGGTCAATGGCAGACTATAAATAGATTTTTTGATGCTTTTTGGATGGTATTCAAGGTGTGGATATTCTTTAGAAAGTATTTGGTAGCCATCTTTTACTTTATCAAAAATTTCAGATTTGGTATAAGGCAATCGCACTTTTAAGGTGTCACTATTGGCCAATTGAAGTTGTAAACTATTTGATTTATCAATTAAGCGTTTTGTAAATGTCACCAGTTGTTCTGTAGTATAATCCGCCTCAAGTTGTAAGGATTTATTAAGTGGTTGTCTGTAATAATTAAAAGCCCAAAGCATGTGAAAAGCAAAATAGGCTACAGATAATGTGGCTCCAATATCTAATAACCAGTTTATGGTGTCTTTAAAAATACGTTTTCTATTGACTATAAGCCATCTGATAAGGTAGATTCCGGCTAACGTATAAAAGAGGTCTCCAACAGAAAATGGTAACCATCCAAATGTATAGCGCATTAATTTTGAAATAAATACGTAAAGTCCGTTGCTGTAAAATTGTTCAACAAACTCAGGGTAATGCTTTAATTGTGATAATAAAAGCAATTGAACTCCGAAGAAAAAAACAAGAATTAATTTTTTGTTTTTACGCATGACTCAAAAATAGGGAAAAGTTTGGATTGCGTTTTTTATTTTTCAATCAAAAATACTGCGAAGTTATTACTGAGCTTTTGAGTCTGAATGTTTTGGTAAGACTTCTTAATTTTGTCTTGCAGAAAAGAAGTCGTTTGCGAGTGTTAAATTGACAGATGCGCTTTTAAAATATGTTCATTTTCGTGTTGATAACGAAAATGAACACATTAAATTTTTAGAGAAACGTTAATGAGGTAAGTGAACCTAATTAGTTCTTACTTGCTTTTTAAATGAATGGTTTGCATCGCTCTAGGGGCAATCTGAGCGGTATAAGTTTTAGTGTCTAATTTAATTGTTACTTCATGTGCTTCTTCATTATTGTTGTACACCACAACTGCCATTGAGCCATCAGGGTTTTTAGCAGCAGTATAAATTAGGCCGTCAACGTTATCTCCTTTTAATGCAATGCGGTGGGCATCCGGACGGATAAATTTGCTAAAATGGCTTAATAAATAATAAAGCGGTGTGTAAATTACTTCGTCAGTAATTGGATTGATAAGTACCGGTGCACTATTAAAATTATCGTAAGGATTGGGTTGCCCTTTATGACTCAAAATACTACACCACTCAACGTAACCTTGTGTTCCATGATTTAGATCGGTAATGATATCGTTAGCATACGTTTCAAAAGGAACAAACGTACCTGCGTAATCGGTACTTGCTCTCCAATACTGACCAATAGGATCATTCGCATCAATATCGATACTAGACTCGGTATGAATCATCGCTTTGTTTGGCCAATTTTTTTGTAACTCCCCTAATTCTTTAGCATACCAATTGTTCTTTTTTAACTCCGAATTTGTGTACCAGTGAAAACCAGTTCCCCAAGCATATTTAGACGCTTCTGGGTCTTCATACGTTTTGGATACATAGTCATTCATTGTAGATTTATTGTGGTCATAAATTAGAATACGTAAACCAGATTCTAAATCATCAAGATTAAGATGGCCATCTTTAACAAGTTGTGGCCCTAAATGATCTCTTAAAAAATCGCGACCTTGTTCAGGTGTAAAGCCGTTACTGTCCCATTGTGCATCATGAGCGTGTAAGGGTTCGTTTTGAGGTGTCATTCCCCAAAGCTCAATACCTTGTTCTTTATATGCTGTAACATATTTGGACATGTATTCTGCCCAAAGGCCATAATATTCTGGAAGTAAACTACCGTTTGTCATTGTAGATGTTTCTCCAGATTTCATCCAAGATGGTGGACTCCAAGGTGAAGCGATAATTTTAAAGTCAGCACCAGGAATACTAGATGCTTCTAAAATCATAGGAATAAGATCATAACTAGGCTCGACTAATTCAATATCACGAACCTGATCATTTTCGTCTCCCGAAAATCCTTTCATATCTTCATGAATGCTGAACGTAGAAAGGTCTTCGTCTCCTTCTTCAATATAGGTGTAATGTGTATTTGAGTAATCACTACTATTTATATGGGTTCTTGTAAGTGTGAAACCAGCACCTTCCGTTGGACTAAAAAGTTTCGTTAAAACGTCCTTTCTAGCTGCAACAGGAATCGTTGCTAAATTCCATGCTGAAGATTCAGTAAAAGAAGCACCAAAACCATAGTACTTTTGAAATACATCGTCTGGAAATAATTCTAAGGTGACCTTCTTTATATCAGCAGACGTGGTTGTAACGTTGTCATTAGACAATAATTTAAGGTTATCACCAGCTTGTGATGTTTGATATACCTCTGAAACGTAACTATCGTAAGCACTTTTTTCGGATTTAGATGTGCAACTGACGAACACAAGAGCGATAACTAAGACGTGCAACCCTGTGAGTGTTTTAAGGTAATTTTTTCGGTTTTCTTTTGCGTTTAATGTTTCCATTTGGTTTGGTGTTTTTGCTACTAATTATGGCTTGTAAAGATACATAATGAATCTGTGAATTTATTGTATAAAAAGAGAAAAATAGGACAGAAAATCAGTCGCATATTTGTAATAAATTAAATTCTTTATAGGTCTGTTTTCAATTCTGAAACAAGTTTATAATGTCATCATATTGATTATCGTATTTTGTACCTTTGCACATCTAAAAACAAGATTTATGAGTTCAGAAATAAGAGCCTTAGAGCCAAAACAACTATGGAATAAATTTGCAGATTTAAATGCTGTGCCACGACCTTCTAAAAAGGAAGAACGTGTAATTCAATTTATGAAGGATTTCGGTAATAATTTAGGTTTAGAAACGATAGAAGATGAGGTTGGTAATGTTATTATTCGCAAGCCAGCATCTAAAGGGATGGAGGATCGTAAGGCCATTGTAATGCAATCGCATTTAGACATGGTGCACCAAAAAAATAATGATACCGTTTTTAATTTTGACGAACAGGGTATCGACATGCATATTGAAGGAGATTGGGTAAAAGCGAAAGGCACCACCCTTGGAGCTGATAATGGTTTAGGTGTTGCTACCATCATGGCTATTTTAGAGAGTGATACGATTGCGCATCCTACGTTAGAAGCTTTGTTTACAATTGATGAAGAAACTGGCATGACAGGTGCTAAAGGTTTAAAAGGAGGCTTGCTTCATGGTGAGATTCTTTTGAATTTAGACACGGAAGAAGATGATGAAATTGGGGTTGGTTGTGCAGGTGGAGTCGATGTGACGGCTACACGAGATTATAAAGAAGAAGAAACTCCTGAATTTAAAATAGGTTATACCATTACTGTAAAAGGCTTACAAGGAGGGCACTCAGGCATGCAAATTCATGAAGGTTTAGGAAATGCCAATAAGTTAATGAACCGTTTATTATTTGATGGTTTTGAGAACTTTGGACTTCGTATTTCTGAAATTGATGGAGGAAGTTTAAGAAATGCTATTCCTAGGGAAAGTAATGCTATTGTTGCTATTGATGCTGTACATGAAGCTGCTTTTGAAGCTGAAATGGTGGAAAATGCAGAACTGCTTAAGTTTGAATTTAAAACGATGGAACCAGATTTAGAAATTGTCGTTTCTAAAACAGAGACCCCAGAGAAAATTATGGACTTAGGTGTGCAAGAAGGTTTAACGAGAGCCTTGTATGCGGCACACAATGGTGTTTACAGAATGAGTCCAGATATTGAAGGTTTAGTAGAAACATCAAATAATATTGCTAGAGTCATTGTAAAAGATGGCCACATAAAAATAGGTTGTCTAACGCGTAGTTCTGTAGAAAGTACTAAATTAGATTTAGCGAATACCTTGCGTGCTACTTTTGAATTAACAGGTTGTGAAGTGGAACTCTCTGGTGATTATCCAGGATGGGCACCAAATATGGATTCTGACATTTTAAAAGTTATGGTGCCTATATACGAACGCTTAAATAATGGTGAAAAACCTCATGTTGCCGCTTGCCATGCAGGTTTAGAATGTGGGATTCTAGGTACTAATTATCCAGACATGGATATGATTAGTTTTGGCCCTAATATTAAGGGCGCACACTCTCCTGACGAACGTGCTCAGATTTCTTCTGCACAGAAGTATTGGGAATTTGTTCTTGAGATATTAAAAAATATCCCAAAAGCTTAATTTAAAAAAAAGACTTGTTAAGTATTAAAACCTGACAAGTCTAAGTTGTTATAAAAAAAAGCAGCTATTCAATAATATTATTGAATAGCTGCTTTTCTGTATATGGTGATTATAGTATTACTTAATACTTACTAGTTCAATATCAAACACAAGGTTGGCATTTGCAGGAATTACTGGTGGGTTTCCACGTTCTCCATAGCCTAAATAATAAGGTATGAATACTCTAGCTTTGTCCCCAATTTTCATGTTTAACATGGCTTCTCTAAAACCAGCAATTAAAGTGGCGGTTTCATTATATGGCATATCAAAAGGAGCATAACGACCAGCTTTATCTTGTCTTTCGTCATATTTACCATTTTTCTCAGCAACATCCTTTAAGGTTGTCCAAAAAAGATCACCATTTTCTAAATATCCAGCACAATCAATATTTACACGTTGCGAAGCATTTGGCTTTTCACCATTACTTTCGTGTGTAAAAATCATGGCCATACCTGTTGGTGATTCAATTTTTCGTCCTGTTAATTCTTCGTTCTTTTTTAAGAATTCAGTTTTAGCAACATCAGCTTTTGCTTTCGCTTCTTTTTTCGCTTCTTCTGCTTTTGCAGCAGCTTCAAGTTTTGCAGCAGCAACTCTTTCCTTAATTTTTGGAAGTTCTTCTGTAAACACTTTAGGAGCATCAAATTTCTTCGCTACGGATCCTTTGCGTATAATATTTAATTTGGTAATGACTACATCTTCTAAAGGCTTGTTAGATCCTGGTGCTACTTTTACATTAGATATAGTATCTAGTACATTAAACCCTTTTACCAATTCTCCAAAAACAGCATGGCAGGCCACTCTAGGGTTAGAACAATCTCTTAGATTACCATTTTCATCATAACCGTCTAACCATGGAGTTACTTTTTCTGTTATAAAAAATTGACTACCATTAGAGTTTACTCCTCCATTAGCCATAGATAACATACCAGGCTTATCATGTTTATATTCTGGAACTAATTCATCTTCAAATTTATATCCAGGATCACCCGTTCCTGTTGCTGTTGGGTCACCTCCTTGAATCATAAAGTTGTTCATTACACGGTGAAATGTTAAACCATCATAATACCGTTTTCCTTTATACTCTTCTTTAACTAAAGGATGGTTTCCTTCGGCTAAAGCCACAAAATTAGCTACCGTTACTGGTGCTTTCTCAAAAAAGAGTTGAGCAACCATCGTATCTTTTGAGGTTATAAATTCGGCATAAATACCATCTTCTAAATCAGGATAATTTTCTTGGCAAGACGTATTTGTTAATACTAATAGCGCAACGACTGCTGTAAGTGCTTGTTTAATCATTTTTCTTAGTTATAGTGTTTAAAGTTACTTCACAAATTAACGGAACATTAGTTCCTACTTTACCTTCATCTCCATAATATCCATAGGCTTTTTGAGATGGAAAGATGAATGTTGCTGTTTCAGTTGGTTTTAAAAGTTTTAAACCTTCACGTAAACCGGTGAACAATTCTTCTTTGTCCATGATGTAGGTTTTATTTGTTTCTGCATAAATTTCATCACCTTCAATATTTGAAACATCAAACGTAAAATGTATCACATCACCAAATTGTGGTTGTATGGTGTCGCTTTCAATTTTGGTTTGGTAATAATACCAAAATCCACTTTCTGAAGCGATATACTCTTTATCAGGATTACTCTCTATAATATCTTGAATTTGCTGGTGCTCTAATTCATTTAACTTTTTATTCCGTTCTGCAGAAGCTTTTAAGAATGAACCCGATTGTACCGATTCTGGTAAGCGTGCTTCTGGCGGTTTACAACTGAAACACAGTAGTAATATAAAGGTAAGTATGAGTAGGTTTTTCATATGTTTATTGTTTTTTAACAGTCACATGCTATTCATTAGTAATCATCGTTTTTAGTGATTATATAACGAACGTGCTCGTTTCATAATATAATAGTTATGCGATACCAATTTAGGGGTTTCATTGGGTTAAATCGTTTTTATATTGCGGTAATATACTAATAAATTTATTTATTGTGGTTTGCATATCATCTTCACTTCGTCCTCCAGCGGCATTGGTATGACCTCCTCCGTTAAAATATGCTCTCGAAAATTCATTAACCGAAAACTCACCTTTACTACGCAATGATATCTTTATAATTTGATCTTGCTGACTCTCAATAAAAATAGCAGCAAAAATAATATCTTTTAAGGATAATGCATAATTAACAAAGCCTTCTGTATCTCCTTTTTTGAAATTGAATTCATCCAATTCAGCCTGAGATAGTGTAATATAAGCCGTTCTTAAATCCGGAATAACCTTTAAATTCTGCATGGCTCTTCCTAATAATTGTAAGCGACTATAGCTATTAGTATCATATATATTATTATGAATTTGAGAATTTTCAGCTCCTTTTTCAATTAAATTTCCAATAACCTGATGTGTTCTACTCGTGGTGGCCGGAAAGCGGAAAGAGCCTGTGTCTGTCATTATACCAACATACAAACAGGTTGCTATGGTCGCATTAATTTTATCATCATCGCCAAGCATTTCAATGACATTATAAACCATTTCACAAGTAGAGGACATGCTAACATCAGAATACATGTATTCGGCATAATCATCGGGTTGCTGATGATGGTCTATCATCACTTTAATGGCTTTGGAAGGTTCTAAAACTTCAGCCATTTGATGTCCTGCGCGATGAAAGGCATTAAAATCTAACGTAAAAATAAGATCAGCATTATTTATAAGTGTAGAACTTTCGTCTGGTGCTGTTTCAAATTTTAAAACGGTGTCGTCTCCGGGTAACCACTTTAAAAAATCGGGATAATCATTAGGTGCAATAACCACGGCATTATGATTATAAAGTTTTAGATAGTGAT
Source organism: Winogradskyella psychrotolerans (assembly GCF_018860545.1). Classification (GTDB taxonomy): domain Bacteria; phylum Bacteroidota; class Bacteroidia; order Flavobacteriales; family Flavobacteriaceae; genus Winogradskyella; species Winogradskyella psychrotolerans_A. Next base: position 8,702 of record NZ_JAHKPN010000035.1, on the reverse strand, counting down.
ACAAGGCTAAGGTTGACCCCATAGCATCGCCATCTGGATTTCTATGTGGAACAATAACGATGTTCTTAGGTAAACTTAAGAGTGCTTTTAATTGCGGAATTTGTGCTTTGATCATATATGGCGAAGATACGTTTTTTAGATATTTTGTAGACTGCTTTTAATATGAAATTATAATTCTTGTCCCTGCGATTCACGTGGAACTCTATTGTTATGATAATTACCGGTTCTAGCTATAACATTGCAGAAAATGCAATGCCACTCGAGTTGACATTAGAGACTACAACCTTAGATAATATGGTTGTAGCGAGAAAAGCGTCGCGTTAATTCATTTAAATAATTGAAGGTTTTCCAATCTTATTAATAATATGATGTTGTGGTAGCTCTTTATATTTTTATTTAGAATCAGTTATTTGTGCGCTTATTTGGTAACATATATTTAATAAAAACGGCACTTGATTAATTAAAGAAATATATTACTTTTGCACCTCATTTAAAAAAAATACATGGCAACTAACAGAACATTTACAATGTTAAAGCCTGATGCTGTTGAAAAAGGACACATTGGCGCAATATTAGAAAAAATTTCAGCTTCAGGATTTAGAATCGTAGCAATGAAATTAACACAAATGACTTCAGCAGACGCTAAGGAGTTTTACGCAATACACAATGAACGTCCATTTTTTGGAGAGTTAGTAGAATATATGACTCGTGGACCAATCGTGGCAGCTGTTTTAGAAAAAGAAAATGCAGTTGAAGATTTTAGAACCTTAATTGGTGCGACTAATCCTGCTGATGCAGCGGAAGGAACTATCCGTAAATTATATGCAGCTTCTATTGGAGAAAATGCAGTTCACGGAAGTGATAGTGATGAAAATGCAGCTATTGAAAGTGCTTTTCATTTTGCTGGAAGAGATATGTTTTAATAAAAACATGATATAATATTTAAAAAAAGACTGTCTTAATTGATGGTCTTTTTTTTGTTTTGATTTGAGGAATGACCAAAATTGAGATTGTAGGCTTCCCCAAAAATGTATGCTTCTAAATTCTCATAGATTTTGATTGCATTTAAAACTACGAGAACATCTTTTTTAGGACCACTAACTCTTTTATTCTCTAAAAGCGCTGTAACTTGTTCTTCAGTAAGTGTGTTACCTTCTATTTTTAACGAAGAATGAATAGTTTTAATTCTATTCTGGTTTCTCAGTTTAGGTGAAGGTCTGTTTAATAAATTAGTATTTACTTCTCCTATTTTTTCTGAAATAGAGGATATTAATTTTAAAATAGTAGAGGTTATTTAGTAAGGTGGTTTCATCTTTGGTAGTATCATTTGATACAATCAAAGAGATAATCATTAATCTAAATTATCTTATGTAAGGGGGAATTTTTTAATTTGACACAATGTGATTGTGTAAGGATTACTTCGTTTTTTAAGATTTAATTTAGCAAATAATTACAGATTAGGAAAGTCTGCGAAGACTTTTGTAAGTAGGCAAGAGCCAAGAAATTAATTATATATGGTTTTACCTATGGGCTTTATTTTAACTCCTCGCAATGAAAATCAAATATTCTGAATAAGAAGATAATTAATTCAGTTTTAGTTTCTTTAATATCAATTCTGAAAATATTGTCACAATCTTCAAGGTCAAAATTCCATTTTGAATAGGGGAAAAGCTTATTGATATATATCTTTAGCTGTTGAATTTCACTTTCTGTAGTTACAGAGGTTTTAAATACAGATATCATTCTTTTAAGCTAATTTTTTGAATTATAGTCAGTAAGTCAGACATAGCTCCACCATTGAAAACCTTTTTGAAGCCTTTATCTTTTAAAATATTTTTCACTTTTACACTTCGTAATCCGTGTGAGCAATATGTAATATAGATTTTAGTTGAATCTAATTCAATATATCGTTCTCTAATTGTTCCTAAAGACATATTTATAGAACCTTCAATATGACCTTTATTATATTCGCTATCTGTCCTTACATCAAGTATAATGGCGCCTTTTATAATTTTTTTTCTTAAACCGTGATCTATGGTGTTGTAACGATAAATTCTATTGAACACAAAGAATAGCATCACGACAGTAAGAATAATGCTGATTAGTATATAACTTGTTTTCATAATTTGCTTAAAATTTTATAGTCAATATAAAAAGTTCCAAATGGTATAATGCAGGCTATTAAAACTTTCCAAGTTGTGGTTTTGAATTTCCAATTATATTCTGTGCCTACACTTATGGTGTTAAATATGAATAACAAGAATAAGATACCGTGAATTGGGCCTAATATTGAAGATATGGAAGTAACGCCGTAAATGTATTTGAGAGGTAGTGATACAACAACTAGAATCAACAAGGAAAATCCTTCTAAAAAATGCAAGCATACGTAATCTAACTAAACTGGAATTGAAAAATTGTTTCATTTAAAATAGTCTTAAAAGTGGTCTATTAGCCAAAGGCGAAAACGGCCAGGGAATTGCTATAAAAATTATTATTAATCCCATTGAAAAATAAGTCAACATAGTTCTAAATTTTTCTATATCTGTTTTCTTTCGTTTTGCTTTTGCTGACCCTATGGTAATTATAATCAGTGCTGTAACCATCAGAATAGAATGAAACAGACCAAAAAATGTTAAATTCCAATTCGTGATTAGGTTTTTAAAATTGGAAAAGTAATATTTTGTAAGAGGACTTTTTATGTATACAAGCATACCAATAGTGAGTTGAATATGCGTTATTGTAGCTGTCCAATGACGTACTTTATTATCAAGACTTGTGAAGACCGATTGAGTATTCAATCCTTTGTAAGCTCTAAATATTGCATAACACAATGATAGTAATACAAGCCATCTAAGCATTGAATGTATGATGAGAATAGTAGAATACATAACCTTTTATTTTGTCCATGCAAAGGTCTGTTGTATTACGAGTTTTGAGTGTAAATATTTATTCCGTTATTAGGACTTTTCAATCAATATTCTAAATGCTTTGGGTGAAACTCCTTCACGTTTCTTAAAAAATCTTGTAAAATATGATACATCTAAATACCCCATTTCATAGGATATTTCGCTAATTGATAAGTTGGACTGATAGAGAAGATATTTAATTTCAATGAGTTTAATTTCATCAATAATTTCAGATGCAGATTTTGAAGTGGTCCTTCTTACAGATTTATTTAAGTGGTTAGGACTTATGTTCATCAACTTAGCAAAGTCAGCTACTTTTAGATTATCTTTTACCTTCTTATTTGCTAATATTCTAAATTGTTTAGTAATGTGATAAGACGCATTCTGTCTATTTAGATTTTTCAATCTATACAAGATTTTTAATTCTGTTAATAATGTATAAAGGTAAGCGTGAACAATATCAGGATTAGGTTTTTCATCCCTTTTAAATTCAGTAACTAACCTTTGAAAAACATTAAGAATTGCATGTTTCGAATCTAGATTAATTTGAATAATTGGGTAATTACCAGTGTTTAAAAAATGAAAATCTGACACCAAAGAACGATTGCCAAATTCTCTAACAAGTATCTCAGGGTGAAAATGACAGGTATATCCTTTGACATTTTTAGAAATATCTTCTGTTGAAAATACTGTACCTGCTTGTATTACTAAAATATGGTTAGGTGTAATTGTGTATTCTTTAAATCCAATTTTAGTTTTATATGAGCCTTCTGTAACAAAAATAAGCGTGTGACTTTCTTCCCTTGAAGGAGGTATTGGTTTAAAAACTCTTTCAATTAATTCTTCAATTTTTAGACAAAAGAAATCTTCAATATTCTTTTCAAAAAGCCTGTTAAGTTCAGGACTAGCGTTGAAGTATTCTTTGCGGAAAGTTTTAGAGTTATATGTTTTTATCTCAGACATTACATTTTCTATTTAGTGAGATGTTTCTTTAGCTTTTGGGTAACGGTTTTGTATAAGGAAAATCCTTGCACACAAACGAGAAACGACCTTTATGCAGGCCTAAACTAGCAATTTTTTTTATACGGTGTTAGCAACTGCCATTATTCAGTTCGGTCAATTGAAATTCCTTTTAGAAGAAGTTCCATTCCCCATTTTAGTAGTTTTTTTGATTCCTCATTGTTTAATCCGCAAACATCTTTTGTTACAATAAGGGGTTCAACCCCCATTAGAACAGTAAATAAGTTTTGAAGATTTTTGATTTCCGTTTTTGTTAAGTTAGTTTCATCCAACACCATTTTAAGCGTTTTGCTCCTTCTAGCTCCTCTTTTAGTATGTTGAGAATCCGATGTAAGTACAATACTTAAGTAATTCCTAAATGCATTTTCGTTGTCAAGGGTAAGATTATTATAATATTCTTGTACGCCCAAGATTTTATCTTTTATTTCCAAACCCTGTAAATTTTCATATATGGTTTTCGGGCTTTTTGTGTTGATGTCTATACCTGCTTCGGCAGACAATATGTCAATATTAGAGTAATATCGATATATCGTTGCCCTTGAAACCCCTGCTTTTTCAGCCACGTCTTCAAGTGTGAATTTTTCGGCATAATTCATAAGCGCTTGGGTGGTGGATAGTATTTTTTCCCGAGTTTCTTGCTTTTGCTTTACTCTTCCTTTTTTTAAATATTCATTTTTCATAAGACAAATATCTTATAAAATTTGTAAAATTCAAAAATACTTTTTATGTTTGTGAGACAAAAATCTTACAAAATGAATAACAATATAACAAAATGGGTGCTTGGACACCAGGTAACACCTTATGAAACGACAGGGGATTACGATTTAATGATGGGTGAAACACCCGCAACGGTACAAGGTCCACCACCACATTTACACCATTCTTTTAAAGAGGTATTTTTGATGGTAGAAGGCGAAATGGAGTTTATAATTAACGGTGAAATAAAAGTTTGTAAAGCAGGGGAATCAATTGATATTCCACCTGAAACATTGCATACATTCGGTAACAAGTCCAATCAGCCTTGTAAATGGATAAACATTCATAGTCCGAAAGGATTCCGCAATTTTTTTGAAACATTAGGGGTTTCTGTTAACGACCCAAATGCTCAAGAAAAGTCAGCAGCACCCGAAATTATTCAAGAGGTAATAAAAACAGCGGGTGATTATGATATGATAATTAAAATGTAGCCTTTATTCAGGACGGGTCAAGCTTGTTGCCTACGTGTTTGTGTATGGTTAGTTGCGTGGTTAAGCGACTAAGTTAGCAAACATTTACGAACCTGTTAATATTCCGCAGGAATATTCGCAACTAAGCTCAATAAAGCAATTAATTATACACGGTGTTGTAGGTAGTGTTTCTCATTGACTAGGGATTTCGCCTTTAATCCATTGTTCTTTCTGTTTATAGCCAGAACTGACAAAAAGAAAATTCTCTTTTTCAAAATCAACTAAACCTAATGCTATAACCAGATATTTTTCTCCTTCTAAGTATTCCTCATCAGTATTTTTTGAGTCAATTTTATTTAAATAGCCAACAACTCTAATCTTGTCTCCAATCACATTTTCCTCATTTTTGAACATTAAGACAGTCCATAAATAATTTCCATCTCCCAACTCTAATTTGTAGAAAGGTGTATTATTTCTGCTATTTTTTATTTCAAGAATATTCGAGTCATACGCAATCATTTTATTCGTGAATTTTTTAATCTTATTAAATTTTGTTTGGTCAAAGTTTGTCGGAAAAGATTTTTCAGTCACTTTATTAGTTTGTCCAAAAGACAATCCAATAGTGAAAGTTAAAAAGAGTAAAATCAAATTATTTTTCATTTGCGTTCTGTTTTTTACATTACCTAGAACGAGTTTGTATATGGTTTGTTGCGTGGTTTAAGCAATTAATTTAGTAAATAATTACCGACCAAGAAAGTCCGTGAGGACTTTCGTAAGTAGGCGAGAAGCCAGCAATAAATTATATACGGTGTTGTGCGCTGGCTTTTCCGCTATGTAATTGATTTTCTACTATTTTTTCCAATTCACTTTTCTTAAATTCAAACCAACTTTGTCTAAATTCAGAATGGTCGATTTTATGCTTAAAACTCTGAAATGGCTTTTTATTTGCTAAAATAGTTTCTAATTCCGACTTTAAATTTTGGTCAGGTAACTGCTCAACAAAAAGCTCCATGATTTTAAACGACTCAAAGCTATTTAATGTTTCAAATTTTATAAAATCCGTAGTGTGTTTTTCCACCTTTTCAATACTGTCACTAAAAGCTTCTTTAAATTCATCCTCGTCCAAAAATTGTGAAAAATTAGGAATTGCAACAATTTCGTCAGTTTTTGAATTGTAATAACAGTCAAATCCGCAATCTAATTCTTGCGCTATTTCCTTTATTATTTCTGATTGTCTTTTTTTCATTAGATAGCTCTTCTAGGATATTGTATATCTATTTTTGTAATTCTTTTGCCATTAGTTTTTATTCACTGTTAGCAAATCGTTTTTTTTTTTTTTTTTTAATTATTGAGTAAAATCAATTCCATAATAGATAGCCTCATAAATTACAATAGCAAGTATCCAATTATATTCCTTTTCATTGGGTTTTCTGTATAACTTCATTAAGTTTGAATATTTTACATCTCTTTCCCAAACTGTATCTTTTTGAATTGAGCTTTCGGGATGAAAGTCGTGAAATGGATTTCTAACAAATGTTCTTCTGTCAGAGTTTTTAACTACATATGCAAGTTTTTCATTATTGAGTTGCACGACATAAAAATCTGATGTGCTATTATTTCGATTAAATGAACCAATATTTTGGTTTGTGTCATCTATCAAATTAGTATTGTTAACAATTTTACCAATATAAGAGCCATTAAACTCGATTAAAATCTCATTATCTAATTGGTCATAATAAATTTCGTAGTCACTTGTCACAGCGAGTATTCTTGAGGTTAAATTAAAAGCACCTCTATCTATTTTTCTAAATGAAATAATACGTTCATTGTCTAAAGTTTTAATGTATCCATTAAATTTTCTTGTAAAACCTTTACTAAAATTAAAATCTAAATTATTTGATATTTTTTCTACATCATCAGATTGCCATTTAATCAAGTTCTTTTTTTTAGAACGAGCTTTTAAAATCAATTCTTTTTTTTCTTTAGTAAGAACATGAGTTGGTTGTTCCGAACGAGATTTTTTTATAACATATCTTAATAATAATACAATTCCAACTACAGGAATTGCAATGAATAAAAATGATAATATGCCAAATATTGTTGCTATTGTTTCCATTTATTTGCTTATTTTTTTACTATAAATATATCCAAAAGTGGCATAAACAATGAAATGTATAATGCTAACAAAAAAAGAAGAATCTAGGAAAAAATGAGTATAAATGAATGTTGCAATAACATAACCTCCATACAATAATATTCTATACATTTTTATTCCACTATAGATTTCAGAATAAATAAATTCTGGAAGTAAAATAGGTAGTATGGCAATAGCTAAAGGAATAAATAAATATGAGTTGCTAATTAATGGCCAAGGAATCATTAGGAAAAACACATATCCAAATAAAATACCCATATGTTGAAGGCTATTAAATTGTTTTCCAAAAATATTTACTTTGTAATCGTTGTCTATTCTAAATTTCATTATTCTCGTCGTTTCTCCAAAATGTTTGCCAACGTGTTTCTTTAGTTTGTAATAAATATCTTTATATAGAAAAAGAGGAGAACTATAACGTGTTTTAGATTAGTGATCTCTTACACGTACGAGTCCTCTCTTTCTATAAAGTTGCGAAGAACCATTTGGAATACCAGGAGAATTCACTCCCGATAAAGGAAGTAGTTAAAGCAACATAATTATAAACTATAATTGTAAAAATATGAAAAATTACAAAGAAGTCGTTGGAATCGATGTTTCAAAAAACACACTAGATGCTTATTGTTATCAATCTCAGGTTCACCGGGAGTTTATTAACGATATTGTAGGGTATAAAAGCTTATTAAAATGGGTTTTAAAAACAACAAAAGCGGAAGATGTTTTTTACTGTTTTGAGAATACAGGCTATTACTCTTTAAAATTAGCGCTGTATCTAGATAGTCAAAAGATTATTTATGTAGAGGAAAGTCCATTAAAGATTAAGCGCAGCTCAGGTATCGTTAAAGAAAAGACAGATAAATTAGATGCGGCATTAATAGCGCGTTACGCTTGGCTTTACCGGGAAGAATTAAAACCAAGCCAAGTTAAGAGTAAGTCTCATTTAGAATTAGGTAGATTGCTAGCTTTACGTGATCTACTGGTTAGAAATAATGCAGGTTTAAAAGGTACGCTAAAAGAGATGAAAGTACTTTTATCTAGTCCAACCACAGACACAGGTTGTATTGCCTTAAAACGCAGTATTGATTACCAAGAAAAGCAAGTGAAGTCCATAGAGGATCGTATAAAAGAGATTATATCAACAGATGCATTGATGAGTAAGAATTATGAATTACTAACAAGTCTAAAAGGCATTGGATTAGTTGTAGCCTGTCAGCTTATCTACCACACAGGTAATTTTACGCGTTTTGATAGTTGGCGAGCCTTTTCAAGTTATTGTGGTACCGCACCATTTGAACATCGCTCAGGAACCAGTATTTACAAAAGAAAACAATGTCATTATTTAGGAGATCGGAAAATGAAGAGTTTGCTAAGTATGGCAAGTGTTTCAGCGATACAGCATGATAGCGAATTACGATTATATTACAATAGGAAATTAGCAGAGGGGAAGGATAAAATGCT
>NZ_JAHKPN010000038.1 GCF_018860545.1 Winogradskyella psychrotolerans | reverse complement strand
AACATTAGAAAAATGAACCAACCATTAGCATACGTGCATCCTGGTGCAAAAATCGCCAAAAACGTCGTTATAGAGCCTTTTACAACCATACATAATAATGTGAAAATTGGTGAAGGGACTTGGATTGGAAGTAATGTAACCATTATGGAAGGTGCTCGAATAGGTAAAAATTGTAGTATTTTTCCAGGCGCTGTCATTTCAGCGGTGCCACAAGACTTAAAATACAATGATGAAGATACCACTGTTGAGATTGGTGATAATGTAACCATTAGAGAATGCGTTACAATAAATCGTGGTACAAGTGACAAGATGAAAACCGTAATTGGTAATAATTGTCTAATTATGGCGTATTGTCATATTGCTCATGATTGTATTGTGGGTAATAACTGTATTTTCTCAAATAATAGTACGCTTGCTGGGCACATCACAGTTGGTGATTATGTGATTTTAGCAGGTATGACTGCGGTTCATCAATTTTGTTCTATAGGAAACCATGCTTTTGTTACTGGTGGTTCTTTAGTACGTAAAGATGTGCCTCCATTTGTAAAAGCTGGTAGAGAGCCTTTGTCTTACGTCGGAATTAATTCTGTGGGGTTAAGACGACGAGGTTATGCATCAGAAAAAATCAGAGAGATTCAGAATATTTACAGAATGCTCTATCAAAAAAATTATAATAATACGCAAGCTTCAGATTTAATTGAAGCTGAAATGGAGGCCACTCCAGAACGCGATGAAATTCTTCAATTTATTAAGAATTCGCATCGTGGAATCATGAAAGGCTACTTTAAATCGAATTAAATTTTCACAATAAAGTAGATATATAAATAAGCAATAACTAACAGTTTAACAATAAACAATAAAATGGCAAGTACTTCAGATATTAGAAACGGATTATGTATAAGATATAATAATGATATCTACAAAATAGTGGAATTTCTTCATGTAAAACCAGGAAAAGGTCCAGCATTTGTAAGAACTAAAATGAAAAGTGTAACAACGGGTAAAGTATTAGATAACACATTTTCAGCAGGACATAAAATTGAGGATGTACGTGTTGAAACTCATAAATTTCAGTATTTATATAATGATGGAGAATTTTATCATTTTATGAATGAATCAGATTACACTCAAATTAGATTATTAGAATCTGCAATTGATAGAACTGATTTAATGAAAGAGGGCGAAGTGGTTACTATTCAAATTAATACTGAAGATAATATGCCACTTTCTGTAGATTTACCAGCTTCTGTTATCTTGGAAGTTACGGCAACAGAGCCAGGAGTAAAAGGGAATACTGCAACTAACGCAACTAAGCCGGCAACTGTAGAGTCTGGTGCCGAGGTGAATGTTCCTTTATTTATTAATGAAGGTGATAAAATTAAAGTTGAAACAGACAAAGGGACTTATAAAGAGCGTATTAAGGAATAATCTCAGTACGCAGTAGAGGTCTCTATAAGTGGGCTGTAAACTGTGACTGAAAATTGTAAACTGAGAAATGAAATTCCCTAAACCATATAGTTTAAAACAAATAGCAACCTTAATTGATTGTGAATTTAGAGGTTCAGAAGATTTTGAAATCCTAGGTATTAATGAAATTCATGTCGTAGAAGCGGGTGATATTGTTTTTGTAGATCATCCTAAATATTACGATAAGGCCTTAGAGTCTGCTGCAACCATAGTTTTAATTAATAAAGATGTTGCTTGTCCTGAAGGAAAAGCCCTTTTAATTTCTGATGATCCATTTCGGGATTTTAATAAAATCACATCTCATTTTAAACCCTTTAAAGCTTCAAATAGAGCTATTGCTGATGATGCCGTAATTGGTGAGGGGACTAAAATTCAACCGAATTGTTTTATTGGGCACAATGTATCCATTGGTAGAAACTGTATCATTCATGCTAATGTAAGTATATATGATGATGCTATTATTGGTGATAATGTTACCATTCATTCAGGAACAGTTTTAGGTGCAAGTGCGTTTTATTATAAAAATAGACCTGAAGGTTATGATCAGTTAAAATCTGGTGGACGCGTTATTATTGAAGATAATGTAGATATTGGAGCACTTTGTACAATTGATAGAGGTGTTACAGGAGATACCACTATTGGTGAAGGCTCTAAACTAGATAATCAAATTCAAATAGGCCATGACACTGTAATTGGTAAGAAGTGCTTAATTGCATCACAAACGGGTATTGCGGGTTGTGTAGTTGTAGAAGATAATGTGACGATTTGGGGACAAGTTGGTGTTAAAAGTGGAATAACCATTGCGAAAGGAACTGTGCTTTATGCACAATCTGGTTTAGGTCATACAACTGAAGAAGGGAAAACTTATTTCGGTAGTCCTGCGCAAGATGCTAGAACAATGTTTAAGGAAATGGCTTACGTTAAGCGAATTCCTGAAATACTTCAAAAATTAAAAAATTTATAATGTCAGCACTAGAAACTCTATAGTCGTCTTTGGTTTGTATTTACACATTTAGTACAATCCGATGTGTTTAAAACAACGAGGTATATTACTTTTGGTATGACCATTGAAAGTCCATATTTTAAAACCATTCTAGCTCATTTTTTAGCCATTTGGTAGGTGAGAGATGGAAAATTATATCGCAGTTTTGAAACTAGTGAACCTCCGGATGAAAACCATAAAAAAAGCATGACATCTTACGGTGAAATAAATATATAAAAGAGGTCGCTTTTGCGTTAAAATCTCTTATTTTTGCATAACGAAATACATAAAACTTAAAATCAACAATATCAAATGAGCGTTTTAGTTAATAAGAATTCTAAGATAATAGTTCAAGGTTTTACAGGTAGTGAAGGTACTTTTCACGCTGAACAAATGATTGAATATGGTACAAATGTCGTTGGAGGTGTAACTCCAGGAAAAGGTGGTCAATCACATTTAGACAAGCCGGTTTTTAACACAGTTGAAGAAGCTGTTGAAAAAGTTGGTGCAGATACCACAATTATTTTTGTACCACCAGCTTTTGCTGCAGATGCCATTATGGAAGCTGCGGATGCAGGTATCAAAGTAATTATTACAATTACGGAAGGTATTCCTGTTGCAGATATGATTAAAGCGTCTAACTACATTAAAGGTAAAGCGTGTCGTTTAATCGGTCCTAATTGTCCTGGTGTTATAACTCCTGGTGAAGCTAAAGTTGGTATTATGCCAGGTTTTGTATTCAAAAAAGGTAATGTTGGTATCGTTTCTAAATCTGGTACGTTAACATATGAAGCTGCTGACCAAGTTGTAAAACAAGGTTTAGGTATTACTACAGCAATTGGTATCGGTGGAGACCCAATTATTGGAACAACGACTAAAGAAGCTGTTGAATTATTAATCAATGATCCAGAAACAGAAGCTGTGGTTATGATTGGTGAAATAGGAGGTCAATTAGAAGCTGATGCCGCTAATTGGTACAAAGAAAGTGGAAGTAAAAAACCAGTTATTGGTTTTATTGCTGGTGAAACTGCTCCTGCTGGTCGTACTATGGGACATGCTGGTGCTATTGTAGGTGGAAGTGATGACACTGCACAAGCTAAAAAAGCAATTATGAGAGAATGTGGAATTCACGTTGTGGATTCTCCTGCTGAAATAGGAAAGAAAGTAGCTGAAGTTTTAGGCTAATCTACTTATATAATAAATTATAGTTGTTGAATTTTATTCAGCAATAACTGTTAAAAACCTTACAAAATCTTGTGAGGTTTTTTTATTTCGTGCAAATTGTAATTGCTATCTTTGGATTAAGATTTTAAGACGTCAATTACTTAAATCGTTTTTTAAATAAAATAGTATATCACTAAACTAATCATAAATTTATCATGAAACTTTTAGAAGGAAAAACAGCCATCATTACAGGCGCAAGTAGAGGAATCGGAAAAGGAATTGCAGAAGTATTTGCAGACCATGGAGCCAATGTTGCGTTTACTTATAGTTCTTCAGTTGAAGCAGCAAACGAATTAGAAAAAGAATTAAATTCTAAAGGTATAAAAGCTAAAGGTTACCAAAGTAATGCAGCAAATTTTGAAGATTCTCAGAAGTTAGCTGAAGATGTTTTGGCTGAATTTGGATCGATTGATATTTTAGTAAATAACGCAGGTATTACAAAAGACAATCTGCTAATGCGAATGGGAGAAGATGATTTTGATAAAGTTATTGAGGTTAATCTTAAATCTGTTTTTAACATGACGAAGGCGGTACAACGTACCATGTTGAAACAACGTAAAGGATCAATTATTAACATGAGTTCTGTGGTTGGTGTAAAAGGAAATGCCGGACAAACAAATTATGCAGCGTCTAAAGCCGGAATTATTGGTTTCTCTAAGTCTGTGGCATTAGAGTTAGGATCTCGTAATATAAGAAGCAACGTCATTGCACCAGGTTTTATTGAAACCGAAATGACTGCAAAACTAGACGAAGCTACCGTTAAAGGTTGGAGGGCAGGTATTCCACTAAAAAGAGGAGGTACACCAAAAGATATTGCTAATGCTTGTGTGTTCTTAGCAAGTGACTTAAGTGCTTATGTCACAGGACAAACACTTAATGTAGATGGAGGTATGCTGACTTAAACCGTCATTCCTGCGAAGGCAGGAATCTTATAGTTATTAAGTGTTCTTAATGGATAAACTAACAATAATATACATAACAATTGCTGCAATCACAGCGCTTTTATTAGCGCTGTTTCAGTATTTGTATAAATCGAAATTAAAGTCGAGACTTAAATATGTACTAGTAGCTTTAAGAAGCGTCTCAATTGTTGGTATTCTATTGTTACTCATTAACCCAAAGTTTGAATCCTATACTTATTTCAATGAGAAACCAACTTTAGTGGTTGCAGTTGATAATTCGGAATCCGTTTCGTATTTAAAACAAGATGTAAAGGCTAGGGAAGTGGTTGCTGCGTTACAGACTAATTCAGAATTAAAAGATCGTTTTGACATTCAGGCTTATAGTTTTGGAAAATCAGTTTCCACTCTAGACACTTTAAGTTTTAATGAGCGTCAGTCTAATTTGGCATTAGCTTTAAAACAATTTGAAGAAGTATATGCCAATGAAACAGCACCAATTGTTATATTGAGTGATGGTAACCAAACTTATGGATCCGATTACAGTTATATAGCAAAAGGAGTAAAACAGCCTATTTACCCTATAATTTTAGGAGATTCTACAGTCTATTCCGATTTAAGTATAAAGCAATTAAACGTCAATCGCTATGTGTACTTGAAAAATAAGTTTCCGGTAGAGATTATCGCGAATTACAGTGGCAATGAAGCTATTAGTTCGGAACTTAAAATTTGGTCTGGTAATACTGTAGTATTTAGAAAAACGCTTCAGTTTGATGCATCAAAATCATCCGAAATTATTTCAACGGCTTTAATGGCAAATAGTGTTGGTGTTAAAACATACCGCGTTGAGTTGGTTGCTCTAGATAGCGAAAAGAACAAGGTTAATAATATTAAGAATTTTGGAGTAGAAGTTATTGATCAGAAAACGAATGTTGCTTTAGTTTACGAGCGTTTACATCCTGATCTGGGTGCTTTAAAAAAGGCGATTGAAAGTAACGAACAACGTAGTGTTTCAATATTAAAACCAAAAGACGTTATAAGTAAATTAAAAGATTTTCAGTTAGTTATATTGTATCAGCCAAATAATAACTTCAATTCTGTTTTAAAAGAAATTAAAGAACAAAAAATTAATACATTTATCATTTCAGGAGAAACGACTAGCTGGAATCTACTTAACCAAACGCAAGATTATTTTAAACAAACCATTACCAATCAAACTGAGAATTTTCAACCTAGTTTAAATAGAAATTATGGAACGTTCATTGTAGAAAATTTAGATTTTAATAGTTTTCCACCGTTGAAATCTGAGTTTGGAGCACTTAATATTTCGGTTCCGCATGAAACGCTGTTGTATAAAAGTGTTAACGGAATTACAACCGAAGATATATTACTTGCCACATTTGAAGCTGATGGTTCAAAACATGCTATTTTAAATGGCGAAGATATTTGGAGGTGGAGAGCGCAATCGTTTATAAATACGAATAGCTTTAATAATTTCGATGAATTCATTAATAAATTTGTTCAGTATTTAAGCTCAAATAAAAAAAGAAAACGTATTAATATCGATTATAAATCTTTTTATAATGGTAATGATGATGTTATAATTTCAGCCCAGTATTTCAACAAAAATTTCGAGTTTGATAATTCGGCGTTATTAAGTATTGTTTTAAAAAATACGGATGACGCTACTGTAAAAGAAGTACCGCTTTTATTAAATAATGGAAATTACACAGTAGATTTAAGCGGAATCCATTCGGGTTTATATGATTTTACTATTAAGCATAACTCAGAATCTGTATCAGCTTCTGGAAGTTTTCAAGTTTTAGACTTTAATGTTGAGCAGCAATTCTTGAATGCTGATATTTCTAAATTAAAATCAATTGCCAATTACAGTGATGGATCTGCTTATTTTACGACGCAAACGCAAGAATTAATAAACACGTTATTAAGTGATAATCGCTTTAGAACGATTCAAAAAAGCACTAAAAATATCGTACCTTTGATAGATTGGAAATATCTACTTGGTTTAATCGTGTTAAGCCTTTTTATTGAGTGGTTTATCAGAAAATATAACGGATTAATTTAAAACGTATAGAATGGAAAAATTACCTAAAATTGGATTGCCGATTTTAATCGGAGTCGTATTATTAATTATAATTTTAGCAAAATCTGCAGTTACATTAGACTCTGGTCATGCTGGAGTATTGTATGAAACATTAAATGGAGGTGTGGTTGCAGGAAAAGCACCATTAGGTCCTGGTTTTCATATCATAGCGCCTTGGAATCGCGTAATCGATTACGAAACGCGTCAACAAGAAGTGGCAGAGAAAATGGCTGTATTGTCTTCAAATGGTTTAGATATTAAATTAGATGCGTCTATTTTGTACCAACCAGATATTAATTCGCTGGGTAAGTTGCATAACGAGAAAGGTGAGGACTATCTAAGTCGCGTGCTTCAGCCAGCTATTCGAAGTGCAGCGCGTAGTGTTGTAGGACGCTATACGCCAGAACAATTGTATTCTAGTAAAAGAGATGCTATACAAGAAGAGATTTTTGAAGAAACTAAAAAAATCGTACAACCACAGTACATTCAGTTAAATGATATTTTAATTAGAGATGTTACGCTTCCACCTACAATAAAAGAAGCTATTGAGAGAAAACTAAAGCAAGAGCAAGAATCTTTAGAATATGAATTTAGATTGGTTACAGCTCAGAAAGAAGCCGAAAAGGTTATTATTGATGCACAAGGTAAAGCAGATGCTAACCGTATTTTAAGTGCGTCTCTAACTGATAAAATTCTTCAAGATAAAGGGATTGAAGCAACAGTTAAACTTTCTGAATCGCCAAATAGTAAAACAATTATAATCGGTTCCGGAGATAGTGGCTTACCAATTATCTTAGGGAATCAATAATTGAAGATACAAATACTGTTAAAATGTTAAAAATTTGTTTTCTTTGAATTAAAATTAGGATTACTAAAATTAAATTAACAATATTTGTAATAACAATAAGAAACATGACAACTATTCAATTTCATCATCATTTTCATACTAGCAATCAAGCGAGGTGAATCTGTATTGAATAAGTTCAAAATATATTATAAAAACCCGTTTGAGAAATCAGATGGGTTTTTTGTTTTATATGCTCATGCTGAAATCTTAGACATAATCAAACTTTAAAAATGAGTAAATTAAAAATTGCCGTACAAAAATCGGGTCGACTTAATGAAGACTCAATGAAAATTCTAAAAGAAATTGGAATTTCTGTCGATAATGGTAAAGATCAGTTAAAGGCTTCAGCACGTAATTTTCCGCTAGAAGTTTTCTATTTAAGAAATGGTGATATTCCACAGTATTTAAGAGATGGAGTTGTAGATGCAGCTATAATTGGTGAAAATGTCCTAATAGAAAAAGGAAATGATTTAAAGATTGTAGAACGTTTAGGATTTTCAAAATGTAAAGTTTCTATTGCAGTTCCAAAATCATCAAAAGCAAAAAGTTTAAAAGATTTAGACGGAAAACGAATCGCCACATCGTATCCAAATACGGTGAATCAATTTTTAGAAAAAGAAGGACTTAAAGCCAATTTACATATTATTAATGGTTCTGTTGAAATTGCACCAAATATCGGTCTTGCTGATGCGATTTGCGATATTGTATCGAGTGGTAGTACGCTTTTTAAAAATGGGTTGAAAGAGGTGGAAGTACTTCTTAAATCTGAAGCGGTATTAGCAACATCACCTAAAATTTCAGAAGAAAATCAAGCTTTAATAGATAAACTTCAATTCCGATTAAAGTCGGTTTTAAAAGGCAGACAAAGTAAATATGTATTGCTAAATGCTCCAAATGATAAACTAGACAATATTGTGAAGATTCTTCCAGGAATGAATAGTCCATCTATTTTGCCTTTGGCCAAAGACGGCTGGAGTTCGGTGCACTCTGTGTTAGATAAAAATGATTTTTGGAATATTATTGATGAATTAAAAGCGAATGGTGCTGAAGGTATTTTGGTTTGTCCAATCGAAAATATGGTGCTTTAATTATGAAATTATATAATAACCCAGAAAAATCAACATGGAAAGCCTTGCTTCAACGTCCTACACAATCCGTTGAAGTGATTGAAGCAACGGTTAATCAAATTTTTGAAGAGGTTCAAAGTGATGGTGATAGCGCCATTAAAAAGTACACTCAAAAATTTGATAGTGTTGATCTAAAATCTAATTTAATATCGCCTCAAGAGATTGAAGACGCTTTAAAATTAGTGATCGGAGATTTAAAAAAGGCAATTGTATTAGCTAAAGACAACATTTATAAGTTTCATAGCGCACAGCAAACAGGCAAAGTAGAAGTTGAAACCATGCCTGGAGTTTTATGTTGGCAAGAGAATCGACCAATTGAAAAAGTTGGGCTTTATATTCCAGGAGGAACAGCTCCTTTATTTTCAACGGTGTTAATGTTGGCTATCCCTGCTCAAATTGCAGGATGTAAAGACATCGTATTATGTACACCTCCGAATAAAGAAGGGAAAATTGCTAATGAAATTCTGTATGCATCTCACCTATGTGGTGTTACTAAGATCGTTAAGGTTGGAGGAATTCAAGCTATTGCAGGGTTAACTTTTGGTACTGAGACGATTCCCCAAGTCTATAAAATTTTTGGTCCTGGTAATCAATTTGTTACCGTTGCGAAACAGTTAGCCACAAAATATGGTGTTGCGATTGACATGCCAGCAGGACCAAGTGAACTTTTAGTAATGGCAGATGAATCTGCTAATGTTGCTTTTGTAGCGTCAGATTTATTAAGTCAAGCCGAGCATGGTAGTGATAGCCAAGTGATTTTGGTAACGACATCCCAAGATTTTGCAGGTAATGTCTCTGTTGAAGTAGAGAAGCAATTAGAAGCTTTACCGAGAAAAGCGATGGCAGAAAAGGCCATAGCTAATTCTAAATCCATTGTCGTAGATTCTATTGAAACAGCCATAGACCTCATTAATGAATATGGTCCTGAGCATTTCATTGTAGCTACGGAAAATAATGATGTCTTTATAGATAAGATTAACAATGCAGGTTCTGTTTTTATTGGAAATTACACACCTGAAAGTGCTGGTGATTACGCATCTGGAACTAACCATACCTTACCAACCAATGGATTTTCTAAAGCCTATTCTGGAGTGAATTTAGGGAGTTTTCAAAAGCGTATTACCTTTCAGAAAATATCTAAAGAAGGGATTCAAAACATCGGAAATGCTATTGAGCTTATGGCGGAAGCAGAAGGATTGCAAGCTCATAAAAATGCGGTAACCTTGCGTTTAAACGATTTAATTACTGAGTAATAGCATCACTTTGCGTGATTTTGAGAAGCTACTAAAATGAAAGAAAATTTTAACATAAACAATCTCTTAAGAGAAAACATAAAAAATATCAAACCATATTCTTCAGCGCGAGATGAGTATAAGGATATTACTGATGGTATGGTTTTTATTGATGCCAATGAAAATCCCTTCAACACTAATGTGAATCGGTATCCGGATCCACAGCAAACCAAAGTAAAAACACGTTTGTCTGAATTAAAAGACATGCCTGCTAATCAAATTTTATTAGGAAATGGAAGTGATGAAGTTTTAGATTTAATATTTAGAGCCTTTTGTGAACCGAATCACGATAGCATTATCACATTACCACCAACATATGGTATGTATGATGTTTTAGCGAATCTTAATGCGGTTGAAAATATTGAAATTCAATTAGAATCTAATTTTCAACCTAATACAAAAGCGATTTTAGAAGCAGCAAACAAACAAACTAAGGTCTTGTTTTTATGTTCGCCAAATAATCCAACAGCCAATAGTTTTGAAGCGAATAAAATAGAAGCATTATTAAATAATTTTGAAGGTATTGTAGTGATTGATGAAGCCTATATCGATTTTTCAAAAGAGGAAAGTTGGTTAACTCGTTTACAAGATTTCCCGAATTTAATAGTAACACAAACCTTGTCTAAAGCTTATGGTTTAGCCGGAATTAGATTAGGGATTTGTTATGCTTCGGAAGCAATTATATCAATTTTAAACAAAATAAAACCACCATATAATATTAATCAATTGACGCAAGATAAAGCTTCTGAACGATTAAATAATATGGATTCTGTTCATAATGAAGTGAAAAGCATATTTTATGAAAGGGAAAAACTGAGTAAAGCTTTGACGTCAATTACTTTTGTACAAAATGTATTTTCTTCGGATGCTAATTTTATTCTTGCAAAAGTAGATGACGCTAATCAACGCTATCAGCAATTGATTGAAAAAGGAATTGTAGTAAGAAATAGAACCAATCAACCTTTGTGTGAAAATTGTTTACGGTTTTCAGTAGGCATAAAAGAAGAAAATGAAAAGTTAATTCAGACATTAATTCAATTATCATAATGTTTGTCTTTCCGTACTTGATGCGGAATCCACAAATATATTATTAATCTAAAATTAGATTCCTGCTTGCGCAGGAATGACAGTAACATATGAAACCAGTATTATTCATAGACAGAGACGGTACACTAATAAAGGAACCAGCAGATAAACAAATAGATTCGTTTGAAAAATTAGAATTTTATCCAAAAGTATTTCAATTTTTAAGTAAAATCGCTAAAGAATTGAATTTTGAAATCGTGATGATTACCAACCAAGATGGATTGGGAACAGACGTATATCCTGAAGATACTTTTTGGCCAGTTCATAACTTCGTTTTAAAAACATTTGAAGCTGAAGGTGTGGTTTTTAAAGAACAGTTCATTGACAGAACATTTGCTAAAGACAATGCGCCAACCCGAAAACCTAATACAGGTTTGCTAACCAAGTACTTTTCTGAACCTTATGATTTAGAAAATTCCTTCGTGATTGGTGATCGTCTTACCGATGTTGAATTAGCAAAGAATCTAGGAGCCAAAGGTATTTTTATAAATGATAATACCAATTTGGGAACCGATGAAGTTACCGTGAGTGATACTGAATTGAACGACTATATCGCATTAGAAACCAATGACTGGGAAGTGATTTATGAATTTTTGAAAACAACGGAACGTGTCGGAAGTATTGAGCGTAACACCAACGAAACAAAAATTAAAATTGATTTAAATTTAGACGGTACAGGAAAAAGCGACATCGATACTGGAATCGCTTTTTTTGATCATATGTTAGATCAAATTGCGCGTCATGGTCAAATTGATTTAAATATAAAGGTTGATGGTGATTTAGAGGTTGATGAGCACCATACAATTGAAGATACAGCGATTGCTTTGGGAGAATTATTTGCAACCACCTTAGGCAATAAATTAGGTATAGAACGTTATGGCTTTTCATTACCAATGGACGATTGTTTAGCGCAAGTAGGTATTGACTTTGGCGGTAGAAATTGGCTCGTTTGGGAAGCTGAATTTAAACGTGAAATGATTGGGAAAATGCCAACCGAGATGTTTTTTCATTTCTTTAAATCATTTACAGATGGCGCCAAATGTAACTTAAATATTAAAGTTGAAGGGACTAACGAGCATCACAAAATTGAAGCGATTTTCAAGGCTTTTGCGAAAGCGATTAAAATGGCAGTAAAACAAGATGTCGATAAGATGATTTTACCATCAACAAAAGGAATGTTATAGAAAAAGAGCCCATCCTAACCTTCCCATAGGGAAGGAACTAGAAGCGTTAGAAAATTATGAATAAAGAAGATAAAATTGTTTCAAGTAAGAGTAAGAGTTCTTCCCCTTTGGGGAAGCTAGAAGGGGCTACATCATCATTAGTAATAATTAATTACGGAGCAGGAAACATTAAAAGCATCCAATTCGCATTTAAACGATTAGGAGTAGAAGCTGTTTTAACTAACAATCCAGATGAAATTATTGCTTCAGATAATGTGATTTTTCCAGGAGTAGGCGAGGCGAGTTCAGCCATGAAAATGTTAAAAGAAAGTGGTTTAGATCAATTAATTCCAACATTAAAACAACCTGTTTTAGGTATTTGTTTAGGTATGCAATTAATGTGTAACCACACAGAAGAAGGCGATACCAAAGGTTTAGGGATTTTTAATGCGGAAGTCAAACGATTTTCAAATAAGGTAAAAGTGCCTCAAATGGGTTGGAATACCATTTCAAATTTAAAATCTGGATTATTTAAAGGTATAAAAGACAATGAATATATGTATTTAGTCCATAGTTATTATGCTGAAAATTGTGACGAATCTATTGCAACTTCAGATTATGAATTGGAATACGCTTCTGCTTTAGAAAATGATAATTTTTATGGCGTTCAGTTTCATCCTGAGAAAAGCGGAAAGGCAGGAGAGCAGATATTGAAAAATTTCCTGAATCTTTAATGGAAAGATTGTCCCCTTGAGGGGACTTTAGGGGTGTTTTATAGTTTTATTTGTGGCCAAAAAATCCTGCAAGGTTTTAAAAACCTTCTAGGTATAAAAATATTAAGTTTAATTAAAAGAGATTCCTGCTTTCGCAGGAAATGTTATGAGAATAATACCAGCAATAGATATCATAGAAGGAAAGTGCGTACGTCTTACAAAAGGCGATTACGATACAAAAAAAATATACAATGAAAACCCATTAGAAGTCGCAAAATCATTTGAAGGTGCAGGCATAGAATATTTGCATGTTGTGGATTTAGATGGTGCCAAAGCCAGTCATATCATTAATTATAAAGTGTTAGAAAAGATTGCTACTCAAACCAATATGAAAGTTGATTTTGGAGGAGGCCTTAAATCTGATGAAGATTTAAAAATTGCGTTCAATTCTGGGGCGAATCAAATTACAGGAGGCAGTATTGCGGTTAAAAATCC
The DNA here is from genome assembly GCF_018860545.1 of Winogradskyella psychrotolerans. Lineage (GTDB taxonomy): Bacteria > Bacteroidota > Bacteroidia > Flavobacteriales > Flavobacteriaceae > Winogradskyella > Winogradskyella psychrotolerans_A. The sequence continues at coordinate 51,341 of NZ_JAHKPN010000038.1, read as the reverse complement.
GGACATATTTGAAGGTTGGATTTCTAAATATGGTTCAGATAAAATAATTCTTGGAGCTGACTGTAATAATGAAAAAATAGCCATTAGTGGTTGGCAAGAAGAAAGTGATTTAGAAGTAATTCAATTTATAAAATCGTATCAATCTAAAGGCATTACAGATGTTATTTGTACAGATATTTCAAAGGATGGCATGTTAGAAGGTCCAAGTTTTGAGTTGTATCAAAGGATTTTAGAGCAGTGTAATGCTTTTTCGACGGGGAGTCATGACGAGAAATTCCATAGTTTAAAGCTAATAGCTTCGGGTGGAATTTCAAAATTTGATGAATTACCTAAACTTAAAGAAATGGGTTGCGAAGGTGTTATCATCGGAAAAGCCATTTATGAGAATAGAATTAGTTTAAAAGAATTAGAGAAGTTTATAATTAATAAATAATCAAATTGTTGTCATTCCTGCAAAAGCAGGAATCCACTTTGAAGAATTAAATAATTAGATTCCTGCCTTCACAGGAATGACAGAAAAGTATGTTAACAAAAAGAATAGTCCCCTGTTTAGACATCAAAAACGGTAGAACCGTAAAAGGAGTCAATTTTGTAGATTTAAGAGACGCCGGCGACCCTGTTGTCTTAGCGAAGCAATATGCTGATTTGGGTGCAGACGAATTAGTCTTTTTAGATATTGCAGCCACTTTAGAAAATCGTAAAACTATGCATGATATGGTTTTAAAGGTGGCGGAACAAGTGAATATTCCGTTTACGGTTGGTGGTGGCATTTCATCTGTTGAAGATGTAGATGATTTGCTGCATTGCGGTGCGGATAAAGTGTCTATTAATTCATCTGCAGTAAAACGACCAGAATTGATTAATGAGCTTTCAGATAAATTTGGAAGTCAATGCGTCGTTGTTGCTATTGATGCTAAGGAAGTTGATGGAGAATGGCTCGTCCATTTAGCAGGAGGAACGATTCCAACAAATATAAAATTATTCGAGTGGGCGAAAGAAGTAGAAGAGCGCGGAGCGGGAGAAATTCTCTTTACATCTATGAATCACGATGGAACTAAAGCTGGTTTTGCAAATAAAGCCTTGGCGAAATTATCTGATTTAGTTAATATTCCTATTATTGCTTCAGGTGGAGCAGGATCAATTCAGCATTTCGTCGATACATTTAAAGAAGGAAAAGCTGATGCAGCATTAGCAGCAAGCGTGTTTCATTTCGGTGAAATTCCGATTTTAGAATTAAAAGAAGCATTAAAAAAACAGGACATACCTGTAAGATTATAAATGTCATTCCTGTGTAGACAGGAATCAAAAATAGAACATTAATAAAAATAGATTCCTGCTTCCACAGGAATGACAAAAAAATATTATGAACGTAGATTTCAATAAAAATACAGATGGTCTTGTACCAGCGATTATTCAAGATAATAAGACTAACAAAGTATTAATGTTAGGTTACATGAATGCCGAAGCTTTACAGAAAACGATGGATACTAAATTAGTTACTTTTTTTAGTAGAACCAAACAACGACTTTGGACAAAAGGTGAAGAGAGTGGGAATGTTTTAAACTTGGTAGACATTAAGTTGGATTGTGATAGCGACTCGTTATTAATTAAAGTGAGTCCAGAAGGTCCAACATGTCATAAAGGTACAGATACCTGTTGGAATGAAACTAATGAAGAAACTTATGGATTTATTTCTGAACTAGAGGAGACCATAACTTCTAGAATAAAAGAAGGTAATGCTGAGAAATCTTATGTCGCATCATTATTTGCAAAAGGAATTAATAAAGTAGCTCAAAAAGTTGGAGAAGAGGCTGTTGAAGTTGTTATTGAAGCAAAAGATGACAATGATGACTTGTTTTTAGAAGAAAGTGCCGATTTACTATTCCATTATCTGATGCTTTTACAAGCAAAAGGGTTCAAATTGAAAAATGTGGTGTCTGTACTCGATAGACGAAAGTAACTATTTCCTAGACGAAAAGTATTTACTAATTATTAAAAGTAGGGGCAGTATTACAAAGGGTGATTTTCGTCGAATATATTGACTTTTAATCGGTTATATTTTTTTATTATACATAAATTTGGTGCATCATTAACTAAACAAAAAACCAAATCTTATGAAAAAATCTAAACCTACTTTAGCTTTTTTATTATTTCTAAGTGTCTTTAATTTATCTAGAGCACATGAAAACTTAAAAGTTACATCAGTACTTAATAGTGTAGTAAACAAGGAATCTCTCAATTCTGCATTTGAGGATGATCCTAGTATTTTTACTTATGATAATGGTTGGGTTGATGGATTGAATCCTATTGGTTCAGTAGCTCACGTAGATACTAGACACATTTTAATTTTAAATGGGGATTTGATAGTGTCTGCGAATACTATATGTGATCAAATTACAGTAAATGCAGGAGCATCTTTAACTATAGATGTCGGGGTGACTTTAACTGTAGCTGCAGTGATAATGAATTCTCAATCTAATATGTATTCCAGTTTTATTTCAAATGGAACAATTGCCGGTGACGCTGTTGTAACTTATAATCGTTTTACTGAGGAAATTGGCACAAATGATTTAGTCTCATCACCTGTTTCAGGTGAATTATTTCCTGCCTTTGCAGCCACCAATGTATTAACGCTACCCGCTTCTAATGATTTAAGAGCGTTTGCACCTTACAATACAATGGCTGGAGCTTATGAAAATTATGATATCGTAGTCAATGCCTTAACTCCAATAGAATCCGGTAAAGGGTATAGAGCCGCAACATTAACTCCTGGAGGAGATGTTTTAAAATTTACAGGTGTCGCCGAAACAGGCGATGTTACGGGTGTGGTGCTTTCGGATGCTGTAGCGGGTGATGCATGGAATCTAATAGGTAATCCATATCCTTCCTATATTGATGCTGAAACATTTTTTGTTGAAAATGTATCACAATTAGACACTAACCAAAAAGCAATTTATGGGTATGATGGTGATGCTTCTGATGGTTGGGCTGTTTGGAATTCTGCAACAATTGCAGCTTCTGGAGTTTCCGAATTAATAGCTCCTGGACAAGGGTTCTTTGTAAAATCTAAAATAGGTGGTGGACTTATAGATTTTACAGCTTCCATGCGTCGTACGGGGTCTTCAGATGATTTTATTGCTGGTAGATCTTCAACATCATCACATTATGGACATATAAAATTAAAATTGAGCTCTAGTAGTTCTAATTATAATACTGATTTCTATTTCAATAGTAATGCTTCGGACGGTTTAGATCCAGGTTATGATGCAGGTATATATGGAGCAAATCCACCTGCATTTTCAATTTATTCTAGTTTGATTGAAGGTGATGCAAATCTCGCTTTAGCGATTCAAGCATTACATAATGATTCTATGGGTAATGTTGTTGTTCCATTGGGAGTTAACGCCAATCAAGGAGAAGAGCTCACATTTAGTATTATAGAAAGTGATATGTCGGATAGTACGAATATGTATTTAGAGGACATGGTTAATAATACAGTTACCTTATTAAATACTACCGACTATGTATTGACACCGGTGACTGATTTAAGTGGAACTGGACGTTTTTATCTTAGATTTGAAAACACAACATTAAGTACCGTTGAATCCACTTTTGAGTCTGTGAAAATATATACTGATAATACGGCTAAGACGGTGAATATAAATGGTCAATTACAAAATACTACACAAGCAAAATTATTTGATATTAATGGTCGTCTTATCTTAACAAATGTGTTAAATGCTCATAATACCAACCAATCAATTGATGTTAGTCAATTAACTTCTGGTGTTTATATTGTACAGTTAAACGATAACAGCAATGAAAGTCGTGTTGAAAAACTAATAATCAAATAAGAATCATACTTGGAAAAAACAATACTTTAAAAAGAAGCAGCCATAATTTTAAAATTATGGCTGTTCTGTTTTTGCGGTAATTTTAAGAAAGTTTAGTCACCAACAAGAACAATTTTTAATTCTGGATAATTAGCTTGTAGTTCTTTTTCTAATCCTATAACATGAGAGGCTCCAACAACCACAATGTTTCGTTCTGAATTAGATCTCATGACTTGGTCACCAATATTTTTTGCCATTCTCATGTTGCGTTCGTTCCAATAAATTTCACCTTCTGTGCAACCTTCTGTTTTTACTGCAACGTATGTAAATGAACTTGATTGATGTAATTGCTCTAAGGATCTTCGTTTATTAGTATGCTTGCCCAATCCTCTAAAGATCGCAGGAACTATCGCTGAATTGTAAGCTTTTTTGTTCATTTTACTATTTATAGCATTGTTGCCGTTAGATTGACCTTCTTTACTGCATTTAGACCAAGCGTCATGGTAGTCTCCGTTGGTTTGCTGATCGTCCATAGAAGTTAAAAGTTTTATATTTTGATGTAACGCAAGTTTAAAGGTTAAGTCGCCATCTTCATGCTGTGTTGGTTTTTTAGAACCGTCTATACCATGTTTTTTAATATAACTGTAGAATTCATGATTGGCATTATCTCTATGGTAAGCAAAAGTTGTGATCATAAAATCCAAATCTTCTGTGGTCATGTCTGAAAATGATTTATTAAGAATGTCATTGTATTTTTCAACATTTGGAGAGAAATTGTTTTTAATAGAATCCGACAAATAATAAAAGGCTTTGTAGTTTTTAGACCAACCGTCTTTTAAATAATCCCAACTTAAGGTGTCTTTACCTCGTGGACTTTCAACATAAATTGCCGTAGGATTATATAATTTGGCACGTTTTAACATGGGTTTGTAACTGTTCTTCACAATATTTGGAACCGTGTGCATAGTACCTACAATTAAGACTTCTTTTTGCGCTTCTTGAGCGTTTCCAATTACTATTGAAATAAATAATACGATGATAAAAGTAAATAGCGTTCTCATAATTAATGTGTTTTAGTGTTAAACTTTCTTGAAGCAAACTTACATTTGGAAAAGCTAATAACTCAGTAATTATAGGTGTTTGGGGTGAAATACCCTTAGTTTGTGGCAGAATTAATCGTTGTTTTTATATGATCCTTATACGTTTTAGAAATAGGTACTTCTACATGATGATTCAGGATTACAAATAACTTTCCATTTTCGGTTTTCCAGCGTTGAAAATGAAATGGATTTATAAGATAAGATCGGTGTGCACGGATTAATTCTGGAAATTCATGATCTATCGTAGATAATTTATTTCGAATCAATGTTTTCTTCAAACTAGATCCAGAGAGGTAAAAAACTTCAATATAATTATCTGAAGATTGAACACATATAAGGTCATTCAGTTGTAATCGTAAGCCTTCGTAATTGCCTTCTCCTTTAATTTCAATTTTTTGATCGTCCAATTGTTTTTCATAATATTTTCCGAAACTAAAACGTCCAATTAATATAATTGGCAAAATTGTAGCTACTGCAGGTAATAAAATTGCAGTAAGCATATAGCCTAAAGTGTAGGGATTAGGTTCATTAGCTACCACTATATATAAATAATAACAGCGTGCAATTAGGATAGATCCTATTGAAAAGGTGAGTATAAAAACAAGTTCGCTTAAAACCATCCAGTGCTTTTTCAAACTCTGATATAAATAGGTTTGAAATGGTAAAAAGAGCAAATAACAAAAGCCAGCAACTAAACCGTAGCCAGGTAAGTAAATAAGTTTTTCATTAGTAGACAATTGATTGACGTCGAGCGGTTCTGTGAAGTATAAAAATACAAATACCCAAATTGCCAATAGTAAACTAATTATCACATGGTGTTTAATTAAAGGATCAAACGGATATTTCATAGGTTTTATTCTTTTAAGCTTTTCATTAAATAATGATAACCATAGTAACGACAAGAGCTATTATTGGCACTTACAAACTCATTACTAGTTGAATTTAAAAATAAATAATTTTCAGTAGTAGTACAATAATAGTCGCTTAAGTCTAGGTTGTAAACTTCAAATTCAAACTCACGTAAACGTCTAACTTGATTGGCATTCAGTTTTTTATTATTGTGATAATTTGTGTTGATGTAATATTCGGACTCTTTTTTATATAATTCTAATTTTGTACTATAAGATAAGAAACAGCCAGAGCTATTTGTGTAAAGATTAAGTATTTCATTTTCTTTTAATGCATCGACAAGTAAACAACACTTGGTGTCTTTAATTAAAGAATAATCTAATGAATCTGGATAAAAAACGACTTTAGTATTTTTACTGTTTATTGTAAATTCAATGTTGTTTTCTTGTCTGTAAAATGTAGAATACACCAATTTGTATGGTCCAAAAGGTAGTTTAAAATTAGAATCTATGAGGCGCTTATAATTATAAATTTCAGAGTCGTCAATGGATTCTATAATATAACTTCGATTGAGGTTGAACTCTTCAGGTTTATACTTGATGTATAACTCTTCAATTTCAATTTGACCTTTTTTAATTTTAACCTTTTCTTTTTCGCAATTCAATAGGCTAAAGAAAATGAATAATACAATTAAATGACACCTCATAAGATTATAATAAACATAAATATAAGCATTGCTTTTGGATTCGTCAATAAAATGACGTTCTTGCCATTATGTTTGATAAACGCTACTATTATCTCATAAAAATACAATATTTAGGTTATCGTTTTCATGGTTGGCAAAAGCAACCCGATGTTAAAACGGTACACTTAATGATTGACCGTACATTGAAGTATATTTTTCAAGATACACGGTTTAAAACGCTAGGAGCAGGAAGAACGGATGCTATGGTCTCTGCTAATGAAGCGGCTTTAGAGTTGTTTATCTACAATGAGCCGATTGAAGATTTTGAGGCCTTTTTAGCGCTTTTCAATCACAATTTACCTCAAGATATAAGAGCATTATCAATACAAGAAGTGGATAAAACTTTTAATATTATTCAAGATTCTAAGTTAAAAGAATACCATTATGTGTTTTCCGAAGGTCAAAAAAACCATCCGTTTTGTGCACCAATTCTAACCACTATTCTTGAGCCACTTGATGTTGATGTGATGAAGCAAGGCGCTAAGTTATTTGAAGGGCATCATAATTTTAAAACCTATTGCTATCGTGCTACAGATAAAGGGGAATATGTAAGAACGATTGAATCCTCAGAAATTGTAGATAATGACATTTATACAGCCAATTTTTTTCCTGAACAATCTTATGTTTTTAAAGTTGTTGGAAAAGGGTTTATGAGAAACCAAATCCGATTAATGTTTGGCTGTTTAATAAAATTAGGAAGAGGTGACATCACTTTAAATTATATAGAAGACACCTTAAAAATGGAAAGCACAGAAGTGATGGATTATATAGCGCCTGCTTCGGGTTTAATACTACATTCGGTAGATTTTGAATAAAAAAAAGTACAAGCTAGATTTGACTTGTACTTTCATTTGAGTGTAAATTGATTTCGATGTACTACCTAATCCAGCCTTTGGAAATAGACTTCTTAGCGTACCAGATTAAAAAAACACACACTACAATTATTAATATGGGCATTATTAGTGACGCAGTCGTCATTTCAACATATAGAAATAAATAGATATGTTGGACAATAGCACCTATTGCAGAAATAAAGAATAGGGTATAGGCCCATTTTCTTCGTATTAATAAGGCAATACATCCTAAAGCACCACAAAAAACAGCTAAAGCAAAGGCTGCAGTATACCATGCAGGGTAATCTACTAAAAATTCTGCTTGTTGCTCTACTGGTAATTGTGCAATAATGTCGTCTGTCATAAAAGCTCTACCAATGTAAGCCATAACGCCTGCGCCATTCCAAAATAATGCTAATACACTGATAATCCAAAAGCTAATAGGTGGTTTGTTTCTAAAAGTTGTCATAATAAAGTTTATTTAGTTAGTTAAAAATTGGCATTAGAGTATGCCTTATTGATCTACAATGTATAAAAAAATTAAGAATTATTGATTATTGTAAAAAATAAAATATATGATGTGAGTCTCAGTTGTTAAAGTAAATAGATCGTTTCTAGTTTTTTTGAATAACAAAAAAGGTATTAGCGTTTTGAGCTAATACCTTTTATAATTGATTTGTCATACTTTCTTATCTTGAACTTATAACGGATCGTTATTTAAATTCAAAACTCTAAGTATTCTTAAATAAGGAGATTGACTTTCCATTAAAATACATAAAACGAAACACAAATACTGTTAGAATATTTTTCAATGAAAAATGAATAGTAAGGTGTTAATTTTAAATGAAATTAACGAAATAACAAACTCTATTATTTAATCAGCTACATGTAATTTTGGTTCTTTGTCTACAAATTTTCCATTGACAGATTCACCTAAAATGATAACTTCTTTTGAGCGTTCGTACATTTTTATAGCACGATGCATCTGTAATTTGGTTCCACTGTATAATTTTACACCTGATTTTGAGCCTTTGTTTCTAATCTCAATATAGAAACCATCCTTTAGTGCTGTTGGTCTTGTTGCTGGTCTACCCATAAATATATTGTCTGTTTTTAAAAGTAGTGCATAATAGGGAAAATTATAAGAACTCACAAGTTTATTCTAAAACAATTATTAAGACAATTCGCTTTTATGTTAAAACAATTTTAGTCGGAGAGTTTTGATACAAAAAGGTTCTGAATATTTCTGTGATATGGACGCTTAATTTAGGTAACTTAAACTTTAGTTTTTTACGTTTTTAGCTCTAATTTAATAGAGTTAACACTCTTCGGATAAGAGCAAATAATACAGCGTTGCGCTTACGATATTTGTAATTCAAAATATATAACGATACAATGAAAGAACAATTTAATACCGCTTTAGGAAATTTAATGGACAAACTAATTGGTTGGTTCAACACCATAATAGAAAGTATACCGAATTTAATACTTGCCATTCTCGTAATGGTAGCAGCTTATTTTTCTGCGAAATATATAAGCCGATTAGTTGTTAAAATAGCGAATAAAAGAATTGAACAAGACTCTATTAAGAGTGCGATTTCACGTGTAACTGCTGTTGTCGTTGTTTCTTTAGGATTATTTGTAGCACTCGGTGTTTTAAATTTAGGTAAAGCCTTAACCTCATTGCTTGCAGGTGCTGGAGTTGTTGGTTTAGCAATTGGTTTAGCTTTGCAAGGAACATTAGCAAATACGTTTGCAGGTCTTATTTTGTCTTTTAGGAAAAAAATACAAATTGGACATTGGGTTGAAACGACAGGATTTTCAGGTGAGGTTATGGATATAAACCTTAAAGATTTCACTTTAAAAGAGGCCGATAATAATATCGTAATTATTCCAAATAAAACGATTTTAGATAATCCATTAAAAAATTACTCTTTAACTACCAAAATGAGAATTTTTCTTGAGTGTGGTGTAGGGTATGAGTCTGATTTAGAAAAAGTTCAACAATTAACAAAAGAGGTGATAGCTAATAATTTTGAGCAGGTAAATTCTGCTGAAGATGTTGAATTTTATTATACTGAATTTGGAGATAGTTCAATTAATTATCTATGTCGTTTTTGGATTGATGCAGAAAGTATGCTCGAAAAACTAAGGGCAAAGACAAAGGCAATTATTGAAATTAAAAAGGCTTATGATAAAGAAGGTATAAACATTCCATTCCCAATAAGAACATTACAGTTTGACAATAAACTCGATGTGAATGCCCCAAATTCAAATACACCCGTTAACAACAATTAGAATAGGATTTAAAGCGTAGAATCAATTGAGTTAAAAGACGATTGGTTAGAGCAAATCAAACCCAATTATCATACCGATATTTGTAATAACATTAACCCGTAAAACCAAAAAAACAATGAAAAAATTTAGTTATTTATTTATAGCCTTATTTAGTTTAAGTTTAATGACAACTAGTTGTAGAGAACAGAAAGATACAGGTGATAAGATTGAAGACGCCATTGACGATACAGGAGATGCAATTGAAGATGCAGCCGATGATGTTGAAGATGCCGTTGACTAATTTTTGAACACATTCTAAATATATATGTAAAAAGCTATCATTCCGATAGCTTTTTATATATTTATAAAGTCAACAAGCTCAATTGTAACTCCCTTTTTAATCAAGCATGATACATTCAATCCCAGAAGAACTATTTACATTTTTTAAAAAATTAGAAAAAAATAATAATCGCGATTGGTTCAATGACCATAAACCAGAATTTAAAACCATAGAGGCAAAAACTAAATCGGCTTATAATTACTTAGGTGAATTGATGAGCACTCACGATCAGATTGAGAAAATTAAAATTTTCAGAATCTATAGAGATGTACGGTTTTCTAAAAATAAATTGCCTTATAAAACGCATTTTGGTGGGTCGTTCGTGAGAAAAAAACCAGAACTTCGAGGTGGTTATTATGTACATATTCAACCCAACGATGAATCTTTCATTGCAACCGGATTTTGGGACCCAAATAAAGAGGATTTATTACGTATAAGAAAGGAGTTTGAAATGGATGCTAGTGAAATGCGCGCTATTTTAGACGACAAAACTTTTAAAACAATTTGGGGGAATTTTACAGGGGATGAATTAAAAACCGCACCAAAGGGTTTTGATAAAGAACATCCATCAATAGATTTGATTCGAAGAAAGCAATTTATTTTCGTGAAAAAATATACTGATAAAGACGTCTTGTCTGACAATTTTATAGAGGACGTTAACCAATCCTTTAAAGAAGTAAGACCATTTTTTGATTATATGAGTGATGTTCTTACGACTAATTTAAATGGTGAGTCCGTTCTTTAAAAATTGAGAATGGTCTTAATGAGATATCCCAAATAAACTACAGTTTTTATTGCGATTTTGGTGACGAAAAAAGCTGGACACTTTGAATGAGGCGCTCTTTTACAATATTCATCATTCGTTTGTTTAAAGCAGACGAGTTTTGAATATAGCGTTCGTATTCTTCAACTGTAAACTGACCTATCACCATGCCTTTCAAAGAATTTCTGAATTTAATATCCTTCTGTATCGCATTTGAAATGTAGTTTAATTGTTGATCTAAATTCAAATCGAAAAAAACATTTTTGTGTTTTACAATATAATTATTAAAAACAGCAATAAGTAAATCGTGCTGTAACTTAATAATTGGTCGTAAGGTTTTGTTCTGAAATGCTTCATCTGCACTAGTACCTTTATGAATTTTAGCAGATAAAATTTCGGGTCTAATGGAAAGTAGGTTATTAAATCGAGTCGTCATAATATTATGATTAAGGATTAATTTGGAATTAAAATTAAGTAAATAGGTCGCTCGTCATGATTTAGTGACATTATCTTGTTAACGGTCTTATTAACATTCGGTATAAGAACATTCATAAATCGAATGCCGTTTTCAATAGATAATAATCAGTTAGTCGTATCTTTATATCATCAAAAAAACATAAAAACTATATAATGAGATTTCATACAAGAAAATGGGTAAAACCCGAAGATTTAAATCCTAATGGAACATTGTTTGGTGGTCAACTTTTGGCTTGGATAGACGAAGAAGTAGCACTCTATACTGTTATACAGCTCGAAAATTCAAAGATAGTCACCAAATACATGTCTGAAATAAATTTTATGGCATCAGCAAAACAAGGAGATATTGTAGAGATAGGTATTTTAGTAAAAAAATTCGGGAAATCCTCAATAGCTTTAAAATGTGAAGCCAGAAATAAAATGACTAGAGAAACGATACTCTCAGTAGAAAACATCGTTATGGTTAATTTAGGTCCAGACGGAAAACCACAACCTCATGGTAAAACAGAAGTAGAGTTTGTTAAAGACAGATTAAAGGATTACTAATCTTTATTGCCTAAAGCTAATTCGTAGATTTCTAAATCAAAATATTTTACGGAAGCTAAAACGTGATCGAAGATATCTCCCAAGATGTATTCATAATTTTTCCAACGTTGGTCACTACTAAACGCATAAATTTCCATCGGAATTCCTTGTGCAGTTGGTTCTAACTGACGTACCATTAAAGTCATATCTTTATTTATGGCAGAATGGTTTTCAATATAGGTTTGAAGGTATTTTCGAAACACTCCAAAATTGGTAAGGTTGCGTCCGTTAATTAAAATGGACTTGTCAATATGATGTTGACTATTAAAAGTCTTAATTTCAGTAGAGCGCGTTTTTAAGTATTCTGATACTAGGTGTATTTTACTCAAGCGCTCAATATCTTCATCAGTTAAAAAATTGATCGTAGAGGTTTTAACAATAACAGACCGTTTTATGCGACGTCCACCAGAATCCATCATGCCTCTCCAGTTCTTAAACGAATCGGAAATTAAAGCATACGTAGGAATTGTGGTAATCGTTTTATCCCAATTCTGAACTTTTACAGTCGCCAAGTTAATTTCAATCACATCGCCATCGGCACCATACTTTTCAAAGGTGATCCAGTCACCAATCCTAACCATATCATTAATAGATACCTGAATACTAGCAACAAAACCTAAGATGGTATCTTTAAATATTAAAATAATAACGGCTGAAGCGGCACCTAATGTCGTAGCGAATTTAAGGAATGAAACCCCTGTAATAATTGCTAAAATTGAAAAAAGACCGAGCAGCCAAGCAAAGATCATAAAGACTTGTACGTAGCTATCAACCGGTTTATCTTTATACCTGTCTAGAGTTTTTAGGTAATCTTTTATAGACCTTAAAAAACTTCTTATAATTTGAAGAGTAAGGACAATAGTAATAACTTCTAATGTTTTTTCTATAATATTTTGAGCAATTTCAAAATCAACAAAAACTTCAGGTACAAATTCAATGAGAATTAAAAGAGGTATAATATGAGCAATGTTTCTCGGAAGTTTATTGGTAACTAGTATGTTGTCGAAATCCGTTTTGGTGCGTTTGGCAACACTTGCAGAAAACCTCCAAAGAAAACGTTTAGTAATATAATCTACTATAAATGCAATAATAATTAAAGCCAAGAGAAGCCCAAGCATGTTTAAATACATTGCTGTGTTCTCAGATAAGCCTTCTTCTTTTAGAAAATTGTATAACGTATGTCTGATGTTAAGCACGACGAGATTTTGTTAAGTATTTTTTATCAATATAAAAAGTGCCGAAAGGAATAATCGATGCCAATAACACAATCCATAAGGTACGTGTTGGCCATTTCATATCTGCGCTAATTAATACAGCAATTACAACATAAGCCATAAATAAAATACCATGTGGCATCCCTAATAATTTTACATATTGAGGATCTTCATAAAGGTATTTAATTGGGGTGGCGATAAACAGTAATAAGATATACGAAACCCCTTCTAACAACGCTACAATCCTAAAAACTGGTAATAATTTTGGCATAACATTAAATTTTGTGCAAAAGTACTTTAGAATACGCGAATAAGAGCAGACTTTAACAGCTTTTAAGAAATTACCTTAAAACTAAAATTCTATTATTTATATTTAGCGGTATTTTTAATTAAATAGTGTGTCATCCATGAGAAAAATTCTAGTACTTGCCGTTTGTTCATTCATCTTATTATCGTGCGCCACTGCACAATCAAGTGCTAAGAAAAAAGGAGATCAACAAACAGCACAAGTAAAACCACAGGCTTCTAAAAAAACGAATAGTAAAATTAAAGATTACGATAAGGTAATTACTAAAGATGCCATTTCTGATAGTGGGTTGTTTGATGTACATTTAGTAGGGGATACGTATTATTTTGAAATTCCTATGGAATATCTTAATACTGATATGTTATTGGTGAGTCGGTTTTCTAAATTACCTTCAAATTTAGGTGGTGGTTATGTTAATGCTGGGACAAAAACCAATACGCGAATGATTAACTGGGAGCGTTTCAAAAATAAAATTCTCATCAAAGAAAAATCGTCAAGTGCTGTAGCTGCGGATAGTTTGCCAATCAATGTGTCTGTAAAATCTAATAATTACGAACCTACTTTATATGCTTTTGATATAGCAGCGTTTTCAAAAGATTCCTCTTCGGTAGTCATCGATGTTACTAGTTTTTATGGTTCGGATGTCAAAGCGATTAGTGGTTTATCGTCTAGATTGCGTTCAACCTATAAAGTGAAAAATTTAGACAAATCGAGAAGTTTTATCAATTCCGTTAAAAGCTTTCCTGAGAATATCGAAGTGATTCAAGATTTTACCTACAATGCGTCTAGTCCTCCAGTAAACACTGGTGATGAAACTATTAGTGTTCAGATGAATCAATCGATGATTTTACTGCCAAAAACACCAATGCAACCGCGTTTATCTGATGAGCGCGTTGGTTGGTTCACGTTGAGTAAATATGATTATAGTAGTGAAGCATTAAAATCGGATAGAAAAACCTATTTACGACGTTGGAAATTAATACCAAAAGATATTGAAGCCTACAATCGTGGTGAACTTGTAGAACCTATAAAACCCATCGTATATTATTTAGATCCTGCCACACCAATGAAGTTTCGATCGTATATGAAAGAAGGTATTGAACTTTGGCAAAAAGCATTTGAAGTTGCAGGTTTTAAAAACGCAATTATCGCAAAAGACCCTCCAAGTAAAGAAGAAGACCCAGATTTTAGTCCGGAAGATATCCGATATTCTGTAGTGAGGTATGTGGCAAGTACAACACGGAATGCCACGGGTCCAAGTGTTTCGGATCCTAGAAGTGGTGAAATTATTGAAAGCGATATTATATGGTACCATAACCATTTGCGCTCGTATCGTAATCGCTATTTGTTAGAAACAGGAGCTGCAAATCCTTTGGCGAGAACTTTAAACACACCAGATGAAGAGATTGGTGAAATGATGAAAATGGTCATTGCTCACGAAGTTGGCCACACCTTAGGCTTACCGCATAACATGAGTGCAAGTTATGCTTATGATGTAGAAAGTTATAGAGATGGTGACTTTACTCAAAAATATGGGATTGCTGCAACCATTATGGATTATGCACGTTACAATTATATTGCGCAACCAGGCGATGAGAATATTAGATTTATTAGACAATTAGGACCTTATGACGAATATGCTATAAATTATGGCTACAGATATATTGACGAAGCAAAATCGGCAGATGATGAGAAAGAAACGCTAAATAGTTGGATCATAGAAAAAGCCGGAGATCCTATTTATAAATTTGGAGGTCGTGGAAATTACGATCCTACAGCCCAAACTGAAGATATAGGGAATAATAGTATGAAAGCAAGTACTTATGGATTAAAAAACTTAAAAATAGTAGCTAAAAATTTACCAAGTTGGACAAGCGATCAAACTGATAATTATGAAGACTTAGAAGAACTTTATGGAGAATTACTCAGCGTTTGGAGTCGTTATATCGGTCATGTGGTTACTCATATTGGTGGAGTAGTGGAAGAGACTAAAAACCCATCTCAAGAAGGTGTGAATTTTAATCCAGTAGCTAAAGCCGAACAAAAATTAGCTTTAAGTTGGTTGCAAGAAAATGCGTTTGAAACACCAAATTGGTTAATAGATAAATCGATACTTCAAAATATTAATTACGCTGGCTACACGGATAAAATTAGAAGTTTACAAGCGCGCCATTTAAATAATCTATTGAGTTTTGAACGATTAGGGCGACTGATAGATCATAATGCGCTAGATTCAAAAAATTATTCAGCCTTAGAAGTATTGACCGATTTGAGAGCCGGAATTTGGTCAGAGGCAACATTAGGTACCAATGTTTCAATTTATAGACGTAATTTGCAGCGTGTTTATTTAGATGCGATGTTTAAATTAATGACGGAAGAATTAGATCCAAAGCGTAGTCGTCAATATTTTAATGTCAATCAATCTGATGTGAGAGCTTTGGTTAGAGGTGAATTAAACAAGGTTAAGCTAATCCTTACAACAGCATTGAGAACAAATGTTAACACAGAAACAACGTATCATTATAAAGATGCAATGGAACGAATAAATACTATTTTAGACCCAAAATAAGAATTAGTAATTATGAAAAAAATAATTTTATTAGCCCTACTTTTTAGTTTTTCTGCTTCAACTTTAGTGATTGCACAAACTAAAACAAGTCAAGAAGAAATGTTTGCTGCAACTTACCACAGTTCAAAAATAGCAGTAAATTCTCAACACTATCAATTTGTAGCAAACGTTATACATAATAGTCAAGAACGCGAAATTCTAGATGGTGCCATAAACGAAATACGTATTAATAAGTTGGATGTAGAAGGTCAATTACATGGCTTTTCAAAAGACAAGGTCGTTAATACCCTAAAAGATAGTAATTCTAAGATTGAAACGGAGTTTAATGATGACAACCAAGAAATTACAATTACAATAGAAACTAAAGTGTATGCTATAAATATTGTCGTAAAACCAAACGGCAATGCGTTTTTAACCTTAACAGGAAATGGTAGTTCTAAATTATTGTATACAGGTAAATTAGTACAACGATAAACGAATTAGCTTAACTTGAATTGGAGTGATTTAATTGTGATATAGCGATGGAAACTGTAATTCAGTTAACCCTAGATTGTACATAAAGTGAGTATAATTGACCTGAAATTTAAGTAAAGTGGACTTTTAGTTATTGATTATAGGCTATAAAATTTAATATTTGGTATAGATATTGTATCTTTGTCACCGGTTCATTGAAGATATACTACTCAAATAACATTATCCTTAAAGTTATTGTACTAGATTTTAATACTATTCATTGTTAAGTTGATTAACTTGTTTGCATTATAGATATTTTCAAAAGCACACACACATATTAATTTTTAAAACTACGAATGGCTAAATCACAACAGACTTTTAGTAAAAGTGAAAAAGAAAAAAAACGATTAAAGAAACGAGAAGATAAGCGTAAGAAAATGGAAGCGCGTAAACTCGAAAGAGAAGAAAATGGATCAGATGGTATCCCAATTGCTTATGTAGATCACAATGGTAATTTAACAGATACTCCACCAGATCCAGCAATGAAGGTGAAGGTAAAGGCTGAGAATATTGTTCTTGGTATACCTACAAAAGAAGAATCAGACGAAGAACCGTTTGACCCAATTAGAAATGGGAAAGTTTCGTTTTATGATAATTCAAAAGGTTTTGGATTTATTATAGATACGGAAACTAATGAAAAGCATTTTACACATGTCAGTGGTATTATTGACGAGATTGCAGAAAATGACAAAGTAACTTTCGAGTTAGAGAAAGGACAACGCGGAATGAATGCAGTGCGAGTAAAGCAAGCATAACCGTTATAATAAAATAATAAAGCCATTATCTTTGATAGTGGCTTTTTTTTGTGCCTTATTTTTCCTTCAATAGTCTATCTTTTTTCAAAATTATTAAGTTTTATAAAACCGCTCTTCCAAAAACTTCGTAGGTAGAGAAACAAACATATTAAAACTTAAAACGATGAAAACGAAAACATTTATTTCAACATTAACATGCGCTGTAGCCTTATTATTCGGAACAACTTTAGGGGCTCAAGCTAAAATGAAACAAGAAACGAAGATGGTTGGAGGTGCTGAAATGTATGCTTCAAAAGATATTATTAGTAATGCCGTAAACTCTAAAGATCATACAACTTTAGTTGCAGCAGTAAAAGCAGCAGACTTAGTAGAAACGTTACAAGGTGATGGACCTTTTACAGTATTTGCTCCAACTAATGCCGCATTTGATAAGTTACCAGAAGGAACTGTTGCGATGTTATTAAAACCTGAAAACAAAGGAAAATTACAATCGGTATTAACTTATCATGTAATTGCTGGTGATTTTAGTGGAAAAGCTATTATGAAAGCCATTAAAAAAGGTGGTGGACAAGCAAGCTTTAAAACAGTAAATGGTGCTATGATCACAGCGATGATGGACGGAAAATCATTAGTGTTAAAGGATGCTTCAGGTCATATGTCTGTGGTGACTATAGCAGATGTTAACCAGTCTAATGGTGTTATCCATGTCATTGATACTGTAGTGTTGCCTAAAATGTAAAACATAGTTTTTTGGTTGGATAAAGAATTAGTATAAGATTATTGGTTGGTGTTCATACTAATTCTTTTAAGCACAAGTTTAAACGCTTGTGCTTTTTTTATATATTCACGTTTAAAACGTTTAGTAATTCTATGAATCCTAAAATAAAAACCTGTTCTGAAATAAAAGTAATCGGATTGTCTTCCAAAATTAAAATGAACGAACAGCATAAAATCGTTGCGCTTTGGAAACGATTTATGCCAAGAAAACATGAAATTGAAAACTTAGCTTCTAAAGATTTAATTGCTATGCAAATTTATTCTGATTTCAATAATTTTGAAACGCCTTTTGATATTTGGGCCTGTGCAGAAGTTTTAAATGGTCATAATCTTCCAGATACAATGTCAACGTTTACGATTCCTCAAGGAGATTATGCCATATTTAATCATAAAGGCATGGATGCAGGTGCAACTTATCAGAAAATAATGACGGAATGGTTACCAACATCTGGCTATGATATTGACGCTAGGCCACATTTTCAAGTGATGGGAGAAAAGTATAAAAATGGTAGTCCAGATTCTGAAGAGGATTTTTTTGTGCCCATAAAAGATAGATTCAATTGAAATTATATCAAATAATTATATTGCTGACATTGGTTCTGTGTTTATCTTGTAATGGAGGTAAAGTAGAAGAAACAAATACTTCTTTAAATCATGAATTGGAAAACATAAAAGGGGTAGCTTTTTTGAAGGGAAGTTCGTTACCAACCAAATATACACCTAAAGGAAATTTTATTCATGTTAGACCTCCTGATTCTGGAATATGGCAATATATGATTCTTAAAAAATCGAATAGAAAAATAGAGTATAAACTGTTTTTTCCTGATGATGACGATAAGCGAACACTATTATATGATAATTTAGCTCTAGGCGAATATCACATAGAATATATTTCAGAATTGAGGGATACTATCAAAGAAAAATTAGTTTTAAGACATAATATTGAATTGAAATTTCCGGAAAAGTTAAATGAGGTTTATGATGAAGTAAATATTCAGGATTTAGAAATAGAAAATTTAACACAAAAAGATACTTTAGAGTTATTGTATCAGGAATATGGCTGTTTTGGTGGCTCAGAAACCCTTATAGAATTTATTTTTAATAGTGAAGATGAAATTATTCTTAGGAAAATGGATATGAGCCTTGATTCAAGTGGAAAGCTTGAAAATAAATGGATTTACTTGGAAAGTGATAATTTAAAATATGATCTAAATAATTTTGTTCAAAAGGCTAAAAATCTAAAAACATCGAATTTAGATTTATGTACTTCTAGTATGTTTTATATATTTAGGACAAAAAACACAAAACTTATTTCAATTATTGAAGATGAATCCTGTCAACTAATGAACGAAATTAATAAAATTATATATCCTAAATAAATTTAGAAAATAGTTAATTCATGGTTTGCACTATCAAAATCCAACCCTAAAATCACAACCACTCTTATAATTACTGCAGCCAAAAGCTGTTTTGCCTTTTAGTATTTTTCCTGTTTTACACTTAGGGCAAGTATCACCTGCATTAATCGTTTGTTTTTTAGCTGTTTGCTTAGGTTCAAATTTTAATTTAAAATCAGCGTCAAATCGTAATAACCCTTCTTGGGTACTGTTTTCAACTTTAAACCCTTTTAAATTTACTGTAGAGCCTTTAGTCAATAAGCGAATGTATTGCTTTTCAGATATTTTCTTATTTCCAAAACTAAAAGGTAAGGTAAAATCACAAGATTTGCCATAAAGGTTACAGCCATAGGCCGATTTTCCTTTGAGTAGAGCGCCTGCTTTACATTTAGGACAAGCGCTTCCTACCAAAGCTGAGGACTTTGATTTCGATTTTGTTTTCGCTTTCGATGTTCCAACGGGTTTATTATTTACAGCCGAAATTCTTGTTTGTACCTTTTCGCTTCGCACTTCATAAACTAAGGCATCAACCATACGTTTCATGCCTCTTATAAATGCACTCGCACTATAATCTCCTTTTTCAATATCTTTTAATTGCTTTTCCCATGAACCCGTTAATTCTGCCGATTTTAAAAGTTCATTCTGAATCGTATCAATTAATTGAATACCTGTTATGGTTGGCAAAATTTGCTTCTTGTTACGTTTAATGTATTTTCTCCTAAAAAGCGTTTCAATAATATTAGCACGTGTAGACGGGCGACCAATACCGTTTTCTTTCATTAAATCTCTGAGCTCATCGTCTTCAACTTGCTTTCCAGCCGTTTCCATAGCACGCAGGAGCGAAGCTTCTGTAAATTGATTTGGTGGTTTGGTTTGCTTTTCTAAAAACGACGGCTCATGTGGTCCTTTTTCTCCTTTTACAAAAGTAGGCAACAAGGCATCTTTGCTTTTTGATTGACTGAGTGCAGTGGAAGGCTCTTTTTTCTCAAAAACAACACGCCAGCCTTTCGATAAAATTTCTTTTCCGGTAGTCTTAAAATTAACATCAGCAGCTTTTCCAATTACTGTTGTATTCGATACTTTACAATCGTCATAAAATACAGCTATAAAACGTTTGACGATAATATCATAGACCTGTTGCTCATTATATTGCAAATGCGTTTGCATTCCTGTGGGAATAATGGCGTGGTGATCGGTTACTTTTTTATCGTTAAAAACACGAGAAGACTTCTTTATCTTTTTATCTAATAAAGGTTCTGTAAGGTTTTTAAAATCAGTTAGTTTAGATAATATGCCTTTTACTTTTGGGTAGACATCATTTGGTAAAAATGTAGTATCTACTCTTGGGTAGGTGACTGCTTTCTTTTCATATAATTTCTGTGCGATTTTAAGCGTATCGTCTGCAGAGAATCCAAATTTAGTATTGCAATAAACCTGTAATCCTGTTAAGTCAAATAGCTTTGGCGCGTATTCGGTGCCTTTCTTTTTAGTGATAGAAACGATTTCAAATTCGTGCTCTTTTACTTTTTTTGCTAAAATTTCCCCGTCTTCCATTTTGAGAAAACGTCCTTCTTCATAACTAAAAAGTGTATCTCTATACAGGGTTTGTAATTCCCAATAGGGTTGTGGTACAAAATTTTCAATTTCTTTGAAACGATTTACAAGCATGGCAAGCGTAGGTGTTTGCACACGCCCAACAGATAATACCTGCTTGTACCCACCATGCTTTACAGTATAAAGTCGAGTAGCATTAATTCCCAAAAGCCAATCACCAATAGAACGCGAAAAACCAGCATAATATAAATTGTCGTAATTCTCAGAAGGTTTCAAGTTATTAAAGCCTTCTTTTATGGCTTCAGTCGTTAATGATGATATCCAAAGACGCTGAACCTTACCTTTATAATTCGCTTTATTAATAACCCAACGTTGAATCAATTCACCCTCTTGGCCAGCATCACCACAATTAATAACAACATCTGCTTTGTCAAATAAACGTTTTACAATATTGAATTGCTTCTTAATGCCATCATTATTAGCCACCTTCACTTCAAACTTTTCGGGTAGCATAGGTAAGTTGTTTAAGTCCCAACTTTTCCAATACGGCTTATAGTCAACAGGTTCAAATAAGGTACAGAGATGACCAAACGTATAGGTTACCGCATAGCCATTGCCTTCATAGTAACCATCATGTTTAGTGGTCGCTCCTAAAACAGAGGCAATTTCTCTAGCAACACTTGGTTTTTCGGCAATACAGACTTTCAATTTGGCTTAATTTTTTAGAAGGTGCAAAGTACAGAATTTTCAAAATATTAAACGAAAAATATAGCAATAGATTATCAAAATTTCATTCGAATTTTGAATTGAAAACAGAACAAATAAGCCGATATAATTTCAAAATGACGATACTTCGTTTTTTCAGAATAGGCAGTGTCAACTTTTGAATCTAATTACTCTGTTGTTATGCTTAGAACTAACAGTGCAGCGGTCTTTTATGTTATGTTAAAGTTCTAAAACTAATTTTTGACCAATTTTCAAAGGAGATGATTGTTTAATGGCATTGGTTTTACAAAGTCGAGATATCGACATATTGTTACGTCTAGAAATATCATATAGTGTATCTCCTTTTTTTACAATATACATTTTAGGTTGTGCAGCTAAACTTGCTAAGGCTTCGTCTGCTGATTTTATAACCGTTACCTTACTCACACGTCTTGAATTATGATACCGAGCGTGTGTCCATTTTTGCGTTACCCAAACTTGTTCAGACCTGATCGCGTTTTTGGAAGAAAAGTCAAACAAATATTCCGGATGAATCTGTTCTCCTTTGTAACTAATTTCTAAATGAAGATGACTCCCTCTAGAATTTCCCGTATTGCCACCTTTACCTAAATATTGACCTCTAGCTAAGGTATCATTAGCCTTAACTCCGATATGCGATAAGTGAGCGTACGTAGACTCTAAACCGTTGTAATGGCGCACAACCACAGTGTTTCCAAAACCATTAGCATATCTTGCAAAACGCACAATACCATCTAGTATAGCGACAACAGAATCACCTGTTACTAAATCAATATCAATGCCTTTATGGCCTCGGCCATTGCGCCAACCATAATGAGATGTTATTACCTTTTTGTGAGATACTGGAGACGCATAAGTGCTGTCTGTAAAATTTAACTCTAAAGGAAATAGTTGCACCGTATTAATATAGGGATTATGTACTGTGGTATCCCAATGATCTGCTTTAATATCAATAGCTACAGCTTTTTTTGTTAGTAGTGGAATTTCAACAGTTTCAATAAACGTCCCTGTTTTAGTTGTATAGCTTTGCAATTCAATTTTTAAAGAATTAGAGATTGAATCGTTTTGAGTGTATGCCAATAATGTACCACATAGAAAGGCAATACTTAATAAAATGTATTTCATAGAGGGAAATAAGTAATCTAATAAGGTTTTGAAACGTAAATATATAATAATTATTGTTCCGTTTGCTTGGTACACTTCAAGTGAAGGATAGGAATTTAGTTTTAAAAATTTTTAAATGAATTAGAACTACTTGTAAATGAGCTAATTTAAAGACTATAATTCTCTTAATTTTGAACCATTGCAAAAGTGATTTTTTTGCATGATTAATAGCATTCAGAACGTTTAGTTTGGCGTTTTGGTTAGGTTGGAAAAAGCATCAATTTACTTGATGCTTTTTTTGTGTGCCAAAGTGTTGTAAATTTGCAACTTCTAAAAAGATAATCAGAAATTAAATTTATGTCTCAAACAAATCAAGCTGTTCAAGAAAAGAAAACCGATAAAGAATTATATGACTACCAACAAGGTGCTATAAGTCAGATTTTCGAAAAGTTTGACAGTGAACGCGAGGATTATCACTTATTATACCAGTTGCCAACGGGTGGTGGAAAAACAGTAATCTTTTCTGAAATGGTGCGTCAATACCTGAAAAATCATAAAAAGAAGGTATTAATCATGACCCATAGAGTGGAACTTTGTAACCAAACGTCTAAAATGTTAGATGGTTTTGGTGTGACCAATAAAGTGGTGAATAGTAAGGCGAATTTAGATGATCAAGCAGACTATTCGTGTTTCGTGGCTATGGTTGAAACCTTAAACAACCGACTGAATGATGAAAAATTAGATATTTCAGATGTTGGTTTGGTTATTATTGATGAAGCGCATTATAATTCATTTACGAAGCTATTTAAGTTTTTTGAAAAATCATTTATTCTTGGAGTAACCGCGACACCTTTAAGTTCTAATAAAGAGTTACCAATGAAGGATAACTACGATGAACTTATTACTGGTGAGACTATTGAGAATCTTATAGAAAATGAGTTTTTGGCGAGAGCAGAAACCTATGCTTATGATATGGGTTTAACCTCGCTTGAAGTCGGATCGAATGGAGATTATACAGTTAAATCTTCGGAAGATTTATACTCAAGTCCAGCCATGTTGCAAAAGCTGATTGATGCGTATAAAAAGCATTCACTAGGGAAGAAGACCCTAATCTTTAATAATGGTATTAATACGTCTATTAATGTGTACTATGCTTTTAAAGAAGCAGATTTGCCTATAATGCACTTAGATAATACCGCGACGAAAAAGCAACGTAAGCAAATTTTGCAATGGTTCCATGAGACACCAAATGCAATTTTAACCTCTGTAAGTATCTTAACTACAGGTTTTGATGAACCAACCATTGATACCATTATATTAAACAGAGCAACAAAATCATTGACCTTATACTATCAAATGATTGGTCGTGGGTCTCGTATTTTGAATAATAAATCCAAATTTACTACTATTGATTTAGGAAATAATTTATATCGATTCGGTCCTTGGGGAGCAGATTTAGACTGGCAATTAATCTTTAAATCACCAAATTGGTATGCAGATCGTATTAAAGATGATGAAGCGATTGAATCTAACTTTAAGCATGATTTATCTGATGAAGTAAAAGAAGAGTTTTCAAAATCTGAAGACACGTATTTTGATATTAAGCAGACGTACAAAGATGCGGTGGATAGTGGCGAATCTTCAAAGGTGGTGTTAGAGCGCTCAATAGAACATCACGCTAAAATTTGTATAGAAAATAGTGAAGACGTTTATGATGCTTTGGCTTTAGCAAAATTATTGAAAGAAGACATTAATCAACGTATTGAAACCTATGCGAAATGTATCAGTAGAAGTACTTATAATTTCTTAAAATGGTTGAAAGATGATTATCAAAAGAAATTAAATTCATACTTAAGAACGAATTTCGATGAGAAATTTGAAGAAATACACGGATTTCCTCCTGAAGATTAAAGGTTTGTAATTAAAAGAATTAAATAGATTTTGTATTATAAAATAGCGTAGTTTCGCGCCTTATTTTAAAACACTAAAAATGAAACGTATTAATCAATACAAAAAGTTATTCTCTATCGAAGATTCTATAGATTTAAAGACTTTAAAAAAATCGTATAGAAATTTAGTAAAAGAATGGCATCCGGATAAATTTCAAGATGGTGACGCAGGACAAGAGGAAGCTGAGTTAAAAAGTGTAGAGATCATTGATGGTTATCATTTTTTAGTGAGTATCGCTCCTGAAACTAAAGCTGCAAATCTTGAAGAATATACCGATACAATTACAAATTCTACGATTTTAGACTTTCAACATAAAGGACAACTTTTAGAAATTACCTTTTTAGATGGTGCGACTTATGAGTATTTTGGAGTGCCAAAAGGTGTTTTTATCAAATTTTTAAATTCTGATAAGCAAATGCGTTTTGCAAGACGAAGTATTTTTAATACCTATTTGTACAGAAAATCTAAGAAAGAAACTCAAGACGCTTAAAATAGGGTAGACGTCGTATTTAAATTAGTTATGAGCAACGATAATTCAAATAAAACTGAAGACATTTCAATCCATGAGATTGAAAACTGTATTTCTATATTAGAACGACTAGTTGCTGATACAGACCAAATATTCGAAATTCCGAAACCGTTACGAACGTCTTTAATAAAAGCATCAGGACAGTTATCACGTCCGAGTCGTGAGGAATTTTCGCGTCGTAAAAAAGATGCTAAAAAAGCAGCAAAGCGCAAACAAGCGGCTAGAGATAAAAACGCTCGAAAAGAAACTGGTATACGAAGTGCACGAGAAGCTCATATTTTCGTTGCCCCAAAATTATTACCAGAAGCCGACTTAAAAGCTAAAGAACAACTAGAATTAGAATCACCACGAAATTGCTACGTTTGTAAAACACTATTTACCAAATTGCATCATTTTTATGATACCATGTGCGAAGCGTGTGGCGATTTTAATTATGCAAAACGTTTTCAAACGGCAGACGTAAAAGGTCAAGTGGCTGTGATTACGGGTTCACGATTAAAAATTGGGTACCATATTACTTTAATGTTATTACGTGGAGGTGCGACGGTGATTGCAACTACGCGTTTTCCTGTAGATTCGGCCTTACGTTTTTCTCAAGAAGAAGATTTTACAGAATGGGGACATCGTCTTAAAATTCATGGGTTGGATTTAAGACATATTCCGAGTGTAGAAATCTTCTGTAATTTCATAGAACAACGCTACGAAAAGCTTGATATTCTTATTAATAATGCGGCTCAAACCGTACGACGACCAGCAGGATTCTACAGTCATTTAATGCCAAACGAAGAACGCCCAATAGAAGAGTTGCCTAAGTTTGCACGCGATTTATTAAACGATCACTCAGAATGTTTGGTCGAGTTAAAAGAATTAACCTCTGGAGCGTCACCTAATAAAAATATGCCAGTCACATGGCATGGTCCGGAACCAGGTATAGGTTTGAGAGCTTCGGCTAAATTATCTCAGATTCCTTATAGTTTTGATAATACCTTGGTGTCTCAAGAAGTTTTTCCTGAGGGAGAATTAGATGCTGACTTACAACAAGTGGATTTAAGAAAAACCAACAGTTGGAGATTAAAACTAGGCGAAATTGAAACTACAGAAATGATTGAAGTACAATTGGTAAATTCTGTAGCTCCTTTTGTATTGTGTAATCGTTTGTCTGAAGTGATGAAAAAGCATCCAACAGGTCAAAAACATATTATTAATGTGTCTGCGATGGAAGGGAAGTTCCACTCCTTTTTTAAAGAAGATCGTCATCCGCATACCAACATGGCAAAAGCAGCTTTAAATATGTTAACGCATACGGCTGCTGGCAGTTTAGCCAAAGAAGGTATATATATGAATGCTGTTGATACAGGTTGGGTAACTGATGAAGATCCAGCAGAATTAGCAAAACGCAAACAAGACTTACACGATTTTCAGCCACCTTTAGATATCGTCGATGGTGCTGCGCGTGTTATGGATCCATTATTTGATGGAATTAATACGGGTAAACATTGGTCTGGTAAATTTTTGAAGGATTACCGACCTATTAGTTGGTAGTTCAAGAAAAAAACGGAACCAACATTTATAACTTATATCGGAAATAAAAACGTCAGTTCGAGTGATTTTGAAGGATGAAAAATCGTATCGAGAACATATACTTATTAATCATTCTTATTCTCTATACAAATTTCACTCGTTGTCAATCGTAAAATTTACTCGAATTGATGAATTTCATTGAAAGAACAAATTACCTTTGCAAAATAATAAAACACTATGGCATCATTTTCAGAATTAGGAATACATAAGAATTACATCAAAGGGTTAAAAGAACTCAACATTGTAAATCCAACGGAAATACAAGAAAAAGTGATTCCCATTTTATTAGACTCTAAAACCGATGTAATAGGTTTAGCGCAAACAGGAACTGGTAAAACAGCAGCGTTTGGTTTACCTGTTTTACATGCTATTGATACCAATAATTCTGATGTACAAGCCTTAATTATAGCTCCAACACGTGAGCTCGTTCAGCAAATACAAAAGCAACTCTTTCGATTCACTAAGTATATTGATCAGAAAATTTTCTCTGAAGGGGTTTATGGAGGTGAAAAAATAGATAGACAAATTAAGAATCTTACGAGAACGACACATATTGTCGTGGCAACTCCAGGACGTTTATTAGATTTGGTAGAGCGTGGAGCCGTAGATATTTCAAACGTAAAAATCTTAGTTTTAGATGAAGCGGATGAAATGCTAAGTATGGGTTTCAAAGAAGACTTAACCAAGATCTTACAATACAATACTAAGAAAAGAAACACCTGGTTGTTTTCTGCAACAATGCCAGACGAAATTAAAAACATTGTTAAAAACTACATGGCTAAAGATGCGATTCGTGTAGAGGTGAACAAAAATGCTTTGGTCAACGAAAACATTTCACATCACTTTATTCATACCTCTATTAAAGACAAAGTGAATTTGATTACCCGAATCCTAGACAGTCGTCAAGATGAAAGAGGTATCATTTTCTGTAAAACAAAGGCTGGTACACAGGCTTTGGCGCATCAATTACAAAAAGAAGGTTTTGCTGTCGGCGCTTTAGAAGGTGATATGCAACAAAAAGAACGTGATAAAGTAATGCGTGCTTTTAAGAATGAAAGCTTACAAGTTTTAATTTCTACAGATGTTTCTGCACGGGGTATTGATGTTAATAATTTGGCTTTTATACTACACCATCAATTACCAGAACACTTAGAGTATTATACCCATAGAAGTGGAAGAACAGCAAGAGCTGGTAAAACAGGGCAGTCTATTGCATTAATCATCCCTGGGGAGATACAAAAGGTGCTGGATCTTCAGAAGGCTTTAGGGATAAGCTTTAAAGAAATTTCTCTTTAACACTATTATTAAATAGTTGTGATTCTGTTCTATAGTGGATTCCTGCCTTCGTAGGAATGACAATCTGCAGTATTTTCTAGAATTTTGTATCGAGGAGCATGTGTTTACACGAGGTTTTCTATATAATTTTCATGCTTTAAGATTATTCAATTTGACGTTTTGAATATAAAGCGTTTTCAATATGGCATTATACTCTGATAAATGGATAAAAATATCCTTGAGTTAGCCAAATTCTTCAAACATCGTCGTACCACATTTTCATTAATTAGTATTATCTTGTGTCATTATTAATTAATAGACAATATTACACCATGATATCATTCACAATTGACGACATTAATGCCTTTATAAATGGCGAAGTTGTAGGTTCAACTACACATAAAATTACAGGATTAGAGCAAATTCAAAAAGCAACTGAAAACCAAGCGACCTTTATTGGTAATCGTAAATTTGCAGGTTTATGGGCAGCTTCTAAAGCGAGTTTAGCGATTGTTAACGATACTATTGATATTGAACCAGGAGAGAATCGGGTGTTCATAAAAGTTAAGAATGCTGATTTGGCTATGGCAAAGTTATTAGAATCGTTTGTACCAAAACCACCGCATTTTGAAACCGATATTCATCCGTCTGCGATTGTAGATCCTTCTGCCAAAATAGGAGAAGGGAGTAGAGTTGGGGCAGGTTCTTACATTGGTAAAGATGTGGTTTTAGGTGCTAACGTCACGATTTATCCTAACGTCACAATTTTAGATGAGACCACTATTGGAGATCATACTGTAATTTGGTCAGGTACCGTGATTAGAGAACGATCAGTTATTGGAAGTCATTGTATTTTTCATAATAACGTGAGTATTGGAGCTGATGGTTTTGGTTATCGTCCTAGTGATGATGGCAGAGGTTTAGTGAAGATTCCACATATTGGAAATGTAGTCATTGGTAATGCGGTTGAAATTGGAGCTAATTCTTGCGTGGATCGTGGCAAATTCAGTTCTACGATTTTAGGAGATGGCTGTAAGATTGATAACTTGGTGCAAATTGCGCACAACTGTGTACTTGGTCGTTCTTGTATTATGGCAGGAAGTTCTGGCCTTGCAGGTTCTGTAACCTTAGGTGATGGTGTTGTAATTGGAGGCTCTGCGTCTATAAAAGATCATACTACCATTCATTCTGGTGCTACTGTTGGTGCAGGTTCTGGAGTTATGAATGACGTTGAAGCTGGAAAAACCGTGTTAGGGTATCCTGCGGTAGATTCTAGGGAGATGTTGAAGCAGTGGGTAGCGCTTAGAAAACTAGCTCGCTAGTTTCATCCTTTTTTAAATAAATACATTGATGTCACTTCGAGTGAAATTCTTTTTTTTGGATTTTGTATCGAGAAGTTATTAGTATGAATAGTTCTCGATACAAATTTACTAAGGCAAATTCACTCGAACTGACGTTATTTTATGAATTAATTTAGGCTGATTTCTGTTCTACATTTTGCTTTAAATGCAATAATCCAGCGACCATACCATCTAGTTCGTGTTCTAAGAAGGTGGCATTTCTTTTACTAAATCCTTTAATAACATTAGAGTAAAGTTCTACACCGCAGTGTTTTATGCAAACACTATAGGTGTCATTTTCAGCGTCTAATTGTACTGAAGTTCTATAATCGCTTGATACTAATAACCAGTAACATAAACTATTAATCTGGTTAAACAATGAGAATTTTGTTTCCATAATATTTAGATTTAATAGATAGAGGGAGATCTGTAGGACAAAGTTAAGCGCAAATGGATTTCGTCTATAATTTGCATGTTGTTTGTCTTTGTTTTTCCGATAAATGGTTTGTAAACGTTTATAAATCGGTTGATTAACATCTTATAATTTGTGGCACCATATTTGAATACTATTAAGTAATTATTAAAATTTAAATATTATACAATGAGTAAAGGAACAGTAAAATTCTTCAATGACATTAAAGGTTTTGGTTTTATCACTGAAGAAGGTTCAAACCAAGAACATTTTGTCCATATTTCTGGAGTCATCGATGAAATTCGTGAAGGAGATGTCGTAGAATTCGATCTTACAGAAGGCAAAAAAGGACTAAACGCTATAAACGTAAAAGTTATTTAATATATCGCTTAACCTCAGTTATGAAAGCCCATCACAAATGTGATGGGCTTTTTTTATTTTCTTTTATATGATATGTGGATATTAGCCAATCATAATAGATTTGGTGTTTACAAATTCTTTCATACCAAAGCCACCATGTTCTCTGCCAAATCCGGAATCTTTAACTCCGCCAAAGGGCATGTTAGGATAGGCTGTACCGAATTTATTTATAAAGACCATCCCGGTATCAAAATGTTTTTCGGCAAGTTCTGTAGCGTGCTCTACATTCTTAGAGAAAATACCTCCACCTAATCCAAAACGGCTATCATTCGCTATACGCATGGCATCGTCCTCATCTGTAGCTTTAATCAGTGCAGCAACAGGTCCGAATAATTCATCATCGTAAGCAGGTTGTCCACTGGTCACGTTCTCTAAAACCGTTGCGGGATAAAAGAACCCTTCACCTTTAGGTATCTCTCCACCACACAAGAGTTTTGCACCATGTTCAATACTCTTTTCTACTTGCTCGTGTAAAGTATCTCTTAAATCTTCTCTAGCGATAGGTCCTAATTTGGTGTCTTTATCCATAGGGTTACCCATGTTAAGAGCTTTCATAGCATTAACAAAAGCTTCTTTAAATTGATCATATACGGCTTCAACCACAACGAAGCGTTTGGCTGCAATACAGGTTTCACCATTGTTATAGATTCTTCCCATAACAGATGTTTTTACGGCCAATTCTATATCGGCATCTTCTAAAACAATGTAGGCATCGTTACTTCCTAGCTCTAGGACTGATTTTTTAAGGGCTTTTCCTGCTTTTTCACCAATAATCTCGCCTGCTTTAGGACTTCCTGTTAAGGTGATACCTCGTACTAATTTATGGTTGATAACCAAATCAGATTGATCGTGGTCTATCAGTAAGACGCTAAATAAATCCTTAGGTAATCCTGCAGCGGTGAAAATAGATTCTAATAATTTTGCTGTTCCTGTGACATTAGCCGCATGTTTTAAAAGCACACTGTTTCCTGCCATAAGGTTGGTAATAGTATAACGAATGACTTGGTATGATGGATAATTCCAAGGTTGAATACCATAAATAACTCCAGTAGGAGCGTAGGTAATTATACCTTTACTACCGTCTTGTAATTCGCGTTCTTCGTTCTTTAGGAATTCTGCAGCATTATCCGCAGAGTAATCACAAATACCGGCACATAAATCGACTTCTTGCTGACTTTGTTTCAAGAGTTTTCCCATTTCATTAGTCATGAGTTCTGCTAATTCAGGTTTATAATTAAGCAGTTCTTTTCCAATGGATTTTATAATCTTTCCACGGTCTTCAAATGACTTGGTTTTCCAAGATTTAAAGGCTTCATGCGATTTTTTAATAGTTGTCTCAACCGCGTCGTCAGTAAAATACTCATATGAGTTGAGTGCTTTTCCGTTAGTAGGATTTATCGTTTTTATCATTTCTTTTTCAATTGTCTTTTCCATTTTATAGTATTTTAAATTTGTATTGTCATTAGTATGGCGTGCTAGCGCTAATTATTGCTGGTCACTTGGTACGATATAAACATCGTTAATATTCACACGTTTTGGTTGTGATAAGGCGTAATGAATGGCATTAGCAATGTCTTCCGGTTCTAGGGTTGTCATGCCCATCATGTCCTTCATATTGTCTTTAATGTCTTCATCTGTAATGGTGTCTGTCAATGGCGTAGCTACGGCACCAGGTTCAATGGATGTAACATTAATACCATATTTAGGTGTTAATTCTTGTCGTAATCCTTCTGAAAACATTTTTACTGCCGATTTCGTAGCGCAATACACCGCACCACCAGGAAAGTATCGGTGTGCCGCCATAGAAGAGACGTTAATAATATCGCCTCCTTTGTTGTCTATCATCTTTGGTAAAACCGCAGCGACCCCATTAAGGACTCCTTTAATGTTTACATCGACCATTGTATGCCATTCCTCCGTTTTTAATTTATTAATGTATGATAGTGGCATCAATCCTGCGTTGTTAATTAATCCGTCTACACTTCCGAAGGTATCCACCGTTTTTGAGACGGCATTTTCAAAATCTGATGTTTTAGTCACATCTCCATCCACAACTAAAGCCTTTCCGCCATGTGTTTCAATAGTATCCTTTATGGTATTTAATTTGTCTTTACTTCTCGCCATTAGGACGACATTGGCGCCTTCTGAGGCTAGCTTTTTAGCTGTTGCTTCTCCAATACCACTTGATGCTCCTGTAATAATTATGGTTCTATCTTTTAAATTCATGTTGCTCATGTTTTTTAATTATTGTGTGTTTAAAGATCCTGTTCTTTATGGAGACCTGTTAACCGAGATGTCATAAATATTGACGGTTTTACGAAGTGTCCATCCATTTCACTTATTTGGAGTACTGTATAGCATTAGCATCAATATTCTTAGTGAACGCGCTAATGGATGGCAACGATAATGTCTAGTTTTAATCTTGAAAATTATTAATATTTAAAACCACTAAAAGATGTTGAAACCAAGACAGAAAACACCCGATTTAACTATAAACTTAACGAACGGTACAGAATGGACCTTAAGCAAACAAGATCCAGAAGCGTTTACCTTAATTATTGTTTACAGAGGACTGCATTGTCCAGTGTGTAAAAAATACTTAGAAGAATTACAAACTAAATTACCAGAGTTTAAAGAATTGGGAGTTAATGTGGTAGCTATTAGTAGTGAAACAAAAACATTAGCAGAGAAAACCACTGAAGAATGGGATATCGGAGATGTTCCATTAGGCTATGAATTCCCAATAGAAGCCGCTAGAGCATGGGGCTTATTTATTTCTATAGGTATAAAAGACGAGCCCGATCTATTTATTGAGCCTGGCTTATTTGTAATACGCCCAAATCAAGAGTTGTATTGTGCGTCTATCCAAACGATGCCATTTGCACGACCAGCATTAGATGACGTGATTAAGGCGATTAAATTTGTGTTGGATAAGGATTATCCGGCTAGAGGTGAAGCCTAAGGTTTAGGGATTAGGGATTAGGGATTAGGGATTTAATTAGGTAAAAAAAACAATAAAAGATGATATGAGTGACGCCCAAAAATTTAAGATTCAGCATTTGCCTAAGTTGTTAGTCGCAGCAGGGAAATCATGGTTTGATGGAGAGCCATTTCAGCGTAGTGCCATTGTGGCGTACTACGCTGTGTTATCTTTGCCTGCTTTGGTGATTATTATTCTTAAAGTAGTTGGTAGTGTTTGGGGAGAAGATATAGTACGCGGGGAATTATTAGGGGAAATATCTAGCGCCATTGGTAAAGATGCTGCGGATGCAATACGCACGATGATTGAAAACCAAGATGGCGAGAAAACATCTGTATTTGCTACAATTATTGGTGTAGGAACACTACTATATGGTTCTACTGGAGTGTTTTTTCAGTTACAATCGGCATTAGATAAAATATGGGAGCAAGAGCCTGCCTACAAAAATGACGTAGTGGCTACGCTTATGAGTCGTGTGAAGAGTTTTGGCTTTATCTTAATCTTAGGATTTTTATTGTTAACGAGTTTTATATTAACCTCATTACTCAGTACATTTAGCAAGCAACTCAATCGGTTTTTACCAGATAATCTATTCGACTATTTGTACGTGGTCGATTTTTTAGTGTCCTTAACCTTTATCTACGTGCTATTTGCAACGATGTTTAAGTATTTGCCATCGGCTAAAATATCGTGGAAATCCGTACGTGTTGGTGCGGCCTTGACTACCATTTTATTTTTAATAGGTAAGTACCTTTTGGCTTTATATTTTAATACGATGGAACCTGGTTCGACATACGGAGCGGCGGGTTCTATTATTTTGATTATGCTTTGGGTGTCGTATTCTAGTTTAATCTTATTATTTGGAGCTCATTTTACGAAGCAGTACGCTAATAGCTATGTTAAGAATGATCATATTTCTTAAGTGATTATTTATAATGAGTTACGCATTGTAATTTATAGTGTTACTTAAGTTATAGGTAGCCGCTGTACAGATCGCTTTACCGTTATACTTCTAAGAGCTCATCTACGGACAACGATTTTTTTGTATTTTAATGGCATGAAATTATTTAATGGCTTTAGATTAAAAATGGTAGAAGGGAAGCGACTTAAAAATTATCTTATTTACGCTGTAGGCGAAATCATCTTGGTTGTTATTGGCATTTTGATCGCTATCGCTATTAATAAAAAAACAGAAGCACGTAAGGCTGAAGATTTCACCTATAAGATGGCTGTACAGGTGCGACAAAAGATGGCAGCTGATATAGAGATTTTGAAATCTACGCGCGATGGAATTTCTGAAGATCTAAAAATCTACAATTTATATCTCAAGGAGAATAAGACTGATCATGAACGTTTAAAAGTAGTATCACAAGCTCCATTTTTAGTGACTGTAAGTGTGCAATTTGCACCGATAAATCCAATGTTGTCAACGGCGTTAGAAAACGCAAGCATCAATAATTCATCACTTTCTAATAAATTACTAGAAATAGAACAATATTACGAATCTATGGATCGGAAATTAAAACCCATGGAAAACATTATTACTGATGAATTAGTCGCTAACTTGAGACAAATTAAAGATAATTTTAATTGGTATGAAAAGTTAGTCAGTTTTAACGGTAAATTTACTGTGGATGAGTATAAATATTTTGGCTCAGACGATTATAGAAATCGTGTGGTACATATGAAGTTTTTATATTTGGAAGGTTACGATGCCATGTTAGCATCTTTCGAGGAATTACTTAATGAAAGATTAACGGAATTAGATGCTTTGTTGTGATGCATATGCATTACGACTATTCATAATGATTTAATCGTATTTGCAATTGAGAGGAAAGGATAAGGTTTATTATACACTTCTATTTTACATAATATAAATTATAGGACAAATGCTATTATTGGTTATTTACTAAGAACATACCATTAGTCAACTATAATGATATTATGTAAAATACCCAGAAACATACGTTTTCATTACAATAAACAGAATTTGGGTCATTAATCTTTATCCTTTAATATATTTTACATTTTAGAATTGATTGAACATTGGTCCTATAATTTGTCGTTATGTCAAATGTCCGCTGTCAAACGCTCGATTGCTTTATAAAATCAAATTGCTCTGGCAATTTATTTTGTACACAATTATCCAACGCTTGCCAGCCGCACAATAAAAGCTAGCTTTTTACTTCTTTTAAAAATCGCGTAAACGATAAAATGTACTTGATAAAAAATTTTAGACGATTCTAGTGGATTGCCACAAGAGCATAAATTTTGAAAAAAACAAAATTCTATGCACTTGTTATATGTAGAATTCCAAACTGGCTTTTTTTAAGTTTCTATATCTTTTGTCTTGAAACAAAAGAAACAAAAATTCAAGGCTGCATATAATTTTGGAAACAATTAACGGCTCATTCGCTATATTTTAGGAAACTTCTGAATTGATTGAGATTGCTTTTGAAGTCCCATTTATAGTTAGACTTCTTTACTTTATGTATTACTAAACCCCTAAAATATGTACGCTCATTTCGCCTATTGTTTTAACCAAAATTTTATGAGGCCGAGCTAAACATTGATATTATATTTTACATAATTTTAATGATTACATTTCTACAGGAATAACTTTTTCAAACAAATCAGAAATTAAATACTGAAGCGAATCTGAGTTAACCTCTCTAAAATAACCTAATAAGTCTTGCGTTGTTGCATATCTATCTGTATCCATTTTTAATTTACCGTTTGTGGTATTCCAATCTTCAAGAAAACATCTCAACGCCTTATTGACGTTCTCCTCTCCTATTGCTTTTTGAAACTCATACATATTAATCGCTCCTTTAGCATAATAGATGTAGTCTTGATCTTCTACCAATGCCAATGATGGTTCTTTTGCATCTTCTCTATCTTTCCCTTTTTTATAATCCTCTTTTTGCGTTTCTAAAAATTGTAATACTTTTTCTTCAGAATAGTGTTGCTTTAATACCATAACTGCTGCGTATTGTGACAAAGTTTCTAGTATGGTTAATCGTCCTTTAACATTTGCTGCTTCTACTTGCATGCCAAACCATTGGTGCGCAATTTCGTGTGCTGTGACATAAAATGCCATGTCAACATCTTTTTTATCATCAATGTCTAACACAAAACCGATAGCTTCTGAAAATGGAATGGTTCCAGGGAATGATTGTGCAAATTCGGCATAACGCGGAAATTCCATAATACGCAATTGCTCGTATTGATAAGGACTAAAATTATGACTAAAATATGCTAACGACGCTTTCATAGACGTCATCATTCTGTCAATATTGTAATCGTGTGCTTTATGATAATAAATTTCAAGATCCACAGGTTTTGCTACAGAATCTTGATTTGTTATCCATTGGTCTTTCTTTATTTCATATTCAGCTGAAACGATGGAATAAAAATTAATGATTGGTTGATTCATTTTATAATGAAAATAGTTGCGGTTATTTTCTGTCCATTTTCTCAATAAATTTCCTGGTACTAAAGCAGTTTGGTCTTTTGAAGTACCAATAATCATCTCAAAATTAATGCCATCAGAATCACTTCCTGACCTTGCATTTTTGAGCTCATTGGCATCATCTCTATCTGCTGTACGAATTCTTATAGGCAAACCATAATCTTTGCGTTCATCAGCATCGTTTAGTTCATATTTTCTATTATAGCCTATTGTTGGTAAATCTGTATTATTAAAAAATGTACCGTTATTATTGATGTTTACATTAGAGTTTCCAGATTCAAATCCTCTTGTGGTAAAGCTTTGCTTGAAATGCATTTTTATAGCATCTCCAGGTTTTAAAGCTGTATTTAGATTAAAAATTGAATAATCAAACTTTTTATATTGCTTATCGGTTGTAAACTCGTCTTCAAAAGAGATACTATCTAAAGTAATATTCTCTTCCAGAAGTTTTTGAATGTGAATGGATTTGACGTCTTCTGTAGTAGTGTTTTTCAACATATAGTAACCTTCTACTGTATAATCTCGTGTTGTAGGATATAGTTCTACTCGCAAGTTGATATCTATTATTTTTGGTTGTAGTATATATTCAAACTGTTTGAGTTCTTTCTCATAAGCGACTCTAAAGTCTGTCGCTTCAGAATTTGTCCAGTAAGTGTTTAAAATATTAGTATTATAAAAGATAAAGCTTCCGATAGTTATAAATAGTAAACAGACCATAGCTGTTAGTTTTAAAAGTGGCTTGCTTAATCTGTATTTACTTGCTTTTATACGGTTCCAAAAATTGGTTTCTGTACCTCTAATGTTTACTAATGAGCCTATAATTAGCAAAAGCAATCCGAAAAGAAACCAGTACGATTTAATAATGAGATATGGTTTTAAAAAATGGCCATAACCATTCATATCTGAATAGGCTCCTAAAGCGCTTCCGCCAAAGAAATATAAATCGTGGTCGAACCCAAATAAGCCTAAAGCGGTATTGCTAATAAAAAATACAATCACCAACATAACACCTACAAACTTATGATTTGCAATAGATTGAATAAAAAATGCAATGTATGTGTATAAGGCTAAAAACGGTAAAATTTCTAAAAAGAAACCAGATAAATAAATCTGAAATTCATATTTATAATAGCCACTTAATGTTTGAAATATAATTCCTGAACAAATTAAAGTAAGCATTAATACCACGTAAATTAAATTCAATCCAATATATTTACCTAGCAACTTTAAAAAGCTAG
The DNA here is from genome assembly GCF_018860545.1 of Winogradskyella psychrotolerans. Taxonomy (GTDB): domain Bacteria; phylum Bacteroidota; class Bacteroidia; order Flavobacteriales; family Flavobacteriaceae; genus Winogradskyella; species Winogradskyella psychrotolerans_A. Next base: position 13,408 of record NZ_JAHKPN010000038.1, on the reverse strand, counting down.
ACATTGGTGTTGCATCATAAATTAAATCTAGTTTGGCACCTCGCTCTTTCCATACCAATTCACCTGAATAAAACACTAAAAGGATAATAAAGAAATACATGGATGTTTCTTTAAGCTCTTCTACCATAAAATAGGTTGCTGGATAACTATCCACTCCATATACAGTTCCAAGATTAACTGAATTAATAAGGATAATAATCATACCACAAATAACAATGCCCCAAAATGATGCTTGCTTAAAAATACCTATGAAATAAAACCAAGTGAACTGTTTTAATTGGTTCCATTTTGATTGTAAACCATAGTGTTTTTTAGCTTTTGGAATCATGACATCATTACCGTCTTTGGTAATCTTATGAGTTACTATTTGTGATTTCTTTCTCTTAAAACGCTTTTCTTTAACTACATTAAAATTGAATTTTTTATAGCCATAAATCATTGCGATGATTCCAAGAGCTACCCAAAATAGTTTGTTATATAGCAATGCGCCAAAAAACGGAAGATCTTGTGTACTCTTTTCTAAAGCAGACCAAGATTTTGTTACAAAAGTGGTTGTTGTTAGTGAAAATGGATCTAGTATGGCTTGCCAAAACTCATTAGTAACGGCTTTGGTTAGCATAAAAATTACAAAAATAATAATACCTTGTGTATATACAACCACTAGGTTTCTAGTTAATGCACCAGTGACAAAAAATAGCAATGCACCAAAAAATAAGGTTGGCAAGGTTATCATCATAAATGTCTTTATATATAGCATGGCATTAAATGCTAATAGATTTTCTGGATTATGCCATGGCATAAATTCACCCAGCATCATACCAAACAAAATCCCCGTAAATGCAAATAATAACACTGTAAACGCTCCTAAAAACCGACCTAATAAATAATCTTTTTTGTTGATTGGTGTGGTAAACATTAAGGATTCTATATTGTATTCAAAATCTCTTAAGACTGACACACCCATAATCATGGATGCCAAAATCATAAATAGTCCTGTGATAGCTCCCATCGTCTTGGCAATCACTATAGGTGAGTTTTTTTTCATGAATCCAATATCAGATCCTTGAAAAATAAAGTCTACACCAACAATTGAAAATAAAAAGAGAAATAGAAAGAACACATAGGTGTCTGCACGTTTAATGCGATATTGTATTTCGAACTTAAAAATATTGTACCACATAATTATATAGATTTAGCGTTCGTATTATTAAATATTTCAGAGAAATACACATCTTCTAATTCGGCATTAATAAGCGAAAAGCCATCTCCAGGGTTCACATCGCTTAAAATGTGAATGGTTGGTTTTCCTAGAAACAGCTTTTCACTAATGACTAAATAATTTTGCTTGTATGCTTTTAATTCTGACTTTTCGATTGTTTTTTTATAGACTCTGTCTTTTAGGTTTTCTAGTATTTGTAATGGATTTCCCTTTAAGCAAACTTGGCCTTGATTAATGATTGCCATATTGGTACAAAGCTCTTTAACATCATCAACAATATGAGTAGATAAGATCACAACTGTGTGTTCTCCTAATTCGCTTAACACATTATAAAATCGATTACGTTCTACAGGATCTAATCCTGCCGTTGGTTCATCGACAATAAGTAGTTTAGGATCATTAAGTAAGGCTTGTGCAATGCCAAAGCGTTGCTTCATTCCACCAGAATAGCCTTTAAGATTTTGTTTTCTAACGTCGTATAAATTGGTTTTATGCAAAAGCGCATCTACCAAGTCTTTACGCTCACCATTATGAGTGATCCCTTTTAGAACCGCAAAATGATTGAGTAATACTTCCGCAGATATTTTAGGATACAACCCAAATTGCTGTGGTAAGTATCCTAAAACTTGTCTCAACTCGTTTTTTTGTCTTAACACATCGATGTCTCCAAGTGTAATAGAGCCATTGTCTGCTTCTTGTAATGTTGCAATGGTTCTCATTAAAGTAGATTTACCAGCACCATTTGGGCCTAATAAGCCAAACATTCCTGTTGGGATTTTTAATGAAATATTTTGCAATGCTTTAACACCATTAGAGTAGGTTTTAGATAGATTGTCAATAATGAGTTCCATAAGTGTTCGTTTTTTGATTGATTGACACAAACATATATGTGATTTTAGCCTATATAAAATGTTAGTGACACAAGTATAGGTTTTAGTGATAAACAGATTAATCTATGTTATAAAGGCTTCTTAAAACACCTTTAAGATTGTTTGTCACTGATTAGATACTGTTTGTCAACTAATTTGTTTGAGGTGTTTTATTTAATTAATATTGATTTATGAAGTTGAATATATCAGACAGAAAAAAGAAAATTATAACGCGATTTTATAAAATAGCGATTGTTATTATAGGCTTAGTCATCGTAATTTTTAATGATACTTTTGGCAGATTAGAAGGGTTTGTAGAATTTATTGCTTTCTATTTTATACTTGTTTTTATTACCATTTCACATTGGCTTTTTAAACAAATCAAATCTATTATTAGATTAAAGAATGAAAAAGCAAAAACAGAATTATTACATTTAAAAAGTCAGGTTAACCCTCATTTCTTTTTTAATATGCTTAATAACCTTTATGGTTTGGTAGATAAAGATTCAAAGAAAGCTCAAGAACTCATCCTAAAACTTTCTGATATGATGCGTTATAGTATTTATGAAGGAGATAAGGACACTGTTTTATTGTCTGAAGAGATTACTTATCTACAAAACTATATTGAACTTCATAAAATGCGTTATCATAAGGTTATTGACGTGCAATTTAATATTGATGTAAAGAACAATGATTATGAAATAATGCCTCTTCTATTTATTATTCTTTTAGAGAATGCATTTAAACATGGTGTAGAAAATCTAAGAGCGCATGCTTATGTGCATATAAATTTAGAAGCACAGAGTAATGACGTGAATTTTGAAATTGAGAATAATTTTGATGTATCACAAGACAATCATGAAGTTGGAATTGGCTTAAATAATTTAAGACGACGATTAGAGTTGGTCTATCCAAAAAGTCATACTTTAACAATAGATAAAACTGATAACATATATAATGCTAAATTGACTATAAAAAAATTATGATTACATATATAATAATAGATGACGAGCATATCGCACACGATATTATAAAAGGCTATTGTGATATGTTGCCAAATTTAGAATTTAAAGCAGATTGTTACGACGCCATTGAAGCTATTGATTATTTATGCAAATATGAAGTAGATCTCATATTTTTAGATTTAAACATGCCCAAATTAAAAGGGTTTGAATTTTTAAAAACCTTATCATCTCCTCCAAAAGTTATTGTAACCACAGCATATAGTGAGTTTGCTATTGAAGGCTACGAATTAAATGTGATCGACTATTTATTAAAACCATTTAGTTTTGAGCGCTTTTTAAGTGCTATTAATAAAGTGACATCTTCTAATACAAGTACAGTAAAAAAGCAAACTATTACAAACCAAGAACCCGAAGAAAAACATATTTTTTTAAAACAAAATAATATTCATATTCAAGTAGATTTAGACTCCATATTGTTTGTTGAAGCCTCTGGGAACTACACAAAAGTCGTTACGACAAAAGATATTATAACTATCCGCGAAAAAATATCTGACACCATACAGTTACTTTCGGATACAGATTTTATTCAAGTTCACAAATCATTTGCGGTTGCAAAAAAGCATATCAAGAGCATAGAAGGGAATAGAATACATATTTCAGATCATATTGTACCAATAGGAAAACTTTACAAAGCAAATATCAACCAACTTTTTAAATAAACTTGAATTGATTATAACTATTTCATTCCATACACATTTTCATCCACTACTACACCCTAAGGAAAAAGAGTATTCCTTTAACTAAGTAAAGAAAGTTATAGATTAAATTTTTTTAGAAACATGAGTGCTAACATGCGCTTTTAACCAAAGCCCATGTTGTACATAACGCAAGTACATTATAGGACAACTTATAATAGAGTGAATTTTAAGAATGCAGGCCTTATTTGGTATTTCTACTGTTTTAAGGGTTTGTAAGCGATTTATATAACTACTGTTGTAATGACGCTATGCTGTATAAAGAACTTATTATTTTGATATACGCGAATTATAAGCCTGTGAATTCTGGGTTAGATTGTTAGATCTTTAGATTATTAGACTGGTTAGACTGGTTAGACTGGTTAGACTGGTTAGACTGGTTAGACTGGTTAGATCTTTAGATTGGTTGGATTATTAGACTGGTTGGATTGGTTAGACTGGTTGGATTGGTTAGACTGGTTAGATCTTTAGATGGTTGGAATGATGGATTAGGTTGGGGAATTGCTTGGTTGGTTTTAATAGTAGATGCGTTCTAAAGTGTTATTATTTTCTTCATAACTGCTAAAATAACATTGCGACCTATAAACCTATAAATCAGTGCGATAAACGAAAATATTGCTGAAATTTGTAATTATTAATCATCTTTATCATCAATCAATCGTGTTTGAATTTAATTCAAGCGTACCACTAAATAAACAATAACCAACAACTATGGCATAAAACTACGCGCTAGATTCGTCATCACTGCTTTAATTTTTCTTATACGTCATCTTTTCTGTAGATGTTTTGCAAGCACATGATTTTTTCGCCTGTATTTTATGTTAATCTCTAACCGAACATGGCGAACAAGACTCTTATTTCATTTGTGGCTATAGCAATTGCTGCTTTTACAGTTCTTTATTTTTATGCATCTCGACGTAATTCTTCAAATTATTCAGACTATGACCTTATGGCGGTTTCAGATCATGAAAAACTCACTTCAGGATCTTACACGCTTCAACAATTACAAGACAACCATAAAATAGCCACTTTTGAAAGACGTGATCTTATTATCAACTCTAATGCATCTCAAACCGTTACTTTAGTCAATCCTGCGATTAGTGCAGTCGCTATTGCGAAATTTCTTAATGGAAATTTACCAACCACTACTCCTTCCGGTAACACTGGGATTCCAAGCTTACTATCACAAACCGGAGCTTTTGCTAATTTAAGTACATTGTCCCCTAGCCCAGGACTCATTCCTTATGATATGATTGAACCGTTTTGGTCTGATGGAGCTGCCAAAAAACGATGGATGGCCATACCAAATGATGGCTCATACAATACTCCTGACGAGCAAATTACATTTTCAAATGATGAGGCTTGGGACTTTCCGCAAGGTTCCGTATTAATTAAGCATTTTGAGGTTGGTGGACAACGTCTTGAAACGCGATTTGAAGTGAAAGGTGATGATGATGTCTATTATTATTTAACCTATAAGTGGAATGCCGCCCAGACCGATGCAACGCTATTAGATGCTGCAGTTGATGAAGACGTTGTGGTCAATGGCGTTACCCAATCGTGGCATTATCCAGGTCGAAACGAGTGTACATCGTGTCACCAACCTCAAAACGGTGGTGTTTTAGGACCAAAAACGAGACACCTTAATAAGGAGATTCTATATCCAAGTTCTGGAATTACCATGAATCAACTCGTTAATTTCAGCGAGCTTGGACTTATATCTGAAACTATAACGGACAGCAATGTTAGTAGCTATTCAGCGGTTGCAGCAAAAGATGACTTAAGTGCTTCATTAGAAGATAGAGCCCGTTCTTATATTGATGTGAACTGTTCTAGTTGTCACAACCCATCCGTTGATAATATCGCGATGTTTGACGCGCGTTATACCACTCCATTAGCACTCCAAAACATTATTTATGGTGCTGTTGTTTATGATGAAGGTTTAATTGATCCTAAGGTGATTATTCCTCAAGATGTTCCGAATTCAATGGCGCATTTTAGAATGAATTCTACACAAACGGGTATTGAAATGCCTCCAATCGCTAAAGATGTTGTGGATGCAGCCGGTGTTCAATTAATTGAAGATTGGATTAATAGTTTGTCTCCAACAACGTCTTCTCCACCTGTGGCTTTGTTTTCTGCGTCTACAGTCCATGGACCCGCGCCTTTGAGTGTTAGTTTCGATGCGTCTGCCTCAACGGACCCTGATAATGATCCTTTAACATATTCGTGGGATTTTGGAGATGGTAACACTGCTACAGGGGTTACAGCAAATCATGTCTATGCGACTTCAGATGAATATACAGCAACATTAATTGTTAGTGATGGTTTACAATCTGACCAAACCAGTACTGTAATTGCTGTGAACACAAGTAATCCAGGAGGGAATACCGTGGCATTCACTGATGGCACTTCGCTTTTGGGGCAAGATAACTTTAGTGGTTTACCTATGGGAGTTATTGATATGAACGGCGATGGAAAAGATGATATTGTGCAGTTTAATAATGCTAAAAGTCTGCGTATTCAATATCAAAATGGAGCTGGACAACCGTTTACAAGCTTCAATCACGGTAATGTAAGTAATAACAACCAATGGGGTACGGCTATTGCTGACTTTGATCATAATGGTTATAATGATGTGATGTCTGGAGGTGCTTATGACAACTTAAAAATTATCAAGAATAATGATGGTAATAGCTCATACTCGCAGTCTTTTATATCAAACTCAAATATATTTTTGCAAGGTGCAAATTTTGCTGATATCAATAACGATGGTTGGGCTGACATTTTTGCTTGTCATGACGATGGTGAATCACGAGCATTTCAAAATAATCAAGATGGGACACTCTCCTATGATGCGAATTTAATAAGCACTGAAACGACTCCAAATAGTGATAATTCTGGAAATTATGCGAGTATGTGGGTGGATTATGATAATGATGGGGATCTGGATTTATATATTTCTAAATGTCGTATAGGTGTTAATAGTAGTAGCGATCCTCGCCGTGTAAATATGCTATGGCAAAATGATGGGAATAACAACTATACTGAAGTTGCAGATCAAGCCAATCTCAAAATAGGAGGGCAAACTTGGTTTTCTGATTTCGGTGATATTGATAATGATGGTGATTTAGATGTGATTGTAGTCAATCATTATGAAGCTCCTAATTTAATGCGGAATAATGGTGATGGCACCTTTACTGAAATTACTTCAGGTAGCGGCTTACCATCTCTAACTTCAGAAGGTAATTTGGCCATTCAAGGTTTCTTTAAAGATTTCAATAATGATGGCTATTTAGATTTAATGATATCAGGAACCAAAAGTCACCACCTATTATATAATAATGGTGATGGTACGTTTCAGAATGCCATAAATCCGTTTAACTCCAATCAAATTCAGTCGTTCTCTGTAGGCGATATCAATCATGACGGTTTCTTAGATATTTATGCCGGATATGCCACTGGATTTAATTCACCAAGTACAATAAAAGATAGAATTTGGCTAAATCAAGGGAATTCCAATAACTATATTAATATTCAATTAGAAGGGACCTTAAGTAATATAAATGGTATTGGTGCTCGTGTGGAATTACATGGTTCTTGGGGCGTACAAATTAGAGATGTTCGCTCGGGAGAAGGCTATGGTTTAGTAAATTCGTTTACGCAACATTTCGGAATTGGAGTTAGCACTCAAGTTGATAAAGTGGTCGTTAAATGGCCTTCAGGCATTGTTGATGAAATTCTTGATCCGGCTATTAATCAATTTTTAAAGATTATTGAAACCGAGCCAACGCCAACCTGTTTTGATGGCTTTCAAAATGGTGATGAAACTGGAGTTGATTGTGGTGGATCTTGTCCAAATGCTTGCCCAGAACCACCTCCTTGTACAGATATCGTGGTTTCTATTACCTTAGATAACTATCCGGAGGAAACAAGCTGGTCTATTGAAAACAGCACTGGTACAACTGTTGCTTCTGGCGGAACTTATGGTGGTGAAACAGATGGCTCTACAGTCACTATTGACGTATGCCTTGAGGATGGGTGTTATGACTTTATTATTACTGATGCTTATGGAGATGGTATTTGCTGTTCGTATGGCAATGGATCATATTCTGTAACCGTAAATGGATTAACACTGGCTTCTGGTGGCAACTTCGGTACCTCTGAGAGTACTGATTTCTGCCTGGATGAATACCCAGAAGTTTATACCTATAATAACGACGTTTGGACTCCTGCGGATCCTAATAACGTTTCTACCTCTAACGATAATATTGTAATCGCAGCCGGTGAAGCTGTCATTTCTATGGATACTGACATTAATACCATTACCGTGGAAGCTGGTGCTGCCTTAACTGTAAATTCAGGTGTGACTTTAGCTGCTAATATCACCACTTTAAAATCGACCTCGCAATTATACTCAAGTTTCATTGTTAATGGTACCGTTGAAGGCGTTGTAACATATGAGCGTTTTGTGAATTCAAATACAGGAGGCAATGATTTAATTTCGCCACCACTTTCTGGTCAGACTTGGGCCGATTTTTTAGCATCGGGTACCAATGCGACAGATCTTTTAAATAACAGTAGTGCCATTCCAACTCCTGATCCTATCTCCTATGCCTTTGGACCTTTTGATAAAACAACGGACGCTTATATTAATTACACGGCTGCTGAATCCCCTAGCTTAACATTAGTCAGCGGAACAGGTTACAGAGCGGGTACAGATCCTAGTCTAGATCCTGGTACGAGTTTAACATTTACGGGTAGCGTACCATCCACACCGATTGCTGTTAATATTTTAAATACCGGAGCTTTGTTTCCAGATTGGAACTTATTAGGGAATCCCTACCCCTCATATCTCGATATGAGTGTGTTCCTCAATTATGTGATATACGATAATGGCATCGATCCAGCTATCACTAATATCGATATTTTGGAAGATATGTCTGGTATCTATGGCTATGCCGGAGGTGATGTGGCCAACAGATGGGACGTTATTACCTTAGCGAATGCTAGCGTTAAATTAATGGCACCAGGTCAAGGGTTCTTTGTGGCCGCCAATGCTGGGTATGTAGAGGATTACGATATTGTTTTTGATCCCGCAATGCGTGCCATAGGTGCCGATGATGATTTTATTGTTGGACGTGATTCTGAGTTATTAACCTATTTAAAGCTTAATCTTAATGCTTCCAATATGGATTACAGTACGGATTTCTATTTCAACGATCATGCAAGTTTAGGTTTAGACCTTAGATACGATGGTAAAATATTAGGTAATGTGGCACCGAGCTTTGCCCTCTATTCGCATTTGGTGGAAGATAATACCGGATTGCCAGTAGCCTTACAAGCGTTACATCCTACAGATTTAGAAAACACCATAATTCCTTTGGGAGTTAATTCAAATCAAGGAGAACAACTAACCTTTAGTATTAGTGAAACAACATTACCAAGTGATGTTGAGGTTTATTTGGAAGATACTGTAGCGAATACCGTCACCTTATTAAATACTAGCGATTATACCATTACACCTAACGTCGCCTTGCAGGGTACGGGACGCTTCTATCTGCATGTGGCATCGTCTACCTTGTCTGACACGAGCCAAACGTTTGATTATTTACAGATTTATAATACAGCTAACCCAAAAACGGTAGTGGTAAAAGGAGCGTTACAAGCTAAGACGACGTTAAATTTATATGACGTTCAAGGGAGATTAGTATTGCATACAGCCCTAAATCACTTGGATGTAATAAACACCATTGATGTTTCAAGGTTAAACAGTGGTGTGTATTTTGTAAAGGTATTTAATGCTAATCAAAGTAAAACACAGAAGCTTATCATTCATTAGGTTGGCGTTGTGAGGTATGAGTGAAGTGTGTAAAGTGTAAAGTGTAAAGTGTGAAGTGTTCGGTGTAAAGTGTAAAATCAAAAGCCAAGTATTAAGCGTTACTAATGGTTATAGTTGAATTGCAGGTGTTTAGTTGCTTGTGGGTTATCGTTTTAATGTGAAATGGCCTTTATCATTTCCACCAGAGCGTAATTTAAGCACATACCAATAATCATTAACAGGTTGCAGGTGGCTGTTATAGTAGCCATCCCAGAAATAATATGGTCCTTTAACTTCTTTTAATAGTTTACCATATCTATTAAAAATCCATAGTGTTTCAATTAGATATTCTGGATCTTCGATTATCCAAATGTCATTTTTATCATCGTTATTTGGTGTAAAAAATGCTGGTACCTTATAGGTTTTTTGTTCTGTCTTAAATTGTTCCTCAACACAATTTAGAGCCTCACCGTTTTCGTTATACGATACTATCGTCACATAGATAACGGTGTCAGCTGGTAGGTCTGATGGTAAGTTGTAATTGGTTGTTAGTCCAACATCTTCTGCGTCTAAAATATCCGTACTGCCTGAAGAAGTACCTATATTTAAAATATATCCTGAAGCGTCCATGACGGTATTCCATACTAAGGTGGTATTTAACACGATCTCTTCTGCCCCATGCGATGGGCTTATTAAACTTGTACAATTTGGTCGCACTAAAATGGTTTCTGTAGTAAAGTGTTCTTCGGTACAACCACTTGCTTCTCCCACTTGGTTATAAGGGATAATCGTGACATATATGTCTGCTTGTTCTGGTAGAACAGACGACGGATTGTAAGTCGTTATATTACCAAGGTCGGTAGTATCTAATATGTCTGTTCCTTCTGGAGTTGTACCGATGGTTAAGATGTAGCCTTCAGCTTCTGGCACTGACATCCAGCTTAAATTTGTAGTTACGGAAACATTAGTCGCTAGATTCAGTGGTGTTGTTAATGCACTACAATTAGGTATTGTTGAAGTGCTTCCGGTGGTGATAAAGCTTTCTGGACTACAAGCTAAAGCTTCCCCAAGGTCATTAAATGGAGTGATTTCTACACTTATTTCGGCATTTTCAGGAAGATTGAACGGCATATCATATTCTAAGACATCATTTAAGGACACCGTATCGAGCGTTATGATGCCCGTAGTAATCGTAATGTTATATCCTGTTGCGTTAGGGATTTCGTTCCAAGACAAGTTTGTTGATACGGAAACATCTGTTGCCCCATCTAAAGGCAATGTTAATGTGGTACAATTGGGTAATGTGGGAATGATTTGTGTTGTAAAACTTTCTTCGCTACAATCACTAGCTTGTCCGCCAGCATTATAAGGTATAAGCGTTACAAATATTCGGGTGTTTTCAGGGAAATCTACGGTGGGGTTGTACGTGGTGATGTTCCCTACGTCTAAGTTATTTACGATGTCGTTTCCACCTGATGTCGTTCCTATATTTATGATATATCCTGTAGCGTCTGCGACGGCGTTCCATGATATCTCTGTATTTACCGTGATTTCGGTGGCTTCATTTAAAGGCGTACTGAGTTGGGTGCAGTTTGGTATTAAGGTCCCAATACCTGTTGTAAATGTTTCATAAGTACATTGTTGATCACCATAACTATTGTACGGTATAATCCTTACATAAATAAGGGTCTCTCCAGGAAGTTCAAACCAAAGATCAAAACTTAGATTAAAACCTGCGTCAAATTCACCAAAAAAAATGGAATCAGTGCCCATATTAATGCGATAGCCTGTTGCACCAGGAACGGGATTCCACGAAAAGCTGGTACCGACAGGGACATTAATGGCTTCATCTAAAGGCATCGTTAGCGTCGTACAAGCTGTTGGCTCTGTTGTTGTGCAATTTTCTTCAACCTCTTCCCTACTACTGCACTCTGAAGGGTTTCCTGAAATGTCTACTAATCCCGTAATGCCATCTGATAGTAATAAATTACATATTGCAGAACAGTTCGTTAAAGCGCTATTATTGGTAATATACAATCCGTAACTATTGGCGTAGGCTGAATCTGCTACTTGGGCTAAAGCCTCAAGACCATTTAAAGATGTTAAAGATGGGTTTAAACTTATATCTAATAAGCCATCTATAGTCGTCAATGAATGAAGTCCTATGATACTTTCTAGACTGTTATTTAGATAAATTTGAACAACACCATAAATATGAACTAAGTTATTGAGTCCATCAATTGTAGTTAAGTTGTTATTGTCTGTTAAAATAAACCAGCCAGAGGAAGGTATTATACTCCCAATAGTTATTAAGCTATTAAATCCAGAAAGTTGAGTAATCCCAGAATTCACTATTTTAAACCCAGCTCCAATTAGTTCTAAAGCATTAAATAAAGGTATTGAAACCAAATTTGGAGACGCTTCACTAAGGTCGCCAGCGATATTGAAATAACGTGTTACGGTTTTTAAATTGTTAAAACCTTGAACGGATACTAATGCATTACTACCAATATGAAAATCCCAACCTATAGTTTCTAGCGTATTAAAACCATTAATGTTTATTAAACTATTATTACCAGTTATAAGAAAGTTACCTTCGGTGGGCGTGTTTAACCCCACTTCTAAAAGAGAATTAAAGCTCGATATATATAGCAAGGCATCGTTATTAGATATCGTAAACCATTCACCTACACTTATTAAGTTGTCAAAAGCAGAAATTGTGATTAGATTATTGTTTCCCTTTAAGGTAAACCTTCCTACAACATTTTCTAATGCGTTGAAACCGGAGATGGTTTCTAAGCCATTATTTCCCAAAATTTCTAATTTCCCCTGTACAATTTCTAAATTATTAATGCCATCAATAGTTTCTATTAAATGGCTATAATTAATTTGAAAATCACCTCCAATATATTCTAAATTGCTAAAATTCGATAGACTTGTGATTTCAGAATAATTAATTATTAAGGACCCTTCAATTCTCCTAATTGCCGTTAATCCTGAAATATCAACAGCATTGCCGATAAATAAATCACCGTCTATAATTTCACAAGATCCATAATTAGCAAGGTAATTTATAACGGCTGTTTGATTATTCAAGCTAACATCACCAGTCGGACATTGCGCCATGGCAGTGATGGATATAAAAAGTAATAGAATTACTAAGGTCAATTTACGCATTCTCAATAATACAATAAATTGTGAAAATTTGAAATTTTTTTAGAGTTATGAGTGAAAAGTTTAAAGTGTAAAGTGAAGAGTGTAAAATGTAAAGTGTGAAGCGTAAAGTTAAAAGTGAGGATTTGGATTGGGAAGATTAATTATATCAAAAGCCAAGAGCTAAGAAGCCCTGCGTTTAATAATACAATCTAAAATTCAATACTTTGCAGGCGTTATAATGTCTTTGATTCATCAATGCGTGCTATAGGTGCAAATGATGATTTCATCGCAGGACGTAATTCAGATCTATTAACCTTTTTAAAGCTTAACATTAATGCTTCTAACACGGATTATAGTACTGAATTCTATTTCAACGATCATGCAAGTTTAGGTTTAGACCTTAGATACGATGGTAAAATATTAGGTAATGTGGCACCGAGCTTTGCCCTCTACTCGCATTTGGTAGAAGATAACACCGGATTGCCAGTAGCCTTACAAGCGTTACATCCTACAGATTTAGAAAACACCATAATTCCTTTGGGAGTTAATTCAAATCAAGGAGAACAACTGACCTTTAGTATTAGTGAAACAACATTACCAAGTGATGTTGAGGTTTATTTAGA
>NZ_JAHKPN010000025.1 GCF_018860545.1 Winogradskyella psychrotolerans | reverse complement strand
CCAATCTAACCAATCTAAATATCATGACAGAAACAATTCTAAGTATTTTTTTAGGCATCGGACTTTCGGCTTCAGTTGGATTTAGAGTTTTTCTACCATTGTTTGCTTTAAGCTTAGCCGCCTATTTCAATGTGTGGGAACTCAATGAGTCTTGGCAATGGATTGGCAGTACAACAGCAGTAATTACACTTGGTATTGCAACAGTGGTCGAAATTATAGCATATTACATTCCGGTCATTGATAACGCGTTAGATACAATTGCAATTCCGTTGGCAACAATTGCGGGTACGGCAGTTATGGTATCTACGGTTGCAGATTTGAGTCCTGTAATTACGTGGGCTTTAGCCATTATAGCAGGAGGAGGTACAGCAGCAGCAGTAAAAAGTTCTGCCAGTGCAACACGTTTGGGTTCTACGGTTTCTACTGCTGGTTTTGGAAATCCTATTGTTTCAACTATAGAAACAGGAACGTCTGTTGTGATGTCTGTGGTCTCTATATTTTTACCGATTTTGGCATTTATTTTAGTCATATTCATATTTTATGTAGTTTATAAACTCTATAAAAAGTTACGTTCAAATTGAGCGAAATCATCTTTTAAACCTTATTTTTGAAACTGAATGAATTCGTTATACATATCCAATAAATGAAAATTATATCCATGATTCCTGCACGTTACAGTGCTTCTCGATTTCCAGGGAAATTGATGCAGAATTTAGCAGGAAAATCTGTAATACTAAGAACTTATGAAGCCACAGTTGCCACTAAATTATTTAGTGAAGTCTATGTGGTGACAGATAGTGATATCATTTTTAATGAGATTGTTAATAATGGAGGAAAGGCCATAATGAGCATAAAGGAGCACGAATCTGGAAGCGATAGAATTGCTGAAGCTGTAGCGAATGTCGACTGTGATATTGTAATTAATGTGCAAGGAGATGAACCTTTTACTGAGCGTGAAAGTTTAGCAAAGGTCATCGATGTTTTTAAAGATGATACTGAAAAAGAAATTGATTTAGCATCATTAATGGTTGAAATTTCGGATTTAGAAGAAATTAATAACCCAAACACGGTAAAGGTCATTGTAGATCAACAGAATTTTGCTTTATATTTTTCTCGAAGTCCAATTCCTTTTCCAAGAGATATAAATGTGGGAGCGCGTTACTTTAAACACAAAGGTATTTACGCGTTTAGAAAAGAAGCTTTATTAGATTTTACGGTTTTACCAATGCAGTTTTTGGAAGCTTCCGAGAAAATTGAATGTATAAGATATTTAGAATACGGAAAGCGTATTAAAATGGTTGAAACCAAAATACAAGGTGTGGAAATTGATACACCAGAAGATTTAGAAAAAGCGAAACGATTGTGGAAGTAAATTACAGTAACATAAAAGTAATAGGCTTCGATGCTGATGACACTCTGTGGGTTAACGAAACTTATTTTAGAGAAGCGGAAGAAGAAGTCGGGCAATTATTGTCGCATTATGAAACTCCAAATAAAATAGATCAAGAGCTATTTAAGATGGAAATTGTTAATCTTCCCACATATGGTTATGGTGTGAAAGGTTTCATATTATCAATGATTGAATTGGCTGTAGAACTATCTAACGGAACAGTTTCTAACGCTATAATTTCTAAAATACTGACCATTGGTAAGAATATGATAAATAAACCTATTGAACTTTTAGAAGGAGTAGAAGAGGTGTTAAAAGTATTGTCTAAAGATTACAGGTTGATTGTGGCAACAAAAGGTGATTTATTGGACCAAGAACGAAAGTTAGAAAAATCAGGTTTGTTAAAATACTTTCATCATATAGAAGTGTTAAGCGAAAAACATGAAACTAATTATACACAATTGTTAAAACGATTAGATATAGAACCCGAGTCATTTTTAATGGTTGGGAATTCCTTAAAATCAGATATTTTACCATTAGTTAAAATAGGAGCTCAAGCGATTCACGTGCCATTTCATACCACTTGGCAACATGAACAAGTGTCTAAGAAAGAAGCGAATGGTTCTGATTATAAAACGGTAAAGAATGTTACGGAAATTTTAGATTTTTTTAATTCATAGTTTGAGAATAATTGATAAACATACCTGGAGTAGACAAGCTCACTTTGAGTTTTTTAACACCTTCGTTGATCCTTATTTTGGTGTCACCTTCAAGGTAGATGTTACTAAAGCTTATGAGTTTTCGCGTTCCAGTGAGGTATCTTTTTTTGTAAAATATTTGCATGCTACAATGCAAGCAATAAATGAAATTGAAAATTTTAAATATAGAATAAACGATTCTAACGATGTGGTGCTGTATGATACAATTCATGCATCGGCAACAATTTTAAGACCGAATAAAACTTTTGGGTTTTCATTTGTGAATTATGATGAGGATATTCTGAAATTTCAAACTAATTTTTTAAAAGAAAAAGAACGGATTTTTAACTCTAATGAGCTGTTTCCACCTGTGAATTCTATGGGGTGTGTACATTGTTCATCCTTGCCTTGGGTGAATTTTACAGGTCATAAAGAACCGTTTAATGGTGAAAAAGATTCCATTCCTAAATTAGCGTTTAGTAAAATGGAAAATTTTGGATCAAAAAAGGAAATGCAAGTCGCTATCAGTGTTAATCATGCCTTGGTAGATGGCTATCATATTGGACTCTTAAATGAAAGATTACAATTTCATTTAAATAGTCATTAAAATTAAACTAAGTTATTATTTTTGTTAAAGATATAAAGTAAATGATATTCAAAAATTATCCAATGGTGTCCAGAGTTGTTTTTGGACGAGGAAGTTTTAATCAACTCGATGAAATTCTCGCTCCAAAGCGCAAAGGACGTAACGCACCATTTATATTTTATGTTGATGATGTTTTTAAAGGCAATCATTGGTTAACGTCTCGTATTACCTTGTCCTATAAGGATAAAATTATATATGTACCTACTAAAGAAGAGCCAAGGACAGATCAAATAGATCAGTTGGTAGAAGATATTATACTAGAATATAGTGAGCTTCCTTCAGGTATTATAGGTATAGGTGGTGGTACTGTTTTAGATATCGCTAAGGCGGTATCTTTAATGTTGACAAACAAAGGGGAATCTAAAGATTATCAAGGTTGGGATTTAATAAAGTATCCTGCAATATATCATGTTGGAATTCCAACAATTTCTGGAACAGGAGCAGAGGTATCTCGTACTACAATTTTAACTGGTCCAATTCGTAAATTGGGTATTAATAGTGATTACACACCTTTCGATCAAGTTATATTGGACCCTGAGTTAACTAAAGATGTTCCAAAAGATCAATGGTTTTATACAGGTATGGATTGCTTTGTACATTGTGTAGAGTCGTTGACGGGTACTTATTTAAATGCGTTTAGCGAAAGCTACGGTGAAAAGGCCTACGAACTTTGTAAAGAAATCTTTTTAGAAGACACGTTAAGTATCGAAGATTCACAAGATAAATTAATGATGGCTTCTTGGCACGGTGGTATGAGTATTGCGTATTCTCAAGTCGGTGTTGCCCATGCTATGAGTTATGGTTTAGGCTACCTTTTAGGAATAAAACATGGTGTTGGTAATTGTATCGTTTTTGATCATTTAGAAGACTATTACCCAGAAGGTGTCGCGATTTTTAAACAGATGAAAGCAAAGCATAATATTCAATTGCCTCAAGGTATTTGTGCTAATTTAGAACAAGATCAGTTTGATACAATGATTGATGTCGCTTTAAGTTTAGAACCGCTTTGGGAAAATGCTATTGGTAAGAACTGGAAAACCATTATAACTAGACAAAAGCTTCAGGAGTTATATAAAAAAATGTAACATGCGCTGGTTAGCAAAATTTATATATTTTAAAGTATTAGGTTGGAAAGTTGTTGGTAATACTAATTTTTCAAAAGATACCGTAAAGAAAGCTGTAATCATTGCAGCTCCACATACTAGTTGGGTTGATTTTTATTTGTCTCTTTTATTAAGGAAAGTCACTCAAGTAAAAACAAATTTTGTTGGAAAAAAGGAGCTTTTTGTATGGCCATTTGGCTACTATTTTAGAGCCGTAGGTGGAAAGGCTTTGGATAGAACGTCTGGTCAGAATAAAGTTGAAACTATAGCTAAATTATTTGAAGGAGAAGAAGAGTTTAGGTTAGCATTATCACCAGAAGGTACCAGAAAGAAAGTAGAAAAATGGAAAACAGGTTTCTATTACATTGCAAAAAAAGCGAATGTGCCTATTATAATGTACACTTTTGATTTTAAAAATAAACAGAATAAGGTATCAGAACCATTTTACCCAACAGACGATATGGAAGCGGATTTTAAATATATGAAATCCTTTTATGAAGGTGTTGAAGGAAAGGTGAAAGAATACAGTTAGATTCGTATTTTATTAGAATTTTGGCACAAGATTTGAAGTATTTATATTGCAATGAAACATAAAGTAAACTCCAAGTCACTAAAAAGAAACATTGCCTCAATAAGCTATCTATTTTAATTGGATAGCTTTTTTGATTGTATAAACTTATCTAATAAATGATTAGTTTGACTTTGAAGCTTATTTTTAAAAAATTGCATGCCGCCAAAGAAAATACCTTTAATTCCCAATGCTTGTTTTGCCCATTTGTGTAAGTCAAATTCATCGGTGTGTTTGATGATTAATCCATCTTTAAATTCAAATTTAGCATCAATCTTATTATGTACTTTTCGTCCCGTTTGACTGAAAGTATAATGTGCTTCCCAATGAGCAGAACCACTGTCTTTAGCACTTTTTATATTAGAAAATTCAACATTAAAATCACTGCCATTTTGAGAGTTACAAAGCATTAACCACATGGCTTTAGCGCGTTCTCCCTTTAAAACTCCAAAAGCTGGATCTTCAAAAATAACGTCATTATGGTAGCAAGAGGCCATGGTTGCGCCGTCACAATTTTTTAAAGCAGTATAAAAAGTTTTTATAAGGTTTTCCATGTGATTATTTTTTTAAAGATTTTTAAAACCATCCAGTACAAAAATACGTAAGTATGGTGCTATTGGTTCATATTCTCTTATTAGAATGGGATTTTATTGCTATGAAAGTGAAAGGCCACCTTATATGGGTGGTCTTTTTTACTCGATAGTTATTGTGTTTCTAAATCCGATATCTGTACGTTCATCAAACAAAAAATCATAATAATCAGCATCTCCTTTGGTTCCAGAGATTACTGTTTTTGCTCTACCAATTTCTAACCCAGATTTGTTATAGGCTTTGGCAATTACGTCTTTATTAAAATCGGAATCAAAAATAATATAAAGCGTGAGTTTGTTATTGTTTTTGCTAGATTGGCTATCAATATCGTAAACGCCAGCTGTTAAACCTTTTTCTTGTAGGTCATTTGAAAGTATAATTTTACATTCTAATGTTTTATCTACACCTTCGGAGACTCCTTCAAAAAATTCCGTAGCACTTTCTCCAACAACTTCGCCTCCTCGGTTAATGCCTTCTTTTGTTTTGTCGGCGAGTCTGTCGCAAGATAAAAAGCTCAGTAGAGCGATTACGATTATTAATTGGTAAGTTTTCATGTCGGTAAAAATGTATTAAATAAAGATAATGAATTTAACGTCTAATTTTATCTATAATTTTCTGCAAATTGGAATACACAAATTCGTTCGTTTTTGCATAATGTAATGCAATAAAACAAACAACTGAAAGAAACAGTATGGCACCTATAATAGCTTGCCAGGGCTCTAAAGTTCTGCCAATAAATTGGTGTAATCCAAATCCAGTGAGACTACCATAAATGATAATGAAATGAATGACATAGATGGATAGTGTTTTCTGTCCAATTTTTAAAATTAACGGTTGTTTAATATAATTCTCTGCTAAATAAAACAAAGAAAAGATTATCAACACATTTCCTAATCTTGTGAATAGGTAATTGTAATAAGCAACGTCCTTTAAGGTTGAAACATCAAAAGCATAGTATAACCGCATTAAAAATTCAGAAGAACTAAATATGAGTGCAATTCCGATTACAAGAAAACCAGAAACAATAGCTATTTTAAACTTTGGTCGTTCTATATAGCGATAAAATAATGTTGCAATAAAAGCACCAAAAGCGACATAACCAAACCAAGGAATTATATTAAAAATAGAACCATTTGCTTTAGATACATAGTTTGAGAAGACCATAGGAACCTCAGGTAATTCTAAATGGCGATACAAGGGCTCTAACATAAAAATGGTCAGACCAAGTAGTAACATCACTATAGAAAACGCCAAGGTTTTCTTAAATGTGAGTCTATAAATAAAAACAATAAGTATAAGAGATAGACCGATACATTGTAATACATCTACAACTAAAAACGAATTGGGAAATTTACCTGTTAACCATTCAAAAATTGTGACTCGCAATAGGTAACCGATACCAATAAGCATAAATCCTCGTATTAAACCTTTATGCATTCGCTTCTCAATTGTTCCATTAAGTTTCGCTCTAATTAATAAATAAGAAAAAATGAGACCCGAAATAGTAAAAAATGTCGGTGCAGTAATACCTCTTGTGTATTCCCAAGCTTTAAAAGCTGTATAGCTGCGGTTTCTGTATGAAACGTCTAAAAGTGTATCTATAAAATGTCCTTGTAACATCATTAAGATAGCAAATGCTCTTACGGCATCTATGAAATATAGTCGATTTGTGCTCAAAAAAATAAAGTTTGAAAAGGTAAAGGTAGTTTTTTGAATTGAAAAGCAATTTATTCTTGGACTATTATCAGGTATAGTATAAAATAATAATCACCTTTTTAAAACTTGGTAATAGCGTCGATCTTAGTTTTGCTCTGAATATTTAATACTCCAAAAGTAGGATTTGGATAAATGGAAAGTGCTTCCAAATGGTTCATAGAGATAGAGAGTTCGTCTACAAATTGAGTGGTTAGCATATTTGTGTTATTGACAGGATTAAAATGAAAATAAATGTCTGCGTTATTGTCTAGTCCATTAATTTTATTTCTTGTGATCCCAATATTTTAAATTATAATTAACGATTTATAATGGCGTAGATAAATTAACGGTTAAGATGTAAGAATAAATTCAAACCGTTTACTACATTTATCATCTATGGAATTTTTAAACGAACTACTCAGTGATTTTTCGTCATTAGCTTGGGGATTACCTTTGCTAATTTTATTAATTGGTGGAGGCTTATATTTACTAATACGTTCACATTTTTTACCATTTCGGTATTTAGGGCATGCCTTAAATGTTTTGAGAGGTAAGTATGATGACCCTGATGACCCTGGTGATATTTCGCATTTTCAAGCGTTAACTACAGCCTTGTCAGCAACCGTTGGCATGGGGAATATCGCAGGTGTGGCTGTTGCAATTTCAGTTGGTGGACCAGGTGCTGTATTTTGGATGTGGGTGAGTGCTGTGATTGGGATGTCTACTAAATTCTTCACCTCGACTTTAGCAATAATGTATAGAGGTAAGGATAGTGCTGGTGACATTCAAGGTGGACCCATGTATTTTATTACGGAAGGTTTGGGGAAATCATGGAAGCCGTTAGCTGTCTTTTTTAGTTTTTGTGGACTCATTGGCGCATTACCTGTTTTTAATGTGAATCAATTGACCCAAGCCTTAAATGATATTTTATTAATTCCGAATGGTGTGCAAGTTGGATTGTATACGAATCTCACCATAGGTGTCATTTTGGTATTTATTACAGGGTTGGTGATTTTAGGTGGTATTAGACGTATAGGAACTGTAGCATCTCGACTGGTGCCAGGCATGGTAGCCTTGTATTTTGTATTGGTTATTGTTATTCTTGTGTCTCATAGTGATGTATTATTGTATTATTTAAAACTGATATTTACAGATGCTTTTTCGGCTAGTTATTATCCTGAAGGTGATACCTTTTTAGGAGGTGTTTTGGGAGCCTTAATTCTTCATGGTATAAAACGTGGAGCGTTTTCTAATGAAGCCGGAATTGGAACAGCGCCAATGGCTCATGGAGCAGCTAGAACAGATGAGCCTATTCGCGAAGGTTTAGTAGCAATGCTCGGTCCTGCGATAGATACTTTAATAGTTTGCACATTAACAGCTTTAGCTATTTTAGTGACTGGGGTTTGGGAAACGACTTCAGATAATGGTGTGAGTCTTACAGCTTCTGCCTTTGCTGATGTTATGCCTAATTATGGGAAGTATCTATTGCTTATTTGTATTGCGGTTTTTAGTATGAGCTCGCTATTTTCATACTCGTATTATGGGACTAAATGTATGTCTTTTCTCTTTGGAGCGGATAAGAAACACTACTATAATTATTTCTATATTCTAAGTATTTTTATTGGAGCGACGACGAGTTTAACTATGATGATTAACCTCATTGATGGCGTGTTTGCTTTAATGGCTATTCCAACGATGGTGGCAACACTTATTTTGGCTCCGAAAGTAATTAAAGAATTGAAACGATATATAGTACAATTAAAACAAGATGAAAATTAAATAAAACAACCTCTTACAATTAAATATAATTATAAGAGGTTGTTTTAATAGGGCGAGTAAGATTTACTTTTTCTTTAGTAAAATCTTTTCATTAGTAAACTGATTAGCTTCATCTAAAAATGCCATCATTTTACTCCAATTATTGCTCAATTCAAAATTGTGTTTGTATTGCTTGGAAGTGTTAATAATAAGTTGGTCGCCTTCAATTTTAGCAGTACTTATAAAGGCGCCAGTTTCATTATCAACAGACTTATTTAATTTTTCTAAACCACTAATGGTGTAGCCTTCAGGAACATTTAAAGTAATGCTGTAATTGAAACTTCTGGCATTAGCAGTGTATATATTTGAAGTACGTTGATGTTCCTTTTCCTCAAGGTCTATTTGACCACCAATAAGTTTACCTATTTCAAGAATATAATTTGGACCTGCTTTTTTTATTAATGTATTTTTAGCTTTAAAACGTTCCGTAAAAATTAAGTAGGCATCTAGAGCATAACGTCCTGTTTCATTAATTTCATAAGTGTAATCTTCAAGGTCTTCAACTTGAAATTCTGCTTTTGCACTATTTTCAAAGCGCTCAATTTGTTTAGCTTTAATTTTTTCGGCTACAGCATCTAATTCCTTTTTGTATCGGATTTTATTCTTTTTACGCTTTATAAGATCTATAAATGATTCGGTTTCATACTTCGCATAATCTTCAGTTACATAATCAGTAAACATTAAACGCTCATATTGTTCGTCTTTTTTAGAGTGCCCTTTGTAACTGTTTACAGCTGTAAGATTAATTTCTGAAAAATCATCATTTAAGCTAACTATAATATCTTTTTTTGTTTCATTATCTAAATGTGTAGATACAGGAAGTTTTCCTTTTTCAATGACATCTATTTTGTTTTTCGTTGGAGATAAAAGATAAACTTCCGTATCTTCTATTAATGGAGAAAACTCATTAATGTTAGTGTGTATACTAAATAGTTCTGCATAAAGTGGAGTGGCGGTTTTTACTTTAATAAGAACGTTTACATTTTTTTCTATTAATAAATCTTCAATACTACCATCATAACGTTTTTTTGCAACGACAATTTCGTATTTTATTTTTTCACGTTTTAAGAACTCTGTAAAGTGGCGTACAAATTGTTTTTGACTCTGAATAAAAACAGGGTTACCGTAGTTTACAAAAGGATAGCTCATAATTTCAGCATCCTTTACAATCATAGCTTCTACAAAGCGAGTTAAGTAATAATGACGCATAAAATAATACGCTTCAGTTACTTTTTCTGAATCATTAGCAAAGGTTTTCTGTTTAAAGAACCGCTTAACATCGCCAACATCTCCGTCGGGCTTAAAGCGGTTGTCATAGAGCTCTAAAACTTCATCTTTTGAAACGGACGTTTTAATGATGTCTTCTTTTTCTGGCAAAAAAGCTAAGGCTCTATCTTCGAACTTTCCAGATCTCGCAAAATAAACTTGAAACTTGTAAGAAGGTAATTCTAAAAGCGGATAAGTCCAGCGTGTAGATTGAATTTTTTCAATATCTGAAGCAACAAGTTCGTAGCGTCTTATACTGCGTTTTTCTGTAGCGATTTCAGTTAATTTAGGTGCTCCGTTAAAGGAATTGAAATTGATAAAAAAATCATTTTCAGTTTCAAAAAACAGCTTAAAATCTACTACAGGATATTCTTCCCCTAAATAGGTTTCAACAGGGGAAAAACCGAAGGCATAAGTTGTTTTGAAAGGCTCTAATCGGTAAAAGTAGTAGTCAATAATATCTCCGATTTCTAAATTAGCAATGGCTACTTTAGTTTCTCCATCAACTTCAACGGATTCTTCTTCTACGTTGATTTCAATTTCAGTTCCATTAGGTTTTACAATTTTTACACCTATATAATTGTTACCTTTTTCTTTCCAAGAATAACGGCCTTTATCTGATCTGAAACGTTTTTTAAATGCAAACTCTGAAAATTCTTCTACCGCAGCTTTGTCTAATAATTTGATGCGTTGTCTTATAGAACTTGTGTAAGTTACGTTTTTTCCAAATTTGTGAAAATCGTAATTTTCATTTTTGTAAAGTATTACAGCAGATTCTTTAGCCCATTTTTCCGGGACTTCTATAACATTTTTATACGCATCATTTGCGCCCCAAAAAAAGTCTTTTGCTGCTAATTCTTCTTTGGATTGAGAAAAAACAGAAACGGAAAAAAGTAATAGGAAAGCGGTTAGTCCTTTGATTTTCATGTGTTTTAGTTTGTTTAATTTTAATCGCACATGCTGTTTTTGTGAACATGCGCTTTTAATAATTTTAGTTTTTGGTAAGAATAATTTGTTCTTGGTATAAGGTGTTAAGATCTTTTATAAATGTATTCCATTCTTCAAAATCTTCAGTTTCAATTTTTGCATTCTTAATTTGAAATAGCTTTTTATAAGTTAACGTGTTATTTTCGTTTTTAAAGCTCACGGATAGGTCGTAATTGTTACTAGAAACCTTGATGTTATCTGGAATGTGCGTAACGCTATAACCATTTGGAATTTGTAATTCTGTAGTAGATTCTAAGTATTTTTTTGAATTGAATATAAAATCTACATCGCGCTCTTTTAATTCATAACTATTAAATTCTTTATCTAAATCGAGATCAATATATATGGAATTATCAAAGGTTGAAACGGCATTTTTTACCGTAAGATCATGGGAAATAGTAACGTTAAGTTCTCTGTTAGTTAAATCTGATGTGGTAATGTTGCTCACTTTTCTGTTGCTGTCAGCGCTACTTAAATAAGCTTCTAAGAATTCATCTTTTTTATCCGTTTTTAACTGATCAAAGTAGTACAAGAGACTAGATCTGCTTTCTCCATTAAACTCTTTTTTAACCTTGCCAATTAATGTTTCATTATCTAATGTAAGTTGATAATTATAAAATTCTTTGTTAAAAGTAGCATCGCTTGTAGGTACATGTTTTAAAATAAAGGCATCGTTGTCTTCAATTAAAACTTGTTTGCCTTGTATGCGATCAGCGTATTCTCCAAGGGCATTAAATTTTTCTGTGCCATCTAAAAACAGGATGTCATCGTCTTTAAATAAGGTACAAATCATGTGATTGTCTACTGATAAATTTGGAGTAGAATAATCATAAGCAATATGTTTAGTGCCAATCCAAGTTAGTCGTGCATCAAAACCAGCTTCAGTTAACATTTGCTTGGTTAGATTTGCCATACCTTTACAATCGCCATACCTTTTGTTGAAAACGTTGGCTGCTTCGTCTGGTTTAAATCCAGCGATACCATCTTCAAAAGCGATGTATCTAATATTGTCTTGTACCCAATAGTAAATGTTTTTTATTTTTTGCTCATCGGTTTGGGCATCTTTTGTCAATTCTGTGACTTTAGCTTTTAGATCCGTATTATCATTTTCTAAACTGTTTACTAAAGATTTATACCAATTATAAAGGTCTTGAGTAGAATTAAATATCGGTTGAGTTTCTCCTTTTTTAGTATACGATTTAGCTAAAACTAGCAAATGAGGATATACATACGTTGGTCCAGGTGCATTTGAAACCTTTCGCATCGCTGGTACATCTTTAAACGTGTAGGTGTATATCTTAGATTTGTTTTTTGAGTTAGGAATTATAGTTTTTTCAATAGCATAACCTTCAAAATTTAGTTCTTTCAATTCAAGATTTAACCAATCGGGAATTTCCACAGAAATCACCTTTTTTTCAATGGGATAAGAATCATTAAAATAGAGCTTGGTAAAATATTTAATGTCTTTATAAGTCTTTAAAATATGAGTGCTGTAACGATACCCTTGCAACGGAAAATCAACATGGGTATATTTTACTCTAGAGTCTACATGAAACAAATCGCTACTTATTGAGGCTTCATCATTAATATAAAAACCAGCATTTTTTCCGCTTTTATAAAAAATATTGAATTCTTCAATAGTAGTTTGATCATTATAAAAGGAATATTTTTGAATGTCAGCGCGAGAGATCATATTTATCATTTTCTCTTTTAAATCATGTGAAACCGTTATTTTTTGGTCGCGATTATCAAAATTAAAAGTAATGTAGTCGGTACTTTCTTCAAGTGCAATTTCGTCGTCTTTATGATCAAATTTTTCTTTTAATTTTTTTGCTTTAGTAATATCAGTAGCATCTGGTTCTATTTTTCGTTGGCTGTATGAAATGGTGATAAACAAGAAAATAGAAGAGAAGATAAGTAGTTTTTTAATCATGTAAATGGGAGTCTAGAATGCTAATATAATTAACCATGCTAGAAATAAAAAGGATTATTAGAGTAATATAAAAGTGCGTAAAAAAAATAGATTTCCTAATTACTAATGGAAGCTTTAAATTGCTGAGGTGTCATCATCTCCATTTTCTTAAATTGTCTGTTGAAATAGCTGGTGTTGTTAAATCCAGATTTGAAAGCGATTTCAGACATTCTTAAATTTTTAGAGGTTTTAATCAGTTGTTTTGAAAACTTAATTTTTTCGGAATTGATGTAATCAATAGGTGAAATCCCTAAGGTATTCTTAAACTGTTTATGAAAATGAGACGTACTCATATACGCTTTCTTTGCTAATTGGTCTACGGTAATATCTTTATTGGTTAAGTTGTCTTTAATGAATTTAATAACGGTACCAATTCTAGTATCTGTAAAAATATGCGTATCATTCATTATGAGAGACTTCGCTTTGGTTTGAAGCAGTCGTACAATTAATTCTTGAATCATTAAATCTAAAAGTACATCCTTAGAAGAATTTGTATTCGTAAACGTGTAGGTTAAGCGCTTAATAAGATGATTTACGTCTGTATTATTAATGAGATGTGATGTCGTAGTATCTAAATTCCAATTGTTGTTTTCATTTTCAATGGCTACATTATGATTAAATTTCCCAACAACTTCTTCAATTTTAAAGGCATCAATACCCAAAGCAAGGCATTGCGTTGGTTGATGTTTTGTAGCCACTGGAAAATCAATGACCATTTCTTTATGTGTTGGCATAACAACAGATTCACCAGGAAAAAAGTCAAAAGCATCAAAACCTTCTAAATGCATTACTTTTTTTCCAGTTAGCATACTTGCAATGATAGGAAAGTCAAAAATCAATGACACTTTCTCGGCAATCGCATGAGTTTCGTAGATATTAAGTTCAGCATATTCCGCACTATAAGTCGTTCTGTTTTCTACTAACGTCGTTAGTTTTCTATGGCTTTTATGTTGCGATAATAAGTTGCTCATATTCAATATTACAAAAAAATAGTCTTAAAATTTGTTAATAAGAGATATGTTCAAAGGTATAATAAATATGTTCAATTTATTTAGAATATGATAAAATAACTTTATCAAAATTATTAAATAGTCAGTTTTTTTGGCTATAATATTATAAACTAATAAATAAATATAATAAGGTATGAGTTATTCTAAACCAGAATTTAAGGAGAAGTATTTCAATTTTATCAACGGAAAATTTGTGCCGCCAGTAGGTGGAGATTATTTTGAAAACACATCTCCTGTAGATGGAACATTAATTGCAAAATATCCAAGATCACAAAAAGAAGATATTGAAAATGCCGTTGATGCAGCAAACGCAGCAAAAGAAGCTTGGGGAAATACATCGGCAGCAGAACGCGCGGCGCTCTTAAATAAAGTAGCGGATATTATAGAAGAAAATTTAGAGGAATTTGCAATTGTAGAAACCTGTGATAATGGTAAACCTATTCGTGAGACCTTAAATGCAGATATCCCATTATCTGTAGATCATTGGCGCTATTTTGCGGCTTGTATCAGATCTGAAGAAGGTAGTGCAACGGAATTAGACCAGAACACGTTATCCATGAATATTAAAGAACCATTGGGTGTGATTGGCCAAATTATCCCTTGGAACTTTCCGTTGTTAATGTTGTCTTGGAAATTACCACCAGCTTTGGCGACAGGTAATTGTGTGGTTTTAAAGCCTGCAGAACAAACTCCGTCTTCAGCCACATTGCTAATGGAAAAAATTGCAGATGTGTTTCCTCCAGGTGTACTAAATATTGTACATGGTTTTGGTCCAGAAGCAGGTAAACCTTTAGCATCAAGCTCTAAAGTTGATAAGGTTGCATTTACTGGAGAAACGACAACCGGACAATTAATTATGCAATATGCTTCTAAGAATCTAAATCCTGTCACTATGGAATTGGGTGGAAAATCGCCAAATGTATTCTTTAATAGCGTTATGGATGAAGACGATGCATTTTTAGATAAAGCGATTGAAGGAGCCGTTTTATTTGCATTCAATCAAGGTGAAGTCTGTACATGTCCTTCAAGAATTTTGGTGCAAGAAGATATTTACGATGCTTTTATGGAGCGTGTGGTTGCAAGAACCGAGGCTATTGTTCAAACTAGTCCTTATGATGTTAATTCAATGGTTGGAGCTCAGGCTTCTAATGACCAATATGAAAAAATACAATCTTATTTTAAAATTGGTAAAGAAGAAGGTGCTAAAGTCTTAACAGGTGGTGAAGCTAATAAATTAGATGGCGATTTGGCTGGCGGCTATTATATTAAACCAACTATTTTAGAAGGTCATAATAAAATGCGTGTTTTTCAAGAGGAGATTTTTGGACCTGTGGTATGCGTGACTAAATTTAAGGACGAAGCTGAAGCTATAGAAATCGCAAATGATACACTTTATGGATTAGGTGCTGGAGTTTGGACGCGAGATGCACACCAATTATATCAAATACCAAGAGCTATAAAAGCGGGTCGTGTTTGGGTAAATTGTTATCATGCTTACCCAGCACACGCACCATTTGGTGGCTATAAAAAATCTGGATTTGGAAGAGAGAACCATCTTATGATGATGAGTCATTACAGACAGACTAAAAATATGTTGATCTCATACGATAAGAATAAATTAGGATTCTTTTAGGATTTTATTAATAGCTAATTAAGGCTGAATTAGTAATTTTAATTCAGCCTTTTTTTATACCATATTTTATGAAACGCGTAGAAATTACAGATAAAGCAGCAGAGATAGTGAAACAACTTAAAACGAAACATGGTGAATTAATTTTTCATCAAAGTGGTGGTTGTTGTGATGGTTCTGCACCAATGATTTTTGAAAAAGATGATATGTATTTGGATGAAAGTGATATCTTTTTAGGAGAAGTGGAAGGGGTTCATTTTTATATGAACCAAGACCAATTTGAATACTGGAAGCATACACACTTAACTGTAGATATTACTGAAGGTCGTGGAGCGAGTTTTTCATTAGAAATTCCTTTAGGGCTTCGATTCCTAATTCATTCCCGATTATTAACTAAGGAAGAGGAGGCTTTCTTTAATATGAAAGTCGAATAATTCTTAATTCAGATACCTGATATAGCCTATATGCTTTGCGTATAGGCTTTTTTGTGTTTTCATAATTTTGTACGGTATAATAATGAATATGATATATTTTTAGTTTAGATTTTATTAAAATCTAAATTTTTTAACGATTCAATGTGATTTTTATTGCTAATTTGATATATTTATGCTAAATAAATATACATGACTATAGATTTATGTCCAAATTGCGGTAGCGATCAGTATGTTAAGAGTGGAATTGTCAATAAAAGACAACGGTATCGCTGCAAAAAATGCAACTATTATTTTACCGTTAATAAGATAGGGAAGAAGATAGACGACTACTACGTAAATAAATCACTGCAACTTTATTTAGAAGGATTAACTTACAGAGAAATTGAACGGATTCTTGGTATTTCTCACGTGAGTGTCATGAATTGGGTGAAGAAATACAATATTAAGCGTCCTTATAACTCTAATTATCATCCTACGTACAAAATTTTAAATGCTAATGAACTGGGTAAGTATTTTTTAGATACCGATAATTTAAAAGGCGCAGGTGTGGTAGTGACTGAGTTAGGTGATAAATTTATGCTCATTAAATGGGAGCGATTTAAAGATTAGTATATTAAATTAACAAATAGATATATAAAAAAGTGTTAGAAGAGATGTTTTTTAGAGCTTAGTGGTGCACACAGAATCAATTTTAAGTACTAACTCATCTTTTTTAACCATGAAAAATCAAAAATTACTATCCATAGGACTGTTTATAATGGTCTTTCAGTTTACGATTGCTCAAGGTTCTCCAGATTACACGGGTGGTTTAAAATTCAAATTCAATGAAGAAGGTACAAAGTATCTGCGGTTAATTTCTTGGGCTCAAGTTCAAGCTAATTATACCGCAGATGACACCTTTGACAGTAATGGAAATGAAAACAGTCAATTAAACTTCAATTTAAGACGTGCTAGGATTTTAATGTTTGCCCAAATTAATAAGGACTTCTTAATTCTTACGCATTTTGGATTAAACAGTTTAACTAGTGCTAATTTAAGTCCAACAGGAAAAGGAGATGGTTCTCAACTCTTCTTTCATGATGTATGGGCACAATATAGTTTAGGGAAAGATCATACCGTAGGAGGTGGTTTACATTATTTTAATGGAATTTCTAGACTAAACAATCAAAGCACACTTAATTTAATGACCTTAGATAACAATCGTCAAGCTTGGGCAACTATTGGTTTATCTGATCAATTCGCTAGGCATTTGGGAGTATTTCTAAAAGGGAAATTCAATAAGTTACAATACCGTGTGGCTATTAATGATGCGTCTGTGTCATCACTAGATGCTCGTGCCGCTGTTGCAGGTGGAGATGCGGTTTATAATGGCCGTTCTAGTTTAGGTTCTAAAGCAGCAGGGAAAACTTATGCTGGTTATTTTGATTATCACTTTCTAGATCAAGAGTCTAACTTTCTGCCTTATAAGGTTGGGACTTATTTAGGTGAGAAAAAAGTATTCAATATTGGAGCAGGTTTCTTCATGCATCCAAAAGGTTCTGTAATCGATACTGGCACAGCAATTAATCCAAATATTGAAGGGGAGGATGTGGCCATTTTTGCTGCAGATGCTTTTTATGATGCACCACTCGGAGAAAATGGAAGCGCGTTGACAGCTTATGCCATGTATCAAAATAGTAATTATGGGAAAAATTATCTCTACAGTGCTTACGGAACAGGTAGCATGTTATATTATCATGTTGGATATGTTTTAAATGGCGATAAATTAAAAACAAGATTTCAACCGTATGTCAGTTATGGCATACATTCTTATGATGCTGTAGATGATAATAGGTCGACACTAGGAGTCGGCATCAATGCTTATATGAGCGGACACAATTCAAAATTAACCTTAGAATACACAAATCAAAGTTTTGGTGCTATAGATTCAAACACTATTACACTGCAAGCAATGATTTACCTATAAACTAGAAACTATGAATGACAATCAGAAAAACGCATCAGCGTATTGGAAAGAAAATGTGAAGTATTTATTTATACTGCTCGCAATATGGTTTGTAGTATCCTTTGGATGCGGCATTCTATTTAGGGAAGAACTCAACCAATTTAAGCTCGGAGGATTTAAGCTCGGCTTTTGGTTTGCCCAACAAGGCTCTATATATGTATTTGTGATACTGATTTTTGTTTACGTCAGATTAATGAATAAACTCGATAAAAAATACGGTTACGACGAGTAATCCTTAGCTAAACTAAATAAAAAAACAAAAAATTATGAGTGTACAATTTTGGACATGGTTATTAGTAGGGATTACTTTTGCCTTATATTTTGGAATCGCAATTTGGGCAAGAGCAGGCTCAACAAAAGAATTTTATGTGGCCGGTGGAGGAGTGTCTCCATTAGCAAATGGTATGGCAACAGCTGCCGATTGGATGAGTGCCGCCTCCTTTATAAGTATGGCCGGTATTATTTCCTTTGCAGGTTATGATGGTTCGGTTTATCTTATGGGTTGGACAGGCGGTTATGTGTTGTTAGCGTTACTGTTAGCTCCTTATTTGAGAAAGTTCGGTAAGTTTACCGTTCCCGATTTTATTGGTGATCGTTATTATTCAAATACCGCGAGAACGGTAGCAGTACTTTGTGCCTTAATTGTTTCATTTACATATGTAGCAGGTCAAATGCGCGGAGTTGGAATTGTCTTTTCTCAATTCTTACAAGTGGATATTACTATAGGTGTGCTTATAGGCATGACTGTAGTTTTAGTATTTGCCTTATTGGGTGGTATGAAAGGTATTACATATACCCAAGTAGCACAATATTGTGTCTTGATTTTTGCTTTTATGGTACCAGCATTCTTTATCTCATTTCAAATGACGGGAAATATTATTCCGCAATTAGGAATGGGTGGTAAAGTTGAAGGTGGAGTGTTTCTATTAGATAAATTAGACACATTACATACCGAGTTAGGTTTTAATGAATACACAAGTGGCACCAAAAGTACTTGGGATGTGTTTGCAATTACGTTAGCATTAATGGCAGGTACGGCAGGTTTGCCTCATGTTATAGTTCGCTTTTTTACAGTCCCTAAAGTAAAAGATGCACGTAAATCTGCAGGCTATGCTTTATTCTTAATTGCTATTTTATATACAACAGCACCAGCTATTGCGGTGTTTTCAAGAACAAATTTAATTGAAACGGTAAGCAATCAACGTTATGATGAAATTCCGGTATGGTTTAAAAACTGGGAAAACACAGGATTAATTGCTTGGTCTGATAAAAATGGAGATGGTAAAATTCAATATGTTGCAGGAAACTCTTTGTCTGGTAGCAAACCAATTTATGAGGATGCCAGAGGTGAGCATGGTGAACGAATTGTAACTAATAATAGTGATGAAGTTAATGAGTTATACGTAGATAGAGATATCATGGTATTAGCAAATCCTGAAATTGCAAATTTACCGAATTGGGTAATAGGTTTGGTCGCAGCAGGTGGACTAGCCGCAGCATTATCAACCGCAGCAGGATTATTATTAGTGATTTCCACTTCTGTTTCTCACGATTTAATTAAAAAACAACTGCGACCAAATATTTCTGATAAAGGGGAATTATTAGCCGCAAGAATTTCAATTTTTGTAGCGATTGTAATCGCTGGTTATTTCGGAGTTAATCCACCAGGATTTGTCGCCGCAGTCGTCGCGCTCGCCTTTGGGCTCGCTGCCGCCTCCTTTTTTCCCGCTATTATCTTAGGCATATTTGATAAGCGCATGAATAAAGAAGGTGCGATTGCTGGAATGATCGTTGGTATGAGTTTAATGTTATACTACATGATGCGCTTTAAACTCGATATGTTCGGTGGAGGAACGAGTGAAGACTGGTGGTTTGGAACATCACCTGAAGGTTTCGGAACAATAGCCATGTGTGTAAATTTTGTGATTTCCATTGTGATTTCAAGAGTATCATTGGCTCCACCGCAAGAGGTTCAAGATATGGTTGAAAGTATTAGAATTCCTTCTGGTGCTGGTGAAGCCCAAGATCATTAAAATAATTTTGTTCATGTAATTTTATAATTTTTAATTAAGTTCAATTAGTTTGAAAATCAGTATTACAGTTTTTTGTAGTACTGATTTCTTATATTAGTAGGCGCTTTGTTATTGCTGCTAAAACTCAACAATTCATGAAAAAACGTCACGAACAAAAGCTCATAGTTTTATCCATAGCTTTGGTTTTAATCTTTAATGTGCCTTTTATCCTTATTTTTAATTTGGATGGTGTCATCTATGGGATACCAACCTTGTATTTTTCCATATTTACGTTTTGGTTGTTGTCTATAATTGTGTCTTATATTGTTCTAAAACGCCATTATGAATAGTTATACTATAGTCATCATAATCATCATTTATTTGGCTGTGTTATTTTACATCGCTTTTCTTGCGGAACAAAAGCGACAAAGTAAATGGGTTAATAACCCTTATGTTTATACCTTGTCTTTAGCAGTGTATTGCTCAGCTTGGACCTATTATGGGAGTGTCGGTATCGCGGCTAATTCCGGAATTGACTTTTTACCAATTTATTTAGGTCCTGTAATCGCGGCACCTTTATGGATAGTACTACTTCGGAAAATTATAAGAATTTCAAAGCATCATAAAATTTCTTCTATTGCCGATTTTATTTCATTACGCTACGGAAATAATCGATTTTTAGGAGCTTTGGTAACCATCATTTGTTTATTTGGAACCTTGCCTTATATTTCGTTACAGCTAAAAGCAGTCTCTGAAACCTTCGCCATTTTATCTGATGAAAACAGTTATATTTCTACTACAGTTATTGATGATTCTACATTTTACATTGCTTTATTGTTAGCTATATTTGCCGCTTTTTTTGGAACCCAAAATACCGATGCCTCAGAAAAACATAAAGGTATTGTCGCTACTGTGGCGTTAGAATCTATACTAAAATTAGTGTTCTTTTTAGTTATTGGAATCTATATTACATTTTTCTTGTTTAATGGAACTTCAGACATTTATGAGAACATTTCTGTTACTGATAACTTTAAAGCTCTTACATCATTCGGGCAAGTAGAAGATGGTTTTAATTGGTTCTTTATGATTGCTTTATCCTTTATGGTAGTATTTTTATTACCACGGCAATTTCAAGTGGCCGTTTTGGAGAATAATAGAGAAAAGCATTTAAAGAAAGCCATTTGGTTGTTTCCGTTGTATTTATTCTTGTTTAATATGTTTGTGATCTTTATTGCATGGGCAGGAAAACTCACGTTTGGTAGTTCAGCAAATGCAGAATATTATACATTGTTACTTCCCATAGAACATGGACATACCTTTTTGGCAACACTTGTGTTTTTGGGTGGTTTTTCAGCGATGATTTCTATGGTGGTAGTATCTACTTTAGCATTGTCTACTATGGTGAGTAACAACTTGGTGATTCCATATGGTTTTTTAGATAAATTCATTAAAAATCAACCGGATCGTAATTCAAAATATATTAAAGCCATTCGGCGGGTTTCTATTTTTATCATCATTATTACAGCCTATTTCTTTTACATATTGTTTTCAAAAGCACTGTCTTTATATGCTATTGGTTTAATTTCATTTGTGATTATAGCGCAGTTGGCTCCTTCATTTTTTATAGGCTTATACTGGAACCGTGGCTCTTCCAAAGGTGCTATAATTGGTATGATTGTAGGATTTTGTATTGCCATTTACACTTTAGTTTTGCCGTTTACTTTAGAATCGTATTTAGGAACTGATGATTTTCGTCAGTATGGCTTAATGGGTATTGAAGCTTTAAAACCTTATGCCTTATTCGGAATTGATTTTTTAAGTCCACCAGCACATGCATTTTTCTGGAGCATGACATTTAATTTATTCTGTTACCTCACATTTTCGTTGACTTCCAAAGGAAATTATAGAGAACGAAATTATGCAGAAATGTTTGTAGATAGTAAAAACTTTAACAAACTTCAGGATAGTGCTTTGGTATGGAAAGGTGAAGCTTATGTCTCAGATATTAAAAATGTATTAGCGAGGTTTTTAGGTGAAAAACGAGCGACTCGCGCTTTAAATATATTTTTTACTAAGTATAAATTATCAAAAGATACACAGTTAGCAGATGCGCGTTTAATAAATTTTTCTGAAAGGTTATTAACAGGAAGCATCGGTTCAGCTTCTGCAAAAATACTAATTGCAAGCGTAGTAAAAGAGGAACAGATTAGTTTGGTTGAAGTCTTAAAGATTTTAGAAGAATCCAAAGAAAATATTGTGAGTAATAAGATGTTGCTAGAAAAGTCTAATGAGTTGTCTCAGTTAACCTCCAAATTAAAAGAGGCCAATGAAGAGCTCATGAGTAAAGACCGACAAAAGGATGAATTTTTAGATACAGTAGCGCACGAGTTAAAAACGCCAATCACAGGGATACGAGCAGCCACAGAAGTAATTATGCATGATGATGACATGCCTAAAGAAATTAAAGCGCAATTTTTAAAAAACATATTACAAGATTCAGACCGATTAGGACGTTTAATACATAATATCCTAGATTTTGAAAAATTAGAAACAGGAGGTTTGCAGTTGGATTTAAAGCATCAGGATATTCAAAAAACAATAGTTAAAGCGATAGCTAGTATTTCGCAGATTGCAGCGAAAAAAGAGGTTGAGGTGGTAAACAATAATGTACATTCGTTTATGCTTAGTTATGATGAAGACCGTATTCTTCAAGTACTCACCAATTTATTGTCTAATGCAATTAAATTTTGTTCATCAAAAACAGGTAAAATTATAGTTGATTATAAATTAGGAAATGATTGCTTAGAAATCTCAGTAGCAGATAACGGTAAAGGGATTTTAGATGAGGATTTTCACTATATTTTCGATAAATTTTATCAATCTCAAGACCAAAATACTAGAAAACCAGAGGGTAGTGGTTTAGGTTTAGCTATTACACGACAAATTGTAGAAAAGCATAAAGGAAAAATTTGGGCCAAAAAAGATATAAAAAACGGTGCAACACTTGTTTTTACAATCCCTTTTAAGTAAATTGATACCCTAAAGTATGATGAAGAAGATTTTAATTGTTGACGATGAACCAAATATTGTAATGTCGTTAGAATATACCTTCAAAAAACAAGGTTTTGAAGTGTTTATAGCAAGAGATGGAAGTGAGGCTTTAGAACTATTAAAACATCACATACCTGACGTAATTTTGTTAGATATAATGATGCCAAATGTAGATGGTTACCAGACCCTTTCATTAATTAAAGCGTCTGAAAGTTTAAAACACATTAAAGTGGTGTTTTTAACAGCAAAAAATAAAGTTTCTGATATTGAAAAGGGTTTAAAACTAGGAGCGGATAAATATTTAACCAAACCTTTTTCAGTTAAAAAAATAGTTTCAGAAATATTGGAACTTATCACTTAGAAATAGTCTATTAAGTCTTATTTAAATTGGTTCTGTGTGCAAACAAACTAAGTTTAATTAAAATTTAATGACATGAAATTTCGCATTAACCCATTAGCGTCAGATATTCTCATAAGTATCTATGTGATAGCTACGCTTTTCTTAAGATTTAAATACGAAAATATTACCAATGTTACGCCTATGCTTTCTATCGTTATGGGAGTTTGTTTCGTGGTAATTATTTGGGTATTAATAAAACTTAAAGTGCTTAATCCAAATTGGTTTGGCTTGCTTAATTCTAAAAAAGTAAAGCCATGAAATACCAAGAATTCTATAAAGAAAGTGTTCAACATCCAGAACAATTCTGGGAAAACCAAGCCAGACATATTGATTGGTTTAAATTCCCTAAAACCATTGTGTCAAAAGATCAATATGATTATAACCAATGGTTTGAAGATGGTGAACTGAATCTTAGTTATTTGTGTATTGATAAACATATTAATGATGGTTTTGGGGAACAAACCGCTTTGGTTTATGACTCACCTGTAACCCATGCCAAACAGCAAATTACCTTTAATCAATTACACCATGAAGTTTCAAAACTAGCTGGTGGATTACAAGATTTAGGACTAACAAAAGGAGATACGTGTATTATTTATATGCCTATGATTCCTCAGGCTATTTTTTCCATGTTGGCTTGTGCGAGATTAGGGGTAATTCATTCGGTTGTTTTTGGTGGATTTGCTCCTCATGAGTTGGCCATTCGTATTGATGATTGTAAGCCTAAAGCGATTATCACCGCATCTAATGGAGTAGAAATTGAGCGTATTATTCCGTATAAACCGTTTGTAGATGACGCCATTGTAAAGTCAGTCAACAAACCTAAACACGTCATTGTTTTTGATAGAGGACTTGGTGTAGAAATTCCTAAAAAAGACTATGATGTAGATTACAAAACTTTAGTTGAAAAATCACCTTCAATTGAAGCTGTTGCTGTTGCTTCAACACATCCTTCTTACGTCTTATATACCTCGGGAACAACAGGAACCCCTAAAGGTATTATTAGAGATACGGGAGGTTATGCCACAGCACTAAAATTTTCTATGAAATATATTTATGGTGTTGATGAAGGAGAAACCTTTTGGGCTGCTAGTGATGTAGGTTGGGTGGTAGGTCATAGTTTTATAGCTTATGGCCCTTTATTAAATAGAAATACAACTATTGTTTTTGAAGGAAAACCGATTAAAACACCAGATGCTTCAACATTTTGGCGTGTTATAAACGAAAACAATGTTAAGGCAATGTTTACAGCTCCTACAGCGATCAGGGCAATTAAAAAAGAAGATCCCTTAGGGCGTTTGTTGAAACCATATGATTTATCGTGTTTAAAATATTTATTTTTAGCAGGAGAGCGTTGTGATGTGGCAACCTTAAATTGGGCAGAAGAACAATTATATATTCCTGTTATTGATCATTGGTGGCAAACTGAAAGTGGTTGGCCAATGCTAGCGAATATGGTTGGTGTTGCTATCCAACCTATAAAAGAAGGCTCAGCAGGTTTGCCTGTTTGTGGTTATGATATTCAAATTTTAAATGAAGAAGGTGAGGTTGTAGAGCCTGGTGTAGAGGGATACGTCGCTGTAAAATTACCATTACCACCAGGAACCTTGAGTAATTTATGGGGGAATCCAGAACGTTTTAAGTTAGGCTACTTAAATCGTTTTCCTGATTATTATTTTTCTGGAGATGGTGGCTACAAGGATGAAGACGGTTATGTTTTTATAACAGGTCGTGTTGATGATATTATCAATGTGGCTGGTCATCGATTGTCTACGGCTGAGATGGAAGAAATTGTATCCTCACATAACGCAGTTGCAGAATGTGCTGTTTTTGGTGTGCACTGTGATTTAAAAGGACAAAAACCTTTAGGTTTAGTGGTTTTAAAAACGGACAAAGTTTATGATGCAGCGCAAACTCAAAATGAAATAGTCAAAGACGTCAGGCGAGAAATTGGTGCTGTAGCGTCATTTAGAGAGGTCCTTGTCGTAGAGCGTTTACCTAAAACAAGAAGTGGTAAGACATTACGGAAACTATTACGAAATATTGCTGACAATCTTGAATTTAATATACCGTCAACCATTGATGATGTGGCTATTGTAGACGAAATTAAATCCGTATATAAAATTCATAAAATAGGGATTCATAGGTAAGCCTTAAATTTAATATCTTTAAAAATAGAAAAACAACTAAACGCGTTTCCTTTTGAGTAATATAATGTGCCTTAGGAGCGTCAAAAAATAATAAAATAAACAAAAACATGAGTAATTATCACATAAAACATCTAGAGGAATATTATCAAGTGTATCGTAAATCGGTGAGAAATCCAGAGGTATTTTGGGAAGAAATCGCTGAAGAACATTTCATGTGGCGAAAAAAATGGGATAACGTTTTAAGTTGGGATTTTTCAAAACCAGAAATAAAATGGTTTGAAGGTGCCGAACTAAATATTACAGAAAACTGCATCGATAGACACTTATATACGAGAGGTAATAAAACCGCAATCATTTTTGAACCCAACGATCCTTCAGAGGAAGCAGAACATATTACTTATAAGCAATTGCATAAACGTGTTTGTAAATTTGCCAATGTTCTAAAAAGTCAAGGCATTCAGAAAGGAGATAGAGTGTGTATTTATCTACCTATGATTCCTGAGTTAGCCATTGCAACGTTAGCATGTGCGCGTATTGGTGCAATCCACTCTGTGGTGTTTGCAGGATTTTCTTCCACTGCATTATCCACAAGAATAAATGATTCAGAATGTAAAGTGGTTATTACAAGTGATGGATCTTATCGTGGCTCAAAAACGATAGACTTAAAAGGTATTGTAGATGAAGCTTTAGAGGATTGTCCAACGATTTCGTCGGTATTAGTTGTAAAGCGCATTCATTCAGAAATTAATATGAAAGAAGGACGCGACCATTGGTTACAACCTTTGTTGGATGATGCAGATAAGCGTTGTGAGCCAGAAATAATGAAGGCTGAAGATCCCTTATTTATCTTGTATACGTCAGGTTCAACAGGAAAACCTAAAGGCATGGTGCATACCACTGCCGGTTATATGGTTTATACAGCGTATACGTTTAAAAACGTGTTCCAATACAGAGAGAAAGATGTGTATTGGTGTACAGCAGATATCGGCTGGATTACAGGTCATAGTTACATTGTTTACGGTCCCTTATGTAATGGTGCCACAACGGTATTGTTTGAAGGTGTACCAAGTTATCCAGATTTTGGACGCTTTTGGGAAATTGTAGCTAAGCATAAAGTCAATCAATTTTATACCGCACCAACAGCTATTAGAGCTTTGGCAAAAGAAGGAATTGAGCACTTGGAAAAGCACGATTTGTCATCTTTAAAAGTTCTCGGAACCGTAGGCGAGCCGATTAATGAGGAAGCTTGGCACTGGTATGATGATAACGTTGGAAAGAAGAAATCTCCAATTGTAGATACCTGGTGGCAAACCGAAACAGGTGGTATAATGATTACTCCAATTGCATTTGCAACACCGACAAAACCAACCTATGCCACATTACCGTTTATTGGTATTCAACCCGCACTTATGGATGAACACGGCGCAGAAATTAAAGGGAACCAAGTAGATGGTCGTTTGTGTATAAAATATCCTTGGCCAAGTATGGCGCGGACTATTTGGGGAGATCATCAACGTTATAAAGACACCTATTTCTCTGCTTATGATAATAAGTATTTTACAGGTGATGGTGCTTTACGTGATGAAGTTGGGTACTATAGAATCACAGGTAGAGTAGATGACGTGATTATAGTTTCTGGTCACAATTTAGGAACAGCACCAATTGAAGATGCCATTAACGAACATCCAGCAGTTGCTGAAAGTGCTATTGTTGGGTATCCACATGATGTAAAAGGAAACGCACTTTATGGATATGTGTCGTTGAAAGAAACTGGTGAAAGCAGAAATCATGATAACCTTAGAAAAGAGATTAACCAGTTAATTACAGAACAAATTGGCCCTATTGCCAAGTTGAATAAAATTCAGTTTACGGATGCCTTACCTAAAACAAGATCTGGTAAAATTATGCGTAGAATTTTGAGAAAAATTGCATGTAATGAAACGGATCAACTTGGGGATACAAGTACACTCTTTAATCCTGAAGTGGTACAGCATATTATTGATAATGTGAAATAACACATTTAAATTGCAAGTTTAAAAATCCGAAACTCTAATTGAGTTTTGGATTTTTTTTGATAGAATACCAACTAATTATTCAGATTTAGCCGCTTTCGCTTTTTCAACAATAGCCTTTAAGCGTGCTTTTCGTTCGACATCTTTGGATTTAATCTTATTCTTTTTTTGAGAAATAAGTTTCGTGTGCTTGGCTTTGTTATTTGTGTTTTTTTCTTTTCCTTTTTTTGCCATTTTTTGAGAGATAAATATCCAACGGTAAAATTAAGCATAATTTAATATAAACTTAATCGTAATGTTTGGGTCTAAGATTTACCAATACCATTAACTTTTTTATCTTCGCTTCAAATTAAAGAAATATGCTTAAAGCAGTGTTATTTGATATGGATGGTGTTATTGTGGATACGGAACCCTTAC
>NZ_JAHKPN010000042.1 GCF_018860545.1 Winogradskyella psychrotolerans | reverse complement strand
ATCGTTAAAGCATAAAAAAGTTCAAAACAATGCGCTAGCATTGTGGACGTTTACTAATGTGCAGCTCACCTTGCGAAGATTCAATGAAAGTAAATCATATATAAATAGTTAATGCATAAATTTTGTGCTCTTGTAAGAGGTTGTTTTTCTTCAATGCTCATTTTTATTATGTTTTAACACGTGTAGTTATTCAATTTTGTCATTCCTGCGAAGGCAGGAATCTACTTATTTACCCTTAATAAATTCATTTCAACCTGTGACTTATTGGTAAAAAGTTATCGATACTAACGCATTTGATTAGGAATAACAACGTTAAATTATTACAATTGCCTCCTTGAGCAAATCTTAAGCAATACAATAATTAATTCGGTGTGTTGCTTATTTTATTATGGCGTTCAATTACACTTATATGTTTATTATTTAGGGTTGTCCCCTTCAGGGGACTTGAGGGGTGTTGGCCCTATGATTTTTTTGTAAACGTTTACCTCTCTCACGAAAAATTGTTTCGCTGGACTTGCCATGACCTAAAAAACACCTGAGACCTCAACTGTAGTGGTCAATTAATAAGTTCTTGTTGTTGTGTGTTTACTCTATAGCAACGTTCCTCACCAAGATACAACGGATTCCCATGCTTCTCAGACCAAAAACCATCTAGCAAATCCTTAGTAATACATTTATAAACTGCGACCCCTTTATACATATGAGCATCATCTCCTTTGTAGTTAAAATTAATAACCAAGATATTATCCTTAAAAAACCCAGTACCCAACTGCTCTTGATTAGTATTAATCAGCCACCTCGCCTCTATCCTGTTGTGCGCATCTAAAGCCAATTCTAAGGTACCTTTGTAAGCGATGCCGTTTTCATCTTGGTTGCTGCCTATAATGTTATAGGTGCCTGGTAGTTGGGTTATGGTCATTTTGTTGAGTAATTATTTCTTTAGCTTATAATTATCATTTTAATGTAGAAAAATGATTCTAAAAATACTTAATAAACAAATCTCGTCAAACAAAATTTGCTTAACGAGATTCTAATAAAAAAATTATCATCCTAATTACCCTCTCTGGAATGATGGTACTCATCATTATTAGGATTTAATTGATTTGCATGGTTGTCATTGTTTGCTTGTGTGTGTTCGTCGTCTTTATAAGATTTCATAATAATTGAATTTAAAAATTAATACTAAAATTGTTTTACTATAATAGCTATCACACTATTTTGATTTTGCGGAAGCACTTTGTGCTCTTGCTGCGAAACTTCCTTTTACAACACCTCCTGATTTAGAAGATTTAGCAGATGCACTCATAATTCTTGCTGCTGCTTTACCAGACATTGGTTTTGATTTACTCATAATTTTTGGTTTTAAATTAATATTATAGAAGCTTAGCACTCTGCTAAAATTCCCGTTCTTTCTTCAAAGATGAAGATCAATTCAATAATTTTTTCTAATTTGTGACAGACAGCTTATATTTGGGAAATCAACCTTTATTTTTGGGATATCATAGAAAGTTTCCCTTATACAAAGCCTTAGTCTAAAACTAACAGCTTATAATACTTACGCTCCGTTAATGAATTCATATTCAGAATATGCAGACCTAATTGAACAAATAGAACTATTTAGAATAGCATTTAAAATAGTACTCGGCTTACTGGCATTAGTGATTATTAGAAATTGGTATAATCTTTATAAAAAGCGATCTTTTAGAAAAAAGAATAAAAAGTTAACAGCAAAGTTAGAAGCGAGCCAACTAGGGATTACTAACTTGGATAAGGAATTGCAAAAAATAAAAAAGCTTGAAGATACACTTGCCAACAAACACAGTGAGATTTTTCAATTACAACAAGAAATCGAAGACTATAAAGAAAAATTCTTTGCCACTTTAAGTGAAAAAGATAAGGAAATAGCAAAACAGAAAGAAACGAATAACCACCAACAAAAGGCATACGAACGTTATGTAAATTACAAAAATGTGGAAGCCAATAACACGAGACTTGGTGCGCATTTTATTAAAAATGTAATGACCAGAATTTATAAAGATTTGGAAGATGCAGAAAAAGGATATAAATCAATTTTCGGCATTCATTATAAAAAAGGGGAACCACAAAAGAAAATACTTTCCATTAAGGCTCTAAGAAATATTTTTAAGCTTTTGGACTATAATGTTTCCGCATTAAATAAAGAAAGCACAACTATTGAGGATGAGTTGGCACACATCAATATGTTCTTAGAACTCATCAATTATCTAAAACCCAATGCTAAGACAGAACTTAAGAATTCACTTAATTCAGAACAAAGGACATCTATAAAAATCAAGCCTACACTCTTTTTTCCTTTTGTTGAAAACGCCTTAAAACATGGAAATTTAAACGATGATAATTCCTTCATTAGTATTGATCTTAAGGAAAACGAACAGCACCAATTAAGTTATTGTTTGGTTAATAGTGCAGAACAAGCGTCAGAGGCCAAACTGACAAAAAGTGCTACTAGCAAATTTGGACTACACGCTTTAAAGCAACTTATTGACGCCTATTATCCTGGTAGTAAATTAGAACATAACAATTTGCCAAATAGTCAATACATGGCGCAACTAACTTTAAGATTAAATAAATGATTCGTTATATATTAGTTGATGACGACCCTGAAATTTTAAAATGGGCTAAAGCCGATTTAGATACCATTGCCAAGGATTATGAACTAAAGCACGTTGCGAGCTATTCTAGTTCTAAGAAAGCCTACGAAAACATACAGAAAGATGATTTTGACTTATTAATTGTGGATTTTGAAATGCCTGTTTATAATGGTATTGAGCTAGCCAAAAAAATTGCAGCACATAAAAAAATTGTGTTTTTGACTTCCACTACAAACAATGAAAAAAAAGTAATTAATAATCTTGATATTTCTGGCTTTTTAAGTAAGCCTTTTGATGTTCAAGAGTTCGAAAGTATATTAAAAAACAAAGTTATAAATAAGATAAATACTGTTTCTAAAAACCAAACGAACCTCATAAACTTACTTATTGGCAGTAATAGAGACATACAATTTAACCCTACACTCGCTTATTATATAAGTTCTTCAAAATTTAATAATGAAGCAGCACCTGTTAAAAACTGTGTACATATCTATGGCAAAAATGATAAAATCTTATACAAGAATGTACGCTTAACGATTAATGAACTTTATAAAAAATTAGAATCTTATAATTTCAATAAAGTCAGTCAGAGTACAATCATTAATATGGCTCATCTCAAAGAAAGAGACAACATACATATTAATTTATTTAATACTGAACAAACCTTTGAAGTCACGGCAAAAGAAAAAATGG
Source organism: Winogradskyella psychrotolerans (assembly GCF_018860545.1). Classification (GTDB taxonomy): domain Bacteria; phylum Bacteroidota; class Bacteroidia; order Flavobacteriales; family Flavobacteriaceae; genus Winogradskyella; species Winogradskyella psychrotolerans_A. Next base: position 108,515 of record NZ_JAHKPN010000042.1, on the reverse strand, counting down.
GTTTAGTTGCTAAACTGAGAAGTAAATTTAAAGGGTTTTAATGCTATACTATTTGTCCAAAGTACTAAATTTCTAACGCCTTTTCTATCTGCTCTACCAGACTCCTTTTCACAGCCTCAAATTCAAAACTCAAAGATTTATCACTTTCATATCCCTCTCTAAACATCTCAAAGTTTATAATGGGTAATTGAAATGAACTGATTATCACTTTCTCATTATCCGCTAATTCATCTACTATCGTAAATTCTGAATTATTTGTTACTTCTGTTTTTATAGTATTAGGATAAAACAATACAATTTCATTAACCTTAAAACGGACTGCATAAGATAACATTTGGTACAAATCGGATTGAGTAATACCGTTTTTAGTATCAGTTTCGTCTGCGTACACAACTTTGTATTTGGTGTCTGCAATGATTCTTTTTTCGTTAAACTCTAACAATAAATCTGGTTTTAACTGAAACCTGTTGCCTTCTGCAAGATATTTTGACATATCCTGTGCTTTTGCTGTTATAGCATCAATTTCTTTATCAATAAAACCAAAGATAAAATCCTCAAACACGTATTCCATTGGTAATAAAAAAGCGAATAACTTTAAGTCGTTTTTATAATTAAATGATACACTATTGTCTAAAAACAAAATACAATAATCCCTAATTGTTTCAAAATCCGAAAACATAGGATTAAACGACATGCGTTTCATTTGGTCTGAAGACATTGAAACATCTTTAACCTCATCTAGGATAAATAAAATATCATTTAAAAATCGTCTACTCTGATTTTCTTTAGTCGTTGATAATAATAATTTAGATACAAACTTTACGCATCTATTAAAATCGTTATCCATTTCAAAAGCATCAAACGAACAACTAATTTTATGATGTCGTCCTCTAGAAAGATTATGGGCTATATAGCTATCAAAATCAATACGTCCTTTTACAAAAGACAACTCTTTATTGACTTCGGTGTATTGCTGATAAATAGAAGAATTTAAAAGTTCTCTTGTGTATTTACTAAACAGGTAAATAAGAATTTCGAAGAAGTCGGCTTTTTCACTGTTTAAACCTGAGAGGTAATTTGGGAATTTTAATTTCCTACAATAACTCAACCACCAAAGGATATGCTTGTTTATGGCATTAACATCTTGTTTTGTGGCGTCTTCATTCTTATAAAATATCTTAGGTAATAAATTGATGGTTTCACCTTCAAAATGAATAACACCTACATATTTATTAGATTTTAAAGTTTTGGTTTTATGCAAAAACTGAATAAAGCGTTGCTGCTCTACCCTATTATCTTCCTCATTAAAATAGTAACTAGATTTCTCTCTTTTAGCCCAAATAGCATCCAAGAAGATTTCCAAATCATCCAAATGATGCTTTGAAAACTCAGCACTATTTTGATATTCGAAGAGATTAGTCATTTGATATATATTGCATTGGCCAACCTTCTACAACCAACTGTGCTGCACCAAGTATTTGTTTCACTTCTTTATCATCGTTCATAAAATACTCCAAGAGCAAAGGAATCACTTTATTATCTATTGTATGTTTTAGGTTGTAATCATCTCCCATAAAATAAGAATGACCAATAGTAAAGTCATAGCCTTTTCTAGAAATAATCTCTTTATTTATAGCCTCTAAAATATCACCATCATGTACAATTTTATCTTCTGTAGATTCAGAATTAGGGTACATAGGTACAAATTCAAAACGACGTCGTAATGCAATATCCAATAAGGCAATGGACTTATCAGCTGTATTCATCGTTCCAATAATAAATAAATTAGAGGGCACTATAAATTGTTCTCCAGAAGGCAATGTTGCCGTTAATGGTATATTACCATGAGAACGTTTATCTTTTTCAATTAAAGTAATCAACTCTCCGAAAACTCGAGAAATATTAGCACGATTAATTTCGTCTATGATAATTACATACCGAGGAACTTTATGTTCTGGGACTGTGCGAATATCATCTAAACTTATAGTAGAAAGTAATTCCTTTTTTCTGTTATAAGTGATATTCTCATAGTCAATACCCTCTTCTTCGTCTTCAAATTCAATTAAGGTGGATTCATATATTTCTAAGAAATCAATAAATTCTCTTAATGCCACATAGTAAATGGTAGCATTGCAACCTCCAATAACATTTACGATATCTTCATGAACACGTCTTATTTTTTTGATATCATTAAAAGAGTCATACAGTTTCAGTAATCTATTGCCAGATACCAAATAGGATTTTATACCATTCATGGGTTTAAATTCAATATTTTGGCGATCCGTAAAATTATCTACTTTTATCTTAGAACCTGTTTTTGTTTCAAATTCCTGACCTTCTTCTAAGGAATTCATAAACTCTATAAAAGCATCATTTAAATCTATTTTAGTCGTCGTGTCGTGTGAAGGATTCTTTTGAGATTTTTGATATACTTTATAATATTCAAACAATGCCTTAGTGACCATTTTAGTGAATACCCCATCGGTTCTATTAAAGCTTAGTTCTTTTTGTTTTACATCTGGCCTCAACCCTTGTATAAAATCTTCGTAACTGTAGTTTTGATGGAAAGTAATAAACTCAATCTGACTCCCTAAGTTTTTATTAAGTACAGCTTGTGCTTCGTTATAACTTAAATCGTCTTGTCGTGTAATAATTTTAGCCGCTTCTAAAATGGTATTATAGGTTTTTCCAGTTCCTGGTGGACCGTAGAAAATTTGGTTGAGTGAAGGTGTATATATATCGTTTGTATAAATATCCTCATCCTTGTTAGTAAATCTCTGTTCTAAAAATTGGTAATAATTCGTTTTCCCTAAAATAGCTCGTGGCCTATGAGAACTTTCGCCAGAACTAAACTTAAAAAAGGCACTAGTTTCATTTTGATAAGCAACCTTATCAATAGTTTCTATTATATGCTTATAATTCGATTTAGACACGTCAAACAAATTAATATCAAAATATGTATCATAATTATCTAGATAACGATTTAATGTCTCTTTATCATTATTAAAGTATTTAGATTTAGGCTTTTTTATTAACCAAGTAATAAATTCAGCTTTCACGTTATCCATATGCTCATTTTTAGATATCATTTGTATTCCTAATTGTCCTAAAACTTTTGCTCTATAATCACTATCAAAAAATGCCTTTCTAAAAGCACTATTGTCATAAAATTTTGCAAGAGCATGATTATCTCGTTCTATTTCGTTTTCTATTGCAGATTTAATATCATCGTAATTATTTAAGACATCTTTATGAGTACGTTCTTTATACAAATAAGTGCTACCAGTACCAGAAAAGGTTTCTCTTTGTCCTGTGTCATCATTAATATCAGCATTTGAAATAAAATCAAAATGCGTTTTATTTAAATTTAAGCAGTAGCGTTTACCAACCTGAAAACTTAAACGATTTTTAGCAATACTAAATACTAATTTCTCTTCATCTTGAATATCTAAATCGGTCTTAAAACGTCCAAGAGTATTAAAATAATCCGATACAGAAGCACGATCGACTTTCTTTAAGGTTTTAATAAATGCTTTTTCATCATTCATAAATATAAAATTGATATCTGCATTTAATTCTAACCACTGAGGGTTAGTTTGCTTCGTATGCTCTAAATAGTCTTCCCAAGAATTAAAGTGTAATTCTTGACTATCAACAGCCTGTTTTTTTAAATTATGACCTTTATATAAGCCCCCAATAATACCATCACTATCTATTCTGAAAAATATTTGATAGGCATACTGAACACTAGGAGCAGATTCTGGAATAATAGCCAACCATATAAAGTCCGTACCATAGTTCTGTGAACCTTGAAAACCAACAATATGCTTTTGAACATCCTTCAATTGATTAGCGCTTATAATCTCATCTGCAAATTGATTTAGGGCAGTGTTCACTTGGTCATTGTCCGCAACGCTATAAATAAAAGGAAACAAAATTTTAAAAGCGTGTCGCCAGTTAGGAAACATCCCAATTCTACTATCCTTATAATTTGCTAAACTCTGTTTTACTATATCATTGAGCTCGTAATAAACAGACACATCTCTAGCTTCAATGGTTTGTTTTAACTCCTCAATTAAACTTTTAGTAATTACCGTTCCTTTTCTAAGCTCATTAGCTATTAAAAATCGTAGGGTATTTACAGGCCTAAATTCATGCTGTGGCTGATATAATTGTAGCACTTCATCTACATTCGATTTAGAACTGTTGATATAATCAAAAAGCGCTTGTTCGTTATTGCTTAAGTCGTTAAGAAAAACGGCTTTTTCCTTTATCTCTTCTATACTTATTTTGGTCATATTTATTGCCCCCTTTTAATTTCTACGGTTTTCACTAAAAAAATCCTCATAGTCTTTTATTCCTTTTAAGATGTGCTCTCGTTTTACTTTATCGAATAACATATATTACTTTTAATAGGTTTAATTAACAGATTATTTTATTAGCCAAATAAAGTTTTTTGATAAATATCTCCTTCGAATTTATTAATTAACTCTCGAATAAATTCATAATGCTTTACATATTGGTTTGGAATAAAGATCAGTTCGATATTTTTAGATTTTAATAAGTCCATCTTAATTTTATCTGACTCGATTCTATTTTTGTTGGTATAATGTTCTTTTCCGTTTAGCTCAAATACAACTTTAGGCTGATTTCTGTGATAAAATACGCCATCAAATTCTTTTTTGTTGACGTATCTATTATCTCTTTCTTTAGGAAATAAATCTATAATTTTCACATTTCTCTTAAACCTGCCACCACGTATTGAACAATGATGACGCATTGTTGTGTAAAACTCATCTTCAAATTTTGAATTATTAGAGAATCCTATTGTTAGTTTATTTACAATACTTTGAGAAACCTCACTGGTTCCGTTTTGTTCAACATAATCAATCAACGCATATAGGTCGTCATCTTTTTTTGATAACATATCAATGGCTTTTCTATCTGCAACAACAATTAAATTCTCCTTGGCTCTAGTCACGCCAACATTTAATAATTGACTGTTATTTTTAATCCAATCGTAGGTTCTTGAAGTTGTATTTCTTGAAATTGCTGTAGACATTATAATGGTTTTATTCTCCTGTCCTTGTACCTTATGAATGGTCCCACAACTCACCGAAGCATCTAATTTACCACTAGCAATTCCAACTTTAATATAACGATTTAGAACCTCTTCCTGATTTCTAAATGGGGTAATAATAAAGACATCTGATAAGCTGTTTTCCTGTATGTAATTAACTATTTCGACAGCTTCTTCTATCTGTGAATTTTTATTTTTATGATTGACATTATTTACATCTATCAATTTTAAATTACCAGGTCTTTTGATTCCTGAAAGATTTAACTTGCTCTCATAAAACCTCTTATTAGAATAATTGATAATCTTTTCACCACAGCGATAATGATATCGTAATAGAATAGCTCTTGAAATCGTATCAACCTGTTTATATACTGATAGAATTGAATTATGAAAATAATTGTACTCTTCATCAATTCCAAACTGCTTCATTAACTCGTCATTTCTCGCCTCATCAAAAACAATAATCGGTTTTAATTGGTTGGTATCTCCTATTAAAACCATGTTTTCACATTTTGAAATGGGTATCAAACTTGTAGCAATATCACATTGGCCAGCTTCATCCATTGTTAATAAATCAAATTTAAACTTGTCTCCTAATCTGCGACTTGAGATATTTGTTGTAAGAATAATAGGAAATACTTTTGTGAATTTTTTTAAATTCTCGTCTTGAGCAATCCATGTATTAAATTGCTTTACTTGTGCTTTTTCTTCTTCGATATAAAGTATTTCAACGAGGTCGCTATATTTTTTTGTTTTTAAGCGTTTTATATATCTTAAAGATTCAAAATAAAAGAATTGCTGTAATTGATAATTTCCTTTAATGATTTCAAATATGCCTTTTACATTATCATCGGTCGTAATTGGAATGTCTTTTAATTGCTCCTCTTGTTTCTTTTTTTCTTCTTCTAATTTCCAGTAACTATCTTTTCCATTTTTTATTAAGCCATTAATAAACTCTAAATTTTGTTCTATATCTATACGCTTTTCATAATTTTCTAATCTACTTTGTAATGTTCTGTTATTTTCTTTAGACTTTGCTTTTAACTTAGCCAATAGGTTCTCGTTAGGCCTATCTCTAGTTTCAAACTCATAAAGTTTTTTTATTTTTTTTAAAGCCTCTACAGTGCGTTTGTTATTTCCTAGTCTAATAACAGGAAACAGAATCTCTTTATTTCTATACGTACCTAGGGACAATTTATCTTTTATCCCATCTATAGGAATATTATTATTTGAAGCAATTAATAAGGTTTTATTGTTAGTTAAACAGTTCACCACAATATTTAAGATGGTTTGCGTTTTCCCAGTTCCTGGCGGTCCCTGTACATAAGTAACCGGATATTTTAATGAATTATAAATAGTGCGAAGTTGGTCTTTATTGATATTATTATCATAAAGGACAATATGAGGTTCTTTTCTGTTCTTCCGATCTCGTAAGGAAAGATTTTGAAATAATGCTTTTAAAGGTTTTGTTAATTCTCCTTTGGTATGTTCTGAGTGTATTTGATCATAAATATTTGAAATATCAATTTGAGCATAACCTAAAACAACAATTTCTGGTCGCGTATTAGGTAATTCCCCAGATCTAAAATTACCCATCAATCGTTCTATGGTGCCATTTTTATCATTTAGGTATAAGGCTTCAAAATCTGTTCGGCTTAAATCTGTGTAATAAGACAATGAAAATTTAGTTCCCTTGATGTAGAAATTGGGATTGAAAAGTATTTTAGAACCTATTTTAAGTTGTTTCTCTACAGGATCAAAAGACAGTATTCTGTATGCGACTACAAATTTTCCTCTGGATTCTAGATCTATAGAAAATTCGCATAAGGCCAGTTCATAATCGTAAAATGTATTATAATCATTATTATAAATTTCTTTTATGATGTGCTGTTGCTGTTTATCTGATAGCTGATAAGGGTTTTGATTTATTAATTCGTGACTATCGACGTTCGGAATTAAGTGCTTTTTGTGTAAGAATGGATCATTATTTGCCTTGTAGCATTCTAAATAATAGTTTAATACATTATGGTTATACCTATCAAATTCATATTTCTGCAAACCCTCATCTTCATCAATCTTTTTTATCAGTTTGTCAGTAACATCGTAGTGTGAAAATTTTAAGATTTCAGCTGTCTGAATGCTCGCTATAAAAATCTTTGCATTTAAAATTGGTTCATCTTTAGTTACATTGAATATGTTAACATAAAGTTCTCCTTTTACGTTAATATCTAATATCGCTATCCAAAATCGGGTATTATCCCCATCTTTGTTTTTATACGTGATATTAAGATACTTACCTTCTCGAATGGCCTTACCTATTGCTAAAGTTATATTTCTGTCATTCATTTAATAGGATATTTGCTCTAATAGGTCATTGAGTTGTTATACAAATTATTTATTCAAATAAATTATTTCCTTCAGGTATAATTCTTTTAGCATCTTCCACCATATACATAGCCCTACAATTAGGACAATACAGATAATACTCAAAATAGAATGATTGGTTTGGTTTAATTTTGCGTTTTTTAGGTGTTTTTTTTATGAGTGATGTATTACACTTTCTGCATAAATCACCTTCTTTTTCTATTGTTTTCTCTTGGTATAATTCTATATGTTCAAGGTATTCCAAGTAACCTTCATCCTTAATTCTATCTTCTGAGTTTATCCCCTTGTTAGCCAAAAAATCACAGCGTTCATTCTCTAGATGGCCAGCATGCCCTTTTACCCAATAAAATGTAACATCATGCTTTTTTACAACCGTTAATAAGCGTTCCCATAAATCCTTATTGAGAACTAGATTACCTTTTTTACGAACCCAATGGTTCTTTTCCCAATTTGCTGCCCAACCTTTTTCAATACCATCTACTACATATTTAGAATCTGAATAAACAGTCACCTTAGCCTTAGTCTTTATTTTTTCTAAACCGTAAATCACCGCCATTAACTCCATGCGGTTATTAGTGGTAAGCTCATAACCTCCAAAAAATTCTTTTTGTCTGCCTTTATATTTTAGTATGGTGCCAAAACCTCCTTTGCCTGGATTGGGTTCTGCGCCACCATCCGTAAACAAGTCTATGTCTGGTATCGCTTTTGTTTCCAATATTATTTAAATATTTTATATAAACATATTAATTTTTAAGCACTCCAATCACTATACTGACCTTCGGCTTGTTGCATAATCTCCTCTATTATAATCACTTTAGCTCTAGCCTCATTATATTTTAAACCAATATGAGGTAAATATGCAGAATGCAATTTTAAATGGTTTAATTTAGATTGTAATTGTTTATCGTAAGTTTTGATAAAGTTCATAAAATTAAACCTCTTTACTTTATAATTTTCAGTTGTCTAGCAATATCTTGAGTATACTTTGCCATTGGACGCTTAAATGTTTCTTCTGGCTTACTATAATTGCCAATTATCATTCTATCAATTAAAGATGGGTCTGGAAAAATTTTATGAAATGACTTATTAAGTAAACTTCTATAGACACTGGGATTAGATTTATATTTCCACACTAACTCTTCCCCTATATCTTTTTGAGCATCATAAATCTTTTGAATTTGAAATAATTCATTATGATTTTGAAGGAGCTCTGCATCCCCATCCAATGTATCTAAATAAATTTTGAGGCCTTTCAAGTCAAGGCTTATCCAATAATCCAAAATAGATTCATCATCAATCCAAAAATGAAAAGGATCTAGATCATTACCTAAAGTGTACAATTCAAATTTAGCATCCTCTTTGCCTTTGGCTAAATTACAATTAGCACAAGTTGGATAAAGATTAAAAAAACTTGTACATAGAAAAGGATACTTTGATTTTGGATAAAAATGATCAAGTTGTAATTTTGACAATATCTTTTTTCTGTCTTTCTTTTTCTTTTTGTTGTAATAAACTGGCTCGATAGTAATGGCTGATTGCGCATTACAATATACACAAGTACGTAAATCTGAATTTATGAGGTACTCAGGAAACTCTTTATCTCTTAAATCTTCATAACGCATTGCTTCTACTACTTTTTCATGAAAACTATATTTCTTACTAGTTATTTTTCTACCTAATTGTGAACTGTGCACAATAGCATCAAATTCATCAATTAATGTTTTCATTTTTGTTGGATCTGCATTTAAAATAGAGTCATATTCATCTATAATTTTCTCTACATATAGCCTATATTCTTTATGTTTTCTAGGTTTTATTTCCAATAAAAGTTTTCCCAATTTATTGATAGGACATACAAACCCATTTGTTCTTGTTTTAGTAAACAAGTTATCATTAAAATCCTTTACGAAATCACGAAGATTCTTTGAAATCTTAATCTTCCTCATTATCAAGTTTTTTTAATTGATTGTTTAATTGCTTAATCTTTAGACGAAGCAATTCTTTATCATAATAAAGCACTTTTTTATTATAAAGAGATTGAACTCGTTCTTTAATTAGAGGTTCATCTATAATATTAATTACTTTTTCGGCTAATTGATTATCCCATTCCTTTTTTGGTCTTTGATTTGATTCTGAAATATTATCGTCTTTATCGTATGTGAGATAATTAATTAGATCAGTGATTAATCCTTCAGCAAATTCACCCATAAAACCATTTTCTAAAAAGAAACTATGAGCCAAAAGGTCATGAACATTTGCTCCAAATGTTGCTAAATCAATATCTTCATTATGATTTACAATGAATGATTTATTTGTATCGGCATTTCTGTCAATGAAAGTGACATTATCAATAGGTATGTCTGATAAAGTCAAAGGGTCATGAGTTGTAAAAATAATCTGTGTTTTTAAATCACTAAACTCTTTTGATTCAGTGTCAAATAAATTTCTATTTGGATTAAGCTTACTAAATAAAACAGGAATTGATTTAGTAATAGCATCAATAAATTTTCTTTTCCAAACTGGATGATATCCTAATTCAGGTTCATCAAGTAAAAGTAAATAATAATTGAAAGTTGGATGGTTTGAGCTATTTTGCTTATTGATTCTATTATTTATTCTTGCAAAAAAATTAAGCAATGCTTTCTCTCCTGAAGATAAAGGATATACTGATCTTATTGTAAGTAAATCTAGAGTGTAAACAAAATTATTAGCCTCACTTAAAACCTTATTATAGAGATCTATTAAATCATAAAAATCTTTCTTATTATGATTTTCTAGTTTGTAAATTAATGAATCTTCTTTTATTTCAAATTTATTCTCTGAAATTAATTTGTTTAGATAAGTGTATAAGTCAAAAAAAGCTTTAAACCTATCTAAATATCTCAACATTAACTCTACAGCATCTGAAGATTTGAATCCTGATTGAGTCCACTTTTTATGCCTATCGTCATTTATAATTTCTTTTATTTTATGATAATCTTTAATCGAAACCCTTTCTAGTTTACTTTCAATTTCATCTCTAACAATTCCATATATACTCAGCATATACAAATCAAAGAAAGCATCAAAAATTGCTTCAAATGAGTCTTTATCAATAATACTTTGAAAATTACCTGTTGTACCTTGGAAAGGCGTTTGTGGAAATGTTGCATCTAAAATGAAATACGTAAATAATGTAACTTCAAAATTTTGCATAAAATCACTAGCTCCATGCAATTTATCATTACCATCATCATGACTATATTTCTTTTGAGCCCAGAGTTGATCAAACATGCTATTCAATCCAGAACTATTAATTATATTGATGTATCTCTCTAAGATATTACCCTTAATAAAGTCACTTCCAATTAACCCTTTCCATTTCCCTTCTTCTAAGTCTCTCAGATCAGATTCGATATAAGTCTTTAATACAGTTACTCTATCTTGACTACCTAAATTTGCAGTTGCATATACATTTTTAAAATCAAACTTACGATGCTGTGTAATTTTTATTGCAAGCTCTGTATATTCAGGAAAATCAGGATAAACAGTTTTTAGTGTGTTTTTTACAGGATCATTTAATAAAATTACATCCTGTAGCAGTTGCTTATTATAAAGCTGACCAAGATTTTCTTCACCAGTAGAGACAATACCTAATTGTGATAGTGCATTAATTTGTTCAATATCAACAATTGGTGTGTAGTATTGCCTAACAGAACTTAGAGCTTCTGAATTAATTTTTTTTATTTCAAATTCTGCTGTTACATTTTTATTTTTTAACTCATTATAGTAATACCAAGATTCTTCAGTTTCTTCAAACAAATAAAAGACGTCCTTCTTTTTTTTATCTCCTATAGAATGTAATGCCCTTAAAATACTTGTTTTACCGATTCCATTTCTACCAACGATTGCTGAGATATTAGATATACCTTCCCCCCAAAAATTAGGAATAAAATTTTCGTTAACTGATGCTACTCTTACTTCAATAGCTTCGCTATTTTCTATGATATCATAATTATTTATTCCACCAAAATTTAAGGTAAGACCTTTATGATTCTCTCCGAACAAATGAGGTAAAACATCCTTTGGTAAGTAAACAGCAGCTAACCTCATGCCTTATCATATTTAGCATTATCCTTTGCAACCATACCCAGCTCACTCTCTACCTCACCAACAGTAACTTGCCCATTTATAAGCATGAGTAACAAACAACCTTGTAAAAAAGTAATTATCATATTTATTACTGAATATTAATTCCATCAAAGTCAAATGTTGTAGTGCCGACATCTATAAGTTCTAACATATTTCTTGTTTTGAAAACAACACTAGAATTTTCCATTCCTATGTAATTCGTTAATGTATTGAAAATAAATACTAATTGGCCATAATTAGGAACTCTGGCTTTGATGTATTCATCGATTGCCTCATGGTAAATCATCCTATAACTTACGCTATCTTCTTCAACATCGACCAATCCTAAAAAATTAGTAATAAATTCATCTGAACGAACAAGTTGAACTAATGTTCTAATGCTATCTGTTAGTTCATTAACCAAATAATAAAATAACATATATGAAATTTCCAAATGTACACCGACATGTGTATCATTAGTTATTGAACAGTTTCCTTCAAGAAAAGGTGAACCAATAGGAAAAGTCTCTCGATGGTTATTAGTAAATATTGAAGCGAAGGGAACGTCACTTAATTGATTAATTACATCTAATACATCTTGCCTAATTTCAAATCTGTCTTTTAAATAAGCCTTGTAATAACGGGGTTCATAATGGCCATAGTCTCTTGGCGCATTTCCGAAGTGATTACTTAAAAAAGTAATTGCATGTTGTATTTTATTAAATAAATTTTCTTCCATTCTAAATTGTTTTTAATTAATATAACTTCAAAACCAAAAAAGTAAATAGTTTATATATAAATTATTTATAATTCGCTCTCTCCTCAGCAACCATACCCAACTCCTGCGCTACCTCACCAAGATTCCCATCTGCTTGGGAATGCGCTACGCGCACCTGCCCATTCATTAACATAGGCAATAACCAATCTCTAAGCTCTGAAAGCTTTTGGTTTTCGTTCATTAAATTCACTTGTTTTTTATACATTGGAATTGTTTTTTCAGAAAACTCCTCCATCAAATTTGAATTTGTTTCAAAAACATGAATGTTATTTAACATCCCAATTGTTAGAAATTTTGTTTGTGAACCATTCCCTCTAGTTTTTAATACTTTCATTTGCCTAAACACAACTTGGTACAAGTAATCGAGATATTTCAGTTCATTTGCTGTAACCACATAAGTTCTTTGGTATGCATTAAATTTGCCTGTAAAGCGATTGACATGAAAGTTACCAGCAGCATTATTACCAGCAATTAAAATCACGGAATCATCAAAAGAGTAACTATCAGTTTTAGTTGGATTTGCTGCGCACGTATAAAAATAATATTCGCCATTCTTAACTTCAGCATTACTATCTAGTCTTCCTGTAGTAATATTAGCAACACTCAAAAAGTCATCAACCTCCCAACCCTCAGGAATCTCACGTTTCAACACCTCATTAAAAACCATTTCACCACCAGACGATTTATAAGGTTTACCATTAGCATCTGGAAAATCGAACTGTACAAACCAATAATCGTAAAGCGTTTTTGCCATCGCTTCTAATTCTTGGTTAATTTTGTTGTTGACTTCTATTTTAGCGTCTAAATCGGAAAGGACTTTGGCTATTTGTTTTTGGCGAAATAGGCTTGGATACTTAATATAAAGATTCTTTTGAGCAGTTATACCAATATAAGCTCTTGTGGAACCAGAACCTGACATCAACTTTATCAGCTCTTGAAATGTGGAATTATCAAAATAATATTTTAAAAACTCATTACTTAATACTTTTTCATCTTTAACTCTATAATAGGTAACCTGAGGTGTTAACATTATATAATCAATACTGAGCTTAGAAACTAATGCTGTCCTACCAATAGTAGCTTTGTGAGTCAAAAGGACGTCTCCTTCAATAGAAAAACCTTTTCTTAATTTTTCTGCTTGTTCTTTAGAAATATATTTACATTTAGAATAATTTATTTTACCATTCTCTATATCTGAGGCCATGACAAAAGGAATACCGCTCTCTATAAAATCATTTCCTTTAGGGTGAGTCTCTCCATGGTTACCATCCATAGGTGGATAGATAATATTTAGATCTACCAATTCTTTAATTGTTTTTCTCCTCCAATTACTCATATTTCAACCCTTTCAAATTATTCTGAATTTCCTTTTCTAAACTTTTAGATTCAGCAAAAAGCGTTTCTAAATTACTTTCAAACCCATTCATTTTAGCAGTAAACTCTTCCGAAGTAATATCTGTATATTCAATCTTTACTTCAAAATACTGTCCTGCACTTAGGCTGTAGTTTTTAGCTTTTATATCCTCATAACTTACCACAACAGATAAATCATCTTTGGCTTCCTTCGCATTAAACACATTTATAATTTGTTGTTCTTCGGCTTCGCTTAAAACTGTTTTTTGGTTTTTACCTTCTTTTACTTTGGTTCCTAAATTAGAAGCATCTACTAACACTACATCTTTAGTATTGGTTTTATCTAAGAACAAAATGCTTACGTTGGTTCCTGTGGTGGCGAAAATATTAGATGGCATAGACACTACACCTGCTAGCATTTTACTTTCAACCAGTTTTTGTCTAATTTTTTTATCAATACCAGATTGTGCGGTTATAAAACCTGTTGGTACTACAATGGCTGCTTTTCCTTTGGCTGTTAAGCTGTGCATAATGTGTTGTATAAACAGCAAGTAAATAGCCATAGAATCTTTCTTTTTTGTTGGCACTTTTGGGATGCCTGCAAAAAAGCGCTCTTTGTTTGCTTTACTGTCTAAATCTGCACTATAATCACTAAAATCGAGCTTAAATGGTGGATTAGATACGATATAATCGAACTGTTCTAATTGTCCATTCTCTTGTTTATGATACGGACTTAAAATGGTATTGCCTTGTATAATGTTTTGTATGGAATGCACCAAATTGTTTAAAATAAGATTTAAACGCAATAAGGCAGACGATTTTTGTGAGATGTCTTGTGAGTAAATGGTACACTTATCTTCGCCAATGGCGTGTGCAATATTCATTAACAAGGTTCCCGATCCTGCACTTGGGTCGTAACAGGTGACGTTGTTTACATCGTCTCCAGTGACCAAACAAGCAGCCATAATTTTAGCTACAGCGTGTGGTGTAAAATACTCAGCATATTTACCTCCAGAATTGGTGTTATAATCTTTTATTAAATACTCGAAAATAGTCGCGAAAAAATCGAATTTCTGAGTGAATATATGTTCAAAACTAAAACCAACTAATTTGTTTACTAAGGCTTTACAGAAGTCATCCTTTTTATCAGTAACGTATTTACTTAGGTTTTCAAACAGGACTACTTTTTCTCCTCCTTGTGTCAATACCGAGAAAATATCGATATTATCTTTGGCTACGCTTACTAAGGTTTCATCAAAAATATCTGCAAATTGATCTTTATTTTGTTGTTCAAATAAACGCGACAATAAGTTTTTAGGTGCAATGCGCGCCGTATTTTCACTTATTTGCATGGTTAGCATTTCTAAATCGTCTTCAGAATACGTTTTAAGTGCCTCGTCAAAGTTTTCGGCCCTTGCTAAATCGGGTTCTAATTGTTTCAACTCGTAAACGTATTTATCGTTTAAGAATTTATATAGAAATACTTGCGTGATTATTTTAAATTCGTTTCCGTCATTTCCTAAACCGTAATTGGCACAAACGCTTTTAAGGTCGTCAATAAGTGCTTTGGTTTGGGTTTCAAATTGTGCTGTGTTGGTCATGTTTTATTTTAAGCAACGTTTCCGTTGTATTCGTTCATATATTCTCTTACTATAAGACTATTAATCCGTCTTACATCCGTAGTATTAATATCAATCTTTTGTTCTTTTTTAAATTGGCTAACAACTAAACGCATCATCATTTTCTCTACATAACTCTCGTTTTCTAATAACTTAGAGTTTTGTAAAATCTCTTTATCTACTGCTGTTTTTAATCCTTTTAAGGCTTCAAACAATTTGCGTTCGCTATCTGTTAAAGGGTCTTTTTCCATTAAGCGTTTATGAATACGTGCATATTTAGCATCATAATCGTATTTCGCTTTCAGCAATTGGTTTTCACGTTCTAGCTTTTTTGCTTTATCATAAATAGCATTTAAGGCTTTTATGTTAGCTTCCATTTCTTCTTTAGTGACTTCACTTAAATTCTTCTTTTTAAATAAACGCTCTAGTTCTTCACGTAATGAAATAAATATAGGGTCTTTCTGGTCGAAGTTACCTGCTAACATTTCTCTTGTTTTACCTAAGGTGTTTTTCAGTTCGTCTGCCAATACCATTTCCTCTTCTTTCACTTTGGTAAAAGCAAAAATGACATCTTCTAAAGCGGTGTTTAAAATGTTATTGGTATCTACATTATTTTCTAAAGCAATTTTTGTATTTATTAAGGCTAATCTATCGTTAGTCAATCGTGCTAAAACCGATAGTTTTCTAAAGTCTAATTTTTCGAGTAATTCAAAATTACCAGACAAACGAATAAGGTTATATAATTCTTTTGAATTGTTTAAGACTTTAGCTATTTGACGAATTTCGGAACGTTCATTTATTTCTGAAATTTGTTCACCAAAAACAGTTGCGTTAGTCGTATCGTATTTAAATAGAACATCTTTAATTTCTTCAATCTCTTCCTTTATCTCTTCTGGTTTTTTAAATAGGTTAGAGTAATGTTGCATCTCATCGCCTAACTCGCTTTGTAACTCATTAAAGTAATCTTGATTGGTTTTATCAAACTCTTTCTGTATATCTGCAAAATCTACTACATAACCATATTTATGGGTTTTATAGGTTCTATTGACACGAGTCAATGTTTGCAGTAAATTATGCGATTTAATCTTTCTACCGATGTATAATTTTTTTAATCGTTTGGCATCAAAACCAGTCAATAACATATTGTAAACAAATAGTAAATCGAGCTTACCAACTTTAAAATCGGACACCCACTCTCTACGATCTTGTTTGGTGCCAATATCATGTAGAATAACCTGAGCTTTGTTTACTTTACTTTCTTCTTTTTTCTTGTAGCCATAACTAGCAGGTTCCTCTGCTGCTTCATTAAAAAGGAATGCCGGGTTTTCAGCATATTTAGTATCGAAAATCTCTTGCATCATTTTAGCCTGATCGGAAGAATCACAAACCACCATTCCTCCAATACTATAATCGTTCATAGAGATTCTAGCTTGTTCCATATCTTTAACAATATAGTCTAACATCGGCTCCACAAAGCGATGGTCTGCATAGAGTTTCTTTTTATCAATATTACCTTGTAATACCTTAATATTTTCCAATGCTTCTTGTAAAACCATCTTGTAATTGGTTTCAATCTCTTCACGAATTAATCGTAAAGTATACCCATCTTTTATAGATAGATTGTAATAATATTTATGAATATAATCGCCAAATAAGGTTTTAGAATTATACTCTGAACCTAACAATGGTGTTCCTGTTAAACCAATTTTAATGGAATGTTTATCTGCTAATTCTAAATTGGCTAAAAAACTACCTTTAGGGTTATAACTACGATGTACTTCGTCTAAAAAGAAAACGCGTTGTACACTTAAATTATAATCGTTGTTTTTTATAACATCAGGATCGTCTTTAAATTTCTGAATATTTACAACTGTAATTTCTGCTTTTCCAGAACTGTTGTGTATTACATTGGTCGATTTAATATCGCGACTAAATGCTTCTCTAGAATCTACTTTATGTACTACCAAACCACGTGCAGTAAACTCCTTTGCAGCTTGGGTTAATAAATCTAAACGATCTACAATAAAATAGAACTTAGGAATGATATTATGCTTCTGGAAATAATGAGTGAGGTGCTTTACATTAAAATACGCCAAAGCCGTTTTACCAGAACCTTGAGTATGCCAAATGATACCTTTTTTAATGCCGTTTTCCAACTTGTTCTCTATCGCTTTAGTTGCAAACAGTTGTGGATAACGCATAATGTGTTTTTCTAAGCCTTTCTCCTCTTCTACATAGGCAAAAGCATAACGTAGAATGAATTTTAAACGCTCTCTCTGAAATAAAGACGTAGAAATAGAATTGGTCGCTGTATTTGGGCTTTTATTAGATTGGTATTCTTTATTACTTTTTATACTGAGAAGATTCGTGTCTTTTAAGACAAAATTTTCACCCTCCTCAGGAAGTGGTTGAAGTAGCTTGTTTAAATCAAAGGTTTCTTCTTCTCTAAAATAATTGAAGATTGGTTTCTTATAATTTGTTGTGCTGTAAAAAGCACCTTCTAACATTTGCGTATCTTCATCACTATACTTCATGTTGTTTGAAAACACCATAAGTTGCGTTAGGTTGATAAACTTTCGGAATTTCTTATTCTGAAAACGGCGTTGCATACGTTTATGTTCATCTTGAACACCATTTCTATTGTTCGGTTTTTTAACTTCAATAAAAACCAAAGGCATTCCGTTTATTAAGAGAATAATATCTGGTCTAAAGCTTTCGTCGTCTTTATTATATGGTAATTCGGTAACAACGTGAAATGAATTATTATCAAAATTTTCAAAGTCAATAAGTTTTACTCCTGATTGATCGATGAGCTTATTATAGAAAGCACGTCCTAAGTCTTCATTTTCTAAGGATATAGAAATATCATCATATACTTTTTGAATGTCCTTTTCGGATAAATTGGAATTTATCTTTTCAATGCGCTCTTTAAAAATAGAAGTAAATATATTCGTATTTTCATCCCAATTACTATCCTTCAAAGAAAGGTATGTGTACCCTAATTGAATTAAATGTAGTATAGAAGGTATTTTAACTCTGGAATCTTCGTTGAATATCATACACAGTAAAGCCTATGTTTCAGACATAAGCAAATTGATTATTAATTTAGCTATCAACTAGGAGGTATTCTTAGGGATCATAAATATAACAAAATGAATCACTATACAAAATGAAAAACACAGTATTTACTAGAAGTTTAAAAAATTAAAAAAGCCCTTAGATTGGTTAGGGCTTTTTTTTAAATAAGATTTTAATTTTCTTCCTCTTCTGCAGGAGTACTTACCGCTCCATTTTCCAATTGTTCTTTTAAATCTCGTATTTTAATTTTGTTCTCTAATTCTTTAATAGTTTTTTCATTTTTATCTGTAAGAAGTGTTTTTCTTAAAGAATCTATAGCACCGAAATTAGCATCTCCTGATTTACCACTAACTGAATAAATACTTCCAAGTCCAGGATGCAGCTTAAATGTCATATTTCTTAAATTTGAAGGTGCTGGTAAAGTTATGCCTTCTTGTGGTATAGGTAAAGTAGCTTCACCAATGTTATTACCGGCAACCATGATCTTAAATTTTGCTCTCGCAGGTATGCGATAATAAAAACTGCCAATCGCATCATTTTTGCTTTTAGGGTTTTGAGAAATTGTATAATCAACAAGTTTGTCCAAGTAAACCAAATGTAATTCAACAGCAGCATCTATAGCACTAACACTATCATCATGAAAAGCCAATTTATCTGTAATAGTGATATCACTATTATGTGGATTAACCGTATAACTCCTTTTAAAACCTTTATCTTTCTTAAAGTTTAATAGTATAATTGGATTTTTTGGTTTAATTGTACTTGGATCCACTTCAAAATTGACAACTACAGCTTTAGAGACCACCGTTTTAGTAAACTTAGAAATGAGTGCATCTCGTGTAGACTTTAATTCTTTTATTCTATACTCTAACTGCGCTTGATTTATACCATCTGGTCCTTTTTCTAAAAGCGTATTAATTGATGTGTGAATATCTTTTATTCGTTTTAAATCAAGTCCTACATAATCAGGTAAATTACTACAAGGCTTTATGGTTCCACCTTTATTATAAGAACCTAAAAAAGAAACATTTCCAGCAATATCTTTTACAATGTTAGCGGTTGTGATAATGGCCGGAATAATTTGATCCTCATGAGTTATATCAGTTGATGATAATTCCCCATTCGCGGCATATTCAATAGAAAATTGACTTCTATTTAAAAACTTTTGATTAACATCTAATCGATAAATCTTTGATTCATCCAAATAAACATTATTGGTAATCACTGCACTTTTCACTTTGTAATTTTTGCCCTCCTTTATTTTATCCATATATGATTGAGGTATTCCCACACATGCTGCAAATTCAGAATAAACTCCTTTAGTAGTAGTTATCCTTTCAAGTGTTATTGCTACATTCAAATAGGTTTTTGGTAAAGCATAATAAAAACCAGCAGATGAAATAGTATTATTATCGACTGGATATGACTTAATTTGAGCACAAGAGGCTACGAAAATTAAAATAAAAAAAGAATAGAATAAATGTTTCATAATATATTAATTTAAAGGTGGTTGGTTAATAAAATCTTGTGATGCCATTGTAAAACCTACTGATATAGCAACTTCTTCTTTCAGCATTTGCTTCGCAAGTTCTTTTAAGAAATCTTTATAAGAGTCGTAAGTCTCTTCTTCAAATGTTTCAATAAAAACTTTATTAAATAGATTTGATGGTACAGATGTTCCATCACTTGTTGCTCCTACATAGATAATATCTAATACTGGCTTTTGCTTAAATTCTAAAACTATATCATGTGTTGTTATAATTCCATCTTCAAAATCTTTAGATAATTTTATCGAACTTCCAGAATTGCAACTTTCTATTATAAACAAAACTCTAGCTTTAACTTTTTGCGACAATAGAATATCATATATTTCGTCATCCAATACGATGTCGTCGTACATAATTAAAGTTTCATCTTCATTATCATTTGGGTTGTCAACTATTTCATCTCCACTGATATCATATAATTGACCTCCATGACCATAAAAATAAAAGACCATAAAATCATTTTCTTTTAAAGATTTTAATTCATTTTCAAATTTTGTAAGAAACTCTACTTTTGTTGGATTACTTATTTTTTTAATATCATTTCTATCAAAATCATTATCAATTAGTAAATCTTCAATGTTATCTATAAAACGATCTCCACCTTGAGTGTCATTACTATCATAATCTGGCACAATAGTGTCTTCAACACTAACTAAAAACGCATTTTTCCTTTCGCTTAAGTCATCATCATTACTTAAACACATAGTAAGGTCTGATAAAAATAAAAATACAGAAAGGTAGCTTATGAAAATTTTCATAATATGGTTGGTTTTGGTTAATACTCAAAATTAACAGTAAAATCCACACCAAACCATACCCAATAAAGGGTATATTACACCACAACAAACTCATTATCAGACAACACCACAGACACAGGCCTATGGTCACTAGAAATCGTCTTACTGTTAGAATCGGCATTCACCCGCTCAAAAATCTCATGTTCTACCTTGCCTGCTTTGGCATTCACTTGTAACGGAAAACTACCATTGCACAAAGGTTGGCTCACTAAAATATGATCGATAAGCAATGGGTTTTTACTGGCTGGAATTTTAAGAATAGGATCTCTATAGCGCGCGGTCCATCTCAGATCTTTAGCCACATCAAACAACACATGGTTAAAATACTTTTCAGCCATCAGGACTTCACCTTGCAGATTCTGTATCAAATCAAAAAACAGATAATTAGACTCAAAATAATCCTGCCCAGGACCATCATTACAATCTCCTAAAATCACTAAAGCAGGAGCTTCTAATTGTCTAAACTTCGCATCTACATAATGCCTAATATTTCGAGCTTCAGTAGCAAGTTTTACGCGGGCTTTTAAAGCAGTGTTCACATAAGCTCCAGTGAGGTTCTGCTCAGCATCGTAAGTAATGGGTTCTTTATTAATCTTAGATTTAAGATGCACTCCGATGCATTCAATTTCTTTACCATTATCTAATTTATAAATCAACACTTGCGGCTGACGGTAATGCTCATGATTATCGCGTTCAAACTGGCCCCAATAATTTACCTGCCAATTATCACCCCCAATAAAAGAGTGCCAAACTGCAGCGGCTTGTATACGGCATTGCGATAATAAAGAAGGCTTTACCAAATACCACACCCATTGCGTACCGCGCATATCGTAACCATAATCCCGATCCCGATCGCCAACCTCATCATCCGACCCCTTTAAAAGCACAGGCACCCAAGTATTATCTAAGACCTTATCGCAAAAGTCAATAATCTTAGCTTCCCCTTTTGGACCTTCAACAACCAATAGGATATCGGCATTAATTAGAGTTATAGTGTCTTTAACACGCCCCATCCGTTCTAAGAGATCTGCAGAGGGATCGTCTTCAATAAGTTGCTGACTGTGTTTAACATTCCAAGTTGAAATTTTTAATGACATAATGTGCTGATATGATGTTAACTAGTGGTAAAAATAATTATTATATATACAGCAAACCATACCCAGTACTGGGTAATCTTGCTAGCGTTTGTCAACAACGAATTATATAAATTCATACGGCTAAGGATACCGTATGTAAGGGATGTAATAAAACTACTAATAATAGTTAAGTCACTAATAATAAACAAGATAAAACACCAAATTCATCTTTATAATGCATTTTTCACATCATAAGAGGAAATAAAAGCCTCAACACCAAATCCCCCAATCCCCTAATCCCTAATCCCTATTCCCTAATCCCTAATCCCTAATCCCTAATCCCTACTTCCCCACAAAAAATCCCGCAAAGGAAACCAATGCGGGATTCAATCAAAACCTAAAGCCTATAAGCCAAAGGCCAAAAGCTAAAGGCGAATAGCCAAAACCTAGCCACCAACAGCGACTTTCATACTATGGCCTTGCGCAAGCTCATAAAGCTCACCATTCACCATCTGAAAAAAGACAATAGCCGTAGCGCCAAATAGAGCGGTCGTTACAGGAACTGGAGCAAACGCCGTTAAATCCGTCGTTAAACTCGTTGCAGCACCAACCATACCGCCAATGGCAATAGCATTGCTGTAAGACACAACACCAACACCATTAGGCTCATCTTCTACAGGCACATAGCCCTTAGTAGCATCATCCCACTCGTAATTACTCATATAACCAGCCGCTAAGGCGAGTTTAAAATGCGTAGCACCTGTGGGCATATTAACATAAGTATCAGTGTTAAAATCAGGAATGTCCCAAGTAACACTATCTCTACTCGCATTAATTATAGGGCCATCAGTAGGGGCGTTAAAATTAGCATCAAAAGGTTTAGAAATATTAAAATCCAGACCAATAAATTGCGTCACGTTATCAACAACATTATAAAGACGCTGACCACGCAAACCAACTCCACTGCCTACGATACCTCTAAACTTTCCTGTAACACGAGAACTGATATAAGAATCAGCAACCAATCGTGAAATAGATGCAAATGCAGATCTAAAAGCTTTACCACACTTGGCAGCTCCTCCAAATTCTTGCATGTTCTCGCGAGTTCTAATGTACTCAGGATCATTCATGATACGATTTCTACTAACACGGTTTTTCGTCTTTACAAAAGACTCACCGTTCTTTCTGTAAAAGGTCAACCCATCCAGGGTACCTTCTAATCTAATAAAAGAATTATTTCGTGCCATATGATTACGATTTATGATAGGTTGAGCTTTATGGCATTTAAGCCCAACCAATCTGGTTAACGCTGTTCAAACCATTTGAACATACGATAGATGAGGGAGTACAGTTGCAAACAATACCGGTAATTATTAGTAAGCAAATCCACAATTCACTAACCAACTGTTTTTCAAACATATATAAAATATTTTAAATCATAACTAACTCATTTTAAAGTATTTACAATAAAATCCTAAATTTTCAGAAAATTATCTAATACAACACCATTTTTTGAAACCTTTTTTGAAAAATTATCACCCACACCCGAATACCCCTTAAAAATATCATAAAAATGCATCCCCACCTTCTCAACCAACCCACAAACCTCTCAATAACAACAACTTAACCATCCCAAAACAGCACGCATCAAACTCCACACTTCACACTTTACACTTCAAACTCCCTCATCCCCACATCACAAGCATATCACAAGCATATCATAAGCGGGTCATAAGCGGGTCATAAGCGGGTAAGCTATAGTTTTTTCCTACAAGCCAAATACAAACGGTCCTTCACATGGCAGCTATTGAAATTACAATACCGCTATAGAATTAAAATTCACCAACCAAATTACAATTAAGGCTGACGTTAATTCTAACGCAAATGAAAGGAGATCAGTTGGGGAACAATGGAAAGGTTCAAAAAGTTTATGAACAAGAAATCACATAATAAATTCAAGTGATTGTCTTAATTTTACAACACAACCATTTTACAGCTATACATAGAGATTTACTGAAAGCCACTTTTCAAAAAGCTAAAACAGAAACACGATCTGATATCGTTACCCACCAATCAAAACACCTTTCAGATTTTATAGTTGAAGATTGTAAAGAACCGTATGGAGAATGAATACGACGAGACAACTACAATAAAACAATGAAATCGTCTGAAGAAAAAATTAAGATAAGAGCACACGTCGCAGATGCACTAAGTCATTATGTGGAATATGAAAATTATTTGGAATTTGTACATAAAAATAAATCCCAAAATCCCGTAAAAGAACTGAAGCCTAAAAACCTAGAAAACCCTCATAAAATAATTATGAGGGCTCTTACTGCGCAATTAATAATAAGGGAATATATTAGTAATTACTGCTTTACAATACGTTTAAAACCTACAACATTGTTAGAGTCTTGTATACGTAACACATAGATTCCTGAGGCTAGATTAGAAAGATCAAGTGTTTCTGTTCCGTTAAAGGTCATTACTTTAGCGCCAGACACATTATATACCGCCACCTGAGTCACTGCCGCATCTTTTAAGTCAACGTGAAGTAATCCTGATGTTGGGTTCGGATAGACAGCCATCGCCTGATCATCTTCTGTATAGTCAGGTGTTCCTAACACTTCAAGATCTATAGTATACTCCATCAATCCTAAGTCATAGGTTCCAACATATACGGTAACAGCATCATCCTCAAATTTGTATGATGCAGACGTAGATCCGATACTTAACAATTGTTCATTGTATATTGTATCCCAAGTCTCCCCATAATCTGTAGACGAAAACAATTCAAAAACAGTGAATTCGCCCGTATACTTCGTAGCCACCATCGCTCCTACGGTTTCTGTTGAAAAGGCTATTTTATGCACTGGCTTCGTTGATTTTTGAGTCCAAGTCACCCCAGAGTCCTCAGACATAAAGATACCTATTGATGTCGCAGCAGTAAATGTTCCTGGAGTCAATGGATCCTCTTGTAGATCGAAAATCATATCAGAATCCCCTAAGACCTCTAAACCTGTAGTTGAAGCTTCCCATGTACTACCATCATCCGTAGAACGGTAAACCTCAGTTCCTATAGGTAGTGTAATTGTCCCACTAGCATCGATAATAATACTATTAATATAATCTAGAGTCGGTAAACTGACATCAGTTATAACGACAGCATCTAAATCACTAAAATCAATTTTTTTAAATTGCGTTTCACCGGGATCATAACCTGCAAAAGCCACAAGTATTGTTTCGGTATTAGAAGGATAAGTTGCTAAAGCTGAGACTCTATTGGAATATACACTTAGTAATTGTGTACTGGTTAAACCATTATCTGTACTAATGTTAAAACTGCTTCCTATAAAACTAGACGAAAAACTATACATTCGGTTGGCGACATAGCTATCAATAAAATAAGAAGTCCCACCAGTAGAAAACGAATTTAAAGGCATTAAATTGATAGGTGTATCGTCTCCTGTAGACAAGTCTCTATGTACCATACCGTGCTGTACACCGTAGTATAAACTAGAATTGGCTCCATCCGAAAAAATAGCATTTGTCCCTGTACTTGCAAAGTAAGGACTAACAATAGCACTGACCGTCTCACCACCATCATTGGAGAACAACGGAATATAATTAGAACTAATCACAATCTCATCAGAGTTATTAGGGTTATAACTAGCATTTAAACCGTAATAATAACTATCGGTGTTATCATATGGATAAACATAGTTGACAAACGTAGTACCTCCATCTTCGGAAATCACGATTTCATTTTCTTCTAACACAATGATTTGCAACGGATTATTTTCGTTAAATTTAATAGCTACAATATTTTCTAATATCCCTGCGGTCCAAGGCATAGGCACGGCACTAAACGTTGCACCTCCATCTGTAGATTTAAATACATTTTCTGGTGTCTCACCAAAACTAATACCGGTACCTACATAGATGGTTTGATCATCTGATGGATCAAAGGCTATAGTACTCAACACATTCCCAGACAAGGCTACGGTATACGTGAGCCCTGCATCTGCAGAGACAAATAAACCACCATCAATATCGGTACTTCCATTACCTCTGACTAAATATACAGTATCGGGATCTGAAGGACTTATAGCGACGTCATTTAAAAAAACAGTATCATAATCATTGGTATAATAGATCATATCCCAAGTGATTCCTCCATCAGCTGTATAGAATACTTTCGATTCTCTATCCCAACCTACAGGAAAATTAGTATCTATAATAAGCACATCCATATTGCCATCATAAAAATCATAAGAAGACACATGTGCGAAGTCATCTTGATTTGGCACAGGAAACATTTTTACTACAGTTTCTGAAGTTAAATCATAAACCAAAACAGCATTTTCTGTCGAGTTTGGCGCATAAAGTAAAAAGGTTAAAGCCGTGCCATCTGCAGACAACTTTAATTGACTTACAAGTGCGTTATCCACTAAATCTAAGGTATAGAAAATAGACCAGGTGGCTCCATTATCTTCCGAAACCACAATATGGTTTCCTATGGTAATGCCGTAAATCTTGTTGGGTATATTGGCATCATAGGTAAGGTCGAATATTCTACCGTAGTCTGTAGACCCTGTAATTTCAACTTGAGCAAAAGTGTACTGCACTGCAACTACGAGTACCAATAATAAGCGTGTAATGTTTTGTATCATAATGAATCGTTTTAGTGAACTTCAATATTCTCCAATACTAATTACAATTACTAAATTTTTCAAACAATTAGTGCGACAGTAAAAATAAAAAGTGTGACATTAATACTTAAATATCTGATAAATAACGATATAAGTCCGAACTCTCTGAGAGTCCCATTTTCTGACTTATGCGCTCTTTGCGCTTTCTAGAAGCGACTGCGGTGATATTAAAGAGCGACGAAATCTCTTTATTGGTAAGATCCATATACAAATAACTGATGTAACGAATATCATTTGCCGTTAATTCTGGGTGGCGTCGTTTGAGTTCGGAAATAAAATTTTGGTTGACCTCTTCAAAATGCTTTAAGAAGCTTTCCCATTCATTATCATTTTTTAATAGACTTTTTAACTCTTTTATTTTGCGGGTAAGAAAGACGTTTTTAGAAATTTCAGTTTGACTAGACAAGGAATTAATCACCTCCTTTAGCAATTCATTTCTACTAGAGATCTGTAAGGCTTTGGCAGCTAATTTTTGATTTTGCGTCTCAATTTCATTTTTAAGCTTTTCTTGTTCTAATAGTAAAAAGGCTTCTTTAGCATGCAATTGCTTTTCTAGCACCAGATTATCACTCTTTTCTTTTTCAAGTTCTAAGGCTATAATTTCCTGACTTCTATCGTGTAGTATTTTGCGTTGTTTGTTTTTAATGAAACTATTCCGTAAGGCCCAAGATATTAACACAATAACCAACGCACAAAAGCCCAACAAGGTATAGAGTCTTGCACGTTCTTCGCGCTGCTCGGCACTGCTTTGCTGCAATTCACGACGGTAGTTAGCAATTTCAAATTTTACTTTATTGGCTTCAAAAACACGGCCATTCTTTATGGTAAACAAGGAGTCATTAAGTGCAATAATAGAGTCTTTGGCCACAAGCGCTGCATCCATTAGTCCTTGCGCTTTATACAATTTGGCCAACTGCTCATAGGTTGAGATTTTAAGGTCTGGATTTAGCGCTGCTTCACGCGCTTCTTCTGCATAGGTAATGGCTGATGTCAGCTCTCCCTTTTCCTGAGACACATCAGACAATACTTTAAGTGTCGAAATCTTTTCTTCTGTAAATTCAATAGCATCTAAACTCGGCAATACTGTTTTAGCCAAGGTTTCGGCCCCCTCTAAATCCCCACGCTTATAATAGTTTTCAGCTAAGGCTATATCTACTAAAAGGATTAAATTGGCACGACCTTTAAGACGTTCTTTGGCCTCTTCCAAATATGCCACAGCTTCATCTAACTTGTTGAGCTCATTTGCCGCAAGCCCTAAATTAACAGCATACAGTCCTATTTTAACCGTATCATCGTGTTCTTTTGCCATGAGATAAGCCTTATAAAAATAAGCTTCCGCTTTTTCAGGCTCTCCCTCTTTACTGTATAGAATGGCAATATTGTTTAAAACGGTCATTTCCTCATTTTCATCGAGGTGCTTAAGAGCAATGGTATAGGCTTCTAAGTAATAGTCTAACGCCTCACCATAATCTAACATGGAATAGTAATTGGCTCCAATATTGTTTAAGGCTAAGAACTGTTGTTTGTACCAATGGTTATCTTCGGCAACGGTACGTACTTCAGTTAATAGTTCAAGAGACGTCCCGTAATCCTTGTTGCTTCGGGCGGCAATACCTTCAATTAACAAACTGTCTAATCGTTCTGTTTGCTGTGCACTGAGCACCATACTAAAAAGAATAACAACTCCCGTTACAATTCGCTTCATACTTTGTATACCTGTAGGTTTTGGGCTTATAGCTAAAGCGATAAATATAGTTTTTTTTTAGTTCAAGAAAAAACGAGACTCTAGCTTCAGCCCCCTTTTTCTATAAGGCAATATAATTGTACCCATTTAAAAAAGTGTTAATTCTACACCTCTTATCCCTTCAGTTTGCATGACGTTCTAATAAATTTTCTTCAGGTTGAGATGGTCACTGAACAACAAGCCAATGCCACACCTAAGTCAACTCACCTCTACACGTAAATGACTAACATTTAAACCTTTTAAGTTAAAGCACTAACAACTAAACGGCTAAATTTATAGTGAACTTTAAAAAACAATCTTATGAAAACGACATATCACATCATAGCTTTAGCGCTTTTGACAGCTTCTTTTTCATGTAAAAATGAAACCTCAAAAGAAAGTACAGAAACTAGAAATCCGATGAATGAAGAACTCACCGATACTCGTAATTACCAGAAAGATGGAAATTTTGAAGAAGACGTTTATACTTACGAGGAAAAAACTGGTGACATAGACCAAAACTGGAATCTTAACGATCCTGAACGCCAAATGCGTTTATTTGCACAATTTGAATTCAGTAACGATCAACAACAACGTTATGAAATGGCACTTGACAATTGGATGACTTCGGATACCGAGAATCCTTATGAAAAACTTTCGGCTAACGATCGTATAGATGCTGAAGCTGATATTCTAAAGGATATTTTAAGTGACGACCAGTTTGATCATTATAAGGAATGGGCTAATGCTAATGATAAGCGTTAATCACTAATCCATAATCGTATTGGGTTTAATAATTAATTATGGATATCGAAAAATTAATAGGCATTTTAGCCGGATTATTTACCACCATTGCTGTTTTACCACAAATCCTGAAAGCCGTAAAAACAAAACAGGTTAATGATGTTAGTCCTTGGATGTTTGTTATTCTTTGTCTGGGAGTTGGTTTGTGGACCGTTTATGGCATTTTAAAAACCGATTGGCCTATTATCATTACCAACGGCTTATCTTTTATTTTAAACGGTATCATGCTCAAAATTGTATGGTTTCAAGAGTCCAAATGAGTTGAAACTATATTTAGATTACATCTCTTCTTTTTCTTTCTCAATCTCTTCATCTAATGCTTCATTAGACAACATAGGGTGGTCTTTACCTAAACCTATAATAGCAATGAGATTAGTAATGGCACGGTATAACATGAGTATAACTGTGATCATCATACCGCTTATGATAGAAGTCGATGCTAAGGTTATCCAGTAAATTACCGAATACCAGTTCATAGGAACATTGTCTGATTCTATAATAGGAATATTAAAAAATTGAAATAATATCAGAGCTGCAATAAATAATATGACATTGAATTTTGCAATATTAAGCACCTGCTGATAATGCAGTTTTTTTAAGGTCATATCAGAACCAAAACTTACACTTAGTAATGTTAGCAATAAAGCCATAATCGTTGCAGAAGCCAATACGATGGTATTACACAACATATTGAGTCCATTTAAAGACTCTTTCAATAAATGTTTCGCTTCGTAGCCAGAGACATTGCCCAACATAAAAATACCAGTACCGGTAAATATCGTAGCGATGAGCCCTCCATAAATGGCATTCTTATTTTCTTTAAAAAAATCAAACATATAATTCTTGGGTATTCACGTCACTCAATAAGCGTGGTTCAACCTCTTTATTACTGTCGTTGTGAATGACAGATACATCTCCTGTGCTTTCAAAAATAACAGCTTTCACTTCCTTAAAATCGTGAACATTTGCCTCTCTTAATTTTGCAATGAGATCGTCTTCACCCACATTACAAGCTTTAAGGCGTTTGTATAATATTTTGCCATTCCACATAATGATTTGTGGCTTATTGGTAAACCAACGTTGAAAAAATGAATTGGTCCGCACCAAGTAAGAAAACAAAGTTTGGAATCCTATAATAGCGGTTAATACGATTCCACCTTTTAATAATGAATAGTCTGAATTTAGAATAATAGACGCCAATACCGAACCGACTGCAATAGTGGAGGCAAAATCGAAACTGGACATTTTCGCAAATGTACGTAGTCCAAAAACACGCGTAATTATAATAATAATTGTGAATATGCCGAGTACTGAGGCAATCAACCATAAAGAGTCTTCAAAAGTCATAATAAAAGTGTTTAGTTAAGTGATAAAATTACATGGATTGCAGCATTTTCATTAATCCTATTCATTTAAAAAATAACTGCATTCCTACTTCTAAAACCATAACGATGTTTGACTTACGAATTGAGGCAATGATTTTTTTTATTGAGGAAAACCGTTCTTATCGTCTCAATTATATTTGAGTCTATTGAAATAATTAATAGCATTTAATTATGAAAACAATCGCAAAACAACTACCATTATTTAAAACCGTAGATGAGGCGTATAAAGATTTTATTTTAACCCAAAAGCACCCTTGTGTGATGGCGAAGACCTTATTTATGACTAATAATTATCACCTAAATGTCTATCGCTCTTCAACTAAGACAGAAGACTTGGGTGACCTATTAAAGGATTTGGAAGCGTTTATTGATCAGTATGACTTTGATTCGAATTCATTTGAATCCTTTTTAGCGGTCTTTCCATCTGAACATTACGACTCTGAGCTGGATTTTGAGAACCAACTATGGCAAACGTTACAACAGTTGCATGAATTAGATGATTGTGAGTGGGATGCGTCGGTGAGCGATGACCCTGAAGATCCTACGTTTAGTTTTAGTTTAAAAGGCCATGCTTTTTACATTGTAGGCCTTCATCCTAATAGTTCTCGACTCGCCCGTCAGAGTCCATATCCCACCATAGTTTTTAATTTGCACACGCAGTTTGAACAATTAAGAGCCATGGGAAGCTATAAAAAAGTTAAAAAACGCATTAGAAAACGGGATAAAAAACTGCAAGGACATATTAATCCTGTGCTTAAAGATTTTGGAAAAGATTCAGAAACCAAACAATATTCGGGCAGAGCTGTTGATAGCCGTTGGAAATGCCCTTTTCATAAAACCACTAAAGTCGTATGACACCAACAATAAATATTATACATAAACAATCTGGAGCCGCTTTTATGCTCAAAAAGAATGACATCCTCACTGTCATAGACCCTATGGGAGGCCAAGTGAGTGATATGGTTGTCTTTAATGCCGAAGATTATAAAGAAAAACTATCGTCAGGAAAATCTTTGGATTTTGAAGAATGTATATTACTGACTAAAGGCCACTTTCTGTGGTCTAATCGTTCACAGAAATTGATGAAAATTTTAGAAGACACTAATGGTCGCAACGACTTCCTCTTAGCCCCGTGTAGTCCTGAAACCTTTAAAATTATGTACAATTATGAAGGAGAGCATCCCAGCTGTCTCGGTAATTTACAGCACCACTTACAACCGTATGGTATTGAAGTTGATGATATACCCACGGCCTTTAATATTTTTATGAATGTGCAGTTTGATTCCGATGGGCAGCTCTTTGTAAAACCACCGACTTCAAAGGCTGGAGATTATATTCAGTTTCAAGCACAAATGGATGTTTTAGTTGGACTTACCGCTTGCTCTGCAGAAGACAGTAATGGTGGCACGTTTAAACCCATTCACTATTATATTGAAACACAACCCAAACACATAAAACGACCACGTTAAAATTTACAGCTCAGGCTTTATAAATCAATTATTAATTTAAATTCTATAAGATGACAAAAGATAAAAAAGACCATCCAGAAACAGAACATGAAAAACGCTTACATCAAAATGCAACAGATGAGAAAGGCGTTTTAAAAGATGACCACTATAACCAGTATGGTAAACAAAATGAAACACGACGCGAACGCGTCGAAAAATTAAAGGATGATTAATCGCATTATTTATGACTATTAAAAAAGTCCAATCTTTTAAGGATTGGACTTTTTCATGCGATTTATACGCTCAATAATGTTGTGATTAATCGTCTAGATTTATGTTGGCTTTATCTGAAATTTGAGTTTCTGGGATGGAATTAAAAAATTCAGATAATTCTAAATTGGCACTTGGACCATAGCCTATAAGCATGGTTCCTTTTTCTCCTTTATTGGTTTCAATAATGTATAAAATTGACATGTCTGATGGATTACTCATCCCTTCGTAGCGGTGTTCGGCTACAATGTGAATATCTTTAGGTGTATAAGTATGTGAGGAATCGTTCCCAATCAATGTACCATCTTTAAAATGAAATCCTGCTGTATACCCTTTAGATTCATAAATGTCTAGATAGTCTTCTTCGTGTTTTGCAAATTCATTTTCCATAATTGTATGATTTTAGGTTTCTTACAAGGTATTTGTAATTTACTTTAAAGACTAACCATATCAATTTTCTTATTGACTGAAATGCATCAAAATCCATTTATAATCACTAAAACGATCTACTTTTGACTTCTGCAGCTATTTCACAACGATTTAAATAAACATAAAGGTATCTTCATCTTTATTAAAGGCTCTAGTAATCATTGTTTTCGGTATCGTATCACTATTTAATTTGTTGGTAGTGAGGTTTTGATTTTTTCTTCGAAAGAATAAATTCTTTAATACTTGTAGTCGTTTCATAGCACATGCAATTTGGTGTTTATAAAGATACGAATCAAATTGCTATTTTAGATGTCTTATTCAAACATAAACCACCGATAACTAAAGATTTAGCACTAGCTTAACATTGTCTTAGAATTAAGTTAAAATTTAGAGGCATAATTTTATTTTAATTCCAAAAGCATCAAATTTTGTTAGCAATAATGCTTTTACCTAAAACGTCTTATACAGTTGCACCTCTATTTGCTGAAATTCTACATGGAAAACCTCACAAAAAAGTATAAGACAGAAAAAAGGCAACTATCCCTAATTGCCTTTATCACCATTGTACCCATTTAATATAATATCCCCTACAATATTACACCTCTATTGGATATCGGTTTCTTAATTATGTCTTTATATTATATAACCCCTAAATCTTTAGTGATAGCTACTAAGTGAATGGCATTATTGGCTTTAAATTGTTCCCGAAGTTTGTTTAAACGTTTCTCAATAGTACTTAAGCTATTAGGATGTATACCATTGGATTTTAGAATGGTACTGATGTCATCTTGAGATTGTCCTTGAGATAACATTTTTAATAAGGTGACATCATAATCGTCTATTTCTAATTGCGACTTTGGACTCAATGCTTTTTCTACCTGTGGTGAAACATAAACTTTTTTATTATAAACAGCTTGTATAGCCTCTGCTAATTCCACAGCTCCTTTTCTGTCTTTACACACATACGCATTAATGTTATACGTCTTAATTAGTGCCCGAATTTTTTGCAACTGATCTTTCATAGAGTACACAATAATGGGTAAGTCTGGAAAGTCGATTCGTATTTTTTCGATTAAGGTTTCACCCGAACCTAAATTAGTCGCTCTATGATCTCTTTTAAAGGAGAGATCAGTTATTATTAAATCAAATTGATTTTTTTCTAATGCTGCTTTCTTTAATTTTAAATACGCCTCATCACAATATTGCGATGTCTCAACAGATTCCACATTCAATTCACCTAATATCTTGGTGATATTAGAAAGAATAGCATCGTGATCTTCATTAATTAAAACGTTCTTAAACATGGTTAAATCGTTATTTTAACTTTAAACCCTTTATTCGGATTTGTTTCAAAAGTAATACTTCCATTTATGGATTGAATACGGTTTTCCGTATTTTGAAGTCCAACCCCTTTTTTTAATTCGCTTCCAACCCCATTGTCACTATAGTTGATACGAATTTTGTTATTTTCTTTTTTAAACATAATCACCACTAAAGAGGCAAAACTGTGCTTTTTCATATTGATTAAAAGCTCTTGTAACACCCTATAAATAGCCACTCTTTTTAATTGAGGCACATGATCCCAAGACACCTCTGACATCCCTTTAATAATCACACTTGTAGCATTATCGTTAAAACTTTCAATCAACTCATCGAGGTGGTCTTTAAAAGGGTATTCTGTACTTAAATCACTATGCTTTTTGGAAATATCTCGTGTTTTATAATACAAATCGTGTAGGTCATTTAGAAGGACCTCATTTTTCACTTCTTGATTTTCAAGTTTAGACATCACTTGAAATACTCCGTTAGCAACTTCATCATGAATTTGTTTAGAAATCCGTGATTCCGTATCAAAAACTTGCTGTAAATTTTCCTTTTTGTGTTTCGCTTTCAGTATGAAGTATATAAATATTGAACCTAATGCTATAAATGAAGCGATTAAAATTGCATAAACAGTTCTAGATTCTTGCTGTTCTTTTTCAAGCTGACTTTGTAATGCTTTTCTTTTGTATTCCGAATTATCATATTTAAGTAATGCGAATGTGTTCAAACTCTCTTTTTCTGAAGCATAGAGACTGTCATTTAACTTTTTGTAAGCTCTAGCATAGGCATCATCACTTACATCAACTAACAAGCCTAGAGCATCATTTTTATAAGCATCTGAATTTATAATCTCTGCAAGTTCGAGTGATTTTAACGCATACTTTTTTGATTCTTCTACATTATTAAGTCTATAATAATATTCTGCTAAATGTGCATAACTCGTATATATTGTGGAGGTATCATTTACAGATTCTCTTAATTCTAAAGCCTTATTCATTGCATTGATGCCATTCGCTGTACTAATTTTAGACTCAATAACCCCATAATTATCTATGATTAAAGCCTGTGTGATTGTATCCGTGATTCTTGGAATTAAGTTATAGGCTTTACGTATTTCCTTTTGGGCATTATCAAGATCATCAAACGCTTTATAAACCACTGAAAGGTTATTGTAAATTTTAGCACTGTCTGAGGGGGATTCTGAGATTTTTAAAGCATTGCTATAAAGCTCTATTGCTTTTTGCTGGTTTTGTTGTTCACTATACATTAAACCCAAAAGGTTATAGAAACTTTTTCGTGTAGAAATCGTATAGTTAGAGCTCTTTAAGGTATCTAAATGATTTAAGGCCTTAACAGCCATTTCCTCACTTTTTATATATTCACCTTTCTTGTAAGCTATACTCGCCATATAATATAAATAACGAATAGCAATATTGATATCCCCTGTCTTTACAACCTTTTCATAATTTTTATTGAAATAGTTTTCTGACTTTATTAAATCAGTGGCATTTTGAGGCTTCAAGGCTAAAGTTTTATAATAGTTTAAACTATCACTTACTTGTTGTCCAAAAGCACTTTCAACATTTGTAAACGCTATGGTAACTGTGATTAAAAAAAAGGCGAATAATGCGTATATTGGTTTCATTCCTCTAAAATAATAACAATATGTTAGTTATCCTCCATTTCAGGTTAGAGGTGATGGTTCTAGTTCACTTTTTTTTAATTTAACAATCTTATTTATCAAGATATTATAATACCTTTCAGCTAGAATCCTAACGCTTGTTGATTTTCTATGTAATTTAACTTTAATGAAATCACTGAAACAAAAAATTGGTCTTGTATTAGGACCTTTATTATTTATACTCATTATCCTTTTCTTTCATCCTGAAGGTTTAAGTGAATCTGCCAATGCTATTTTAGCCTCAACGTCTTGGGTTGCTGTTTGGTGGATAACTGAAGCAATTTCTATACCTGTTACAGCATTATTGCCTATTGTATTGTTTCCGTTGTCTGGTGGACTTTCACTAAGTGAAACCACAGCTTCTTATGGTCACAAATACATATTTCTATTCTTAGGAGGATTTATACTCGCCATTGCCATAGAAAAATGGAATCTACATAAACGTATTGCCTTAAACATCATTAGCATTGTTGGCACTAATGTGAGTCGTATTATCCTTGGATTTATGGTCGCCACAGCGTTATTATCCATGTGGATTTCTAATACCGCTACAGCCGTTATGATCTTACCGGTGGGTATAGCTATTGTTTTACACCTTCAAGATAATCCTAAAACAAAAGCCAATGAAAATTTAATATTTGGTAAGGCCTTAATGTTAGCTATTGCCTATAGTGCCTCTATTGGTGGCATGGCTACTTTAATTGGTACACCACCAAACTTAGTACTCGCTGGTATTGTTGAAAGCACCTATCATACTGAAATTAAATTTTCGCAGTGGTTTATGTTCGGCTTTCCTATAAGTGTCGTTCTATTGATTATTTGTTGGGTGTACTTAACGCGTTTTGCCTTTAAATTTGAACAAAAAGAGTTTCCTGGAGGGCAACAAGAAATTAAAAATCAACTTAAGGCTTTAGGAAAAATATCATATGAGGAAAAAGTGATACTAATCATCTTTACCATTACGGCCATTGCATGGATTTCCAGATCGTTTCTATTAACTTTATGGTTACCTGCAATTGACGATACTATAATTGCTATAATGGCTTCCATTCTGTTATTTATAATTCCAAATAAAGGGAATAATCGTGCTTTAGTCACGTGGGAAGATGCTGTAAAATTACCTTGGGGAATTTTGTTATTGTTTGGTGGTGGTATGGCACTAGCTATAGGATTTGAATCTAGCGGCTTAGCCATCTGGATTGGGAGCCAGCTCACCACCTTAATTGGTGTATCGCTTTTTATACTCTTATTGGTATTAATTGCTTCCGTTAATTTTCTTACCGAAATAACGTCGAATATGGCCACAACAGCAATGCTATTACCCGTTTTAATCTCATTAGCAGCAGTAATTAATGTGCATCCTTATATATTACTAGTAAGCGCTACTTTAGCGGCCTCATGCGCATTTATGCTCCCTGTAGCCACTCCACCGAATGCCGTTGTATTTGGGTCGGGGTATTTAAAAATAGAAGACATGGTGAAGAAAGGGGTTTGGATGAATGTTATTTCAATCCTGCTGGTGACCTTAATCGTTTATTTTATACTGCCCTTAATTTGGGACTTAAGTTAAGTTCTAAATATTTAGTCGACTATACACCATAGATTTATAACTTTCACCAATTGGGATTCTTTCGTCTTTAAGTATGATCCTATTTTTTTGAATCGACGTAATTTTATTGACATTAACTAGGTAAGAGCGATGTACTCTTATAAACATGTTCTCAGGTAATTTAGATTGCATTTCTTTAAAACTCATTAAGGTTAAAATGGGTTTTGTATTGTCGGAATGAATCTTTAAATAATCCTTTAAACCTTGAATATGTTTTATATCTTTAATATCTATTTTTAAGTTCTCGTATTCCGATTTAACAAAAATGAAATCGTCTTCGTGCGTTGGTGTTTCACCACCTGCTGAAGACACGTTAAACGATGACGTTACATCATTTAATTTCATCATTTCTTTTACTCTGTTCACTGCTTTTATAAATCTAGGAAACGGAATTGGTTTCACTAAATAATCAATCGCATTAAGATCAAATCCTTCTAAGGCATATTCGGGATACGCTGTTGTAAAAATAAAATGAGGCACCTTTCCTTCTAGCGATCGAATTAAATCTATACCTGAAATATTAGGCATTTCAATATCCGAAAACACCAAATCAATTTGGTTATTATTTATAAATTCTAAGGCTTCAATAGCATTTGTAAATGTATTAATGACCTCTACTGCACCTAATGCCTGACAGTACGATTCAATAACATCTATTGCCAATGGCTCATCATCAATTATTATGCATTTCATTGTCTTTAAGGTTTAAGGTGAGATGCACTCTGTAATACGCATTATCTTCTTCAATGGTTAAGTCGTGATTATTTTTATACAAATAATTAAGTTGATTTTTAATATTCTCTAATCCGACTCCAGAGTTTTTATCGTCACGTTTATATAAGCCAATTATATTCTCAACATTTAGGCTTAATTTATTATTATCCACGACTATTTTTATATCTATATGTGTATTTCCTTTATAGTCCGTGCCATACTTAAAAGCATTTTCTATAAATGAAATTAACAATAAAGAATAGATTTTTAAATTTCTTGTTTCACCTTTTATGTTAAGTTTAACAGCTTCAGTATTTTTCAGTCGTAATCGTTGTAATGCGATATAATTTTTAATATAATTGATTTCCTTTTCTAGTGTTACCTGATTGTTTCCTGCTTCATAAAGCATGTAACGCATCAGTTCTGAAAGTGTAATAACAGCTTCTGGTGCATCATCTGATTTACTTCTCACTAAAGCATAAATACTGTTAAGGGAATTGAATAAAAAATGAGGATTTAACTGGTTTCTTAAAAATTGTAGCTTAATTTCCTTTTGTTCATTTTCTAGTTCTTTGGACAAACGATCTCGTTTATAAAAATCCACAACCAGACTAAAAATACCTCCTAGGAGAAAAATAGATAACGAAAATACTACTGGTATGGCATGTCGCATTCCAAAAGGTCCTCCTGGTGGTTTTGGTGGTTGCATTCTATTTCGAAAACCTTCTGCAATAGTATTTGTGATTAGCTCTGTACTTATATAATTATAAAGTGCTAAAAACAGAATTGACACAACGATATACAGAATCAACTTGCGTTTTAGCAATATATAAGGCACAAAAACTAAATAGTTGACATAAAACAAAATTGGTCGCATTAATTGCCTTAGGTATAAATCCGAGGGAATTTCACCTAAGTCAATATACGCTGTTAATAAAGGGAATATACTTACACATAACCATACTACAACGTGTACTATTAACTCTTTATAAGAAATATTTTTTGTTAGCATGGCATGGCGTAATAACTGAATTAATTTTTCTTGTAACTTATAGCATAAGCATTTAGATCCATTATACTTATTACTGGCATTTTATCTTCTGAGAGCTTACGTATTACAAGATTGCCTATTTTCTCTGCGTCTTCTTTAGAGGTAAAACCTTGTCTACCTTTTACCGCTGGGATATATTCTTGACGGATAAATAAACTACCTTCATTATACACTTCATATATCCAGGAACTATCTTGCTCTATGACTTGTAGTGAAAATGAATTATTATCATAACTCGTATTGGTCTCCTTACTTCCAAATTGAAAATAAAAAAATACCATAATTAAGATTATAATTCCTAATAAAACAGTTTTATAGTTATAAATCTTTTTCATTTCTTTTCTTGTTTTAAAAAAAAGAGCCAGAATTAATGAAGGATATCAACATAATCCTGACTCTCAGTTGGCTATTAACCATCAATCACAAAAGTAATAGCCTCTCAATCAATCAATCTAAACAATTCTCTTTTATTTTTTAATTATCATCGTCATCTTGTTCTTCAGTAGGGAAAAACTCCATGTTATCATCTAAATATAACGTTCCATTTCTACCTAAAGCGACAAAGGCACGCGCCCCATCACTAAATGCGATAGCATCACGTCTAGCATAAAGTTCAAAAGCTGTTCTTTCTACCCAAGATTCAGTTGAAGGTGTATATTCATACACTGTACTTAAACTACCTGAATATTCACCACAGGCAACATATCCTTTACCGTCAATTGTAAAAGCAACCGCATTAGATCTGTACACATAATCATCATCATCTTCGTCTATATCCTCAAGCTGAGTCCAAACTTCAGTATTTAAATTAAAAGACCAGAAATCTAACTCATATACTCCATTACTTATTCCTGTTCCCAAATATACTTCATCACCAATGGTAAACGTTACACCATCTCTTCTTTTATCACCTCCAAAACCGAAAATTTCTTCCCATGAATCTGACGTAGGGTTGTATCTCCAGAAGTCTTTTTTATCACTTCCGTCATAACCTGTACCTACATAACCATATGAATCTGAACCAAAACCTACAGCTCCATATCGTGCTGAACCGCCAAAATCTGCAATGGATGTCCAACTGTTTGTACCGACATCATATTTATAAAAATCCGATAATTCATCATTAGAATCACCATTGTAACCTGTTCCAATATAACCATCATCACCAATAACAAAAGTTGTTGCAGAGCTTCTTTCTATACCAGGAAAATCTGATAATTGCTGCCAAGAATTGGTATCCATATTATAGCCCCAAAAATCGTTGTAATAATCACTCCCATCATAACCTGTACCCATATAACCAATATTTCCAATGGTAAAGGCGGCAGAACTACTTCTTGCTTCCTCATTAAAGGTAGATTTCTTTACCCAGTTTCCTAAGGTATCGTCATCGTCATCGTCACTATTACAACTAGAAAACAATGCCAACACGGCACCTAAATAAAGCATTCTTATGGCTGATTTACTATTCATTTTTCTCATTTTACTTCTTATTTATATTAAAACTAATTCCTATATTCAATGCTACTGATTCGTTAGAATCAAAATCATAAATTGTATTGTCGTTATCTATTAAACTAAGTTCACTTGCCATAGTATAGCCCATATTGAAATAGGTAGACCAATTGTCATCAAAATGAAACTTGTAGCCCAATCCTAATTTCACGGCTTTAAATTCTAGCTTAGAATTATACACTACACCATCAGTTTCGGTTCTGAACCCTGAGACATTATTAGCGTAAATAGATTCTGGTTCTGCTTTAAAATCTAGACTACTTTGGGCATTTAACTTATAAAAAACACCGGTGACAGGTAGTCCTATTTCGTATCTTAATTTTTCACTGACATTTTGAGAATAAGACACTAAGGGGTAAAAATTAGGTGCTCCAAATAATGATCCATAACCTGCTCCCAATTTTAAAGTCGATTTAAGGCCGTCATTATCCCAAGTTTTGAGAAAATTTACGGCATAATTCAATACAAAATCATCAGTAGAAATAGCCTCATTAAATGTTGATGATACATAAGGAGCCACTGTCAGATTTAAATCCCAATTATTAACCAAATTAGTCTTATACCTAGCATACAGCTCAACACTGTGCAATTCATTAAACGCACTATAATCATGAAACCTATCATAATCCTCAAAATCTAAACTATGATTTGTATAATCCACACCAAACCCAAATGTTGAACTATTTAATAGAGACGTAAAATCCATGGCTACAGATTTATGTTCTAATTGAATATCATTCAAATTCAAGTAATTCCCATAATCGAGAGCCAATAAATCTCCTGAATCCGTCGTAGTGAACATTTTTTGCCCATAAGACACCATAGAGACTAAGCTAAAGGTTAAATAATATAATGTGTTTTTTCTCATCGGGTGCTAACTTACTACCACAATCTTTTACATCAATTACAAAATATACCTAGACACTTTTTTTATAGACAAACACCAATTTTTAATCTATAAAACTAAG
The DNA here is from genome assembly GCF_018860545.1 of Winogradskyella psychrotolerans. Taxonomy (GTDB): domain Bacteria; phylum Bacteroidota; class Bacteroidia; order Flavobacteriales; family Flavobacteriaceae; genus Winogradskyella; species Winogradskyella psychrotolerans_A. Next base: position 67,060 of record NZ_JAHKPN010000042.1, on the reverse strand, counting down.
TATAAACCTTTATAGTATAAATCAGCCTTTCTGTAGATAAATTTGCACTGTAGGTATATTTCACTTTTTATTACATCAATTGGGTAGTTGATTTGTACAAATTCTATAATACAAATGTTGAAATCATTTCTAAAATTATTTACAGCGATTACTATTTTAATGGTAATTATATCCTGTTCTGCAGATGCTGATAGCGAAAGCTTAGTTGCTGGTGAAGACTTCACTGGCACAAACATTAGAGTTCTATCTATAGACACATTTGAGGTACGATTATCTACCATGAAATTCGACTCTATTACGACCTCAACTAGTGGTAGACTCCTCATAGGACAATACAATGATGACGATATGGGACTCATAACTACGTCTACTAATGTTCAACTTAGTCCATCCGCCTATTATCTAGATAATGATGCTGTTTTAGACAGTGTAGGTTTAGTTCTTGGCTATGACACTTATTATTACAATGACACTACCCAAGTGGCTACATTAAATATTCATAAGCTTACAGATAAGATGACTACTGATGACACGTATTTTTATAATACAACAGAGACATCTTATGAAGAAACCCCTTTACTTACTAAATCCTATTATCCCTCTCCAAGTAAAGATTCACTTTTTATAACCTTACCGTACAGTTTTGGCGAAGAACTCTTTAATGACATACGAGAAAATATTATTACAGATCAAGAGTCTTTGTATCAAATGCTTAAAGGCTTTACTATTATGCCAAGTAATGCGGATGACGGTTCAATTATTGGTTTTTCTACAGATAGTGACTCCTCTTACCTTCGCTTCTATTATACTATTCCTGATGAATTAGAAACCGACGAATACACTTACGACATGACTATAAACACCTATTATAATCATATAGAAAGTGATGTCACAGGCTTACCTTTAGAAGACATTACTGATCAAGAATTTAACCTCACCTCCACAGAAAGTGGCAATATAAGCTACAACCAAGCTGGTACGGGTTATGTAACTAGAATTGAATTCCCTACAATTAAAGATTTGTACAATATAGGTAGTGAAGGCACCATATTAGATGCCACACTATATATAGAACCTAACACGCTATCACATTCAGATATTCAACCCTTAAGCGAAACCCTATTACTTTATACTATAGATCAAAACAATGATTTAGCGAGTCAAATTAGTAATAGTGTAGATGTGGTTACAGCAACAACAACAAATGAAGATTCGGAATTTAATCAAGTTGCCTTTACGGTACCTGTAATAGATTTTATAGATCTAAAATTAAATGAGAGTCCTATAACGGAAGATGCCCTTATTATGATTCCAACGGATTATAATTCTACCGTTAATAAAATTATTTTTAATGACAGTCAGCGGTCTAACTTTAACACCAAACTAGTTATAACATATGCAGTATATGAATAAATCTCAATCTTTAATATTTTTTGCATTACTGTTTGGATTATATAGCCACTCACAATCTAGTAACCTCACAGGCTCTCCGTATTCACTTTTTGGCTTGGGAGTAGAAAGTAATTCAGGAACAGGTAGAAATAGTGGACTTGGTAATACAGGTATTTCCTTAGATGCCAACTACGGAATTAACCTCTACAATCCCGCGGCCTTTGCGACCTTAAAGAAAAATGAAGTCACTTTTGACTTTGGTGGTTCTGCCGAACTTACCAATCTTACAGGTGGTGATGCTAATGAGCAAAGATCTAATTACAACTTCACCAATATATCCATCGCATTTAACCATAATGACGACTACGGTATTGGCTTAACATTAAAACCATCGACAAATGTAGGCTATTCATTAATTGGTATCGAAAACAATATTGAAGGAAGTGATGAACAATTTACAACTAACATTGGAGGTACTGGTGGTATAAGTGAATTGCGATTAGACTACGCGCGAACATTTTTTAACAATTTAAATGTTGGTGTAAAAGCCTCTTACTTATTTGGTAACATTGAAGAAAGTGAGTCTATTGTAACATCGAATAGTTATTTAGAAATAATTGAAAATAATTATTATAACGGAGCACAATTGGGGTTAGGAGCACAGTATTCTTTAAAAGACAAACATAATTTTGGATTCACTTTAGACTTTCCTACCGTATTAAAAGGAACAAAGGACGTATATGTTGGTAAATATTCAAATTCTGCCTATTCAACTTTGGAAGAAACTGAGGGAGAGTCAATAGATAATTTTTACCTACCATTAAAACTTGGATTTGGATATAGCACCTCTTTTAAAAATCTGCTCCTAACTGCTGATTACACTAAAAAGTTCTGGTCTGCTACGAATCAGTCCGATGCTATCGGTGACTATGTTGATCAAGATATTTTTGGACTCGGAGCGTCTTTTGCTGTTGACCGAACAAGTTATAAATACTGGAAACGCGTAGATTTCAGAATGGGACTTAATTATAATTCAGGTTATCTAAAAGTTGAAGATACCAACATTGATACTTATTCAGCATCCTTCGGAATTGGTTTACCGATTGGCAAACGCTCTCTTCTAAACATTTCATATACTTTAGGTAAAAAAGGAACCACAGAGAGCATTCTAATAGAGGAATATGTAAATACCTTAAATATAAATATTTCACTATCTGATTTATGGTTTCAAAAACGTAAGTTTAATTAAATTAACGTTTTCTACTGCGGTCGGTTTTACAACGTCTACAACCTGATAAATACGTTACGGACAACTCGTAGACGCCATTGGTACGTCCTATTTTGGAGGTGTTCATGTCATAAGATAAACCGAATCGAAACTCAGTATATTCTAAACCAAAAAAAGCATTCACTGAAGTGAGTAGATGACTGTTAGAATCATTCTTAGCAGGATTAGTCGTCGCAGTAACACCTATTAAGAATTGATTCACCATCAGTAAAGAACCAACATCTAAGCGATTATATTCTCCTTGTTGCATATAATTAGTAGTCATCATAATACTATAATCGTTCATAAAAGGAAATCTGAAATTCCCGTGTAAGGCATAGAAAATATCCAAGGGCAATTCATCTCCATCAACAAACGAAATATTTGGACGATTAAGATGTTTGGCTGAAGCACCAAACCAATAAGTTATACCATTAAACTCCTGTTTCTCAAAAACAACTCCTGCAGAAATATCTCCAAAAAACACATTATCTACAGTATTACTCAACGGGTCTACGGATACAGGACTTACAATTCCTGAGTTAATATTTATTTGATCTGCCAACGTGAGGTTATTAAACCCAACGTCTTTAAACCCTAAACCAACCTCTAAAGCCGGTCTAAAATACCAACCTCCATCTAAGTTTACGCGATGGGCATAATTGACATTCAATTGATAATAATTGTAATCGCTAAATGCTTCGTGCTGTCTTAGAAAATTTACTCCCACTCCAAAACCTAAACTTGGTCCATAATCAAACGATTTATTGAGATAAGCATATTGCGTATCTACTCTTAAGTCTAAATTTGGCCACTGGGTTCTGGTTACTACTCCGGCTGCAAGTCTATCACTATCCTCAAAACCTGAGAATCCAGGATTCATGGTTTCTTGAATATAGTTTGACTGCGTAAAAATCGGGTCCTGAGCATGAACTCTTAAACCAATTAAAACCACTATTATAATTATAAATCTTTTCAATGTCATTTCGGTTTTATCTGATAAATACAAAAGCTCCTTGTTTCTTAATTTCGTTGCCATAAAATGTCTTGGCTGTAAATGTGTAGTAGTAATTTCCGTTTTCGGCTTCTTCGTCCTTTACTTTACCATCCCATCCTCTAATCGCATCTCCGGTTTCATTATAGATAAGACTTCCCCATGTATCGTACACATTCATTTCTAAACTATTTAATCCTATAAAAACAGGTCCAAAGAAATCATTAACACCATCACCATTTGGTGTAAATGCATCTGGCATTATGAGTTTATAACCTTCCTCAATACTAAGCGTTATTGATTTTTCATATACACAACCATACGGATACGTTACCGTTTGTTTTACCTCATAACTACCAGGAGTGAAATACGTATGTATTGGATTTTCTTCACCCGAAAAACTACCATCTCCAAAATCCCACAGTATGGTTTCGTAATGTCCTGTGGCTTCGTTTATAAATTCAATAGGATCTTGAATGGCGTAAATGCCATAATTTAAATATCCATAAGATGTGGTATCAAAATCAGCATCTCCCAAAGTGGTAAGCTCAACGTTAAATGTGTAATTAATTGAACATCCAAAACTATCGGTAACTTCTAAAATAACTAAGCCATTTGCGTCCGTGGTCATGAACTCATTATTAACACCACTAACCGTTCCACTAGACCAATTATATTGAAATGGTGGCACTCCTCCACTTGCCATGGCAATAAACGTTTGATTTATCGTTTTGGTGTCACAATTTACATCCACCTCTTCTTCAACATGTAACACTAAAGGTTCAAATCTAGTCACCTCCCAACTCCCTTCTATCGTACAGCCATTGGCATCTGTAACTGCAGCGACATAAGTATTTGGAGGAATAGCACTTAAATCTTCTGTAACTTCCCCATTAGACCAAAGCACGTCAAATGGTGGAGTTCCACCTTGAATAAGTAAGTTAATCGCTCCACTATTAGGATCCTCACAATCCAAAGCATTGGTAAGGGTTGCAGATAACTCTAATGGTAAAATATCGAATATGGTAAAACTTTCTTGAATCTCACAAGGCACACCATCTGTAATAGTTACAGTATACATACCTGGAGCTAAATTATTTCGTTCTGTTCCGGCTGTAGCATCATCATCCCAAACAAGGTTTACGGGATCAACACCACCTACAAAATTTAAGGTGATGCTGCCATCATTTTCACCTGCACAAGTCATTTGTGTCACTACGGGATCAATCAGAAAAACAGGAGGTTCATCTATAACTACTGGGAATTGACGCTCACAATTTTCCGCATCAGTTATGGTAATAGTATATGTACCACCAGATAAATTTGTCTGACTATTTCCTGTACCTAAATTACTCCAAGCTATGGTATACGGTGCTACACCTCCAGAAATTGAATTAATAACTATAGAGCCGTCATTGTCTCCATAACAGACCATTTGTGTCACTGTAAGATCGATTTCTATTTGATCATTTTCAAGAATCTCTACCTCTAGAGTATCAATACAACCTGAACGATCTGTAACCGTAAGATTATAAGTCCCTGCGATTAACGTATCAATATTCTGATTGGTGCTAGAAAACCCATTAGGACCAGACCATACATAATTATAATCGGTTCGCCCACCTATAACATTCACAGCAATTATTCCTGTGGCATCTCCGTAACATAACACATCCGTTTTAGCATCTAAAGTCACTTCTAATTCTGCTGGTTCTTCAAATGTAAAATCATACTCAATCGGACCACACGAATTCGCATCGGTTACTGAAATATTATAATCTCCTGGTCCAATATTGGACACATCTTCGTCTGTTGAAAATGGCGATCCATTTAAAGTCCAAGTATAAACATATGGCGGAGTTCCTCCTGAGACATCAATTCCAATCTCTCCATCATTGGCACCAAAACATGAAATGGTTTCTACATCAAAATCAATAGCGCTAAATACGAGTTCATCTGGTTCCGTTATGGTTATAATTTCCGAATAAGGACAACCTCCATCATCTTCAATATCCAAAGTATAATCGCCAGCTTCCAAATTAAAGATATCTTGATCTGTACTCGAAAATCCATTTGGCCCTGTCCAAGTGATATTATAATCACTTCCTGTTGAGAAAGGAATACCACCAACAATTACAATTTCTATAGAACCAGTATTCACTTGATAACATAAATTATGAGTCTCGGTAGACATGACGGAAATAGAAGGATTAACTATCACCTCAACTTCAAATGGTAAACCAGGACAATTTCCTGAAACGGGAGTCACCGTATAGGTTACTGTTGCAGGAGTAGTCGTTGTATTTTCTAAAAATTGAGATACCGTTGCGATAGGAGTTAACTGTTCAGTAGCACCGGTAATACTTCCGATTGGACTAACGACAGGAGTTGTCCAAGTATATACTGTATTTAAAGGCACCGTATCACTTGTATCTGGTAAAAACACAAATGTATTTCCACTACAAATTAAGACTTCTGAATTAGCAATAAGCGGTGTTTCGTTCACTATAATTTCGGCTGTTTCAGATATAATTTCGGTACAACCTCCTGAACTAAATGTAATTATAGCATAATAATGCATAGAACCGACAGTATCTACATTTGGATTATACGTGTTAGTCGTTGCACCAGGAATAGCAGTACCTGTTAAAGTATTATCATCTATATTTTGATACCATTGATATGTAGCTGTTCCCGTACCATTTGTATACGCAACCGTTAACGCTGGTGTGGTTTCACCTAAACAAAGCTCATCCAAAATCGGTTGTGCACTAAACTGTGCTCCTGCGCTAATTTCGACCTCAGCAATAGCACTAATCACCTCACAACCAGAAACATCTTGCGTAATGATACAATAATAGAAAAGGGTACCGACTGCAGATCCTGGAGGTGTATATATATTTGAAGTCGCTCCTGCTATTACTGTTCCCGATGTGGTATTATTCGCCGTATTGACATACCATTGGTACGATAGGTTACCTAAACCACCAGAAACTACCACTTCCAAATCCTCAACGGCAGAATTCTGACATAAACTTTGAAAATCTAAAGGTTCAATGGTGATTTCAGGATCATCAACAACTTCAATTTCTGAAACGTCGCTAATTAGCATTGAACAGCCATTAGATACAAATGAAACTTCTACGTAATAATAAAAAGTTCCAATCGTATTAAAGACAGGCGGTGTATATGTTGATGCGGTAGCTCCTGAAATTAAGGTACCACCAGAATTACTATTTATAGTATTACTAAACCATTGGTAAGTCGCCGTACCTGATCCGCCTGAAATAATCACCTCAAGTTCTTCCGAATTACCTCCAATACAAATGGATTGTGTACTTATTGGCTGTGTATCAATTTGCGGAGCATTGGCAACTTCAATTTCTGCAGTATCAGAAATGATTTCATTACAACCACCTGAAGAAAATGTAATAATAACGTAGTAATAAGTTATGCCTACAGTATCTGTTGGTGGAGAAAATGTTGCAGATGTGGCTCCAGCAATAGCAGTTCCTGATGAGGTATCATTAACCGTATTTTCATACCATTGGTAAACCGGAGTTCCTGTGCCTTGATACGCCACCGATAAATCATCCGTTGTACCATTTTGGCAAACTCCATTTGATATAGGCTGCACAGTAATTAAAGGGGCCGGCTCAACAATGATTTCAAAATCGAATGGTAATCCTTCACAACCATCAATTTCTGGTGTTACCGTATATATTAAAGTAATTGGAGACGTTGTCGTATTAATAATCGTTTGCACAGGAATAGTGCTACCTATTCCGCTTGGAGCGTAACCAGACAGCCCAACTGGATTATTAGAGGTCCAGTTAAAAGTTGTACTCGGATCATCCGATGTTATGAGTATTGCTGCTGTTGAAGCTCCAGAACAAATGGTTTGAACCAAATCTGTATTTGTGATTGTCGGAGAATCATTAATAGAAAAGGTTTCTGTTTCAGTCGTAGTGCCACAACTATTTGTAATGCTAAAGGTAACCGTATAATCACCAACTGTTGTATAACTAATAGTACCTGGATCTAATTGGTCTGAAGTTGCAGGTGAACCCCCAGGAAACAACCAGCTATACGTTATAGTATCTGAAGCAGGTGCACATGTCTCCACTGTAGCAACCGGATTAAAAGTTAGCGAACCACAAGCATCCTCAATAGGATCTAAAGTAACTGTTGGTGGACGTTTAACCTCAATAAACTGAGATGTTTGAAAATCTCCACAAGAATTTGTAGCCGTCATTACAATTTCATACGTTCCTGCAGTATCGAATTGAATAGATGGATTTTCAGAATTTTCATCTGTACCACCTGTGAAATTATATGATTCTGAAGTTCCACAGAATTCAGACGTGTAAATGACTTCCCATAGATAGGTGTCAGAACCGCAGGACTGAGAAAGATCTGTTGTATTTGAAATATTCAAATCAAAAGGAATACAACCTGAAGTATCACTTAATGAAAAGCTAGGCACTAATTCTGGTTCGATGCAAATTGTTTTACTCACAGGTGGTGTAGCTCCACAAAAATTCTCTTCAGTCAAGGTTACAGTATAGGTTCCTGGAGACGTATATGTATGTGTTGGACTTTCTAAATCTGACGTATTACCATCACCAAAGTCCCACACATGATTGGCTTGTTCTGTACAATTTGGACCATATCCATTTTCTGTAGTATTTGTAAATTGTATTTCGGTATTGAGACAGCCTGGTGTTTCAAATTCAAAATCAACTTCAGGTAATGATAATAGCGTAATAGGACCTGCTGTGGATATTGTATTTCCACATGAGGTGGATATATTTAAAGATATTATGTAACCAGGATTAGGACAACTTGATTCTGTATAAATATGATTTAAAGGAAATGGACTGGCTGCAGAAGGATTTGCAGGATCATAATCTAAAGAAGCAGCAATTAAATTTCCTTGGGTAAATGTTTCTTGGGTACCATCTCCATAATCGACGAAATAAGTGGTGTCTTGAGGATTTTCTCCCCAATCGGCAATTGTAAAGCCTAAATCGTCAACCGGCAAGCATAAATTGGTGGTATTACCTGGATTTGACACGTTACCACCAGGATTACTAGAATTCTTTACAAGGTAAGTATCATTAGTAATACAACCATTAGTTCCGTAGCCCGTGATGACCATATCAAAAGAACCTAATACGTTATAGGTATGTGTAATGGGAAACGTAATATTAGTTTCAGACGATCCATCTCCCCAATTTATATCATAAGATGTAACACAACTATCAGAAGGTGATACATTACCAACATCAACGGTATAAGTCGGATCTACAGTATTATTACCACAATTATCAAATGGTAGAAATTGAGCATTTAAATCTTCGAAACTAAGATTTGGTCGTTGTTTTATACTTATTGGTTTTGTTCTAGTTTTTGTACAGCCATTACTATCAGTGACCGTTAACGTTACTGAGAAGTTGGAAAACCCACATCCAAAGGCATCATAACTATGCGAAGGATTTTCATTTGTAGAACTACTAGAGTCTCCAAATTCCCAATCGTAAGTAAAAGGACCATTACCTGTTACTGTTGACGAAAAATTAACTGGAGTACCAGAACAAGTATCGTCATTAAATGTAAAATTAACCGTAGGTGGAGCAGCAACGGTTACCGTAGCGCTTCCATTTGCTGGAGACGTGGTATTAGAGCTATCGCGAACAGAAACGAGTTCATACACAAAACTACCAATCACATTGGTATTTACAGATATTGAAACTGACGTATCAGTACCACCAGTTGTAATTGTTTGATTGCTTCCTCCATTAATTGTATACGTAAACGTATAAGGTGCAGAACCTGCAGAACCCGTAAATGTTATTTCTGGTTGTGGACTCTCATTATGACAAACCGTTGTTGTTCCTGCTATAGTGGCATTAGGTGCCATGCGAACCGATTTTACATCTGTTATTTCTAATCTGTTTTTATTAAAAAGAGCTATATCTGAAATATTAACTGCCCCAATGATACCAAAAGCCAAACCAACCACTGTTAGTAGTCTAAATTTTATTTTCCCCATAAACACGTAATAGCTAATTACTTAAAGGTTTTCAATGTAGTTAAATTCTTGTTAAGTCAATATTAAACTTTAATATTATTCGACAAGAACATCGTATTTACTATGAATAACACTTTTAGCAAAATAATCGCGTGTAAATTAAGGCTTTACAACTAAGATTAAAATACACCATACTGGGTATTTTTCAATCCATTACACCTACTTATTATTAAATTTTGGGTCATTAAGATTTATTTCACTTCGCTATTTTCAAAATTTTCAACAATCATTTTCACGTTCGTTTTTTTGAGTAATAGCTAGAGAAAACAGCACTAACGAATAGAAAATCACAATAAAACACTTTCTCGACAATACACTTTATCGGATTTATTTGCGTTTTATGGATAAAAATTCAAAAATTATTATATCTTAGCGCCATAATTATTTCATTCAACCCCAAATCTGATGAAAAAAATTACGCTGATTTATTATCTTTTATTATTAATGTTCTCGTCTAGCTATGCTCAGCATTTAGATGATTCAGAACCAAATGTCACAACTAATAGTGATCAATTAAATTGGTCGCAACTAGAACATTATAATTATAACCGTACATTCTTAAATAACTTAGATAATACGTATCAGCATCCATCTTCTCTTAGCAGAAGTGTCAATCAACAAAGTCTTGATGACATCCTTACCATAAGTTTAGTAAATAACAACACCAGTTATAACCAAAATACTAACGATACTAATGCACCTCAACCAACCTTATTTTGGGGAAATAATGGCGCTCATATACATACGAACGCTTCACCAGTTATTTTAAATCTAAGTGAAGACATCGACTCAAACATTCAGTCCACAGTTTCATACACCGCCATGCAACGTATATGGAAACTTATTCCAGTGAGTGAAGAAACTCCAACATTACGTATTAAAATTCCAAAAGAAGTCATTAATAATACTTCGGAAATTGGAAATTATTACATGTTTATTTCAGATTCAGGCACCTTCGATGCTAATGCCGATTTTAGAATCTTGACTTTAGATGATGCTGATAACTTAGAAACAGAATACAACTTAAATGGACCTATTTATGTAACCTTTGGATATTCACCTCAAATTACTAGAGAACGCGCTATCTATTTTAATGGTTCTGACAGTTATATTGATATGCAAAACTCCTTAGATTTAAATCCGAATGGTTTTACAGTCTCTGCATGGATAAAACACGACTCTGAAAACACTGACAATGTTTCTATTCTTTCTAAGAGAGATGTCGCATTTACGCATGGTTATGACTTAACGCTTACTAATTCTAACAAGATTAACATCACGTGGAAAAATAACAGTAGCCAATCCCTTAACTCTTATACTTCTATTCCTGAGAATGAATGGCATCATATCGCTGTGACTTATGATGGCTCAATCGCGTCAATTTACATTGATGGCGTATTAGATCATTCTGCTGAAAAAACAGCACCTACACCAACAGCTGAATCCTTTCATATAGCAGCTGCAGGCTCAATCTCTCCAATACAATACTATAAAGGTCATATAGATGAAGTCCGTATTTGGAATACATCTTTAACTGTAGACCAATTGCGTTTCATGATGAATCAAGAAATTACGAATGATTCTGGACGAGTGATTGGTAAGGAATTACCAATATCTATTACTAAAAATGACATTAACACGATTTCTTGGTCAGATTTAGCGGCCTATTATCCAATGACCAATTTTACCTTTAGAAATACAACAGATGCTTCTGGTAATGGAAATGATGGACATTTACAACATATTTTAACCGTTGATAAAGAAACCACTCCATTACCTTACAAATCTCAATATGATGGGAAATGGACTCACAACGCAACATGGACGTTTGGAAGTCTGCAATACATTCCTGGGGCTGTTTCTATTGTAAACCCCGAAGTAACCATAGATTGGAATATTGTTAGAACAGCTCACAATATAAGTATGAACAATGTGTTTTTGCCTGCCCAAAAGGAACAAAACAGAACCATTCTTGCACTGTTCGTAGATGACAATGAATTAAAAATTACGGGAGAATCCTCTGCATTTATAGGAAATGGATTAACTATAACTCATTATTTAGGGCTTAATGGAACAATAGATTTAGATGGTGAATCACAATTAATTCAAACGTATGATAGTGATTTAGAGACTTTTACTAACGGAAACATAGAACGCGATCAACAAGGCACTGCTGATACCTATACTTATAATTATTGGTCGTCACCTGTTCAGCGTATCAATTCAGAATCTAATAATTTTAGAATTACAGATGTATTAAAAGATGGTACAGATCCCAATGAACCCGTAGACATAAATTTTTCGTCTTCTGGTTATAACGGAGCAGCAACGCATCCTATAACCATTGCCGATTATTGGATCTGGAAATATACTAATATTACAGGTAACACCTATTCTGCATGGCAACATATTAGACGCACCGGTACGCTTTCACCAGGTGAAGGTTTTACGATGAAGGGCCCAGGAACAGGTACTATTTCACCCCCCCAAAATTATGTATTCTCTGGAAAACCTAATAACGGAGATATTAATCTACCGTTGTATTCCGATAGTGAGTATTTAGTTGGTAATCCATATCCTTCAGCTATTGACGCTTTGCAATTTATTAAAGATAATGGTCCTGACTTAAACAATAACACAGCACCGCTCATAAGTGGTACGCTTTATTTCTGGAATCATTGGGGCGGAGGGTCTCATGCCACACAAGATTACGAAGGTGGTTATGCCATATACAATTATTCTGGAGCTGTCGCTGCTGCTTATAAGGGTAGTAATCAATCATTGACTGAGACAGATGGTGAACCTACCAAAGCACCCGGACGATACATTCCTGTTGGCCAAGGCTTCTTTGTGGTTGGTAAAAACACTGGCACTATTAATTTTAACAATAGCCAACGTGTATTCAAAAAGGAGGGCGAAGCTTCCGTATTTATGCGAAGCTCTAATACAACGAACACCACCGATGCAACTGAATCAGAAGATATTAGAATGAAATTTAGAATTGGGTTTAATTCTGTCAATACTATTAGACGTCAGTTATTATTAACCATAGATGAAAATGCGTCTTTAGATGTTGACTGGGCTTATGATGGAAAGATTAATGAAGAACAAATTGATGATATGTTCTGGCTTATTAATGATGATGCTTATATCATTCAGGCTAGTAATGAAGCTGAGACCTCTTCAATCTACCCTATAGGTATCAAAACGAAAACGAATGGTATAAACTCCATAATGATTGATGAACTGGAAAATGTTCCTAATGATATCAACGTGTATTTACACGATAAAGAATTAGGTATCTATCATGATTTAAGAGTTGGTAATTACGATATTTTCTTAATCAAAGGAGACTATCTCGATCGTTTTGAAATTACATTCGGTACCGAAGAAGATTTACTAAGTCTTGAAGATCGTATCTCAAATTCTATCAATGTGCTCTATTCTAATGCTATTGAAAAAATTGTGATTGTCAATCCAAATCTTCTCGAGGTTGACACAATGGTTGTATTTAATATGTTAGGCCAATCCGTTTATAATGTTAATACCATTGAACAACGTAATTATTCAGAATATAATATAAAGCATTTAAGTGCCGGAACCTATATCGTGAAATTACAAACACGCACAGGTTCCGTAGTAACCAAGAAAGTTTTAGTTGATTAGATTAATTGTTTTTAGTTAGTGATTAGAAAGTCTCAGTTGATAAAAGCTGAGGCTTTCTTTATTTAAGTACTTCTAAAAGTGCATTAAAATCTAACTTTTGCTGTTCACCTAAAGCCATATTTTTCAATGTAAATACTTCAGACTTTAATTCTTCCTCACCCATGATTACTACAAACGGAATGTTACGACGATTCGCATAATTCATTTGTTTTTTCATTTGCTTGCCTGTAACTGCCGCATCCGGAAATAACTCTGCTTTTACATTGGCCTGTCTTAATTTCGTAACAGCTCCCAAACTAAATAAGGCTTCCGCTTCACCAAAATTAATGAAGAGTACTTTAGTGGATTCAGCAATAGTTGATGGAAATAAGTCCAATTCCTCTAGCACCAAATAAATACGATCTAACCCAAAGCTAATACCAACACCACTCATATCTTTTAAACCAAAGATTCCGGTAAGATCATCGTAACGACCTCCACCACCAATAGAGCCCATTTTTACACCTTCTGGTGCTGAGACTTCAAAAATAGCTCCTGTGTAATAATTCAACCCTCTCGCTAAGGTCACATCTAACTGTAATGTGGCGGTTTTTAATTTTAAACCAGAAATGGCTGTATTTATAAATTCGAGTTCTTCAATCCCTTTTAATCCAATTTCTGATGCACTTAAAATAGATTTTAAACTCTCTATTTGAGTTCCAAAATCTCCTTGTAAGGTAAATAAAGGTTGAAGTTTAGAAATCCCCTCTTCAGAAATACCCTTACTTCGCATTTCTTCTTTAACTTTCTCCTCACCTATTTTATCTAGCTTATCTAAAGCCACTGTAAAATCGATCAATTTATCTTGTGCACCAATCACTTCAGCAATACCGGATAAGATTTTACGATTATTGATCTTAATGGTTACTCCTTCTAATTTTAAAGCTGAAAACACCGCATCATACAATTGTACAAATTCTACTTCTTGAAACAAAGATTTAGAACCTACGACGTCAGCATCACATTGAAAAAATTCTCTAAAACGGCCTTTTTGTGGGCGGTCTGCTCGCCAAACGGGTTGAATTTGGTAGCGTTTAAATGGGAATTCTATCTCGTTTTGGTGTTGTACAACGTAACGTGCAAAAGGTACTGTGAGGTCGTAGCGAAGGGCTTTTTCTGAAATTTTAGGTGTCATTAAACTTTCAGATTTTGTATTATAATCGTCTTCTGAAATTTTCTTTAAATATTCACCACTATTCAAAATCTTAAAAATCAAGCGATCTCCTTCATCCCCATATTTGCCCATTAACGTATCAGAATTTTCAAAACTTGGAGTTTCTATAGGTTGAAACCCAAAAATTTGGAATTGTTTTTTTATCGTTTCCATGATATAAGAACGCTTTGCGACGTCCTCTGCGTTAAAATCTCTTGTGCCTTTTGGGATGCTTGGTTTTTGTGCCATGTTTACTTTCCACGAAAGTGGAAATCTTATTTAGTGAAACTTAATTTAAACTCTATAGTAATCACAAAAATATTATATTTTTCAGAGGTCTTACTAAGATAATTCAATTTTATAGTAACTTTATACGACTTAAGTCGTCTTATGCTTTAAGCAACCCAACTAACGCGATAAATAAAGTATGTTTTCATTAGCCAAAGAGAATATTAGAATTGCTTTCGATTCTATAAAAAGTCAATTGCTCCGAACTATCTTAACGGTTTTAATTATCGCAATTGGTATTATGGCTTTGGTTGGCATTTTAAGTGGAGTCTCAGCTTTAGAAAATACGATTAGGAGTAATTACTCTTCGATGGGTTCTAATACTTTCAATTTTCAGCGCTATGAATTTACAGCACAACGTCAAAGTAGTAGAGAACGTCAAAAAATAAATCCGGTTATTAATTATAGAAATGTCAAGGATTTTGAGGATCAATACAATTTTCCGTACACCAAAGTCGCTGTGTCTTTTTATGGCACAGCCACTGCAGAAGTTAAGTATGAAAGTAAAAAAACAGATCCTGAAGTTGCCGTACTTGGAGCTAACGAGTATTATATTGAAAATTCAGGCTTAGATATTGAATTTGGGCGTTCTTTAAACGTCTTCGATGTTGAGAATAGCAATTCGGTTTGTGTAATAGGAAGTGATTTGTACAAGGCCTTATTTCCTGATGAAAATCCGATAGGAAAAACCATAAGTATAAGAGGCTCCAAGTTTAAAGTGATTGGTGTCCTCAAAGAAAAGGGAGCAACGTTCGGGAACAATCAAGATTTAAGAGTATTTATTCCCATTCAGAAAGCGCGCTCAATTTTCACTAATGCTAATATAAATTATAATTTAAGTGTAAAAGTGGACAAAACAGAGATGCTAGAGGCTGCTCAAGATGAGGCTGTACTTACCTTTAGAAATATTAGAGGGCTCAACCCAATTGAAAAGAATGATTTTGGTATTGAGCGTAGTGATGATTTGTTGAATCAGGCCGCTCAAAACACATTAGCACTTTATATCGCAGCGTGGATTATTAGTATCATCACTATTTTTGGATCTACTATTGCGTTGATGAATATTATGCTAGTTTCCGTAAGTGAGCGTACACGTGAAATAGGTGTTAGAAAAGCGCTTGGTGCTAAAAGTAAGACCATTGCCTTTCAATTTTTTATGGAAACGGTTATCATAGGTCAATTCGGTGGTATTTTGGGAATAATACTTGGAATTTTAATAGGTTGGGGAGTATCATCTAAATTTGAATTAGAATTCGCGACACCTTGGTTTGCTATGTTCTGTGCAGTAGCTATTGCTTTTTTAGTAGCCATTATTTCAGGCTTATTTCCCGCCATAAAAGCTTCTAAATTAGATCCGATTGAGTCTTTACGTTATGAATAACGTAGTGCTCCGAAAAGAAGATTATTAAGAGTTTTGAGATAACTTCTTATTAAACCCAATAAAATACCCAACCAATAAGATGATACTGTATAGAACGCTATTTAAAGCGCCAAATGTATTCATCAAATAGTCGTGCATTTTTATATAAAAAAGTATAACGCAGACCGCACTAATAACTATTATAATTTCTGTTCTCTTCTTTAAAACAATAAAGCCACATAAACCATTGGAACAAAATGCTTTTATGACAAATAGTTTTAAAAATAAACCAAATAGAGCACAAAAAAAGAATTCTATTTTATGTACAGGATCGAGAAAGAATGGGAAAAATAAAAAATAAGCGAAATAAAAATAATTGAGAATAAGATTAGATTTGAACATTTTTATACGTTTCAATTTTTGATTACCTCCTCTAAATTCTCGTCGATTTTTATTTAACGCTTTAATATAAAATTCTTTAGAACCTCAGAAATCACCCAAAGTGATGAAAAGAAGACGTTTTAATTCTTACATCTTCCTTTCTAATATTTTACCCTTTCACCAAATCTGCAAAATATTTAAACAATTCACCTTTGGTTATATTCGCACCAGACTGAATCATTTTAAATATATCTAAATGTTTATCATCTGAATACTCTTTTTTCGCATTAAAAAATTCAATAGCATCAGATAACAAATTATTTCTTAACCATTCAAAGCCTTCTTTGGTTGTAAAATCGACTTCTTGAACATCTATTTTAATAGCAATTAAACGCATACTCTTTTCATTACATTCAAAAAGATGAATTTGGTTTGGAGAAATATGTTCTAAGTATTTTACTTTACTTAAAACTCCGAACCACACTAAATCACTAAAGACATCCAATTCTTGCTCAGCAGCTTCTGGTTTGTTCTTTTTAATGTCTTCCCACTCATCACCTGTAATAGATTGTGTGGCTAAAAAATTGATGAATTCTTGGTGTAATTCTTCAAATTGTTCTTTTGTTAATCTTGTATATTTCATGTATACTAAATTTATTCAAATATCTTCTTACAATTTATTTATAGCTTTAAAAGCTTCAAAGGGTCTATCAGTAGCTATGATATCGGCACCGTTTTCCTTCCATTGACGGTATAATACATCTCCTTTAGCTTTGGCACTTTTATCTAAGTTACCAAGAGTCCCAAGAACACAAACAATATTATTATCGTGTAATCTTTTAAAAAGCGAAGCTTCTGACAAACGTGTTCCTGTAAAGGCTAACATGCTATTTGTTGGAATTCCAGCAGCCAGCAAACGCTCAAATTCATCGTTATTTCTAGCTGAAACAGACAATAACAATTCTGGAGCTAATTTATAAGCCTCCATAGCTTGTTCAACATTATAAGTGATAATAATACTAACGTCTTCTGCTTTAGCAGCTCTAATAGCATTAATAACGGTTTCTTGACTCACCGTTTTCTTAATATCTATGGTAAGAATTACATTATGCTTTACACTCCAGTCTAACACATCAGAAAACAATGGAATTTTAAAAGTAGTTTCGTTACCATGATCATCCTTTAAATTGAATTGTTTTAATTCATTATAGGTTAGATCTGCGACTTTACCACTCCCTGTTGTGGTTCTATCTATGGAGCTATCGTGTAATAATACTAGTTGTCCGTCCCTGGTTTGTGCGACATCAATTTCATACACAGCTACAATACTATCGTTGACGTATTTTAGGGTTTCTAAAGCATTTTCGGGATAATTAACTAATCCCTTACCACCACGATGCACGCTGATGTTAGGGTATCCTGAATTTGAGGCTTTAAATAGCGTAATAAGTTCAGAAGCTTCAACTTCTGAGGTTTTTGCTGGTTCTTTAGCCTGCTTACAACTTATAAAAGCACAACATACGAGAATAGATAAAAAATATTTCATAAATATGACCACGGTTAAGATCATCTAAGTTTTAAAAACTTGATAAATCTGGTAAAAAACATTACAAAAAAACCGCTTAGTAAACTAAACGGTTTTTAAAAAGTTATCTTAATTAAGATTAAGCATCAGCAATAACATCGAAAGTTAAATCAACTGTTACTGATCTGTGTAATCTAATTGCAGCTTCGTACTGACCTAAACGCTTAATGTTACCACCATTAATAGAAATAAATTTCTTATCAACATCGTGACCAGCATTTTTTAATGCAGCAGCTAAATCGATAGTGGTAATAGAACCAAATAATTTATCTCCAGCAGTAGCACCAGTTCCAGCTTTAGCTGTAATTTTAATATCTAAACCTCTTAAAGCTTCAGCAGTTTTTTCAGCATCAGCAATAATAGTTTTCTCTTTGTAAGCTCTTTGCTTTAAAGTTTCCGCTAATACTTTTTTAGCAGAAGAAGTAGCCATAATAGCTTGTCCTTGAGGAATTAAAAAGTTTCTACCATAACCGTTCTTAACAGATACAATATCGTCTTTAAATCCTAAATTATCAACGTCTTGTTTTAATATAAGTTCCATTGTTATGATATTTTATTTTAATAAATCAGCAACATATGGCATAAGTGCTAAATGTCTAGCTCTTTTTACAGCCACAGATACTTTTCTTTGATACTTTAAAGATGTTCCTGTTAAACGTCTTGGAAGTAATTTACCTTGTTCGTTTACAAAACCTAATAACCAGTCTGCATCTTTATAATCTACATACTTGATTCCAGATTTTTTGAAACGACAGTACTTCTTGTTTTTAGAAGTCTCTATATTAAGAGGAGTAAGATATCTAATCTCACCGTCTTTTTTTCCTTTTGCTTGTTGTTCTATTGATGACATAATTACGCTTTTGCTTTTGCTTTAACTTTCATTTTTTCTCTTCTTCTCTCAGCCCATGAAATAGCATGCTTGTCTAATTTCACAGTTAAGTAACGCATAAAACGCTCATCACGTCTAAATTCTACCTCTAAAGGCTCAATTGCTTCACCAGCAACAGTGTACTCAAATAAATGGTAAAAACCACTTTTTTTGTTTTGGATTGGATATGCTAATTTTTTTAGTCCCCAATCTTCTTTTGATACCATCTTAGCTCCTTTAGAAACGAGGAAATCCTCATATTTCTTTACTGTCTCCTTTATCTGATCTTCAGATAAAACGGGATTTAAGATGAAAACAGTTTCATAATGATTCATAATAAATAATTTTTGTTTATTGTTAAAACGGCTGCAAAAATACATATTATTTCTATATTTGACAACGTTTTATCGAGTAAAAATCAAATAGATTTTATCGTTAAAAATTAATGTTAATTTTTACGGTTTGTCGGTATTATTTGTTTTTTAACCGAATTTATCGTACTATTGTCGATATCTTAACCTAAAATTAATAATGTTATGACTTTAAACTGTGTAGTTGTTGATGATTCTGCGATTCAACGCCTCTCTATAGTAAAGTTAATTGAGAATCATTCCTCACTTAACCTTATTGCGGAGTACAGCAGTGCGTTAGAAACGAAAAACGGTCTTAATACACATAAAGTAGATCTTATCTTCTTAGATATAGAGATGCCTGTATTAAACGGTTTTGAGTTGCTAGATGTGCTCAACAACAAACCCCAAATTATTTTTGTTACCGGCAAAACCGAGTATGCTTTTAAAGCATTTAATTACGATGCCACCGATTACCTTCAGAAACCGATTACTAAAGAACGTTTTAATACTGCTGTAGAAAAAGCGATAGAGCAGCATAAATTAAAACTAGATTTTAACGAAACTGATGGTGAGCATATATTCGTAAAAAGTAATCTTAAAAAACGTAAAGTTTACATTAAGGATATTAAATGGATTGAAGCCCTTGGAGACTATGTTAAAGTAGTAACAGAAGAAAACAGCTTAGTTGTATTATCTACAATGAAAGCGTTTGAAAGTGAATTGCCCGAAGGTAAATTCTTAAGAATTCACAAATCTTATATTGTGAATCTCGATAAAATTGACAGATTTAACAGTAAAAATGTTGAAGTTGGCGCTTATGAGATTCCTTTGAGTCGAAATAAAAAGACCCAATTAGTAGATGCTTTAAATAATATGTAACCCCAAATACATTTACATTAAAAGCATTACATTATAATTTTAAAAAATCCTGAGCATAAGCTTAGGATTTTTTGATTTCACACCCTAAAGTCTGCTCAAAGGGACAATACTAGTCAAGCTCCCTAAAATTAATTTAGTGTGATTCGTTTTATTTAAAAACCTGCTCGGTCTTAGTAATTATCTACATTAATCACCACACGAACCGGTCTAAAATCTTTTACGGCATTAAAACTATTATCAATTTTCTTTATCGCTTCTTTAGTTTTTACTAAAGATTGCTTGTGTGGAATTTTAACTAAGATATTTTTGTGATACAAATTCCGAATTCTTGATACAGGTGGAAATTCTGGACCCAAAACATTATGTTTAAATAATTGTTTTAAAGATTTAGCGTACCAATCTGCTGCCATATCCACACGATTATAATCTTTATGCTTAAATGTAATTTTGATCAATCTGTAAATTGGTGGGTATTTATAATTGTACCGCTCATTCATCTGCTCAGCGTACATTTCCTTATAAGCATTTGTAGATACTTGTTGTAAAATGTTATGATGTGGATTGTAAGTCTGTATTAATACTTTCCCCCTCAAATCGGTACGTCCTGCTCTACCTGATACCTGAGCCATTAACTGATAACTACGCTCATGCGCTCTAAAATCGGGAAAATTGAGCAAGTTATCTGCATTCATAATACCAACTAACTTTACATATCTAAAATCGAGACCTTTAGTTAGCATTTGTGTGCCGACTAAAATATCGACTTCACGCTGTTCAAAGCTATTTATAATTTTCTCAAAACCATATTTTCCTCGCGTGGTATCTAAATCCATACGCGCTACTTTCTTTTCAGGAAATAACACTTTTACTTCTTCTTCTATTTGCTCTGTTCCAAAACCTTTAGTATCTAACGTTGCATTTCCACAACCTTGACAACTTTTTTGCATCGCAGAATTGTACCCACAATAATGACAACGCAACTGATCTCTGTATTGATGATAGGTTAAACTTACATCGCAATTAGGACATTGTGGTGATGTTCCGCACGTCGTACATTCTATAATTGGCGAAAATCCTCTTCTATTTTGAAACAATATTATCTGAAACCCTTCCTCTAAAGTTTCTGTCATTTCTTCAATTAATCGGTCACTAAAATGACCTTTCATGCGTTTCCGTTTATACTTATCTGCTAAATCTACAAGTTCAATATCTGGCATTAGCACATTATTATAGCGCGTGTTTAATTCTACCAAACCGTATTTTCCTTGGCTCGCATTAAAGTAAGATTCTAAACTTGGTGTTGCTGATCCCAAAAGGGTTTTAGCTTTGAAGAGATTTGCTAGTACAATTGCAGCATCTCTTGCATGGTAGCGTGGAGCTGGATCGAATTGTTTGTAGGATGATTCATGTTCTTCATCTACAATGATTAATCCCAAATTATGAAATGGTAATAATAATGATGATCGTGCTCCAATAACCACTTGCGCTTTTTCAGAATTGGTGAGCATGTTTCTCCACACTTCTACTCGTTCATTTCCTGAATATCTGGAATGAAAAACAGCCACCTTATCTCCAAAATAATCTTGAAGTCGGTTAACCAATTGCGTGGTTAACGCAATCTCTGGTAGTAAATACAAGACTTGTTTCCCTTCGTCTAATTGTTTTTGAATGAGCTGCACATAAATCTCAGTTTTACCTGAAGACGTCACTCCGTGTAATAAGGCTACTGATTTTTCTTTGAATATATCTTCAACTTCATCGTAAGCTTGTTGTTGCGCTTCACTTAAGCGTTTCGCATCGGCATCTCCCTCACCATCAAATTGAATACGGTCGACTTGAATGTGATACTCTTCTAATATTTGTTTATCAATTAATGTTTTAATGATACTTGTTGAAGAACTACTTCGTTCTGATAGATCTGAAACCTTAATAGGCTGTTTAAGTGATGCTTCCATTGTAAAAAGCGTTAGAACGACTTCACGCTGCTTAGGTGCTCTACTTAATTCATTTAATAACTCTTGTAATTTTTCTTGCGACTTATGATTGTGATGCAACTTTACATAACGCACCAATTTTGGTGTATATTTTTCGTAAAGTTCTTCTTGTAAATTGATAACTCCTTTCTTTACCAAATCATTGATAATAGGTAGTACGCGTTTTTTATCTAAAATTGATACAACGTCATTTATTTTTAATGATGACTGGTGCTGTAATGCTTCATAGATTAAGAATTCCTCGTCATTTAATTCAGATTCTTGAATAGCAACGTTTTCATTTTTAGAGATGACTGTTTCACTTTCCAATAAAAATGCATTTGGCATAGCGGCACGCATCACTTCACCTAGACTACACATATAATAGTCCGCAATCCATCCCCAATGTTTCAATTGACTTTCCGTAATCACAGGAGCGTCATCTAAAATCTGATGAATGGTTTTAGCATCGTAGGCTGTTGGAGGATTTTGATGAATGCTATAGACTAAAGCCGTATACACTTTACTTTTACCAAAAGGTACAGCAACACGCATTCCTGGTGATAAGAATTGAGATTCAGCTTCAGTAATATGATATGTAAACGCTTTTTGGAGCGGAATTGGTAATATGACGTCTATAAAATGTAACATTATTTTACACGTTTCCAATATTGCGTCCTATAGAAAAAGGCCAGATAACCTCTTACCTGAAGGGTGTCAGGATCGTCTTCAAGCTTAAGACGGCATCTATACGTGGTCCCATTTTCAGGATTGAGTATGGTGCCTCCGTCATAAACCTTTCCGTTTTTTGTTAACCCTTCTATAAAGACTAAACCAACAATGGGTTGATCTTTGTGAGCACCACTACAATCATTACAAGTTCTAGATTCTACTTCTGGATTAGTGACAGCAATGATTTTACCATATATTTTACCATCCTCTTCATAAATTTCAACTATAGATTTCGCATCACCTGTATTATCATCTATAGTTTTCCACTTCCCTAAAATACTCTGAGCTGGCAAATTAAAAAACACCGTGAACAAAATAAAAAATGCTAAAGTGTTTTTAATCATTGTTTGTTTTTTTAGAGATTTATTTCTCAAATGTAATGGGTTTAATTTAAAAAACCACCTCGATTAGAGATGGTTTTTGAAAACTTAAGACATTTTCTAGTGTTATATGATTAAAAATATTGCTTTTTAAACACCGAACTAAAATAAGTTAACCTCCTATTTTCAACAACTTACGAAGCGACGCCGTATCTTTTTTCTTCTCAGTTTTAAGTGTACTATTTTTAGCTGTATTCGTACTCGCCTTTTTTTCAATAACTGTTGTGCTTTGATCCGTTTTTGTTGTTTCTCGTTGTGTTGTTGTGCTAGTATTGCTTACGGATTCTACTTGTTTCACTAATGGATTACTGGTAAGAGTACCTCCTGCTTTTCTATTGGCTAGCGCTCGCAATATCGCCACTTCTGAATCCAAATCTCCCATGTATATTTTGTCATACACTGCGACTGCTGCACTATACTTTTCTTGCTCTTCATACACCCAAGCTAACAATAACCGCTCATATCTGGTGTGCTTTACGCTTTCTTTATAAGGATTAACCTCTAAACTTTTATTCAAATCTGCTTCAGCTTCCTTAATATGTCCTAAATTAAACTGCAACTGCGCCCTCATATAATAAGATATCGCCTTTGGTTGTAAAGCCACCATTTGATTGTACCTTTCCAATTCACTTGCTTTGGCCTTTTCTCGTGCAATTAGTTTTTTACTTGTTCTACGATCATCGATATGCTGAAAATACACATCGCAAGTATAAACTAATTCATGCGACATGGCTACCATTAAATCCTTGCGAGCTACTTGACCTTTATAATATTTTTTTTGAACATCGGGTTCATCAATTTGCGCATCAATTAGGTCGGCATACTTAGGAAGTATTTTCCGTAAACATCCATTTAACGTATTTACTGTAAGTGACCGCTTTAGGCTTTGGTCCTCTAAACACGCACAGACATCTGTTCTATAACCGCTTTTATACGATTGCGCACTAATGGTACAAAAGCCAAACATAGCAACAACATATAGTATGCTTCGTTTCATAAGAACTGCTTTGTATATAAGTTTAATTATCTTCTTCATCTTCCTCATTAGTTCCAATGAAATATGTCTTTATAGCGGTCATGCAAAACTTCAGCGCATTCTTTGTTCTATTTAAATTAAACGTCGCTTTTGCTTGCCTCATAAAGGGGGCGTCACTAATATCTTCTGCAATATCTGGCACCTCTTGCCAAAGACTATCTGCATCCCGTTCTGCGCGTTCCATTAATTCATCTTCAATTTCTACCGGAACCTCTACTTCGGCCTTAATTAAACTATCGTAAACAAACACTTTATGATACAATTCAAAAGAATGATTCACAAAATTATCCACGCTTGTAATTTTCGATTTTCGTTTCGGTTTCTTTATTCGCTTTTCTTGAGCCCAACTTTGTGCAGGAAGCAAAAAGAGAATTAACATGGCTACTCGGGCAATTGGTATTAATGTGTTGACTGTTTTCATAATTTTTCAGTTATATTAAAATGAAATAGGCAAAATTTAATTATAATCGATAGTTCCATTCATAGTTAAGATAGTTCCTGTATCCACATTAATCACTGTAGTATCATCAAATATGATTTGCTTCGCTACTTTATCGACACTAAAACCAGTTCCACAATCGGTATTATCTGCAGAACTTGTTGCTGGTGTAGAGCATACATAACTAAATTCTTCTCCATCTTTAAGAATCGTCATTGAAATCGCTTTTTGTACATCCGTACTATCGCCTGTACTAAACTCTGCAGCCACTATAATAAAAGCGTTTAAAAAATCACCTACATCCGGTTCGCCATTTACAAACATGGTATTTTCATCTGAAAGAACCACAGAGCTCGATGTTCCAGTGGTATCAAGAGCATCAGCATCAATATTACCCACAATTAGAGAGCTACCAAGGGAAGAGGTATCTGATCCCGATAATTGTATAGTGCCATACACCGAATTACTACCTGAACTATCATCGCTATTAGAGCAACCCACCATTAATAATGCAATTACAACTATTTTAAATGTGTTGAATTTAATTTTCATATCGTTTTATTTTTTTGATTTACATAGGTTGAATACCAATTAAAGAACTTAATAATATTTGCATATCACCATAACCAACCTATAAACGTTGGCTTTGAATGTATTAACGTCATACTTGTAGCTAGTTTATGACAATAAATTACTATTTTTAAGCCAGCTATTAACCAATTATCTCAATGAAAAGATCCCTTATCACCGTCTTTTTACTTATTTCTACATGTTGTTTTTCGCAGAACAAAATGCTCGATTCACTTGAAAACATCATTCAGAACTACAAGGAACAAGACACTAATTACGTTAACTTAAGAATTAAGTATGTTGCGCGAAAAATGTTTTTAACGCCGGCTGATACCACATGGGCGACTTATGTCAATAAAACTTTAGACCTTTCTAAACAACTACAATACCCTAAAGGCATTGGCATTTCTTACAACAACCTGGGGATTATACATCATTACTTTTTATCTGACCCTTTAGAAGGCCTTAATTATTACCAAAAGAGTTATGACGTTTTTGAAAAAGACCATAAATTCAAAAAATATGAACTTGGAGTACTAACCAATATCGGACTCATCAATTATGAGCAACAAGATTATGAGAAGGCCCTGAAAAGTTTTAAAATCTTATTAGATAACCCTGAAAACAAAAGCAAGTTCAGTACAGAATTTTACATCGCGAATGTCTATGGAGACCAGAAACAGTTAGATTCTTCTATTTACTATTACAAAAAAGCACTTGAAGGTGCAGTACAAAATAATCAGACTATATTCATTGCGAATATTAAGACTAATTTAAGCATAGTACAAGCAAACGCTGGTTTTTTAGACGACGCATTAGCCAGTACTATTGAAAGTTTAGATCTAATAGAAGAACACAATATTGAAGGCCTACGTGTTACCGCTTACACCAATGCCGCCGAAGTCTATTTACAAAATAATGATATTGAAAAAGCCGAATATTATGCGACTAACAGCTTAAAATTAAATGAAGCCTTAAATAGTTTATCAACAGAAAACAGTGCTTTAGAAACGTTGGCTAATGTATATGCCCAAAGAGGAGATTATAAAAACGCCTTACTTTCCTACCAAAAACATATTGTACTAAGAGATAGTTTGATTAATGCCGACCGCAAACTCGAAATATCTCGAAAAGAAATTCAATATGAAGCAGATAAACATAGAGCGATTTCAGAAGTAGAAATTGAACGACAAAAATCCATAAAAAATGCGTCAATTATCGGTGGTTCTGGCCTCATATTAGCCTCATTAATAGGATTTGTATTATATAGAAGAAAACAAGACGCTGTGTCAAAATCTAAGGAAGCTGAGTTTAATGCTAAGGTTTCTGACACGGAACTAAAAGCATTACGCTCGCAGATGAATCCGCATTTTATCTTTAATTCTTTAAATTCAATAGGTGATTATATTTTAAAAAATGACACACAATCGGCAAGTGATTACCTAAGTAAATTTGCGAAACTAATGCGACTGACTTTAGAAAATTCTGAGAAAAAGGAAATTCTTTTGAGTGACGATATTTCGCTACTGAGAACCTATATGGATATTGAACGTAAGCGCTTCAACACTAAATTTGACTACACCATTGATGTGGACTCCGGATTAGATGCTGAAAACATATTAGTGCCGCCAATGATTCTTCAACCGTTTATTGAAAATAGCATTATTCATGGCTTATCACAAAAAGACGAACTTGGTCTTGTTAAGATTTCATTTAAAGCTGAAAACAATATGCTGATTTGTAGTGTTGATGACAATGGGGTTGGCAGAGAAAACGCGACGTCTTCAGAACACAAAAAATCTATGGGAATGGCCATAACCAAAAGTAGAATTGAAATTATTAATAAATTGAAGAACACTAATGGTACTGTTGAAATTATAGACAAAACCGAAGGCACCAGAATAGATGTTTCACTACCTATGCAATTGGCGTATTAGAATCTAAACAAATTAAATTTTAAGAATAAGATTCCCGCTTTCTCGGGAAATAACTATGATAAAAACTATAATTATAGATGATGAACAACATTGCTCTGACCGTATTTTAAGTCTAATAGAGCAACACCCTAACACCTTTAATGTACTGGCCATCATCGACACTGTAGAGGATGCTGTAAAAATGGTTCCGAAATTACAACCTGATTTAGTGTATTTGGATATTAAGATTCATGATAAAACCGGATTTGAGTTTTTACAGGAATTAGGTAACATAAACTTCAAAATAATATTCACCACAGCCTTTGATAATTTCGCTATTAAAGCCTTCAAGTTTAGTGCTTTTGACTACTTACTTAAACCCATAGATTCTGATGATTTTAATGATGCTCTCATTCGTTTGAAAGCCGATTTGAATCAGCGAAATACGGAACAGCAACTTCAAAATTTATTTAAAAACTTAAAACCAGATCAGAAGAAAGTGATTACTATTCCATCGTTAACAGGTTTTGAAACCTTAAAGATTGATGCTATTATCCATTTAGAAGCGGATACCAATTACACGCATATTTTCACCCAAGACGGCAAAACATTGGTATCTAAACCTATTAAGTTTTATGAAGATTTACTAGCAGATAATGCATTCTTCAAAACTCATAAATCCCATTTAATTAATCTAGATCATGTTAAGAAATATTTCAAAGGAAAACAGAGTTATGTACTGATGTCTAATGATGCGCAAGTTCCAATTTCAGTGAGACGCAAGGATGAATTCTTAAAACACTTTATTTAACCAATTCCTCAACCTCTTTCTGCTTAATTTCCTTTCTAGCTCTTGGATGTTTTCTCAAAAACTGAAGTGATGCATTCAGCTCGTAACCCAATAATAGAATATTAGAATTTAACCACAAGTACAGCAGTAAAATCAATAAAGCTCCAATTGAACCGTACAGTTCATTGTATTTTGAAAAGTTTTCAATATAAATCCCAAATAAAAAGGACGTTAACATAATTAACAGGGTGGTAAGTAGAGCACCAACGGAAAAGAACTTAGAAGCCCTACCCTCTTTAGTTCCAAAATAATACAAGGTAGCGGTTGCCAAATAAGTCATAATAACAAAGAATAAGTATTTTGCAAAAATTATCCAGCCGAGACCTTTACCTTCTTCTGTAATGGCATGTCCACTTATCCCTTCATACAAAGGTTGAATAACATATATCTGAAAATACCCAAATACAGCAACTGTTAATAATAACAGGAATGCAAGAATTAAAGCAACACCAATAGCATACATATATTGCTTAAAAACATTACGATAAAGCTGCTTGTGATACGAGGTTTCAAAACCAGAAAACACAGCATTAACACCATTCGCCATTAAAAACACCGAGAGTAAAAATATGGAAGAAATTAAACCTCCACTCGTATTACTACTCATATCTTGAAAAATACTATCTATAAAAAACTCCGATGTTTGGGGCGGTAAAATTGAATTTAAAAAATCTAAAAAATCTGCTCTAAAACCATCTATTGGTATATACGGAATTACAATAATTACAAATAATAAAAATGGAAAAATAGCTGTAAAAAAGCTAAACGCAATAGCACTTGCTCTCGTGGTTAAAGCACCATTTACGATTCCCATGATGTATAGCTCCAACAGATCGTAAATAGATAAACCTTCAAATCCTGGTAATTTAATCCGTTTAAAAAAACGCACAAGTATATTTAAAACTGGAATCTTATTTAATTTATCTTCTATGGGTTTCGTCATTATTCAGCTTTTAGCAGTTGGCTATTAGCCTTTAGCTCATTTTATTATTTCCGATTAATTACTATATCTAAGAACTAAACAGCTTTCAAGCTTAAATCTTTATTATAAACCGAATGCGTTAACGCGCCTGAAGAAATATAATCAACACCACATTCTGCGTATTTTCTTAGTGTGTTTTCATTTATACCTCCAGAAGATTCTGTTAAACATTGATCTCCTATTAGCTTTACGGCTTTACGCGTATCTTCATAATTAAAGTTATCGATAAGGATGCGGTAAACACCACCACAGTCCAAAATTTCTTTAATTTCTTCAAGATTTCTAGCTTCAACGATAATTTTTAAATCTCTATTGGTATCTTTTAAATACTGCTTAGTTAGATTTATAGCTTTAGCCACACCTCCTGCAAAATCGATGTGATTATCTTTTAGCATAATCATGTCATACAAGGCAAATCTGTGATTTTCTCCACCTCCAATTTTTACAGCCCATTTTTCAAGGGCTCTAATACCTGGTGTGGTTTTACGCGTATCTAATATTTTAGTTCCTGTACCATCTAGTAAATCGACAAATTCTCTCGTTTTAGTCGCAATGGCACTCATACGCTGCATGGCGTTTAATACTAAGCGTTCTGCTTTCAGAATCGATTGTGAAGCCCCTTCAACATAAAACACAATATCTCCATGCTTTACTTTTTGTCCATCTTCAATTAAAGTTTCCACTTTCATATTCGCATCAACATAAGCAAACACTTGTTTTGCAAATTCTACGCCTGCAATAACACCAGTATCTTTTACCAATAATTTTGCTTTTCCTTGAGCTGTCGCCGGAATACATGCTAAAGAGCTATGGTCACCATCTCCAACATCCTCTCTTATAGCGTTAGCTATTATTAATTCTATTTCTTTATCGAATTGTGCTTTTGAAATCATCTGAATACATATTTGATGTAAAAATAGGAATTGAAAGATTAAAAATATCAAAAAGTAAATGTCAAATTATAAGGAGCCAAACTTTTTGAATACTTTTAAATCCTTAAATTTGAATTTAAATTAAGCAAATTCTGTCACCTCGAGCGCAGTCGAGAGGTCATTTAACTAGGTCTCGACTGCGCTCGACCAGACATTACAATGCAAATAAAACTCATAGCCATAGGCAAAACCGACAATAAAAACTTAATTGCGTTAATTGAAGATTACTCAAAACGCCTTGGTTTTTATATAAAGTTTGATTTTGAAATTATTCCGGATTTAAAAAAGGTAAAGAATTTATCTGAAGCTCAGCAAAAAGATAAAGAAGGTGAATTGATTTTAGCAAAAACACAAACTTCTGATGTCCTGATCTTACTTGATGAAAATGGAAAACAACTCGATTCCGTAGCCTTTTCTGGCTATTTACAAAAACACATGAATTCGGGTATTAAAACTTTAATTTTTGTAATTGGTGGTCCGTATGGGTTTTCGGATACGGTTTACGCGAGAGCAAATGGCAAGTTAGGCTTGTCAAAAATGACATTTTCGCATCAAATGGTGCGCTTGTTTTTCATTGAACAATTGTACAGAGGGTTTACAATTCTTAGAAATGAACCTTATCATCATCGCTAAAAACTATAAACCCTCTGGTACTAAACGTCGGAACGTTACTTTCAATTAATGTGTTTTATAAACTTCTTTTCGTTTTTTAAGTTGTCTTGTTAAATCGCTAATCGTCTCATTCATTGCCATTTCGTAATTCTTCTTATTTGAAGTCGCAAAAAGCCGTGGTCCAGGTAGGCTTAATTCTATATTGCAAATCTTACCCGTTTCATGGTCTTTTTCATCATGCTTAAAATATACTTGAGCCGAGATTAGAAACTCGAATTTATTAGCTAATTTTTCTAATTTTTCTGTTGTTAATTCTGAAAGTGTTTCACTTACATCAATGTTTACATATTGAAAATTTACCGTCATAATCTATCTTGTTTTAATGAATTATTCTTTTCACTAAGATACAAGATTTAGTATCTTCTTTGACTGATATAAATCATAAATTGGAGCTAAAATTTCAAAATTCTATTAAATTCTTTTACGGACATATTATTAAATTTTCAAACCGAGTTGGCTAAATAAAAAGGCATACTTATGTGTGATTTTTTGAGTAAAATCATAATCATTTAAAGCTCCACCATGGCCTGTTCCTTCTACTACATAAATTTCATACAAAGACTCTTCACTTCCTTTTTCTTGTAAATTGGCTAAAAACTTATAAGAATGAAATGGAGGTACTCTATCATCATTCTTGCCAACTATAAGTAAAACATTAGGATACTTTACACCTTTCTTTATATTATGTAGCGGAGAATACGACTTAAGATTTGCATAATCTAAAGCATCAGTCACCGTACCAAACTCATTGACATTGGTGTTTGCAGAACCCACTGTAAATTGCTCAAATCGCAACATATCATAAGGTCCAGATTCTGCTATTGCTACTTTAAACAATTCTGGTCTTTGTGTAAGGGCAGCTCCAACCACTAAGCCACCATGAGACGTTCCATTGATTGCTAATTTTTCACTATTCGTATAGTTTTCAGAAATTAAAAACTCAGCAGCTCCTATAAAATCATCTATTGTATTTTGTTTTTTTAACCGTCTTCCATCAAGACTCCAATCGGTTCCATTAGCACCTCCTCCTCTAACATTTGGTACCGCTAAAATACCGCCATGCAGCAGCCAAAGCGTCGAAGATTCGTCAAAGAAAGGTCTCACCGTAGTCCCATAACCACCATAACCATAAATTAATGTCGGGTTATTACCATCAAGTTTAGTGTCCTTAGCACAAGTAATATACATTGGCACTTCTGTACCATCTTTAGAAGTGTATTTTACATACCGAGTTTCTAAACTTTCGGCATCATAAGGAACAGTTAAAACTTGAGCTGGTTTAAAGGTCAAATCTGAGAGTGATAATTGATACCAAAGCTCTGGATGAAAAAATGAAGACACACTAAAATTAGTATGTGTGGCGTTATCTTCTTTTTCATAAAGTCCATGTATTTTTTTACCTTCAGGAAAATCAATAGTTCTTAACAACTGTCCTTCCAAGTCAAAAATCATAGCTAAATTTTTTCCTTCATTAGCATACATACATGCCATTTTTCCCTTTCCTAATTTGTTAACTTCTATTAATCGAGAGTCATACTCAGGGATAAATTCCGACACTTTATTCAGTTGCGTAATATCTGCTTTTAATACACGTCCATTTTCAGCTTGCCAATTGGTTTTTAAATACACTGTATCTTCTTGTAACTCTTCTATTTCAACATAAATATTATCCGCATTTGGGTATAATAAAAAATTAGATAAATAAAATGAATCTGGTTTTATGAAAGCTACCGATAATGCTTTAACCGTTTGGCCTCTGACGGTATAATAATGCTTAAAAAACACCTTATCTCCTAATTTAAAATAATAGAATGAATTGGTCCCTGTCACATCTGGATTTTGATATAACATAGTATCTTCAGACTGCTTATTCCCTAAGATATGATAAAACAATTTTTGACCTTTCGGTTTATCTAATAGTTCTCTACCTTCTAAAGGCCTTTCAAAAGTATTGTAAATTACATCGCGTTTATCCCAAATTAAACCATACCCTCTTAAGTTTTCTAATTTATCAGAAAGCCGTTCACCAGTTAACAAATCGAAAAAATAAACTTCTCTCCAATCACTCCCGTTATGAGAAAATTCAATACCTACTAAATTATATTCCTCGTTAATATACCGATTGGTAATACTGACATTATCATCTTTGTCTAATCTGAAATCTTTAAGATTTACTAATTTTTTATAATTCTTATCACCACGCCGTCTAAACATTAAGTCTGAAGCACGCTTTGAAGATGTGCGTACATATTTAAATTGATATTTAGACTTTAAACTATCCGCTTCCTTTTGGTACGTTTTTTTATTCTTAGCCTTTGTTTTATTGTACATTGTGGACAATTGTGATCTTAATGTCCACATACTAACATATTTTTTATGCTGTTTATTTGTAAGTTTTTGCTGAGACGCTAACCATTCCTCCAATCTGGGATCATTTGGATTTTCCATCCATTGATAAGGGTCCTCAACGTTATCATTGAAATAAACATCTACAAATGTATCTTTAGGAGTTTCGGGATAATTAAAGCTTTTCTGTGCATAATTACAAAAAACAGCACACGACATTAGGGCAAAAGAAAAAAACAGTTTCATTTATATTATTTTGTTGGTATGCTAATATAAAATAACTGTTTTAAGAATGACAATATAAATTGAACTATATCTTTATTTACGATTTCCAAATTTATAACCCACGGCCAATTTGGCTTTAGTAAGATTTAATAGGTAATTATTTCCATAATCTAAATCTGTACTATACAAACCATTATTATAAGATAGACTTACATAATAACGTTTCAAATTATAGCTTAAACCGATTAGAAAATCTAATTTATAAAGCATTAAATTAGAAGGTTTATAAGCACCATCTTGTAACGTTACTTTTTTATCTGCCAAACCTACACCTGGCATAATATTAACCGTGGCAGTAATATTCTCTGGTAGTTTAAAGAAAGATATGACTCCTGCCATAACCCCAAAAGACAAGCCTTGATACCTTTTGATATCCGCTTGCTCATTAAACGGATTTGTAATTTCTGATAATATGCTAGGTTTTGCAGAGAAATAATCAAAACTACCAAAAACACCAAAACCAGCAGTAACAAAAATGTTTTCATGATTTTTATTCGCCAAACCTGCTTTTAAAAGCGAATAGGAAAATTCTATATCATCTAACATGTACATATAATTCAGTCCAACGCTTACAGACTTAATGTCATCTCTAAATACGGTAGGCTCATCAAAATTATTCTTAGCATTAAACCCTTTATAAACCTGAGTATAAATTTTTACATAATTTTTATCCTTTAAGATAGTTGTGGCTTGTAAATCAAACCTAGATGTTTTCTCTTTATTTGGGTTTTTAATATTAACGGCAATATCTAGTATAATTTTTTTGTTAGCAAAACCAAGCCCTAAACCATATCTGTTATTAGGTACAAATTTAGATTTAGATTCATCATCCGAAATGCTAAACTTATTCACCTTAAAATTAGAAAATATACGAAGTGAATAATTTTCAATATCTCTATCCACTAGCAATGAATCCAAATCATCCAAATCCTGGCCGCTTAGAGTTAAGCAACTAAAACAAAAGACTAAAAATAAAAAGGATTTCACCATTGTTGTTATGTTAAATTAATTTGTTTTGACAAATGAAACTAAATTAGATTACTATTTTTACAAAAGCTAAATTACATTAAATAAAATCATAATATGCAACTTGTTTTCGCAACTAATAACTTAAACAAACTAAAAGAAGTTCAATCTATGTTACCAAAACATATTGAACTTTTGTCATTAAAAGATATAGGCTGCAATGAAGACATTCCAGAAGCCCAACCAACCATTGTAGGTAATGCGATACAAAAAGCAGAATACTTAAAAAACCATTATGGTTACGATTGTTTTGCAGATGACACAGGTTTAGAGGTTTCCGCTTTAAACGGGGATCCAGGCGTGTATTCTGCACGCTATGCAGGACCACAGCGAAATGCCGAAGACAACACTAATAAATTACTCACAGCACTTAAAAATAAACCAAACCGAAAGGCACAATTTAAAACGGTCATTGCATTACACCTCAATGGAAAACTTCATTCCTTCACCGGAATTTGTAAAGGTAGCATTACAACCGAAAAACATGGAGAAGGTGGTTTTGGTTACGACCCTGTGTTTAAAGCTGAGGGTTATGACAAAACATTTGCCGAAATTTCATTAGAAGAAAAAAACAAAATTGGGCATCGTGGAAAAGCAGTAGCTCAATTGATTGATTTTTTAAAGAATTAAAACAAATTAAACCTTTAATTTTCATTTTGTGGTTTTAAAATACTGAGACACGCTACCCTTCACACATCGTTTTAATAATCGCAATCTTCTAAAAGCGTGCATATTACTAAAGAAAAAACAACATCAATTGATTATTCAATAAATTGTTATACATTTGCACCTTGCAAAAAAATCCACATTAGGATTTTGTAAATTCCTCAGAGTGAGGATGTGTTACCTAGAAGTTTAAGTGTTTAGTATGTCGATTCGCTTCTCTTGTAACACCAACAGAACATAATCGAATACATATACTCAAGAATGAGCACATTTCAAGAACTCGGTCTTAATGAAGACCTTTTACGCGCTATTACGGATTTAGGTTTTGAAAAACCAAGTGAAGTACAAGCAAAAGCAATCCCACTTTTATTAGAAGAAGATGACAAAGACTTAGTCGCTTTGGCACAAACTGGTACAGGGAAAACAGCAGCTTTCGGATTTCCGATGTTGCAAAAAATAGATATTGATAGCAGAACCACACAAGGTCTTATCTTATCTCCTACTCGCGAACTTTGTTTGCAAATCACCAACGAACTTAAACTTTATGGTAAATATTGTAAAGGTTTAAATGTTGTAGCTATTTATGGGGGATCTAGTATTTCTGATCAAGCAAGAGAAGTTAAACGTGGTGCACAAATTATTGTAGCTACTCCGGGACGTATGAAAGATATGATTAACCGTAGAATGGTTGACATTTCAAAAATTCAATACAGCGTTTTAGATGAAGCCGATGAAATGCTAAATATGGGCTTTAAAGAAGATATTACAGATATCCTTTCTCATACTCCAGAAGACAAAAACACATGGTTATTCTCTGCAACAATGCCAAAAGAAGTGGCAACAATTGCAAAGAAATTCATGGATAATCCTACAGAAATTACCGTAGGAAATAAAAACGAAAGTACTAATAACGTCTCTCACGAATATTATTTAGTAAACGCTAGAGATCGTTACCAAGCTTTAAAACGTTTAGCAGATGCTAATCCAGATATATTTTCTGTGATTTTCTGTAGAACAAAAAGAGACACTCAAAAAGTAGCCGAAAACTTAATTGAAGATGGCTATTCAGCAGGAGCTTTACACGGAGATTTAAGTCAGAATCAACGTGATATGGTGATGAAATCTTTTAGAAATAAACAAATCCAAATGTTAGTTGCTACAGATGTTGCAGCTCGTGGTATTGATGTTGATGATATTACACACGTTATAAATTACCAATTACCTGACGAAGCTGAAATTTACACACACCGGTCTGGTAGAACAGGACGTGCTGGAAAAACTGGTATCTCAATGGTAATTGTATCTAAGAGTGAAGTTAGAAAGATAAAAAGTATTGAACGTATCATTAAAAAACAGTTTGAACAGAAAGAAATTCCTTCTGGTACTGATATTGTTGAAGTCCAATTAATGTCTCTAGCTAATAAAATTCATAAGACTGAAACCAATCACGAAATTGATAAACATATTGAGACTATCAATGAGTTATTTGCTGATACAAATAAAGAAGATTTAATTAAAAAATTCTTCTCTGTAGAATTCAATCGTTTCTTTAATTATTATCAAAAATCGAGAGATTTAGGAACGGTACACTTAAGAGATTCGGATAGAGATGGTGGAAGAGATTACGGGAAACAATCTAACGATTCACGCTATTTTATAAACGTTGGAAGTAAAGATGGTTTTGATTGGATGAAGTTGAAAGATTTCTTAAAAGAACAATTAGAATTAGGACGTGATGATGTCTTTAAGGTTGATGTAAAAGATAGTTTTTCATTCTTTAATACCGAAAAAGGATTACAAGAAAAAGTATTAGCATTCTTCACAGACTTTAAACATGAAGGACGTTTTGTAAATGTTGAAGTAAGCGAAGATAAAGGTCGAAGTCGTGGTGGTAGAAGTGGCGGAAGAGGTCGTGGAAACGATAGACGTTCTGGTGGCGGAAGTCGAAGACGCGATGATAAACCAAGAGGAGATAGACGCTCTAGCGGCAGACGCTCAGAAGGTGGAGGTTCTGGAAACAGAAGTGACAGAAGACGATCTGACGACAACAGAAGCGAAAGACGTTCTAATGACAGAGGAGATAGAAGACCAGAATCTAGTGGATTTGGTTCAGAAAGACCAAGACGTTCTAGACGTCGTGACTAAACTGCAACTAGCAAAGTAAATTTCAAAATATAAAGTACTAAAATCCAAAACTTGAAGCCTTATTTCAAGTTTTGGATTTTTTTTGAATACACACGAAGCCATTACTAATGCCTAATAAAAGTTAATATTAAGTCAAATATAAAAGAGCAATATGGTAAATCGGTTTTCTTTATTACCTTTACAACGTAACTTATGTACATGCGATATCTACTTATACTTATTATTTGTCTAACTTCAGTTAACAGCTATAGCCAAGACAGTACAGCGACTCAAACACCAACAAAAGTTAAAGGAACTCTAGTTAGCTCGTCTACTGATTTACCTTTAGCCGAAGCAAATATTGTAAATATTAATCAAGTTGTAGGAACCGCTACAGACGATAAAGGTGTCTTTGAAATACGAGCTAAAGTCAATGATACCTTACATTTATCGTACTTAGGTTATAAATCTATTAAAGTTAGAGTAACTAATGATTGGTTAAAATTTGGTAATACTGAAATTGCTATGACCGAATTGGCCTTAGCCTTAGAAGAGGTGACTGTAAAACAATTAGAATTAACAGGTTATTTAAAGGTAGACATGAATCAAGTTCCTATCACCTCAAATAACCGTTACCGTATATCTGGTTTACCTGGTCAGGGTTATGAAGCTGGAAAACCAAACCTTGCATCCCGAGTATTAGGTGCTATTTTTAATCCTGCAGATTTCTTATACAACATGTTTGGTAGAAAGCCTAACGAAATGCATAAGCTTAAGAAAATGAAGGAAGATGACGAGATTAGAAGTCAGTTATCCAAGCGTTTTGATAGAGAAATGCTATTAGTACTTCTACAAGTTACCAAATACGATTTAGACGAATTAGTGAACCAATGCAATTACTCTAAAGATTTTATAAATACCGCCAATGATCTTCAAATTTTAGACGCCATCAGTGTTTGTTACGAAGAATATAAAGTGATCAAAAGCAGTAAAGAGAGAAAGAATCGCAAAAAAGGATAAATCCGAATTACTAAGCGTCCGAATGTAGCGCTATTTTGTTGCCTTCGGTATCTATAAACATTCCCATAAAACCATTATTTTCAGAAATTTTGGTTTTTTCTAAACCTATTTTTCCACCAGCGGCTTCTACTCTATCTAGTTCTACCTGAACATTTTTTGATACAAAATAAATTAAAACTCCTTCTTTACTTGGCACATAAGAACTTTGTTTTATTAGTGCGCCAGAAGATTGATTAGATCCTTTATGCTCAGGAAACCATCCCATTTTTAAACCATCAAATTCTACATCTTTAATGTCAACTTTAAAAACAGTTTCATAAAATGTTTTTGCGCGATCCATATCGCTTACCGGAATCTCAAACCAACCTACCATAAATTATTTTTTTAGTTAGCTAAATTTACAAAATTTATGCTTTCGATTTATAACGCTCCACTATAGCATCGTAATCTTTGATAGTTTTTTTAATCCAATCAAATCGTTTATCAATAACTTCTTCTTCAGTTAATTGCCATTTAATAGCTGACTTTCGCAATCGTGCTGTGACATGCTGAAGAATAATGGCTGCAGACACTGAAATATTTAAGCTTTCAGTAAACCCAAACATCGGAATTTTCAAGAAACAATCAGCTTCATCTAAAACTTGCTGGGATAACCCTTGAGATTCTCTTCCAAAAAAGAAACACGACTTTTTAGTGATATCAAAATCAATTAACTCACAATCGTCAATATGCGGTGTGGTTGCAACAATTTGATAGCCTTGAGATTTAATATCACTTATGCAATCTCCTATGCTGTGGTATCGATTTAAATCCACCCACTTTTGTGCTCCCATGGCAATTTCCCTATCAATACTTTTAGAGTTGACTTCTTCTACAATACTTAATTCTTGGATTCCGAATACGTCACAAGATCGCATCACAGCACTAGTGTTATGCAACTGATACACATCTTCTGTAGCTACAGTAAAATGCTTCGTTCGGTTGGGTAAAATTTCTTTAAAACGGTCTATACGACCAGGTGTTACAAATGTTTCTAAATATTCTAAAAGGTCTAAGTCTTGCATAGGTCAAAAATACTAAAAATAGATCTTAAATTATGCTCAAAATTATAGTGACAGCACACCTATTAATCTAAATTTGGTTATTTTTAATTTATGAAAAAACACATCGTCATATTAACAGGAGCAGGCATAAGTGCCGAGAGTGGCATAAAAACATTTAGAGATGCAGATGGCCTTTGGGAAGGCCACGATGTTATGGAAGTTGCCACTCCTGAGGGTTTTCAGAGAAATCCGGAATTGGTCTTAGATTTCTACAATCAACGACGACGACAGCTCAATGAAGTAGAACCCAACCAAGCGCATAAAGATTTAGTGACTTTAGAAAGGGATTATCAGGTTTCAATAATCACTCAAAATGTAGATGATTTACACGAACGTGCAGGAAGTAGCAACGTGATTCATTTACATGGCGAATTACGAAAAATACGCAGTTCTAAAAATGAGAATGATATTAAAGTGTGGAACGAAGATCTTCATTTAGGTGACAACTGTGAACAAGGTCATCAACTTAGACCGCATATTGTATGGTTTGGTGAAGCCGTTCCCATGATTGAAACCGCCATGGACGTTTGTAAACAAGCCGATATTTTAGTCATAATTGGAACAAGCATGCAAGTGTATCCTGCAGCTGGTCTAATGGATTATGCACCTGCTGACACTCCGATTTTTTATATTGACCCCAAACCAGCTATTCAAAGTAGAGGAAAGATAACCGTTATACCAAAATCTGCAACGGAAGGCACCATAGACCTTTTACATATTCTAAATACAAATGCGTAGTAACTCGAAATCGTTCAACACATAAACAACATTTAAAAACTAATCAAAACTATAGAAACCCATAACGTTCCTAAACTCACATCATCTCTTCGACTACAAGAGTATGGCGTTGGCATATTTGATACTTATCCAACAAAATCTGCTTTAAAAAAAGCGTTGAAAAAGAACTACATTGCTGTGAATGGTGTGGTTGCAACTTCAGCTACATTTATAAACGGAGGAGAATCAATTACGTTAACTATTCCAGAACATGTAAGTCCTAAGAAACGTTTAAATTTTAAACTCAATGTCCTTTTTGAAGATGATTATTTAGCTGTAATTCATAAGCCAGCGGGTATTTTAGTAAGCGGCAATCATTTTAAAACCATTGCGAATGCACTCGTTCAGAATCTCAAACGGAGTACGTTATCAGATGCTACAAAACCTCAACCTGTTCATCGCTTGGATTTTGCCACAACTGGTATTTTGCTAGTCGGAAAAACAAATGACAGCATAAGAACCTTAAATAAACTATTTGAAAATAAAGACATCGAAAAGACCTATTATGCGGTAACTATTGGTAGCATGAATAATGAAGGTCTAATAACTTCAAATGTTGACGACAAACCATCCAAATCAAAATATATGGTTATAAAAACGGTCTTATCAGAACGTTTTGGCAAACTCAATTTGGTACAATTGCATCCATTAACAGGACGTAAACATCAGTTACGGATTCACTTATCAGCATTTGGAAATCCAATTTTAGGAGATAAAGATTATGGTAAAGACCCGTTCATTTTAAATGGAAAAGGCATGTATTTACACGCCTATTCTTTAAAATTTAAACATCCTTATACTCATGCAGCCGTTTTCATAAAAAGTGAATTACCTGAGCAGTTTAATAAGATATTTGGTCAGATAAATTAATCGTCGTTACTCAATTTAAAAAAGTCGTTTACCGGTTTATTAAACACATCAGAAAGCTTTAAAGCTAAAACCGTCGAAGGTACATAGCGATTAGCCTCAATAGAATTAATGGTCTGACGAGAAACACCTATCCGTTTCGCTAGATCATCTTGCGTTATATTTAAGATAGCTCGTTCTACCTTTATAGTGTTTTCCATTATCTGTAACGTTTTAAGTTATGATAAAACATCAGTTGAACCATTAACATAAATAATAACACCTGAAAATCACCTAAATTTTTAAAGGATTCCCCACCTGAAGTCATAACATTTGAAACACCAAATTCGACATAAGGCATAACCAGCGCATATATAACACCAACGACTAAAGCTATGGCATAAGATTGCGTTCTCAAAATAATGGTCATTTCATCTTCAAGTTTATCTTTAGACAAGGACATAATTAACATGCCGACTAAAAGAAATTTCTGCAATAGTACTTTCAACCATACAGTATCACCTTCCATTGCGAAAGCTCTAACAAACATCATCACAATAGTCAGCAACACAATAGCAATTCCAATACGCATAAAGCGATAAGACAATCTAAAATTGATGAGCTTATAAAACCGGTTACGTTCACTGGCTATAATTTTTTCCATTTCCATAATTAACACATTTGATATGAGTAAAGTCATTTTTACTTAATGACAAATATACTTTACATTTGTATAGTAAACAAATAAATCTGTTCAAGCTTAACATTCAAAAACATACTACTTAGTATTTTTTTTATATATTCGAAACATGGAACAAAAACAAAAATCCGAACTTACCAAACAGATAATACTTGACGAGTCATTTAAATTGTTCTATGAAAACGGTTTTAAAACCACCAGTATAGATAAGATTATGAAAGCCACAAACCTTACTAAAGGAGCTTTCTACTATCATTATAAAAGCAAGAAAGAACTCGGTTTAGATGTTATAGGTTCTAAGATTCAAAAGCGTGTTTATGACGGAATGATTACTCCATTATATCAAGATGGAAATGCCTTAGAGATTTTAGAAATCACTTTTTCTGGGAGGCTAAAATCATTTTCTCTGTTTGATAAACAGCATGGTTGCCCTATGAACAATTTCATTAATGAAATCGCAGACGAAGAAGAAGCCTATCAAATGGCTTTAAAACGCATTATTGAAGAATGGAAAGCCGCTTTGACTCATATCATAGAACGAGGAAAGAAGGAAAAAGTGATTAACACACTATATTCTACCGATGCTATTTCTATTTATTTAATCAGTGCTTTTGAAGGCATCAGAGGCATTAGAAAACTCTATAATGATGATGATATATTAGATGATTACATTTTGGGACTCAACTCATACCTAAAACAATTAAAAGCTTAAACACAAACATACCAAAAGGTATGTTTTAATCGTAAATACATAAAATATGTCCACCAACAATCGAAGAAATTTTATCAAAAAATCAGCAATGCTAGGCTTGGCAGGCGTCACTATACCACAATTTGGGTTTTCAGCAAATTCTGAAGACCAAAAGGAAAGCGATGAAAATTCAAGCCGCCCTAAAGTCTTATTTTTTGATGTCAATGAAACCTTACTAGATCTCACCGCAATGAAAGAAAGTGTTGGCAAGGTGTTAGGTAATAGAAGTGATTTATTACCATTGTGGTTTACAACGATGTTACAATATTCATTAGTTGAAACCGTAGGAAGACAATATCATGACTTCGGTATTGTTGGGTCTGCAGCCCTACAAATGGTCGCTGCAAATCATGGCATTTCAATATCAGAAGAAGCTGGAAGAGAAGCCATTCTAGGACCAATCCGTTCATTACCTGCGCATCCAGAAGTAAAACAAGCCTTAGGTGACTTGAAAGAAGCAGGTTATAAATTAGTGTCCTTTACAAATTCATCTAATAAAGGTGTGGAAACACAATTTAAAAACGCCGGCCTGTTAGATTATTTTGAAGAACGTTTAAGTATTGAAGATATGGGGAAATTTAAACCACATACTGATGCTTACGATTGGGCAGCACGAAAAATGGGAATTCAACCAAAAGAATGCCTATTAGTTGCGGCTCATGGTTGGGATATTGCTGGTGCTGTGTGGGCAGGTTGGAGAGGCGCATTTGTTAGTAGACCTGGCGCACAACTATATCCTTTAGCTCCAACTCCAGAAATAAACGAACCTAATCTCAAATTAATTGCAGAACGCTTAATCGCTCTAAAATAAAAGAATAGATATGTTAGAAAATAAAGTCATCATCGTAACAGGGGCATCAAGAGGTATTGGAAAAGAAATTGCAATTCAGTTAGCACAACATGGTGCTAAAGTTGTGGTAAATTATTCAAACAGTAAAGACGAAGCAAAAGACACCGTCGATACCATTGTTAAACAGGATGGAGTTGCTATAGCTATACAAGCAGATGTAAGCAATAAGGCAGATGTTACTCAATTATTTGATAAAACGATTGCGACATACGGCAAAGTCGATGTTTTAGTGAACAATGCTGGTGTTATGATTTCAAAGCAATTAAAAGATAACACCGAGGACGATTTTTACAAACAATTTGATATTAACGTAAAAGGTGTTTTTAACACCTTACAAGAAGCGTTTCACAAACTTGCAGACCACGGAAATATTATAAATATTTCATCTAGTACTGTTAAATTAATGTTCCCTACCTATGGTTTATATTCTGCTTCAAAAGCCGCTGTAGAGCAAATGACACGTGTGTTTTCTAAAGAAATTGGCAGAGGTATTTCTGTAAATGCACTCGCACCTGGAGCTACAGAAACTGAATTATTTATGAAAGGAAAATCTCAAGAATTCATTGATAAACTCAGTAGTATGAACGCTTTTAATAGACTAGCAAAACCTATTGATATTGCTAGGGTTGTTTTATTTTTGGCTAGTGATAATTCTAAATGGATCTCAGGCCAAGTTATTGGAGCCAATGGCGCTTTAGTTTAAAACATACCTATTAACCTATTTAAAACCATAATATGAAAATCAACATATGCACATTACTTATCTGCTTCGTTTTAGCCTCTTGTAATGATAAGGATTCAAAAACAGAAACGGAAGCCAGAAAGCCCGAGACCACTACGGTGAAAACCAAAAAGACGTTCTCTAATAAAGGGCATGAATTAGTTTACAACCTTACTCAAAAAACGGGGAATTACCAGACGCTACTTAACAAAAAGGACGTTATATATACTTATACCTACCAAACACCAGATGGAAAAAAAGATGTAAGTACCGAAAAGTATCTTTTTAATGGTGAACTATCTTATGGAATTTATCAGCAACATGAAAGAACACTACCAAATCTTGAAGGGGTAATAGAACAGAGCTACGATGGCACTGAGTATTGGTTAAAACACAACGGCATAATTGTAAACGACACAACCCATCTAAAACGAGTAGCTTTCAACAGACCCACCAATTTTTATTGGTTTTCTATGATGCCAAAACTTTTAGACCCTGGAGTCACATACGATTATATTGGTGACAAAAAAATAGACGATAAAGCTTATGATATCGTCAAAATATCTTTTACATCAGAAAACAATAAGCCCACTGATATTTATCAAATCTACATTAATAAAGAAACACAGTTAGTCGATCAATTTTTATTTACGGTTGCAGATTTTGGAAAAATGGATATACCAAATTTAATGCAATTACAATATGAAAATATTGATGGCATTTTAATTCCGACTAAACGCCAATACAAGAAATCCAATTGGGAAGCTGAAGTCACAGAACAACCATGGATAGAAGTCAACTGGACAGACATTAAGTTTAACAACGGTCTGAAAATGGA
The DNA here is from genome assembly GCF_018860545.1 of Winogradskyella psychrotolerans. Lineage (GTDB taxonomy): Bacteria > Bacteroidota > Bacteroidia > Flavobacteriales > Flavobacteriaceae > Winogradskyella > Winogradskyella psychrotolerans_A. Next base: position 22,206 of record NZ_JAHKPN010000042.1, on the reverse strand, counting down.
AGATTTTTTAAAATAAATATTATGAATAATACGATCACAACATCATTAAAATCTAAATTGGAAGCAAAAAAGGCTGAATTTGAATTGAATGCAGATGCCACGAAAAAAAGCATATACAAAGCTGGATTTGAAGATGTAAACACTAGTAATATTCTTAAAAACGCAAAAAAAGTTGGAGACCAAGCACCCAACTTTACCTTAACAAATGCGTTAGGTAAACCCGTAGAATTGCAAGACTATTTAAAAAAAGGTCCCGTGGTGTTAACGTGGTATAGAGGAGGTTGGTGTCCCTATTGTAATTTAACGCTAAATCAATTACAACAAGAATTACCTAATTTTAAGGCTAATGGGGCCAATTTAATAGCCTTAACACCTGAGTTACCTGACCAATCGATAAGTACCTCAGAAAAAAACAATTTACAATTTGAAGTTTTAAGCGATATAGGTAATAAGATTGCTAAAGATTATGGCATTGTATTTAAACTAACAGATGATGTTGCTGAAATTTACAATACCTCATTTGGCTTAAATGAACACAATGGTGACGCTTCAAACGAACTTCCGTTAGCAGCAACCTATATAATAAATGAAAAAGGAAAAATTGATTACGCTTACCTGAACACTGACTATCGAAACAGAGCTGAACCCTCAGAAATTACAGCGTTTTTTAAAAGATAATTATTAAAACGATTATCTAAAAAGTACTATTTGATTAATAGTTATGTTCATTCTTTTGCAAAAAAAAGTCATTAGTTACTAATGGCTTTTTTTATTTTTATACAAGGCATCCCATTCGTAATTTTAGAAAAAATATTAAATGTGACAAATGTCACATAATAACTCAAAACCCAATCGTACATTTGCGATAAAAGATATGAAAAGAAGTTTAGAAACAATAGAATACAAAGAAAATACAGAAGCCTTAGCAAAGTTTGCTAAAGCTTTAGGACACCCAACACGAATTGCTATTTTGAAACATCTTGAAAGTCAATCCTGCTGTTTTACAGGAGATTTAGTAGATGTATTTCCATTAGCACAATCTACAGTGTCTCAACATTTAAAGGAATTAAAGAACGCGGGTTTAATTCAAGGTGAATTAAAATCGCCTAAAATAAAATACTGTATTAATCAAGAGAATTGGAAAATTGCCAAATCCTTGTTTCAAGATTTTTTTGATTGATATTTTTTTAATAATCATATCGTCTATTGGCGATAAACAAATACTAGCATTATGAGTAAAGTAATTAAAATATTAGGAACAGGTTGTCCAAAGTGTAAATCAATGACCAGCGTCGTAAACGATGTCGTATCAGAAAACAATATTGAGGCTACCATTGAAAAAGTTGAAGATATTATGGAAATCATGAAATTCAATGTCATGTCCACACCTGCTTTAGTCATCGATGATGTGATTACCATTAAAGGTCGAGTACCTTCAAAAGCTGAAGTATTGGCACTGTTAAATTAAAATGCACTGTTATGAACTATCAAGTCAACGCTTCTTCGCTTTTCAATAAAGATGCTGTTATTCATATAAAAGCATCCGACATTGCTTTTGGCACCACATCTAAAACAGCAGACGTTTTACCCAATCCGGCAGAATTATTCTTAGGATCATTTGCAGCGTGTATGCTTAAAAATGTGGAACGCTTTTCAAAGATGATGAAATTCAATTTCACAAAAACCACATTAAAGGTTAATGCCACTCGTCTTGAGCATCCTCCACGAATGGATAATATCAATTATGAGTTAACCATTTACAGTAACGATGAGAAATTGAATGTCGATTTGCTAAAAAAGAACATTGAGAAACACGGCACCATTTATAATACCATAAAATTAGCCTGTACTATTTCTGGCGCTATTAAAACACAAAACAATGTTTGATTGGTTACAACATTTCGCCGATTGGTTAATTTATTCCGTATTTGGAATTGGTGCAGAAACACATTTAGGAGTTGCCCTCAACTTCTTTATATACGATACCAACAAAATCCTGATTCTGCTTTTCGTTATCGTTTTCATCATGGGTATTGTAAACACCTACTTCCCTATTGAACGCTTGAAAGATTACCTGAACAGAAAAAAACTCTACGGTTTAGAATACTTTTTTTCTTCGATTTTTGGAGCCATAACACCATTTTGTTCCTGCTCTTCTGTGCCTCTTTTTATTGGTTTTGTACAAGGTGGCATTCCTTTGGGTGTTACCTTTTCCTTTTTAATTACCTCACCATTAGTCAATGAAGTTGCCGTAGCGATGTTTATTGGTATGTTTGGTTTAAAAGCGACTTTAATATACGTGGTTTCAGGTATTTTATTAGGAACTATTGGAGGTTGGCTGCTCGGCAAATTTAACCTTGAACCTTTACTCTCAGATTGGGTTAAGCAGATTCTTGATAACAACATGCAACAGGCAGAGTTCCAAGAAGAAAAAAGAACATTTTACCAACGCTTACCCGAAATTACAAATAGTGCTTGGGATATTGTAAAAGGTGTACTCCTTTATGTCATTATAGGAATTGCCATTGGTGCAGCGATGCATGGCTATGTGCCCGAAAACTTTTTTAATGACTATTTAGGAGGTGGAGAATGGTGGACCGTTCCTCTTGCCGTTATCATTGCTGTGCCCATGTACGCTAATGCCGCAGGTATTGTGCCAGTCATTGAAGTCTTTGTAGCCAAAGGTGTTCCTTTAGGTACTGCTATAGCTTTTATGATGGCTACAGTAGGCTTATCTATTCCTGAAGCCACCTTATTAAAAAAAGTAATGTCCTTAAAACTGATTGCCATCTTTTTTGGTGTCGTGACGCTGTGTATTATGCTTTCAGGCTTTGTATTCAACATATTATTATAAATTATAAATCCATAAAATTATGCGACAAACACTTCAATTATTAGTAGTTATAACTCTAGGTTTAATGCTAATATCCTGCAATGATCAAAACAAAAGTAATGACCAGGCTTTAGATCAATCAATTTCTAAAATAGAGGTTATGGACTTCCACTCTACACATCGCTGTATGACGTGCAATGCCATTGAGGCGAATACAAAATTCACATTAGATACTTATTTTTCGTACGAATTAAAAGCGGATAAAATTAGCTTCCATGTCATAAATGTTGATGAGAAAAAAAATGAAAAACTAGCTGAAAAATTTGAAGCTTCAGGTACCGCTTTAATCTTAAACGTGATTAAAAACGGAAAAGAAACTAAAATAGATTTAACCGAATTTGCTTTTATGAACGGCATAGATAAAGATGGGTTTTCTAAAGCACTAAAATCTAAAATTGATACGCAATTAAAAACACTCTAAATGGAGTTTCTAAAAGCACTCTTAGAAAATTATAACATTCCCATTGTATCAGCCTTAATACTCGGACTAATGACAGCCATTAGTCCTTGTCCTTTGGCAACCAACATCACGGCGACGGCCTTTATCTCTAAAAATATTTCGAGTAAACGAAAAGTATTTTTAAGCGGCTTATTATATTCACTCGGAAGAGGCTTTAGTTATACTGCTATTGGATTCATCTTATATTTTGGTGCTAGTAAGTTTCATATCGCACGATTTTTTAATCAAAATGGCGAAAAATATTTAGGCCCATTATTAATCATTATTGGTTTAATAATGCTAAATATTATTAAACTCAATTTTTTAGGAACATCTAATTTTCAAGAAAAGCTATCTGAAAAATTTAAAGATAAAGGGGGATTAGGAGCCTTTTTGATTGGAGTTGTTTTCGCTTTGGCGTTTTGCCCTTATAGTGGAGTCTTATTTTTTGGCATGCTTATTCCCATGACTATTGCGTCTGCAGATGGTCTTTATTTACCCATAATATTTGCCTTCGGTACAGGATTACCAGTGATTCTTTTCACATATTTATTAGCCTATACCGCAGGGAAAGTTGGAGTGTTTTATAATAAAATCACCAAAATTGAAAAAGTTATGCGTATTGTAGCTGGTGTTGTTTTTATTATCACAGGGTTATATTATGTGGCTATATTTACTGGGATATTGAAATAGTCAATATCAAAATCAACGATTCTTAGCCTCAATCCACTTGCTCATATATTTGGTACTTTGCATGGATTGATGCATAAATAATTGTCCGATAAAGTTGTTTTCACGATGTGCATTTATATCCTTAGAAAGTTCTATTAGTTTAGATGCAAATCCTTTTTCAAAATTTACTTTATTGAAGCGCTTATGCATCACTTTAAAACCCTCATGTTGTTTTTGTTTCCAAGTTTCAACATTATTGTAAAGTAAGACAGCTTTTTCAGCAAAAACTTTAGGATTATCCGAGGTAAAACCGTTACCACCTAGATGACCAAACATACCTTCTGCTGCAATATTCGTCATTACACACGGAGTTCCATTTTGCATCGCATCGATTAATTTACCTTTAAGTCCGGCACCAAAACGTAAAGATGCTAAGCAAACCTTGGCGTTTTGCATAACGGCATTAACATCTTCCGCAAAACCTTTAATAAAAAAACCCTCTTTTGGTTTATGGAGTTGGGTCACTTTTTGAGATTCATATGCTCCATAAATATGTAGTTCTGCTTTTGGTAATTGTTGCCGTATCAATGGCCAAATCGTCTGTTTTAAATATAAAACGGCATCGTAATTTGGTGCGTGAAGAAAATTACCGATAGTTATAAAATGTTGTCGTGCTTCAAAAGTGGGTAAAAGTTTTATATCGTCCTCAGAAATAGGCTCTAACAGAAATGGTAAATAATACAGTAAGGATTTATCTATTTTAAACTGATTCAATAAAATTTCTAGTTCTGCTTCAGAAATTATTAAGCTCAGGTCGCAACGATAGATACTGGCAATTTCGCGTTTGGTGGTATCATTTTGAAGATGTTCTGAAGTAACAGTCTCATTTCGTTTTAAAGCCACTTCCCTAGCCTTTCGTAAGCCATGAAAATCTTCGGTATCTAAAATCCGCAACGCATTGGGGCATTGTTCTGAAACACGCCAACCATATTGTTCTTCGGTCATAAAACGATCAAACAGCACAGTATCTGGATGTAATTCTTTTACAAATGCATCAAAAGACGAATCGTTTAAAAGAATCGGTTTGGTTTCAACATTTATGGTGTTTAAATCAAACGTATTGTCAGATGTTTTAGCTGCAGAAGCAAAGGTCACTTCATAACCTTGACTTTGAAATTGCGCTATCAATTGAAGTATACGACTGCCAGCCGCTGAACTTTTAGGTTCTGGCCAAACGAAACCGATAACGAGTATTTTTTTTTTCATGTCACCATTATAAAATTCTAAAAATCACATCCCAAACACCAATTGGTCCGCTTAGTATTTAATTTTTATAATCTTAATTTTTGATTAATTTTATCTGAAATAATCGGGACTAAATTAATCAATTTTCATTTGACCAAAGCAGAACTCTATAAGGAATTAAACTACGTCAACCATTCGCGCGATATGCGATTGAAGTACGCTCACCTTATCATTGATAATCCGGAATTGGTTGCCCCACTTTTAGACATTCTATTTGAGGTAGATGATAAAATTTCGTGCAGAGCAGCTTGGGTTTTAGAGTTTATGTGTGGAGAACATCTCAATGCTATAATTCCGCATCTCGATACCTTTACCCAAAATATTTCGATAGTCCATTTAGATCCAGCGGTGAGACCTGTTGCTAAAATTTGTGAATATCTCACAAAAGCTTATTATTCTAAAACGGACAACGCCATAAAATCAGCACTCTCTGAAAATCATAGAGAAAATATTGTTGCCGCATGTTTTGATTGGATGATTAATGACGAAAAAATTGCTCCTAAAGCGTATAGCATGAATAGCTTATATCTCTTAGGAACCGAGTACGATTGGATTCATCCAGAACTCGCCATTATTCTAGAACGCGATTATGAAATGCAAAGTTCAGGTTTTAAAGCTAGAGCGAAGCATATTTTAAAGAAGATAAAGAACCGTTAGAACTTTAAAATTCGGAGTTAGTAAATATCGAAAAAACTTCGTGCTTGGCGTTTCAAACTTCAAACATACTTCCATATATTTACCACTTCAAAAAAACTGACATACATGGCACTTTCACCTCTTAATGCAATTTCACCAATCGATGGTAGATACCGATCTAAAGTTGAAGCTTTAGGCAATTATTTCTCAGAAGAAGCACTGATTAAATATCGTGTTTTAGTAGAGATTGAATATTTCATCGCTTTATGTGAATTACCGTTACCGCAATTAGAAGCGGTGTCTAGTTCTGTTTTTGAAGATTTAAGAGCTATTTATAAAAATTTTACTGCTGTTGATGCTTCAGCCATTAAAGAGATTGAAAAAGTTACCAATCACGATGTTAAAGCTGTTGAGTATTTTATTAAAGATAAATTTGATGCTTTAGAATTATCAGCTTACAAGGAATTTATTCACTTCGGCTTAACGTCTCAAGATATCAATAACACAGCTATTCCTTTAAGTATAAAGGATGCTATGAATGATGTGTATGTTCCTGAATATAGCGCCCTTTTAGAAAAAATAGAAGGTCTAGCTAAAGATTGGGCTGACATTCCAATGTTAGCGAGAACACACGGTCAACCAGCCTCACCTACACGCTTAGGTAAAGAAATTGAGGTTTTTGCAGTGCGATTAAAAGAGCAATTCAACTTATTAAACGACGTGCCTAGTGCTGCTAAGTTTGGTGGTGCCACAGGAAATTTTAACGCACATAAAGTCGCTTATCCTAGCATCGATTGGAAAGCCTTTGGAACTCAATTTGTTCAAGAAAAATTAGGCTTGCAACATTCGTTTCCTACAACGCAAATAGAACATTACGATCATGCAGCCGCTTTGTTTGATGGCTTAAAACGTATTAATACTATAATTATTGATTTGGATAGAGACATCTGGACTTACGTGTCAATGGATTACTTCAAACAAAAAATAAAAGCTGGTGAAGTTGGAAGTTCTGCAATGCCACATAAAGTAAATCCTATTGATTTTGAAAATAGTGAAGGGAATTTAGGTATTGCTAATGCTATTTTTGAACATCTTTCTGCAAAACTACCGATTTCTAGATTGCAACGCGATTTAACGGACAGTACCGTTTTAAGAAATGTAGGAGTGCCTTTTGGACATACACTTATTGGGTTTAAATCTACCGTAAAAGGTTTAGGAAAATTATTATTGAACGCCCCAAAATTCGCACAAGATTTAGAAAATAATTGGGCCGTTGTAGCGGAAGCAATTCAGACGATTTTAAGACGTGAAAGCTATCCTAATCCTTATGAAGCTTTAAAAGGCTTAACGCGAACGAACGAAGCGATTACACAAACGTCTATTTCTAATTTTATTGATACCTTAGAGGTTTCTGATGCTATTAAATCGGAATTAAAAGCGATAACGCCAAGTAATTATACCGGAATATAGTTTATGAGTATTTCAAATCTAATACCAAAAACAACAGACGCAATTGTATTAAGTTGCGTAACCATCCTAGTCCTAAGTTTGTTTATTGCTGGGTTATGTGATGTATTAGACTACTTTATTATAAAAGTTATGCTGTTTATCTGTTTTGGATCTTTATTTATTACAGCAATTATATTTGCAGCAAAAAATGATGTAAAAGAAAATCGTCTTGAAGATACTCCTCAAGACGATTCTCATTAACATTTAAATAATAGTCAGATTATTTAAAAAAATCTGTTAACCCTTGCAATTGGTTTTTGTCTAAATCTCCTTTTTCTAATACAGAAACTAGGGTCATTAATTTATTAGCATTCATATCATCCCCTAAAATTCTAGCGATCATAAAGCCTTTGTTTTTAGCGTGTCCAAAAACAATGAGTTCATCAATATTATCGATATCTCCTAAAAACTTCACTACGAATTTTCCATCTACTGGACTACCACCACGAATCAACTCTTCATATTTTGAATCTTTAAGAATCGTATTCACTTTTCCGAGTTCTAATTTGTAATCCTCAGCATCGGTATCCTCTTTCATAAATGTTAAAACATTCAGCTTATCAACAGAATTATAGGCTGTTTTCTGTTCTTCTGTCATGTCAACATTTTCAACATTAATAAAACTTGTTGGCAAATCAAATGAAGCAAAACCTGGTTTTAATTCATTTTCTATGTAATACGTTTGCAATGTAGGCCCTTGATTACAACTTGTAAAAGCTGTAACCAAAAGCAACATCACTATTGATTTTTTGATTGATTGTATCATGTGATTATTTTTATTTATTGTTTTTTTCCAGCTTTCTCTAACTGCTCACCACCTGGAATATCCATTGTATTGGTAATTTTAGATATTTGTCTTAAATCAATATCTCCTGTTAAAGACAATACAACGGTTTCAAACACACGTTTTTTACCGTTAATTTCTATATCTTGTCCTTCAGTTAACTCCTTCAAACCTGACATAAACATCAGTAATTCTTTTACATGGTTTTCGTCTTTACCTTCTTTTACGTAAAACTTCACGGTTTGATCACCATCTTTAAAGCGCATTAATTCTTCAAGCTTAGACGATTTTAGATAAGAATCTACTGTAGACTTCATATCCGCAGATACTTTATCATCTCCTGTAGTGAATACTTTAAGACCCGTAATCTTCTTAACCATTTCCATAAATTCTTTCGCTTCAGGATCATCAATATCCATATCTATAGTGGCTAACATTCTAAAAGCCTTTTGATTAATAACGAAGGATGCGACCACATCAATATCTTCATATTTATCGAATACACCTTGAGCGAATGTCAATATTGGTGTCAATAAAAGGGCTGTGATTATAATTAATTTCTTCATAATTCGTGATTTTTTGTTTTAATTGTTTTTCAAAATTTTGTTTGTCATTATACTAAATTGGCTTAGTTTACTTGCTTGTTGAGCACCTTCATTGATGTTCTCACCAACTAAAGCTAAACTTGATAATTGTGTTTTTCCTTCATTCATCCCTAAAGAAATTAAACTAAAAGCTTCCATCGTTTGGTTATACACCATAAGGGCTTCTTGTTTTTCCTCTTCTGTAGGACCCATAAAACTTGGCACAATTAAACCAAGCATTAGAACGGCAACAGCTGCGACAGAAATCCATTGATACAATTTTGTTTTCTTAGAGTTTAATGGAACGTCTTTGGTATACTGTTCTTGTTTTGATTTAGAAAAGTATATAAACATGGGCTTGTAATGCTCAAATTCTGGTGCCACATGATCTCCGTTGAAGTACGCCTTTAGTTGCGCTTCTTCTTGCAAAGATGTTTCTGCATTATTATACTTTTCTATTAATGTTTTTATATTATTTAATACCATATTGATGTGTATTAGTTAATTTTTCTCTTATCGTTTTTCGTGCTCTAGATAAATTTACGCGAATCGCAGTTTCATTCATGTCTAACATTTTAGCGATATCTTCATAATCATATTCTTCAATATCTCTTAACTGCACTATTATTTTTTGTTGTTCTGGTAAGTCTTCCATGATCTTAGACACCCAATCCACACTGTCTTTTGCTTCAACTTGATGCTGTAATGACGTATTGTTATCCGTATAATTACTATGAACAATTTTTAAATTAGAGGCTTGTTTAGATTTTAAACGATCTAAGCAAAAATTCTTTGTCATCGTCATTGAAAACGCTTCCACATTTTTATAGTCACCAATCTTGTTATTGTTCTTCCATAATTTCAAAAGTATTTCTTGTGTCGCATCTTCTGCTTCTTCACGAGACACTAGTAATCGTTTCGCTAAACGAAATACTTTATCCTTAAATGGCATTACTAAGCTTACAAAATCTGCTTGCTTCATTAGTTTTTTGATTGGTTGGTGAAGTCAGTTTTACGCGCCTTCATAATTACGACGATACACTTTATGTTTTGTTACAAAGATTTCTTTTTTTTACAATATTGTGAGTAAATTTAGAGTTTTACATTATACAGTAAAGAATTGCTACAAAAGAAAACTAATTATTTATGAGAACAATTAAAATTGCATTGCTGTCCTTGCTTTTAGCACTTAGTGCGACGAGCTGTTATGATGATATGGATGATAATATAGTCCCAGCAACTACTTTAGAGCTTAATGACTTTGTTTGGAAAGCTATGAATTATGTCTACTTATATAAATCTGAAATACCAGATTTAGCGGATGATCGCTTTATGAGTACCGATGAATACGAAACATATTTAAATAGTTATTCGACGCCAGAAGAATTATTTGAATCCATATTATACCTACCAAATGAGATTGATAGGTTTAGTGGTATCTATAGTAATTATTTTGATTTACAAAATGCATTATCTGGCACGTCTCTAAGCAATGGTATAGAATACAACTTATATTATGTACCTGGAAGTAGTACTGAAATTTTTGGAGTGATAACTTTGGTATTGGCTGATAGTCCTGCTGAAGGCTTAAATTTACAACGCGGCGATTTTTTTAGAGCCGTTAATGATGAAAATTTAACGGCAAGTAATTATATCGATTTATTAAGTGCCACATCATACACGTTGAATCTGGCGAATTATTCTGATAACGGAACACCTGATACTTCTGATGACGATACCGTAACGTTGTCTGGAGATAGTGCAAGTCTTAGCAAAATCTCATATACCGAAAATCCTGTTCATAAAACAGAGGTTTTAGATGTAGGCGGTATTTCAGTTGGTTATTTAATGTATAACGGTTTTACAAGTGAATTTGATAACAACTTAAATAATGCCTTTGCTGAATTTGATGCTGCTGGTGTCTCAGAGTTAGTTCTTGATTTAAGATATAATGGTGGAGGTTCTGTGCAAACTGCTGCCTATTTAGGTAGTATGGTAACAGGGCAATTTACTGGACAAGTATACTCTAAACTGTTTTATAATGATAATCTATCTAACAATGACACCGATTACGTCTTTACAAGTTCTATTAATGGTAATTCTATAAACAGTCTCAATCTGTCTCGCGTATACATATTAACCACTAATAGACGAACAGCCTCGGCAAGTGAACTGGTTATAAATAGTTTAAGTTCTTATATTGACGTCGTCGTAATTGGCGAAAACACCGTGGGAAAAACACAAGCCTCTAGAACTGTTTATGATTCACCTAGCCTATTTTCTGATACCGGTGCTAATACTAGTCATACCTACGCTTTACAACCGTTACTAGCTAATTCTACAAATGTTAATGACGAACTAGTGCCTTACACAGGTTTGATTCCAGATATTGAACTTTCTGAATCGGCACGTAATTTAGGGATTTTAGGTGATGTTGATGAACCGCTATTAGCTGCGGCCTTAGCTGAAATCACTGGATCTAGTAGATCTTCTAATCTCAGCGAGAATGCAGATTTTGAACTTGAAGAATTAAGAATGCCAATAACTGCGCTTCAACAAGACATGCACATCGATTAATAAGAAATTCTATTTTATAAGATACAAAAGCCGCTTCTACTCATGGTAAAAGCGGCTTTTTTTTTGATTTAAAAATGAAACAGACTTAATTATCCAAAGTCATGTTTTTATTTAATTAAAATATATTTTTGAAGCAACTACAGGAGCATTAAAGCTATTGATTAATGAATAGCTCGTATCATCATAGATAAATAATTGTCCGGCACTAGTATAATCAACGGCATCTACAAAATACAAACGATCATCTTTTGCTGCCATTCCATATAAAGTCGTTGCTACTGTTGTAAAAAGAGGTGTTGATGTTACTGCTGTAGCATCATCTGTAATGCTTAAAATGGAACTTCCTAAGTTGTAATATAGATTTCCATTTAAATACGTCATCAATTCAGGATGTTCTCCATCTGAAAACTCTAGTGTTGTAGATACCGTATTTGTATCCATATCTATTTTTGTAATGGCAGCTTTAGTTTCATCCCCTGTCCATGCTGGTTTCCCACTACTTAAAACGATTAAATCACCATTATCATCCAAAAGCATTTCATCTGGATTATCATTTACAGTAATTGTAGTTGTTAAAACATCAGAAGACGTATTTATCACTGAAATAATATTGTTTGTAGTGTAAGCTCCTTTATGAGACACATATAGAAAATTATCTTCCGCTAAAATTTGCTCAGGTCCATTACCTACAGGTATCGTACTAATGACTGTATTGGCAGTTAAGTCTACCACAGCTACAAAATCATCAGTTTCATCAAAAGGATCTCCCCAATTTGTAACATAACCTTTACCATTTGCAAAAGCAATATATCTTGGAGTAGTTAACCCTGTAGAAATAGTCCCTAACTTTTCAAACGTATAACGGTTGACTACTGTAATTGTACCAGCATCTACTACAATATATGCCTTATCATCATTAAAGCCTAAAGATTGTAAATACACACCTGTTGCTTCATTATTCACATTATAATAAATTTGATTTTCTGAGGTCGTTAAATCTTCTGAAATAAAAGAAATAGAAGATGGTGAGCCTTCGCCACTAACTATAATTCCGTCTTCATAAGCTCCTAAAGGGGCTGATGGTGTTGCATCATCATCGCTAGAACAGGACACGATTAATAACGACATTGCAAGCATTGATAAAATAATTTTTTTCATTGTAACTGGTTTAAAATTTATATTGAATTTGAAAATTAAAATTACGATCTGGCATGGGTCTAAACGCCACGTTCTCGTATACGGTATTAAATAGATTATTCACTTTTAAGCTTACATCTATTTGCTGAGACTTTGTTTTGAAGAGTTGATAATTCAATCCAAAATTGGTGAGTTGATACGCTTCTACACTATAAAATGTACCCGATAAGTTTTCTGGAGTAGTATACACTTCGCCAGTATATAAATGTTGCACAAATAACGACATACGTTTATAAGCATAAGCCAAATTGATATTTGCTTTATGGTAAGGCACATATATGAGTTGGGCATCAGTTTCTAGATCTTCAGAAACGGTGTACGCATAATTACCTTGTAACGAAAATTGATGCGCTTTAATTTTATGAGTGACCTCTAAACTAGCTTCAGCTCCATAATTTTGTGCTTCAGCAATATTTTCAGGACTCCAAAAGCCAGAATCATTAGGTGTCCACTGGATTAAATCAGAGGTTTTTATATAAAAAGTATTCACCTTCAGACTTGCATTTTTATAGGTAAATTCTTGACCTAAATCTAATTGATAAGAGGTTTCAGGTACTAAATCTAAATTACCTCCAGGTTGCCAGTACAAATCATTAAACGTTGGCACTCGGTAATTTTTAGAGCCATTCAATTTCAGCTTGTAAAAATTTGAAACGTCATAAGCCATATCAAAAGAAAATAATAATGGACTCTCAAAACCTGAAGTTACATCTTGTCTTATATTTAAACCGTAGTGCCATTTCTCATTTGGGTTATAAAGTAATAGGGCTGTCGTTGAAAATTCTATTCGGTTAGGATTACCAAAACTACTTCCGCTGCCCTCATAATAATTATAGGATACAATGGGTTTAAATTTTAAATCCTTCAAGAGATCAATATCTACTGTATAATTAATAAGGTAAGTATTCACTTTTCCGAAGGTAAAATTGTCTGTATTTTTATTTCCAAAATATTTAAAATGCTCTTGTAGATGCGCTACTTTTAATTTTGAATAGCTTTTAGTTCCAAAACGCGACCACTCTAACATGGTTCTAAAATTTTGATCCTCGTATTTTGCTAAAGAAGGAGACGAAACCGTTCCTGAAAATTCGCGTTCACCAATAAACGATTGATGATAGAGTTTTAAAACATCTTTACTAGACAACACATAACCTAAATTTGCGTTTATACTTCCATTCTGAAAAGCACCATTTTCGTTAGATTGATCTGTATTTAGATACTTATAATCATTCTCAGAATCTCTATAATCTAATCCTATATTTACAGAAAACTTCTCATTACTATACGATGACAAATAGTTTACATTTTTAGTCTCGTAACTACCATAGGACAACGTAGCCGTATTATCAAAATGCTGTTTAAAACTCAAAGTATTATTTAGATGAATACTCCCACCGATAGCACCACTACCATATTGCACTGAGCCACCACCGGAACGAATAGCAATACTATTAAAATTAGTGGTATTTATGGTATTAAAATCGGTTTGACCTGTGAGCTGAGAATTAATAGAAAGTCCATTCCAAATTACAGCGGTTTGCGAAGCATTAGTCCCTCTAAACGATGGTGACGATACCATGCCGTAACCATTTTCTTTAAAATAAATATTAGTATTAAAACGCAGTAAATCCGTGAATGAAGCATTGTTTTTTTTGAGCAAAGAATCATTAAGCACAGTCACTTTGTACCCATTAGCAAAATCTTTTAGTTTTATATCACTCAACACCACTTCATCTAAGCGTTGAATAGAATCCAAAGGAACTTGAGCCATAATATGGCTACTAAAAAAGACTATTAAGAAAACGCGTAATGCTCGTATCATACTTAATCACTTTTATCCCGAAAGCTTTAAAATTTTGTTTGAATTGGGCAGGTCTCCTGACTTGTTTTTTATCACATCACCTTCCCAGCAATACGCCAGTGGTTTTGAAGAATGTAATAACTCTTATAAATGAGATGCCCAATCTCGTTGAGCATAAAACTTACAGTTGCGGGAACAGTTCTGGACTTGATAATTACATCTCACCAGATTCCCTTTTAATCTAATCGCATAACAATTAGAACCTAATTTCGGGGTAAAAGTACTCTTTTAATTATAGCTGATACCTGATTTTTGTCACTTTTTTTTATTCATTTTATACAGCAGATATATAAAGCCAATTAAAAAATGTGCAATGATTATTCCTGCAACGATATATAGTGTTAAATTTGAATCGTCTCTCATGACTCTAATAATTTTAACAAATTTACCTATTCAACACATAACGAATAGTTACAAAGGTTACATATGAAAATTACACGTGTTTTATTACTTTTTATACTCGTCTTTTATAATTGTAAAGAAGATAAAAGCCAAGAGAACCAACTTCCGCTAATGGAAGACAAGGTAAAAACTTTAAAATATGCTGAAGGTTTTAACATCCTTCAATCCAACCAAAGTACTACCATAGAAATAACCAAAGCCTGGCCAAAAGCCGAAAAAAAATACCGCTTCTTATTACTTTCTAAAGAACAAGCGTCTAAAATCACCTATAATAAAGACGATTATGATGGTGTTATTATAACCCCAATTACAACATCAGTGGTCACCTCCACCACGCACATTCCTGCCTTAGAACTTTTAGGGGTTGAAGAAACTTTAATCGGTTTTCCTGGCGCTAACTATATTTCTTCTGAAAAAACAAGACAACGTATTGATGAAGGCTTGGTAAGGGAATTGGGTAAAAATGAAGGCATCAATACAGAGGTTTTATTGGAATTAAATCCAGATGTAGTCGTTGGATTTGGAGTCGATGGTGTAAACAAAACCTTTGAAACCATTAAAAAAGCTGGTGTTCCTGTGATATACAATGGAGATTGGGTAGAATCTTCAGCCTTAGCAAAAGCCGAATGGATTAAATTTTTTGGTGTACTTTTCAATAAAGAAAAAGAAGCTGATTCTATATTTAACACCATTGAGCGTGACTATTTAGCAGCAAAAGAAATTGCTAAACAAGCCCAGCACCAACCCACTGTTTTAAGTGGCGCAATGCATAAAGATGTGTGGTATTTACCAAATGGCTCTAGCCCAGAAGCGCAATTTTTAAAAGATGCCAATGTTAATTATTTATGGAGCGACACTTCTGGAAACGGTAGTTTAGCCTTGAGTTTTGAGGTAGTATTAGACAAAGCTAAAGCTGCTGACTTGTGGCTAAGTCCATCATACTATTCAAGTTTAAAACAATTAGAAGATACCAATTCACTTTACACCAATTTTGACGCTTTTAAAAATCAAAACATTTATAGCTTTGCCAACACCACAGGAGCGACAGGTGGAGTATTATACTATGAATTAGGAACAGCAAGACCCGATTTAGTTTTAAAAGATTTAATAAAAATTTGCCATCTTGAGTTGCTTACGGATTACACACCCTATTTCTTTAAACGCTTAAATTAATTGAGTAGCCAAAATACATATCGATTTCAATTCCTATTGCTAGCAGTAGTGTTATTGGTGTGTTTTATGGTGAATATTAGTTTGGGCTCTATAAATATTCCGCTTAAAGCCATTTTTGGAAGCTTTTTCGGATCTATTGATACCTCTTCAAATTGGAATATTATTGTATTGGAGTATCGACTTCCAAAAGCCATAACCGCAATTATGGTGGGCTCTGGTTTGGGAATTTCAGGATTATTGATGCAAACGTTATTTAGAAACCCATTAGCTGGTCCTTTTGTGTTAGGAATCAGTTCTGGCGCAAGTTTAGGAGTTGCTCTAGTTATCTTGGGCTCAGGACTTTTTGGTGGTTTATTTGCTACAGCACTAACGACTAAATGGAGCATTGTTATTGCAGCGAGTTTAGGCAGCTTTTTGGTTTTATTAGCTGTTTTAATGGTTTCTAATAAAGTTAGAGACACTATGGCCATTCTTATTATTGGTCTTATGTTTGGAAGCATTACTGCTGCTGTCGTAAGCGTATTATCTTATTTTAGTTCAGCCGAACAATTACAACAATACATCTTTTGGGGCTTTGGAAGTTTGAGTAATTTATCTTGGGAAGAACTCTTTATTTTCTTCGGAATTTATGCTGTTGGTATTGTATTAAGTATCGCGTCTATCAAAGGATTAAACAGCTTATTATTAGGAGATAATTATGCTAAAAGTTTAGGTTTAAACTTGAAACAAAGTCGACTGATTATCATACTAGCCACCAGTTTAATTGCAGGAACTGTAACTGCTTTTGCTGGACCAATTGCTTTTATAGGTTTGGCCATTCCACATTTAACACGTCAGGTTTTTAAAACAACCAATCATAAAATATTATTACCAGCAGTTTTTTTATTTGGAGCCATTGTAATGCTAATTTGCGATACTATTGCACAAGTTCCCAATAGTGATTATACCTTACCTATTAATGCCATAACCGCTTTAGTTGGCGCGCCTGTTGTGATTTGGTTATTAGTGAGACAACGTAAAATGATGTTTTAAAATGAAAACGGAAACCTCACATATCGTTCTTAAAGCCAACCAACTTTCTATAGGTTATAACACCAAGAAGGCTGAAACGATTATTGCTTCAAATATAAATTTTGAATTGCAAAAAGGGCAACTCATTGGCCTAGTCGGAGCTAACGGCATTGGAAAATCGACCTTATTAAGAACACTCATTAAAGTACAACCAGAATTATCAGGTTCTATTACACTAAATGACAAAGACCTTAAGTCGACATCCATTTTAGAGCTCGCCAAACAATTAAGTATTGTGTTAACAGAACCTTTAACGTCTAAAAATTTATCGGTTTTCGAATTGGTATCTTTAGGGCGACATCCTTATACCAACTGGATTGGAAACTTAACCGATGCCGATATAACCATCATAAACAAAGCATTAGTCCATGTAAATATTTTAAACTTGAAGGATAAAAAATGTTTCGAACTTAGTGATGGTCAACTACAAAAAGTAATGATTGCCCGTGCTTTGGCACAAGACACCGACGTCATTATTTTAGACGAACCTACATCTCATCTCGATATGTATCATAAAGCGTATATCTTAAAACTGCTTCAAAAATTAACCAAAGAAACGGGTAAAACAATCTTATTTTCTTCTCATGAAATTGATTTGGCTATTCAATTGTGCGATACCATGATTGTTATGCAAAAGGAAAAGGTAGTCTGTAATCAGCCCTGTCAATTAATTTCTGAAGGTGTTTTCGATTCCCTATTCCCTAAAGATTTAATAGTTTTTGATGACAAAACAGGAAGTTTTAGAGTGACATAAAACAGAAAGAACACCAACCTAACACACTTAAAATAAACTCGTTGACAAACATCTATGCAGTTTGCATTAAAACAAGTAACTTACTTCATTGAAAATATAACCTTAACCAAATTTTCTCAAAATGAAGTTTATACATTGTATTCATATTGTATTTCAACTTTCATTCTGCTTATGTTTTTTTGGTTATGCCCAACAGCAACAACCAAATATTAAATACTTTTCGCTCGAGGAAGGGCTATCGCAGGTTACTATTAACGATATACTGCAAGACAAAAACGGATATGTTTGGATAGCGACACAAGATGGTTTAAATAGATTTGATGGTGAAAAATTTAAGCACTATAAACACCATGATACGGACTCTACAAGTATTTCTGGTAATCTAACAAATACACTACTCGAGGATGATAAATCGAATATCTGGGTAGGTACTATTGGTAACGGCCTTTCGTATTACAATCAAGATAAAGAACGTTTTTATAGTGTAAAACTGCAATATGCATTAAATGAAAATGAAACCATATCCGATTTCGCTATAGATAATGATGGAGAGATTTGGGTGGCATCTAGGCTCTCTGGATTGCATAAGCTTAAATATTTAGAAAATAACACATTTTCACAAAAAAACTATTTACCTAATCTATCATTAGGTGCTCTACTTTATGACGCTAATAAAACGCTCTGGGTTGGCGACTTTGATGGTAATATTTATAATATAAATCCTAAAAAAAGTAATGACATAACTATTACCCCTAAATTTAAAATTAATAGCCGTATCCGTTCGTTTTATAATACGGAAGAACATTTATTAATTGGGTGCGATTATGGATTATATATTTATAATTTTCAGAATAAAAAGCTTGACCTATTTAATTTTGATATCACTACAAATTTTTCTGTAAAATTCATATCCGCTTTCTTAAAAGAAAATGATTCTTCCGTCTGGGTTGGAACAGGCAATGGTCTTTTTCTATTAGATTGGAAAAAAATGAAAATTATACGCAAAATTGAAAAATCAAAAAATAACATAGATGGCCTGAGTAATAACACCGTTACTGCATTACTCAAAATTGATGAAGATAGAATATTAGCAGGTACAGCGAATAATTTAAATTTTTTGAATTTTAAGTCCCCTTTCTTTCAAAATATTTCAAAAGACAAACGCGGTAGCCATTTACTTAATGACAATGTCATTTTTTCAATTTTAAAAGACGAAACAGATTTATGGATTGGCACCTCTGATGGTGGCTTAAATTTAATTAGAAATGGTACTCCATACTATTTTGAAAAAGTTGAAAACGATTCAACAAGCACCTTTGGTACCGTTAGAGAAATAGTTAAAGATCATAAAAACCAAAGAATTTGGATTGCAACGACTAGAGGTATACGAATGCTAAACTTAAAAACCTTTAACCCTAAACACCCTAAATTTACAATATTCAGATATAACCCAAAGGACAAGAATTCTATTAGTGGTGATTTTTTAAAGGGAATGACACTCGATCAAAATAATAATATTTGGGGAGCAACTTATGGATATGGAGTTTTTAGATTGGAAACAAAAGATAGCGGTAAAACAAAAATAACTCGGTATTTACATAATCCTGAAAATAAAAACTCTTTACAAAGTAATGTCACCATGTGCGTACGTACTGATAAAAACCAAAATATTTGGATAGGAACGCAAGGAGGATTAACCAAATTACACTTTCAAAACAGTAATTATACTGACCCCATTTTTACAAATTACAATAAAGACTCTAAACAAAAGAACACCCTTTCTAATAACTCTGTTTATGATATATTATTAGATAAAAACGACAGTATCTGGGTAGGTACGCGTCATGGATTAAACTTGTTTTTGGGTGATAATTCTTTTACGTCGTGGATGGAACAAGACCAATTTACAAATGCTGCAGTCTATACTATTCAAGATGATGACCTTGGTAATCTTTGGCTAGGTACCAACGATGGTTTGGTGAAATTTAACACGAGTAAAAGAAAATTTACGCAATATAAAAGTGAAGACGGTATACAGAGTAATGAATTTGATATACATGCAAAATTCAAGGATAATCAAGGTCATATCTATTTAGGAGGAATTGGCGGAGTAACATATTTTAACCCACAAAAAATAGAAACTATAGATCAACCTAACAAACTATATTTTTCAGAATTAAAGATAAAGGACTCAGTTATAAAACCAAATAATGCAAAGGGTGCTTTATTAACTAAATCTATTATAAAATCGAATCATATAGAGTTCAAACACAATCAGTTTCCTTTTTATTTACATTTTTCATCAATCGATTTTCGTGACTATAAAAACGTAAAATACGGTTACAAACTTCTACCTACCGATGAAGATTGGAATATGCTTACAGATTCAAGAATTCAATTTCTAAATTTACCCTCTGGTGATTACAACATACAAATCAATGGTTTTTCGAGAGGAGTAGAATGGAATCAAGCCCCTTTAGAAATGTCCCTAAGTATTTTACCACCTTGGTATAAAACTTGGCTAGCATATTTATTTTATTTAGGAATTATTGTTTTTATTGTAAATCGATTTTACAAGTTTCAAGTCTCCAAAAAATTAGCTAAAGCTGAAAGTATAAAACTTAAAGAAATTGATGAATTAAAAACAAAAATGTATGGCAATATCTCACACGAATTTAGAACTCCACTAACACTAATAAATGGGTTATCTAAAATACTAATTGAAGAAAACATCAACAATGACAATACTGAAAAGTTAAAAGGAATTTATCGAAATGGAAACCAATTACTAAAACTCGTTAACCAAATTTTAGGCTTAGTTTCTTTTGATGCTAAAAAAGTCAAGGCAAATTATAAAAATGGAGATGTCATTGTCTTTATAAAACAATGTGTATCCTATTACAAATTTCACTCAGACTCCAAACAACAACACCTTACGCTCTTTTCAGAAATTGAATCATTACAAATGGATTTTGATGATGATAAATTGCAAAAAATAATAAACAATGTATTATCTAATGCTATCAAATTTACTCCGCCTAAAGGGAAAATAGATATTGAGCTTAAAAAAGTAAACCAAAATCTTATCATCATAATATCAGATTCTGGAAAAGGCATCAATGAAAAACATTTACCTTATATTTTTGATCGTTACTATAAAACATTCGAAGACAATATTGATATTGGAAATGGAATTGGAATGGCACTTACTAAAGAGCTTGTCAATCTTTTAAAAGGTAAAATCAATGTAGAAAGTAAAATTAATAAAGGGACAACATTTACAATCCAATTACCTATTAATAATACAGTTGAAAACACTTCAGAGGTTTTATATGAACTTCCATTTACAGATACTACTAAAACCACAGAAGATACAGAAACTGCAGGACTAAATAAAAAAGCATCACACACGCTTTTACTTGTTGAAGATAACAAAGAGATAAGAAATTATATAACACTACTATTAGGCAAAATTTACAATATTACGATTGCAAAAAATGGTATCGAAGGTTTAAAAATTGCTAAAAACAAAAATATTGATTTTATCATAAGCGATGTAATGATGCCAATGATGGATGGCTTCGAATTTTGCAAACAAATTAAGAGTGACCTAAAAACCTCTCATATACCTTTTATTATATTAAGCGCCAAAACAGCGAAAGAAGACATATTAAAAGGACACAAATTAGGAATAGATACCTACTTATTTAAACCTTTTGATAAAGACGAATTATTACTTATTATTAAAAATTTACTCCAGAAGAAACAAGAACAAATCAATTATTTTAGTAAGCTTTTAAAGCTTAAAGAATGCTCAGACCATCTAAATACAAATCAACTAGATATAGATTTAATTCGTGATCTTCAAGAATATGCTTTAAACAATAACAATAAACTTTCAATAGACCAATTAGCAAAAGAACTTGGCACAAGTCGTACACAATTGCATAGAAAAGTTAAAGCTTTAACCGAAATGTCTGTTACAAATTACATCAACCATATTCGTATTGAAAAGGCGAAACACTTATTGGTTAATACAAAACTCAACAGTAACGAAATCGGATTTGAAGTTGGTTTTGAATCTTCAACGTATTTCTCTAGAATATTCAAAAAAGAATTAGGAATGACACCTGTCCTATATCGTAAACAGAACACATAACAACTGTTTTTAATAGCTTAGAACAATACTTCTATCTTTTGAAACAATTGTATTATTCCATTTTTTTTAATCAGTTTAATTTTACGTAACACTCAACGGAAGTGTAGTTTTAAACAACTAAAGGCACCTCAATTCTTATTTATAATATAAGGTTCTTACAACACTACCTATTCATTTTATAAGACATTAA
>NZ_JAHKPN010000012.1:167760-189121 GCF_018860545.1 Winogradskyella psychrotolerans | reverse complement strand
CTGCGTAGGCAGGAATCTACTTTGTATAGTCGATGTTTGTTTGATTAAGTATTTTGAAGAATTGAGTGGGTTGAGCGCATAGGGATTGTTTTAAGGGTGCAGTGTTGTTGTGGATTCCTGCCTTCGCAGGAATGACAGAGTGTGTTGTTTTTTATTGTGGCTTTAGTTGTTTGTACTTGAAAGTTTGTCTGCTTTCTCCGGAAAGACAAAGTTCGCAGGGATGACAGTATTTTGTGGATTGGTTTAAAGATGAAGTTTTGTTGTGGGTTCCTGCCTGCGCAGGAATGACAAATAATTAAAAGAATTTGTAACGCAAGCCAAACAACACATTACTTGGTGGCATGGGTGTAAAGCCTGATTCTATATAATCAGCATTAAAAATGTTGTTTGCGGTTATGGAGAGTTCTACTTGTTTTAGTTGGAACATTATTGAGGCATCCCAAACGTTATAGGTTTGTCCTGTAGTGCGTTCGGCATATTTGTAAATGATACTTTGACTCACGTTTTTGCATAGTTGTGTGCTTAATCTGGTGGTGTATTGGTGTTTTAAGGTGTTTAAGGCATAACGTGATAGTTCTTCGTTTTGTTCTAAAATATCATCTTCTAAATAGGCATAACCAAGCGCTAAGGTTTGGTTGAAGCTGTTGATTTCAAAATTATAGGCTACGTCAACTTCTAGTCCTTTAGTATTGACTTCTGCGATGTTGGTGGCTGTAAAGATTTCTTCAACCGTGTTTGGTCTAACGTAATCTATTAAGTTTTTAGCATCTCGATTAAAAACGGATAGGCTTGCTCTAAATTTTTGGTTGTTGTATTTAATCCCGATTTCTTGTGCAAAGGCTTCTTCGGGTTCTAAATCGGCGTTGCCATTGGTTCTTGGATCCGTGTAATACAAATCGGTGTAGGTTGGAATTCTGTATGTGAAGCCAATATTTCCATACGCTTTTAAGTTATTAGTGATATCGAATCCTACATCTAATCCTGGGAATCCGTTAAATTTAAAGTCCGAAAAATAAGTCATCGCCACACCAGGTGTAATATCTAGTCGGTTATCTATAAACTGAAAACGATGCTCTAAAAATACAGTGGTCATAAACCGATGACGCTGGCCTAAATTGTTGCTTCGTAAGTAGGTTTGAGATAGGTCTATTCCAAATCCGGTAATCCCTAATTTAGACGTGTAGGAGGCGTTGGCTTCGGCACCAATTTTATTAGATAGGTGAAAGTTCCTGAAAAATTCAGGTTCAAAACGTTTAAGAAGGAACATATCTTGGTTGCGTTTCCAATAAAGTCGCGGTTGAATTTTTAGGTTTTCAGATTGAAACTTCGTGGTGAAGGCGATTAAGCTGTTTTGTGTTTCTTCGTATTCGTTATAAGCTGGATTGGTGGTGTAAAAATTTTCGGCACCAAACTTACGTTCAGAAAATGTGGCAATCATTTCAACAGCTTGGTTGTTTTTATTAAAGACACTTTTTAGAAAGTAATTAGAATTGTCATAATCTGAATTGTTACGATAGCCCTCAGAGGTCATTTTGCCTACATGAAGGATGTGTGTTGAGTTTTTTAATTCATTTCCAACGGTTACCGAACCATTAAGTTGACCAAAGGAGCCTGTTTCAAGATTCGCAGAAACGGTATTGTCTAAACTCGATTTTGTGACTATATTAATCGCTCCCGTAAAGGCATTTTGACCAAAGACACGTGCGGCAGGTCCTTTTATGACTTCTATGCGTTGAATAACTTCTAAAGGAAGCGCAGCATTTAAGGTATGGTGACCAGTTTGCGCATCGTCCATTTTTATGCCATCAATTAATAAGAGTGTTTGATCGAAACCACCACCTCTAATGAATAAATCGGCTTGACTGCCGCCCGTACCACGACGTCTAATATCAACTCCGGCAATTTGCTGCAATACATCAACAACAGTAATTGCTGCACTGTTTTTAATATCTGCTGAGGTGATGATATTTATGGTTCTGGAATTTTCCTTGAAGGGTAAATCAATTCGTGTTGAGGTAATAAGTACCTCTTTTAAGGAATCTGTTTTTATGAGGGGTAGTGTTTCTTGAGCATTGAGTTGGCAAGTGACCATTAAAATGCATGTGAACAGTGCGGCTATAATTTTCATCTACTTATGTTTTATAATAGGTTGTAGGAGTATGTTTTCATTTTAACACTACAAAAGTCGTAACTTTCCGGACGATTAAAGTAGTCCAGTTTTAAAACAATGAATAGTCCGGTTAGTCAAATTCTCAAACAGCTTATTACCTTCGATAAATTTATGGCAAAACCAGTGTATGTGCAAGTTGCTCAGCAAATAGTGAATGCGATACAGCGTGGCTATTTAGAAAAGGGTAGTAAATTACCTGGTACACGTGTTTTTAGTCAGTTGTTGAATGTTCATCGCAATACGGCTGTTGCTATTTATGACGAGTTGGCGTCACAAGGTTGGGTAGATATTATAGCCAATAAAGGGACTTTTGTTTTAGTACCTGAAGCCTCAACAGCAAAAATTAAGGCCACAACAGACTACTTGCAAATAGCGTATGCGTATCCGAAAGTTGCTGGTTTTCCGTTTCAAAAATCATTTCATTTGGCTTCAACCACGCAAGAGACGACTGCCAACTATTTTATTAATGATGGTAAGCCCGATCTGCGTTTGCATCCTGTACACCAATTTTCGAGATGGTATAGTGCGGCCATGAAACGTAAGCCGTTAATAAAAAAATGGAATAGAACGAGTGCTTTAACTCCTTCGGCGTTTAGTACGCAGTTGTGTAATTATTTGAATGCTACACGAGGTTTTCATATCAATCCGAATCATTTAATCAATACGCGTAGCACTGAAATGAGCCTTTATATGGTGTCGCAACTGCTTGTTAAACAAAATGATTTGGTGTTGGTAGGTCAGTTGAGTAATTATGCAGCTAATATGATATTTCAAGAAGCTGGAGCTACCATAAGGACTATTCCAGTAGATAAGGACGGTTTGGATGTGGATTATATCAAAACCCATTTTGTAAAGAAACGTATTCGATGTGTGTATATCTGTGCGCATAGAGATTATCCTACAACGGTAACGTTGAGTGCTACACGTCGTTTACAATTGTTGGAACTCGCCAAGACTTACGGGTTTGCTATTATAGAAGACGATTATGATTATGATTTTCAGTTTGAAGGTTCGGCTATGTTACCTATGGCAAGTGCTGATGCAGATGGTATGGTTATTTATCTCGGTAAATTAGGACAATCGTTATTTCCTAGCTTTCATACTGGGTTTGTGGTGGCGCACGAAAATTTTATCTCGGAAGCCAAAAACTATTTGCAGTTGTTAGATCAGCAAGGAGATTTAATACAAGAACAAATGCTTGCCGAACTCATTTCTGAAGGGGAAATTTATAGATTGAAGAAAAAAAATATTGTGACTTATAAGCAACGTCTGGATAGCTTATGTCTGTATTTAAATACGTATTTTGAAGGTATTGTCACTTGGGAAAAACCTTTGGGTGGTTTAGCGTTATGGTTACGGTTTATAGATAATATTTCCTTAGTTAAATTAGCTGAAGAAGCTGAGAAGCTCGATTTGTTTCTGCCAAAAACTATTTTATATCAAGATAAAACTACGTGTGCTATTCGTTTTGGCTTTGGCCATTTAAATGAAGATGAATTAGAGATTGTGATTAAAAAACTGAAAACCGCTTATGATACGGTAATTAATCTTTGATTGGAAATTCAGTATTGCAATCTTCACATTTATATTGGTAACGCGTGCTAAACGGTAAGGTAAAGAATAGGAGGCCAATTAGAAATGACATTAAGGATTTTAAATTAGTAATGGTGGTGTACATTTCAATGTGTTCACTTTTACAATTGGGACACACAATAGGGTTGCCTTCATCATCTACAGAATAGGCTTTGATTGATTGTAAAATGGCTCGCGCTTGTACTTCGTCTTTAGCAAGTACTTTTAATTTTACACCTCCAATGGCCTGACTCACTAAAGGATCTGTATCTATGGCAAGATTATCTCTTAGGAAGACTTCAATACCATCGGATTCTAAGCGTCCTTTAGCAATTTGTGCTTCTGTAGAATACGGATATCGGGCTATGGTAACGAAGGTGTCTTGCATGTGGTAAAGGTACTATATTCTTGTAGAGCGCTGATAGTTTTTAAAACCTGATAGGTCTAAAGAGAGGTTATTCAATGTTGCCAGATGCCATCTTAGCTTTCCATTCGTCTTTATCAATCCATTTAAAGTCGTTAGGCACTGTAGCGTCTAGCAAATCGATGTTGAGTTGTTCTGAAAGTTCGTAACCGATGAGAAAGGCTTCTTTATAATTGTCTTCTTCGTACAATTCAAAATGCTTGTTGTTATTGTACCACAGATTGACTTCAAATATATAATCACCACCTACTGTGGGTTGATGGAACACGGAAACATATTGGTAGTTTTTAATGGTCTGCCATGATCCCAATTTTACAGGGCCAACTTCTATGGTTGGTCTAAATCTGGAATTAGGAATGTCTATATGGATGCGTTTTCTGGAACAAAAACTGGCACCAATACCCGTGAAATAAATAACACCTTCAAAATCTAATAACCGTATGCCTAGCGGTTGGTTGGTTGTTGCCCATAGAAAAACTTTATAACCCATAATTCCGAAAGCCATGGTAAAGAATAGGGCAGCAATGGGTATTTGCCAAATTGGTCTAGGGCTTTCTGAAATGATGGTGTTGGGATTCATGTGTTTATATTTATTGTTTTTTATCGGTCACATGGTACATCCATTTTATCATTCCCTTGGGTATCAAAAGCGAGCTATGGATGTTTCATGTTTCAAATATATGAAAAAGACCTGCTAGGTTTTTAAAACCTGCTAGGTCTACTATATAAATCATCTTTTTAATAATAAATTATTGTTTATCGATAATTTTTATATATTTGTTATCGTAAAACGATAATTATGAATTCTGCAAAAACACTTTATACGATACTAAATGTTATTATTTTCCTTATTCTAATGAGCATTGGTATAGGGATTTTCATATTAGCAATGATTCTCTTAGGTATAAAACAAGATTTTATCGGCATAGATGAAGATGTATTAGTTTATAAAACTGAAGCCATGCTTTATCGTTTTACTTTTTTAAAGCTTGCGGTTTATGCTGCTTTTGTCGTTGCGCTTTGGAGATTAAGAAAGGCGACCAAGTTGTTATTAAAAAATGATTTTTATAATACCGAACTTACAAATGGCATGTTCAATTCGGGGAAACTTATGGTTTTTTCTTCAGTCGCTTTATGGTTTATTGATGAGATTGGTAATATGTTCTATAAACGGCAAGTTATACTTGGTTTAAGTGAAAAAACATTAGTCTATTTATTGATAATTGCGATGGGATTGTTTTTAATGTTGATGAGTACGGTTCTTAGAGATACTAAGGCTATAAAAGAAGAAAACGACTTAACTATTTAATTATGACTAAAAACACACTTTTAAATATCGCTATTTGGGTATCGAGAGGATTAAAAATCCTATTAATAATTGCTGCAGTAGGTCTGACAGGTTTATTTGTATATGCACAAATTGATAAAGATTATTTTGCAGATGAAGAGATTGTATTAAAGGCTAATCCTGGTTATCTTGGAGTTTCTACAATAGTATCAGATGTGTGGAAGGATGATACTAAGGAAGCCCAATTTGACTCAAAACCTTATACGTTTGGAAAACTAAAAACAATATCATTGTATATCAATTATTTTAAAGTCATTAGTGTTGCTGTGTTACTATTTCTAATACTAAGGGCTTTCGAAACCATTATGTTATCAGTGAAAACATTACACACCTTTAGTAATCGTAATGCGAAACTGTTTAGGACGATTGGAATTTATATTATTGTGGTGACAATTCTAATAAGTTATACCGTGCTTCGATTTGAAAGCGGAAGTCAAACTATTTCACATCTGTCCTTAACTCCTGTAATTTATATACTCTTGGCTTTTATAATGGCAGAAATTTTTAAAGAAGGTGAAAATTTGAGAGCAGAAAACGACCTAACCATATAGCCATGCCAATAATAGTTAACCTAGACATCATACTAGCCCAACGTGGCATGAAGAGTAACGAGCTTGCTGAAATCGTTGGCATCACAACAGCAAACCTGTCTATTTTAAAAACAGGAAAGGCTAAGGCTATTCGATTTTCAACCTTAGAAGCCATTTGTAAAGCTTTGGACTGTCAGCCTAGTGATATATTAGAATACGTAGAAGATTAAAAGGTTTTAAAAATTAGTATCTTGGGTGTCTAAAAAATTGAATAGATGCGAAGCCTAATTTTATTACTGTCATTTTTATGTTTAGTGAATTGTAAAGATGATACAACTTCTGAAACGGAATCAACAATTGGAGGAAGTTCAAGTTATATCATTTCGTTTGAAAATGCAGTGCATCATGAAGCTGAAATCATGGCCACATTCAAAGGTTTAAAATCTGGTGAAGCGACATTTAGAATGTCGAGAAGTTCACCAGGACGTTACGCTATTCACGAATTTGCTAAGAATGTTTACAATGTAAAGGTGACAGACGGGAAGGGTAATGTTTTAGAAACGATACGTCCCGATCCGTATTCTTGGAACGTAAACAATCACGATGGCACTATAATAGTTCATTATACCTTATACGCCAATCATGGTGATGGCACTTATGCTCAAATCGACGAAACGCACGCGCATCTTAATATGCCAGCGACCTTTATGTATGCTCCGCGTTTGGAGAATGACACCTTCAACATTGAATTTAAACCTCGCGAAGACTTCAACTGGAAAATTGCAACGCAGTTAAAGTTCGTAGAAGGCACCACTTATTCCGCTGAAAACTTACAGTATTTTATGGATAGTCCAACTGAAATCAGTGACCATATGGTACGTTCGTTTGAGGTGGATGGTCAAAAGATCAATTTTGCTTTACACCATAATGGTACAGCCGAAGAATTTGATGCCTATTTTGAAAACGTAAAGAAAACAATCTTACAACAGAAGGCCGTTTTTGGCGAATTACCAACTTACGATTACGGCGAATACACGTTTTTAGGTTGTTATATTCCTAATGCGACAGGAGATGGTATGGAACACCGGAATTCTACCATCGTCACCAGCACAAGAAGTCTAGCCGATGGAGCAGATCGTAATATTGGGACGGTGTCTCATGAGTTTTTTCATTGCTGGAA
This sequence comes from Winogradskyella psychrotolerans, assembly GCF_018860545.1. Classification (GTDB taxonomy): domain Bacteria; phylum Bacteroidota; class Bacteroidia; order Flavobacteriales; family Flavobacteriaceae; genus Winogradskyella; species Winogradskyella psychrotolerans_A. The sequence goes on along the minus strand of NZ_JAHKPN010000012.1, from coordinate 181,897 downwards.
TGTAGAACGCATACGACCACAAAGTTTAGAGCCTTTTAATTTTGAAGAAGCTAATATGAGCGGAGAGCTTTGGTTTGCTGAAGGCTTTACCAGTTATTATGACGATTTAACCTTAACTAGAGCTGGACTTATAGCACAGGAAGATTATATAAAAGGATTGACAGGAACTTTTAATTACGTGTGGAATTCGCCAGGACGACAGTTTTTTAATCCTATTGAGATGAGCTACCAAGCTCCGTTTGTAGATGCAGCACGTTCGGTGGATGATATCAATCGCGATAATACTTTTATTTCTTATTATTCGTATGGAAGTATGTTGGGTTTGGCTTTAGATTTATCGCTTAGAGCAGAAAACTTGAATCTGGATGATTATATGACATTAGTCTGGAACACCTACGGAAAAACGGAAACCTATTATACCATTGCAGATTTACAGCAAACCTTAAACGACTATGCTGGTGCTGAATTTGGTGACCAATTTTTCAATAATTATATCTATAAAAGCGGCATGCCAGATTTTAAAACCTTATTTAAAACGGTTGGTGTGCAGTTACAACAAAACACAGCGCAGCCTGCTTTTGGATTGCGTTTGAACAATCAAGTGATTACAAGTAATACATTAGTCGGTTCTGGAGCTTATGCCGCAGGACTTGAAAAAGGAGATAAATTACTTAAAATTGATGGTGTTGCACTCAATGAAACTATAGACTTAAATACGGTTTTAGGTACGGTGAAACCTAACCAAACCGTCGATGTGGTTTACGAGCGCTTCGGAAAGCAACACACTGTAAAACTCACTTTAGATGCTGATACGTCTTATGCTATTTCAAGTTTAGATGAATTATCTGAAGGAGAGAAAGCAAATCGTGATGCTTGGTTGGGTGCGAAGTAAAATTATTGTCGTCGATTAGCCAATAAAGGAGGCGGTTCGCCATTAAACGGGTTAAAACGGCTAATGGTTTTAGCTTCTAATCCTGCAGCACTCATAACAACTCTATCTCCATAACGTTCGCGCATTTTGTCCATGGCATTGCTGAGATTAAGGTGTTTTTCATTGTCTTCAAACAGGTTTACTTGATGGCCACCTTCTACCAAATGACTAAATTTTACACCAATTAACCGTACTAAAAGTCTACGATGGTATAGTTTTTTAAACAAATCTAAGACCACAGGAATAAGCATATGGTCCATAGCACTATATGGAATGCGTTGTTGTTGTGTGTAGGTCTGAAAATCTGAATACCGAATTTTAAAGGTGACGCAAGCCGTTAATTTATGACCACGACGGAGTTGGTAAGCTAAGTTTTCTGCCATAGCAACAATCATTCCTTTTAATTTGGCAACATCTGTGGTATCTTGATTAAACGTCCGTTCTGTAGAAATGGATTTACGTTCTTGGTATTGCACTACTGGCGAATTGTCTATGCCATTGGCTTTTTTCCAAATAACAAGGCCATTTTTGCCCAATACTTTATGCATGAGTTCCATGGGCATTTCTTGTATGGTATGAATGCGTTTGACGCCTAAATCACACAAGGCTTTGTAAGTGACATTGCCAACCATCGGAATCTTTTTAACCGACAGTGGTGCTAAAAATGGTTTTTCATCACCAGAGAGAATACGAATCTCGTTATTAGGTTTGGCTTCTCCAGTCGCAATTTTAGACACCGTTTTGTTAAGTGATAAGCCAAAGGAAATAGGTAAACCTGTTTCTCTAATAATTTTCTGACGTAATTCTGAAGCTAGTTTGTGGCAACCAAAAAATTTATCCATTCCGGTGAGGTCCATATAAAATTCATCGATTGATGTTTTTTCATAAAGCGGCACACTTTCTTTAATCACATCGGTAACGTCATTTGAAAATTTAGTGTAAATCCCAGAGTTGCCTCTAAGCACAATGGCTTCTGGGCACAATTGTTTTGCCATACGCATTGGCATGGCGGAATGCACACCAAAGGTGCGCGCTTCGTAACTGCAAGACGCCACCACACCTCTGTCGCTTGTGCCACCAATGAGAATCGGTTTTCCATTGAGACTACTATCCATGTGTCTTTCACAGGACACAAAAAAGGTGTCTAAATCCATATGTACGATGCTGCGGTTTTTGTTCATTTTTTAATTTGGGTTTTATGAGAGGTTTAAAAACACCCCTAAAGTCCCCTCAAGGGGACAATTAATAAAAAAATCTTTTAGATTTTTTTATTCGCAACAGTGAGACTGTCCCCTTGAGGATTATCGAAATAAAAGCGAATGCTTTTGTTGAAGATACCGAACGAAGCTCATTAGGGGTGTAAAATTCAACTAACCACTTTATTATAAAAGCGTAATTAACGTCAGTTCGAGTGGCGATTTTTGTAGCCAAAGCGGAAAAAAAATTGTTGTATCGAGAACCTTATGATTAATGAGAGCTTCTCGATACAAATTTACTCATGCTTCGCAAATCACTCGAAGTGACGAAATGTTGTTTTTTAAAATTCCTTAACTGATGGCTCTTTTCAAATCTGTAAAACTTCGTTTATTCTGAAATGTTGGATTCAAAGATTTTACCGAGTAACGTGGATCTTCAATAATTGCCAAGCGTTCCATTTTTGAAACTTCAATGGTTACACAATCAAATTCTACCATGACTTTGCCTATGATGCTATAAATCCCTTTTCCTCTAAATGGATATTTGGCTACAGTAGGAGGAAAATGAACCGTGTCTATAAAATCACCATCACGATCTAAGAACGTTCCGAAATGCATCATTTTTCCATTCGATGTTTTGGTGTTTTTTGTGATAATTAAGTAGCCTTCAATGCTAATGAGTTTGTTTTCTAGTTGTGTTAAGTGTTTAGCACGTAAATTACTAATCGAAGGTTTTTCTAATAAATAAAATGGATTACAAATGGGAAATCCTAACAATTCAATCGAATCGAAAGCATTTTCTAAGTCTGTACTTGGCAATTCTGGTGTATTATAGTTAATCCGTTGGGTTTTAAATAGTGTCATCACCTCGTCTTGTACTACCGTTTTACTAATTTTTAAATGCGCTTCCCAAAGCAATTCACGTTTGTTAATTGTTGTAAACCGAAAGGCATTGATTTTAATTAAAATGGATATCTGTTCTATAGAAATGGGAACTCGTTCTATAAAATCATCTAGCGATTGAAAGTGGCCATTTTTTTCGCGTTCATTCAGTATACGATTGATGGTTTTAGATTCTAAAGATTGTAAAAACATAAAGCCTAAATAAATGGTTTTCTCTTTTATAATCGCTTGATGAAAGGAGTGATTAATACAAGGAGCTTCAATGATGCCGTTGTGCATTCGAGCTTCGTGCACATAGAGTTCTGTGCTATAAAATCCACCAAAATTATTAATGGTAGCGGTCATGTATTCTAAAGGGTAGTAGGCTTTTAGAAATAAGCTTTGATAACTTTCAACAGCATAAGAAGCCGAATGGCCTTTGGCAAAGGCATAGCCTGCAAAACTTTCAATTTGTCGCCAAATATCGGTCACTAAAGCTTCGGGTTTGCCATCGTTTATACAATTGTCAAAGAATTTTTGTTTCACTTTATCAAACTCGTCTCGCGACCTAAACTTTCCAGACATACCACGACGCAACATATCCGATTCGCCTAAATCTAAACCACCAAAAAGGTGTGCGACTTTAATGACATCTTCTTGATAGACCATAATACCGTAGGTTTCGGGCATGATTTTCTGCAAAATAGGATGGGCTTCTTTTCGTTTTTCGGGATAACGATAACGTAAAATATATTCGCGCATCATACCGCTTTTGGCAACACCAGGTCTAATGATAGAACTCGCGGCGACTAAACCCAAATAATTATCGACTTGCAACTTTTTTAAGAGCATGCGCATGGCTGGTGATTCTACATAAAAACAACCAATCGCTTTGGCATGTCGTAGTAAATCCTTTATCCGTTCGTCTTTTTTAAACCCTTTTATATCATGAATATCAATAGGCGGTTGATCGCTGTAATTTTCGTCAATAATTTCTACCGCTTCTTTTATTTTTCCTAAACCACGCTGACTCAGAATATCGAATTTATATAAGCCAATATCTTCAGCAACCACCATATCAAATTGCGTAGTCGCAAATCCTTTTGGTGGCATAAATGTGGCACAATAGCAATGAATGGGTTGTTCTGAAATTAAAATACCACCAGCATGAATGCCTAAATAATTGGGAAAACCTTGAATGTACTGAGCATATTTAATAACTAATTGCGAGAGTTTATCGAATTGATTAATGTTATATTTTCCTCGGGTTAGTTTATCCATTTCCGCTTTTGGTAAGCCAAAAACCTTTCCTAATTCGCGTACCGAAGCTTTAAATTTAAAGGTGTTATAAACCGCAATAAGCGCTGTATGTTTAAAGGTTTTGAAAATATAATTGGTGATATCATCTCTGTCTCGCCAAGAAAAATCGAGATCAAAATCTGGTGGATTTTGTCTAAATAGGTTGATGAATCGTTCAAAATACAAATCGAGCTCAATGGGGTCAACATCTGTAATTCGCAATAAATAGGCAATAATACTATTGGCACCACTGCCACGACCAACGTAGTAATAATCGTTGCTTCGCGCGTATTCTAAGATTTTCCAGTTGATAAGAAAATAAGACACAAAGTTTTGTTGTTTTATAATGCTAAGTTCCTTTTCAATGCGGTCATATACTTTTTGTTCCACGTTAGTGCCATAACGATAGGGAATGCCATCGTAAGTCAATTGTTTTAAGAGTTTATAATCTGAAGTTTCATTTTCAGTGAGGCATTTTTGGTTTTTGGGTGTGGTATTTTCAAAATCAAACGTGGTGGTACAATCTTCTAAAAGCTGCTCAGTATTACTGATGAGGTTTGGGAATTCTGAATAGGTTTCGCACAGGTCGTTATAAGGAAGCATTCTGTCGTGTTCGTTGCCTTCTTCGGACTTTGGAAGTTTACTTAACAAGGTGTTATTTGCAATAGCACGTAATAAACGGTGTGTGTTAAATCCTTTTTTATTTTGAAAGGACACTGTTTTTAAGACCACGAGTTTATGTTTGAATTGATTCCATTTTGAAAATTTAAGTCGATTAAGGTCTTGAGGTGTAATGCCTAAAAATTCATTGGGTTTTAATTGGAAATTTATGTCGTTTTGATATGGATAAATCACGAAACAATCGTCTAAATTTTCATCTGGTCGTTCGGGAATTTGCAAATCATGATTATGTAGAAATTTAGACAGATACGCATTGATGTTTTTAAAGCCTTTATTGTTTTTAGCAATAAGAATAAATTGCTGTTGCGCACCATTTCTAAAATCGACTCCTAGCACTGGTTTTATTTTATATTTTTTTGATAAACGCATCACATCTAAACATGCGGATGTACTATTAATGTCCGTTAAGGCAAGGGTTTGAACACCGTTTTCGGATGCAATAGCAAGGAGTTGTTCTGGTTTTATGGTTCCATAACGAAGGCTGTAATACGTGTGACAATTTAAATACATAGTGAAAAAACGTTGGTTTTTTGATAATAGACCGCTTTGCTTTTAGAATCAAGAACAAAGACTAAATTTTAATTGACTGATAAAGAGATACCAATAGATTGATAAAATTATTTGAGCTCTATCCTTGATTATTTTTAAAAGCTAGACTGTAAAATTAGCTACTATATGTAGTTTGCATTGCTTATATTTGTAGTAATGTTTAAAAAAAGTAAAAAGTAAAAAGTAAAATAGTGAAGATGGAAGAGAATATGAGTTGTAAGGGCTTGTACTGTTAGTATGACACTTTTAAAACAATAATTAATAAAAATAAAATTTTAAATGAAACCAATTCAGGCTAACATAAAACATTTACGCGCGCTTAGGAAGCTGTCTCAAGAGCGTTTTGCAGACGAACTTAATTGGACGCGCTCTGTTGTGGGTTCTTACGAAGAGGGTCGTTCTGAGCCACCCATAGATCGTTTAATAGATTTGTCTAATTTCTTTAATATTCCTATTGATATTTTAGTTAAAAATGATTTACGGAAAGCAAAAGACACCTCGTTTATAGAAGTGGGGAACAAGCGCGTGCTATTTCCTGTAACCGTAAATGAAGATAACGAAGATTTAATTGAAATTATACCTACAAAAGCATCAGCAGGCTATTTATCTGGTTACGATGATCCAGAATATATAGAGCAACTTCAAAAAATTAAATTGCCTTTTTTGCCAACAGGGACACACCGCGCATTTCCTATTAAAGGGGATTCTATGTTACCTGTAAAAGATGGTGCTTTTATAGTCGCAAAATTTTTAGAAGATATCAGAGATATAAAAAATGGGCGCACTTATATTATATTAACTAAAGATGATGGTTTGGTGTATAAACGCATTTATGTGCCTGAAGGAGATACAACAAGTTTATTGTTAAGCTCAGATAATAAAAGCTATCAACCGTATTTAATTGCACGTGACACTGTTTTGGAGATTTGGGAATTTACCTGTTGTATTAATACGCAAGAATATGATGAAAAGGAATTAAAATTAAGTAGTATTATGACCATGTTTCAAGAACTTAAAGTAGAACTTGAATCTATAAAACAACTATAATAAGCTATGGATAAAACTATAAAATGGGGAATTATTGGTTGTGGTGATGTTACGGAAGTTAAAAGTGGTCCTGCCTACAGTTTAGTTAATGGTTTTGAGCTCGTAGCAGTGATGCGCAGACGATTAGAATTAGCTAAAGATTATGCGCAACGCCATGGTGTAAAAACATATTATGATGATGCCGATGCGCTTATAAATGATAGAAATGTTGATGCCGTTTATATCGCCACTCCTCCAGATAGTCATCATTTTTATGCCTTAAAAGTGGCTAAAGCCGGAAAGATTTGCTGTATAGAGAAACCAATGGCTCCTAGTTATATGGAATGTAAAGAAATATATACAGCTTTTGCGGACCAAAATATACCGTTATTTATAGCGTACTATCGACGATCTCTACCCAGGTTTGATAAAGTAAAATCACTAATAGACAATAATGCTATAGGAGTGATAAGATATGTGAATTGGAACCTAGCAAGGACCGCTAGTCCTGCAGATTTGTCTGAAGATTATAATTGGAGAACCGATGCTAAAATTGCACCAGCAGGTTATTTTGATGACTTAGCAAGTCATGGGTTAGATTTATGTATTTACTTATTAGGCGGTATTAAAGAGGCTAGTGGTGCGAGTTTAAATCAACAACAATTATATACGGCTAAAGACGCTATTTCTGGTTCGTGGTTGCATGATTCTGGTGTTATAGGTTCTGCCTCATGGAATTTTGGTGCTTATAAAAGAGAAGATAGCGTTAGAATCGTTGGTAGTGAAGGTGAGTTACGTTTTTCTGTTTTTGGAGATGAGCCTATTGAATTAATTACTAATACATCGCAAGAGACATTTGTAATAGATCAGCCTAATCCTATACAATTGTACCATGTTGACCATATGCAAAAACATCTTAGTGGGATTTCACAGCATCCATCAACAGGGGAAAGTGGCCTACATACAGCTTGGGTTATGGATAAGATATTAGGTAAGTTATAAAACAAAAAAAGCGCGAAATGAAATATTTCGCGCTTTTATAATTTATATAATGATAGATTTTAATCCGCTAAAATAATTAGCTTATTATCTTTCATTTCTAATGTTCCAGAATTGATAGCTAACCAAACTCCTTTATCGGATTTTGTAAATTTAGCTTCAACTTCTTTTTCTAATTGAATATTACCTTCAACTTTCACATGGCCTTCTTTAAGAATAGAGACAATAGGAGCGTGATTATTCAACATTTGAAATTCACCGTTTATTCCAGGAACCGTTACTGAAGTAACGTCTCCACTAAATAATGTGGCTTCTGGTGATACAATTTCTAAATACATAGTAAAACTTATTTTACTACCCTGAATTTAGTTCAGGGTCTTTTTAATGTTTATTCTAGTTCTTTTGAGAGATACTGAAACGAGTTCAGCATTAGCTTCGGCTACGCCTCAGCTAACATTTTTTCTCCAGCTTCAATAGCTTCTTCAATAGAACCTTTAAGGTTAAATGCCGCTTCAGGTAAGTGATCTAATTCACCATCCATAATTTGGTTAAACCCTTTGATCGTTTCTTTAATATCTACTAATACACCAGGAATACCTGTAAATTGCTCAGCTACGTGGAACGGTTGTGATAAGAAACGTTGTACACGTCTTGCTCTACCTACAGCCATTTTATCTTCTTCAGATAATTCTTCCATACCTAAGATGGCAATAATATCTTGTAATTCTTTATAGCGTTGTAATAACTCTTTTACACGTTGTGCACACGCATAGTGCTCATCACCTAAAATATCAGCAGTTAAAATTCTTGACGTAGAATCCAATGGATCTACTGCAGGATAGATACCTAACTCTGCAATTTTACGAGATAATACTGTAGTGGCATCTAAGTGAGCAAACGTTGTTGCAGGAGCTGGATCCGTTAAATCATCCGCAGGTACGTAAACCGCTTGTACAGATGTAATAGATCCTCTTTTTGTTGACGTAATACGTTCTTGCATCGCCCCCATTTCGGTTGCTAATGTTGGTTGGTAACCTACCGCAGAAGGCATACGACCTAATAATGCAGATACCTCAGAACCCGCTTGTGTAAAACGGAAGATATTATCTACGAAAAATAATACATCTTTTCCTTGTCCTTCACCAGCACCATCACGGAAATATTCTGCTATAGTTAATCCTGAAAGTGCTACACGAGCACGAGCTCCAGGAGGCTCATTCATTTGTCCGAATACGAAAGTCGCTTTAGAATCTTTCATTCCAGATTTATCAACTTTAGATAAATCCCATCCACCATCTTCCATAGAATGCATAAAGTCATCACCATATTTAATAATACCTGACTCTAACATTTCACGAAGTAAATCGTTTCCTTCACGTGTTCTTTCACCAACACCTGCAAATACAGAAAGTCCACCGTGACCTTTTGCAATATTGTTAATCAACTCTTGAATTAATACTGTTTTACCAACACCAGCACCACCAAATAAACCAATTTTACCACCTTTTGCGTAAGGCTCAATTAAATCGATGACTTTAATACCAGTGAATAAAACTTCTGTAGATGTTGATAAATCTTCAAATTTTGGAGCTTGTCTGTGAATAGGTAAACCCGCATCACCAGCTTTAGGTAAATTTCCTAAACCATCAATAGCATCACCAATAACGTTAAAAAGACGTCCATAAACATCTTCGCCAATTGGCATTTGAATTGGAGCACCAGTCGCGTGAACTTCTGTTCCTCTACTTAAACCATCAGAAGAATCCATAGCAATAGTACGTACGGTATCTTCACCAATGTGAGATTGTACTTCTAATACTAATTTTGAACCATCTTGATTGTTAATTTCTAACGAATCATAAATCTTTGGAAGCTCTGAACCAGCAGCGAATTCTACATCAATAACTGGACCTACGATCTGTGCAACTTTACCTGTAACTTTTGACATTACTCTTATGTTTTTGTTTTGCAATAATTTAAATGTGAAAAAAGACTTACGCAATCATGTTATGTACGTTCGTTTTTCGCGCTGCAAAGATATGTGATTTAATTTAAATACCATGTCAAAAAATTGGCTTTTTTAAACAAAGAAAACGCCCTCAATTTGAGAGCGTTTTTTTTATCAATTTTTATACTATTATTGAAGCGTTGTAGGATAGTTAGTAGGGTAATTTCCTATATCTAATAAGTTCCCTGAAGCTTCAAAATTAGAATCATAAGTTTCATCAATTTTTTTCATAAACTCGTTTGCTAATAGCGCATAACCTCTTGCTGTTGGGTGAACACCATCTAACGAGAATGCTCCTCCTGTGACTAAACTAGACGTTAATATAAAGTTGCCATCAGAATAACCTCCATTATCTAATTGTGACATTAATGAGTTGGCATCAACAAAAGCAAAACCTGCTGACGTTGCAGCAGCTTCTAATTTTATATTAAAATTATCTGTTGCTGTTTTTATTTCATCTTGCTCTTGAGGTGTTAAAACCCATTTATCAGCCAGTGGTATAGCAACACCATTTACAGTTGTTGGGTTACCTGGCACAGCCTCGGTACCAATAAAGCTAGATGCTGGTAATACTAATAAATCATCTTCTGTTGCTTGGCGCATACTAACCAGAGCAGGGTTTATAGCGGTTAAATCTGTTAAATCCTCATCCATAATAACTACTGCATTACCAGAACCTTCAGAAAAGTATATTTTTCTTCTAGCCATTTCTGCAGTTGCTAATTCTTCAGATGTCATCTCATCAGTTGGAGGAAAGAAAAAGGCTAATTGAGTAGGATTAGCTATAAGATATGCTAATGTACCATCAAGCCCTCCGTTGTAAGCTCCATAAGCACTTGCACTATTTAAAAATCCTGCAGTTGTAGCATCTAGAGGAACAGGATTATGAGGAACTGTTGTAAAATGTGGGATGGTTGTTACGTAAGGAATATTAGCCATTACACCTTGCACATTTGCAGTTTGTAAAGCGCCAATAATGGCATCTATAGATCCTTCAAAAGTTAGTTGTGGAGTAATAGCAGCCTCATTTTGGTCTCCACCAGAAGTAGCATAATTTAAAACGTCGTTATTACCAATCCATAAGGATACAAATGTAGGTTGTTGTGCTAATGCATCACCTAAAATTGTTGCTGAAGGATCCGAAGCCATACGTACAAAATATGGATTAGCGGTAGGAGGATCTGTAACTAAGTTAGCAGGATTGCCATAACCATCATATAACAAATGAAAACTTGCGGCACCAGGAACTCCCATATTATTTTGTGAACCTAATGAAGGTGCAAATGCTTCTGTTGATGACATAGCAGGTAAGCTAGCGGGACCTGAGCCATCAAAATATAATCTAGGTCCGAAACTACCATCTTCATTTTGGCTTCCTCCAAATAATAAACCACCAATATTATCTTCCATTAAAGGTTGTGTAAATGTACCACCTCCAAGTAAAGCGAATTTTTGGGATAACATATTAGGCATTGAGTTTTCCTGACCTGCAATAAACAATGCATTGTCGGTAAAGCCTGCAGTTAACGAATTTCCAATAGCGACATATGTTGAGAAATCTGCTGAGCCTGCAGTTAGTTCTGGAAGCACAACTTCGTTAGTTGGGTTATCTAAAAGTTCTTCAAAATCTTCTTCATCATTACATGCTGTAAATCCAATTAGGACAGCTGATAGTAATAAATATTTTATATTTTTCATTTTGCTGTTTTTTTATAGGTTATTAATTGTCCAAGAAGCGTAGTACATTGAGCCAATATAACCTGACCCGAATATGGTGAAGTATTCTTTACCACCAATATTTGTACCACCAATTTTAATTGTGGACTTTAAACTTGGAATCGTATAACTAATTTGTGCATCAACGGTGTGAAATTCTGGTACTATACCGTCACCAAACGTTGCTTCCCAAAAATAATCATCGCTAAATTTGTAGGCGACATTAAACCCAAAGTTTTTAAATAACTCGGTGTTACCAAAATGCGCTTTAAACTTGTGCTCTGGTGTATTAAAGTTGGTTTCAAAATTAGGATTAGCAGCTTGATCAAAATCTTGCTTTGTAAATGTGTAACTTCCGCCTAAATCAAAATCATCCATTATTTTAGTAGATAAACCTATTGAAGCTCCATAAGAATTAACATCTGCATCAGAGTTTGTATAGGCACTATATGTAGTGAAATCGCTATTGGCTATTGCTGCAACTCCTGAGCCATCTGTAACTGATCCATATAATGGAGCTATTACTACTTCTGAAGAAATGAAGTCTTTGTATTTGTTGTAATACGTACTAAAGTCTATAGTAAGTTTATCAAATTTACCTCTATATCCTATTTCTACAGAAGTTACTTGCTCTGGTGATACAAGATTGGGATTAGCTACTGTTAATACTGAAGGGTCACCTGTTGCTGCTAATTCTTGTACAGATGATGCTGTATAAGAGTTGTTGTAAGCTGCCGCACCTGTTTGGTTATAAACAGTTCCGTTACTCGATGTGAAATCTCTTGAATAGCGATCTAAATTATCGGGTGCAGACCCAACCAATATCGCTCTACCAGCATCTAAGCCTATAAATAAATCTTGTGTTGTTGGGTTTCTAAAACCGGTTTGAGCAGAAGCTCTAATGTTGTGATTTCTGTTTAATGTTAAACCTAATGAAAGTCTTGGTGATATAAAGCCATCAAAGAATTCTGATTTATCATAACGTGCAGATGCTGTTATTTTTAATTCCATATCTTCATTAAGTTCTAAGTTTTTCTGAACTTGTGTGTACACACCGAACTCGCTATAGTCTATGGTGCCATCGTAATCTGTATAGATTGATCCGAAGGAGTTTAAGTTATATTTTCTGTAAGACCCTCCTATTTGGATATCAGCGAAATCAGTTAAATGGCTAAAATTGTAGTTACCATCGGCATGGTAGTACTTAGAGGCATCTTGGAATTGAGACCCTGTAGCTAAATCTGGATCTTTTATAATTCTATTGAATGCATTATTAAATTCGGTTGAACCCGGTTCAAATCTTCCGGTTTCTGCAGCTGCTCTAGCCGCAGCATGAGCCTGTTCATCTGTAGCTCCTCCACCTAAAGTAGCAGCTACGTAAGTATTGATGTAATCACCAAACCAATCAGCGTCACTTTTCCAAGCTCTGTTAATATTGATTCCAGTAAATACCATATCATAAGAATCACCAGCTTTATCTGATACAACATAACCTCTTAGGAAATAATTGTCATTTTTTAATTCTAATTTATGTTGTTCTTGAAAGAATCCATCAATATTATAGCGGTTCGTCCCTTGGTATATGGTTGTACCAGTACCAACTTTACCTACATATTGTATTTCAAAATTACTATCTGTTATTGGGCGGTAATATAATCCCCAATCGGCTTTAATACTTTGCGCTTTATGTTCTGTTAAATCGCGTTCATTATAACCAGTTCTACTTACAAATACATCTGGAACAATACCAGTTCCACCCGCTAAGTCGTTAATATTTGCAGATACTTCATCTCCATAAACGTTAATACCGTTGTAGTTTAGATTAGTTGCTCTTGTGCCACCAAAGGTATCACTGTCTACTTCGCTAGTTGCAGCCCAATCCGTACCGTCTAAATATCCGAAGTTTACTTTTGCTGCAAATTTATCGCTAAATTTATAGGCCATACTCAGACTTACATCTGTATACTCATTGTCTCCTGCAGCTTTTTGAGATGTGATTCCTTTTTTAACCGAAGCCCTAATACCTTGGTGATCGAAAGGGTTTTTACTTCGCATAAATAAAATACCATTAAATGCATTTGCTCCATATAAGGCAGAAGATGCTCCTGGTAATAGTTCAACACTTTGTACATCTGTTTCAACCATTCCAACAAGGTTTCCTATTGGGAAATTTAAGGCAGGAGTAGAGTTGTCCATTCCATCAACTAATTGCATAAAACGGGTGTTTGCAGTTGTAGCAAAACCTCGAGTGTTTACGGATTTAAATGTTAAACTACTAGTGTTTACGTCCACACCTTTTAAGTTTTCTAAACCTCCATAAAAATCTGCTGAAGCCGTGTTTTTTATTTCTTTTAATCCAAAACGTTCAACTGTGACCGGAGATTCAAAAATTCGTTCAGGAGTACGAGAAGCAGAAATTACAACTTCGTCTAATTCGTTTCCTTCAGCCAATGTAACATCAACGGTTTGGTTATTAGAAGTGATTTCTAAAGTTTGAGGTTCAAAACCGGCATAACTGACTCGAATAGAAAATGGTGGTTCTTGATTCACCGTTAGCGTGTAGTTTCCGTCAAAGTCAGATACTGTACCTGTACTTGTTCCTACCACGACTATGTTTGCACCAGGTAATGGTAACCCAGTATTGTCATTAATTGTACCTTTTATAGTGGTTTGCGCAAAAGATGCCACACAAAAAAGCATAGTAAAAAGCTTAAAGATTGTCTTCATGTTAGAGAATTAGTTAATTTATTAGATCAGCAATTTAATTAAATATATGTGAACTAAATAAGAAATTCTTAAAAAAGTATGCACGCATAAGAAAATATCTAAAAAAAAACGCTTTAAAATTGA
>NZ_JAHKPN010000012.1:0-167665 GCF_018860545.1 Winogradskyella psychrotolerans | reverse complement strand
TCAATTTTAAAGCGTTTTTAAAAAATTCTATAACGCTTTAAAGTTATTCTACGGTTACCGATTTTGCTAAATTTCTCGGTTGATCTACATTTTTATCTAACATTACAGCAATATGATAAGATAATAACTGTAAAGGTATCGTCGTTAATAATGGTGTTAAGCATTCTAAGGTTTCTGGAACTTCGATGACATGATCGGCTAATTCTTTAACACTAGTATCTCCTTTCGTTACAATACCAATTATTTTACCTTTTCTAGATTTTATTTCTTGAATGTTGCTTACCACTTTTTCATAGTGGCCTTTTTTAGTTGCAATGACAACGACTGGCATTTGTTCGTCAATTAAGGCAATTGGACCATGCTTCATTTCTGCAGCTGGATAGCCTTCTGCGTGTATATAAGAAATCTCTTTTAATTTTAATGCCCCTTCTAATGCCACTGGAAAATTAAATCCACGACCTAAGTACAAGAAATTAGTTGAGTCTTTATATATATCTGACACTGTTTTTACGTAAGCATCAGATTTTAATGCTTCTTCAACTTTGCTAGGTATGGTTTCTAACTCAATGAGGTGGTGTCTAAATTCTGAACTCGACATGGTGCCTTTAGCTCTGGCTAAACGCAATGCAATTAATGTCAACACCGTAATCTGAGTTGTAAAGGCTTTTGTTGATGCAACTCCAATTTCTGGACCAGCATGTGTATAGGCGCCTGCGTCTGTTTCTCTTGCTATAGTTGAACCCACAACATTACATACACCAAAAACAAAAGCTCCTTTAGATTTTGCTAATTTGATGGCAGCCAAGGTATCTGCAGTTTCTCCGGATTGAGAAATCGCAATAACAACATCTTTTTCTGTGATTACCGGATTTCTATATCTAAATTCTGAAGCATATTCTACTTCGACAGGAATTCTTGCTAAATCTTCAAAAATATATTCTGCAACTAAACCAGCATGCCAAGATGTACCACAAGCTACAATGATAATTCGGTCAGCTGCTAAGAATTTTTTCATGTTATCTTCAACACCTGCCAATTTAATTAAGGCTTCGTTGCTTAATAAACGACCTCTAAAGGTGTCTAAAATCGCACTGGGTTGTTCGTAGATCTCTTTAAGCATAAAGTGATCGTAACCTCCTTTTTCAATTTGCTCTAAATTAAGTTGAAGTTCTTGAACATAAGGATCTACTAAGGTATCATTCTTAATTTTTCTGACCTTTATATGTTTACCTCTTCTAATAATTGCCATTTCTTCATCTTCAAGATAAATAGCATTTTTGGTATATTCTATAAAAGGGGAAGCATCACTTGCAATAAAAAACTCATCTTCACCAATACCAATGGCTAAAGGGCTACCGAGTTTTGCTACAACAATTTCATTCGGTTTGTTTTTATCAAAAACGGCAATAGCATAAGCTCCGACCACTTGGTTTAGAGCGATTTGAACAGCTTTGCCTAGCTTTAGATTATCGTTTTTCTTTACTTCTTCAATAAGATTAATTAATACTTCAGTGTCTGTTTCTGACTGAAATGTATAACCGCGTTTGATTAATTCTTTTTTAAGTGAGTCGTAGTTCTCAATTATACCATTATGGATAATGACTAAATCCCCAGAGTTGGAGTAGTGTGGGTGAGAATTGACATCGTTTGGTACACCGTGTGTAGCCCAACGTGTATGGCCAATCCCTAAAGTTGCTTTTGTAGAGATTTCATTCTCTATTTTATTTTTAAGGTCAGAAACTTTGCCTTTAGTTTTTGATAGCTTAATCTCGTTGCCATCATATAAGGCAATACCAGCACTATCATAACCTCTATATTCTAGTCTTTGAAGACCTTTAATAATAATAGGATAAGCCTCTCTATGGCCAATGTATCCAACAATTCCACACATAGTTCTTTGTTTTTAGAAATTTGGTTCTGTATAATATATTTCTAAATATACACGTTTACTTTCATCAGATTCAGGTGTATTATTACCATACAATATTGTTCCTCTAGGTGATAGAATAGAACTTACAGGGACTGTTAAATCTAAATCGTCAACGGTTTGTACCTTGTTCTGCGAAATGCTAACACTTGGGTCTTCAATATTTACATTGAGAGAAACCGCTAAGCCAAGTTCAACATTTGTAGAATCTCTTAGTAATAAATTATTGATATGCTCGGTTATTCTCAATTTGTATTTTACACCTTTATTACTTGGTTCGTCATCTACACGTTCTAACCGACCAAGATGTCTAATTCTAGAATACGAAGGTAAAGAGCTATTAGAGGCATCTAAATAATAATCGATTAACGGTGTTTTATTTACTGCATCATACAAGTAAAGACGATTAGGTTCGTTGTCTGGGTCTTCATTTAGCATGTCTAATTGATCTCTATCTACATAAAAAACAAGATTTGCCTCGTTAACTAAGCGTTTAGAACTCTCGAATTTATTATCTTCTAAATTGACAAAATCACTTTTAAATTTGTCATAGATACTCATGCCAGCTTCATCATCATAACCTTCAAATAATTTGATGCCAGCAATAGCACCTTGTCCACCTTTTAAATAGATTCTACTATCACCAGCATCAGAATCTCCATCAGCTAATGGTAGAGTAAAATCATTTTCAAGAAAATTAATTTTATTTGAACCTAAATTAAGAACGTAAGTTGAGCTATCTCTTTCATCTGCATCGTCTGTGGTTGATGCCGTCAATTTTGAGTAATAAATTGTGATGTTTGCGTTGTTTGCGCTTCCTGTGTTTAAAATCATAAAACTACCATCATCATCTACGGCCTCCGCTTTAAAATAAAGACCTCTAAAATAATCTGTAAAATTATTTAAGTTACTTAAAACAGCATCACCTTCTTTTGCCAATATTTTATTTTCCCAAAACTCTGGGTCTAACATAATTCTTATTGCCGGAGGTTGATTTGATAATAACGTTTTATCACCATTTTCATCTAATTCATTAACGTCTTTTAAGCTATAAGCTTTCTCGTTTATGTCAATTTCATTACCCACTACCGTCATAATACTACCCGTGTTATCGTCATAGTCAACAAACGTAAGTTCTGTACCCTCTAAAGCAGTAGTTGCTATTGTTTCAGATGCTGAAGCGGTTTTATCTGAAAAATAAGCTTGTTGTTCTCCAAAACCAGCAGTTGGGTCAAAATCTCTAATAAAATAGTTGTTTTCAAAGATGCTTAACTTTATTTTACTGTAATCCTCTCCTTTTGATATTACTGAATCTAGGCTGTAAGTAAGATTGCCATCATCATCAGTTCCGGTAATAGTACTAAAATATGGGAGCGTTACAACGACAGAGTCAACCTTAGCTTCATCTCCAAAATCTGGATTATAGGTCGTTGGTGTTAATTGGGTTACAAAACTTGAGGTTGTTCTACCATATATGTCATCATAAATGCCTAATGTGGTTAATTGAAGACGATTTGTTTGGACTGGTGCTAGAGCTTTTGTGTAAGTAATTACGTCGTATTGATCAGTGTCTATATCAAAATTTGTGGCTATACCACCGTTGATAACATCCGACTCTAGGGTTGCATAATCATCGTCACAGGCAATAAAACTTAAAATAATAAGGCCAAAAGATATGATTTGAAGGACAATTCTATTTTTTTTCATAGGTAATATTAACTGTTTGATACAGTGTTATTATAAAACTCTGTGTAAGGATCTGCAAATTCTTCAATTGAATAATACTCTAATACAGGTTTGGTTAGATCGTTTAAATAAGTGTCTAATTCTTCAGGTAATTCCTCAGAACCTCTAATAATAGCATCAGAGTTATCTATAGCAACTTTCATTAAATTAATATAATCAGGTTGCTTCAGCAGTTCCGTTGTTTCGGCATCTAATCCATCAAAATTCACTTTAGAAATCATGTCTTTATCTAACGTGCCTTCAAAGCTTTGATTGTATACAGAGGTAACTATTTTACTTTCAGTGAATAAAGGTTCTGTTTTGTAAAATTCCTTTAAGTATAATGGTAATAGGGAGGCTAGCCAACCATTCACATGAATAATATCTGGTGCCCAATTCAATTTTTTAACAGTTTCTATAACACCTTTTGCAAAGAAAATGGCGCGTTCATCATTGTCTGAAAATAATTGGCCGTTTTCATCAGTTAAAGTTGCTTTTCTTTTAAAATAATCTTCATTATCTATAAAGTAAACTTGAATACGTTCTTTAGGGATAGACGCTACCTTAATAATCAATGGCATGTCTAAATCATTAATCACTAAATTAATACCAGAAAGTCTGATAACTTCGTGTAATTGGTGTCTTCTTTCATTAATATTTCCAAAGCGAGGCATAAATATTCTTATTTGACCTCCTTGTTTGTTTACCATTCTTGGGGCTTCAAAGGACATTGAAGAAATTTCAGTTTCTGGTAAATATGGAACAACTTCCGAGGACACATATAATATTCGTTTATCTTTCATAAATCTGCTGCTTTTGATATTGATAGTAAAAAACATGCAAAATTACAAAATTTTGGGCAGATTGCTAGTATTATATTATGTTTGCATGCGTTAAACTTTTGTTACGGCATTGAAGAACTTTAAAAATAAAGAAGAATTATCAGCTCATATTGGTGTGTTAAAAGCTAATGGTAGTACTATTGGATTTGTACCAACCATGGGAGCATTACATCAAGGGCATTTGTCATTGGTTAATAGCGGATTGTTGGAAAACGATCTTGTGGTGGTCAGTATTTTTGTTAATCCTACCCAATTTGATAATAAGGAAGATTTGGTGAAATACCCAAGAACTTTAGAGGCTGATATGTCACTCTTAAGTACAGTGAATTCTGATCGTATTATTGTTTACGCTCCGTCTGCTGATGATATTTACGGAGACCATATTGCGTCGGAAACTTTTACCTTTGAAGGTTTGGAACATGAAATGGAAGGTGCTTTTAGAAAAGGACATTTTGATGGAGTTGGCACCATTGTTAAGCGATTGTTGGAAATAGTAGCGCCACATCGTGCTTATTTTGGAGAAAAGGATTTTCAGCAATTACAAATTATTAGAAAACTTGTAGAATTACATCATATACCTGTTGAGATTATCGGCTGTCCAATTCATAGAGCAGCGGATGGTTTGGCTATGAGTTCTAGAAATGCAAGATTATCTCTAGACCATAGAATTGCTGCTCCATTTATATACGAAACGCTAAAAGCTGCCAAAGTAAAGTTTGGCACAAAAAGTGCTACAACAGTAACGGAATGGGTTAATTCGCAATTTAAAAACCAACCGCTCTTAGAACTAGAGTATTTTATAATTGCCGACATAGCAACTCTAAAACCAGTAAAACGAAAATCAACAAAAAAGTCATATAGAGCGTTTATAGCTACATATGCAGGCGATATAAGATTGATAGATAATATCGCTTTAAATTAATTATCTTTGTGGTATGCAAATACAAGTTGTTAAATCTAAAATTCATCGTGTAAAGGTTACAGGTGCCAAACTTAATTATATTGGTAGTATAACCATTGACGAAGACTTAATGGAAGCTGCTAATATTATACAAGGCGAAAAGGTTCAGATTGTTAATAATGACAATGGTGAGCGCTTGGAAACGTATTGTATTCCTGGTCCTCGTAATAGTGGTGAAATTACCCTTAATGGAGCTGCAGCACGCAAAGTGGCTGTAGGAGACACGCTTATTCTTATTACTTACGCATTTATGGATATTGAAGAAGCGAAAGTATTTAAACCTTCATTGGTATTTCCTGACGAAGCTACGAACCTCCTAAAGTAAACCGGTGGCTAAAGCTAAATCCACTCTAAAAGTTGTATTGCCATTACTCTTAGGAGTTGGACTGGTGTGGTATTCTTTATCTAAAATTTCTATTCCTACGTTAATTCAGTATTTTAAGGATGCTGATTACACTTGGATAGTTCTTGGTGTTAGTTTAGGTATTTTGAGTCATATGTCTAGGGCATACCGTTGGCTATTTATGGTGGAACCTTTGGGATTTAAACCAAAATTTGGAAATAGTTTAATGGGAGTCTATGCCGCCTATCTCATTAATTTCACTATTCCACGTGCAGGAGAGGTTGCAAGAGCTACGATTTTAAAGAATTATGAAGACATTCCGTTTGATAAAGGTTTTGGAACTATAGTTGCGGAACGCATAGCTGATACAATTATGTTGCTGTTAATTGTATGTATTGCCTTTTTTTTAGAATTCGAATTTATATATACTTTTTTTAAAGGTAAATTTAATTCAACGTCTTTAGTGTTAGTTGGAGTACTAATGTTTTTGGGAGCTTTGTTGTTATTCTTATTTATAAGGAAGGGTAGATCTAAATTCGCATTAAAAGTTAAAGGATTTGTTTTTGGTTTATTGGAAGGAGCACTTAGTATTTTTAAAATGAAAAAAAAGTGGGCTTTTATTGGGCATACTTTGTTTATTTGGGCAATGTATGTACTGATGTTTTATGTGACTACATTTGCCTTGCCTGAATTACAGAACATAACATTAGCTGCAATTCTTATTGGATTTATCCTCTCTAGTTTCAGTATTGCAGCCACCAATGGTGGCATTGGTTCATTTCCTGAAGCAGTTGTTATTGCTTTTTCATTGTTTGGAATGGCGGATGATCCGAGTAGAGCGTTTGGATGGATAGTATGGTCAACCCAAACGTTAATTATTATTGTTATTGGTGGGTTATCATTGTTATATTTACCTATTTACAATAGAAAGAAATCAATAGTATAAAAAATATTTTTATCTTACTTCAAATAATTTTTAATTATGCATAATATGAAGAAATTTCACCTACTTCTTATAGCTCTTTTTATCGGCTTTAATGTTTATTCCCAAGCAATTTATAAAACGATTGATTCTTATAAGCTCGAGGGTACACGCGAATTGAAAATTCAATTACCAAGGAATTATAATCCTGAAGAAAAACGGACGTATCCTTTGATTATCGTTTTAGATGGTGATTATTTATTTGAACCAGTCGCTGGTAATATAGATTACCAATCGTATTGGGAAGATATTCCAGACTGTATTGTTGTTGGTATTAATCAGGCAGATACAAGGGTAGATGATTTTTATTATGATGATGAATCTTATTTTCCATCACATAATGGAGCTTCTTTTTACGAATTTATGGCTGCGGAATTATTGCCGTTTATTGAAGAAAATTATAACGCCTCAAATTTCAGAATTATCGTTGGGCATGATTTAAGTGCTAATTTTATAAATTATTACCTCTTTAAAGATGATCCTATATTTAGAGCTTATGTGGCCTTAAGTCCGGATTTTGCGCCAGAAATGACAAACAGATTGCAACAACGCTTATCTATATTACAGAAAGAAATGTTTTATTATATGGCTACTGCAGATGCTGATATAAAAGCGGTTAGAGCTTCAGTTGTAGAAGGTCACTCGGTTTTGTCAGCTATAGAAAATAAAAATTTTCTATATAAGTTTGATGATTTTGAAGATGCCAATCATTATTCATTAGTGGGTAGAGGGATTCCTAAAGCGTTAAATCAGATATTTACACCTTTTAAACCTATTAATGCTAAAGAATATTCAGAGAAAGTACTCACCTTTGAAGGTTCTCCTTATGATTATTTGATTAAAAAGTATGAAGACATAGAACATTTTTATGGTTTTGAAAAAACATTGATTGAAAATGATATTAGAGCTATTGCAGCGGCTAGTAATAAAAAGGATGATTTAGAATCATTGCAAAAATTATCAAAACTAGTGAGTAAGAATTTCCCTAAATCCATGTTAAGTGCTTATTATTCAGGTATGATCAATGAAAAAGAGGGGAATTTAAAGCGAGCGTTACAGCGCTATAAATCTGGATTATTATTAGAGCCTTCTCAATATATCGATAAAGAAATGATGTTAGATAAAATGTATGAAATACAGGATAAAATGAAATAACAGTGCATTTCATCGAAAAAAATTGACAATTTAGCGATAATTAAGTATGTTTGAAGTCCCAAATCAAACCTACTTGTCATGAGAAAAACTATTTTTGTTGTTCTTGCCTGTTTAATTTGCGCATTTTCTTATGCACAAATCACTTATCAAGAAATATCTTCGGCTAAACTGAATGCCGTTCGAAAACTAAAAGTTAAACTTCCAAAGGATTATGATGCGAATGCTGACGTAAAGTATCCTGTAATCATTGTTTTTGATGGAGATTATTTATTTGAGCCGGTAGTGGGGCAAATCGATTTTCAAACTTATTTTGACAATATGCCTGGGTCTATAGTTGTAGGTATTATGCAAGGTGAAAACCGCTTTTACGATGGCTATTACGATCCTGCTACAGGATTACCTACAGAATCTGGTCTTCGATTTCACGATTTTGTTTCAGATGAATTACTACCTTATATAGACAAAAAATACAACACCAGTAAATTTAAAGTGGCTGTAGGTCATGATAATATGGGTAATTTAATTAACTCGTATTTATTTAAGGAGGATTTAGTATTTCAAGCGTATGTTTGTATTAGTCCAGATTTTATAGGGTCTTTAAATAACTTTATAGGCAAACGTTTAAATCTTTTTAAGAAAGATGTTTTCTATTATTTAGCGACTGCAGAAAAGGATATTCCACATCTTAGAGAAAGTATTTTGTCAACAAATTCGCAATTACAAGAACTGGATAATCAGAATGTGACTTATTATTTCGATGATTTTAAAGATGAAAATCACTATACGTTAGTGACCAGTGCTTTGGCGAGATCTTTTGAAAAGATTTTCGATATCTACAATCCCTTAAGAGAGAAGGAGCTTGAAGAAAAAGTATTACCTTACGAAGGTACCTTAGATAATTACTTGACGGATAGATATAAGAGAATAGAAAAATTATTCGGTATTAAAAAGGAAATTAGCATCGATGAAATAGAGAAAGTGGTTAAAATTGCTGAGCAGCGCGAAGATTTAAAATCTCTTAATAAATTAGGTGATTTAGCTAATAAACTTCATCCAGAATCTTTAATGGGTACTTATTATTTAGCACAATCTGCAGAAAAATTAGGTAAAACTAAAAAAGCAAAAAAATTATACGAATCCGCTTTAACATTAAATGATGTAAGTCATATAAATAGGGAGTTCATCTTTTCTAAGATTGATGAATTAACTGTAGCTGATTTAGATGAAGAGATTGATGATAGTGAAGGTGATGATGAAGAAAACTAGAAGATACAGACTATCAACGGATTATTTCTTTGAGGCGGTGTACGGCAAAGCTAAGGTGTATATGTTCTCAGATTTACCTGCAAAATTAGCGACCTTAAAAATTTTAGCTATTATGAGTTGGTTTAAAGACATCAATTAAAAATATCTTAATTTTACCATATTTATAATTTAAGAGAGTTCCGACGTCTCGGAAAATAGATATGGCTAAAATAAAAACAACATTTTTTTGTCAAAATTGTGGTAGTCAATATGCCAAATGGCAAGGTCAATGTACATCTTGTAAAGAATGGAATACCATTGCCGAAGAAGTTATTCAAAAACCCGAAAAAAGCGATTGGAAATCACCAACATCTACATCTAAGCGTACGTCTAAACCATTATTAATTAATGAAATTGATACATCTCAAGAAGCACGTTTAGACATGCAAGATGGGGAGTTTAATCGCGTTCTCGGAGGTGGAATGGTTAATGGGTCACTAACCTTATTAGGTGGTGAGCCAGGAATAGGGAAAAGTACACTGTTACTTCAAATTGCCTTAAAATTACAATACAAAACCCTTTATGTATCTGGTGAAGAAAGCCAGAAGCAAATTAGAATGCGTGCAGAACGTATCAGTTCTAATAGCAGTAATTGCTATATTCTTACCGAAACAAAAACCCAAAATATATTCAAACAAATTGAAGCTTTGGAGCCGGATATTGTGGTTATAGATTCTATACAAACGTTACATAGCGATTACATAGAATCATCTGCAGGGAGTATTTCTCAAGTAAAAGAGTGTACATCTGAACTAATTAAATTTGCCAAAGAAACGTCTACACCGGTATTATTAATTGGTCATATTACTAAAGATGGTAATATTGCAGGTCCAAAAATCTTAGAACATATGGTGGATACCGTTCTTCAATTTGAAGGAGATCGAAATCATGTATTCAGAATTCTAAGAGCTAACAAAAACCGATTCGGTTCTACAAACGAATTGGGGATTTATGAAATGCAAGGTTCAGGGCTACGTGAAGTCTCTAATCCATCCGAAATATTAATTTCTGAAAAAGATGGAGAATTATCTGGTAATGCAGTTGCTGCTACTTTAGAAGGAATGCGACCTCTAATGATAGAAGTACAAGCCTTGGTTAGTACGGCTGTTTATGGAACTCCACAACGATCTGCCACAGGGTTTAATGCTAAACGACTAAACATGTTGCTGGCGGTTTTAGAAAAACGCGCAGGTTTCCGCTTAGGAGCAAAGGATGTGTTTTTAAATATTACCGGAGGCATCACCGTTGATGATCCTGCAATAGATTTAGCCGTTGTTGCTGCTATTCTTTCATCTAACGAGGATGTGGCTTTGCAAAGTGATTTCTGTTTTGCAGCAGAAGTAGGGCTTTCTGGAGAAATTAGACCAATACAACGTGTAGAACAGCGCATTCTAGAAGCTGAAAAGTTAGGTTTTTCTACCATTTTTGTATCGAAATACAATAAAATAGCTTTAAAAAATACAGTAATTAAAATTAAATTGATTTCTAAAATTGAAGATTTAGTTGGGTTTCTAGTCTGATTTTCAAAGTTTTCCATTTTCAAAATAGTAAGTAAAAACTTTATAAAAATACATTTAAACGAGAAAATATGCACTTTATCGTGTTTTTTACGTTTTTTATCCTATGTTTGCCTCAATAAATATTGAGAATTCTTAACATATTGATAACTAGTGTTTGATGTAATTTGCTATGATGATAAAAAATAATTTGAAATTATTACTTATAATAATTTCTATATCCTTTCAGGGTTATGCGCAGTATTGTGAACCTGCTAATATCGGTACTTATAACATAAATTATATTTCAAATGTTCATTTTGGAAGTATCGATAAGTCTACAAGTGGAACAACGGGAGGCTATCAAGATTATACTTCAGAATCAACGGATATATCTGGAGGAGATGTTTTAAGTGGTTCTGTTACTGTTATGGTTAATAATTGGAACACTACCGTTAGAAATCAAATTACAGTATGGATTGATTTTAATCAAAATGGTAATTTTGAAGATGATGGAGAAAGTTTTGTGCAATCCTTTTCTGGAACAGGAGGGGCTACAAATGTACCAATAAGTATCACTATCCCTTCTAACGTACTAGAAGGAGTTACCAGAATGCGTATCGGTTTTAGGGATATAAAAGATAATGAGGATTACACCTCTTGTGATTATAGATCAAAAGCTGGAGAAGTAGAAGATTATTCAGTGAATATTACAGATTCAACTACTGAAACAGAACCTGGAGATATAACTTATTGTGACCCTACTAATATCGGTACTTATAACATAAATTATATCTCAAATGTTCATTTTGGAAGTATCGATAAGTCTACAAGTGGAACAACGGGAGGCTATCAAGATTATACTTCAGAATCAACGGATATATCCGGTGGAGATGTTTTAAGTGGTTCTGTTACTGTTATGGTTAATAATTGGAACACTACCGTTAGAAATCAAATTACAATATGGATTGATTTTAATCAAAATGGTAATTTTGAAGATGATGGAGAAAGTTTTGTACAATCCTTTTCTGGATCAGGAGGGTCTACAAATGTACCGATAAGTATCACTATCCCTTCTGATGTACTAGAAGGAGTTACCAGAATGCGTATCGGTTTTAGGGATATAAAAGATAATCAGGATTACACCTCTTGTGATTATAGATCAAAAGCTGGAGAAGTAGAAGATTATTCAGTAAATATAACAGGTTCCAATTACTGTATTCCAACAAGTAACTCTGGTGAGAATTATTATATAACTAACGTTCTGTTAGAGGGAGATATCTATGATATTAATAATGATTCTGGAGATGATGCTGGATATGCAAATTATTTTAATACTGGAGGCTATGCTGATTTAACGATAGGTAACTCATACGCGTTAGAGGTTTCTTCAGATGCTGATACTGAAAATTTGAGTTCTACTGTATTTATTGATTATAACCAAGATGGTGTTTTTGATGACGATGAGAATGTGTCATATATAGAAGATGTTTATGATGATGGAAACTCTATGAGTTTCGCAGTGCCTACTACTGCTAGTTTAGGGGAAACAGTTATGCGTGTAGGTATTAAGCATTATTATAGAAATACAGACGACCCTTGCGGTAATGAAGACGGTGCATTAGAAGAATTTGAAGATTATAAGATTATAATTAATGGTGAGGAAGATGATAATTATGCAGATATTGATAGTGATAACGATGGTATACTAGATATTAATGAAGGTTCTGTATGCAATGTAATTAGTAATAGTCTGACTTATGAGTTTTATGATCTAAGTGTCTCACCAAGCGTAGACAATATTCCAACGACTGGTGCTACAGCAACAGGTAGTGTGTCTGAAATCGATGTTGACGCGCTTTGGTCTTCTATTACGCCAGGTGATCATGATACCTTTGCAATACGATATAGTGGTTTTATTAAGATAAATACCACCGAAACATATACATTTTATACAGGTTCAGATGATGGTTCTAAGTTGTTTATCGATGGAAACGAGGTTGTTGATAACGATGGTTTGCATGGTATGGTAGAAAACTCTGGAACTATAGCGCTTAACCAGGGTATTTATCCAATCACGATACTATTTTTTGAAAGAACAGGAGATGAGACTTTAACTATGTCGTATTCTAGCGCAACTATTTCTAAAATATTAATTCCTTTTTCTGTACTATCAGAAAATAGTTGTTTAGATACAGACTATGATGGGATCCCAGATTATTTAGATTTAGATTCTGACAATGATGGTATATACGATGTAGAAGAAGCTGGTAATGGGAGTTTAGACACCAATAACGATGGAGTAATAGATAGTAACGATGCCTCTTTTAGTGATGGTAATAATAACGGTGCTGATGATATTGCTGAAGCAACGACACCAATTGATACTTCTGGGGATGGTCATTTCGACTTTCAGAATATAGATAGTGATGGTGATGGCTGTTATGATGTTATAGAAGCAGGTCATGAAGATAGCAATGCCGACGGATACGTAGATGGTACGGGCATTAACGCTAATGGTTTAGTTACAGGTACTTCAACGGCATATACTGGTACAACTACAAATGTGACAACCGCAACAGAAGTTATTGTAGATGCTACAGCCTTAGCGGATCAGTTAGTTGTAACAGGCGGAGCTACAAGTTTTACTATAACTAGTGCAACAGCGACAAGTACAACTACGTTTGCGACGGGAGGTGTGCCAGATTATTCAAGTAGCTCCTCAGATGTGAGTTCAGGCTTAAGCTACCAATGGCAATTAAATGGTGCAAACCTAACTAATAGTGGTGTTTATACAGGGGTTACATCTAATACTTTGAATATTTCCGATGTTACAGGATTAGACGGTAGTGTATATACTTTAGTTGTAACACATGTAGCTAATTTGTGTGTTCAAATAGAACATAGTGCCACGCTTACGTTGGATTCAGATATGGATGGTGATGGTATAGGTGATACTACAGATTTAGATAGTGATAATGATGGTATACTAAATATAGATGAAGGTGCGGTATGTGATGAAATTAATCATATTCTCTCTTATGAATTTTATGATATAAATGTCTCACCAAGTGTAGACAATATTCCAACTACAGGAGCCACAGCAACAGGTAGTGTTTCTGAAATCGATGTAGATGCTCTTTGGAGTCTAATCACACCTGGAGATCACGATAATTTTGCGATTCGATATACAGGCTATATTACTATTAATACAGAAGAAACATATACCTTTTATACAACTTCTGATGACGGTTCTAAATTGTTTATAGATGGTAATGAGATTGTTGATAACGATGGGGATCATTCTTCACAAGAGAGATCTGGTACTGTAGCGCTAACTCAAGGTATATACCCAATTACTATATTATTTTATGAAAGAGGTGGATTAGAATCTTTAAGCGTGTCTTATTCTAGCGCAACTATTTCTAAAACATTAATTCCTTTTTCCGTATTGTCAGACAACATTTGTACAGATACAGATTATGACGGGATTCAAGATTATTTAGATATAGATTCAGATAATGACGGTATACCAGATAATGTAGAGGCACAATCAACAGGTGGTTATATTTCTCCGAGTGGTCATGGAGCAACAATGGTAGATTTAAACAACGATGGTGTAGACGATAATTACGGATCTGGTTTTGCAAGCCTAGAAGATACTGATGGCGATACTATCCCAGATTATAAAGACTCAGATAGTGACAATGATGGAACTCCAGATATTCAAGAAAATGGAATGGCTAATACGCTATCAGGAAATGATGCCGATGAAGATGGTTTAGATGATAACTTTGAAACTACTAATATTAACGATGCTGTTTTAGACATTAATGAAGATATTGAGAATCCATTAGACTTATCTGTTTTGCCAGATACTGATGGAGATTTATCTCTAGGAGGGGAATTAGATTATAGAGATGATATTGATGTTTATTTTTCTTCAGGATCAGTAGATTTTGATGGTTTAGATGATTACTTAGACACACCTGCTTTTATTGAAGATTGGAATGAAGGAACCATAATGGCTTGGGTAAAAATTAATGCTAATACTGCAACTGGGAATTTAAGTTCTGTTTATAGTATTGCTGGTCAGGAAAACATGCGTTTGACGATAACGAAAGGAAGAAAACCAGCATTTGTTGTCTATACACAAGAACAAGTCACCGCTTCGAGTAATTATCCGAGTAACAGTCTTAATGTAGAACAACTTTCTACAGACAACAGAAAAATGGAAAATGATGTATGGTACCATGTCACTGGTGTTTTTGATTCTACAACAAACTCTTTAAAAGTATATCTTAAT
The DNA here is from genome assembly GCF_018860545.1 of Winogradskyella psychrotolerans. Taxonomy (GTDB): domain Bacteria; phylum Bacteroidota; class Bacteroidia; order Flavobacteriales; family Flavobacteriaceae; genus Winogradskyella; species Winogradskyella psychrotolerans_A. Next base: position 152,623 of record NZ_JAHKPN010000012.1, on the reverse strand, counting down.
GGGGAGCTGTTAAATACTGAAACGGATGCTAATTTGAATTCAACGTTACTTACTAAAAATTATAATGGTACTGATCACATTTATTCAAGTAGACCATTTACAATAGGGCGTTATCCAACAAATACAAGCCCATCCGGATCTGCCCATTTTAATGGAACTATTGATGAAGTAAGGATTTTTGAAGATGCTCTTTCTGCGCAACAAATACAACAAATGATGTGTCAAGAGATTGAAAATAATGAAGGTAATGTTAGGGGTAATATACTACCTAAGACTATTCAGGATTCACAAACTTTAGAACGTGTATCTTGGGGTAATCTTCAAGCTTATTATCCGATGTCTAATATTCTAAAATCAGAAATGTTAGATGAATCAACTCATTCACATAATTTAAAAATGCATAATATTAATACGGTAAAGCCGCAAACAGCACCTATGCCTTATGTCACTAGTGCTGATGGAGATTGGTCTAGTCCAGAATCTTGGTTATATGGAGATGTATGGGATATCTCAGACGAGATATTTGAAAAAGATTGGTCAATTGTGCATATCAAAAATAATATCACCTCTACAACTTCTCATACAAGACTTGGACTTATAGTAGATACTGATAAAACACTTACTATTGATGGAGAAAACGAAATTAATAATACCTGGTATTTAGAACTTAATGGTGTCTTAGACTTAAAGAACGATTCTCAATTAATACAAGGAGTTAATAGTGATTTAGTAACGTCCGCAACAGGTAAAATTTTAAGACGCCAAACAGGAACATCCAACTCATTTCGATATAATTACTTTTCTTCTCCAATTGGAGCTGTAGGAGCAACATCACTTTTAGATAATAATACAGCTTCTAATAATGTTAATAATTCTAACTTTCGTATTAATACTTTAAAAGAAGGCAACACTAATGCGGTTGAATTTACATCCGCATACAATGAAATAGGGAAAATCAGTACGCGTTGGATGTATACCTTCTTAAATGGGATTACGTATTACGATTGGGAAAGTTACTCACCAACGACTCAATTAAATCCAGGAGTGGGCTATATTCATAAAGGAACTGGTAATGCAGGTACAACGCAAGACTATATATTTGAAGGAAAGCCAAATAACGGCACTATTTTAATAGCTGCAGATGACGTAGATGGTGATTCTGCTAACGAGAGTGAACCCGATGTAACGCTTACGACAACATTGGTAGGTAATCCTTATCCTTCTGCTATCGATGCACATCAATTTATTGATGATAATGCAGGTGTTATTGATGGTACATTATATCTATGGGAGCAATGGGCTGGTAACTCACATTATATAAGTGAATACGAAGGTGGTTATGCTATTATCAATAAAATGGCAAAAATTAAAGCTTATCAATTTGAAGGTTTAAGTGGTGGGAACAATGGTTCTCAAGATGGGACACTAACACCCACTCAGTATATTAGTGTTGGTCAGGCGTTTTTCACAGAAGTCATAAATGATGGTCATATTGAATTTAATAACGGTCAACGTATCTATAAGAAACAATCTACCGGAGAGAGTGTCTTTTTTAGAACAGCCAACACCGCAACAGAAGCTAATGTTAGTTCAGAAAATGTTGAAGATATAATGCAAAAGCTTCATTTAAAATTTGAAGCAGATAACGAATTTAGTAGAGAAATGGTTCTTGGTTTTAGTGATTTTACATCTGAAGGTTTTGATTATGGTTATGATGGGAAGATGTCAGATGTACAAGCAAATGATTTTTATACGCTGTTTGAAGGCAGTTCAATGGTTACACAAGCGTATTCAGGCATAACTTTGGATAAAGTGATTCCATTAATTTACAAATCGTCCGAACAACAAATATGTACTATTTCGGCAACAGATTTTGAGGATTTTGAGACGTCTCAAGCCGTTTATTTAAGAGATAATTACGAAAATAGTTATACAGATATTAGAAATTCAGATTATAGTTTTGTTAGTGAGTCGGGCTTATTTTCAGATAGATTCGATATCGTGTTCCAAAATGAATATGCGCTTAGTGTTTCAGAGGTGCAATTAAATGATGTTCAAGTGTATGTCAATAATAAAGAACGAAAACTATATATTGAAGGACTTGTAAGCGGAGCACAATCTGTAAGTATCATTAATATGTTAGGGCAAACCATACACCAATACCACAATAAAGACCAACAAGAATTGAGTAATGGTATTGATATTTCTAAAGTATCTACCGGAACTTATATTGTAAAAGTAGTGAATCAAACCAATCAATGGATTACGAAAAAAGTAATCATTAAAAGGAACTAAACAAAAGGTCAGTGTACTTATATACTGACCTTTTCTATTTATTTACAATATCTTTTGAGAAACAAATATTTCAAGCAGAAAAACTGAAATTTTCACATTCTATACATAGCCCACAAAACGTTTAACTATTTCCACAAAATTCTGTAATTTCGCTCACTTATAAGAAAACAGAATAATGAGTACAAAGTTCCCTGAATACAAAGGACTTAACTTGCCAAACGTTGCTGATGAAATCGGTAAGTATTGGGAAGCTAACGACATCTTCGATAAAAGTGTAACTACAAGAGAAGGAAAACCACCTTTTGTGTTTTTTGAAGGACCACCTTCTGCAAACGGTTTACCAGGTGTGCATCACGTTTTAGCGCGTGCGATTAAAGATATCTTTCCGCGTTACAAAACCATGAAAGGGTTTCAGGTAAAACGTAAAGCAGGTTGGGATACACACGGTTTACCCGTTGAACTTGGTGTAGAGAAAGAACTCGGTATTACCAAAGAAGATATTGGTAAAAAAATCACAGTAGAAGACTACAACGAAGCGTGTAAAAAAACCGTAATGCGTTATACGGATACATGGAATAACCTTACTAAAAAAATGGGGTATTGGGTAGATATGGACGATCCGTACATTACCTACAAATCCAAATACATGGAAACAGTTTGGTGGTTGTTAAAGCAGATTTACGAAAAAGATCTCATATACAAAGGCTACACCATTCAACCCTATTCGCCAAAAGCGGGAACTGGATTAAGTTCACACGAATTGAACCAACCAGGAACCTACCAAGATGTAACGGATACAACGGTTGTGGCGCAGTTTAAAGCCAATGCAGAGTCGTTGCCAGATTTTCTTAAAAATGAAGGTGATATTTTCTTTTTAGCATGGACAACAACACCTTGGACGTTACCGAGTAATACAGCACTAACGGTTGGACCAAAGATTGAATATGTTTTAGTTGAAACGTATAACCAATATACTTTTAAACCCATAAACGTGGTTTTGGCTAAGAATTTAGTCAACAAACAATTCGATGGGAAATTTAAGCGTGTTGAAACAAAACAAGAATTAATAGACTACAAAGAAGGAGATAAAAAGATTCCATACTTTGTAGTTAAAGATTTCATAGGTAAAGATTTAGTAGGTATTACTTACGAGCAACTTTTACCATATGCCTTGCCGAATGACAATCCGGAAAACGCCTTTAGAGTTATTTCTGGAGACTTCGTAACGGTTGAAGACGGAACAGGAATTGTACACACAGCCCCAACATTTGGAGCCGATGATGCCTTGGTTGCAAAACAAGCATCACCAGAAGTACCACCACTTTTAGTAAAAGATGAGAATGGTAATTTAGTGCCATTGGTGGATTTACAAGGAAAATTCAGACCAGAAATGGGAGAATTTGCGGGTAAATATGTAAAGAACGAATATTATGACGATGGTGAAGCTCCAGAACGTTCAATAGATGTTGAGTTGGCCATCAAATTAAAAACAGAAAATAAAGCCTTTAAGGTTGAAAAATATAAGCACAGTTACCCAAATTGCTGGCGAACTGATAAGCCAATTTTATACTATCCTTTAGATTCATGGTTTATAAAAATCACGGATGTAAAAGGGAGAATGCATGAGTTAAATACTGGAATTAACTGGAAACCGGAATCTACAGGAACTGGTCGTTTTGGTAATTGGTTAGCAAATGCAAACGACTGGAATTTATCACGTTCACGTTTCTGGGGAATTCCGTTACCAATCTGGAGAACAGAAGATGGTAAAGAAGTCATCTGTATTGGTTCTGTAAAAGAATTGAAGGCAGAGATGGTAAAGTCGGTTGAAGCTGGTTTTATGTCGGAAGATATCTTTGCAGATTTTGAAGTGGATAATATGTCTGAAGACAACTACGATAAAATTGATTTACATAAAAATGTTGTTGATAAAATTGTACTAGTTTCAGCATCAGGTCAACCAATGCATCGCGAAAGCGATTTAATAGATGTTTGGTTCGATTCTGGTTCTATGCCTTACGCACAATGGCATTACCCTTTTGAAAATAAAGCAAAGGTTGATGATACTTGGAGAAAAGCAGATTTTATTGCTGAAGGAGTAGATCAAACGAGAGGTTGGTTCTATACGCTTCACGCCATTGCAACGATGATTTTTGATGATGTTGCCTATAAAAATGTCGTATCAAATGGCTTGGTTTTAGATAAAAACGGACAAAAGATGTCTAAGCGTTTAGGGAATGCTGTAGATCCTTTTGAAACCTTATCAAAGTATGGAGCAGATGCCACACGTTGGTACATGATTAGTAATGCCAATCCTTGGGATAACTTAAAATTTGATAGCGAAGGGATTGCTGAGGTAAGTCGTAAATTCTTCGGGACACTTTATAATACCTATTCATTCTTCACATTATATACTAATATTGATGGTTTTGATTATAGTGAAGCTGATATTCCACTAAATGAACGACCAGAAATTGATCGTTGGATTTTATCTGAATTAAACACCTTGATTCAAAAAGTAGATAAATTCTACGAAGCATATGAGCCAACAAGAGCAGCGAGAGCCATTTCAGACTTTACACAAGATTATTTGAGTAATTGGTTTGTTCGTCTAAGTAGAAGACGTTTCTGGAAAGGCGATTACCAAGCCGATAAAATTTCGGCATACCAAACACTCTATACGTGTATGGAAACCATCGCGAAATTGGGAGCTCCAATAGCCCCTTTCTTTATGGATCGTTTGTATTTAGATTTAAACGCAGTGACTAAAAAGGAAACTTTTGAAAGTGTACATTTAGCAGATTTCCCTAAAGTAAATGAAAGTGCTATTGATAAAGTTTTAGAGCGTAAAATGGAAAGTGCGCAAACCATCTGTTCATTAGTGTTATCGTTAAGAGCTAAGGAGAAGATTAAAGTGCGTCAGCCGTTGCAAAAAATTATGATTCCTGTTGATAGTCAACAACAAAAGGAAGAAATTGAAGCCGTTGCAAATTTAATAAAACATGAAGTAAATATTAAAGAAATTGAGCTTTTACAAGACGCTTCGGACATTTTAGTGAAGCAAATTAAGCCTAACTTTAAGACTTTAGGGCCAAAATATGGAAAGGATATGAAGCTGATTGCTAGTGCTATAAGTGCTTTTGATGCGAGTGATATTAAAAACATTGAGCAAATAGGTAACATAGAAGTTGAAATTAACGGAAAAAAGATTAATTTAGGACTTGATGATGTGGAGATTACATCGCAAGATATTGAAGGATGGCTTGTCGCAAATGAAGGTCCATTAACTGTAGCATTAGATGTTACTATCAATGAAGAATTACGTAAAGAAGGAATTGCTAGAGAGCTCGTAAATAGAATTCAAAACTTACGTAAAGATTCAGGATTTGAAGTTACGGACAGAATTGACGTACAAATTCAAAAAAATGATCAGATTGTAGAGGCTATTTCTTCAAATGAAGCGTATATAAAATCCGAAACCTTAACCGAAGAATTACAAATTATGGACACCGTAAATAATGGTATAGAAATTGTATTTGACGAGGTCAATACCAAATTATTTATTCAAAAACATTGATAATATGAATACAGAAACGAATAACAGATATTCTGATAAAGATTTAGCAGAATTTAAAGCTATACTTCAAGATAAAATTAAAAAAGCAGAGCATGATTTAGAGCTTATTAAAAGTGCTTACATGAATGACTTTGATAACGGGACAGATGATACATCACCAACGTTTAAGGCTTTTGAAGAAGGCAGTGCAACCATGAGTAAGGAAGCGAATTCGGCATTAGCTATTCGTCAAGAAAAGTTTATTCGCGATTTAAAAAATGCTATTATCCGAATTGAGAATAAAACGTATGGAGTATGTCGTGTAACAGGAAAATTAATTGCTAAAGAGCGTTTAAAATTAGTTCCTCATGCAACTTTGAGTATTGAAGCTAAGAATATGCAGTAACATTCTTGAGACTTATACTGAACTAACTTGTTACAGTAAAGCAGGAGTCTTATGAAATTGAAATTATATTTTGAGAAAAAATAAAATCATAAAGCCATGGAATGTAAATTTCATGGCTTTTTTGGTGCTTTTTATTTTGAGTCCTCTAGGTATCAAAGCCCAGAATAGATTAGAAAAGCATATTCAAGCAGATGGTATTAGCTCCATTTCAATAAATGGAAATCAAATTTTTAATATTTCAGTTTCTACTTCAAAAACGAATCAAATTAAGATGACTTCTACCTTAGACGGAGAATATCAAAATGATTTTCAGATGGTATCAATCAAGGAAAGTAGTAGTCTTAAGTTAAATTTAGAACACTTATCATTTACGGAGATACCAGATGATAAGCGAAATGCTCATAAAGTTATAGCTGCAACTTTACATTTGGAAATTCCTGAAAACCTCTCTTTAGATATTGTAAGTGATATTGCTTCAGTCGATTTAAATGGGAAATTTAAGACCCTTTTTATTGAATTACAACAAGGACAGTGTAGTATTCATGGTAGTGTTGAAACAACCACAGTAAATACTTTTGATGGAGACATTAACGTTATAACTAAAAGTGCAATGATTACTGCACAATCTAATCATGGTAACGTTGTTTTAGATAAATTTTACGATTTAGATTCGATTTGGATATTGAAATCTATAAATGGAGATATAACCGTAGAAAAACAGATATAATCGGTTATTTTTGTCACAATAGGATTAGTTAATTAAAAACACATTCTCACTTCCGTGGGAAAAATTATGTCTTTAAAGAAAGCCTCACTTATTATCGTTACAATTTTATTGATTGATCAGATCAGTAAAATTTATATTAAAACTCATTTTCAATTAGGAGAAGATGTAACGGTATTTTCATGGTTTAAAATTGCCTTTATTGAAAATGACGGTATGGCTTGGGGAACAAAACTCAGCGATTTTATAAGTTTCATTTCTGATGAATCTGCGAAGTTAATTCTAACTTTATTTAGAATTGTTGCGGTTACCGGAATAGGATTTTGGCTATTAGACGTTATAAAAAAGAAGAAATCTAAAACTTTAATTTTTGCCATTTCTATAATTTTTGCGGGGGCCTTAGGTAATATTTTAGATTCAGTATTCTACGGAGTATTGTTTAATGATAGTATAATGCAAGTGGCTACATTTTTACCAGAAGAAGGTGGTTATGCAAAAGTATTTCATGGTAATGTTGTGGATATGCTTCACTTTCCGATTTGGAGTGGTGTAATGCCGGATAACCTTCCATTTATTGGCGGGAAATACTTTTCGTTTTTCGATCCTGTTTTTAATGTCGCAGATATGGCTATTAGTACAGGAATTGGGATTTTAATTGTGTTTAATAAGAAGGCTTTTGCAGAGCAAGATCATGCTAAAATTGAAGTACACGATTCGGAGTTACACAATAATCCAGCTTAACATCATCTTCCGAAGCTTCCAAAATTTCACTTTCAGGGTCAAAAAAAGATAAGCCAATTTTTAAAGCTTCTGGTTTGCATTGCGCTAAAAACCGATCGTAGAAGCCTTTTCCGTAACCTACCCTATTGCCTAATTTATCGTATGCTAAAAGCGGAATAAAGATCACTTCTAATTGAGATGGTTGTATTTGTATACCATCCATAGGCTCTGGAACATTATACTTGCTTTTTTTAAGCGTTGTGTTGTCGGTTAGCAGAAAATGTGTCATACTGTAATCTTTAAGGTCACTTTTAGATATGATGATATTTTTATCCTTTCCTGCTAAAATATTTAGAATGTAATCCGTGTTAATTTCTTTTTGTTCTTCAATAGTTAGGAACACATGATAAAAGGATTTATCCCAAATATCTAGCGTGAGCAACTGATTAGCAATTGCTATGCTGTAATCGTCAACTTGAGTGTCAGATAATTGTTGACGTAACTTTTTATATGTTTTTCTTAATAATGGCTTATTCATTAGTGCTCAATCTCAGTTGAAATATGAAAAATAGCATCACCTTGATATATGATAGGAGATTCATTAACATTAAAAATATAACCTGCATTTGGGGCCTTTACAAAAAAGTTAAAGCTACCATAGGGATCGGTAATATTACCTAAAACGTCTCCTTTGTTGACATAGTCGTTTATATTAGCAGTGGCTTTAAACATACCAGAATATTTAGCTCTTAACCATTTACTTTCTTTAATAATTACAGCATCAACTTTAGGTCTAGAGACTTTAAATTTGGTTCTCAACATACCTAAATGGTGCAATACACGCTTAGCTCCATTAACACCTGTGTTGGTAATGGTATTATGAATATTAAAGGATTTGCCTCCTTCAAATAATAGCATAGGTACACCCGCCTTATCACAAGCATTTCTAAAGGATTTAGTCAAATTCTGAGAATAATAAATAAATGGAGCACCAAAAACATGTGCTAGCTCTGTAAGGCGTGCATTGTCTCTAACAATTCTAATTTGCGCAGCATTAAACCGATCTGATCCACCAGTATGAAAATCCATCGCAAAATCGACATGAGGTACCAATTCTGTCATCACAAAATTTGCTACTCTACTCGCTAATGAACCATTTGAATTTCCAGGAAACACACGATTTAAATCACGCCCATCAGGAAAAAGCCGATCCATATTTAAAAAGCCAAATACATTTATGACGGGGACACAGATTGTGGTACCTGTCTTAGGTTTGTTAATCCCTTTTGCTATGATTTGTCTTACAATTTCAACACCATTAACTTCATCTCCATGGATGCCTGCAGTCATTAAAACAGTTGGACCAGGTTTTTTAGAACGTTCAATTATTATAGGAACTTCTAATGTGTTTCTGGTATGTAATTTAGCAACTTCAAAAGTTACTGTAACGCTTTTACCAGGAGCAACTTCAACTCCTAAAATATTCAAAATATCCTTTGGCATGTTTTATTTTCTGTTTCGTTCAATAAAGGTAATAATTGCTTTTGCAATATTTTTGTGCGTTGCAGCTTCAATCCCTTCAAGTCCAGGAGTAGAGTTCACTTCTAATAATAAAGGGCCTCTTGAAGACTGTAGCATATCTACACCACAAACCGGTAGTTTTAAAACTTTAGCCGCTTTCATTGCTAAATTTAGTTCGTCTTCATTTAATTTTATGATATTGGCAGAACCTCCACGATGTAAATTAGATCTGAATTCTCCTTCTTTACCTTGGCGTTTCATAGCACCAACCACTTGACCATCCACGACTAAAGCTCTTAAATCAGCACCTTTAGCTTCTTTAATAAATTCTTGTACAATAACTCTTGCTTGCAAACCATTGAAGGCTTCCAATACAGATTCAGCCGCATTCTTTGTTTCAGCCAATACCACACCAAGACCTTGTGTACCTTCTAGTAGTTTTATAATTACAGGCGTTCCTCCTACATAATTAATAACTTCCTCAACGTCTCTAGAATAATTAGTAAATACTGTTTTAGGCATACCAATTCCTGCTTTACTTAAGCGTTGTAAACTTCTCAATTTATCGCGAGAACGGGTAATTGCATCAGATGGAGCAATAGTAAACACTCCCATTTCTTCAAATTGTCGGACAACAGCGCAGCCGTAAAACGTTATTGAGGCTCCAATTCTTGGAATTATAGCATCGACATAATCTAAATAGCGATCCTTATAATAAATGGTTGGTTTTTCTTTTTCGATAATAATATCGCATTTTAGCGGATCAATGATTTCAACGGAATGGCCTCTTTTACTAGCCTCTTCAACAAGTCGTTGCGTAGAATAGAGTTCTGCATTTCGTGAAAGAATAACTATGTTCATTTAGTTGTGGTTTGTTTATAGGATTGGTTTTCTAAATCGACATCGACCAAGAATTTATGTTTCAAAAATTGACGACCAATTAATACCGGAAATTTCATATCGTCTCTGGTGCTTAAAGTTAGGTTAATCTTGTAACTTTTTCCAAAGAATACAACGGTTGTTTTAATTTTGTAGCGATTTTCCTTAAAGCCATTGCTGCTTTTTACGTCGGTATCGGTATATGTATTAAAAACGACTTCCTCACTTTTAAAATTAGGGTGCCCTTTACTTTCAAAGATACAATAGAGTTTATGGTCTTCCTCTCTAATTTTAGAGCAATGAATAGCAGAAGTGTACGCTCCAGTATCAATCTTAACATCAATAGTGTTTAGTTTCAATTCTGGAAAATTAACTTTATCAACACGACCTAAAATTTTTTTTGTCATAATTTAAATATATAAAAAAGAGGCGCAAGGTAATGATAAAGTGTATTAAAAATACATGAATATTTTTATGAATTAGTACCTTTGGTTTAATGCCAGAATCTACTCTAGATATACAGATAAAAACGCTTCCTCATCAACCTGGTGTCTACCAGTATTTTGATGCAGACGAACGTTTAATCTACGTCGGAAAAGCTAAAGATATAAAAAAACGAGTGAGTAGTTATTTTACCAAGCATCACGACTATGGTAAAACACGCGTGCTAGTTAAAAATATAGCGTCGGTAAAACACATTGTTGTAGAAACCGAGAATGACGCCTTGTTGCTTGAGAATAATTTAATTAAAAAGTACAAACCTAAGTATAATGTATTATTAAAGGATGATAAATCGTACCCATGGATTTGTATAAAGAAGGAGCGTTTCCCTAGAGTATTTCCTACACGTCGTGTTATTAAAGATGGATCAGAATATTTTGGGCCTTATACGAGCATGAAAACCGTAAAAACGCTTTTAGGACTCATAAAAGGCTTGTACCAATTACGAACTTGTAATTATGATTTGTCAGAATCTAAAATTGAAGCTGGAAAATATAAAGTTTGTTTAGAATACCATTTAGGAAATTGTAAAGGGCCTTGTGAAGGTTATGAAACGGAAGAAGAATATCAAGCTAATATTATTGCTATTAGAGAAATTTTAAAAGGAAATTTTAAAGATTCCTTACAGCAGTTTAGAATACAAATGCGGCAACATGCAGAAGCCATGCAGTTTGAAGATGCTCAGAAAATAAAAGAAAAATTAGAGGTTTTAGAAAATTACCAAGCCAAATCAACTATTGTAAACCCTAAGATTAGTAACGTAGACGTATTTTCAATAATTAGTGACGAGTCTTATGCCTATGTTAATTTTTTACAGTTAAGTTATGGCTCTATTATCAGGTCTCATACCTTAGAATTAAAGAAAAAGCTAGAAGAAACAGATGTTCAGTTGTTAGAATTAGCCATTACAGAAATTCGGCAGCGTTTCAATTCAACTTCTAAAGAAATCTATGTGCCTTTTAAAGTGAATTTAGGAGATGAAATAAAAATAACAATTCCGAAACTTGGTGATAAAAAAAGTATCTTAGATTTATCTATTAGAAATGCGAAGTATTTTAGAATGGATAAGTTGAAACAAATTAAAATTGTGGATCCCGATCGCCATGCCAACAGAATAATGGCCCAGATGAAAGCCGATTTGCGCTTGTCTGAGGAACCTAGACATATTGAGTGTTTTGACAATTCTAATATTCAAGGTACCAATCCTGTTGCTGCTTGTGTGGTTTTTAAAAATGGAAAGCCAAGTAAAAAGGATTACCGCCATTTTAATATTAAAACCGTTGAAGGCCCAGATGATTTTGCTTCAATGGAAGAAGTAGTTTATAGGAGATACAAACGTTTGTTAGACGAAGATCAGCCGTTACCACAACTTATTATTATCGATGGAGGCAAAGGGCAATTGTCTTCCGCATTAAAAAGTTTAGATGTATTAGGGCTGCGACAAGAAATTGCAATTATTGGTATCGCTAAACGTTTAGAGGAATTATTCTATCCAGATGATCCAATTCCTTTATATTTAGATAAAAAAAGTGAAACTTTAAAAATTATACAACACTTAAGAAATGAAGCGCATCGCTTTGGAATAGAACATCATAGAAACCGAAGAAGTAAAGGGGCGCTGACCACGGAATTAGAAAATATTCCAGGAGTGGGAGAACAAACTATTATCGATTTAATGAAACAATTTAAAACGGTAAAACGTATCGCTAATGCTAAGTTAGATGAGCTTGAAGCTGTTGTTGGAGTTTCTAGGGCAAATAAAGTTTATAATTATTATCATAAAGAATAATTTAAAGGCCGACTAGGTTTATAATGACATTGAAAAACATCCTAATAATCGTATTTACCATGGCGCTTTGTTCTCTAGAAGCACAGGATACTATCGGACATACAGAGCCAAAAGTAGGTTTGGTGTTAAGTGGAGGTGGTGCTAAAGGTTTTGCTCATATCGGTGTACTAAAGGTTATTGATAGTTTAGAAATAAAAATAGATTACGTTGCTGGCACGAGCATGGGAGCTATTATTGGATCGTTATACGCTTCAGGGTATTCGGGGAAACAATTGGAGGCCATATTCCGAGAACAAGATTTTAATGTATTGATTAATGATGAGTTTTCAAGAGCTTCTAAATCATTTTATGAGCGCGAAAATACGCAGAAGTATGTCGTTAATTTACCCTTTGATAATTTTAAGATTTCGCTGCCATCAGCCTTATCACGTGGGCAAAATGTTTATAATTTACTGTATTATTTAATGCTTCCAGTAAATGATGTTAGAGATTTTAGTCAACTTCCAATTCCATTTTTCTGTATGGCGACCAATATAGAAACAGGAGAATCTTTGCTTATGGACAAGGGTAGATTAGCAGAGGCGGTGACCGCTAGTGGGGCATTACCGTCGTTATTTCAACCTGTAGCAATTGATGATGCTATTTTAATTGATGGAGGTGTAACTAATAATTTTCCAGTTGAAGAATTGCGAGCAAAAGGCATGGATATAATTATTGGTGTTGATGTTCAAGATGCGTTAAAAGATCGTGAATCTTTGAAATCTGCTCCTGATATTTTAATGCAGATTAATAATTTTCGGACTATAAACGCCATGAAAGATAAAGCGGAACTTACCGATATTTATATTAAACCAGATATTAGCGACTATTCAGTTATTTCGTTCGATGAAGGAAAAGATATTATTGAACATGGTGAAATTGCGGCGAGAACGCAATTGTCTGAACTAGAAGCTGTAAAAGTAAATCAACCGAATTATGAAGGCAGAGCAGAAGTCAAATTATTAGATAGCCTAAAAGTTCGTCATGTTAAGATAGATGGAAATGAACGTTACACAAGGGCTTTTATGATTGGAAAGCTAAAACTTAAAGGTGACGAAAAAATAAGTTATTCAGATTTTAAACAAGGTGTAAATAGCCTTATTGCAACTAATAATTTTGATGCTTTTAGATATTATTTAGAGCCGACAGACAAGGAAGCTGAATTTGATCTTATAGGGAATATAAAGGAATCTGAAACTTCGACATTTCTTAGATTAGGTATTCACTATGACCGACTCTATAAAAGTGCATTGCTCGCTAATCTTACTAAAAAGAAACTCTTATTTAGTAATGATATAGCCTCGTTAGATGTTATTTTAGGGGATAATCCTAGGTATAATTTTAATTATTTTATTGATAAAGGGTTTTATATCAGTTTAGGAATTAAATCGCGTTTCAATAAGTTTAACAAAAATGTAAATCCTAGATTAGCTTTAGAAGAAGATTCTCCTTTATTAATTGGTTTAAATAAAATTGATGCTAAAATTTCAGATTTCACAAATCAAGTTTATTTACAAACAATTTTTAGAAAGGACTTTTCTTTAAGGTTGGGATTTGAACACAAACGTTTAAAAGTAACATCAGAAACCATTATAGAGGAAGATGAAGAAAATAGAACTGTTTTTGAAAACACAGATTATTTTAGTGTCTTTGGAAATTTAAAATTTGATAATTACGATAATTTTTATTTTCCTAAAAGTGGATTCTATTTTAATGGAACGTTTCACTTGTATCTAGATGCTTCTGGCTTTAATACCGATTTTTTAAATTTTTCAATAGCTAAAGCAGATATTGGTCATGCGGTTAGTGTTAATGATAAGTTAGTCTTAAAAACAGAAGCTAGTGGAGGATTTAGGATTGGAGACGAAAATACATCTGCATTGGGGTTTGCTCTAGGTGGCTACGGAGTTAATTTTATAAATAACTTTTATTCGTTTTACGGTTACGATTACTTAGCTTTAACAGGTGATAGCTTTCTTAAGGCAACATTTACCTTAGACTATGAAGTTTATAAAAAGCATCATATTTTATTAGCTGCAAATTTTGCCAATATTGAGGATGGACTCTTTGAGTCAGGGGAGTTCTTTACAACGTCAAACTATAATGGTTATGCCTTAGGGTATTCTTTAGAAACGTTCTTAGGACCTTTAGAAGGTAAATACACCTATTCTCCAGATACGGGAAACAGCTATTGGTTTCTAAATCTCGGGTTTTGGTTTTAATGTATTAAAAAATAGAACAAAAAAAAGAGACTATCCTTTCAGATAGTCTCTTTTATATTTAAAATAGTTTTATCTATTCTTGTGCTGCTTCAGCTGCTGGTGCATCAGTTCCTTCTGCTCCTTCATCTTCATCTTCATCATCTGCATCAATTACAGCTAATCTACTACGTCTTACTTGACAAACAACAGTGTTATCTGGGTGTAAGAATTTGTAATCTTCATTTGCTAATTCAGTGATGTAGAATTTACTTCCGATTTTTAATGGAGTAATATCTATCTCAACAAAATCTGGTAATTTTGAAGGGATTGCTTTTACTCTAAGTTTACGGTAAGGCATTCTTAAGTTACCACCATTCATTACACCTCTAGAAGAACCTACTGTTTGAACAGGAATTTCCATAGTAATTTCTTTGTCCTCGAAAATTTGGTAGAAATCGATGTGTGTAATTCTGTCGGTTACTGGGTGAAATTGAATGTCTTGCATTACTGCATTGTATTCTTCACCATTATCTAAGACAATCACAACTGTATGTGCGCTAGCAGTATATACAAGTTTTGAGAAAGCTAATTCTGGTGCTGAGAAATGGAATGCTTTGTCTCCTCCGTACATAACGCAAGGAACCTGACCAGCATTACGTAAGGCTTTAGTAGCTTTTTTGCCTACGCTTTCTCTTTGAGATCCGTTAATTGTAA
The DNA here is from genome assembly GCF_018860545.1 of Winogradskyella psychrotolerans. Classification (GTDB taxonomy): domain Bacteria; phylum Bacteroidota; class Bacteroidia; order Flavobacteriales; family Flavobacteriaceae; genus Winogradskyella; species Winogradskyella psychrotolerans_A. The sequence continues at coordinate 137,278 of NZ_JAHKPN010000012.1, read as the reverse complement.
TTGATTTCATTTTTGAAATGTTTGTTATTAAATTTTTAATTCCCTCATTTTGAGGGCTGCAAATTTAGAAATTTTATATGAGAATACTAGTATTAGAGGACTATTTTTTAAAACACCCGTTTTTATTAGGGTGTAGCCCTTAAATCAATCTTAAAAAATCAAATAGTACGAGGTTAAATTACATTACAAATTTATTACTAATAGACGCGTTGTGATGTACATTGTACATAACTTCTGCAAATAAATCAGAACAACTTAAGACTCTTATTTTTTTACTTTCTTGTTTTAAAGGAATAGAATTGGTTACAATTAATTCTTCAAGTTTAGAATTTTCTAGCTTTTCGTAAGCATTTCCAGATAAAATAGGATGCGTACAAATGGCTCTTACACTTAATGCTCCACGTTCCATCATTAAGTCTGCAGCTTTAGTTAGTGTACCAGCGGTATCTACCATATCATCTACTAAAACAACATTTTTACCAGTAACGTCCCCAATTAATTCCATATGTGAGATCACATTAGCTTTAGCGCGTTGTTTGTAACAGATTACAACATCACTTTTTAAAGCTTTAGAATAAGCATAAGCACGTTTAGAACCTCCCATATCAGGAGACGCTATAGTTAGGTTATCTAAGTTTAAGCTTTTTAAGTAGGGTAAAAATATAGTTGAAGCAAATAGATGATCTACAGGTTTCTCAAAGAACCCTTGAATTTGATCGGCATGTAAATCCATAGTAATAATCCGTGTTGCTCCGGCAGCTTCTAGCATTTTTGCTACCAATTTTGCAGCAATAGGAACTCTAGGTTTGTCTTTTCTATCTTGTCGTGCCCAACCAAAATAGGGCATAACAGCCGTAATATGTCTTGCCGATGCACGTTTTGCTGCATCTATCATTAATAACATTTCCATCAAATTTTTTGGGCCAGGATGTGTTGATCCGATGATAAAAATTCGTTTACCCCTAATAGATTCTTCGTATGATGGCTGAAATTCTCCATCGCTATAAGTAGATGTAATTACTTTACCTAGTTTAACTCCGTAAGTGGCTGCTATTTTTTCTGCAAGGTAGGTGCTTTGTGAACAGGCGAAAATTTTGGCTTCAGGCATTTCGTATGGCATTTGATATCAGTTGTTTAGTTAGTGTGGTGATAGTATTTTTATGCACTTCAAATTTAGAAAATTATTTTACTACAAAAAGGATAAAACCTACTAATTTTAATAGTTTGACAGAAATATTTTTTATATTTTTGCAATCCGAAATCGCTCAAGTGGTGGAATTGGTAGACACGTTGGATTCAAAATCCAATGTCGCAAGACGTGCGGGTTCGATTCCCGCCTTGAGTACTGAGTAAAGCTGTGATAATCTATTAAATAGGTTTTTGCAGCTTTTTTTATGTTTATTTGGGCACTTGAGTAGAGTTTAAATAAGGATAACAAGATTAATAATGGCTAATTCTAGTTCAATAGCTCAACCCTCTCTTTTTTTTGATTTCGGTATATGCCTCATGATAGTTTCTAGGTAGACCTGCGTGTAACACCTATTTTATTTTATATATTAACCTTATTATATATAGAATTAACCCAATTACGTTTCGTAGTCTGAAAAATTATATTATTTTTGGTTAACCAGATTGGTTAACCAGTTAAGGATTTTGCTTTTTTTAAGTGAAATATTCAGAACTTAAAATTACGTTTTAAATTTAAAAGTATCAATAAATGAAAAAATATCTATTAGTTTTTGCCGTCGTATTTTCGTTGATTTCATGTGGCGAAAAATCAGCGGTGAAGTCAGGATCAAGTCAGATGATTTCTAATGCAACAGCATTAGAAGACGCAATTAAAAATGCACAACCTGGAGATGATATTGTTCTAAAGAACGGAACTTATAAAGATTTGCAAATTAAGTTTGTTGGTGAAGGAACGGAAGAAAACCCTATCACCTTAAGAGCTGAAACACCCGGAGAAGTCTTTATTGAAGGTATTTCTAATTTAGAGATTTCTGGAAAATATTTAATCGTTTCAGGTTTATATTTTAGAAATGGTTATACGCCTACGGGAGATGTCATAGCATTTAGAACAAGTAAAGAAAAAGTTGCCAACTATTGTAAGGTCACTAATTGTGTGATTCTAGATTACAACCAGCAAGAACGCGATAAAGATGATCATTGGGTTCAGCTTTTTGGGAAACATAATGAATTTAGTAATTCTTACTTAGCAGGTAAAACCAATGGTGGGCCAACACTTAGGGTAGATATAAGAGGAAATCAAAGTATTAGAAATTTTCACAAAATTATTAATAATCATTTTGGGCCAAGACCAAGAAAAGGAGGTGCAAGAGGTGAAACCATTCAATTAGGTGGTAGTTTTTCATCGATGTCTCCTGGTAATAGCTTTATAGCAAATAACCTGTTTGAGGAATGTAATGGTGAAGTAGAGATCATATCAAGCAAAACGAACTATAATGTCATTAAAAATAATGTCTTTTATAAAAGTGAAGGTTCAGTAGTTACAAGACATGGAAACTATAGTGTTGTGGATGGCAACTACTTTATTGGAGATGGTGTAAGTAAACAATATGGAGGTATTAGAATTGTAAATACAGGGCACTGGGTTGTAAATAATCTGTTTTACAATTTAAAAGGTGAGAATTTTAGAAGTCCATTAGCGATTATGAACGGAATTCCTAAATCTCCTCTAAACAGATATAACCAAGTTACAGATGTTGTAGTCGCATACAATACCTATGTAGATTCTAACTCACCATGGCAATTTGGTGTCGGTACAAATATTGATCAAAAAGGTGTGTTGCCAGATTCAGAAATTAGATCTGCAAGACCATTGAGAACCGAAGTAGTAAATAATGTTATTTATAATTCTGTTGGTGATCCCAATCCAATTATTGAACACGATAAAGCTGATGGAGTAACGTTTGCTAGTAATGTTATTGATAATAACGGTGTAGAATTTACAAGTAGGGAAGGACTAACACCTAAAGAATTAACATTAACCGATATAGGATCAGATATCGCTGTGCCAATCTCAGGGTTTGATGATGTTGAGATTTATAGCGGATTTGATTTTGAGAGCATTACCGAAGATATATTAGGGAATTCTAGAAGCAAGTCTAACCAAATAGGGGCAATTTTAAATTCTGGAACTGTTACGTTAGATATATTAGATAAAACGAAGTATGGAGCTGATTGGTATTCTAATGACGTTGAGCCTAAAGAAGCAAAAACACATATGGTATCCAATGCTGCGGAATTAACAGCTAAACTACAAGTCGCTGAAAGTGGAGATGTTTTACAATTGAATGATGGTGTTTTCCAAATTTCAGAATCATTGGTTATTAATAAATCCATTACGATTCAATCTAACGGAAATTCAGAAATTTTGTATAATGGAGCTGCTGAAACAACTGCCTTGGAATTGCATCCTTATGGAAAACTGACTTTGAAAAATATTAAATTACAAGGCACCAATTCTCAATATGCTTTTGCAAGTTTAAAAGAGCATATGTCTAACCATTTTGGATTAGACGTTATAGATTCTGACATCAGTAATTTTAACTATGCTCTAAAAGTCTACAAACAATCATTTTCTGAAGAAATTACGTTTAAAAACACATCAATATCTAATTGTGAAAACGGAATAGAGCTTTCTGAAGAAATAAATGACAGAGGAGATTATAACACTGAATATTTAACTATAGACAACTGTCAATTCACTAACGTACAACAAAATGTCATAGATTATTACAGAGGTGGCTATGATGAATCTACTATCGGTGGAAACTTATTGGTAACTAATTCTACTTTTACTAACTGTGGAGCTAAAGAGAAAAACAAGCGACTTTTAAATCACAATGGTATTGTCAATGTGAATATTACCAATAATACGTTTAAAAATAATCCAGTTCAGTTTGTTTCAATTTTATGGGGAGCTAAAAATAACGTGGCATCAGAAAACACTTTAGTTAATTCGGGTCAGATTAAGACGGAAGAAAACTTAGTCATGACATTAATGTATTAAAGTTGTTTCTACTACTTGTACTGAATATGTTTCAGTACGGCAGGAATTTCAAGATTTGTACGCAGATATAAAATATAAATAATGAAGAAGTTTGCACTCACATTAATATCATTTTTAGTCATAGTAGCTTGTAAAAACAATGCAGAAACACCTTCTGAACCTGTTGAAGGCGTAGTTTCAGTAAATGAAAAAACAGCAAAATACCCAAGCGATGTTATTCCGTTTATGGATGATTGGAAAATTCTTTTAGGAGACGGCACAAGTATAAAAGAGCTCGTCAATTACGAGAAGGAAAATTTTTTCTATGTTGAAACTGAAAATGATACGGATTGGATAGTGTATAAAACACCAAACTCTGGAATTACGTCGCGTACATCTAGCAATACAAGAACAGAATTAGGTCAAAAAAAGAACTGGACACCAAAGGTTGGAGGGAAATTAACAGGGACTTTAAAAGTGCAACATGTGTCTACGTCTGGTGACGCAAGAGTGGCTGCTTCGTATTCTGTGGTCGTAGGACAAATTCATAGTGATGATGGTCATGAAAATGAACCACTAAAAATCTTTTATAAAAAATACCCAGGACACACAAAAGGCTCTGTTTTTTGGAATTATGAAATTAATACAGCAGGTGATAATTCCGGAAGATGGGATTACTCCAATGCGGTTTGGGGAGATAATTTTGCTGTTATTGGTACAGGTCCCAATACTTATCCAGAAGAACCTAAGGATGGTATAGCATTAGGTGAAGAATTCAGTTATGAGGTTAATGTTTATAAAGGCATCATGTACCTTAAGTTTACAAGTGATGGTCACGACACAAGAACGTTTACCAAAAACTTATTGAAATCAGATTTTGCAACAAAAGAAGACATTCCGCAACAAATCAGAACGTTGTACGCAGCTATTGGTCGCGATGGAATTGAGCGTGAAAATGCGTATGCTGGTGAAAAACAATATTTTAAACAAGGTGCATACAATCAAACCAATGGAAAGAAACCGGAAGATAATATCGTTTGGAATACTGGTGCCGAAATCTACGAAGGTGATATAGCTAAGCAATATGCTAACGGAAGCTATGCTGAAGTTTGGTTTAAACGAGGAACTTTAGAAGAAGCAACACCTCCAATTGAATAAATTAAAACGCTAATAATTATGGCAAAGAATCTTTCTTTTTTAGATAAAATAAAAAAAAAAGCTTAAAGATTTTGGGCCAGCTTTTTTCATTATAGGCTATGTCGTTGGAACCGGAAGCGTAACCTCTATGGTTGTTTCTGGTGCTAAGTTTGGGTTAAGTTTAGCTTGGGCGTTGTTGTTATCTTGTTTTTTTACGTATTTCCTGCTCATCTCTATAAGTAAATTAACAATTGTTTCGGGACATACCTTAATGTTCAATTTTAAAAAGGCATTCGGAAAACCAATCACTATTTTTATTATTACAGCACTAGGTATTTCTATTGTGTCTTCGGTTATAGGAGTGATGGGCGTAGTAGCTGAAGTTACTATGGAATGGATTTCTGTAAAAACCTCTATTTCATTTTTAAACAAACCTGTAATTGCTGTTTTCTTTACGGCATTATTAATTGCTCTTTTTTGGACAGGTAAACATGGGAATTTTATTAAAGCAATGAGTATTATGGTTGGCTTAATGGCCCTTGCATTTCTTTTTACGAGTATTATGGTCTTAAAAGAATCTGGAAAATCAATACTAGATTTTTTTCCAGAACTACCTAAGGGAGATCATACCGGTTTAATAATTGCTGGAATAGTTGGGACAACAATGGCTGGAGTAGCATTAGCTTCACGAAGTATTTTGGTTCAAGAAGAGAATTGGGGAATTAATGATTTAAAAAAAGAGAATAAAGATGCAAAGTCTGCTATGGTTCTGACGTTTTTAATTAGTCTAGCTATAATGATTAGTGCGACTGGCACACTTTATTTTAGCAGTACCAAGGTAGATGACGCTACGGATATGATGAGTGCATTGGGGCCTTGGGCGGGAGATTTTGCTTTAACCTTATTTACATTGGGAATTATTGGAGCAGGATTATCTTCCATTTTTCCAAATCTTTTATTATTTCCGTGGTTAATAGCGGATTACTCAGGCAAACCTCGTGACATGAAAAAACCATTATTTAAGCTCATTGTGGTTTTAGTGGCATTATCGGGTTTAATTATTCCCGTTTTAGGAGGAAAACCAGTTTGGATTTTAATTGCTTCTCAAGCGTTTAGTCCATTCGTAATGCCCTTAATAACCTTATTTCTTATTATATTATTAAACAAATCAGAACTTATGAAAACCTATAAAACCAGTCTGTGGATGAATATTGCATTAGGCGCAACGTTTGTTTTCAATTGCTTTATGTTATATATTTCAATTACAGGTTTCACTGAGTTTTTTAAATAAATTGATATAAAGCGTTATTGTATTTTGATTAATATTACACCCTAAACCTATTAACTATTTTTAAGATTATGAACAAACATTTACAAGCATATGCACATATCCCTTTAAGGCAACTTTCAAATAGAGTATGGAGAACGTATGAAGGAGGTGCTTTAATTGATAGATGGAAAAAGTCAGATCTAGAAGTAGATGGTCAAATGCCAGAACAGTGGATAATGTCTACAATAACGGCACGTGGCAATGGCAGGCCTGAAAATGAAGGGCTTTCGGTAATAGAGACTAATGACGGAAATTTTCCCTTAAAAGAATTAATTAATTCTGATCCGGAATTGTATTTAGGGAAAGAACTCGCGCAAAAATATGGAACAACGGGAGTTCTTATTAAGATGCTCGATTCCATGGAGCGTTTAACCATTCAAGTACATCCAGATAAAAAATACGCTAAATCAATATTGAATTCTGAATTTGGTAAAACCGAATCTTGGTATGTTTTAAATACACGTGAAATTGATGGCGAAAAACCTGTGGTTTATATGGGGTTTAAAGAGCACGTGACCAAAGATATTTGGAAATCGCACTTTGAAACTCAAAACATTGAGGGCATGCTAGATTGCTTGCATAAAATTGAAGTAAAAGCTGGTGATGCCTTTATGATTTATGGAGGAGTGCCACATGCCATAGGTGCTGGTTGTTTTTTAATGGAAGTTCAAGAGCCTACGGATTATACGATGCGCGTAGAAAAAACAACACCTGCAGGTTTAAAAATTGGACCAGAATTAATTCATCAAGGAGTTGGAGAGGATGTCATGTTAGACTGTTTCCATTATGATACCTATGCTTTAGAAGACGCTTTAGACGCATGGAAAATAACTCCAGAAGTATTAGACAGTTCTGATGCGTTCACTTTAAAAACACTTTTCAATAAAAAGCATACAGATTGTTTTGGTTTAAATGAATTAAGCTTAGATGGAAATTTTACTATAAAAGGAAACGCTTGTTTTTATGTTGCTGTTATTTATTCTGGTGAGGGAGTTATAACCTGTAATGGCGTTGATTATGAATATACCCAAGGTGATGAACTATTTATTTCGGCAGCCATTCCAGAAATCACGTTTCAATCTAAAATGGCTTCTAAAATTTTGCTTTGTTATCCTCCGAGCTAATTAAAAGTTGTATGTTTCAGCTTACTTTTTTCTTGTTAAAACGCGCTAGTTTTTGCAAGTAAATTACCTCTTTTCTATATTAAATTCACTATTTTTTCATGTTTATGCTTTGATGGCATAGGTAATAAGTATATATTTGGTAAACCAATCTGGTAAACCAATTTTAATAATATGAGAAACGATGTGATTTTTAGTTGCTTATCAGTCATTAATTTAGTGCTTATTACAGTTGCTTTTAGAGTTACTGAACTTAGTATTTTGTTGATAGAAAACAAATCAGAAAGTAATTAAACGGTTGAAAAATCAAAATACCATTAACGAAATTCAGTGCGTCAATAGTGATTTGAAACTTCCGGAATTAGTTCTTAAAAAAAATAGGAACGGTGAGCAGTAATATTGGAACAATTTTTAAAACATAACTATGAAATTAATTAAAAACTTCATAATTAAATTTGCTTTAGTCGCAATTGTAGTCAGTGCGTTTTCATGTAAGAAAGAAAACGCATTTGATACAAATAATGGCAATGAAACAACTGCAAATGAAGCGCATCCCAAATTAATTCTCACAGCACAAGGGGTAAAAGATATTAGAGCCCAACTAGGTAACATACCAATTTTTGATAATACTTTAGAAAAAGTAAAAGAAGAAGTTGATGCCGAAATTGCTTTAGGTATCGAAGTTCCAATTCCGCTAGATTATTCTGGTGGTTATACGCATTCTAGACACAAACAAAATTGGTTTGTAATGCAAAAAGCGGGTGTGTTGTATCAAATATTAGATGATGAAAAATACGCCAAGTATGTAAAAGATATGCTTATGCAATATGAAGAAATGTATAAAACATTGCCTTTGCATCCTAAAACCAGGTCTTATGCTAGAGGAAAATTATTTTGGCAATGTTTAAATGATTCAAATTGGTTAGTATATGTAAGTCAAGCTTATGATTGTATTTATAATTATTTAACGGAAGAAGAACGCAACAAACTAGAAACAAACCTATTTAGACCATTTGCAGATCATATCTCGGTAGATAGTCCGCAGTTTTATCAACGTGTTCACAATCACAGTACTTGGGGAAATGCAGCAGTGGGTATGATTGGTTTAGTAATGGATGACCAAGAACTAATAGACCGTGCTTTGTATGGTACTAAAGGTGTAAACTTAGATAAAAACGCTAAAGATGACGATGGTGGGTTTTTAAATAAAGATGGTAAAGCTGGTTTTTTAGCGAACATAGAAGAGCCTTTTTCACCTGATGGATATTATAATGAAGGGCCTTATTATCAGCGTTATGCGATGTATCCTTTTTTAATATTTGCAGAAGGTTTACACAATGTAAAACCGGAGTTAAAGATTTTTGATTACAAAGAAGGAGTGCTATTAAAATCTATTAATGCCCTTTTAAATTTATCTGATGCTGATGGTGACTTTTTCCCACTCAATGATGGGCAAAAAGGCATGTCATATTATACGAATGCTTTAGTAACAGCAGTTGATATTTCTTATCATTATGGAGGTCAAGACCCAGGATTGTTATCTATTGCAAAGCTACAAGATAAAGTTCTGTTAGATGATTCTGGTTTAGCTGTAGCTCTTGGAATTAAAAATGGTGAAGAAAAACCTTTTAATAAAAAATCTATTAATTTGTCTGATGGGCCGGATGGAACACAAGGAGGAGTAGGGATCTTAAGAAGTGAAGATTTAGAACTCGTTTTTAAGTACGCAGCTCAAGGATCTAGCCATGGACATTACGATAAATTGTCCTATTCTTTGTATGATAATGGAGAAGAAATTATTCAAGATTATGGATTAGCACGTTTTGTAAATATTGAGCAAAAAGGTGGTGGAAATTATTTAAAAGAAAATAATTCTTGGGCAAAACAAACAATTGCGCATAACACGGTAACTCAAAATGAAACGTCTCATTTTGGAGGTAAATATGAGATTGGAAGTTTGCACCATTCAGATTTAAATTATTTTTCTTCAGAGCATGAAAATATACAAGTTGCAAGCGCCATTGAAAAAAATGCCTATCCTGGAACCGAAATGCTTCGTACAATGGCCATCATTAAAGATGAAGATTTTGAAAAACCATATATGCTAGATATTATGAAGATTACTTCCAATAAAGCAAATCAATATGATTTTCCATATTACTTTATGGGTCAAGTTTTGCAAACAAATTTTGACTACAACACGCCTGAAACATTAAAAGTGTTGGGTAATAAAAATGGATACCAGCATCTATATGTAGAAGCTACTGGTAAAGCAGCTAGTGAGAACTCTAAGTTGTCATGGTTAAATAAAGGTAAGTTTTACTCTCTAACGACGGTTACAAATACCAATGATGATTTATTATTTACTAGAATTGGCGCCAACGACCCGGATTTTAACTTACGACGCGAAGCTGCTTTATTATTGAGGCGTAAAAATGTTACTAACACAACTTTTGTATCTACAATAGAAGCACATGGCAGTTACAGTCCTGTTACAGAATCTGCTTTTAATTCTAATAGTAGTATTGTGGATTTAAAAGTGGTTTTAGATACAGAAAATTATACAGCGGTTTTAATTACCAATGTTAACGGTAATACAAAACTATTTATTACGGTAAATGCAAACGCTTCAAAAGAATCAAAACACTCATTAAATATAAATGATAATAATTACCAATGGACTGGTTCTTATTATTTTAAATAACCAATTAAAATTAAAAATTATGAAAAGATTTAGCGAAAAGTATATCATCACAAAGGATATGGAATGGGAAGTTCTTGGAGGTGGAGTGTCCAGAAAATTCCTAGGCTACGATAACCAAATTATGATGGTAAGAGTAAAATTTGAAGAAGGTGCATTGGGCTCACCACATCAACATTTTCATACGCAAGCAACCTTTTGTGTTTCAGGAAAGTTTGAATTCGAAATAGATGGCGTTAAGCAAATCGTAGAGGCAGGTGATGGCGTATATATCGAGCCAAATTTATTGCATAGCGCAGTTTGTTTAGAAGCCGGTGAGTTAATTGATACATTTAGTCCAGTAAGAGAAGATTTTCTAACTGGAGGCGGAGTCTCTTATTTTGGAGATAAAGAAGCATAACTAACACATTTACTACGCTATTCCTTGCTGAGGTATAGCGTAGTATCACAATTCTTTACTCTAAGTTTATGCTTACGCTTTTAACATAAAGAGCGTCTCTTTTAACATATATAACTTCGAAAACGTTGTAATTAACAAAATTTTACATATATTTGGTAAACCAGATTGGTAAACCAATTTTTTTTGCGTAATTTTAAATAGTCTAAACCGAAATTGCAAAGTGTGAATTTACCTTTAAGGTTTTAAAAATGAACTAAATAACAATCAAATAAGTAACAACTAACTATTCATTATGAAATTAAAAATCAAATCAACCTTGATTATTTTTGTTCTGATGTGCTTCTCTTTAAATGCACAAGAGGTCGTAAATATTAAAGGTCAAGTAGTTTCTACAACAGATGGTATGGCGGTCCCTGGTGTAAATATAATAATTGTAAATACCACCAAAGGAACCACAACAGATTTTGATGGAAATTATCAAATTCAGGCAAGTAAAGGAGATATCTTACAATTTTCTTATTTAGGTTTAGCTACACAACTCGTTACCATTGGTGATGAGACTACAATTAATGTGAGTTTAGCTGAGGACGCAAGTGTATTAGATGAGATTGTAGTTATAGGTTATGGTACGCAAAAGAAAAGTCATACAACGGGTTCTATATCAAAGGTCGTAAATGATGATTTAGGTCAAATCGCTGTTTCTAGGGTAGATGATGCTTTAGTAGGACAAGTCTCTGGTGTGAATATTCAAGCAACCGATGGTGAGGCAGGTGCTGCACCTACTATTACAATACGTGGTGTAGGTTCCATGGCAGGTGATTCTACTCCCTTAATTGTTGTTGATGGAGTTATTGTAGATCCAGACTTTTTAGGGTCTTTAAATATGAATGATGTTGAATCGTTTGAAATACTTAAAGATGCTGCTTCTGCTGCAATTTATGGTTCAAAAGGTTCAAATGGTATCATTATGATTACTATGAAATCTGGTTTAGAGGGTAAAACGAGAATTACTTACAGTACGTATACAGGTTTTAAAGAAGCTAGAAAAAGTGATGCTTATGGCTACACTACGCAGAGTTGGGCAGACCAACAAATGGCGGATAATGGTGAAATCTCTATTTATACACAAGCGCAATTACAAACTGGTACAGACCGTTCTTGGCAAGATGTGTTTTTTGATGGAGGAACTATTACAAGTCATGCACTGTCATTTAGAGGTGGTAATAAAAGCACAAAGTTTTCAGCAAGTTTAAACTATTCTGATGATGAAGGTGTATTGTTAGGTGATAACTATACAAAATATGGAGCAAGATTAAAGCTTGATAATAAAATAAATGATAAGGTCTCTATTGGAGTTAATTTGAGTCCTTCATATACGGATAGAGTGCGGTTTTCAGAATCTGTACATAACGTTGCAAGACATCAACCTTGGTTGCCTATTTATCATGATGAGTATACATTGCAATTAGTAGATCCAGTGGCGTTTCCTGTTGAAGTTGGAGATTACGTTAGACAAAATCATTTTACAATATTTGATTTTAATGGCGATGGTGTATATGACGAAGAGCTTTTTAATATTGGTAATAGTACCAACCAAAACCCTTATGCTCGAGTTACTGAACGCAATAGAATGGATAAAAAATTCAAGATGTTTGGTAGTGCTTATGGTAAATATAAAATTGCAAAAGGTTTAACTTATACGACAACTTTATCGGGATCTATTCAAGATACTAAAAGAACAGATTATATGGGTACTTTGGCTAGAGAACAAACTACTGATGCTTATATGGTTGAAACTAACCAAAAGGAACAATACTATATTTTTGATAATTTTATTAACTACGATGTAGCTTTTGGTAAACATGAATTGGGTGTTACTTTAGGTAATTCTATTGAGACGAGGGATTATTTCTTCTCTACGATTAAAGGTATAGGCTATGAAAACGATATTGTGCAACAAATTTCAGGTGCAACGACGATAGTTGCCGAAGAAACATTTGGTATGGAATGGCAAAAAAGAGGTATTTCGTACATCTCTAGATTAAACTATGCATACGATGATAAGTACTTATTATCATTTAGTATGCGTCGCGATGGTAGTTCTATTTTCGGATCAGATTTTAAATACGGTAATTTTGCGGCTGCATCGTTAGGATGGAATGTAGCAGATGAAAACTTCTTAAGAGATAGTAATATTATTTCAACACTTAAATTGCGTGCAAGTTATGGTGTTACAGGTAATGATCGTTTAAATACAGGAAGTGTTGATCCAGATGCTCAAGGTAGTACCTCTGTACTAAGTTCTGATAATGTGTTACAAGATTATTATCCACATTTATCATTATTAGATTTAACATCTTATGTTGTAGATGGAACGATAACTACAGGATATTCACCTTTAAATTTAGCGAACCCTGAATTAAAATGGGAGCGATTAGTTGAGATTAATCCTGGTGTTGATTTTGGATTTTTAAATAATAGAATTACAGGTTCTGTAGATTGGTATCAAAGAACAAGTGATCAATTATTATTGAATAACCCAGTGTCATCTACTACAGGTTTTAATAGTGCCTTAGTTAATTTAGGTGAAGTAAAAAATGAAGGTTTTGAGTTTGAGTTAAGAACAAGAAATATAAATAAAAGAAATTTCTCATGGCAGTCTACCATTATCGCGACAACTAATGAAAATACCTTAGTTGATTTTGCAGATTCAGATGGTCAAATTACAAGTATAGATCCTTCAAGACCAGCAGAATGGATTAATCAAGAAGGGCAGCCTATATCCTCTTTTTATGGTTATGTTGTAGAAGCCGAAGTGCCGATTGAATATAGAGATAGACCTTATAGACATGTAGGTAATCAATTTGGATTAGTACAAGTAAAGGATTTGAATGGTGATGGTGTATTAGATGATGAAGATAAAACTATTTTAGGTAATCCATATCCAGAATTAATTTGGAGTTTTACTAATGATTTTAAAATCGGAAACTTAGATTTTTCAATTATGTTCCAAGGATCTCATGGAGCAGAGGTAAGAAATATTGGTGACCACTACTTATTTAGTCATAATAATAACAGAACGTTGATTTCTGATGTGGTTCCAGATAGTTACAATACTGATTTCTTAGTAGATAAATATTTTACAAACAGTGTTATACAAGACGCATCTTACATTGCTTTAAGAAATGTAAATATTGGGTATAGTTTCCCAGAGGATTTAGTAGCGGATTTAGGGCTTTCTAAATTAAGAGTATATGCATCAGGTCAAAATTTAATGTATAAAACTGCGGATGGTTATACGGGTTGGAATCCAGAAGCTTTAGATAAAACCAGTCCAACGCAATACGGATACCAAAGAGGTGGATCTCCTATATACAGAACAATCTCTTTTGGGTTAGACGTAGATTTTTAAAAAAAATTAATTGCTTAATACACTATATTATGAAATTTAAAAAATATATACAGATTCTATTAATAGGAGTTATAGCAACTTCGTGTAGCGATTTTTTGGAGCCTGCACCAAGCTCAGCAATAACATCAGAAAATTATTATACCACTGTTGATGAATTAGAAAGTGCTCTATTGGGAGCATATGATGCCATACAAGGAGATGGCAGTTATGATAAGGATGAAAATCACGGTGTGCAATATGAGTTTTACATTACAGAGATGCGAAGTGGTAATACAGCAACTAAAATTGCAGATCCAGATGATTTTTCCGACTCAGGGCAATTTGAATCATTTGATGTACTCGCAACCAATGGTCTTGTAGCAAATTATTACTCTAGTTTTTATGAGGTTATTTTCAGAGCCAATGTCGTTTTAGAAAATTTAGGAAATGTAGATGACGATACCTCTGCTATAGAAGCAGAAGCAAAATTTATTAGAGCTTATGCGTATTTTAACTTGGTAAGATTATTTGGTGATATTCCATTAGTCGATCATGTATTATCACCTTTAGAAAAAGACACGCAATTTATTAGAGTGGATACAAGCTTAGTGTATGATTTAATTGTAAGTGATTTACAAACGGCGGTTTTAGGATTAGATAATACCTATAAAACTAGAGCTTCAAAAGCTGCAGCTCAAGGATTATTAGCAAAAGTTTATCTTAGTTTAGAAGAGCCAGAATATGCTCAAGCGCGAGTATTACTCGAAGAAATTATAAATGGTGGTGAATATAGTTTGGTTGATTTTTACGATGTGTTTTATACAGAAGGTAATAGTGAAGTTATTTTTGCTATTGGCTATGAAAGCATTAATGATAGTCAGACGTTTTCAGCACAATGGATGAATGGAGTTGGTAATTCTAGTGGTTTAAATTATGCGACTTATGATTTAGTTGATGATTTCAACGAATTTGGAGGAGATAGATCACAATATTCTTTCAGACAAGATCCTGTTCATTTAACTTCTGTGAGATATCAATGTGCTAAGTATTTTCCTGATGGAGATAATGGAGGAGATACACCTACAGCTGATTTTACAATTAGTCAAAATCCAGAATTAGCAGGAAATGATTGGATTGTATTGCGTTATGCTGATGTGTTATTATTACATGTAGAAGCTATTATGGCGGGTGCTGAGCAAACAAGTGCGACGGCTGCTTTAGCATCTTTTCAAGAAGTTAGAAACAGAGCGGGTCTAACGGATCCTGTTTCTGAAATTACAGTAGATGATTTATTATTAGAAAGACGTATGGAATTAGCTTTTGAAAATCACAGACTATTCGATTTAATTCGTTTAGGAAAGGCGCAAGAAGTACTATCTGCTTATTCTGACCTTAATGGATTTGGGTTTACGTCATCAGATTTATTACTGCCTTTACCTCAAAATGAGGTTAATATAAGTGATGGGCTAATGACTCAAAATCCAAACTATTAAAACTATTAATTAAAAACATTTTAAAATGAAAACTATTAATAAATTTAAAATACGTGTTTCACAAAAGCTAATGGCCACTTTACTATTTGTAGTTAGTGTTGTGATAGTGTCTTGTGACCCAACTATTGATGCTTTAGCATATGATTTACCAGACGCTAATTCAAAAGAAGATTTAACACCTCCTTCAGCTGAGTTTACAGCTTCGGTAACTGCAGATTATTTAACCTATACGTTTGCTAATGAATCTATAAGTGCAACATCGTACTTATGGAACTATGGTGATGGTAATAGCTCAACCGATTTGGATGGAATGAATACGTTTCCTGATGAGGGGACATATACGGTAACGCTTACAGCAACAGATGACTTAGGTGTTTCTAGCTCGTATACTGAAGAAATAGAGGTCGTAGAGCCAGAAGTTCCGCCTACATTAATTCCTGTAATTCTTGAGGCTGGTTTTGATAATGGAAATGACAGTAGAGATCCTTGGAGAAACTCTGACTTAGGAGGGGTAATTCAAATAACGTCTTCTAACGGTTATCATGAAGGGTCTAATGCAGCAAAATTACCTCCTTCAGGAGATAGAATTGGTTATCAGTTAATAGGGGAATTTACGCCTGATACGCTTTATGAATTAAAATTTAAATATACGTTTAGGGACCAAGACGATGCAAGTAATGGTAGTTTGACCGTTGCAATGGTTCAGGCTATGAGTTCCATAGATCAGCTAGAAGACAATACCATTAGTTCAATAACGTTTACTGAAGATGTTGCAGGAGTTGGATCCTTGGTTAGTGGTTCATTAATATTTGATTCAGGTGGGAATACATCTTTAGCGATATTCTTCTATAATAATTTAGATGAAGCTTATATCGATTCTTTTGAAATTGAAGCATTAGAATAAGTTTAATACGTTTTTTTTATTGTAATAAATTAAAGATGAAAATTTAGATATAACAATTACTGTCTTATTTTTGGACAGAAAATAGATTCATTATTACAAATTTTTATATGAAGTTAGATACACAAACAAAGTCGGAAAGTTCAAGTATTCAAAATGAGATTATCTCTAACATTGGAGAATTAATAAATGTAAAAAATCTTGAACCAGGTGATAAGCTACCCTCGGAACGAACGTTATCCGAAAAGTTTAATGTATCTAGAAGTGTAATAAGAGACGCTATTCAAAAATTAGAACTTTATGGTCTATTAAAATCAAGACCACAAAGTGGCACTTTTGTAGCGAATATCGGAGTCATTGCTATGAATGGTATGATTGACGATATTCTAAGATTAGAAGATCAAGATTTTAAAGCTTTAGTAGAAACAAGAATTCTTTTAGAATTAAAGACAGTGCGTTTAGCCTCTACAAGAAGAACAAAGGAGGATTTAGAGAATATGAAATCCGCGTTAATGGCCTATTCAAAAAAGGTGAGTAATGGAGAACCTGCCGTTGAAGAAGACCTTTTGTTCCACTTAGCCATAGCTAAAGCTAGTAAAAATGCGACCATTAACACATTTATGTTAATGATAACTCCAGAGATTATTACAAATTTTGAAACACATCATGTATGTGATAAAGGTTTAGCTTTAAAGGGAATAGAAGAGCATGAAGCGATTTATAATGCTATTGAACAACAGAATCCCCAATTGGCAAAACAAAAAATGAAAGATCACTTTAGTGAGTTGTATCAGTATTGTTACAATGTTTAATATTAAGTAAATGAAAGAATTAGGTAAAAAACTAAAAGGTTTAAGATGGTGGGTAATTGGCTTAATTGCTTTGGCTACTGTTATTAATTACATAGATAGACAGGCATTGCCTGTATTGTGGCCAGACATTTCAAAAGATTTGTATCCAGAAAAAACCATAGGCGAGCGAAAGGAAATATATGCAATCATTTCAAATATATTTATACTGTCCTATGCTTTTGGTCAAGCGATTTTTGGTAAGATTTTCGATAAATTTGGAACTAGAATAGGATTCGTTTTATCTATAGGTTTTTGGTCAATTGCTACAGCGTTACATGCGTTTGCAAAGGGGATAGTTACGCTGAGTCTTTTTCGTTCATTATTAGGGATGTCAGAAGCAGGAAACTGGCCAGGTGCAGCAAAAGCTAATGCAGAATGGTTTCCAACTAAGGAACGCGCATTTGCACAAGGACTCTTTAATTCTGGTGCCGCCATTGGTGGTATCATCGCTTTCCCTACAATTGGGTTACTATCCGTATACTTTGATTGGACATGGATTTTTATTTTAGTAGGTATAACAGGACTGATGTGGCTTATTCCATGGTGGATTGTAGTAAAATCACCTCCTAAAAGTCACCCATGGATAACGGAAGAAGAACGTGAATATATTTTGACTGGTCAAAAAAATCAGGATAAAGATGAAGATGGTGAATTTGATGAAGGTTACAATCCAGATACAGGAACAATTTTAAAACATAAAGAAAGTTGGGGTGTCATATTAGCTTCAGCAGCGATAGATCCAATTTGGTGGTTATTTATCTTTTGGATTCCAATCTATTTAAATGAAGTGTATCAAATGGATGTTACGGCAATTGGTTTTTATGCGTGGGTACCTTATGTAGGAGCTATGTTAGGAGCTTGGTTCGGAGGTCTGTTGGCTCAAAACCGTATTAAAGCAGGTTGGACTGTGAATAAGACACGTAAGTTTGTAATTACATTAGGTTGTTTAATTATGTTACCTATGTTATTCGCTATGGCTAGTCCAGGAGGCCCAACAACAGCAGTAATCTATATG
Organism: Winogradskyella psychrotolerans; assembly: GCF_018860545.1. Lineage (GTDB taxonomy): Bacteria > Bacteroidota > Bacteroidia > Flavobacteriales > Flavobacteriaceae > Winogradskyella > Winogradskyella psychrotolerans_A. The sequence goes on along the minus strand of NZ_JAHKPN010000012.1, from coordinate 118,926 downwards.
GCGATTATTTTGTTTGGTTTTCAAACAGCTATTGGAAATGTGCAAACATTACCAAGTGATTTATTTGGTGGAAAAACAGTAGGTACATTGTCTGGATTTGCGGGTACAGCTGCTAAGTTAGGTGCATTTGGGTTAACGGCATTGGTGCCATGGTTAACAATGGGAGGAAACTATGCTCCTGCTTTTATTATAGGTGCATCTTTAGCTGTCATAACAATGCTGAGTGTTTGGGTATTGATTCCAAAAATTCAACCACTAAAAGAAAAAAAATAAATTGAAATATTAATAAGTATAATTTTAAAGAATAAATTCAACAAAGATGAGTAATAACAAAGGAAAAGTAGCAATAGTAACAGGAGCTACAGGCGGAATTGGTTTTGAAGTAGCAAAACGATTAGGAACTGACGGATACACTGTAGTATTAAACGGTATTGATGATGAAGCTGGTGTAGAAAAAGTAAAGGAGCTTACAGAGGCTGGAGTAACTGCTGAATATCTTGGCTTTGATGTTACGAAAGAAGAAGAAGTAACTTCAAATATCACTAAGATTGGTGAGAAGTATGGTAGAATAGATGTACTTGTAAACAATGCAGGTGGTTTAGGTGGAAGATCTAGATTTGAAGAAATGACAACAGATTTTTACAGATTTGTAATGGCATTAAACTTAGATTCTGTGTTCTTTGCTTCAAGAGCAGCAATACCTTTCTTGAAAAAAGGTGAACACCCTTCTATAATTAACTATACATCAAATGCAGGATGGACTGCTGGTGGGCCAGGTGCTGGTATCTATGGTACGTCTAAAGCAGGTGTTCATGCCATTACTAGAGCATTAGCAAAAGATTTAGCTGAATACGGAATTAGAGTAAATGCAGTATCACCAGGGACTATTGATACACCATTCCACGCGCAGATTAAAGCAACCAAACCAGAAGTTTTTGCTTCTTGGGCTAACAATATTATGTTAGGAAGATTAGGTCAGCCAGAAGATGTTGCTGGTGTTATTTCATTCTTAGCAAGTAAAGATGCAGCTTTTATTACTGCTGAAACAATTCAAATTGGTGGAGGCCAAGCTTTAGGTATCTAAATCTAAACAATATATCTTATTATTTAAGCGCTGTTATATACATATAATGGCGCTTTTTCTTTATGTAATCGAGCTTAGCGGAAAATCAGTATGAGTCTTTTAATTTTCTTAGTGAAAAAGGCTTCTTTCCAATGCTCTGGTTTTGTTTCTTAAATCAGCAGTGTAATTCCTCTTTTATATGGTTTGCTACATATGTTCTAGAAACGTTGATTATATAGTATCAGGTGTTTAGGGGTGAAACGCCAAATTTTATATCGATTTATCAATATTTCTGAAAAAAATAAATTTAAAGTTACTAAAACGTTGTAGTTAACAGAAAATTAACTAAATTTGGTAAACCAGTTTGGTATACCAATTTGGTTTACCAATAATAACAGGTCGGTTTTTTACTTATTTCTCTACACTATTAACAATGAGTAAGGAATCGCAATTATAAAAAACGAATTAATAATTAAAACAACTAATCTTATGCAACAACAGCTCAAATTTTTCAACATGAAGTGGATACCCTTAGTGGTGTTTATTTTATTTGGCTCAGTATTATATGCTCAGCAAACAGTTACAGGTACTGTTACTAGTCAACCTGACGGATTACCCTTACCAGGAGCCAATATTCTTGTTCAAGGAACTGCTATTGGTTCTACCACAGATATGGATGGTAATTATACTATTGAAGTACAAGATGGTACGGCTGTATTAGTATTTAGTTATGTTGGTTTTACCCCTCAAAACGTTACCGTAGGTGACAAAACAGTAATAGACATAGTATTAGTAGAAGATGCTAGTCAACTTAACGAAATAGTAGTCGTTGGTTATGGTGCTCGTAGAAAAAGTGATGTAACAGGGTCTGTATCCTCTGTGAAAGCCGATGAATTAACCGCTTTTGCTGTCTTAGATGCAGAACAAGCACTTCAAGGACGTGCCGCTGGTGTCGTAGTACAATCTAATAATGGTGGTGAGCCAGGTGCTCCAATTAAGATAAGCATTAGAGGTAACACGTCTATCAACGCTAGTAGTGATCCTCTGATCGTTGTAGATGGATTTGTAGGTGCCAATATGCCTCAAGCAGGTGATATTGAATCATTACAAGTTTTAAAAGATGCTTCTGCAACTGCTATCTATGGTTCTCGTGGATCCAATGGTGTTGTTTTAGTTACAACTAAAAAAGGTAGAAGTGGTAAATTAGTTGTGGAATTAAATACAACTTATGCGGTTCAAAATACAGCCAACAGCTTAGATTTATTAAACGCTAGTGATTTCGCAGATTATCAAAATCAGATTAGAACTAATCAAGGTAATACTACTCCTTACGTTCAAGGAGATTATGATACAGATTGGCAAGATTTAATATATAGAGCAGGTAGCACTTCTAATACACAACTTTCTTTTTCTGGCGGTACAGATAAAGTAAATTATTATGCTTCGGGTACATACTTTAAACAAGAAGGTATACTCGTTAATTCTGATTACGAGAGGGTATCATTCCTATCAAATATAGATGCCAATATTACAGATAAATTAAAAGTTGGATTGAATTTAACAGGTGGAATAAATAAAAAATCTGGGGTACCAACACAATCAGATGGTTCTGTTACTGTTGGTGGTGATGATGTTGTGTCTTTAGCAATGCGTTTTGCTCCAGATAAAGGCATATATAATGATGACGGTAGTTTTTCAACAAACGATAGAATAGGTGATGCGGTTGATAACCCATACGCTGTAGCGACACAAAGAGATGATGATACTGAAATAGAAAATTTCAGAGCAAATTTCTATGCAAATTATGACATTATTGAAGGGCTTACCTTTAAAACAACATTTGGTATTAGTACTGAGAATGAATTTAGAGGAATTTACATGCCAAGAACATTGGAAATTACAGCAGGTGGTACTACACAGGGTAGAGCTATTATGATGGAAGATAAAAGTAAGAGTGTCTTAAGTGAAAATTATTTAACCTATACGAAAGAGATTGGAAAAGGTAACTTAACGTTATTAGCGGGTTATTCTTATCAAAACTCAACGCGTAAAGGGTTTTATAGTGAAGGTACAGGGACACTTTCAGATTCATTCTCTTACTATGGATTATACACTGCCACAAGTTTAATAAATGGTACAAGTGGTGATATTTATTCCACTGAAACTGAAATTCAATCGCAATTTGGTAGAGTAAATTATGATTATGATGACAAATATTTATTTACAGCTACAGTAAGAAGAGATGGGGCTTCTAACTTTGCTGAAAATGAAAAATATGCTATTTTCCCTTCAGCTGCTTTAGGCTGGAAAATTTCTAACGAAGATTTTTTAATGGATAATGAAACTATTTCTAACTTAAAATTAAGAGTTAGTTATGGTGTAACGGGTAACCCTTCTATTGGAGCATACGAATCATTAGCTAGTTTAGCTAGTTTATATGCTTCTAGCAATGGTATTACAGTACCAGCGATTACTCCATACCAAACAGCAAACCCAGATTTAAAATGGGAGTCTTCTTACCAAACAAACATTGGTGTAGATGTAGGTTTATTAAATAGTAGAATATCAATGTCTTTAGATTATTATAACATTGCAACTAAAGATGTTCTTATGTTTGATAATAGTATTCCTTGGTATTTTGGATATTTAAATGATCAAATTATTACAAACGTTGGAGAGATTAATAATAAAGGGTTTGAAATTTCTATAAACTCTAGAAATATTGTAAAAGATGATTTCAGTTGGTCTACAGACTTAGTATTCTCTAAGAATAAAAATACAGTAGAAACTTTAATTAATGGTGCTGATTATTTCGGTGATGGTGCGCCTAGTTATTTCAGTGTGGATAACAACTATTTATTGAGAGAAGGTGAAGAAGTAGGGTTATTTTATGGCTATGATTATGCTGGTGTTTATCAAGGTGGTGATTTGCCAGCTGGTACAGCTATGTTGCCAGATGGTGAAGCTGGTGATCCATTATTTTTAGATTTAGATGGTAATGGAGATATAAATAATGATGACAGAAAAGTAATTGGTAATCCTAATCCAGATTTTACCTGGGGTATTACAAATAGCTTTAAATACAAAAACTTTGATTTAAATATCTTCTTTCAAGGGTCTCAAGGTGGCGATATTTTTAACATGACTAACGTTCAGTTAAATAATGGAGATGCTAACACAACTTATGATTATTTTGATAATGCATGGACACCTTCAAACACCAATACAGATGAACCTCGTGTAGGAAATAATAGCTTTAGAGAAATTTCTTCTCGTTTTGTGGAAGATGGTAGTTATGTGAGATTAAAAAATCTTGCTGTAGGATATACGTTTCCAGCAGAGGTTATTGAAGATTTAGGTATAGAAAACTTAAGGTTATCTGTAAGTGCTCAGAACTTACTAACCTTTACAAGCTACTCTGGTTTAGATCCTGAGGTTAATTATTATGGAGCTTCTGGTAATAATAACACATCAAGCAACACTGTTAGAGGATTTGATTTTGGAAATTATCCAACTGTAAGATCATTTAGTTTTAGTCTTAGTGCGAAGTTTTAATCGTATGTCGAAGAAAAAGAACAGTTTAAATTAAAAAGAAAAAATTATGAATACTTATAAAATATTATTGTTATTGATGGGATTGTCAATAATGGGATGCTCTGATTTAGAAGAAGAGCCAGTTGGATTATTATCTCCAGATGGATTCTTTTCTACAACTCAAGATATCCAAACAGCAGTTGATGGTGCACTAACCCACGCCATTAATGAAGAGATTTGGGGAAGAAAATTGTCCATGTCATTACTATTGCGTTCAGATATGGCTGAGCTTATGTCAGGACAACCATACAGAGCAGAAATGGATATGCATAACGTTTCAGGAGATAATGAAATGGTATATGATCCTTGGATAAGAATGTGGTTAGGTATTAGTGCAGCGAATAATGCTATTGCAGGTGCTGAAAGCGTAGGAGTGAATGAAGAAGTTAAGAACCCAGTTGTGGCTCAAGCTTATTTTGCAAGAGCATTTTATTATTTTCACTTGGTAAGATTATTCGGAGATATCCCTTATTTTGATAGTCCAGCAGGTGATGAAGCTGATTTCAGTGTTGGTTTAACATCAGAATCAGAGGTGTATGATAATATCATTTCAGATTTACAATTTGCTAAAACTTGGTTGCCAACAACGGTGGCTTCTAGAGCTATTCCATCAAAAGCAGCAGCAAGTTCTTATTTGGCTTTAGTGTATTTAACTAGAGCAGGAACCAGTGATATGACTTATTTTCAATTAGCATTTGATGAAGCTAAAGAAGTGATTGATAATAAAGGTGAATACCAATTAGACTTAGATCCAGATTTTCAAACCTTATTTAATGCTAATAAAATTGATAATTCTCTTGAGCCAATTTTTGCTCTAGATTATAATAGTGTTGAAGCTGAAGATAACGCTTATGACCAAACAGCTCCAATGACTGGGATTAGAGGTGATTCTGGCTGGTCTGTTATTGTACCTTCAATGGCGGTTTATGATTCTTTTGAAGATGGTGATTATAGAAAAAACGTGAGTTTCCAAACAGAAGCTACTATTAACGAGACTTTAGTAGACTATACTCAGTTTGATATAAGCGGACATGAACATGCGGCAAATAGACCATATATTGCAAAATATACGCGTTACCCTGGAGAATTTGCTCGTGGTGATAAAAGAGCAACAAGTCATAATTATTCAATGTTGCGTTATGCAGAAGTATTATTAATAGCAGCTGAAGCCGGTGTAGAAATAGGAAGTCCTTTAGCTCTTGGTTATCTAAATGAAGTTAGAACTAGAGCAAGAAATGGTGGAGAATCTACATCTGGTGGTTATACTGAGGTTACAATTGCACCAAGTACTGTACCTGCAAATTTAGCGTCAATTACAGTTGCAGATGTATTAGAAGAGCGTAGGATAGAATTGGCTTTTGAATGTAAGAGATGGTACGATATAAAAAGAAGACAATTAGGTGACCAAGTATTTGGTTCTACCGGACTTGAGGGTAATAAATCTGATTGGAATTCTGGTGTCGACTACGATACTCCAATACCACAAGAAGAGATCGATAGAAATCCAAATCTTGGAGGATTATAAAAGTAAAGATTATTTGAGTTGGTTACTGTCCTTGTGTTTATAGTTGTTATAAATGCAAGGACAGTTTTTTATAACTGTGTTCACCTTATGAAATAAGCTCGGTGTTTCTAACAAGATGCAAGACTTAAGAGATTTTAGTAAATGCTAAATGGTAAATTTCAATACTTTGATGCTGCGCTTAGACTTTTTAAAGACAAGGTAATAGTCTCCAGAATTTAAACCTGAAATATCTAATTTGAATTTTTTAAGACGGTTTTCGATAGCAACAATATGGCCAAAAGTATCATATAGGTCTATGTGGTCATAGTCGTTTGCTCGGACATTTTTAAAGTTCAAAATACCTTTTGAAGCTTCTAAATTTAATTCGTTCTCTTCTAATTGTACTTCTAAGTCTGATAACGATAAGGGGCCAAGTTCTTCAATACTGAAATTAGCGAATCGAATAATTTCATCTTTTATATCATTGCTTTGTTTTAGGCTTCTATAAATTCCCCATTTTGGTCTAGAAAAGGTTGCACCATCTTGCCAAGTGTCTATAGCATCATTACTGTAACTAAATAGTGAAGCATTATTAGACACGCGGTTAATCGTCACGTCGTAACTGCCTTTATTAGAGAAGTGGATGGTTTCTGTAACTTCTACCCAATGGCCTCTTAGTAGATCCAGATCAACAGTTTTAATAGTTGCTTGGTTGTTGGTTGAAGTGTATCTTAATTCTAAACGATCTGGATTGCCTTTGCGTAGGGTGAAGGAAATCATTGGTATAGATTCGTAAGGACCACCTACAGCTTTGATTTGATGAATATGAGTAAAACTAGAAGACACCATAAAATCACGAGCTAACTTAAATTTCCATTTATACACAACGGTTTCTCCTTCTGTAGCTTTTAAATGATCTGGAGAAGAGGCGAAGGTTTTAATCTCTACACGCTGCCTATCGAATTTTTTACAGCGGTCATTATCTGGAGTTTTATGGGCTATAAACTGAAATACATAGGTGTTTAATTCCGTATCAAAAACTTCGTTAATATGTCTACCAAAATCAGCATGCGCACAGTCTGGGGTTTCTACAGCGTTATAACCAGGTGCTAAAACGGCATTAATGTCCTCGTAAGTATTACCTGGCTCATTGGCATTTAATAAGGTTTGCGAAAACCCCAATGTGATTCCTAAAAATGTAAAACCTAAATTCAATAAGGGTTTTCTCATAGTCTACTATTAAATAATTAATAACGAAATTTGTAGGAGGTCTCTAGGTAAATTCTAATATTTTTAGGGCTTTAGATGTTTCTAATTTATCCTATTTCTGAATAATACCTATTAACGCTTTTCCATTATTATCTTTTAGTAAAGGAGATTTTTTACTTGGAACATAGTTGTCTTTATCTTCCCATCTTGGGTTTTTAAAAATTAGGTCTATTTCTTTGGCACCTTTAGTTGTTTTTGGATAACCATTATCGTCAAATAAGCAATTTGATATCACATTTTTTAACCCTTTTAAACTAATAGGAGTTTGAGATTTATAGCTATTGATAAAGACTGAGTTTTTTATGGTTACATCATGAATACCATTGGTAATAATTGTTTTTCCTTTTTCTTCATTGGCAACCTTATCAAATACACTATTGGTAACGGTTAGTTTGCCTCCTTCAATGTTGACATCTGGGGTGCTTCTTATATAATTTACAGCAAATTCTTCAATATTTTTAAAAACAGAATTGTCTATGTTAAGTTCTAAAGCATTATATTTTCCAAAATTATCTTTATCGTAAGACAAGTTCAAACCTCTATAACTATCAGAAAATTCACAATTTTTAAATGTTAAACTACTCGCTAATGTCCCTTCATAAGCTTTAAAAACGCTTCCTCCATTCTGAGTAGTGAAATTTTTGAACGTGCAGTTTTCTACATTGAGTGTATACATGGTCGATTCCATTTTGTCAGGAGACACTATTGCATATTTAGGTGGACTACTATGAGCGGCATCAAAAATGATATTCTTTAGCGTTAATGATCCTCCTTCATTAATACGAATAAAATAAGTGAACGGTTTTTCAATACCATCTTGCATTTTGAATATAGTATTGCCATCATCTGCACCAATTACAGTGATGTTTTTCCCCGTTTTAAGGCCTTTGTTAAATTCATAAACACCAGCTTTTAATGTAATAATATCACCATCTTTAGCTTTACTAAATACCTTAGATAAGGTTCCAATGCCTGGTTCTACAATTAAATCTTCGGGTTTAGTGACAGGAGCCTCAATATTGGGTTGCCATCCCGGACCTGTTCTAGCGATTAAAGCTCTTGGAATCTTAGTGTTATTAAGGTTAAATGCGCCTGCGACATATGGTTCTCTTGCAGAATCTGTAATATCATTTATGGGACTTTTAGCTGTTTTTGTTACACTTTTTAGGGCATCATTATTGGCGGTTGGCATTGGTAGTGATTTTAAAAGCGTCCAATCTATGCTTGCTTTGGTAAAATATTGTGAATTTACCATGACGTCACTATCTACAATGTTTCCCGAAAATGTAATACCGTCAACACGGTCTACTGTTTCTAAAATATTAGTAGCATTAGTATTACTAATAATGTTGTTTGCAAAAACAGTATTAATTGGGGCAAGACTTAGTTCTTCGTTTTTACCTGCTCCAAAAGTCATAGGACCACAATTAATAATGGTATTATTTTGTATGTCAACATTCTTAACTTGGTTATAACGGTTTAGAGGAGAGTTGGGAACTCCATTCATTAAAACGATAGGGCCTCTGTAATCGTTTCCAGCTAAGCCTATTAATAAATTGTTTCTTACAATATGACCTTCATTTATTATTCTAATACCACCAGTTTGAGAAATGTTATTTCCTAAAAAGACATTGCCTTCTACAAGAGCGTTATTACCATGTCTTAGCGTTAAAGTCCCTTTACTTTCAATAAAAAGATTATTTCTAAAAATGTTATCTCCAGATTTGTTTGAAATAATTTCTATCTCACCATCACACTGTTTAAACGTGTTACTTTCAACAAGTGTTTTAGAAGATTTCATAGAATTAGCACTCGTTCCAATTCTAATCGTTTCTCCACCATTTTCGCCTAAATCTGGTCTAGGACCAAAATAGTTATAGTCTATTTTATGATTATTTTCAATATGGTCTTCACCTTTTAACCAAACGACAAGTGTTGTGCCTGCAGAAGTTTTACCCGTAAAGTTGTTATGATCTACTCTGTTATTTTTACCCCAAATATCAACCCAATGATTTTTTATATTATCGTCTGCAACATCATAATAGGAAATTGTAGAGTTGGTAAACCGACAGTTATTGGCAAATTCTTCTGAGTTTTTTCTGAACTGTACCACAAATTTCTCATCGGTTTTTCCATCTTTAAACCAAAGACCACTTACGATGACGTAATTGCCATAAATACTTAAGCTAGAATTATCTGAAAGAATAACCTGGCCAGGCGTTTCGGCTTTAATAATTATAGGATGTTCTTTCGTCCCATTTCCATAGGCCAAAAGTTTGGTGTCTTTCCATTCTCCGTTTTTTAAAATGATGGTACCACCAGTATTAACCTTAGAAATTGCGGCATTATATTCTTCGATATTTGAAACGGTGATGTCTTGTGCATGCAACGATGTTAAGAAGAAAACGGTGCTAAAAAGTAGTAAGAGATGTGATGTTTTCATGTTTAGATTAGTTCAATAGTTAATAATATAATGATAAGCAAAAACAGTTCCATTATTTAATCACTTAGCTCATAATCGGCAATACTTCACTGTTTTAGTAATTGTTTTATCGCGATGAATCCCTTATAATCAATTCGGCATCGAGAATAATTTTATTTAGTGTTTGTTTCAATTCAGGTTGTGCAATATGTTTTAAAAATGTTTCTGCTGCCAAACGACCAATCTCCTTACTGTGCTGTTCAATACTTGTAATTGAAGGTGTTACCAAGGAGGTAAATGGTTCGTTTCCAAAACCTACCAAACGAATATCATCCGGTACTTTTATGTCCTGTTCATTTAAAACTTGTAAAGCTCCTAAAGCGGCATAATCACTAGCAACATAGACAGCATCTGGTCTATGTTCTAACCTAAGAAGGTTTTCCATTTCTAGCCTTCCATCTTCAAGGGTAAGTGCACTTTCAACAATGAGGCTATCATCGATAGGAAGCTCATTTTTCTTTAGAGCATCAACGTATCCTTTAATTCTATTGTTGAAAATTCTAGTTCGTCTATACCCTCCGATATGCGCAATACGTTTACAGCCTTTTTCAACCAAATGTTCAACGATGACATGACTGCTATCGTAATCATTAATTCCAACGTAATCGACGTTAAGGTCGTTTTCACCACGATCAAATAGAATTAAAGGAATCCCATTAGATTTGACCTTTTCATAATGCGAAAGATCAACAGTTTCATTAGCCATAGATGCAATAATACCATCGACTTGTGTAAATAATAAGGTGTCAATATTTTTACACTCCTTCTCAAAAGATTCATTAGATTGTGTAATTATAATATTGTAGCTCGCTTTGTTAAGCACAGCTTCCATGTTTTCTAAGACTGAAGAAAAGAAATTACTATTTGTTCTAGGAACAATAACACCAACCAAATTACTTTTTCCATTTCTTAAAGCACTAGCTAAATGATTGGGTTGATAATCTAATTCTTTTGCAACACGTTTCACTGCTTTCTTTGTTTTATCACTAATTCGTGAATCATCATGCATAGCTTTAGAAACAGCAGCAGGTGAAATATTTAAGACATTTGCGATGTCTTTTAGCGTTGCTCTTTTTTTATTGGCCAAGTTTTTATATATTTGCTTAATCGATTAAGCAAATATAATCTTTTTAATAATAAAAATCAAAGCTAGTCCGTTTTGATTTATTTTTAATTGAATTGGTTAATCGATTAACCAAACCACAATTTTATAACTAAATAAACAAATATTCATAATGAAAAAAGTAGTCACTTTTGGAGAGATAATGCTAAGATTAGCACCTCAAGGTTTTTTAAGATTTTCACAAGCTAATAATTTTGATGCTATCTATGGTGGTGGAGAATCTAACGTTGCAGTATCATTGGCAAACTATGGTGTGCCCGTAGATTTCGTAACGCGTTTACCAAAAAATGATATTGGAGAATGTGCTATGATGGAAATGCGCAAAAGAGGAGTAGGAGTCGATAAAATCATTTATGGTGGAGACCGTTTAGGAATTTATTTCTTAGAGACAGGTGCTGTAAGTAGAGGTTCTAAAGTGGTATACGATAGAGCGCATTCTGCAATTTCTGAAATTAAACCAGGCATGGTAGATTGGAAAACTGTTTTTAAAGATGTGGCTTGGTTCCACTGGACAGGTATTACACCTGCCATTTCTCAAGGTGCGGCGGATGCATGTTTAGAAGCTGTAAAAATCGCAAGCGAAATGGGTGTTACGATTTCTACCGATTTAAATTACAGAGCTAAACTTTGGACATTCTGTGATGATGCACATAGAGAAAAAATAATGACTGAATTAACATCGTATTGTGATGTTGTTTTAGGAAATGAAGAAGATGCAGAAAAGCATTTTAATATTCATCCAGAAGGTTTAGACGTTCACAAACATGGACACGATGTTAAAGCCGAAGCATTTTTATCAGTTTGTAAGCAAATGATGGAAAAATTCCCTAGAGCTAAAAAAGTAATTACAACATTAAGAGGGTCAATTTCAGCATCTCATAATACTTGGGCTGGTGTATTATATGATGGTGAAAAAATGTACGAAACCCGTCAGTATCAAATTACAGATATCGTTGATCGTGTCGGTGGTGGTGATTCATTTATGGGAGGATTAATCTACGGTTTATTAAAGTATCCTGAAGATGATCAAAACGCATTAGACTTCGCTGTTGCTGCCTCATGTTTAAAACATACCATTAAAGGAGATGCAAACTTAGTTACGGTTTCTGAAGTAGAAAAATTAATGGGAGGTGATGCATCTGGTCGTGTTGCTAGATAAATTTACCTCATTTTGAACTAATGAAAAAATCAATAGCTATAATTTGCGGTGGAGGTCCTGCTCCAGGTATTAATACAGTAATAAGTACTTTAGCCAAAACGTTTATGAAAGATGGCTATGAGGTTATTGGTGTTCATCATGGCTATCAAGGATTATTATCTGATACTCCTGAAGTGAAAATTTTCGATTTTCATCATGCAGATCGTATTTTTAGTCGTGGTGGTTCTACGCTTATTATGAGTAGATTTAAGCCTAAAGACAGTGATTTTAAATCTGATTTTTTCAAAAATAATAATGTAAAATTATTGGTTACTATTGGTGGTGATGATACAGCATCTACTGCCAATAGGCTAACCAAATATCTTAATACTCAAGATTTATACGTTGCGCATATTCATGTGCCAAAAACTATAGATAACGATTTACCATTACCAGACCGGAATCCTACATTCGGGTTTCACACTGCTAAGGACGAGGGTGTTAGAATTGGGAATACAGTATACGAAGATGCGCGTACTAGCGAAAATTGGTTCGTAGTTTCTGCAATGGGGCGTTCTGCAGGTCATTTAGCATTTGGTATAGCTTCAGCTTGCCATTTTCAAATGATGATCATTCCCGAAATGTTTGATAAAACCAACATTACCTTCGAGAAGTTAATTAATATGATTATCTCTTCTATCGTAAAGTGTAAGATTGAAGGTGTAGACTATGGTGTTGCCTTAATAAGTGAAGGTGTTTTTCATTTTATGGAGGAAGAAGAAATTGTTAATTCGGGCATCAATTTTACATATGACGATCATGGACATCCTGAATTAGGAAATGTAAGTAAGTCGCACATATTTAATTATTTATTGCAACTTAAATTGAAGGAAATTGGCTTGGACGTAAAATCGAGACCTGTAGAATTAGGTTACGAATTACGATGTTGTAATCCAATAGCATTTGACTTAACCTTGTGTACTTTATTAGGAATTGGAGTTAAAAAGTTATTTGATCAAGGTATTACAGGTTGTATTGTTAGCGCAAACTCTAGTGGAGATATAAAGCCGTTGTTTTTAAAAGATTTTGAAGATAAAAACGGTAAAATTCCACCAAGATTAGTGGATATTAATTCGGATATGGCGCAATTATTTATTCATAATCTATTCTTTATCAAAGAAAAGGATTATGATAAAGCGAAAAAATATGTTTCAAATCCGGAGGCATATGATTTCAAAAAAATATTAAATTGGAACTAAATTCCTATGAGATTTTAAAACCCTGTAGGTATAAATATTAAACGATTCCCAACGTAATGGGAATGAAAAACAAGATTTATTATGGCAAATTATACAAGAATAGAAGTCGCAAATGTTATGAAAGAAACCGGAATGGTGCCTTTATTTTATAACTCAGATTTAGAAATAAGTAAAAAAGTAATCAAAGCTACTTATGATGGTGGTGCACGATTATTAGAATTCACAGCAAGAGGTGATTTTGCTCACGAAGTTTTTGGTGAATTAAATAAATGGGTTCTTAAAGAATTACCAGGCATGATTATGGGAGTTGGTTCTGTTACAGATGCAGCATCTGCCTCGCGTTTTATGGCTCTCGGTGCTAACTTTATTGTAACTCCAGTTTTGAGAGAAGATATTGCAATAGTATGTAATAGACGTAAAGTAGCATGGTCTCCAGGATGTGGTTCTTTAACCGAAATTTGTAGAGCAGAAGAGTTAGGTTGTGAAGTTGTAAAACTTTTTCCAGGAGGTATTTATGGTCCTGATTTTGTTAAGGCTATAAGAGGTCCTCAACCATGGACAAGCATTATGCCTACAGGTGGTGTGTCTCCAACTAAAGAAAATTTAGAAGGTTGGTTTAAAGCTGGTGTAACCTGTGTTGGTATGGGCTCTAAATTGATTGCAAAAGGTGCAGATGGTAATTATGATTTAGCAAAAATTGAATTAGATACCAGAAATGCTTTAAGTATAATTAGTGCTTTAAAATCATAACTATTGAAATCGTCAGCTGTAACTATAAAAGAACTTTCGTCTTTATCTGGATATTCTATATCTACGGTGTCTAAAGCTTTAAATGATAAGCTTGAGATTAGTAAGGCTACACGAGATACAATTAAAACTATAGCTAAACAGCATGACTATGTACCAAATAGTTATGCTGTTTCTCTTAGAATGCAAAAAACGGGTGCTATTGCGGTTATTGTACCACAGGTAACTGAGGCTTGCTATGGTCAGTCGCTTAGCCATTTGCAAAAGTCCGCTGAAATCTTAGGATATAGAATTCTATTTTACCAATCTTTTAATTCAGATACTAAAGAATTAAATTATATTAAAAGTCTTAGTGACGGCTCTATAGATGGAATCATTGTAGTTTCTGCAGAAAACAAACAAAGCTCTCAATATACCGGTTATTCATTTCCTGTTGAGTTATTGGTTATCGATTGTAATCAATCTACCGAAGACATCAAAAAACGTTCATACGCCAGTTTAATGAATGTTTTAAAAGGATAATTCCTTTTTTAAAGCATTACTCAATTATACATTTTAAAGTTGTAATAGGTCGATTTGATTTTAATACAGTTATGAAGTATAATCCCGAAGCCAAACCAGAAACTTCAAAAGTGTGGTTATGTAATCGGTTAGATCGTTGAATCTCTCTTCCAGAACTATCACATAATAGAATACTATCATAATCTATTGACTCCATGTTTTTCAGTGTAACACGATCTTTTGAGGGATTAGGAATTAATAGCACTTCATTGGCTTGGGATTCTAAATCTGAAATGGATAAAGGATCTATCTCTTCAATACTAAAGTTGTTGAATAATACAACTTCATCTTGTAAATCATCAATGTTGATTAGACTTCTGTAAATGCCCCATTTTGGTCGTGCAAAAGTTGCACCATCTTGCCACATATCTATGTCATCATTCGTGTAACTTAAAATAGTAGTGTTATCGGAAATTCGATTTATTATTATAGAATAACGACCTGAATTGCCATAAGTAATACGTTCTGTAACGTCTACCCAATGCCCTCTAAATAAATTTAAATTTGCGGTGAGTAAGGTGGTTTGATTAGTTGTTGGAGTTTGGCGTAATTCAATACGGTCGGGAGTTGCTTTTCTAGCTGTAAGTGTAATCATAGGTATAGAAGCATAAGCACCACCTACAGATTTAATTTGATGCAAATGTGTAAAGTTTGGAGAGACCTGAAAATCACTTGGTAATTTAAATTTCCATTGATATACTACCGTTTCTTCAGGTACTGCTTGTAAATTTTCTGGAGACTGATCATAAGTCTTAATTTCGGTACGTTGTCTGTCAAAATTTAGGCAACGGTCATTATCTGGAGTTTGATGTGCTATAAACCGAAACACATAGGTGTTTAATTCGGTATCAAAAACTTCATCAATATGTCGGCCAAATTCAGTATGGCCACAGTCGGGTACTTCTATAACATTGTATCCTGGTGCTAAAACCGCATTGATTTCTTCGTAAGTATCGCCAGGCCCATTTGAATTCAATATGACTTGCGCAATCGAGAGTTGTGCACACAGATAAAGCAATGTAAACGCAATTAATTTTAAGTTCATAATACAGAAGTTTAAACACGCTAAATTGGTTAACCAATATAAGTTTTATTTTGAGGAATCTTGTCACTTAGGTATGAATTTATATGTTAAATTTTTAGGCATTTCATATAAAAGACCCCTTTCAATTCCTTTAGTGGTCTAAAAAAGCTATTTTTTTTATGAATTTAATTGCGAAAACGTAATAGCTAGTGAATTTTTTATTATATTTGGTAAACCAGATTGGTAAACCAGTATAAAAATCTAAATATTAACTAATTAAATACAATAATTATGAAAACAAAATTACTTTCTACAAAAACATTATACATCTTATTGGTGTTCAGTTTGTGTTTCAATTTCGGTTGGAGTCAGAATCTTATGTTAAACGCGACGTGTGATGAGCATACAAGTAGTACTAGTGATAATGCAGATGCTTATGATATGACTCCTAATAGTACAATAGAAAATGAAAGTGGTATGGATATCGATAGCCCTTACAGAGCTATTTGGAATAATTCTGATTTAGAAGATGCTTTAGAAATTAAATACCTTGGAGAGGCAGGTTCTTTAGATGAACAACCAGGGTCTACAAGTAGTGGAAATAACGGCACACGAGGTGTTAAATTGTATGATGATGGAAGCCCATCAATAACGGGAAGTTCGCGTCGTCTATACCAAAAGGTAGTGGGACTTACAATTGGTACTAATTATATTTTTTCAGTTGAGTCACGTTCTGAGGCTGCAGGTACTGATTCAGAAGTATATATTTTAAATACTGAAATTACAGATGAGAATGGTATTGATGCTAATGGTGCTGCTGATGCAAGTGTTGATGCTTATATGGATATTGTAGCTGCTGATGAATGGGCGACGTTTACTACAGTTTCTTTTACAGCAACTAATACTTTTGCTGTGGTTTATGTGAGATCTCTTGGGTCTATTGATGATGATACTGAAGTGTTTTATGACAATTTTTCGTTTGTTGAAGATGGAACAGCTTCTGTAGATGATCTTTTAGCGTCTAAAATTAGTATATATCCTAATCCTGCAAAAAATTTCTTGTCAATTGAAGCTGGCAATGTTGACATCACTTCTATAAATGTGTTCAATATTTTAGGAGCAAAAGTTTTAGAGCAAAATGAATTAGTGGAAAATAAATTAAATATTTCTTCTTTAGAAAGTGGTGTTTATTTATTGAGAATTTCTGCTGATAACGCTGTGACAACAAAAAGGTTTATTGTTGAATAATTGGGATTAAAAACTGGTTATTCGCTTAAAGTAAAACCCTGTAAATTTAAAATTTACAGGGTTTTTTAATTTTTTTCCGAATAGATGAAATCAAATAGCATCTTATCTTTAGAATGATATAAGCTCTCAAGTGGTTATATTACTGTTTATTTGATTTAGACTTGTACTTCAAAACATATTTTATACGTAAATTGCCTCATTAAGAACAAGATGTTTTTGTTACATTTTTTCTAAAAATTTAAATTCTGAAAAAAGCCATTCAATACATGATAATTAGTGCGCTTGCATTTACATTCTTAAATGTATTTGTAAAGTCGCTTAGTAACTTTAGTGTTTATCAGATTGTGTTTTTTAGAGCACTAGGATCGTTATTTTTTACGTTTCCGTTTTTGATAAAAAATAAAATTTCAATTTTAGGAAATAAAAAAGGATTATTAATCTTACGAAGTGTCTTTGGGCTTATCTCAATGACTTTATTTTTTCTGTCCATAAAATATATCGCTATGGGAACTGCCGTTTCAATTCGGTATATAGCACCAATTTTTGCAGCTTTTTTTGCGTTGTTTTTTCTTAAAGAAAAAGTACGACCAATACAATGGTTGTTTTTTGGAATTGCCTTTTTAGGAGTCGTAATCCTTAAAGGATTTGATAGTGAAACACCACTTGAAGGTCTTATGTATGCTTTGATATCAGCCTTGTTTTCAGGTTTAGTTTTTATAACCATTAGAAAAATAGGAAATGATGATCATCCTGTGGTTGTGGTGAATTATTTTATGGTGATTTCTACTGTGATTGGTGGGATTTTAGCAATAAACAGTTGGATTATGCCAATTGGAGTGGAGTGGTTAATATTAATGAGTTTAGGTGTTTTTGGATATTTTGCACAGTTATATATGACAAAGGCTATGCAAATTGGAGAGACCAATCAGGTTGCTCCATTGAAATATCTTGAAGTTATTTTTACGATGATAATGGGTTTGGTTTGGTTTGGAGAGACCTATACAATGTTTAGTTTAGTTGGCATTTTGCTTATTATTTTTGGTTTAACTTTAAATGTCGTCACTAAGAAAAAATCTTAAGATTAAAACAACTCAGAAGCAATCGCTTTTATGTTATCGCTTTTTCCCATAGAATAGTAGTGCAGAACAGGTACACCTGCTTGCTGTAATTCCTTAGATTGTTGAATGGCCCATTCAACCCCAACTTGCCGCACTTGCTCATTGCTTTTACAGCCATCTACAGCTTCTATTAAATCTTCAGGCAAATCAATTTTAAATACCTGAGGTAATAATTGTAAATGACGTTTTACAGCAATAGGCTTAATCCCTGGAATAATAGGTACAGTAATGCCTTCGGCCTTGGCGGCTTCAACAAATTCAAAATATTTACTATTGTCAAAAAACATCTGCGTTACTACGTAATCTGCACCAGCATCAACCTTTTCTTTTAGTCGTTTTAAATCGGTTTTTAACGAGGGTGCTTCTAAGTGTTTTTCGGGGTAACCAGCGACTCCAATACAGAAATCAGATTTACCATCAGCTTCCATAACATCATGTAAATATTGGCCTTTATTTAAATTTTGAATTTGACTCACCAAACCTTTTGCAAATTGATGACCACCATCACAAGCTTTAAAATATTGTTCGTGTTTCATGGCATCACCACGTAAAGCCATTACATTATTGATGCCTAAATAATGACAATCTACGAGTAAATATTCTGTTTCCTCTTTGGTAAAGCCACCACAGAGTACGTGTGGAACCGTATCTACATCATACTTATGTTTTATCGCAGCACAAATACCAACAGTTCCTGGTCGCATACGTGTAATTTTACGATCCAAAAGTCCTTCTTTTTCAATGTAAAGGTATTCTTCTCTAGAGGTCGTCACATCTATAAATGGTGGATTGAATTCCATTAATGGGTCAATGTTATTATAGAGTTGTTGTATGCTATTTCCTTTTTTTGGTGGAATGATTTCAAAAGAAAATAAGGTTTTTCCGTTAGCGTTTTTTATGTGGTCTGTTACTTTCATAATATTGCCCACGAAAGTGGGTATCTTTTTAATGTAATATCTTTTATTTTGGCGTTACTTTTTACTCATACCTGTCAGGTTTCATAAACCTTACAGGATCGCAAAAAAGTCAGGCTCTGATACCTATAAGGTTTATGAAACCTTGCAGGAACACAATGTTGTAAAAGACCTGCTAGGTTTTTAAAACCTGCAAGGTCTTTTGTCTCTATTCAATTAATCCGCAATATTAGGACTTAACCATTTCGTTGCTTCTTCATTTGAAATTCCTCTACGTTTACTATAATCTTCAATTTGGTCTTCTTTTATTTTTCCTAAACCAAAATATTTAGCTTCAGGATTACCAAAATAGTAACCGCTGACACTTGCTGCTGGCCACATGGCTAGGCTTTCCGTTAGTTTTACACCAATGTTTTCTTCAACCTTTAAAATATCCCAAATAGTTTTCTTTTCTAAATGGTCTGGACAAGCAGGATAACCTGGTGCTGGTCTAATACCTTTATAATTTTCTTTAATTAATTCGTCGTTAGACAGGTTTTCATTATTGGCATAACTCCAATGTTTTGTTCTTACTTCCTTGTGTAAATACTCAGCAAAAGCTTCGGCTAGTCTATCTGCTAAAGCTTTAATCATAATGGAATTATAATCGTCGTGCTCTGCTTCAAATTGCGCCGCTAATTCTGCGATTCCAAAACCTGTAGACACACAAAAACAGCCCATATAATCTTGTTTGTTGGTTGCTTTTGGTGCAATAAAATCGGCTAAAGCAATATTTGGTTTGCCTTCTGATTTTTTAGATTGTTGACGAAGGGTTAAGAATGTATCTATGGTTTTGCCAGTAGCATCTTTAATTTCAATATCATCGTCATTTAAAGTATTGGCTTCAAACAGTCCAAAGATGGCTTTTGCTTTCAAAAGTTTTTCATCAAAAATACGTTTCAATAACACTTGTGCATCGGCAAATAATTCTGTGGCTTGTTCGCCAACGATATTATCCGTTAAAATGGCTGGATATTTTCCATGTAAATCCCAACTTCTAAAAAATGGCGACCAATCTATAAAATCTTCAAGTTTAGTAATGTCAAAATTGTCTATAATTTGAATGCCTAATTGTTCTGGTTTTACAATTTCAGAGGTCTTCCAATTAATTTTAAATTTATTTTTTCGAGCATCAGCAATAGTCAAATATTCCTTTTTCTTGGTACGTTTTAAGAATTGCTCTCGGAAGGCATCATACTCTTCTCTAATTTGGTTTTTATAGATTTTATTGTCTTCCTTAAGTAAATCTCCAACAACGGTTACAGCTCTTGAAGCATCATTAATATGAACCACCGTATTGTTATAATGTGGTGCGATTTTTACAGCGGAATGTGCTCTAGACGTTGTGGCGCCACCAATAATTAATGGGATTTTTACATTCTGTTTTTCTAAGGATTTTGAAACGTAAACCATTTCGTCTAACGATGGGGTTATTAAACCACTCAATCCAATGATATCAACCTTTTCCTTAATAGCAGTTTCAATAATTTTTTCTGGCGGAACCATCACACCAAGGTCAATGATTTCATAATTATTGCAACCTAAAACTACGCTGACAATATTCTTTCCTATATCGTGCACATCACCTTTTACAGTAGCCATTAAAATCCTTCCCGAGAACTCTTGTTTGCCATCTTTTTCTGCTTCAATAAAAGGTTGTAAATAAGCAACGGCTTTTTTCATTACTCGTGCTGATTTTACAACCTGTGGTAAAAACATTTTACCACTACCGAATAAATCACCGACGACATTCATACCAGTCATTAAATGACCTTCTATGACTTCAATAGGTTTGGCAGCTGCTAAACGTGCTTCTTCAACATCTTCAAGAATAAAAGCATCAATTCCTTTTACTAAGGCGTGTGTAATTCTATTTTGTAATGGGTCACTTCTCCATTCTTGTACTTTATCCGCTTGCTCTTTTTTCTGTCCTTTTACAGAATCGGCATAATCTAATAAACGTTCTGTGGCATCATCGCGTCTATCGAACAAAACATCTTCAACACGTTCTAATAAATCTTTATCAATTTCATCATAGACCTCAAGCATTGTTGGGTTGACGATTCCCATGTTCATCCCGTTTTTAATCGCGTGATATAAAAATGCCGAATGCATGGCTTCTCTCACAATATTATTTCCTCTAAATGAAAATGACACATTACTCACACCTCCAGAAACATTGGCATGAGGTAAGTTTTCACGAATCCATTTAGTAGCTTCAAAAAAGTCGAGCGCATTTCTGCGATGCTCGTCCATTCCAGTAGCAACGGGAAAAATATTGGGGTCAAAAATGATATCTTGAGCAGGAAATTTAAGTTCGTTGACTAAAATATGATACGAACGTTTACAAATTTCGATGCGTCTATCGTAATTATCGGCTTGGCCTTCTTCATCAAAAGCCATCACCACAACAGCAGCACCATAACGTTTTATCAGTTTAGCATGATGTTTAAATTGTGCTTCACCTTCCTTTAAACTTATAGAATTAACGACACATTTTCCTTGCGCGACTTGCAATCCCGCTTCTATAATTTCCCATTTAGAACTATCAATCATCAACGGAATTCTAGAAATATCGGGTTCTGATGCAATTAAATTTAAAAAGGTGGTCATGGCATAAACACCATCTAACATGCCTTCGTCCATGTTAACATCAAGGATTTGCGCGCCTCCATCAACTTGGTCTCGTGCTACTTCTAAGGCTTCATCGTATTTTTCTTCTTTAATTAGTCGAAGAAATTTACGAGAGCCAGTGACGTTGGTGCGTTCTCCAACGTTGATGAAGTTGCTTTCTGGTGTTATTACTAAGGGTTCTAATCCAGATAACGTGAGGTATTTTTTATTTTGAGTCATGTGAGTCTTTTCAAAGTGGATTCCTGCCTACGCAGGAATGACAATTTTTCTTGGTTTGTATTTTTGAGCGACTTCCGCAATAGCTTTAATATGTTCAGGACTTGTGCCACAACAGCCACCAATTATATTGATGAGGTTGTCTTTAAGATAGGCTTCAATATAACCTTGCATTTGTTCTGGTGTTTCATCGTATTCTCCAAAGGCATTTGGTAAACCTGCATTTGGATGTGCTGAGGTAAAAAATTCTGTTTCGTCAGATAAGCGTTGTAAATAGGGTTGTAGTTGTTGCGCTCCAAGGGCACAATTAAAACCAACGCTTAACAATGGAATATGAGATACTGAGGTTAAAAACGCTTCAACGGTTTGTCCAGATAGTGTTCTTCCTGATGCATCGGTTATGGTTCCTGAAACCATAATTGGAATATCAATATGACGTTCTTCTTTTACTTCTTCAATAGCAAATAAAGCCGCTTTTGCATTTAGAGTATCAAAAATAGTTTCCACCAAAAGCATATCTACACCACCATCAATTAAGGCTTCTACTTGTTGTTTGTAGGCTACACGTAACTCGTTAAACGTAATGGCTCTATATTCTGGTCGGTTGACATCTGGTGATAAACTCGCAGTTCGGTTTGTTGGTCCAATACTTCCGGCTACAAAGCGAGGCTTTTCAGGATTGTCTTTGGCAAATTTATCAGCAACTTCTTTAGCGATTTTAGCGGATTCATAATTCAGCTCATACACCAAATCTTCCATGTCGTAATCTGCCATGGCAATGGTGGTACCAGAAAATGTATTGGTTTCTACAATATCTGCACCAGCTTCAAAATACTTAGCATGAATTTCTGCTATGGCTTTCGGTTGCGTTATGGATAATAAATCGTTATTTCCTTTTAATGGCGATGGATAATCTTTAAAACGTTCGCCTCTAAAATCTTCTTCTGAGAAATTATATTGCTGAAGCATGGTTCCCATGGCACCATCGAGAACTAAGATTC
The DNA here is from genome assembly GCF_018860545.1 of Winogradskyella psychrotolerans. GTDB lineage: Bacteria > Bacteroidota > Bacteroidia > Flavobacteriales > Flavobacteriaceae > Winogradskyella > Winogradskyella psychrotolerans_A. The sequence continues at coordinate 95,992 of NZ_JAHKPN010000012.1, read as the reverse complement.
GTTTTTGTAATTCTTGTTTTATTTTGCTCATAGTCTTTTTTGTTTGAGACACCCCTAAGAGCTTCGCTCGGTAGTTTCAAAACAAAAAAATATTTTGTTTCTCACTAATCCTCAAGGGGACAATCCAATCAGTTAAAATTTTTGTTCAATTTCAAAATCTAGTTTTCTAGTGCTTGTTTTAAATCGTTAATAATATCTTCAGGATGTTCTAGACCAACCGAAATTCTAATTAAACCCGCTGTGATTCCTGTTTCTAAACGAATATCTTCTGGTATTTTGGCATGCGTTGTTGATGCAGGATGCGTTACAATAGTTCTTGTATCTCCTAAATTTGCAGAGAGTGATAATAGCTTAATTGAATTAAGGAATTGTCTTCCGGCTTCAATGCCTCCTTTGATTTCAAAAGCAACAATGCTGCCACCTAATTTCATCTGTTTTTTTGCTAATTCGTATTGTGGGTGCGATTTTAGGAATGGATATTTGACGAATTTCACGTTATCATGACTCTCTAAAAATGTTGCTACTTTTAAGGCGTTATCACAATGTCTGTCTACTCTAACCGGCAGTGTTTCTAAACTTTTAGATAATACCCAAGCGTTAAATGGTGATAATGCTGGTCCACTAATTCTTGAGAATAAATATATTTTTTGAATTAAGTCTGCATTTCCAACGGTTACGCCACCAAGAACTCTACCTTGTCCATCCATTAATTTTGTAGCAGAATGAATAACGATATCTGCACCAAACTTAATAGGTTGTTGTAAATATGGTGTGGCAAAACAATTATCTATTATAAATAAGAGATTGTGTTTTTTAGCTATATCACCTAAGCGTTGTAAGTCTAAAATATCTACGGCAGGATTGGTTGGGCTCTCTGCGTAAATTACTTTAGTATTGGGTTGAATTAAGCTTTCAATATCATCTAATTCATCAATTTTAAAATAGCTTGTTGAAATCTTCCACTTTGGTAAAATGTTATTGAATAAGGTTTGAGTTGAACCAAAAATGCTTCGTGATGAAATAATATGGTCATCCGAATCTAATAACGCAGCAAACGTAGAAAACACAGCAGACATACCAGAGGCAAAGGCATAACCACGTTCTGCACCTTCCATTTTACAAACTTTTTCTATAAATTCTGACGAGTTTGGATTAGAATATCGACTGTAAATATTGCGTTCTTTTTCATCTGCAAACGACGCACGCATATCTTCAGCATCTTCAAAAACGTAGCTCGATGTTAAATACATCGGACTAGAATGTTCTAGATATTGTGAACGTTCTATTTGTGTTCTTATAGCTTCAGTTTCTATGTGTTTTGAACTCATTTTGTGTTACATAATTTAATAGTAAGCCAAAAATCAAATGCGTCAAAAATTGACGTGTAAATAGAAAAATGTTATAAGAATTTAAATTACCATGATGAGGTAACAATGTTGGGTTATCTATCCAATTGTGCGATAAATGAATCGACAATTACGTAGAAGTTAGCACCTTCTTAATAAGTTTAAGGGTTGCTAAGGTTTCAAAGGGTCTAATCCCTCCACCTTTCTTGATAACATTTCAATACGTGATTTGAACTTTATAAGTTACAATATTCCGAAAGAAAATACGATTATACAAATATTATTCACTTTATTTTAGTAAGTGCATATTGCATTTTAATTGTAACTTTGGTTAACCCAAATAAATATAATTATGTTAGAAAATTTCTGGTTTAATGTGCAATATGGCATGAACCATGTTTTAGATATCAACGGTTACGATCATATTTTGTTTTTAATGGTGCTCTCGGTACCTTATGTTTTTAATGATTGGAAACGTGTATTGATTTTAGTGACAACATTTACTGTTGGTCATACGTTATCGTTAGTGCTGGCAGCTTATGGTGTTGTTAGTATTAATGGTAAGTTAGTAGAATTCCTTATCCCATTGACCATTTTAATTATGGCACTTTACAATGTATTTACGGCCGGAAAAAAATCTAAAAACTCTAAATTAGGCTTACTGTTTTTTACAACTTTATTTTTTGGGCTTATACACGGCTTAGGTTTTGCACGAGAATTTAAAATGTTTGCAGGTCAGTCTGAAGGTAAATTAGAACTTCTAATAGAATTCGCATTAGGGATAGAACTTGCGCAAGTAATTATTGTCTTTGTCGTTTTATTTATAGGATATTTGTGCCAAACTATATTTAGATTTTCGCGTCGCGACTGGGTAATGGTATTATCTGCTGTGGTTGTAGGTTTAGTAATTCCTATGATAATGGCTAGCGATTACATCAATTAAGAAAAAATATTGGTAAAACTTTAACGACAAGTAAATGGGTTATAAAATACTATACATTTATCTTCGTTCTCACATGCTACGTTTGCAAAACACTAATTATTAATGCCAAAGACAAAACAATTACGCTACGATAAAGCTTATTTACGCATTGCAAAGGAATGGGGAAAATTATCGCATTGCAAACGCAAACAAGTTGGCGCGCTTATTGTAAAAGATAGAATGATAATTTCTGATGGTTACAATGGTACACCAACAGGTTTTGAAAACTATTGTGAAGATGACGAAGGTTACACAAAATGGTATGTGCTACATGCTGAAGCTAATGCTATTCTTAAAGTAGCATCGTCTACACAATCTTGTCAAGGAGCAACGTTATACATAACGCTTTCCCCTTGTAAAGAATGTAGTAAATTAATTCACCAAGCAGGCATTGTAAGAGTGGTTTATCATCAAGGTTATAAAGATGATTCCGGAATTAAATTTCTTAAAAAGGCAGGTATCGCGTTGGAACTTATAGAAGATCTAAATGAAGATTCTCATAGGCTCGAGAAATAATATGACTACAAAAAATAAATACATACCACTTATTATCGGTGTTGCAATTGCGGCAGGAGTCATTATAGGAGGAAAATTAAATTTTTCGGATACATCAGATAATCTCTTTTCTACCAATAGTAAAAAAGATAAGCTCAACCGATTAATTGATTACATCGATTACGAGTACGTAGAAGACGTCAATACAGATAGTATTGTAGATGTTACTGTCAATGGTATTTTACATAATTTAGATCCACATTCTACGTATATTCCTAAAGAAGATTTAGAGCGAATCACTGAAAACATGAAAGGTGATTTTGTAGGTATTGGTATTAATTTTTACCCCTACAACGATAGTATTACAGTGATTAGACCTACGGAAAATGGTCCAAGTGAGCGGGCAGGTATTATGAGTGGAGACCGTATTCTTTTAGCCGATGGAGATACGCTTTATGGCCCTAATGTTTCAAGTGACTTTATAAGTGAGAAGCTAAAAGGTGATAAAAATACTAATGTTAAACTTACAGTATTTCGTAAAGGAGAGGATGAATTGTTAGAGTTTGATGTTAAACGTAAAGCTATTCCTATTAAAAGTATAGAGGCTGCATATATGCTTACTGAGGATTTAGGATATATGAAAATGAATCGTTTTGCAGAATCTACGTTTAAGGAATTTAAATTTGCACTCAGTGAATTGAAAGACCTTGGTGCTACTAAATTGGCTTTAGATTTAAGGGATAATCCAGGCGGGTTTTTAGGTGTCGCTGAGCAGATTGCGGATGAATTTTTAGAAGATGGTAAGCTCATTTTGTTTACAAAAGATAAGAGAGGAAAGGAAGAACATATTTATGCCACAAAAAGAGGAGATTTTGAAGAAGGTGAGCTTTATATTCTTATCAATGAAAATTCGGCATCAGCAAGTGAAGTCATTGCAGGTGCGTTACAAGATAATGATAAAGGTATTATTGTCGGACGACGCTCTTACGGCAAAGGTTTAGTGCAACGCGAAATGGCATTAGGGGATGGTAGTGCTGTGCGTTTAACCGTATCTAGATATTATACTCCAACTGGTCGTTCTATTCAAAAACCATATACAAATGGTGATACTGATACTTATTACAATGATTATTATAAGCGTTTAAGGACAGGAGAACTAGCCCATGAAGAGAATATAGAAGTTGATGACTCTTTAAAATTTACCACACCAAAAGGTAAAGTAGTTTATGGAGGTGGAGGTATTATTCCAGATATATTTGTACCTATAGATCGTTCATTTGATAATGAAACCATAAATTATTTAAGACGAAGAGGGCATTTTGGTTATTTTGTTTTTGAAGAATTGGATAAAGATCGTACCGTATATCAAAGTGTTTCTAAGTACGATTTTATTAATAATTTTGAAGTTAGTGATGATATTGTGGTGCGTTTTCAAAATTATGTGAATCAAAGAGAGCGTACCAATATTTCTTTTGTAGCCTACAATGCAGAAATTAGACGACTTATAAAAGCAACTTTAGCACGTCAATTATTTGATGATAATGCATTTGAGGAAATCATAAATAAAGAAGATATTATGGTGCAAGAAGTGATACTTTTAAGTACTGATTATCCTAATATTAGGGAGCAGCAATAAGCCATTAAATTTTATCGTGAACCTTAGTTTGTTTCCCATCATTCCAAAGCGTTAAAATATCCGTCGCTACATGTGCTCCACTACCACTAGCTATAGAGAATTGACTACGCCAACCTGCTAAAGTACCAGCTACGTACAAGTTTTCTTCAATAAGATGATCTGTGTTTTTTAACCAAATTCTATCTTTTTCTACAGCAGCTCTTGGGTGTGGTTCAATATAATTTTCTAAACCATTTATAGTCATTAAATTGGTATAGCCAACGGCTATTACTACAATTTTAGAGTGGTAATTATTTTTATTCGTTTTAATTGAAAACCCATTGGAATCCTTTGTTATTGAAACAACTTTTTCATTATCGATTTGATTAACATGAGGATATAAATCGCTCAGTTGTTGTAAGCCATCGTTTAGGATGTCTGCACCTAAGGTTCCAGGTTTTAAGCCAAGTACATTATTAAATAAAGCATTTTGAAGATGCGATGTTTTTTGGTGTGCAATAATGCCAATAGTTTTGTTCTTCGCAAAAGGTTTGTTTTTAGCAGAACCTAAAACCAAAGCGCAAGATAAACCTGCGGCACCAGCTCCTATAATTAATGTATCGAACATGTTTTTTCTTTATTCTATAAATCAAAAATATACGTTATATTTAATGTTTCATACATTATAATATTTTTTTATTTAGAATTTATGAGGTTTTTATCACAATTGTTATTAATGCTTTCAATGTTAATCTTTTTAATTTCTTGTACAAGAAAGAATAAAGCTGATAACTTAAGTATTAATGAAGTTCAAAATAAATCAGAAATTGCTCTTCAAGATAGTGTAATAGTAATGAAAGCCAGATCCTTACTTTCAAAAGCAATTAATAACATTAAGAACGAACAATTCAATGATAAAACGGAGGAACTTTTGGATAGTGCTAGATTTAATTATACAACGTTAAAGCACATGCCAATTAATGATTTAAATAACTTATATAGTTATTATGATGTTTTTACTTACAGAACGAACCAGCTCGATAAAAACATTAAATACAACAAAGAGTTTATAAGTCTATATAAGAATTACAATAATAAGAATTATCAAAAATTATTAATGGCAACCACAAATCTAGGGTACTCTTTGGGTGATGTTGGTAAGCCATTAGATGCTCTGCAAGAAAGTGTTTTTCCTATTAAACATACTATAGATTCTTTATTAAAAGAAACGATACCTGATTCTCTTAAGCTTCAGCTACAAGTAGCAAAAACAGTAAATTATAGGCAGCTTATGATTTATGCCCAGCAGTTAGAAAACGGGGAGATATTAAGAGCGTCGGTAGATGATTTTGAAGCGTATTTGCTAGAAGGTAATATACCAAAGCAAGCTGAAGAATTTTTACCTTATGCTCTTAGTAATTTAGCAGATGTCTGTATAGATTTAGGTGAGTTAGAAAAAGCTAAAAATCATATCTCACATTGGAAGTCACTTATACCTCCAAATAAATATATAGATCAGTTGATGACTATAGACTTGGAATGCAAAATTCAGGAATTAAATGAAGAATATGATCAATTAATAAAGAGTTTCGAAAAGGCGAAGGACGTATATAATTTAATTGTAGATAACAATAGGTATAAGAATATGTTTTATTCTTCAATAATTTATCGAGCGGCTAAAATAGAACTCAAGAACAAAAATTTTGACCACGAACTTTTAGACGATAGAATTAAACAGCTCATGGAAATGAGTATCTCAGATGTAAGAAAAGACCAGATATTTGCTTTATATGCTTATGATTTAGAGGTTAAAAAAAGATTCTTAACTAATAATTTAGATTCTATACCTTACTATTTAGATATTCATCTTGAGCTCGCTAATAAATTTCAACGAAGTGATTTTTTAAATAAGTATGCTTTAAGTAGTGTGAAATATGCTTTATTACGAAATGATAGTAGAGATTTAGATATTACAATCAATAATTATTTGGAACGTATTAAAATAAAGAGCTTAGATGAAATAGGTGTTTCTGATATTGTAAATAATCACTTATATGGTAGTTTGCATACAGCTCAAACATTAATAGAATTAAGTAATTTGATTTTAGAGAATGCTAAACTATCCAATAATCAGAGTTTGTATCATAAATCATTTAAATTGGCGTTGTTGTCTGGATTGTTAGTGAATGAGAATAATAGTCAATTCAACTATAATGTATTTGAAAAAAATCTCATTGATAATATAAATACTAATTTATTACTATGTAGATTATTATTAAAAGTGGATAATGTTGAAAATAAGATGCTAAATGACAATATTGTCAATGTTGTAGAGCAAAACACTAACTCACAACTTACTATAAAAAACAGAATTAATAATATTAAGTATAGTTACCATGAGAGCGTAAAAAAAGTTTTAGATAATCTCAATTTATTAGATGTAAGAATTGCTCAGTTAAAATCGCAACTGATAGAAAATGATGATAAAGATAAGAATCTCACTGAAGAGCTCGATAGCTTAAAACTAAACAAATCAAATCTATTATTGAGTCTAAAAAAGCAATCATATGGTAGTAAAATTAATGAGGCTTTGGATTTTAATCTTTTTGAATTGAAATCTAATCTATCTAAACAAGAAGTTATTGTACGTTTTTATGATTATGATAACTTGTATGTTTTTTTAATTTCAAAAAATGACACACAGTTTTTTAATTTGGGAAGCAGTGAAGATTTATCTCAAAAGGTTTTTAATTTTTTAAGTGATGTTAAACAGCTTGAAAATTACGAAAACAGTTATAATGAAATAAGCTCTAACTTAAAGTTTTTAAATAAGAATCTAAGTTTTGAAAAAGTAACTGTAGTGCCAGAGGGTAGTGTTTCGTTACTGCCATTTGAACTATTTTTGGACAAAAATTTAGAGAGTGATAGAGTTGTAAACTACAATACGTCTTTAAAATTAATAGGTAATATCAATAAAGATAGCAATGAACTTTTAGCTTCTTATTCTCCTGCTTATTTGGATAAATCAGATAGTAGAAATGAATTTCAAAGATCTATAGAGCGTAATAATAATGCATATCAATTGCCTTTTGCTCAAGAAGAAGCAGCTTATGTAGCATCTCTATTTGATGGTGATTTGTATAACGATACTACAGCCAATAAAGGTAATTTTATAAGTACGGTATCTAATTATGGGGTGCTTCACTTAGCAATGCATGCTTATGTAGATGAAGACAATGAATATAACTCTATGTTATTATTCTCTAGTAGCGAAAATGAAGATCATCTAGATTTAAATACAATTTACAATCTTAAGTTAAACGCTGATTTGACCACATTGAGTGCTTGTAATACAGGTTTTGGACGTGTAGATTCGGAGGAGGGTGTTCTTAGTTTCTCAAGAGCTTTTCAATACGCTGGTAGTGATGCCACTTTAACAAGTTTATGGCGTGTGCCAGATAAAGAAACTTCAATTATAATGAAACGTTTTTATGACTATTTAAAAGAAGGTCTATCAAAAAGCGAAGCCTTAAAAAATGCTAAACAAGATTACTTAAAAAACATAGATGATCCTAACCTAAAACATCCTTATTATTGGGCAGGTTTTGTACTAACTGGAGATACATCTGCTATAGTCTCTTCGACTAATTATTGGCTTTATGGGGTTGTATTTTTTGTATTAATTTTAATTGTTTTTATAATTGCAAAAAGGCGATTAATACCGAAGTCATAATCGCCATAACTGAAATTTTATAAGTTGGATTTTTACTGTTTTAAAAACTTTAAAGTATTGTGTTTTCCATCATTCAGTTTTATAGATGCCAAATAAGTGCCAGCAGATAGGTCTTTTACGGAAATAGCTTGAAAATTAGAAGTAATGGTTTTAACTTTTCTGCCTTCAAGAGAGAATATGGCTATTTCGTTAATTGTATTATTTAAATCTTTTATGGCGATAGTATCTGAACTTGGATTTGGGTATAATAAAAAGTTGGTTAGAGATGGTTCATTTTCTTCTATAGACAACAGGTTAGCATTTGTAATCCATAAGTCAATACCTTGATTTGAATTGCTCGCACCACTACCATCTCCGTTGGCCTGAAAAATGAGCTTGCCATTTGTATTGAAAAATTTGTCTGGTTGTCCTCGTCCACTTGAAGGGTTTATTGTTGTATTAAGCAGTGTGCCAGTTTCTGTGCCATTAGATGACCACAACTCTCCACTTAAATCGGCTTCTATATTGGGATCATCATCATAAAAAGTAGCTTCAAAAAACAATAAATTTCCGCCGTTGCCTAATGAGGGTTCGCCGACCAAACTGTCTTCTGGTCCTGGATTTATATCTCTAGTTAACAGCGTGCCTCCGGGTGTGCCATTTGTTCTCCAAAGCTCATAGCCGTTTGCGTCTGTATTTGCAGCAAAAAACAAGTAATTATTTGTTCTTTGAAATACATCAGCATAGTTTAGTTCGCTGGTTAAAATTGTGCTTCCAGCAACTGTTCCGTCGGTTTTCCAAAGGTCTACAAAATTGAATGAGGTGTCGTAAGCTGTAAAATAAAGTTCGTTATTATATTCATAAAACGGGTATTCAGAATTGCTATCCATTCTAAGATTTAAAAATATTTCAGTTCCTGCTTCGGTACCATCAGTTTCCCAGATATCATTCCCTAAACTAAAATAGGCTTTGCCATTAAAACTGGTTAGTCCATTTATAAAAGAATTCCCTGAAGTATTAATATCTTTTACTAACAGTGTACCAGCGTTTGTGCCATCCGTAACCCAAAGTTCTATGCCGTTGGTGCCATCATTAGCTGTAAATACCACTTTGTCGTCACCAATTTTTGTGAAATAATTGGGTTGACTAGATGAAGTGCCTGGTCTTATGTCTTTTAAAAGTATTGGGCTGTTGGGTGTACCATCACTAATATATAGTTCATAGCCCGTAGTTATTGTTCCATGTCTAAATACAAAGTTGGTGTCTAAAATGGCAACGCTTCTGTTATCAAAACCAACGACTGGAGATTCTGTGTCTTCTTGAAGAAACGGAGTTTTGATAGCTCCATTTGTTTTATAAACTACGGTTTCTCCTAGTTGAAAGGCATTATAGTATAATTCATTGTTGAAAACAAATATTGGACTAGCACTAGTAATGTCATTAGAGTTTATAAAATCGGATGTGCCAATTTCAGTTCCATTTGTTTTCCAAATAGTGCTTTCGGTAAAGTTTTTAGTAGCACTGAAATATCTGTAACCATTAAATTCAATACCTGTGTCTATAGTTAAATTGGTTGCGCTTGTAGTATTAATTGTTAAAAAATAATCTGCAGTTTGTGCTTTTGTATTTTGCATACTTAGCACAGAGAAAGTAATAATGATGTATAAATATTTCATATTTAATTAATTTTATTTGTTTAATGTAGGACCACTTCAAAAACACCTAATGGATCTGTTAAGTTAGGATTGCTATACAAATTACCTGTGTACTTAGCAGTTGTGTCAATGGTTAAAGTGCCTGAAAATGATGCTTGTACCCCGTTTTCCGGATTGGTGAGGTTTGCAATTATGGTTGTATTATTTTTAGTCCATGTGCCATATGCCGTTGGTGGACTGCCAGAGTCTTCTAATTTAACTATTATTGTACCGTCTGAGAAAAATTCCATTTCTAAGTACTCACTATTGCCATTAATAATAAAACCCGTGAAAACACCTTGAAGTGGATTACTCAAAGTGATATTCTTTACGGTTTGACCTGCACTATTTGTTATTATAACCTGTAGATTGTGAATGCCAATCGGTAGCGTTTTGTCCCAGCTCAATATACCGTTGATGCTATCAATATTTAATCCTGCTAGTGGTGCTGATAGAGAAAATGTACCTTGGTCTCCATTCCAATCTATAATAGGTGCGGTTGAGTTACCTGTTTGAAAAAATGTAGCATCAAAGTTAGTCGCAGTATAATTTACCGTAGGTATATCAACCGTTGAGGATTCATCATCTTTACTGCACGATGCGAAAATTAAAAAAGCTATAAATAAGCGTATTAATTTTGATTTAAATAAAATTGTTTTCATTGTTGGTTGTATTGATTAATAAAAAAAAGAGTTGGCTTCAATCTGTAGTATATTCCCAAAGGATCTCAGCTGAATAAGAAAAAAAACCGCCAGATATATTGACTTCTGAAGAGCTAGGGTAATCATCTATTAAATTGTAAGAATAATTTTCACTCAACGTTTCGTTAAACGGCGAAGAAACAATGGTACTTAAAATATTGTTTTGAGGTACGTAATTGATTTTAAAGCCATCGTAGTGACCAAAAGCAGTATTAGACAAAAACGATGGTGCTAGTTCTTTTAGAGTAATCATGGAAATAGAATTATTTAAATCCAGATTGTTATAAATTGGTACTAAGGGATTTCTTGAAGAATCATAGGTGATTTCTACTTCTTCAATTAATTCTAAAGGTGTGTTACTTTGTTCAGAAATAAAAATTTCATAATTGGTTAACTGTTCATCATTGTTGTATTCTAATACATATTTGTCTATTCTATAATTATTAGTTTCAGTCTCTAATATTTCAGTAATTTGATTATTATCATCATACAATAAGTCTCTAGTAATATGTAATTCTTCTGTGCTACCTATTGAGTTAGGTGCAACAATCTCTTGCCTTATTAATAGATTTTGACTATTGTAATGAAGTGTGCAAATACCATAATCTAAATTGGTTATCGTTTTTAAACGATTCTCGGTATCAAAAGTGTAGGTGTTATTTGCAAACTTGAAAAGTTTGTCACCTTCATAAATAACAGAGAGTACATTACCATAAGGATCTAATATGGCTTGAGGCTTTCCATTGTTTAAATAATATATTTCACTTGTTTCTGAAGTATTAATAAAACCACTGATAGTGCTAGTGAATTTTTTTAGCTTAACGTTGGATTCAGATTCTTCTAATTTACCGTCATCATCGCTACTACAATTAAAAGCTACTAGAATAATTGAAAGGTATAAAATAGTTTTCTTTAAAATAAATTGTTCCATAATAGAATTTGTTTTCCTATTAATGTCAACTTTATAAAAAGGTAAACCTGTTTATTTTATTTTTTTAAGAATGGCATCTGCAGCCTTGTATTTATAGGACTTTTTGGTTGTAATAGCCTGTAGTAAAACTTTAGCGTCTTTGATATTGTCGCTTTTTAAATACGCTAAAGCCAAATACCAATTGCGATGAGTTGCTAATTTATCCTCGTAGCCTTTATGTTGTTCAAATAAATTAATAGCATTTTGTGTGTTGCCTAATTGCAATTCACATATAGCCTCATAAAATAGATAATAAGAGGTGTTCGTTGTATTAAATAAGGTATGAAACTTCTCTGCTGCTACTTTATAATTATGCGCATCGTAATAAACAAAAGCCTCTGTTTTTGTATCTGTGTTTTCATTGCCACGAGATGTAGGAGTTATGACATTAGCATAAGGTTGAAAATATTCTGCAAATAATTGTTCATTTGAAAAATTCTCTCTTGGTTGAAGTAGGCTAAAGATGCCTAGGGCTATAATTAATGAGGCTGCAATGGCTATTGCATAATAATTAAAACGTTTTTTGGGAGCTTCTAGTTGTTGAAGCTTTCGTTTTAGATCATCTTTTTTTATTGAAATAATAGCTGTTTTTGTTTGTTTTTCAAATTCAACCTGTGCTCTGAATTCAGCATCTGTTGACATTAATTTATCAAACAAGGTTTTTTGATTGGCATTGAGTTTACCATCAAAATAAAGTGCTATTAATTCTTCGTTTTTCATACTATGCATTTACGAGATGTTTTAGTTTTTTTAAACATCTCGATTTTAGGCTTTTTACAACATCTGTTTTATCATAGTTCTCAATCTCTTTTATGTCTTTTAAGGTATTCCCTTTAAAATAAAAAAGTTCTAAAATGCGCTGGCATTGTTTGCCTAGTTTTTTAAAATTTGCTTTTACGAGCTGTTCTCGCTCAGATAATACTTCATTTTCTAAAGTTAAATCCTCAAGAGTAATTTCTTCATTAATGGGTGCATCAATAATATTTAATTTAGAATGTGCTCTGAGGTGCTCATAAATCTTAAACTTGCCAATACTAAATAAGTAGGTTTTTATACTACTTGTAAATGCTGTTATTTTTCCATTCAATAAATTTTCATAAAGACTTAAAAAACTGTCTTGGTAAATATCTACGATTTCATTGTCCTTTAATGAGAACTTTCTACCAAAAGCTACAAAATCACCTTTATAGTTTTTATAAAGAAGTTCAAAGGCATTATCCTTATCCTTTAAAAGATCTTCTAGTGTAGGTTCTTTATTCATTAATGCGTTAGAGACTAAAAAGTAAACTCAAAGTTAGAAAAAACAATTGTAATGAAAATATTTTTAAATAATTGTGCTTTATGATGTTTACCTTTTTAATTACATGTCATAAATGGAAGAACTATTAATTTAAAACCTATTTTAAAAATGAAAGTATTACAAACAATTTTATTTATGGCATTTGCGTTCTTAGCAACATCATGCGGTGGAGATGACGATTCTCCTTCGGAACCTTCTAATAATAATTTGTTTTCTGTGAAAATCAATGGAACAGATTATAATCCGCAGTTTGTTAACGGATTAATTACAGTAATAGGCTCTACTATTACAATAAGTGGTAGTGAGTCTAATGGTGATAATGTGGTTATTAATTTTCCTATTAGTGCAGAAGCGGGAGATACGTTTGCCGTTGCAGACACACAGTTTGTGGCTAGCTACGATGCTAGTAATGGTGATAGTGCTCTGTCGAGTAGCGGTAGCATTACAATTACAGCTCATAATACAGAGACTCAAAAAGTATCTGGTACTTTTAACTTTGTTGGAGATCCAATACTCACAGGAGGTACAACTTATAGTTTTACTGAGGGGACTTTTGAAGTGACTTACAGTTTAAATTAAGTAAAGCTATTTTAAGCGTAATGAGCCTAATTACCACTATTTTGAGTTAGCTGGATTAGGCTCTATTTTTTTTAGAAAGCTTTTCAATCTTCTTAGAAATTCTAAGGATTTGCAACAGGACTAATGCACAAAGAGCCGCTGCAATTGTAATTAAGGCTGTTTGACTTTCCCCTTCTAGGAGGGCATTAAAATTTAGCTTTGTTGCATTAAAAATAATGAGTGCTATTGCAATAATCGATAGAATAAGTGTGAGTACCTTCATATTTAAAATTTTACATCAATAATGCTTTAATGTTATGAGCAAATAGCTTTACGGCTATGGCTAACAAAATTACACCAAATATTTTTCTTATTATGTTAATTCCGTTGGCTCCGATAAGACGCTCAATTTTTGATGATGTTTTAAGTACAATATAAATAACGACGACATTACTGATTACAGCTACGATTATGTTTTCAATGGCAAATTCTGCACGTAAGGATAATAAGGTAGTTAATGTTCCTGGTCCTGCCATAAGCGGAAATGCCAATGGGAAAACTGAGGCTGTGACTGCACTGTGTTCATCATCTTTATAAAGCGTGATGCCCAAAACCATTTCTAAGGCAATAAAGAAGATGACAAATGCACCAGCAACAGCAAATGAATTAACGTCAATACCAATAAGACTTAATAGGCTTTTTCCTACAAACAGAAAAATGACCATAATAACACCAGCTATTATAGAAGCCTTTCCACTTTGTATATGACCAACTTTTTTACGCAAATCTATGACAATTGGAATGTTTCCAATGATATCAATTACCGCAAAAAGAATCATGAAAGCTGTAAATATTTCTTTAAAATTAAGTTGCATTTTTTTCGTGTTTTAAAACTATTGTAAATTTAAAAAATAATAGTAATGAATTGATTGTTAAAGATTTAATAGTTGTTTTGTGTTGGGGTTTTGAAATTTTTTGCAAAGGTGCGATATTATTACAGATTTTCAATACATAATTGCAGTTAAGTTTAAGTATTTTTGTCGCATGTTTCAACTCGGAAAAACTATAGTCTCAGAAGACATTATTGAAAAGGATTTTGTTTGTAATCTTTCAGCGTGTAAAGGTGCATGCTGTATTGATGGAGATGCAGGTGCTCCTTTAGATAAAGAGGAGGTTAAAATACTAGAAGATATTTATCCTAAAGTTAAACCATTTCTTAGAAAAGAAGGTATTGCAGCTATTGATGCGCAAGGGACTTCAATAACTACAGATTTTGGGGATTTTGAAACACCATTAATCAATGGTGCAGATTGTGCTTATGTCATTTTTGATGAGAAAAAAACAGCACTTTGCGCTATAGAAGAAGCGTATAACCAAGGAGAAATTTCTTGGAAGAAACCGGTCTCTTGTCATTTATACCCAATACGAGTTAAAGAATACACGGAATTCTCTGGGGTTAATTATGATAAGTGGGAAATTTGTGATGATGCCTGTGCTTTAGGCAAAGAATTACAAGTGCCAATTTATAAGTTTGTAAAAGAAGCATTGATTAGAAAGTTTGGTGAAGATTGGTACGCTGAATTGGAAAAGGTTGCAGAGACTTATAATCGATAATGTAGGATCCCAAAACAAAGGTTAATCAAAACGAGATTAGTTTTTGTTAAGCCATTATTTGATTTTTCAGTTTTATAGGAATTTGTAAAATTATTTTCGTTCCGGAAGGGGTTTTGTCGTCGTATAAATCTACAATTTCTAAGGTGTAAGAATCTTCGAAAGCTTCTGAGAAATTAGCTAATCGTGCTTTGGTGATATCGATTCCAACTGAGTTTCGTTCTAACCGTTTTTTATCATTAATTTCTTTCGATGCTAATCGACCAATGCCGTTGTCGGTAATTTCTACAGTTATAAATTTTGATGATTTCTTAGTAACCTTTAAGTCTATTTTTTTATTATTCGATTTTGAAGATAAACCGTGCCATAACGAATTTTCTAAAAAGGGTTGAAGGACTAAAGATGGAAGTTTGATGATTTCGGTGTTGATAGATGGATCTACATTGATGTTAAAATCTATTTCATTTGAAAATCGAATATTTTCAATATTCATATATAATTTCATAGTTTCAAGCTCATCATGGAGGGATGTTTCTTTTTCTTTTGAAGCCATTAAAATCTTTCGAATTAATTTCGAAAACTTATTGAGATAATAAACCGCATTGGTTTTATCATTATTAATAATGTAAAGTTTAATGGAATTCAGCGAATTAAAAATAAAATGCGGATTCATTTGGCTTCGTAACATATCTTGTTCCAATGTTAAGATGTGCTTGTCGCGTTTTAAAGCTTTTGTTCTATGTATAATAAAAAGGGCAATGCCAATAGCGCCAAGGAGTAATGATGTGTATAATAAGATTTGTTTATTCCGCTCTAATCGTAATCGTACGGCTTCATTCTCTATGGCTAAAGCTTTTATTTGATTGTTTTTATTTTCATTTTCATATTCCATCGCAATATCATTAACATACTGCAGGTTTTGTTCCGTTAGAAAGGTGTTTTCTATTTCAACAGCATCTTGGTAATACTTTAAGGCGTTTTCAAAATTTCCATTCTTTTGGTTAATTTCAGATAATAATTTACTGGATTCAGCAATAGATGATTTTAAATTATAGGAATTAGCAATGTTTAGGGCTTTTTTTAGGTGTTTTTCAGCAATGTCAAGTTGATTGGTTTCTTTTTCTAGTTGTCCAAGGTTGAGGTATGAAGCTGTTATATAATATTGGTCGTCTAACTTTAATGCCTTTTCTAAGGCTTCTAAAATAATTGGTTTGGCATCTGTATAGTTACTTTGTTTTAGATAAACACGACCTATGCTGTTAAAACAAATCACACGACCAATTTCAGAATCAATAATATTATTATAATCTAGTGAAAGCTGATAGTTCGTTAGGGCCTTATTTAATAATCCCTTAGCTTCTTCTGCATAACCAATGTTATGATAGTTAATCGCTAATCCTAATTTGTTGTCTGCTTCTTTTTCAAGTGCAAGCGACTTGTTAAATTGACTTAAGGCGAGATCATATTGTTTTAAGGCCAAATAAATATTCCCAATACTATTTTGAGATATGGCAATACTTTGAGATATGGATTTGGATGGGGTAATAACAGAATAGGCAATCTTTAAGGCTTCTGTATGATAGTCCAGTGCTAGCTTAACAATGTCCATGCGTCGGTAAACGACACCTATCATGTTCAAACTTATAATCTTCAACTCGTCACTTTTTGCTTCATTTGCATAGATTTCAGCTTCCTGATGAAGCCTTAAAGATTCGTCGTAATTAGAGATGTCTCTTTGTATAACACCTAAAGCGTTAAGTGCATAACTAGCTCCCTCATACCAAGAAGCTTCTTTAGATAGATCTAATAAGCGTGTCATTTTTGCACTATCGCGATCAAATGGTTTTAGAAGAGAATCTATGATAGTGTGCTGTGAAGGCTTATTTTCTTGAACATAATTAAGGGCATTTTCAAAATTCTCTGATTGAGCAGAGCCATAAGAACTAAATAGGAATATTAAGATGCAAAGGCTTATCAGCTTATGCGAAAAAAAATGTGTCATAAACTATAGCTTTTCTAAAAAATCTGATTTTCGCTGTCTTGCCACAGGGATTTTATGATCACTATCCATAATAACATAGCCTTCATTTTTTATAAACGCTTTTATCTTATTGAGGTTTATAATGTAAGAGTTATGAATCCTAAAAAAATAGTGCTCTGGCAAAATTGCATCAACTTCTTTTAGTTTTTTAGTGATGACAATTTTTTTTTGATTTTGTAAATATAGTGTGCTGTAATTACCATCAGACGCTATATATATAATATCGTCAATATCTAAAAAGAGTAATTTACCATCGGTATTAATAGTGATTTTCTTTTTATCAAATTGTGTATTAAAATTATCGAGCATACGCTCTAACTTAAAAGAGTTAATTGTGCGTTCACTATGTTTTTTAATTTTTGAAATACAATCTTTTAAATCGTCTGAGTCTATTGGTTTTAATAAGTAGTCCGTTGCTTCATGTTTTAAAGCTTTTATAGCATATTCATCGTAAGCTGTGGTAATTACAACAGCAAAGTTAATGGCATTGAGTTGCTCTAAAAACTGAAAACCCCCAATGGTTGGCATTTGTACATCTAAAAACAAACAATCTGGTGTGTTAGTATTTAAAAACTTTAAGGCTTTATCTGGATTAGTAAAAGAAGCCATGACTTCAATTTCATCACTAAAATTGCTGATTTCCCAAATTAAACTCTGGATAGCTTTTGGTTCATCATCTACAATTACTGCTTTCAACATAGTTATAAATTATTAAATCTAAATATAATAATATATTGAGTATCTAGAATGTAAATATGTGTGCAATGCATAGTTTTGTGTGTAGAATGCTAAAAAAGGGCATAACCATTTATACACTATTTTTTACCATTGATACATTACACTAAGTTTAAGTCGAGAATTAAAATGATATTTGCGCAATGAAACTAACCAAAAAAGTTACGGCAAATTAGGGGTTTGCTTTTTTTGGTTTTAAGCTATTAATTAGTAGGAATTAGAATTGTAATAATTCTAAAATTTCATTACTGTGTTAATTATAATAAGTAAATTTTTAAATTTCTTATTATTAGTTTTAGTTAGTTATTAGGGAAAAAAGAGCGTTGTGTAAGCGCTCTTTTTTGTTGCCTATTTTTAACATGGCTTAATGCTTCAACCATCAATAAACGCGCTTGCTAACCCTAATTTTAACACGATTAAACTTACATTTTTAGTTAGGTCTTATTTGGTTTAAAGCGTTATATTACAGTCTATTGTGTTATATTTTAACATTTCTGCTTTTCTTCAGGATTACACTAATTTGTTAAGAACTTGTTGACAATGTTTATAAAATTGCCTTTTATTTTTAATGACAATTGTCAATCTTTGTTGGGAGCAAAATAAAATAGATTTTTTGATTTTTTTGGGATTAAAAAAAAGTTGAAAAATCATTTTTTTATCAAATTCGCCCCTTTATTTCTATAGAGGAAAAAATATAAAAACGTTTAACGGATTCACCCATATTATTAGAATGATATCACACCATTCTAATGACTTTATGGTTATTAAATTAAAAAAAAAAACATGGAGATTACTCAGATTATTAAAAGAGATTACGAAACAAGTCCGTTTGTTTTAAATAAAATTTCTAACGCTATTGAAAAAGCAATGCTTTCTGTTGGAAATGGCTCTAAAGAAGATGCTAATACAATTTCTGTAAAAGTGTTACAAACATTATTAGAGAGAAAGGCGATAGATCATAATTATTTACCTACCGTAGAAGAAGTACAAGATCTTGTTGAAGAGAAATTAATGGAAAGTTCGTTTCATGGTGTTGCAAAAGCCTACATATTATATAGAGACGAACAAGCTAGACTTAGAAAAACAAATATTTTTGAAAAGCGTATTAACTTAAAACCTTATGAATATCCAGATCTTAATGAGTATGTAGATGCCATTAGACATTCGTACTGGATTCATTCGGAATTTAACTTTACAAGTGATATTCAAGATTTTAAAACAAGATTGACCGTTGTAGAGCAAAATGCGATTAAAAATACTATGCTTGCGATTTCGCAGATTGAAGTTGCTGTAAAATCATTTTGGGGAGATATTTACCATAAAATGCCGAAGCCAGAAATCGGATCTGTAGGAGCAACATTTGCAGAAAGTGAAGTGCGTCATCACGATGCGTATTCACATTTATTAGAAATTTTAGGACTTAATAACGAATTTAAAAACCTAAAGAAAAAGCCGGTAATAATGAGACGTGTTCATTATTTAGAAACCGCTTTAAAAAATGCAAAAAGTGAGGATAATAAAGAATATGCAGAATCAATTTTATTGTTTTCTCTTTTTATAGAACATGTCTCTTTATTTTCTCAGTTTTTAATAATAATGGCTTTCAACAAACATAAGAACATGCTTAAAGGTGTTTCTAATGTGGTGGAAGCAACGTCTAAAGAAGAACAAATTCACGGTGACTTCGGAATTGACATTATTAAAATTATCAAAAAAGAAAACCCAACATGGTTTGATGAAGAACACAGTTCTTTAGTTAGAGACTTATGTAAAGAGGCTTTTGATTCTGAAAGTAAATTGGTGGATTGGATTTTTGAAGCAGGAGAATTAGATTTCTTGCCTAAAAATGTGATTAACGAATTCATAAAAAACAGATTCAACAACTCATTAGAAAGTATTGGCATCGAAAAAGTATTTGATGTTGATGAAAAATTATTAGAACAAACCGATTGGTTTGATGACGAAATTATTGGAACTAAGCATGGAGATTTCTTTGTGAAACGTTCCATTAACTATGCAAAAAGACAAAAAAGTGTAACCGGCGACGACCTATTTTAATCCATTAACGACCCTATGAACCAAGACATCAAAAACAAAGTGAACCACGAAACAGTAAAAACATCTAGCCACGATGAATTAATTAAAGCTAGAAAAGAAGCTATTAAAGAAGCTAAATCAGAACCAGAAATAAAATGGTTAACAGAGCATAGTCGTCAATTTTTAGCCTCTGGTTACCTTACCGGAGATACAACACCTGAAGAACGTATTAGAGAAATTGCTAATAATGCAGAAAAAATATTAGGCATCGATGGATTTGCCGATAAGTTTTATGGATATATGGCAGAAGGCTATTACTCATTAGCATCTCCAGTATGGTCTAACTTTGGAAAAAGACGTGGCTTACCAATTAGTTGTTTTGGATCACATATTTCTGATGATATGGGAGATATCTTGTATACACAATCTGAAGTAGGAATGATGTCTAAATTAGGAGGTGGTACTTCTGGTTATTTTGGTAAACTTCGTCATAGAGGTGCACCTGTAAAAAACAATGGAGAATCTTCGGGAGCTGTACATATTATGCAGTTGTTTGAAAAAATGGTTGATGTGGTGAGTCAAGGTTCAGTGAGAAGAGGTCGTTTTTCTCCGTACTTACCAATAGATCACAAAGATATTCATGAGTTTTTAGAAATAGGAACTGAAGGAAATCCAATTCAAGAATTAACCCATGGTGTTACTGTTGGTAATGATTGGATGCAAGAAATGATTGATGGTGATGCCGATAAAAGAGCCATTTGGGCAAAAGTTTTACAACGTAGAGGAGAAATAGGATATCCTTATATTTTCTTTAGAGATAATGCCAACAATACGGCACCAGATGTCTATCGCGATAAAAAGCATGAAATCTACGCAAGTAACTTGTGTTCAGAAATTATGTTACCAACAAATGATAAATGGTCGTTTGTATGTGTATTATCATCTATAAACTTATTACACTATGACAAGTGGAAAGATACCGATGCTGTTGAAACTATGGTGTATTTCTTAGATGCTGTTTTAGAAGAATTCATCACTAAATTAGAAGTGTATAGAGATTCTGAAGACAGAGATAATAGACAAACCTTCATGTTTATGGAGAAAGCCTATAATTTCGCAAAAGAAAACAGAGCTTTAGGTTTAGGAGCTTTAGGATGGCATTCGTTATTACAATCTAAAATGGTCGCTTTTGATAGTAAAGAAGCTTTTGATTTAAATAGTGAAATCTTTAAAACTATAAAAGACAAGTCGGTTAAGGCTTCTGAAGAGTTAGCGAAGTTATTTGGTGAGCCAGAAGTATTAAAAGGCTACGGAAGACGTAATACCACGTTAAATGCTGTGGCACCAACAACGTCATCTGCTTTTATATTAGGACAAGTATCACAAGGTATTGAGCCAATTTGGTCTAATAGCTATGTTAAGGATATCGCGAAAATCAAAACAACCATTAAGAATCCGTATTTAGTAGCACTTTTAGAAGAAAAAGGCATGAATACGAATGAGATCTGGAGAAGTATCCGTGATTATGATGGTTCTGTTCAACATTTAGAAGGATTGACTGACCATGAAAAGGATGTGTTTAAAACTTATTCTGAAATTGATCAAATGACCATCATTTATCAAGCAGCGAATAGACAAAACCACATAGATCAGGCACAATCTTTAAACATTATGGTGCATCCAGATATGCCAGTAAAAGACATTAATAAGATTTATGTTACAGCTTGGCAATTAGGGGTAAAATCATTGTACTACCAACACAGTATGAATGCGGCACAGAAGTTTAAGCAAAAGAAAGAATGTGCTAGTTGTGAAGGGTAATTAGACAAATTCCTGCGAAGGCAGGAATCTTATCAAATTAAATATCAAAAAGCATCTCAGTTCTGAGGTGCTTTTTTTATGTTTGAATAGTTTAAATCATTCATCAGCCATGCAAGAAAACATATTTGAAATTACCGATGATTTATTAGCTAGCAAAAGTCAGCGTTTTGTTCATTATATTGTTGATGCAATTCCCCAATATTTATTTTTCTATATCTTAACTTATTTGTTTTATTATTTAGGAGAGTTTACGGGTATTTATGTTTTTTATGACTACTGGAACGGGATCTCTGAAATTGAAGATCTAATTATAACTTATTTATTTATAGTTCTTTATTACTTTGTAATGGAGAAATACACTTTTAAAACATTTGGGAAGCTTTTTACTAAAACAATCGTGGTTTCTATTGATGGTAGTGAGCCTACCTCGAAACAAATACTTCAAAGAAGCTTAAGTAGGTGTATACCATTTGATGCTTTTTCCTTTTTAGGTACAATTGGTAAAGGTTGGCATGATTCTTTATCAAATACTTGTGTAGTTAAAGAGGATAAATTTTATGCAAGAAAAAATGCCTTGCTCGCATTAGAAAAAATTGGACAAATTGGTAACGATTATTAATCTTCAACTAAAGTATCAGTCCCCAAATACGTATCATCTTTATTATAATACCAAGCTCTAGCTTTAGGCATTTTAATGCCATTTACAACGGCTTCTTCAGTGAGCACTATATATTCACCTGTTTCTGGTTTTTCTATGCCATGGTCATCTGTTTTAAAGAACTGGTAGATTTCCATAGCGTATGTCTTCGGATTAAAATAAAAATACCAAACATCACTACCTACAGTTTCATCATAAGTGACTTTTAAAACTAAATACGTTTTGCCTTTAAATGTTTTCTTTTCAACCTTGTCGTTAAGGTTAGTGCCAGGATCCTTTAGTTTCATGGGCAAGCCATATAAATAAGAGTAATAGTTTTTATAAAGAGTGGCTCTGTCGCAAGTCATCTTCTTTGCTTTAGCCGAAATACTATCTAAAGCTTTACCATTGTAGCTCATTTGACACTTACCTTTATCTAAAGTATACGTGGTAGTTGTGCTATCTTTTGTGGCGCTGACATTAAAATAGTCGTCAGGCAAATTAATAGAAATAACGCTCGTGCGTTTTGGAGCACTTGGAGTGGTCATTACAACAGTGAAGGTATCATTAAAGCTTGTCCAATTACCATTGGGATCGTGGTAATCTATGGCATTTTTTAATAACGCTTTTGAAGTTATATCTTGACTAAAACCAGCGATGGATATCAAAAAGACTACGAATGCGACATATAATTTCATAAAACTAATTTTTCTACAAAATACAACATAACCATCAAAAAAAGCATCCAATGCCGAATTGTTCGGGAGGATGCTTTTTTAAATTGACCCATAAATAGGTTAATGGATTTATTCTGCTTCCATCATAGCAAAGAACTTATCAATGTTTGGCATTAAAATAATGCGCGTTCTACGATTTTTAGCTCTGTTAGCGTTATTGTCGTTTTCTACCAAAGGTTGGTAGCTGCTACGTCCAGATGCAATTAATTGTTCTGGTGCTACATTAAACTGTTTTTGTAATTTACGTACTACAGAAGTGGCGCGTAATACACTTAAATCCCAGTTGTCAGCAATTTTGTCGGTGTTAATACTTCTAGAATCGGTATGACCTTCAACCATAACATCTAAGCTTGGTTCAGAGTTGATCACATCTGCTAATTTTTGTAATATTTTATCTGCTTTGTTTCCAACTCTATAACTTGCTGTGTTAAAAAGCATATCATCAGCGATAGAAATCATGACTACAGTTTCGTTAATATCTACAGCGATATCTGCATCTTCATTAAGATCACTAGTATCCATAGCTTTACTTAAATTGTACTGAACCGCTAAGTTCATAGAATCTTTTAACGTTTTAGCTCCGGCTAATTTTTCTGCACTTACGTTTTTAAGCGTTTCACGCATTTTTTCTTTACTCGCGCCAGAAGCTACTGTACCATCTTCAGATACTTGAAATTTTGCTTTGTTATCAATTGTTAAGCCTTCAACATCTTCGTTTAAAGATTGAATTTTAGCATTGTATTGATTAACGCGTGCTTCAATGGCAGAGAACTTGTTTTCTAAATCTTCTTTTTCTACTCTGGTTTTAGTAAGTTCACTTACGGTTTCACCATGTTGTTGTTCTAATTCTAAGTATTTTTTCTTAGACACACAAGAACTTAATATTACAGCAGTTACTAAAAGGATTGAAATTTTCTTCATATTATGATTTTTGGTTATTATAGTTTTAAAGTTATATATACGATAAAAGGTGCGCTTTGGATGTTGAAAGTTCAAATTATTTAACATTTATAGCAATTTAATGGTCTCATGTTAAACTTGTAGATTTTAAATGGTAACGTAAAATATTGAATGGGTTGTTGTTGCGTATGTTTCTTAAGGGGGTCACATAAAAAAGCTTCAAGTCTATAAAGATTTGAAGCTTTTTAATATCTATATAAATAGTGATTGACTATTCTTCTTCTGTTTCTGTAGTTGTAGATTCTGTATGTATGGTTGCAGGTTCTACAGAGCTATCATGTGAATTGTAATACTCTTCTAATAAATTCATCATAGCCGTTAATAAGTCTTTTGTTTCTAAAAGTAAACTAAAATATAACGTTGTGTTTTTCGGACTTGATTCTTCATTTCGTGTACGTTCTACTTGCTTTTGAATTTTATCTCGCACCAAGGTATACACTCCTGTTTTTTCTGTTAATACCGCTCCGATTTGTTCAAATGAACGCGATTCAAAAGCGACTTGTGTTGTAGAAAACAAGGTTTCCATACGTGTATCTAAGTCTTTAAGCTCTTTAATCTGGCTAAACTTTAATTTCTTATGATTATTATTAACATGCTTATGGCTGACTTTAGAAATGTATTCTAAAGATTGGGCCATATCTTGTAAATAGCCTAATATATTAATGTAAAAGTTACTTGCTGAAAGGCTAGGCTCTTCTAAGTTTTTAATGAAATAGAAAATGTTATCCCTTAAGTCATCAATTTCACTAGACAGTTTATCTATTTGTTTTTTATTCCTCTTTAATTTTTTTAAATCCTGTACGGCCAAACCATTAATAGCTGAAGTGTAGATCTTATTACCACGTTTAATTACACTAGCAATGTTAGAAGCACTCTCATGAATAACTCCTTGTGTTGAGCTACTTTCAGCTTTTTCTAGCTGGTCTTCTTCTTTCATTAGTTTTGTGCTCTTACGATGAGCTAAAAAGCTTCTTAATAATAAAAGCACTGCTAAAACCAATAAACCAACTAAGGCATAACCTTGTCCATGGTATAAGATGTAGGCCATAATAGCTGCAGCAACAAAAGCACTAAACGCTGTGAAAAACCATCCACCGATAACGTTAAGTACACCAGCAACTCTGTAGACAGCACTTTCACTTCCCCAAGCTCTATCGGCTAAAGAGGTACCCATAGCTACCATAAAGGTGACGTAAGTTGTAGATAGTGGTAACTTCATTGATGTGGCAATAGAGATTAAGACACTGGCTACCATTAAATTTACAGCTGCTCTAACCAAATCAAACGCAGGCATATCATGTGATTTTGCTACAATTTTTGGTTTTATAAATTGTTTATCCGACCAATTTATAAAGGATTTAGGAAGAACAGTATTTAAGCTGTCAGATAAAACAATGGTTCCTCTTACGATACTTCTAGATAGAAAATTAGGCTCAAAGCGTTCTTTTATATCATCTTGTCTGGATAAATCTACTGAGGTTTTTACAACGGCTTTAGCTTTACTCGAAAACCAAAGTGTTAATACCATTATAAGTCCAGCAATTAAAAGAAGTATAGGTTGTGTCTGCACAGGTTCGCTCAATGCAGTCATAACATATTCTGTAGGTAAAGAACCGCTTCCTGACCATGCCTCATACGAGTTGTATGCTGCGATAGGCACTCCAATGAAGTTTACCAAATCATTACCTGCAAAGGCTACAGCAAGGGCAAACGTTCCAATTACGATAATAACCGTATAAATATTAGTTTTAAAAAAGTGTATTACGGCATAAGATAGTAACGTTAATATTACAAAGCTAATGCCAATTAAAGCAATCGGATTTGAAGCTATTAAAGTGGTAAGATCAGCACTCATGAAGCTTGCGTTTTTCACCCCTTTTATTAGAATAAAATACAGAATAGAGGTATTGGCAACACCACTAAAAAGCGCACCATACCAAGATGGTTTTTCTTGAAATTTAAATGATAATAGTAATCGGGAAGCATACTGAATAATAGCTCCAATAGAAAAGGCAACAACGACAGATAGAAGTATGCCCAATATTATTTCAATGGCTTTAGAATTATTGATATAAATTGACAAGTCGGTAATTGATTGTGAGCTGTCTGCATAAATCTTAATTAAAGCTACGGCAACAGAGGCGCCTAATAATTCAAAAACAATAGAAACTGTTGTTGATGTGGGCATGCCGAGTGTATTGAAGAAATCGAGAAGTAGAATATCAGTCAACATTACAGCCATGAAAATGACCATAATTTCATCAAACATAAATTCACCAGGATTAAAGATGCCTTTTCGAGCGACTTCCATCATTCCACTAGAAGTTAAGGCTCCAACGGCTACACCAATACTCGCAACTATCATTATGGTTTTAAATGATACAGCTTTAGATCCTATGGCGGAATTTAAAAAGTTAACAGCGTCATTACTTACACCAACTACTAAGTCTGCTACAGCTAAAAAAGCCAATGCAGCTAGCATATAGACATAAAGATTTTCCATTAAAAAGTATTAATAAAATTGAATGCAAAGTACCTTTTTTATTTCCAAGAGAATGTTATCTAAATGTTATTATTAGACCTTGTAAATGCAATATATAGTTAGTGTCATTGGCGTTATAGGGCCTTCTGAAAACCATGGCAATAGACGGTAAAATAATTATTTGATATTCATAAAAAATGCGGACGTCAAAACGGTTAGCGTATTAAAACTGATGTTTTGGCTTTGTGGGTATTATGACGTGTAGAATGTTAAACTTCTGAGGTTAAAACGAGTTGAACCTCATATTTTAATAATGTAAATTGCGCTTATTGTGTTAAGTGGCTGATTTTTAATTTAATATCGCTCTAATGTTAACTTAATGTTACGTAAATATTGTTTAAATGTAAAATTAATGTTATATTCGTAATGTAAATATTAATTATATACCCAAATAGATATGAAAAAGATAGTCATAATATTAGTAATGTTGAGTGTAGGTTTTACATATGCTCAAAATAATAAGCCACAATTAGAAAAGAAAGGTGATTTGTTAATCGCTACCTATTTTCACGATAATGGTGAAATACAACAAACAGGTGCTTTTGATGCTAATGGTAAATTGCAAGGTAAATGGACGAGTTTTGATGTAGAAGGAAATAAATTAGCGGTTGCGACATACGATGCTGGTAAAAAAGTTGGAAAATGGTTCTTTTGGGAAGGTGATTCGCTCAAAGAAGTAGATTATAGAGACAATACTATTGTAAGTGTTGTGGAATGGTCTAATGATAGAACATTAGTGTCTTTAGATTAACGATTATAAATAAAATTAAAAAAACCGTCTCATAAATTTATGAGACGGTTTTTTATTTTAATGAACTTTTGTTTTTTACTCAGATTCGTTTTGATCTAAATTAGAATTTTACTGCATAGCTTAAAGAGAATTCTACTCCTGGGCTATAATTGCTGAAAATTTGATCTTCGGCATTATAAGATTGATAGTTAGATCTTATTTCATCATTCAAAATGTTGTCAACCTTCAAAGTGATCGTTCTGTTTTCCTTTTCTCCAAATGATTTTGAAAAGTTAAAGTTTAAACTATGGAAAGGATCTGTATATACGTCTGATACCTGACCAATACCAACAATCTGAAGGGTTTCTCCTTGTACATTATAATAAATACCAGACTGAATACCGTTTTTTGAGTAGCTTAATCCTGCATTAATTAAATAAGGCGACTGACCTTGAAGCTGTCTTTTATCATCAATTTCTTCTCCATCACGCGCTGCAGAAAGTCTACCTTCATATTCAGCTTCGTTCATAGTTTGCTCAGACTCAATAACAGAAATGTTAGTGTTAAATGATAAGCTATTAAGGTTTTCGTAGATGAATCCAAGATTTCTTCTAAATTCTAATTCTATTCCGTACACTTTCGCATCTCCAATGTTTCTAGGGATAACATCATTAATGGCTTCCAATCCAAAAATAGTTAACTCAATAGGGTTATCAAATGACTTGTAGAATCCACTTAATGCAAGTAGACCAGCATCTTCACTAAAAATTTCATAACGTAAATCAAAATTATCTACATACGTTGTTTTTAGGTCAATATTACCATTGAATGTAATATTTGAAATAGGATCAAAAATTTGAGCTACAGAAGCTTCTTTAAAAGATGGTCTAGCTGTAGATTTGGCATAAGATAATCTTAAATTCGTATTATCGTTTAAGCTATAGATTAAGTTTAAAGATGGGAATAAATCCGCTTCGTCAATAATACGTTCATCGTCATAGTTTATATCTCCAATAGTGTTACTACCTGTATAGTAACTATCATATTTTTCGAATCTTAAACCTAAAACACTTTTTAACTTATCTGTAATTTTAAATTCTTCTGAAACATAAGCAGCGTAAGTTGTTGCATAAGCGTTAAATGTGTTAGCAGGTTCAAAATTACTTACAACGTATGTCCCACCTGAATTATCGGTAGTCCAGATATTCTCAGGAATTAATAAATTATCTGGGTTACCACTAAAAGCTGCGGCTGGTGTACCATCAATTCTTAAGCTATATTGGTTGATATCAAAATCACGTTCCTTGTAAACTTGAGCTAAACCGGCTTTGAATTTAGCATCTTTATTAAATAATTGATGTTTCTTAGTAAAGTTCAGTTTAGATGATAGGTTGTTTTCTTCTAAGCTTCTCCATATTCTTCTTGGTTCTCCAATACTTGGTCTAATAATATACTGGCCATCATCATATTCAAATAACGTAGAACGTACATCTTTATCATTAACTTTAACATTGGTTCCAGAAACACTCCAATCGAGCTCATTTGAGCTTTCTGCGTTAAAAGCATGTGTACCTGATAATAATAAGTTGTTTACCGTTTTCTCAGTGTATTCTAAGTTGTCACTGTAGAAAAGAGCCGCATTGGTAATGAAACTTTCTTGTTCAAATTTACCCGTCTTAGCAGTTCCATTCTGTACTTTCGTAAACACAACCTTGTACTTAGAAAAATCACGTTTGTAAGTTAATCCTGCTAAACCACTGATAAGTACATTTTCTTCAGATAAAAAACCTTTCTGTAATCTATTTGGTACCAATTCTGTCTCACTTAAACTTTGTGGCTTAAATAAAAAGTTTTGGGTATAATCATCATATAAGGTAGTTTCTGCGTTGTAACTAATAGCAGCAATGTATCCTAATTTATGGTCTCCAATATCAATTTGGTTAGAGGTACTGAATCCAAAGTTGTAGTTCATAAAACTTGTACCAGTCTGTGCAGCCATTTCAGGTTCAAAACGTCTTGTCAATTCTGTTAATCTTGAGTTGTTATCAGCTAAGGCAGGAATTGATGCTCCTAAAGCAATAGGATCGTCACGTAAACCATTGTCAAAACCTAAGAAATCAGTACCACTTTTACTTTGTGTAATAAAATCTGAATTAAAATGCATGCTTGGATTATAACCAACACCTACACTTAAATTGTATTCTTCACGACTAGAAAAATCTTTGGTAACAATATCTACAACACCACCTGTAAAATCAGCAGGTAAATCGGCAGTTAAAGTTTTATATACTATAATATTTTCAATAAGATTAGATGGGAAAATATCTAATTGTACCGTATTTCTATCAGGATCTAAACCAGGAATATCCATACCGTTTAGAATTGATTTTGTGTAACGATCTCCTAAACCTCTGACGTATACAAATTTTCCATCCTGCAATGACACTCCAGGTACGGACTTTACAGCACTAGCAACGTTAGAAGCGCCTGCTTTTTTCATGCTTTCTATTGATAACCCATCAAAAAGATTAACAGATTTACGTTGTAAGTTTAACACGGCTTCTTCCGAATTTCTTCGGATTGATGTAGAAATCACAACCTCATCTAAACTTTCTGAAGATGGGTTTAAGGTGACGTTTATGGTAACTTCTGCGTTCTCTTCCACAACAACATCGGTTATTTCTTTTGGTTGGTAGCCCACAAAAGAATATACGATAACATAGGTTCCCGGATCGAGCTCTAATTCATAATTTCCGTCGAAATCAGAAGTGGTACCAATAGTAGTGTTTTTTACCACAATATTGGCGAAGGGTAGAAGGTCATTAAATTCTGCGTCATAGATCTTTCCGGTTACTACACCTGTTTGAGAGAATCCAACTAAAGAAAATAGACTAAAAACTAATAACGTAAATAAATGTTTCATCTTAATATTTTAAAGTATAGAAAAAACTCATCTCTTTGACAGAGATGAGTTTGAAATTATTTTAATAGTATACCTGTTGTGTATTCAAATAAAATTATATTTCTTAGTGGATTATTCAACTGTTGTATCATTCCACATTACTGAGTTGTCATCTCCAGAAGGGTAAACAACTTGCCAGTTAGAAAAACTGATGTTATCAGCAGCATAATTTTCAGCAGACGTAGCGTCATCTAATTCAACATCAGAACCAGCTCTGAATCCGTATGCATATACGTTGTTGATTGTAGCTAAAGCACCATCTCTTAAATCAGAATACTCTCTGTTTCCACTTACACCATCAATTGTAGCAGAAGTATCACCAATCATTGTTAAACCGTTGATTGTAAATCCGGCTTGGAAAGTACCAGCAGGACCATCAATTTCCATAGCGTGATCTGTTACGTTTGTAGAAATTGTAAGGGCATTACTAATAGTACCAGAGAAAGCTTCATCTATATCTAATAAATCATCAGCACAACCCCAAACGATTGGGTTAGATACGTTAACAGCACCTGCAAACCATTCGATACCATCATCTAAGTTAGCAACAACTTCAATGTTAGAAATTGTAGTACCGTTACCAACACCACCAAGTGTTAAACCGTTAATTTCGTTATCTGATCCAATTACAGCACCACCATGTCTGATAGAGATGTAGTTTAATACACCAGAGTCATCAGCGTCATTTGTACCACCGTAAGAACCTGGCTCAGTTGCAGGTAAACCTTCTATTTGTATAGATTCTGCATCACCAGAAAAAGAACCTTGTGCTTTACCTAAAACTAAAACTCCACCCCATAAAGCTCTATCATCGATAGAAAGGTTTGATCCTGCGTTAGTTCCTAAAGCGATATTATCACTTTCTGCAGTAAAGATAATTGGCGCACTAGCTGTTCCGTTTGCGTTAATCATACCCCCTTGAGCAACAATTAAAGCAGATGCGTTAGATCCTGTAGATTCAGCACCTTTAATAATTGTTCCTGGCTCAATAGTTAATGTTACACCTTCTTGAACATAAACTTTACCACTTAAGATGTGAAATCTGTCATTAGTCCAAGTTTCATCAGCTGTAATAAAACCAGAATGCGTTTCGTCTGCTTGTGGGCTGTCAACAGTCCAAGTTGGGTTGTCGTAAGATAAACCATCAATGGCAGCTGCTATTTGGCTAGCTGTGTACGTCCATCCAAATACAGATAAATCAGCACCTGTTGTTTGTGCACCTTGTGCCACTTCAGATGACCAATCATCTGCATCATCAGAAAAACTAACAGTTGGTGATACATCATCGCCGTCGTCACCACCTCCAGTGCTATCATCATCACTACTACAGTTGAATGCTAAGAGTGAAAATGTAAGTAAGAAAAATAAGTTTTTAATTGTTTTCATTTCGTTTTTGTTCATTAAATGTTATGCTGCAAAGAAACTCTGATTAGCTATCTTATAGGTTATTTGAAAATTAAAGATTCGTGACTAAAAGGTTAGGTGATTGTTAGCTTAGTATTAAGCGATTTTATATTTAGGAGACAATTACATAACATTGAAATTTCTACCATCTATATAAGCTTTATGTAATCAATTGTATAGCAATTTATATATCTTGCATCTTCTAAGAATTAAACTATGAACTGGGAACAACTACTCTCCTTAAAGCGCTTTGGAGACACCAATAAAAGATTAAGAAAAGAACAAGATGAAACCCGTTTGGGATTTGAGGTTGATTATGACCGTATTATATTCTCCTCAGAATTTAGAGGCCTTCAAGATAAAACCCAAGTGGTGCCGTTATCTAAAACTGATTTTGTACACACACGTTTAACGCATAGTTTAGAAGTGAGTGTTGTTGGTCGTTCTTTAGGTCGTAGAGTTGGACAGTTGTTATTAAAAAAACATCCTCAATTAGAAAATGTTCATGGTTATAAGATGAATGATTTTGGTGCCATTGTCGCAGCAGCGGCTTTAGCGCATGATATAGGTAATCCACCTTTTGGTCATTCAGGTGAAAAAGCCATTGGTTCTTATTTTAAAGATGGCAATGGTGCTAAATTTAAAAAGCACTTAACAGACAAAGAATATCAAGATTTATGTGATTTTGAAGGTAATGCCAACGGGTTTAAAATATTAACAGAAAGTCGAGAGGGTAGAGAAGGTGGTTTAAGATTAAGTTATGCGACTCTAGGAGCATTTACGAAATAC
Source organism: Winogradskyella psychrotolerans (assembly GCF_018860545.1). GTDB lineage: Bacteria > Bacteroidota > Bacteroidia > Flavobacteriales > Flavobacteriaceae > Winogradskyella > Winogradskyella psychrotolerans_A. The sequence continues at coordinate 63,613 of NZ_JAHKPN010000012.1, read as the reverse complement.
CCGAAAGAATCATTACCTAAAAAGCCAACGAATCATATCGTAGATAAGAAGTACGGGTTCTTTCAAAGTGAAAAATTAATGTTTGAAACCATCGCTACTGAATTAGGTTTAACCAAACGGAGTGATCATTCGTTAAGTTACCAAAGGCATCCTTTAGCTTTTTTGGTTGAAGCTGCTGATGATATCTGCTACACAATTATTGATTTTGAAGATGGCATTAATTTAGGATTAATTGATGAAGAATACGCCTTAGAATATTTAATTAATTTGGTGAGAGGTAGTATAAAAACCGAGAATTACCATGCTCTAAAAACAACTGAAGACCGTGTAAGCTATTTACGAGCCTTGGCAATCGGACGGTTAATAGACGAAGCTGCGTCTTTATTTATGAAACATGAAGAAGACATTCTAGCGGGTAAATTTGAAACGGCCTTGTTAGATGTGAGCCAGTATAAAGCACAGATTAAGGATATTATTAATATTAGTATCAAAAATGTTTACCGTTCTAAAGACGTCATAAACAAAGAAATTGCTGGCTATAAAATTTTGAATCAATTATTGGAGTCGTTTGGGGAAATGGCGCATCATTATTTTGAGGATAACATGTCTAATTATGATACATTGTTGCTAAGTATTTTACCTGAGACTGTAAAACTTAATAATGAATCGTTATACAACAACTTGTTGGCTGTATGTCTTTATATATCAAAGTTATCGGATACAAATGCGATGTTATTGCACAAAAAACTTCAAGGGCAAATATTATAAAAATGCATTTCATCGAATAAATTTGTTTTTCAGCGGTTTTTTATTTTAATTTACTTCATTATCAACCCATTAAGATACCTACTTATGAAAAATAATATACTTGGAGGGCTTGTCATTTTCTTAGTTGTAGTGACTTGTTTATTGATGTTAGACGATATTTCAAGCAAAAGTTTAGAGCAAACATCTTATGAAACAATGAAGACTGAGAAGGTTGAAACTAAAACAGACCTAGCCGTTGTTGAGAACGAACAATAAATCTTCAATTTCTTTTTTAATTGAAGCGGCATCCAATTTCTGTAAATGCATTAATTGGTCTGTAGTGCCATGCTCAATAAACTGATCTTCAATACCTAAAGTTACAATGGTTTGGTTGTAACGATGTCTGTTCGCAAATGCTAGAATAGCACTCCCGAAACCCCCTACGATGGTGCCATTTTCAATGGTAATTATAGCGTCATAATTTTTAAATACAGAATGCAATAAAGTTTCATCTAGAGGTTTTATAAATTTCATATCAAAGTGACCAATAGCCGCTTGAGGTTCTAATGTTAAAATAACCTCTTCAATGGTTTTAGCAATAGTGCCAACGGAGAGAATCGCAATTTGGTGGCCTTCTTTTAGACATACTCCTTTTCCTATGTCGATGATTTCAAAGGGAAGTTTCCAATCTAACACATGACCACGACCTCTTGGGTAACGAATCGCAATAGGGAAATCAATACCTAATTGAACGGTGTACATTATGTTTCTAAGTGCTATGGCATCTCGTGGTGCAAAAATGACCAAATTAGGAATGCAGTTGAGATAAGCCAAATCAAAAACACCATGGTGTGTAGCACCATCTTCACCAACTAATCCAGCACGATCCAAACAAAAAATCACGGGTAGATTTTGTAAAGCGACATCATGTATAATTTGGTCGTATGCACGTTGTAAAAACGTAGAGTAAATATTACAAAACGGGATAAGGCCTTGTGTCGCCATACCTGCAGCCAACGTTACCGCATGTTGTTCTGCAATACCAACATCAAAAGCACGATCTGGAATCGTTTCCATCATATATTTTAAGGAACTTCCCGTTGGCATCGCCGGAGTAATACCTACAATTTTATCGTTTTGAAGTGCTAATTCAACAATGGTTTCACCAAAAACATCTTGATATTTCGGTGGTAGCTTCAATTCAGATTTTACAGGAAGATCACCCGTTTTGGCGTCAAATTTTCCTGGAGCATGATATTTTACTTGGTCTAGTTCTGCTTGTTTTAAACCTTTTCCTTTGGTAGTGATAATATGTAAGAACTTAGGGCCTTTTACGGTTTTAAGTCGTTTTAATTCTGAAAGTAATACAGTTAAATTATGACCATCAATAGGACCTGAATAATTAAAGTTTAAGGCTTCAAAAATATTATCTTGTTTTTCAGTGCCTTTTTTGACATTGGTTAAATATTGTTTTAAGGCACCAACACTTGGATCTATTCCAATAGCATTATCGTTTAAGATGACGAGTAAATTAGCATCGGTTACTCCAGCATGATTTAAACCTTCAAAAGCCATGCCGCTAGCAATAGAAGCATCACCAATCACGGCAATATGGTGTTTGTCTTCACCTTTTAATTGTGAGGCAATTGCCATTCCTAATGCAGCGGAAATTGAGGTAGATGAATGTCCAACACCAAAAGCATCATACGCGCTTTCACTTCGTTTTGGGAAACCACTAATACCTCCGAGTTGTCTATTGGTATCAAAAACAGCTTTTCTACCTGTAAGAATTTTGTGTCCATACGCTTGGTGACCAACATCCCAAATAAGTTGATCTTCTGGAGTGTTAAATACATAATGCAAAGCAATAGTTAATTCTACCACTCCCAAACTAGCTCCTAAATGCCCTTCTTTGGTAGCGACGATATTAATAATAAAGTGTCGCAACTCTTGGGCAAGTTGAGGTAAGTCTTCGGGTTGGAGATGGCGTAAATCTTTTGGTAGATTGATATGTTTTAAAAACTCATTTTTCACGTCGTAAAAATACGAGATTTTATTAGTCTTCAATTAAAAAGACTATCGGTATAGCGTAAATAGCGGCTACATTTTTATTGCGTTGTTTTGCCGGTTTAAATTTTGGCAGGAGATTAAGCACTCTGATGGCTTCATTTTCTAATTCCGGATGGAGTGATTTTCTTACTTTGACATCTTTTACATCTCCATTTTTATCTATTTTAAATTGAGTGAAGATTCTTTGTTTGCCTTTTAAACCAAGATTTTTAGCAATTTCGATATTAAAATTATTGGTAATGATTTTTGAAATGTTTTTAGAGAGGTATTCTCTTTTTTCTAATTTAGATAAAGAGTCAGGCGTATGTTTAAATTCTGCAACGTCTTCTGTTATACGTCCAAAAACGATATCCTCATTGGGTTCTGGAGGTTCAATAAGTCCAACAACATCAATCACTTCAACAACATCTCCCATAATTTGAGGAATTGGCGGTTGATTAACCGTTGTCGGAGTTTTTGGTTTAGGAATGCTTATCGTTTTAGAAGAATCAATGATAATTTTAGAGGTTGTAACCTTTGGAGTTTGTATTGCTTTAGCTTCAAGCTTAGAAATAACTTCCACAGCATCAATCTTTTTAGTATTTCCATTTTGATCAGAACAATTTAATAGCGACGTTCCCATGGTAATCAATAAGGCTAGAAGAAATAATTTATGAAAATTTGTTTGTTGTTGAATAACCTGCTGTGGGATTTCAATGCGAATCTGCTCTAGTTGCGAGACCTTAAACCGACCGCATATTTTTGATTGGTTATGCGTAGCTAAATAAGCCTCAATGGATTTTTGTGGCATTTGTGTAAAATCGATTACTGATTTTGAACACGATTGGCAAAACCGACCTTTGTCATTTGGAGTCATTTTAGACCAATCTTCGTGGCACGGTTTTGGAATAGATATAGCGTAGTTAGTTTTCATAAGGAGTAGCTTTACTTTTAGACATCAAATTTCTTGCCGCAATGATTTATAATAATTTTGAAATTGTATTTTTACCACTATGATAAACCCATTTGACGATACTTACTTTATGAAACGCGCTCTGCAGGAAGCTGAGGTGGCTTTTGAAAAAGGTGAAATTCCGGTTGGAGCAGTAGTTGTAGTAGAGGATAGAATCATTGCGCGAACGCATAACCTCACCGAATTACTAAACGATGTAACCGCACATGCCGAAATGCAAGCCATTACTTCTGCTGCTAATTTTTTAGGTGGAAAATATTTAAACAAGTGTACACTGTACGTTACTTTAGAACCTTGCCAAATGTGTGCAGGAGCTTTGTATTGGAGTCAGATTTCTAAAATAGTTTATGGAGCTTCAGACGAACAAAGAGGTTTTAGGACCATGGGCACGCAATTGCATCCTAAGACGGAAGTGGTTGGAGGCATTTTAGCTGAGGAAGCTTCAGCACTAATGAAACGCTTTTTTATTGAAAAGCGTAATTTGAATTAATAAAATTTAACTCGTTATGAAAATACATATCTTAATTATATTAGCCTTAGTTGTTGTAAGTTGTAAAAGCAATACAATGACCCAAAATAACGCAAAAATGGCAACTGTAGAATCTGTTTTAATTTCAAAAGGTAATTTATATGGTGCAGGATCTGAGGGGATCACTAAACAAAATACGGTTATAGATAACAATTCCGATTGGATGGATTTGATAACTCAAATGGATACCGTTAATAAGGTCTCTGATAATTTTTCTGAGACAGAGATAGATTTTTCAAAATATACTATTATCGCGGTATTTAATGATGTGAGAGGTAGTGGTGGAAATAGTATTGCTTTGGATATTTATAATACTTCAGAGAATACAATTGTTAAGGTGGAGTACATTAGTCCAACAGGAAATGCCACCAGTGTAATGACGCAACCTTATTATATTTCTAAAATTCCAAAGCAAAACTTGCCCGTAGTGTTTGAATACTAACTCAGATTTTAGAGTTATAAAATTAGTGCGTTAATTGGATATTAAAATTTAAGCAAAAAAAAACGCCCAACCATAGGTTGAGCGTTGAAACTTGTAAGATATATACTTATAATACCTGCACGTTAGCAGCTACTAAACCTTTTCTTCCTTCTTCTTCATCGTACTCTACATTGTCACCTTCGCGTAATTCTACGCCATTAAGGTTTGATACATGTACAAAGATGTCTTTTCCTGTTTCTTCGTTGGTAATAAATCCAAATCCTTTTGAATCATTAAAAAATTTAACTGTTCCAGTCATTATAATATAAATAAAAATTAAAGTACAAAGATAAAATAAAAACAGAGCCCAATGTTAAGAAATCGTTTTTTTTTGTTTTAATGTTTTATTATGATGATGTTTTTCAGGGATTTATCGCTATAAATCGCGTTGGTTTTCACGCATTTTGTCAAGATTTTCTTTAGTAAGCATATAATCTTTAACATCTTTATCTTTCCACCTGTAGTAAGAGAACAATGGGAAAACAACGAAGAATAATCCAAGAACTCCAAAGCCAATGAGTTTTTCTGAATAGTCCACATCTAATACTAAACCGCAAACAATGCTAATAAATGAAGCTAAAAAGACAATAAACGTTATAATTTTTATGGGTTTCATTTGAATAAATTTATATAGACGACCAATTGAGACTTAAGATGTAAAATTAATTAATTCGTTGCGATAAGCCGTTAATAATTTGGATTTAGACACAAAACCGTAATAACAATCATCTTTTATAACTGGTAGATTCCAAGCTCCACTATTTTGAAATTTCTTCATGACAGCTTTCATTGTATCTTTTTCGTAATATATAAAATCGGGTGGATTGTGCATAAAGGTTTCAACAGACGTAGACTCGTATAATGATTGGTCAAACATTACCGTTCTTATATCGTCTAAAAGAATAATACCAACTAAGCGGTTATAACCATCTACAACAGGAAATAAATTCCGACTCGATTTAGACACTCCTTTTTTTAGCATGTCTCCTAAAGACATTTCTGGGTGAAGCGGAATAAAATCTTTTTCTACAACATTGTCAATATGCATCATGGTAAGGACACTTTGATCTTTATCATGGGTTAATAGGTCTCCTCGTTCAGCTAATTCACGTGTAAAAATAGTATGTTCCATATAATTTTTTGTAATCATATATGAAATCGCAACTGTTATCATTAGCGGAAGAAATAAAATATAACCTCCGGTAATTTCAGCAATTAAAAATATGGCAGTTAATGGAGCATGAATAACACCAGCAATCAAGCCAGCCATACCAATTAATGTAAAGTTCGCTTCTGATACTTGATGCCCAAGTCCAATGTTGTTTATAATTTTAGCGACCACATTTCCAAGAGCACTTCCCATGACCATGGTGGGTACAATAACTCCGCCCACACCTCCTGCAGCAAATGTAGTGGTCATAGCTATGGCTTTAAATACGGTAAAACCAATAAGTAATATTATAACGACCCAAATACTGTCGGTATATTTATCAAAGAGGTTAGAACCTAAGGCATGTAAATAATTGCCTTCAAATAAATCTTTGGTAAAACTTAAACCTTCACCATATAACGGTGGAATGAAATAAAGCATGATACCAATAGCGATTCCTCCTACTAGAAGTTTCGTAAACTTTGTTTTAAATCGGTCGAAAAAAGTATAAATAGCGAAATACATTTTAGTGAAGTAAATGGATGCTATACCAGTTCCTAATCCTAAAATCATATAAAAGGCTGTATCTCTTGGATTGAATTTTTCGGTAACATTAAAATTAAAAAGTAATTCATCACCTAAGAAAAAATAAGAAGTTAAAACCGAAGATATAGAAGCAATTAGTAATGGTAATAATGAGGCAAACGTCAGGTCTAAACTAAAAATTTCTACGGCCAATACAATAGCTGCGATAGGTGATTTAAACATGGAAGCCACAGCAGCAGCAGTTGCACAAGCAATGAGCAATGTTCGTGTTTTTTTATCGACATGTAAAATTCGACTTAAATTAGAGCTTAATGCAGAACCAGAGGTGATTGCGGGTCCTAATAATCCAACGGATCCACCAAAACCTACGGTTAAAGGAGCCAATATTAATGGATGATAAATAAGTTTATAAGACAAAAGTCCTTTTTGTCGTAATAAAGAGTAGAGTAGTGAAGGTATAGCACGTTTTATAAACGGAGGAATAGACGGTGTCATTCCTTTTTTAAACATATACTTAGTTAAAACGAATACCAAGAATAATCCAATTACAGGTAACACAAAATAAAGCTGGTTATGAGAAAAAATAATACCTTCTTTTAATACAGATTGAATGGTGTAGGTGATGTTTTTTAGCGTTACGGCGGCAATACCAGTTAATAGTCCAACAGCAACACTTAATAAATAAACAAAGTTTTTTTGCGAGACATATTTATATCGCAAAAGAAGCATTTGTCTTATGATGTTTTTTATTGGCATATTTTAAAAAACCTGTTTGCCCTTATCTTTCAGGATTCAAAATCTTAATTATTAGCTCAGGTTAAGATGTAAAATTAATTAATTCTCGTCGGTAAGCCGTTAATAATTTTGATTTTGAAATAAAACCAATATAAAGACCATTTCTTATCACGGGCAGATTCCAAGCACCACTGTCTTGAAACTTTTTCATAATTATAGTCATATTATCTTTTTCAATGTCAATGATTGCCGGTGGTTTTTGCATCACTTCAATTGCAAATACATCATCGTATAATTTTTGATCAAACATTATAGGTCTAATATCATCTAACAAAATAATACCTTTTAAAGTTCTATCTTCTTCATCTATAACCGGAAAAATATTTCGATTAGATTTAATAACCGCTTTTTTTATGATGTCTCTTAAAGTCATATTTGTGGTCACATGGATAAAATTAGTTTCAATAACTTTATTGATATCCATTAAAATTAAAACAGCTTGATCTTTATCGTGTGTAATTAGTTCGCCTTTTCTAGCTAATTCCATGGTGTAAACAGAATGTGGAATATAGAGTTTTGTGATACTAAATGCGATTGCCGCAGTAATCATTAAAGGTATAAATAGATCATAACCACCTGTAAGTTCAGCAATTAAAAAGATAGCCGTTAATGGAGCTTGTAAAACTCCTGCTAATAAACCTGCCATGCCCACTAGCGTAAAATTACTTTCGGAAACTGGAGTATTAAATAAGCCGCAATTGTTAATGATTTTAGCAATGCAATTCCCCATAATACTTCCCATAAAAAGCGTAGGACCAAAAATACCACCAACACCTCCTGCCCCAAAAGTTAAGGCACTAGCAATAATTTTGAAAAATACGAGTCCAGCTAATAGCGCAATAACAATCCATATATTGGATAGATCTAAATTTAGAAAATTAGTAACTAAAGCTTTTTCCGGATTTCCAACGATAAGATTATTAATTACATCAAAGCCTTCACCATAAAGCGGTGGAATAAAATAAACTAGGATACCAATGGCAATACCACCAACTAGAAGCTTTTTAATTGGTGAGTTTAGTTTGTCGAAACGTTTTTGAATTCTCTCGTAAACTTCTGCAAAATAAATAGAGGTAAAAGCAGCACAGACTCCCAAAAATGCATAAAATGGTATATCTGAAATTACGAAGTTATCTTCAATCCTAAAAGGCAATAAGACATCATTTCCAGAGAAAAAATAAGAAGTAATAATTGCTGAAAGGGATGCTAATAACAACGGTAGCATAGAGGCAATTGTTAAATCTAAGCTGAAGACTTCAATTGCAAAAATAATAGCGGCAATTGGAGCTTTAAAAATTGAAGATAGTGCTCCGGCTGCCGCGCAACAAATTAGCAATGTTTTCGTTTTTTGGTTCATTCTAAAGAGTCGTGCAATGTTAGAACCAATAGCGGCTCCTGTTGCAACAGCAGGTCCCTCTAATCCTACCGAACCTCCAAAACCAATAGTTAATGGTGCTGTAAGAATAGAGCCAAACATTTGATAACCTTTTATAATACCTTTACGTTTAGAAATGGCGTGTAATGTTGAAGGAATACCATGACTTACCTTCTCTCTTATCACATATTTAATGATTAAATAAACTAGAGTGAACCCAATTATGGGAAATAAAAAGTAAAATGCTTGATGGTAATATTGAACCAATTTACCTTCTAGTAACAGTTGAATGTAATGCGTTAAATTTTTAAGTACAACAGCTCCAATACCAGATGTAAATCCAATTAAAATACTTAATAGATATACAAATTGTTTATGAGAGATATGTTTAGCTCTCCATATTAAAAGTCTTTTAAATATTGAGTGTTTTGCAGGCATAACAATAATCTATAAAAAAATCCTGCAAGAAGCAGGATTAATTTTTTTTATGATTTTAAATTCAGTTTTAAACTTAATTCTTTTAGTTGCTCATCATCAATTGGTGCAGGCGCGTCAATCATGACATCTCTACCAGAATTGTTTTTAGGAAACGCAATGAAATCTCGTATAGTTTCTTGGCCACCTAAAATGGCAACCAGTCTATCTAAACCAAAGGCTAATCCTCCATGTGGTGGAGCTCCATATTCAAAAGCATCCATTAAGAAACCAAATTGAGCTCTAGCGTCTTCATCAGAAAAGCCAAGATGTTTTAACATAATCGCTTGCGTTGCTTTATCATGAATACGAATAGAACCTCCTCCAATTTCATTTCCATTTAATACTAAATCGTAAGCATTGGCTTTAACCTCACCTGGATTTGTATCTAGTAATTCTATTTGTCCAGGTTTTGGAGACGTAAATGGATGGTGCATGGCGTGATAATGACCCGTTTCTTCATCTAATTCTAATAATGGGAAATCAATAACCCATAATGGTGCAAATACTTTAGGGTCTCTTAAGCCTAAGCGTGTTGCTAATTCCATACGCAAAGCACTTAATTGTGCCCTTACTTTATTGGTCTCGCCCGATAATACACAAACTAAATCTCCTGGTTTTGCGCCAGTGATTTCTGCCCATTTTGCTAAATCGTCTTGATCGTAAAATTTATCTACTGAAGATTTAAAACTTCCATCGTCATTGCAACGTGAATAAATCATACCTAATGCACCAACTTGTGGACGCTTTACCCAATCAATTAATTTATCAATCTCTTTTCTTGTATAACTGTTTCCACCAGGAACGGCAATACCAACAACTAATTCCGCATTATTAAAAACACCAAAATCTTTATGTTGTGTTACCTCGTTTAATTCTCCAAACTCCATCCCAAAACGAATATCTGGTTTGTCGTTTCCGTATAAACGCATCGCATCGTCGTAAAGCATTCTTGGGAATTTTTCTATCTCAACACCATTCACTTCTTTTAATAAGTGACGTGTTAAACCTTCAAAAACGTTAAGGATGTCTTCTTGTTCCACAAATGCCATTTCACAATCGATCTGTGTAAATTCGGGTTGTCTGTCGGCACGTAAATCTTCATCTCTAAAACACTTAACAATCTGAAAGTATTTATCCATGCCACCAACCATCAATAATTGTTTGAAGGTTTGTGGTGATTGTGGAAGTGCGTAAAATTGCCCTTCATTCATACGAGAAGGGACTACAAAATCACGCGCACCTTCTGGAGTTGATTTGATTAAATATGGTGTTTCAACTTCAATAAACCCATCGTTAGATAAATAGTTTCTTACTGCTTGAGTGACTTTTGCTCTAAAAATTAAGCTGTTTTTTACAGGATTACGACGAATATCAATGTAACGATACTTCATACGTAAATCATCTCCACCATCCGTTTTGTCTTCTATGGTAAAAGGTGGCACTAATGAGCTGTTTAAAACCGTTAATTCTGACACTACAACTTCAATGTCACCTGTTGGAATATTAGGGTTTTTTGAAGCACGCTCAATGACATTACCTTTAACTTGAATCACAAACTCACGCCCCAATTTAGACGCCTTATCCATAATGGCTTTTGGTGTGCGTTCTTCATCAAAATATAACTGGGTGATACCATAGCGATCGCGAAGATCTACATAAATCATAAAACCCTTATCGCGGACACCTTGAACCCATCCGGAAAGTGTAACTTCTGTATTGCTGTGTGATGCTCTTAACTCACCACAATTGTGACTTCTGTACATAGATTTTTATTAGAATTGCAAAAGTAAAAAATCCGAAGTAAAGACTTCGGATTTTTCTGTTTAAAATAATGGTTTTCATTTAATCCTCGATACTAAATTGAGAAGACTCATCTATTTGAGGATTTTGATTAGCTTCAAACGTTCTTAAAGGTTGTGACGTTAGTTTTCTTCGTCCCCACATTTTAAGCTTTACACTTAAAAAGAATAATATTGGTACTACAATTAAAGTTAAAAAAGTAGCTACAAGTAGACCGTAAATAACAGTCCACGCTAAAGGTCCCCAAAATACAACGTTGTCACCTCCCATATAAATATTGGCATCAAAATCTGCGAACAGTGTAAAGAAGTTAATATTTAGACCAATGGCTAATGGAATTAAACCTAAAATAGTTGTTATAGCAGTTAATAATACAGGTCTTAACCTTGCTTTACCTGCTTTAACGATACTTTCAAAAAGGTCTTCGGTTTTTAAATAATCATCTTCTGCGAGATTTAATTCATTCTTCTTACGGTCAATTAATAATTGTGCATAATCTAGAAGTACCACACCATTGTTAACCACAATTCCCGCTAAAGAAATAATACCTACCATGGTCATCATAATAACGAATGCGCTACCTGAAAGTACAATACCACCAAAGACACCAATAAAACTCAAGAAAATTGCAATCATAATAATGGTTGGTTTCGAGATGGAGTTAAATTGAAATATTAAGATGAAGAAAATTAATCCAAGACCTGTGAAAAAGGCTCCCATTAAGAAGGCCATTTGTTTGTTTTGTTCTTCAATTTGACCTGTATAATCGATATGGATATCATCAGGTAAACCTTCATAACTTTTCATTTCATTTTGAATCTGAGCGACTATTGATCCGGCATCCGTGTAACCAGGAGACATAGCAGAATAGACGGTTACAACACGTTTAGTATCCTTATGTTTTATAGCACTAAAACCAGAATTATTTTTTTGCTTCGCTACCGTAGATAATGGAATCTCCTTAATCTGACCCGTATTATCTCTGAAGGTAATATTTTGATTAAATAGTGCACTTTTATCATAACGATTGGCTTCATTAAAACGCACGTAGATATCAAAGTCGTCACCGTCTTCTTTAAAAATCCCGGCTTTAGACCCAAAGATAGAATTACGCAACTGATCTCCAATTTGCTTCGCTGTAACTCCTAATTCACCAGCTTTTTTTCTGTCAATTTCAACTAACATCGTTGGTTTGTCCTTATTAACATCAATCTTAAGCTCGTCAATTCCCGGAATATTTTTAGAATTGATAAATGCACGCATTTGCTCAGCAGTTGCAATTAATTCGTTATAGTCGTTACCGTCTATTTCAATATTAATTGGGGAACCTGCAGGTGGTCCGTTAGCATCCTTTTCAACAGAAATTAATACACCCGGAAAAATACCAACTAGCGCCTCTTGTACCTTTTGGCGCAAGAGTTCACTGTCTTCTCCACGACGAAATTTATATTCTCGCATAGACGCAGTAATCTTAGCTTTATGTGGCATTTCTGCACCAGAACCCATGTCAGTTTGAGGGTTTCCTGCACCTTCACCTACTTGAGAAACGGCACTTTCAACTAAGAAGTTTCTGCCGTTTTCCATAAATCTGTCGGCATTGATAACTTCAGATACACGTTTTTCAATTTGTGCAGTAATCGCATTTGTTTTTTCAATGGCTGTTCCTTGTGGATATTCTATATAGACAATAATCTGATTCGGTTTATTGTCTGGAAAAAATTCGACCTTAGTACGTTGTGTTGATAACGAAATTCCGAAGGCTATAAATGCAGCAATTAATAATATAAATGTTCCGATGCTTAAAATGTAAGGTTGCTTATTAGACAAAGCGCTTCGCAGACGACGCTCATACCAATTCTCTAATCGTACTAATGCTTTAGTTTGGAAACTGTTTGCCCAACCTCTAATGAAAAAGCGGTAAGCCCAAAGCATGATAGCTGTAAAGATCATAATGGTTCCCATACCACGATAAGGCCCTCCTATAATTAGTATTAAGACTCCAAAAGCTGCAACAATAATCGTTGTTTTAATAATTTGCTTTAGTGGCATATCCTTATCTTCCGTAGTCATATAACGCGATACTAATACCGAATTAAAAAAGATAGCAACGGCTAATGACGAGCCTAAAACAATGGATAAGGTTATAGGCAGAATCTTCATAAACTCTCCCATAATACCTGGCCAAAGTCCTAATGGCACAAAGGCAGCGACCGTTGTTGCTGTTGAAATGATGATAGGAAAGGCAATTTCTCCAATACCTTTTTTAGCCGCTTCCACACGATTCATACCTTCATCTTCCATTAAACGATAGACGTTTTCAACCACCACAATTCCATTATCCACTAACATACCAAGTCCCATAATAAGACCGAAAAGCACCATCGTATTTAAACTATAGCCAATCACGCCTAAAATCATAAGCGACATAAACATGGACATTGGGATAGCAAAACCAACAAATAAGGCATTTTTAAATCCTAAAAAGAACATTAGAACCGTTACAACTAAAATCACCCCAAAGATGATGTTATTGACTAAGTCATCAACTTGTCCGATGGTAACAGAAGATTGGTCATTTGTTATCGTCACTTCTAAATCTTGAGGGAATTCATTATCAATGGCGTTTTGAACAATAACTTGAATCTGCTCAGCAGCAGCAACCATGTTTTTACCAGCACGTTTTTTTACGTCTAGCATCACGACAGGTTCGCCGGATTTTCTGGCATACGTGGTTTTATCTTCTTCTTTAAATGAAACTGACGCCACATCTTTTAAATAGATAGGATTGTTGTTCTCTGACTTAACCACAAAGTTTTCAAGCTCTGATGGGCTTTCAATTTCACCTATAATTCTAATAGTTCGGCGTTGACCACTGGCTTTTAGGTTCCCTGCCGATTGTGTAATGTTTCCATTGCCAATAGCACCAAGGATATCGTTAAACGTTACTTTGGCTGCCATCATCTTGTAAATGTCTACAGCAACTTCTACTTCTTTGTCTTGAGCACCACGGATATCTGCCTTCTTAATTTCTTGTAAATCTTCTATTTCATCTTGAAGATATTCGGCATAATCCTTTAATTTTTCAATAGGATAATCACCCGAAATATTAATGTTTAAGATGGGCATTTCTTCCGAAAGACTCAACTCAAAAACATCTGGTTCTACTTTTGCGCCATTAAAGGTTGGCCAATCCTCACCGGCTGTTTCAGAATCAATTTCATCTTTAACCTTTTGTTTAGCTTGTTCTACCGTAATATTTTCGTCAAATTCTATGACGACCATAGAATAATCTTCTTGCGAAGTTGAGGTGATTTCTACGAGGTTACTTACCGTTTTAAGTCGGTCTTCTACAGGATCTGTAATCAGTTTTTCAATATCCTCTGCTGTGTTACCAGGATAAATAGTGCTGACGTATATTTTAGTCTCATTTACCTCTGGAAACGATTCCCTTGGCATGTCGAAAAAAGCCGAAATACCTAAATAGAAAAAGACCAAAATAAGCACATACATGGTGGTTTTATTATTAATTGCCCATGATGACCATCCAAATTCCTTTTCGGTATTCTTTTTATTGTTTTTAGTCATTTGTCTTTATGTTTTAGACGTTTGAATTGTTGGTTAGTTTTTTGAAGATTAAAAGTAGCCTTCTAGTTCTTCTCGTCTATTTTAAGAACTTCAACGGATTGACCGTCTCTTACACTACGCGCTCCTTCTTTAATAATTTCTGCTCCATCTTCAAGACCTTTCAAAACTTCAATGATGTCCTCTTGAGTTTTTCCTGTTTCAATAATAACGCGTTTTGCGGTACCAATCCCTTTTTCGTTTTTGTCCATAACAACATATACATATTGCTCACCTTCCGAATTCTCAGAAACGACACTTTGGGGAATTAACAAGGCATTTTCACTCGTATAATCGTTAATTTTTAATCGTGCAGATAGATTAGGTTTAATAGATTTATCCTTGTTAGGAATTTCAACTTCAACTTTAAATGTTCGGTTGGCAGGATTGATAAAATCACCGGCTTGACGAATTTTTGTTTCGATTGTTTTTCCCAAAACAGGAATATTTACACTTACATTTTTGCCTTTTGTAACATCTGAAACGTAACGTTCTGGCACTTCAGTTTCAATATACATATTGTCTAAATTCACAATACGCATCAATGGTGATTGCCCTGCAGCAACAACAGATCCTTGCTCTGTAATAATATCGTCAATAGTTCCAGAAAAAGGGGCTGTAACTGTTGTTTTAGAAATTTGTTGTTTTAATTGATTTACAGCTTCTTCTTGTGACTCATAGGTAGATTTTGATTGTAAAAATTGAATTTCACTACCAATGTTTTGATCCCATAGACGTTGCTGACGCTCGTATGTAGTTTTGGCTAATTCGGCTTGGATTTTTAATTGTGACAGTTGCTGACTTAAGCCACCATCATCAATCTTTGCTAAAGTTTGTCCTTTAGTTACTTTTTGACCTTCTTTGACGTAAACATTAGTTAAAATACCGCTGTATTCTGGTGTAATCGTTAAAAGATCTTTAGTTGTCACGTTTCCTTGTAGTTCTAAAACATGATTGAAAACTTCAGCTTCAGCTTTAAACGTTGTAATTAGTGGTACATGTTTTACCGTATCTAAGGTTTTTATTTTTTCATCTAAGAGTTTAATCTTATCGTTTATAGCTTGTTGTTCTCCAACGAGTTCTCCTCTTTTGGTCCTAAGGGTTTCGAGGTTGCCATTTTCAATGACATTTTCGACAGAGTTTTTCTTTTCGCTAGAACACGAAACGGTAAACATGGCTATGATTAGTAATGGAAATATATATTTCATTTGTGATAGTGATTTATTAATTAGTGGTTGGTGTATTAAGAACGGTTTCTAATTCAGCTTTAGAGTTTACAACATCTAACATGGCTTGTAATAATTCTTGTTGTGCTGAATATAATTGTGTTTGTGCTTGTCTAAGCTCGAAGCTAGAACCTATACCTTCAAAAAACTTAGTTTGGTTTTTAGTTTCTATACGTTCGGCGAGTGCTAAATTTTCTTTCTTATTTTCATAATCCTCTATAGCAAATTGATAATCACTTTTAGCGGATGCAATTTCAAGTTTGATGCGTTGTTCTGTTTCTGTTAGATCCGTTTCGGCTTTTTCTAAATTTATTTTAGCGCGTTGGGTAGAGGCGTTTCGCATTCCAGAACTAAAAATAGGAATACTAAGCGTTACACCAAATGCAGAAGTGCCAATCCATCGTTGTTCTTTATCAAAATAGGTAAACTCATCACTGTTCCCTACATAGGCACCATTTAAATAAGCGCTTAATGTTGGGAGCGCTTTACTTTGCTCAAGTTTAACAAGTAGTTCTTTAGAAACTTTATCATTATTGGCAATTTTGTAATCAATATTATTCTCTACGCTTGTTTCAGCGGTAAGAATTTCGAGATTAATATTATTAACGGTTAAGGTTTCTAAGGTATCTGTTAATAGTGTGTCGTTGTATACATCAATACCTAAATTGATGTTTAACATTTGAAGTGCGATATTTTGAAGACGTTCGGTTTTATTTAAATTACTTTTTAAACCAGATAGCGTAATTTGTAACTGCTCTACACTTTCTTCTTCTTCCAATCCATTTTCGAATATTTTTTCAGTCTCAAAAAGATTTTTTTCTAAAACAGATACGTTTCGTCTTAAAATCTCAACACTTTCATTTGCTAAGAGTACATTACCATAAGCGTTAATTACAGCTTTTCTAACTTCTAAATCTGTTTTTGTTTTGGCATTTTTAGAGATTTCCAAAAATACTTTAGCAGATTGTAACCCTACAATATAAGAGCCATCAAAAAGTAGTTGGTTTAAGGTTACGGATGGATTCATAGATTGTTTGGCACCAAAATCTACCACACCATCCTGATCAAAATCAATAGCATCGAACTGTTGCTTAATGTTGTTGGTATAACTTATACTAGCATCAATTTGCGGTAAACCCGTTGCTGTAGTTTCCCATTTCTGTTTTTCAGCAGCATCAATATCTCTTGCTGCATTAATAGCGGTTCGGTTATTTTCTAAGGCATAGTTAATCGCCTCTTGTAACGAAAAACTTTGAGGTTGCTCTTGGGCAAACCCTGTTTGAAAAATTATGAAACCTACTACTATAATCAGTGTTTTTTTCATCAGTTTTTATTGGTTGGTGTTTAATAAAGTTAGTGTTTCTAATCCTTTTGTTGAGCAAATGCCTCTTACATGGTATTCTATATAATTATTCATGAGATCTTTCATAGTATATGTATCGCGTGGAAAAATATCCTGATCTTTTAAAGAAAGCATGCCATTAAAGTACATACGCGCTATAAAATCTACATCTATAGTGTCTCTGTAAAGTTGCAGACTCACGCCGCGTTCTAAATTACGTGTCACGCAGCTAATCATTTTTTCAAATTGTTTGCCTTTTAAAGATGCATAGATTTTTGGATAATACTTCTGAAGCTGATACTGTGGAGACGATTTTTCGTCTTTTAGATTTAACATTACAAAACGTTTAATCTCATAAATCTCTTCTATCGGATTTTGGTTGAGATTGCAAATACAGTCGATACCAGTCGAAATATTTTCAAAAACATGCATGGCAGTGGCTTCTACCAATTTTGTTTTATTCTGAAAATGCTGGTAAATGGTTTTTTTAGAAATGCCCATTTCATTTGCAATATCATCCATGGTAACGCTCTTAAACCCTAGGTTTAGGAATAAATCAGTGGATTTTAATATTATTTTATCTTTCATCTCAGTATTCCGCAAAAGCGGAGTCTCATTTTATTCAGGCGCAAAACTACGTCAGGAAACTTTAAAAACCAAAAAAGTTTCCAAAGTTTTAATGGTTTTTTAACATGGCTAACATTAGTTTAAAATATGTTTAATACATTATTTTTGTCTTATGCAACATATTGAGAAGTACCAAAAGTCCTTTCTGAAGTATTTAGAAAGTTTTACAGTAGACCGAGAGCCTAAGAATTTATACAATCCTATTAATTATATTTTAGAATTAGGTGGAAAACG
Source organism: Winogradskyella psychrotolerans (assembly GCF_018860545.1). Lineage (GTDB taxonomy): Bacteria > Bacteroidota > Bacteroidia > Flavobacteriales > Flavobacteriaceae > Winogradskyella > Winogradskyella psychrotolerans_A. The sequence continues at coordinate 45,641 of NZ_JAHKPN010000012.1, read as the reverse complement.
ATTACGACCTATTTTAACATTAATGGCGGCTGAGGTTTTTGGAGAAACCAAGGAAAATGCTTTGGATGCCGCTTTATCTATAGAGGTGTTTCATAATTTTTCTTTGGTTCATGATGATATAATGGACGATGCACCATTGAGACGCGGGAAACAAACGGTTCATGAAAAATGGGATTTAAATACCGGAATTCTTTCTGGTGATGCCATGTTAATTTTGGCTTATCAATTGTTTGAGAATTATGATGCGCAAACATTTCAAGATTTGGCTAAATTATTTAGTAAAACAGCTTTGGAAGTTTGTGAAGGTCAGCAATATGATATTGATTTTGAAACACGAGATGATGTAACTGTCGTAGAGTATTTAAAAATGATTGAATTTAAAACAGCAGTTTTAGTTGGTGCTGCCATGAAAATGGGAGCTATTGTAGCAAAAGCGTCAATTGAAGATCAAAATGCTATCTATGAATTTGGACGCTATTTAGGCATCGCTTTTCAGTTACAAGACGATTATTTAGATGCTTTTGGAAATCCTGAAACCTTTGGAAAACAAGTAGGAGGTGATATTATTGAAAATAAAAAGACCTATTTGTATCTTAAAACTATAGAATTAGGTTCTGACGATGACACTTTAAATTTAAAAACATTTATGTCTAATTCAGAACTTCCTAATACTAATAAAGTAGAAAAGGTAAAAGCGTTATTCAATACCTCTGGAGCTTCAGAGGCGACTCTAAATGCGGTAAAAGATTATACCAATAAGGCTTTTGAGGTTTTAGAAACTCTAAATATTTCTGATGATAAAAAGCAATCGCTGCGCTTGTTTGGAGAACAATTAATGAATAGACGAGTTTAAAGTCCAATGAATTTACCGTCAAATTTTGAAGATTTAATTATTGAAGCAGAGACATTACAGCTTTATAAGAAACTTATTATTCAACTTAATAAGGATCTGCTTTTTGCTAATATCGATTTAGAATTTGATGAAGAAACCTTACCGACCAGTCTAAAGTTGGTATTTCAAGAGACTATTTTTAATCTTATCAATTCTAAATTTTCAGATTATTTAAATCTACTTTATATTGTAGATGTACCCGAAGTTAAAATCAGATCACTTGATGGCAGTGATGCTTTAAAGTTGTCAGAAGATGTTACTTTTATTATTTTGCAACGCGAATGGCAAAAAGTGTGGTATAAATCTCAATATTTTTAAATTAATTCATATCGGATAGTTTTATCTTATTTGAATTAGGAATTATAGTTTTGAAAACTATAACAACTTAATTGATGTTTTTAAAAGCTTGTCAATGCGGTATAAAAGCAGCAATTTTTATTGCTATTTATTTTTCTGAAAATAGACGGGTAAGTCCTAAAGAAATTTCAGAAGAGATAGATTCTCTGCAGACTTTTAAGGTTAAATTAGCAACCTTTAATCATTTAATTCCACATTTTGAGTTAGAAGAACCTCTTGTATATTAGGTTTAAAGAACGAGTTCTATTTCTAGACTTTTAAACATAATAAGAGAAGCTCTATTGCTTCATATAGATTTAATACATCAGCCTTAAACGTTTCTAGACAACTATAAAGTGATAAGTTTTGGATAACGAAATTTAATACATGATTTATATCATTGTGGGTATTTATGGATTTATTTAGTTTTAAGAATAAGTTCATGTATTATGAAAAAGATTCTTTTACTCACGGATTTTTCTAAGAATGCTACAAATGCTATCACGTATGCTATGGAGTTTTTTGAATCTAAAACATGTACGTTTTATGTGATGTATGTACATAAATTAGGAAGTTATGTGTCGGACGATTTACTGAATTCTCCCAAAAATTCTATTCACGATGCTATAACGGACAAACCAAAGAAAAAACTAAATGCTTTATTAGAAAAATTGAAAGATGATACTAAAACTAAAGACTATCATTTTGAATTGCTCATTGATTATGATGCATTTACCGACGCCGTAAATCAGGCAGTTAAGAAATATTCAATAGATTTTGTGGTGATAGGAAGCAATGGTGCTTCCAATGTTAAGGAGGTGATTTTTGGAAGCAATACAATTAATGTGGTTGAAAAAGTAAATTGCAAGACATTAGTGGTACCTAGCAATTATAAATTTTCACCAGTTAAGGCGTTTTTAGTATCTTTAAATAAGCATTGCACATTAAACACTAATTTGCGGGACGCTATTATAGATTTTATTGAAGATTTTGAATTAAAACTACATGTTCTAAGAGTCACATCAGGAAAGGAAACTTCTAACATCGCTTTAGCAGATAAAGAACAATTGTCATTATTAGATAGCATGTATTATCTTATTGAAGATGTGCCTGTAGACTATGCTGTTTCTAGTTACCTGCAAACTAATAACATTGATATAACGGCATTTATCACTCAAGATAAACCATTTTTAAAACGCTTATTTAGTGCCTCACCAAGTAAGGAGCTAAAATCTAGAATGAAATTACCATTATTGGTATTACATACTCATTAAAGTACTGTCGAATTTAAATATAATTAAAGCTTAAAATCATGATAAAATCCTTAAACATTGAAGAATGCGAGTTGGTGTTAAGCCTTAATTACATAGGGCACTTGGCTTATATTTATAAAGACAAACCTTTTGTTGTACCAGTGACTTATTTTTATGCCAACAATAGAATTATTTGTTATTCTGGTGATGGACACAAGGTAAATGCCTTACGTCTACATAATGCGGCAGCATTGGAAGTTGCCGAAATTACATCCATCGATAATTGGAAATCTGTAGTGGCTCATGGTACCTACATAGAACTAGAGCGTAGTAGTGCAAAAGCCATGTTGCACGAGTTTTCATTAGGAGTAAAAGATGTCATCTTGCGCAAAGAACAGCGCGATTTAGATTTTATAAGTGAGTTTTCGGCTAAAATAGATTCTGATGAAAAGTCCGTAGTTTTTGTTATTGACATCAAAGAGTTTACAGGTGTCTTAAGGCACAATTAAAAATCTTACGATCTTTAAAATTAATTCGTTTTTGAATGGTTTATTTTTGTTTTAAATAGGCTAGGTTTCACCGTAACCATTAACCAAGCCCAGTTGTTAGAGTTATCCCTATTACCAGTTTTTAAGACCTCTATAGTTGCTGTTGCAAAGCATTGCGAATAGCCGGCGTTAAAACTCACGTCCTTTGTCCATTTATAAGTGAATACGACATCTAATTCGGTTCCTAAATGATTGCTCATGTCATGGTTGGCGTTTATAAAAAATAGAAACCATAATTGTTACTGGTGTTCTATGTAATGAATTTTATCAGTATCAATGTTTGTTAATGGTGCAGTTAGATGCCAAAATGTATTAAAACCTAAAACGAACAAACGGCATCCAAGCCTCAGAATAGATACTTTTATCGTTGTCGTATAGTACATCGTATCTAATACCAATAGTAACATTATTACTAGTATAACCTGCACCTAGAAACAAGGCAGGATACCAATAGTCTTCCTCTAAATTAGTCACGAATCTGTCGTCAAATTTTCGACTGACGTGTAGTTGCTCAAATTCTGTAGAGATTTGAACTTCCCTGTAAGGATTGAATAACCCTATGATACTTCCTCCTAAAACAGTAGATGTAAACACATCTTTTTGACTGCTATATGAGAAATTGAGTCCTATACCTGTAGCCACATAAGGATTAAACCTATAAAGAGCATTCGGAGACACTGAGCTGCTAAAAAAACCATCCCCAAAATTTAAACCAATGCCACCACCATATTCTACAGAACTCCAAAAGTTTTGCTTATTTACCGTTGGTTGTTGAGCAAATGAAAATAATGTAATAAAACACATTAAAAGTGTGAGAAATATAATTTTATGCGTATTAAATTGATTCAAATTTATCATAGTATAATTAGTTCTATTCAATATGTTATAAATATAATAAATCCTTATCTATATTTAGTAAAAGTTGTATTTTTGACTAAATTTTGTTGAAACGTCAACGTCTCAAAAAGTAAAATGGATAAATATTCCTTTCTCAACGCGGCACATACAGCATATTTTGCTGATTTATACGACCAATACCTAAAACACCCAGATTCTGTAGAGCCAAGTTGGCGCGCCTTTTTTCAAGGTTACGACTTCGGATCCGAAAATTATGGTTTAGATGGTGAAATTATTGAGGGTGTTTCCACCCAAATTCCAGAACAGGTTCAAAAAGAATTTCAAGTTCTTAAACTTATTGATGGTTATAGAAGTAGAGGTCATTTGTTTACAAAAACAAACCCTGTACGAGCACGACGTAAATATGCTCCAACCTTAGAAGTTGAAAACTTTGGATTATCAAAAAATGATTTACAGACTGTTTTCTCAGCAGGAGAAGTCTTAGGTTTGGGGTCTGCAACTTTGCAAACTATTATAGATCATTTAGAACGTGTATATTGTGAGTCTATTGGTGTAGAGTATATGTACATCAGAAAGCCTGAAGAAATTAAATGGATTCAGCAGAAGCTTAATATTAATGATAATCATCCACAGTTTTCACCGGATCAGAAGAAAACAATTTTAAGAAAATTGAATGAAGCTGTGTCTTTCGAAAACTTTTTACATACTAAATATGTAGGTCAAAAACGGTTCTCTTTAGAAGGAGGTGAAGCATTAATTCCAGCTTTAGATGCTTTAATTGAGCATGCTTCTGGTTATGATGTCAAAGAATTTGTAATGGGAATGGCGCATCGTGGTCGTTTAAGTACCTTAACAAATATTTTTGGTAAATCTGCTAAAGATATTTTTAGCGAGTTTGATGGTAAAGATTACGAGCAAGAAGTTTTTGATGGTGATGTGAAATACCATTTAGGTTGGACGAGTGATCGTGTAACCGATACAGGTAAGAAAATTAATTTAAATATAGCACCAAATCCTTCACACTTAGAAACTGTTGGTGCTGTTGTAGAAGGTATTGTTAGAGCAAAACAAGACGATAAATATCCTGATAACCCATCACAAGTTCTACCAATAATAGTACATGGTGATGCGGCTATTGCTGGGCAAGGTTTGGTTTATGAGTTAATTCAAATGGCTCAGCTTGATGGTTATAAAACCAACGGAACCATTCATATCGTAGTGAATAACCAAATTGGTTTTACTACCAATTATTTAGATGCACGTTCTAGTACCTATTGTACAGACGTTGGAAAAGTAACACTGTCTCCGGTGTTACACGTTAATGCAGATGATGCTGAAGCTGTAGTGCATGCGACATTATTCGCTTTGCATTTTAGAATGAAATTTAAGCGTGATGTCTTTATAGATATGTTAGGTTATAGAAAATATGGTCATAATGAAGGAGATGAACCTAAATTTACACAACCATTATTATATAAAGCTATTGCTAAACATAAAAATCCAAGAGATATTTATGCAGAGCGTTTACTCGCAGAAGGAGTTATTACTAATGACTTTGTGACTAAAATAGAAAAAGAGTATAAAGATAGGCTTGAAGAAAAACTTGAAGATTCTCGTAAAGTAAAGAAAACAGAGATTACACCATTTATGCAGAATGAGTGGACTAATTTTACGACAGCTCAAGAAGACAAGATGATGCAGCCAGTGAATACATCATATTCTAAAGAAGGGCTTAAAAAAATTGCAGAAGGCATATCTAGTTTACCAAAAGATAAAAAATTTATAAGAAAAATTCAACGTTTAATAGAGTCGAGACAAACGATGTTTGATGAAGATCGTTTAGATTGGGCCATGGCAGAACATTTGGCTTATGGTTCTATTTTGTTAGACGGTAATGATGTTCGTATGTCTGGCCAAGATGTAGAGCGAGGAACCTTTTCACATCGTCATGCGGTTGTGAAAGTTGAGGATAGTGAAGAAGAAATTATTTTACACAATAGATTAAGCGACGATCAAGGAAAGTTTTATATCTATAACTCGCTATTATCGGAGTACGGAGTTGTTGGTTTTGACTATGGTTACGCTATGGCAAGTCCTGAAACATTAACAATTTGGGAAGCGCAATTTGGTGATTTCAGTAATGGAGCTCAAATTATGTTAGACCAATATATCTCTGCTGCAGAAGATAAATGGAAATTACAGAATGGATTGGTAATGCTGTTGCCTCATGGTTATGAAGGTCAAGGAGCGGAACATTCTTCAGGACGTATGGAGCGTTATTTACAATTGTGCGCAAAGGATAACATGTTTGTAGCAGATTGTACAACACCCGCAAATATGTTTCACTTACTACGTAGACAAGTGAAGGCAGATTACAGAAAACCTTTAATTGTGTTTACACCAAAAAGTTTATTACGTCATCCAAAAGTGGTGTCTACGGTAGATGAATTTGTAAATGGAAGTTTCCAAATGCTAATCGATGATGCTAGCGCAAAGGCAGATAAGGTAAAAACATTAGTCTTTGTGACAGGTAAATTTTACTATGATTTATTAGAGGAACAAGAAAATCTTGAAAGAGAAGATATCGCTTTGGTAAGAATAGAGCAGTTATTTCCATTGCCTGCTAAAGATATGAGAGCAGTACTTGAAAAATATAAGCATGCAGAAGATATCGTTTGGGCACAAGAAGAACCAAGAAATATGGGAGCTTATGGCCACATGTTAATGAACTTTGATGAAGCTAAACAATTTAGAGTTGCGAGTAGACGTCCTTATGGTGCACCTGCAGCTGGAAGTTCGGTTCGTTCTAAAATAAGACACAAAGAAGTTATAGATTACGTTTTTGATAAAACCAAAAACAACCAGAGATAAAAAAGAATTAATACAACGCAAATTAGAGCTTAAATAAAACAATAAAGCATGATTTTAGAAATGAAAGTGCCTTCACCAGGCGAATCAATTACTGAGGTAGAAATTGCAGAATGGTTAGTGCAAGATGGTGACTATGTTGAAAAAGACCAAGCAATCGCTGAAGTCGATAGTGATAAAGCAACTTTGGAGTTACCTGCAGAGGCTAGTGGAACAATTACACTAAAAGCTGAAGAAGGTGATGCTGTTGCTGTAGGTGCTATTGTTTGTTTAATAGATACTAGCGCGGCAAAACCAGAAGGAGGTGAAGCTCCTGCAAAAGCAGAAAAGAAGGAAGAGGCTCCTGTAAAAGAAGCATCTCAACCCGTTGCTGCGGAATCTAAAACGTATGCAACAGGCACTGCAAGTCCTGCTGCTAAGAAAGTATTAGCTGAAAAAGGTATTGATGCAAGTTCTGTTTCAGGCACTGGAAAAGATGGTAGAATTACTCAAGATGATGCTGTAAAAGCAGTACCATCTATGGGAACTCCTACTGGCGGTAATAGAGGAACAACGCACAGTAAAATGTCAATGTTGCGTCGTAAAGTAGCGGAACGTTTAGTTGAAGCAAAAAATACGACAGCCATGTTAACCACATTTAATGAGGTAAATATGACTCCTATTTTTGAATTGCGTAAAAAGTACAAAGAAGACTTTAAGGCAAAACATGGCGTGAGCCTTGGCTTTATGAGTTTCTTTTCTCTTGCTGTTGTTAGAGCGTTAAAAATGTATCCTGCTGTTAACTCTATGATTGATGGTAAGGAAATGTTGACTTACGATTTTGTAGATATTAGTATTGCGGTTTCAGGACCAAAAGGACTCATGGTACCAGTGATTAGAAATGCTGAAAACTTAACATTTAGAGGAGTTGAATCTGAAGTAAAACGTTTAGCACTTAGAGCTAGAGATGGTCAAATCACGGTTGATGAAATGACAGGTGGTACATTTACAATTACAAATGGTGGTGTTTTTGGTAGTATGTTATCTACACCTATTATTAATCCTCCACAAAGTGGAATTTTAGGGATGCACAATATTATTCAACGTCCTATCGCTGTAGATGGTAAAGTAGAAATTCATCCTATGATGTATGTCGCTTTATCTTATGATCACCGAATTATTGATGGTAAGGAGTCTGTAGGGTTCTTAGTGGCTGTAAAAGAAGCTTTAGAAAATCCTGAAGAGTTATTAATGGATAATAACGTGAAGAAGGCATTAGAGATGTAAGTCTTAAATAAATGTTTAAAAACAAAAAGCGCAATTCCTATAGAGTTGCGCTTTTTTGCTCCTTACCAAGAGCACCTAATTTAACTAACTTTATCTAACTAAAGAAATTAACAGCAATATTTGCTGATATTACAATTACTGAACTAACAATTAATAAGATTATAAATACTTTATCACTTTTTGTGGTAGATTCATTTTTTGTTGTTTCCATAAAGTTTTGTTTTTTTAAAAGCTCTGAATTATAAGTTATTCAGAGCTTATAAGATTTTAATTTGAGGTATGAATTAATAGCTGATGTAAAGTTGCAACTAATTATAATACAATACTATACGTAACTTTACGTATTTTTTGAGTTTTTTTCATAAAAAAAGGCCTCGAACCAAAGTTCGAGGCCAAAATAATCCCTAAGAATTAATCAATCCTATGTTTTTTAGAATTAACTAATAGCAAATTGTATGTTACAACCCCTACATTTGTAACATGATGTAAAGGTCTTGAAAATAATAATACAATACTATACGTAACTTTACGTAGTTTTCATTTTTTTTTTAATTAAGTATCAAAAAATTTAGAATTTTCCTTTGCCCAAATGAGCAAACTATTTTGTTTACTTTCCAATTTTAATTTTTTTATAATATTGCTTTTGTGTTTTTCTACAGTTCTAGGTGAAATTCGAAGCAAATCTGCTATTTCAACTCCAGTTTTGTTCTGTGATATTAATTTTACAATTCCTTTTTCATGATTCGTTAATAAGTCGAAGTTGTCAGGTAACGCATTTAATTCTAAAAATTTTAATAATTCAGGACTGAAATAAGACTTATCCTTTGTAACAGATGAGATACAGTTTTCAATTTCCACGAGTGCAAATTCCTTTAAGACATAACCATAAATTCCTAAGGCTTTAGCATCATAATATGTCTTCTCGTCTTTTTCGAAAGTAATAAGAATTATTTTAGTTGCTAACTTATCATTTTTACATTTTTCAGCAATCTGCAAGCCTGTTAAAAACGGCATTTTTATATCTAAAATGGCAATGTCTGGTGTATGTGCTTTTATAAGTGCTAATGCTTCTTTTCCGTTTTTTGCACTGGCTAATACATTATGTTTTTTTTCTATTAAAAAATCGTGGAGACCTTTCAGGACCAAAGGATGGTCATCTGCTATAATAATCGTAGGGTTCATTTTTTGCTATTAATTATTTTAAAGGTAGTAAGAATCTTTAGCATATGAAATTTCTAATTCCAATTTAATCGGATAACGGGTGTTATAATTTTAAATACAAGTATTTTTTTTCATAATCTATAATACCTTTGCCTTTTTTTAAGATGTCTGCACCAATGATACCATCCACAGGGTCTGCGTCATGACTTATTAAACCGTTGTTGACATGAGAGAGATTAAATAAAATTAACGCGATTCGATTTTTTTTCCATTTTCCCACCTTTATGGCATTCGAAGTAGAGATTTGCGTCAACATGTCAGAAGCTCCAGCACCAACAGCTTTAATTTCAGAATCTTTTACTTTAAGGTTAAAACGGTCAATAGCTTCAAATCCCACACAGCTACTGGACGCACCTGTATCTAGTATAAAACGTCCTTTAACACCGTTAATAGTGGCCTTTATTTCAAAATGGTTCGTTTTAGTAAACTTTAATTTTACTTTAGAATAGCCTTTATTTATGAGGAACTCCTTTAACGTTTCCATGTTTTTTGTTTAAAAATTAATAACCAACATAACAACGCAATTATTAAGCCTAAGATGATATAACTAAATATATTGTAAACATTCGCAGGTTCTTCAGCAGTTAAATCACCTGAATAGATAAAAGCACTCCAATAATAAGGTGATTTCTTTATATTTGATATATCAGGATGATTTAAGTACATTAATTTAGAGGTTTGATTGGCCGAAAAAGCAGACTCAGTTTTGTAGAGCTCACTATAAAAATTAGACATGAGCTGTGAGGTAGATAAATCGTTAATTTTCCAAAGTGAAACTACTAAATTAGATATTCCTGCGTATTTAAAACCACGTGCTAAATTCATACTGCCTTCTCCTTTCTGAAGCATGCCGACTCCGGTTTCACAGGCACTTAAAACGACCAAGTCGTTTGTTAAATCAAGATTATATAGGTCTTGCAGGTATAATTTTGAATCTATAAAACCAATATTGGCAGGTGTTGTAAAATCACCACTATTGGCATGTGTGGAAAGGTGTAAAATACTGTAAGTATTGATTTGTTCTAAAACATCTTTTTTAGTAGCCTCATTATACATTAAAAACGCAGTCTTAACTTCGTTATCTAATTGTTCGGCTTCGTCTAGTGAGTAGGTGAGCTTCAAATTACTATTATCAAACACAGGAAAAACACCGAGTGCAGAATTTCTAAATTTATATGGTTTGCTCTCATTATAAAATGATGCACTTGTATGGTAAGCGATACAGTGTTTCTTCACCATAAAAGGCATGTCAGCATAATTTGAAGCTGTAGTTTGTTGCGTTAATAAACTTTCAAAAGAAATAAAATTTAATAGGCCATCGGCAACAATGATTATATTTTGGTAGTTACCAATCTCATTTAATTTTAATAATTCATAAAGGTTGAAGGCATCATCTCTAAATTGAGAAATAGTATTGTTAATGGCTGAGGCATTTTCAAAATAGCTGATATATGTCGAAATGCTTTGTTGATCTAAAACAGATAAATCAATCCGGTTAAACTCCATATTGTTTGGGGAGAACATAAATTGATACAATCCATTTTTACCGTAAAAATAAGAGACCAAACAAGCCTTATCTGTTTTTAGTTTCGATTGTAAACGGTCTATGTCAAACCCTTTAGAGTCGTTTGAAACGTATACTTTGTTAATTGTATCTTGTATTTGTTTTAAGTCTATACTTGTTGTAATGAGCTGTTGTTGTAAACTGTCGCGCACTGATATTTTTGAATTATTTAGAGGTCTATTAAGCAATCTGTTGGTAAGTCGTTGTTGTTGCTTTAGTAATGTTTGTTCTTTCAGTAAAAGACGATCTGTGGGATGTTGCTCTAAAAGGGTTCTTTTGTTGATGTGCCATTTTAAAGCTAATGCTTTATTGCATTCGGCATAGTTAAAAGCACGACTTATGTATTTAATATCTCTTTTTTCTTGGTATTTAGTATATAACAAAGCAATACATTTCTCACTTCTATCTTTATTAACGCTTGCACTAATAATATAGCTTTCTTGACTAGTGTGTTCTTTATTGAGCAATTCAGTAACATAAAAACTTAAATCATAACTCTGCAGTGCTTTTTCAGGTTCGGTTTGTAATGCTGCCCATAAATCAAAAACATCTATAAAGGTATTTTCTGGATATAAATCTTTAGCATTCGGTAAATCAATACCATTAAAATTTGGTAATAAAATTGCTAAGCAATTTTTTAGTTTTGTAAAGGCTTTATCTTTTTCGTTTCGTATAAAATGTAATTGAGCTTCTTGAAAACTGAATTGTGCTCTGCTTCTTCCTGAGGTGAGTTTGTTTATTTTTAAAGCTCTTATCCGGTTAAGACTGGTGTAGGCTAAATCATAATCTTCATTTTGTAGCGCCGATTCGTAAGTGAGTTGAAGTTTTTCAATCGTGCTAGTATTAAATCGGGTTACAATAAGGTCATTTTCTAATAATAAACGGTTTTGATTCGTTTTTAAAAGCAATTCACTTTTTCGTTTTATATAATTTAGGTTGCGTTGTTGCTGTTTTTTTAAGCCTTCAATTTTTAAGCCTTTAGTAACGATAGCTATCACCTGTTGATGTTTGCTTAAAGATTGGTACAGTTTTGCGAGGTTGATATAGCCAGAAATCTGCTGTTGCTTATTATTTTGTTTTTCCGATAGTTGAAGGTAGTGTCGTATAGTGTGTTCCGCTTTGACGTAGGCGTTAGTTTTGTGATAGAGGATCCCTAAAGGAATAAGGCAGTATTCTACAATATCATAAGATAAAATGTGATGTTCATTATAAAGCTGAAATGCTTTCTCATAATTTGTAATAGCTTCTTTTTTTCGATTTACTGTATTGAGATAGTATGCTTTATGAACTAATAGGTTTATAAATGCAAAGTACTCGTCTTTGGTGTTAAGTTGTGCTTCAATATGAAGACTAGTTTTATTTAGCTCATTTAGGCCTTCAACTGTTTGATTTTGACTAAAATTTTCAGTAGCCACATAAACTGTTTCTTCCAAATCTTGAGCAAAACAAGTTCCGAAGACCAACATAAAAATTAAAATGAGTCCTTTTTTCATTTATTATGGAACTGTTTTTAAACTAGAATTTCCAAATGGCATAAAACTGTAGATAATTATAATTGTCTTCTAAGTTAAATACATAACGTGCACCAAGACTTGGTCCGATACGCGCAAAACCTGCTGTAGCTTCTACTAAGAAACCTTTTCTGAAATTGGTAAAGGACTCTGTGACCTCTTCATCGGTGGTGCTACTGTCAAAAAGAAATAAATCGGCTCCTTGACCTTCAAATTGCTCCGTTAAAACTGATTGTTCTTGTTTTTCGTTTACCGATATAGTACCAATAATTCCGGCTCCTAAACCGATATAATTATTTACATTATACCGAACTAGCACGGGGATTTCCCAATCGATATTATTGTAGCTCCTGTTTGTGGTTGTGCGTTCCGTGTATGGAAAACCGATGGCGCCATCATCGACAATTTCTTCTGTAATTTCGGTGTTGCTGTCAAACTTATGAAAACTGTTTAATAACTCAACTTGCCAATACCAACGATAGGATTTGTAAGGAGAAATAGTCGCTCCTAAAAAGTAACTTTCTGAGTTTTTTAAATCTGCAAAGGAGTTGTAACCTGCTTTGACTCCAATAGAAATACCAGGTAAAAAACGTGTAGTAGAATAATTGGTGATTATGGGTTCGTTTTTATCGAAAATAATAGCGGTTCGGGATTTGGTTTTCTTTTTATGAAAGTCATTAGAAAACTTTAGTCGGTATTTTACAAAACCTTTGGTAGAATCGTATTCTTTTACATTTTTCTGCTCACTTCCTGGTAGATAGATGTTTTTGAAAGTAAAAACCGCCTGTTTAGCAGTGTAAGTAGTGTCGAGACAGCTATAAGCAACATCATACTTTGGACAAATTTTCACTTTAGGATACATGTCTAATACTTCAATTGAAGATTTATCAAACATTTCAGGAATATCAGTTTCTAAACGAATCGTTGTAGCCGGACCTTTACCATTATTTTGGAATCTAATTTTGAATTTAGGCTTTTTAAATCGTACTAACCTATAATTTAGAAACGAGGCATTAGAGGACATTTTATTGGGATCGTGAGAGGTTACAATTTCCATCTCCATATCTTTTACATGGTGATTATCGTAACTATTATCTGGTACATAGACTCCTCTAACCGAAATAATAGCTGAGGTGTCTTTTAGCATTTCTTTGGTGGTTTTTAAACTGTAAAATACATGGCGTTCTTCATTGGGTTTCATGTTGTCAAATTGTAGTTGACTAGAGTTTCTGTAAGCGAATTTTGCGTCCTCTAAAGTCTTAGGTAGGTTTCTGCGAACTGTTGTGTCTTGGGGTTTTGCTTTTAGAGACAGTAAATTATCTTCTGCAGAGGCATAATATACATCAGAATCAAATTTTGAACTATATACGAGATCTTCAGTTATGTCCCGTTCGTTGTGGTATGGTCTGGTTTCGATGAGATCAAAATTGTCAGCTTTGTATTTCGCTTCATTGTAAAACAGAAAGAATTTTCCGTTAGTGGTGTATGATTTTGTGTTTTTGTAGCTAAACACAATAACGATATCTTCATCTGGCATGGGTTCTCTGTTACGTTGTAGATTTAAGGCACTATCCATTGAGGCTTCATCTTCAAAATCGTCACTTGCATTTTCTACTGTTATTTTTTTTGGTCGTGTTAATGGTGGTTTTCCAGTATCATAGTTATTCGTAGCCCATAATCTCACGGTGTATTCTCCATTTTTTTTATACGTTTTTTTAGGTTCTAACGCTTTACTAAACGTACCATCACCAAATTCCCAAAAATTGGTGTAAAATGCTTTTGGCGCACCAGCAATTTGATTGAGTTGCGGAGCGTTTGCTTTAAACTCAGTTTCACTGCCATTGGTTTTATGTTCAATGGTAGCCGTTCCTCGTGTGGTATCCGTTGCTATGTCTTGCTGTGCAAAACCGTAAACTGAAAAACTAAAAAATATATAAAATAGGGTTGTAGGTTTCATGTGATAGCATTTATTGCGATTAAATTTAAGAATTAAAAACTAAGCCCATTTATACCCAGCACAAAAAGTCAGAAAAATTAATTTCTGACTTTTATTAACTAAGTAGGATATTTCATTTATGGTAAATCATTCATCAAAGCTGTTAATGACGCTTCTGTCCCTACTGTAGTCTCCCCTAAATTAAAAGTTATAATATCGTTTTCAACTATAGTTACAGGTTTAATTGCATATCTCCACTCACCTTCGGATTCAGATATAAAGATGACGTGACATTCTAATCCAATTGGTATTTGTCCATAGTGCTCGCTAAAAATATTTAAGGTCTCATCATAAGTATCTAAGTGTGCTAAGGCTGGTAATTCGCCATCGTAAGACAAGTATATGGCACTATTTTCATTATTGTATCCTGCTGGTGGCTGAACCTGAATTGTTGTTTTTGGTCTTGGGTCGTTATAGAATTTATCTACATTAGTCCAACCGAATCCTTCAATGATGGCATAGTAATTTTCACCTTCTAAAAATAAACCTCCATCTCCATTGGCATTATCTTCATTTTCATCCCATGCTAAGTTGCCATCTGCATCGATGTCACCAGTCCAAAGCGTCATAACTGGGTCAGCATCTCCTGTTAAACTTGTAGGAATCATTAATTGGAAACCACAACTAGTGTCTAAAACAGTTCCGTTTTGCGTGGCTTCTACAAAGAATTCTCCACCACTAATTATTAGGGCTTTATCACCATTAGGTAATTTCCCCATAGTAGGTTTGTTCGTGGTTAACATGCTTCCTTTATCAAAAAGTTCAACATATTCTAAAGAGATGTTTCCAGTAATTGGATTTCCGTTGTCTGTAATACAGTTAGAATTGATGCTAATTTGTACACCGTTTTCTGAAGTTAAATAGACGTACCCATCATCCGCGTCAAAGCTAAATGTTTGGGTGTGGTTGTCCATGGCAAGGTCTCTCATGTTTTCAAATTCTAAAGGAGTAGGTGTGTTATTATTTTGGAATACATTATCTGCATCGTCGGTAGGGTCGCAGCTTGTTGTAAGTAAAGAGGTCATTAATAATAGGGCAAAAAGGCTGAATAATTTTTTTGTTAAAATACGCTTCGTACTTGTTCTGATGTAAATGGTTTTACTTGTTTTCATAATGATTTAAATTTATAGTTATCTGTAGTTATATAAACAGAGTAATAAAATTGTTACCCTGTTTTTATGGTTTATTTTAATAATCTTTACTTGCGATGACTTTATAGGTTATAATATCACCTTTGGCCGCTAAGGCAATCAATCTTTCAGCAGCAGCTTGTGAATATGCAAAGCCTTCAGATTGACCATAATTACTCTCTACCTTCCAGAAGTAAAGTCGTTTTGTTGTGTCTTTGGCTTCAGACCTTAAAACGTTATAGCTCGTAATCTGATTTTCTATAATAATGTCTCCAGCGCTGAATAAGGCAATCATGCGTTTTGCTTCTTCTAAGTTTAATGAGGTGCCTTCGCTTTTTCCGTTTTTAGTGATGACTTTCCAATCATAAACTTCAATAATATTGTCTTTGGTGATTTCTAATGAGGTTGCATTAGTTAAAATCGAGGTTGCTGTCGTAGCATTTAAAGTTGTAAATCCTAATGCTACTGTTGCGAAAATTAAAAGTGTACGTTTCATAATTGAGGGTTTTTAATTAATTATTTCTTCTTGTTTGCTCAGTTTTGTTTCACTGTTACACCCTTATATCAAAAGACCTTTTAAATTGTTACCCTCATTACATAAAGATTTTTTAAATTCGTTGAAAATAAAGGGTTCATGAGCGAAAAAAAATTACACGACGACCAAAAATATATTGATGGATTAGCTGAAAACAATACCTTTATTATTAAGGCAATCTATGAGAAGTTTGCACCTAAGATCATTAATTATATCAAGCAGAATAGTGGTGATGCTTATGATGCTCAAGATGTTATTCAGGAAACGATTATAACTATATATAATCAAGCGAAGCAGAACAAGCTCCAATTAACTTGCCCTTTTGATGCCTATTTTTTCTTGCTCTGTAAACGAAAGTGGTTAAATCAATTGAAGAAAAGTAACCGAAAAGAGGTAACAATAGATGACGATGTGTTATATAAAGATGATGATGCACAAGTATTATCTTTTGAAACCTCAATTTTTGAACATAAACAAGCCCTATTTGACGAGGTATTTCTACAATTAGGAGATGCCTGTAAAGATTTGCTCAAAGCGACTTTTAAAATTAAATCTATGGAAGACGTTGCTAAAAGTCTTAATATCACATATGCCTATGCACGAAAGAAAAAATCGTTGTGTATTGGGCAATTGACTAAATTAGTTCAAGCCTCACCGAAATTTAACCGTCTGAATTATTAAAATTATGGAAGAACAAGATTATATACAGTTTGAAGCGTTTCTCGCAGGTAATTTATCCAAAGACGACCTAGTAGCTTTTAATGATCGATTACATTCGGATGCTCAATTTAAAGAAGCCTTTGAGATTTTTAAGGATTTAAATTCAAACCTAGAACATCAAATTGCCAACGAACGTGAAATTTTCGATTTTAAAGCAAACTTAGATGTGATTTCTAGTCAGCATTTTAATGCCATTCACGATGAGGATATCATAATTAAGCCTAATCCAAAATCTAATTTCTATAAGTATGCTGTTGCAGCTTCTGTAGTTATTCTTTTAGGGTTCTTTGTTTTTAATCAATTTGGAGGTCCAAAATATGAGGAGTATAATAATTTTGATCCAATTAGCTTAACGGTCCGAAGTACTGATAATACTAATTTTAGTAAGGCAGAACAGAGTTTTAATAATAAAAACTACGAAGAAGCAATACGTGCATTCAACGCTATTTTGGAAGACGATTTTACTAATTTAGAAATACAACTCTATAAAGGTATAGCTTTGGTTGAAACCAATCAGTTTGAAGAAGCAGATATAGTGCTTAATAAAATAATGAATGGGAATACAGCTTATAGGAATAAAGCCAAATGGATTTTAGCTTTAAGTTATTTAAAACAAGATAATACCTCAGAAAGTATTAAAATACTTAAAACGATACCAAAAGGCACTGAAGATTATGTATCTGCTCAAAAATTATTAATGGAGCTAGATTAATATAAAGTGAATACCATTTAAAGAGATTTTTTTCTAAAATAAATACTAAACTGAAAGTCATCAATTCCACGATGACTTTTTTACTTTTGCAAAATGATTATTACAGATACACATACCCATTTATATAGTGATGCTTTTGATGAGGACCGAGCAGAAATGATACAACGCGCTGTTGAAGCTAATGTGACACGGTTTTTCATTCCGGCCATAGATTCTAGCTATACAGAATCTATGCTTCAACTTGAGAAGGATTTTCCGGAGCATGTGTTTTTAATGATGGGATTACATCCCACTTCGGTAAAAGATAACTATAAAGAGGAATTGAGTCTTGTTACAGACTTCTTAGCGAAACGGAAATTTTGTGCTATTGGAGAAATAGGAATTGATTTGTACTGGGACACCTCTACTTTAGGTATTCAAATAGAAGCTTTTCGCTACCAAATTAAACTAGCCAAAAAGTATCAATTACCTATTGTTATTCATTGTAGAGATGCTTTTGATGAAATTTTTGAAGTTTTAGAAGAAGAACAGTCTGATGATTTATTTGGAATTTTTCATTGCTTCACTGGGACTTTAGAACAAGCTCAAAAAGCAATATCTTATAATATGAAACTAGGCATTGGAGGGGTGGTTACCTTTAAGAATGGTAAAATAGATCAGTTTATCAATCAAATAGATTTGAAACATATTGTATTAGAAACAGATGCACCCTATTTAGCACCAAAACCGTTTAGAGGAAAACGCAATGAAAGCTCCTATGTATGTAAGGTGTTAGAGAAATTATCAGAACTTTACGGCAAAAGCGAAGAAGAAATCGCTAGTGTTACAACAGAAAACTCAAAAGCTATATTCGGAATTTAAATGACAAAACAACCACATATTCTACTCATATATACAGGTGGCACGATTGGCATGGTAAAAGATGTTGAAAGTGGAGCACTAAAAGCATTTGACTTTAATAGTCTACTTGTTAAAATTCCAGAATTACGCTTATTAGACTGTACTATTGAAACTATTTCCTTTGAAGAACCTATAGATTCGTCAAACATGAATCCTAAATATTGGGGAGATATTGCGACCATTATAGAGGAAAATTATGAAGATCATGATGGTTTTGTGGTTTTACATGGTAGTGATACCATGAGTTATTCGGCATCGGCACTTAGTTTTATGTTAGAAAACTTGGCCAAGCCTGTAATTTTTACTGGCTCACAATTGCCTATTGGGGATTTACGGACAGATGCAAAAGAAAATTTAATTACGTCCATACAAATGGCATCTTTAAATATTGAAGGTATACCAGTAATTAGAGAAGTGGGGCTTTATTTTGAATATAAACTTTATAGAGGTAATAGAACTACAAAATTAAATGCTGAACATTTTGAAGCATTTGAGTCGTTAAATTATCCGCATTTAGCAGAATCTGGTGTGCATTTAAAAGTGAATTCTGAACATTTATGGAGACCAACACCAAACACAGAATTGATTTTACGAACAGCTATGGACACTAATATTGGAGTGCTCAAATTGTTCCCAGGTATTTCGAGACCCATTTGTGAAGCTATTCTTACCAGTAAATTAATTAAAGGGCTTATCATAGAAACCTATGGTTCAGGTAATGCCACAAGCGAGCCCTGGTTTATACAATTATTAAAAGATGCTATTAGCAACGGATTACATGTTATTAATGTAACGCAATGTGCAGGTGGAAGTGTCAATATGGGACAATATGAAACGAGTTCACAATTAAAACTAATTGGCGTTATTTCAGGAAAAGATATTACCATAGAAGCTGCAATTGCTAAATTAATGTACCTTTTAGGTGAGAATGTTGCTGAAAATGAATTCAAAACAATTTTTGAAAGGTCTTTAAGAGGAGAAATGTCCTAAAAATAACAGTTTAAATTTTAGTGTTTGAAGATTTTTTCGTTATTTGGCACAATGTAATTTGAAATAAAATTTAGAGAGAGGTGGCCGAGTGGTCGAAGGCGCACGCCTGGAAAGTGTGTATACCTCAAAAGGGTATCGAGGGTTCGAATCCCTTCCTCTCTGCTGATATTTTTACGTGATTATTGCATATTTTTTTTTACCTTTAACACTTTAACTAATAAAATTAAGATTCAGAACAAATGAAAAGATTATTTTCTATCCTTGCCATAACATGTTTAATGGCTATCGGAACTGTTAATGCCAATGCAACAACAGCATTTGCAAGCGCAACAGCAACTGTAACAAGTGTAACTCAAGATGAAGTGACAGCTTCAGAAGATTTGAGTTTTCATCAAGAATTAAAAAAGCGTTTTATCGAAGGTGGTCCAGGCTTTATGGGTATTGTACTACTATGTTTAATTCTTGGATTAGCGATTGCTATTGAGAGAATTATCTTCTTAAACCTTTCGACTACAAACACTAAAAAATTAACACAAAATGTAGAAGATGCACTAAACTCTGGTGGTATTGAAGCTGCAAAGGAAGTTTGTAGAAATACAAAAGGACCTGTTGCCTCTATTTTCTATCAAGGTTTAGATAGAGCCGACGAAGATATCGATGCTGCTGAAAAAGCTGTTGTAGCTTATGGTGGTGTTCAAATGGGACAATTAGAAAAGAATGTGTCTTGGATTTCATTATTTATCGCTTTGGCACCAATGCTTGGTTTCATGGGTACGGTAATTGGTATGATTCAAGCCTTTGATAAAATTGAAGCAGCTGGTGATATGCAACCTTCTTTAGTAGCAGGTGGTATTAAAGTAGCACTTTTAACAACGGTATTTGGACTGATAGTAGCGATTATACTTCAAATCTTTTATAATTATATCATTGCTAAAATTGATAGTATTGTAAATGATATGGAAGATGCATCAATCACATTGATGGATTTATTAGTAAGACACAAAAAATAAAAAACAATTATGCACAAAATATTAAAAATAGTAGCTGCTATCATAAGCGTACTTGGCATTATCTTTTTAGGAAGAATACTTGCTGAAGGCGATGATGAGATAAAAGCAGCAGCTTTAGCAGGAGATACTGCTATTGTAGATCCGATAGCTATTACAGCTTATATTATATTAGGACTCGTTTTAGTATTTGTGGTGGTTTTTGTTTTAAAGAATCTATTCACAAATACAGCAGGACTAAAAAATACACTGATTGGTGTAGGTGCTTTTGCGGCAGTATTGATAATTTCTTATGTACTTTCTGGTGGTGACACTATGCAGTATAAATTACAAGATGGCGTTGCAACAGATGGACAATCAACTCTAGTAGGAGCTGGTTTAGTAGCTTTCTATATATTATTAGCTGTTGCTGCAATAACGATGCTTTTTTCAGGAGTTAAAAAAGTAATCAGTAAATAATATAACATGGCAAAAAGAGCAGCACCCGAAGTAAATGCAGGATCAATGGCTGACATTGCTTTCTTACTACTAATATTTTTCTTAGTAACAACAACTATTGAGAAAGATAAAGGATTATTAAGAAGTTTGCCACCAATTGATGACACCGAAGTTGAACCACCAATTATTAGACAAAAAAATCTATTCACGGTTAATATTAACCGTAATAATCAACTCTTAGTTGAAGAAGAAGAAATTCCGATTAGCGAACTAAGACAAGCAACAATAGATTTTTTAGATAATGGAGGTGGAACAAATCAAGCTGGTGAATCTTGTGATTATTGTAAAGGGAAACGTTTAGAAGATTCTTCTGATCATCCTGACAAAGCAATTATCTCAATGAAGCACGATAGAGAAACCACTTATGAGAAGTACATGGATGTACAAAATGAGTTGGTTGCAGCTTACAATTTCTTAAGAGAGCGTGAAGCATCAAGACTTTATAAAAAGTATTATCCAGATGCGGATAAGGTCTTTACTGCAATGCTTGAAGAGAAAGAGAAGAACCAATTTAGTAAGGATGAAGTTCTTAATGAGCGTATAGAGACCATTAAGAAATTATTCCCAATGAAATTGTCTGAAGCAGAACCTGATAAAAAATAAAACGTAACAAATATGTCTAAGTTTAGAAAAAAAGATAAAGGTGAATTGCCCGCAATTTCAACGGCATCACTACCAGATATTGTATTTATGTTGCTTTTCTTTTTTATGGTTGCAACTGTGATGAGAGACAGTTCTTTAATGATTGAAAACCAATTGCCAAGTGCGGATCAAGTAGAAAAACTGAAAAAAGATAGAACTATTTTTATCTATGCAGGTAAACCTAGTAGTCAGTATAAGCAATTTGGTGTTGAACCAAGAATTCAATTTAACGATGCTTTTATTACAGTAGAGGATGTTCAGGCATCAGTATTTCAAGGTATTGGAGAAATGAATGAAGAACTGCAAAGTAAAGTAGTTATAGGTCTTAAAGTTGATAAGAATACCAATGCAGGTTTAGTATCAGATATTAAGCAAGAACTACGTAAAGCAAATGCATTAAAAGTGATGTATATTGCTAACACAAAGAAAGCGGAATAATATATTATATTCTTAATTTTATAAATGAACGTCCTGAGAAATCAGGACGTTTTTTGCTTAATAGCTATTAAAGATTTTGTAGCTTTATCACAATGAAATACGAGGATTATATCCTTAAGAAGAAAAGATATATGACGCGTACATATTATCTGCCACGTTAAAATTATATCAGACGAATACATGAAGCATTATCTTTTGGTTTTATTCACTTTAATAGCGTTTTCTGGCTTTTCTCAAAGCTATACTATAGATACCTCCGAATACGATGAAAACTATAGAGAAGATCAATTCTATGCCTCTGTGACCTATAACTTACTCAATGAAAAACCGAGTGATATTTCTCAAAGTGGTTTTTCTTCAGGTTTTCATTTTGGTTTTATTAGAGATATGCCTATCAACAATAAACGTAATGTAGCGATAGGCTTAGGAATGGGTGTTTCAACAAATTCATACAATCAGAAGAACGTATTAATTGATGATACTGACAACACGATTTCTTTTACTAAAATTGATGAAGGTGATTATGATGTGTCAAAAAATAAGTTTACCACCTATCTTGTAGAGGTCCCGTTAGAAATTAGATGGAGAACATCCAATGCAAGTGATTATAGTTTTTGGCGTATTTATACGGGATTCAAAATGGGGTATTTGGTGTATAACTCTTCAAAATTTAAAAGTGAAGTTACCGATGTGAAGCTTTCTAATATCGATAGTTTTAATAAAGTTCAATATGGTCTAACCTTAAGTGCAGGTTATAGCACATGGAATTTTCACGTGTATTATGGCCTGAATTCTATTTTTGATAGTTCTGCTGAGTTTGATGGTGAATCTATAGACATGAAATCCTTAAAAATAGGATTGATGTTTTATATCTTATAACCAATAACTAAGAAGCATAAGTTGTGGAACTAATCCGGTAAACATTCCCAAAATTAATTCTTGAGGAGTATGTGCTTTAAGATGTAAACGCGAGGTTGCAATTGCTCCAAGAATAACCATCATTAAGGCTATGGTTCCATTGATATTTATCTGATAGTGTATACTTAAGGCTACGGCAAACATGAAAAAGCCAGAAGCAGCTATCATGTGAATACTTGCCTTTATTTTAAACACCGCAAGAATAAAACAGGTTAATGTAGAAATAAGGATGCCTAAAAAGAAAAAATATAACTCTATGATTTCTTCAGGTGTCAGTACGCGTATTAAAATGAGCACAATTATAATACAATTTATAAATAGCGGTATTAAACGTTCTTGAGTGCTCTTGAGATAAATAGAATTAACCTTGTTGATTGTCTTTAGCAAAAAGAATAGAAGAATAGGTAATATAATGGTAAGGATAACAATCGAAAATATTTTCGCATTTCTAACCGGTTCAGGGATATAACGGGGCGTTTTAGAGAAATAAAAAAGTATACCCAATAACGGCATGATTAAGGGGTGAAAAACAAACGATATACCTTTTAATATGAATTCTTTCATCAAGGCCTACTTAAAGTTCTTTCCTTAAACGTGCTACAGGAATATCTAATTGCTCTCTATATTTAGCTACAGTCCGTCTCGCAATTGGATACCCTTTTTCTTTTAATATTTTAGAAAGTGCTTCATCGGTTAGTGGCTTTTTCTTGCTTTCTTCCTCTATAACGGTTTCTAATATTTTCTTGATTTCACGTGTTGAAACCTCTTCACCTTGATCATTGGTCATGGATTCTGAGAAGAATTCCTTAATCAATTTTGTACCGTAAGGTGTATCTACATATTTACTGTTTGCCACTCTAGATATGGTTGAAACATCCATTTCAATTTCGTCTGCAATATCCTTTAAAATCATAGGACGTAAATTACGCTCATCACCCGTTAAGAAGTATTCTTTTTGATAATGCATAATAGAACTCATGGTAACAAATAACGTCTGCTGACGTTGCCTAACAGCCTCTATAAACCATTTTGCAGCATCCAACTTTTGTTTTATAAACATAACTGCATCTTTCTGAGATTTAGACTTTTCTTTGGTCTCTTTATAGCCTTTAAGCATGTTGTTGTATTCTCGTGATACATGTAATTCTGGTGCATTTCTACCATTTAAGGTTAACTCTAATTCACCATCTACAATCTTTATCGCAAAATCAGGAACAATATGCTCTACTATTTTGTTGTTACCAGCATAAGAACCACCTGGTTTAGGATTAAGGCGTTCAATTTCTTCTATAGCATCTTTTAGTTGCTCTTCGTCTATGCTGAATTTTTGCATTAATTTTTTATAATGCTTCTTTGTGAATTGCTCAAACCCATTATCAATAATCGTTGTTGCTAATTCAACATCTGGGTGCTGTTCTTTTCTATGCAATTGAATACTTAGACATTCTTGAAGATTGCGAGCGCCAACACCTGCTGGATCGAGTTGGTGTACAATGTGTAAAACGTTTTCCACTTCTTCCTCAGTGGTATATACGTTTTGTGTAAAGGCTAAATCGTCAGTAATATCAGCTAGCGAACGACGTATATAACCGCTTTCATCAACGCTACCAACTAAGAAGTACGCAATTTCTTCTTCTTGCTCTGATAAACGAAACGTGTTTAATTGATTTATGAGATGTTGTGTAAAAGAGGTGCCTGCGGCATAAGGCACAGATTTATCTTCATCATCAGCACTATAATTATTGGCTTGTGTTCTGTATTCTGGTATTTCGTCGTCACTGAGATATTCATCAATATTGATATCATCAGCTTCTATGGTTTCATTGTCATCGTAATTCTCTTCAGAATTATCAAACTCATCCAGGTTGTCATCAGAAGCTTCGGATTCTTTACCTGTATCTAAGGCGGGATTTTCTTCTAATTCTTGCTTTAAACGTTGTTCAAACGCCTGTGTAGGCAACTGAATCAACTTCATAAGCTGAATCTGCTGTGGCGAAAGCTTTTGTGAAAGCTTAAATGATAAAAACTGCTTTAAAGACATAAATTTTTAGTTGATTATAAATGTAATAAAAAATACCTGATAGGTTTTAAAAATCTATCAGGTATATTATTGTATGTCAATTAAAACTCTGCATTTTGTGGTGTTCTAGGATAAGGAATGACATCTCTAATATTCCCCATACCTGTAGCAAACATCACTAAACGTTCAAAACCTAAACCGAATCCAGAGTGAACAGCGGTTCCGTATTTACGTAAGTCTAAATACCACCATAATTCTTCTTCAGAAATATCTAAAGCTTTCATCTTTTCTTTTAAAACATCTAAGCGTTCTTCTCGTTGCGAGCCGCCAACCATTTCACCAATACCTGGAAATAAAATATCCATGGCTCTTACTGTTTTTCCATCTTCATTTAAACGCATGTAAAACGCTTTAATATTTGCAGGATAATCAAATAATATTACGGGACATTTAAAATGTTTCTCAACTAAGAAACGTTCGTGCTCAGACTGTAAATCGGCTCCCCATTCTTCTATAATATAGTTGAATTTCTTCTTTTTATTTGGCTTAGAGTTTTTCAAGATATCTATAGCCTCAGTATAGCTAACACGTTTAAAATTGTTATCTACTACAAACTTAATTTTTTCAATTAAGCTCATATCACTACGCTCGGCTTGTGGTTTTGTTTTTTCTTCGTCTAATAAACGCTTTTCTAAAAATTCTAAATCTTCGCTGTTGTTCTCAAGAACATGACTTAAAACAGATTTCATAAAGTCCTCAGCTAAATCCATATTACCCGCTAAATCCATAAAAGCAACTTCGGGTTCAATCATCCAAAATTCAGATAAATGGCGCGACGTATTTGAGTTTTCTGCTCTGAATGTTGGTCCAAACGTATAAACCTTACCTAAAGACATGGCGTAAGTTTCAGCTTCAAGCTGACCAGACACGGTTAAATTGGTTTCTTTTCCGAAGAAATCTTCTTTATAATTTACCGAACCGTCTTCATTTAATGGTGGATTTTTTGAATCTAAATTTGAAACTCTAAACGTTTCACCAGCACCTTCGGCATCACTTCCTGTAATGATTGGAGTGTGCATATAGTTGAAACCATTCTCGTTAAAATATTTGTGAACAGCAAATGACAATGATGATCTTAAACGCATTACAGCACTAAACGTGTTTGTTCTAGTACGTAAGTGTGCATTTTCTCTTAAGAACTCAAACGAGTGTTTTTTAGGTTGAATAGGGTAGGTTTCAGGATCAGAATCTCCTAAAATCTCTAAAGTTTTTACAACAATCTCAACCGATTGCCCTTTACCTTGACTTTCTACTAATTCTCCAGTAACATGTATTGCTGCCCCTGTAGTAACTCGCTTTAATAGAGCTTCTTCCAAATTATTAAAATCAACAACACATTGAATATTATTAATGGTAGAACCGTCATTTAAGGCTATAAATCGGTTAGCCCTAAACGTTCTTACCCAACCTTTAATTGAAACATCTTGCAAGGTGACATCTTGAGATAATAATTGTGCTACAGTTTTTGAATTCATTTTATTAATAATTTTTGAATGCTAAAATATGTTGTTAATCTTTATGGTCTTTTTTTTCTTCATCAGCATCTTCAGAAGCAATAATATTTATAGAAGGTTTTCTTAAGACTTCTTTATTGGCAATATTGCGCTCTAAAGATAATAATAGCGAAGGTAATAACAGTAGGTTAGAAAGCATAGCAAAAAGTAATGTTATAGATACTAAAGCTCCTAAAGCTACGGTACCACCAAAGCTAGATATTGTAAACACCGAAAATCCAAAGAATAATACAATCGATGTATAAATCATACTAACTCCGGTTTCTCTTAATGCTGCGTAAACTGATTTTCTAATTTTCCAATTGTTGGCTTGTAACTCTTGTCTGTATTTTGCTAAAAAGTGAATGGTGTCATCTACAGAAATACCAAAAGCGATACTAAAGACTAATATCGTTGAAGGTTTTATTGGAACTCCAACATAACCCATAATACCTGCCGTTACTACAAGTGGTAATAGGTTTGGTATAAGCGAAACAATGATCATTCTAAACGAACGGAACAAATAGGCCATAAATAAAGCAATGAGAATTATAGCAAGTGTCAATGAAATCGCTAAATTTTTAACCAAATATTTGGTGCCTTTTTGAAAGACTAAAGCTTTGCCTGTAATGATGACGTTATAACGTTCTTTAGGAAATAATTTGTCTACTTCATCTTGCAGATCTTCTTGGATACGTTCCATTTTATCCGTACCAATATCCTTCATGAACGTCGTAATTCTAGCATATTGGCCAGTACTATCTACAAAATCATTAAGCATATCACCACCGGTTGTCGAATTTTTAGCATACGATAAAATGAAGCTGTTTTCTTGACTTGTTGGTAATTGATAATATTTAGGGTTGCCGTTGTAGTACGCCTGTTTGCTATATTTTACTAAACTAACCACTGAAATTGGGCGCGATAATTCTGGGATGTCTTCAATGAGTTCTTCAAGTTCATCCATGCGTTTTAAGGTTGATAATTTCATAACTCCCTTCTTACGCTTCGTGTCTATCATAATTTCTAATGGCATAATACCATTAAATTCAGATTCAAAAAACCGAATATCTTTAAAAAACTCAGTGTTTTGAGGCATATCTTCTATAAGACTACCAGAGATTTTAATCTGATAAATTCCTATAATACTAGCAATTATTAAAATCAGCGTTGTAATGTAAATGGTAATTTTTTTGTTTTTTACCATGTTCACCATCCAATCTACAAAAGCACCAATCCAGCGTTTATTTAAATGTTCTAAATGGCGTTCTTTTGGGTAAGGTAAGAACGTATACATTATTGGAATAATGAGTAAACACAATATAAAAATGGCTAAAATACTTAAGGATGCGACAATACCAAACTCTTTAAGTAATGTGCTTTCTGTAAAGATGAAAGTAGCAAAGCCAGAAGCCGTTGTCACATTAGTCATCAACGTAGCATTACCAACTTTCGTAATGACACGTTGTAATGATCTTACTTTATTACCATGAGATTTTACTTCTTGCTGGAATTTATTGATTAAGAAAATACAATTCGGGATACCTATGACAATAATTAAGGGTGGAATTAAAGCAGTAAGTACTGTGATTTCATAACCTAGTAATCCTAATATACCAAACGTCCACATCACACCAATACATACCACTACAAGTGAAATGAAAGTCGCCGTAAATGACCTAAAGAATAAGAAGAAAATTAAGGAAGTGACAAACAGTGCTCCTCCGATAAAAATAGGAATCTCATCTATAATACTTTGCGAATTTAAGGTTCTGATGTATGGCATTCCTGAAACTCTAACGTCTAAACCTGTTTGAGCTTCAAACGCATCAATTTTTTCTTGAAGGTTATTTATAATAAAAGCTTTCCTTGCAGGTGTATTGATTATATCTTTCTTTAAGTAGAGTGCTGTTCTAATGGTTTTAGTCTCCGAATTAAACAAGAAATTATCGTAAAACGGATACTGCTCAAAAAGTTGTTTCTGTAGTGTATTGACTTCTTCAACACTAGATATAGAATCTTTAATAAAAGGCTCTAAATCAAACTGAACTTTTTCCGTGTTTTTAACTAATTTTTGAAGGTCTTTTATAGATAAAACAGCTTCAACTTCGTCACAACCTTTAAAAGAATCGGCTAGGGCATTCCACGCGTTAAGTTGTTTTACAGAGAATAATGTAGAATCTTTTACACCTAAAACAACAAGATTACCCTCTTCCCCAAAGATTTCTAAAAATTCGTTATAGACGAGATTTACCTCGTGGTCATCTGGTAAGAGATTAGCTTCTGTTGAAGAAAACCGCATGTGTTTCCATTGCGAGCTGAAAAATATAGTCGCCAAAATTATGGCAATGAGCATAAAGATTTTATTACGAAGAATAAGCCTTGCAATAGAATCCCAAAATCCTGTAGTAAAAAGTTTAAACATGTTTTAGTAACTTCCTCAGAGTGAAATCATAAGGTATTAATTGAAACGGTTTTAATTTTTGAAATAATCGCATTAATAGTAATGATATCGATGGCTGACAAAAATAAGCGGTAAAGGTAGAAAAAACCTAAGGATTTGTAGGTTAATTAACAGTAATATAATTTGCATTAGAGCGAAATATTAAAGGTAAACTTAAAGGCTATGTTATCCTCTAATTGCGGTAAGTGATAACCACCATATCGGTAGGCAAAGCTCAGTCCAAACCCAAAGAGTAATCTATTAATTTCAAAACCAGATTCTGAGTATAGTTTGTTAAGTGTGCCAAACTGAATGCCTTGGTGTCTACTAGTATGATTCATGTCTCCAAGGGCATAACGCGATATTAACACCAACTGTGGTTTAAAGCGATCTGAAATTTGAAATGGTTTTAATGTGTGTTTTAATTGTAATGTAGAAAATCTGTCACTAAAAAATTCATTAAAATACATAGTTTCGAAACTATTTAAACCTGCTACAGAAAAACGTTGCAATATGGTCTCCTTGGTAATATTATTAGGATAGGCGTGATATAAATGTGTAATTGGAATATCCCCTCCTGCAATTCCTGCAACCAATGTAAGTTTGGTAATGGCCTCATTTTTATGTTGAAACTGTTGAATGGTTCTAAAATCCAGTTTTGAAAAGCTAAAATTACTACCTAAAATAGATTTAAAAGCTTGTGTGTACTGGAACGTGAATTTTGGAAACCCATTTTTAGTTTCTTCTAATTTATCATTTATGTTGGTGAACTCACTAAATGGACTCCATTGTAAACTCACTTTAGTGGTACTTAAATCATAACTAGAGTAGGTTTTATCATGAATTAAAAAATTGTAATAGTAAGTCGGATCTATTTTTGAAGTCGCTAATTGCGTTTCTGAAAGTAAGTGATTCGAGAATTTATGCTGTAATGAAATTGATTTGGTAATGTGCCTATGAAACAAGTCAATATTGAGTAAACGTGGTTCAAAAAAGGTAAAGAAACGCTTATCGGTTAAAAATTTTGAACTTCCTGTTTCTTGTAAATCATCAATGTAAGCAAGATTGATCCAGGTGTCCGAAGCTTCATTAATTCTAATGCCTCCACCAATTTTATATTTAAGTGCTTTATCTTTAAAACCATAGACTAAATAACCATCAATGCGGTAACGTTCAGAAAATCGATTATTTGTAATGCCTCCTAATCCACTTCGTACACCTTCGTATTGGTTGAATTTAAAAAGGTATTTTAAATCGATATTAAAATAATTAAATGGTAGAAAGCCGTTACCAATATGTTTTAAGAATTCTGTCTTTTTTATAGAATCTTGCGCTGTTTTAGTAGAATCCTTTTTACTTACAAGTTCTTGCTGTGCATAGCTATAAGATGCAAGCGTTAGAAGTAAAACGGCAAACAGGTGCTTTCGCATTGAAGATGTTTAAATTGTAATATTAAAAAAAACATCCCAACGTGTTGGGATGTTATAACTTGATCGTGTTGGAATTACACGGTCATTATCTCTTTTTCTTTAATGTCTAGAGTCTCATCGATTTTCTTAACGTAGGTATCAGTTAATTTTTGAATATCGAGCTCAGCATTTTTTTGTAAATCTTCAGATACATCTGAATCTTTAATCTCGTGATTAGCATCCTTACGAGCATTTCTAATTCCGATTTTAGCATCCTCAGCTTCCGCTTTAGCTTGTTTTGCTAAATTACGACGTCGCTCTTCTGTTAATGGTGGTACATTTATAATAATAGTATCTCCATTATTCATTGGATTAAATCCAAGATTAGCAATCATAATTCCACGTTCAATTTCTTGAAGCATGTTTTTTTCCCACGGCTGAACTGTTATCGTTCTACCGTCTGGTGTATTTACATTTGCTACTTGACTCAAAGGGGTTTGTGAACCATAATAATCGACCATTACACTACCCAACATTGCAGGACTAGCTTTACCTGCTCTAATGTTTGTAAATTGTTTAGCTAAATGCTTTAATGCAGCATCCATGGCTTCTTTTGTAGTATCGATTATAAATTTAATGTCTTCGTCCATTGTGTTAACGTTTTAATTGAGAGTTATCAAAGTTTGAGCCAAAAAATTAAACATTGACTTCAGTTCCTATATTTTCCCCAGAAACTACTTTTAGTAAGTTTCCTTTTTTATTCATATCAAAAACAATAATAGGCAATTCATTTTCTTGACTCAGAGTAAAGGCAGTTGTATCCATAACCTTCAACCCTTTAAGTAGAACATCTTTAAAAGAAATCTGATCAAACTTAACAGCAGTACTGTCTTTTTCTGGATCAGCAGAATAAATACCATCGACACGAGTTCCTTTTAAGATGACATCTGCTTCTATTTCTATAGCGCGTAATACGGCTGCAGAATCTGTTGTAAAATATGGATTTCCTGTCCCTCCACCAAAAATAACAACACGACCTTTATTTAAATGGCTCATTGCTTTTCGTCTAATAAACGGTTCTGCAACTTCATTTATTTTAATAGCGGTTTGTAAACGTGTTTTAATCCCAGTATCTTCAAGTGCATTTTGTAATGCTAAACCATTGATAACTGTTGCTAACATGCCCATATGATCTCCTTGAACGCGGTCCATACCGTTCATAGCTCCGGCAACACCTCTAAAAATGTTTCCTCCTCCAATTACGATTGCAACCTCAACGCCTAATTCGGTTATTTCTTTAATGTCTTTGGCGTACTCTGATAAGCGTTCCGGATCGATACCGTACTGACGGTTGCCCATTAAGGCTTCACCAGATAATTTTAGTAGTATTCTTTTATATTTCATTATATGATTTAAAAGTTGAGCAAAGCTACGTAATTATTAGCTTCTGTAAAAGTGAAAAAAATGCAAAAAAAATGCTTCTCAGTATTGAGAAGCATTTTTAACACTTTATATATTGGATCCTATATATTATCCAACAGTTGCACGTTTGAAACCAGTAACTGCAACGTCACCATAAGTTGCAACGTAAGCAGCAACAGTTTGTTTTTCATCTTTAATAAACTTCTGATCTAATAAACATTGTTCTTGATCTAAAGTTGTGTTATCAGATATAAAACGCTCCATTTTACCTGGTAAAATTCTATCCCAGATTTGTTCTGGCTTACCTTCAGTTTTTAATTCTGCTTTTGCAGCTTCTTCAGCTTCAGCAATAACTTCAGGAGTTAATTGTGCCATAGAGATATAACTAGGAACATTCTTTAACGTTTTACCTAAACGTCCTAATTCAATATTATCTTTTTCAATTACAGCGATACGCGCTTCAGTTTCTGAAGCAACAAATGCAGGATCAAAATCTTTGTAAGATAATGATGTTGCTCCCATAGAAGCTACTTGCATTGCTACGTCTTTAACTAAAGTTTCAACGTTATCAACTTTAGCAGATAAACCTACTAAAGCTGCAATTTTATTAATGTGTACATATTGTCCAACATAAGGAGCTTCTAACTTTTCGAAAGCAGTGATGTCTAATTTCTCACCAATAACTCCAGTCTGCTCAACTAATTTTTCTGCAACCGTCATACCACCAAAATCAGCAGCTAAAAATGCTTCTTTTGTATCATGGTTTAATGCAATGTCAGCTAAATCATTAGCTAAAGCTACAAAGTTTTCGTTTTTACCAACAAAATCAGTTTCACAACCTAATACGATAGCAACACCAAATGTATTATCAGCATTAATCTTTGCGATAGCAGCACCTTCAGAAGAATCTCTGTCTGCTCTTTTTTCTGCTACTTTTTGACCTTTTTTACGTAAAACTTCAATGGCTTTATCAAAATCACCACCAGCTTCAACTAAAGCTTTTTTACAATCCATCATCCCAGCACCAGTTGCTTGTCTTAGCTTGTTTACTTCTGCTGCTGTAATTTTTACAGTATTTTCCATATTTTTTTAATTTAAAAAAGTCGAATAATTAATTTTCTACAAAGAAAAGAACTAAACGACTTTTGAATATTTTCTAAATGTTATTTATTCTTCTTCTTCAGATACGGTTGCTTTTTCTGCTTTCTTAGCAGGCTTAGCTTTAGCTTCTCCTTTTTGAGCTTTAGCTTCTTTTTCTGAACGTTCAGCTTTTCTTTCGTTTAAACCGTCTGCTATTGCAGAAGTTACGATAGATAAGATTTTGTCAATAGATTTAGAAGCATCATCGTTTGAAGGGATTAAATAATCAACTTCACGTGGATCAGAGTTCGTATCTACCATTGCAAAAATTGGAATGTTCAATTTTTGAGCTTCTTTGATGGCGATATGCTCACGCATAATATCTACAACAAATATAGCACCTGGTAAACGTGTCATATCAGAAATAGAACCTAAGTTCTTTTCTAATTTTGCACGTAAACGGTCTACTTGTAAACGCTCTTTTTTAGATAAAGAGTTGAATGTACCATCTTTTTTCATTCTATCAATAGAAGCCATTTTCTTCACGGCTTTTCTGATAGTTACAAAGTTAGTTAACATTCCACCAGGCCAACGCTCAGTAATGTATGGTTGGTTTACTGCTCCTGCTTTTTCAGCAACGATGTCTTTAGCTTGTTTTTTTGTAGCAACGAATAAGATTTTCTTTCCTGACGCTGCTATTTTAGCTAAAGCTTCAGAAGTTTCTTCAATTTTTGCTGCTGTTTTGTAAAGGTTGATAATATGGATACCGTTACGTTCCATATAGATGTATGGAGCCATGTTTGGGTTCCACTTACGTGTTAGGTGACCGAAGTGTACACCTGCTTCAAGTAATTCTTTTACTTCTACTTTTTCCATTTTGTAATAGTTTACGTTCTGTTAAATTAGCAATGTTCCAGTTGGCTTTTGCCGTTGGCTTCATTTAGATGCTAAACTGTAATCCTGAACTCGTTTCAGGACCTTTTTTCAATAAAAAATAATAATCCAGAATCTGCCGAAGCAGATTCTGAATAAAAAATAATTGTTGGATATTAACGTTTCGAGAATTGGAATTTCTTACGCGCTTTCTTCTGTCCGAATTTCTTACGCTCTACCATTCTTGGGTCTCTCGTTAATAGACCTTCTGGCTTTAATACTAGTCTGTTTTCAGGATCTAGTTCGCACATTGCACGACTTAATCCTAAACGTATTGCTTCTGCCTGGCCGGTGATACCACCTCCATATACGTTAACAGTAATATCAAAGTTGCCATCATTGTTAGTCAAGGCTAAAGGTTGGTTTACTTTGTATTGCAATGTTGCAGTACTAAAATAATCCGCCATGTCTTTTTTGTTCACTGTGATTTTGCCATTACCTTCGGCAACGTACACACGAGCAACAGCCGTCTTTCTACGGCCAATTTTGTGAATTACTTCCATTAGTTAATTTCGTTTAATTTCATTGTCTTTGGTTTTTGCGCTGCATGAGCGTGCTCTGTACCAGTAACAACAGTTAAATTTCTAAAAAGGGTTGCTCCTAATTTGTTTTTAGGCAACATTCCTTTCACTGACTTTTCTACTAATCTGCTTGGGTCTTTCTCAAACAATTCAGTAGCCGTCAGACTTTTTTGTCCACCTGGATAACCTGTGTGACGGATGTAACTTTTTTCCGTCCATTTGTTTCCAGTTAAGTTGATTTTCTCTGCATTGATAACAACAACGTTATCACCGCAATCAACGTGTGGCGTGAAATTAGGTTTGTGCTTACCTCTTAAAAGTATTGCTACTCTTGAAGCTAAGCGACCTAAAGTTTGTCCTTCAGCGTCAACTAAAACCCACTCCTTATTAACGGTAGCTTTGTTTGCTGAAACTGTTTTGTAGCTTAATGTATCCACACTAATTTGATTTATAATTGTGCCTTAAATGACACAATAGATTAAACATTCCTCTTCAAAAAAGAGTTTGCAAATTTACGATAAACTATTGATTTACCAAACCTTGATGGAAATATTTTTCTGCTGAAAATCAGCATGTTTAAAAAATGGCTTTTTAGTTTAGTGTTTTGTGGCTCTAGTGAGGCGGTCGTTTATAGATTTTCCTAAGCTGTAATCTGGGAATTCTTCAGCAATAATAATATCAAGATGCATCTTATCTAACTGATGAAGCACATCATATAAATTTGAAGCCGATTCAACTAAATCACCAGTTGTTGATAGTGCTATTTGAACCTCAATATTAGGATGGTCAATTTCAGACTGAAACGTTAATAGTCCAATACGTTTGTTTTTATGAAGATTTACTGCTTCTAAAATATTATCTGTTAAGACGGTTTTTGTTTTTGGTGCGTAGTGACGTTCTAACATGCCTGGTGCATCCGGAATAGATTCCGTTTGACTTTTAACCGAATTTTTAATTTCAATCGTTCCAACTATGGCTTCAATATCTTCTAGTGATTTTGAACCGAGTCTATATATAATAGGTTCGTCATTTTCGAAACCAATAATAGTAGATTCAATACCACTTGTACACGCTCCACCATCTAAAACCATTTTAATAGCATCTTTAAAATACGTTTCTACATGTTGCGCAGAAGTTGGGCTAATACTACTAAAAGGATTGGCACTTGGTGCTGCTAATGGAAAATCTAAGCGATTTAATAATTCTAAGGTTGTGGGGTGATTGGGAACACGTACGGCAACGGTATCTTTTCTTCCTGTAATTAGATCAGGAATTATGCTTTTCTTCTTTAAGACTAAAGTGATTGGTCCTGGCCAAAAGGCTTCGGCTAATAATTGCGCTTTTGCTGGAATGTGTTCAACTATATTAGAAAGCTCGTCTATTGAAGGGATGTGAACAATGAGCGGGTTAAAAAATGGACGCTTTTTGGTTTCAAAAATAGCTCTTATCGCTTTCTCGCTATAAATGTTTCCTGCTAAACCATAGACTGTTTCTGTTGGTATCGCAACAATGTCTTCAGCCGTTAAAAGCGCAACAGCTTTTGATATATCTTTTGAAATAATACTCATTATCTTTTATATACGGATACAAAATTACTTCAAAATCTCATACCACTATGATTTAAGGCGCTTATTTTTCTTTTCCTTATGTTGTTGGTAAAGTGCATAACCCAATACAGCCATTTCCAAACCTAAAATAGCTATTTTGGCTTTTTTGCTTGAAGTTATAGCGCTTGTTAATCCTAATACTTTTGTGATAATCATAATGATTCAAATTTAAATTAATACTATTTCTTTAAAATTAATATTTAGGTCTTAGAGCGGTTAACGGAAATAGGATTAGAATTAACTGAAATAGGACCTTATACAATTTTCGTTATATGTATAAATAATGACATTCCATTTAGTAGTTTTGCAGCTTCAAAATTTAGATTATGATTTCAGTAGATAATTTGGCGGTAGAATTTAGTGGTCACACCTTGTTTAGTGATGTGTCATTCACGATTAATCCGAATGACAAAATTGCCTTAATGGGCAAAAATGGTGCGGGAAAATCGACCATGATGAAAATTATCGCAGGTGTACAAAGTGCGACTCGTGGTAATGTAAGATGTCCAAAAGATGCTGTTATCGCTTATTTGCCTCAACATTTGTTAACGGAAGATAATACGACGGTTTTTGATGAAGCTTCTAAAGCTTTTAAACATGTTTACGAAATGCGTGACGAAATGGAAGACCTCAACAAGCAATTGGAAACGCGAACCGATTACGAATCTGACGAGTACATGAAAATCATTGAGCGTGTTTCTGATTTAGGTGAGAAATATTACGCTTTGGAAGATGTTAACTATGATGCTGAAGTTGAAAAAGCATTGAAAGGTTTAGGTTTTAAACAAGCCGATTTTACGAGACAAACTAATGAGTTTTCTGGAGGTTACCGTATGCGAATAGAATTGGCTAAGATTTTATTGCAAAAGCCTGATTTGATTTTATTAGATGAGCCTACCAACCATATTGATATTGAGTCCGTCATTTGGTTAGAAGATTTTTTACTGAATAAAGCCAATGCTGTTGTCGTTATTTCTCATGATAGAGCGTTTGTAGATAATATTACCAATAGAACGATTGAAGTGACGATGGGTCGTATTTACGATTATAAAGCTAATTATACCCATTATCTTCAATTGCGTGAAGACCGGCGTGTACATCAAGTAAAAGCCTACCAAGAACAACAGAAATTTATTGCAGACAATATGCAATTTATTGAGCGTTTTAAAGGGACGTATTCTAAAACCAACCAAGTAACGTCTCGTGAGCGCATGCTCGAAAAGTTAGAGCTTATTGAAATTGATGAGATTGATACGTCAGCTTTAAAATTACGTTTTCCAGCAACACAGCGTTCTGGTGATTATCCGGTGACGGTAAAGGATGTTTCTAAATCTTATGATGACCATATGGTATTTAAAGATGCTAACATGTCTATTGCAAGAGGTGAGAAGGTCTGTTTTGTAGGTCGAAATGGAGAAGGGAAGTCCACGATGATTAAAGCTATTTTGGGAGAAATAGATGTGGAAGGGACTTGCGCTTTAGGTCATAATGTAAAGGTTGGGTATTTTGCCCAAAACCAAGCGGCTTTGTTAGATGAGAGCTTAACCATTTTTCAAACCGTTGATGATGTGGCACAAGGTGATGTACGCACGCAGATTAAAAGTATTTTGGGTGGTTTTATGTTTAGAGGAGATGATGTTGAGAAAAAAGTCAGTGTGTTGTCTGGTGGTGAAAAAACCAGATTGGCGATGGTGAAACTCTTATTAGAACCTGTGAACTTATTAATTCTCGATGAGCCTACCAATCACTTAGATTTAAAATCGAAGGATGTTTTAAAAGAAGCTTTACAGAATTTTGATGGGACTTTAATTCTTGTGTCTCACGATAGGGATTTCTTACAAGGACTCTCAAATAAGGTGTTTGAGTTTAAAGAAAAACGCGTTGTTGAACATTTTGAAACGATTGATGACTTCTTGGCAAGAAATAGGGTAGAGAGTTTAAAAGGTTTGGATTTATAACAGCCTTTTACAATTTTTCTAAAAGCACTTTTCTTTCTTTAGTTTTAAATACAGAATTCTTAGAGTTCAGTCTTTTTAATTGCGCTTTAGCATTATCATAATCTTCAGTTCTAATATAGATTAAGGCGGTGTACCAAAGCGATTCGTCCGTATAGTCAAAATCGAGTTGATTTAAGATTTTAAATTGTTTTAAAGCCAACTCGTATTTCGATTGGTTGAGTAAAGACGCTGCGTAATAATAACGGATATTAGGA
The DNA here is from genome assembly GCF_018860545.1 of Winogradskyella psychrotolerans. Taxonomy (GTDB): domain Bacteria; phylum Bacteroidota; class Bacteroidia; order Flavobacteriales; family Flavobacteriaceae; genus Winogradskyella; species Winogradskyella psychrotolerans_A. The sequence continues at coordinate 7,638 of NZ_JAHKPN010000012.1, read as the reverse complement.
TTGTTATTTATTTCTAATAGTGTTTCAAATTCATTTTCAGCCAATTCATAGTTTCCGTTTTCATATGCTATAAAAGCAGTATTATCCTTATCAGAATTATTTGATCGGGTTACGGGTTGATACGTATTTGGTGAAATTTCAAAATGGTCTTCAAATAAATCGTTACCAGATGTTGTGTTGAAGATGTTATAGCATAGTCCAATAACTAATACACTTGCAATAGCCAAAGCGGCATATTTAACTGTTTTAAAATTCGATTTTTCTTTAGGAAGGGTGTTTTCTAATTGCTGAAAGTGTGATTTTAGATGTTTGGCTTCAGCGATTTTAAAAGCCACAGCCATATCTTTATGAGACTCAAATTCAGCTTTAAAATCTGAATCTGTTTCTAACAAATGCTCAACTTCAGCTCTTTCGTTAGTAGAAAGCCGATTTGCAATATAGTCTTGTATGAGTGTTTCGTTATTCATTAGTTTACTTTAAACAACGTTTTTAAATGCTTTAAGCATCGTGATTTATGACTTCTCACCGTATTTGCATCTTTATAATGGGTAGCATCCACAATTTCTTCAATCGTTAAATTTCTGTAATAAAATAGTTGAAGTACTGTTTTACAGGTTTCAGATAGTTCGCTAAGTCGTTTCGCTAAAGCGTGTTGGTTTGCTGTAGGTAATTCTTCTTCTATCTTAATTTCTGTATAGTTGTCGTTTTCAACGTCTACTCTGATAACACGTTGCTGTGCTTTTAATGTTTTAAATATTTTATTTTTTCCTATGCCAAAGAGGTACGTTTTAATGGTACTGTTCTGCAGCTCTAATTGCGACGTTACAAAATTTTGGTGCATCGCAATAATGGCGTCTTGGTATATGTCTAAGACATCAGAAGTCGCTATGTCGTAGCGCTTGGCATAATTTAAAAACGCTTGCTTATAACTCAGATACACGCTTTCTAGAGCTTTTTTATCATCGGCTCTAAGTTGTCGTTGTAAATCGTTGTCGCTAAGCGTGTTTTTCATTTAGTTATCTCGAAGACTAAAACATTAACAATAAAACAAATATAATTTTTTTTAAATGGTTTGTTAATGTTTGTAATGTTAGAGGAACTAAAAGTGTAATCAATTCATAAAAACAATGAAAACACTTTTAAAATACGTTTTAGTATTAATGCTATTTTCTGCTGTTCAGCCTGTTGAAGCGCAATTATTAAAAAAGCTAAAAAATAAAGTTGAAAAGAAATTAGAACGAAAAGCGGAAGCAAAAATTGATAAAACGATAGATAAAACGATTGATGATGTTACGTCTGAAAAGAAAAAGGACACCCCAAAATCTTCCGACGAACCTGAGAAATCATTAGAAATAGCAAGTCCAAATACGGATTACGGCGATGTCATTATTACCCATGCCAATACTTTTGGTGCAGTTCAGATTCCTGAAGTGGGAAGAATAAAAGCAACACAAACCAATTCACAATGGCATATTACAGGATCGTGGTGGTCTCATGATGCCGATATACATGATGGCTTTGTGCTTACCATCCCTACCGAAGCGAATTTAAGACATGATGCAGAAGCAGATACTAAGGATGTAAAGCGCAGTTTTAAAATTCCTGAAGAAGCTACGCTCAAATTATCGTACGATCCCGACTTGTTGCATTACGAAGATTCTGGAGACGATTTTAAAAAAGCAGTTTCCGATAATTATCAAAGTTACAATGTTTCTAAAGGACAAGTCACTATCGATGTGCTAACGGAAGGCGCTATTCAAATTTCGTTTGATGGAAAAGTAAGTTTAAAAAAAATACTAAGGCACAGTGCTAACTCTGAAGACTATTCTGAAACCTATTTTGAATCTACCGTAATAGGAGGTATTGATGCTGAAAGTCCAGAATTTTTTAACCAAACCTCAGTGGTTAAAACAGAAGAGCCTAATGAAAACAGATGGAGTGGCTCGGAACAACAAAACACCAATTCAACCGCAGTTGCTGGGGTGTATCAATTTACGTTTGAAACTAAAGTTAAGGTCACCAATATTGATGATGCTAACGAAACCTATAAGATGTCTTATTTGTTAAATCCTAATGAAGACTATATGGGCTTAATGGTTGATATGAGTGATTATTCGGATGAAGAAATGCAAGGAGAGTCTGTAATCGTTATGGATGATGGAAATTCTCACATTTTTGTGGATACTGCTGGTATGAAAATGCAAATGTCCCAAAATATGATGGGCGGACAGCAAATGCAAAATCCTACCGACCAAATGGCGAATTACGACTATTCTAAAATTAAAAAGACAGGAAAAACTAAAACGATACTTGGTGCAATCTGTTATGAGTATGTGATGTCCGACAGTGAGGTTAAAATGACACTTTGGGTGGCACCAGAAATTAATCTGCCAAATTGGTTTATTCAAAATGAAGCGATTCTTAAAGGCTATATTATGGAATACACTATTCAATCTAAAGATGGTAACATGACAAGTGAAACTATTGCCATAAACGATAACATTGATAAGACAATCAATCCAAAGGATTATAAAAAAATGTTTTAACCCCAATTTAAAAACCAATGATTATGATTAAAAAAATACTACCAATATGCACTTTATTGCTATTTATGATCAATGTTAGTGCGCAAACATTTAATATTCCATTTACTGAAGATTTTGAAAGTTCGGAGGCAGGAGGTACATCTAGTCCTAATGCACCAGAAGGATGGTTTTATTTAAACTCAGGTATGGGCGGATATACTTATGTGAGAGCTAATTTAAGTTCAGCACAGTCAGGTGCAAAATATTATCGTCTGCATAGTGGTGTTGATTCAGATGGAGATTATATGCTAATCTCGCCTGAAATTTCTGAATTAACAACTACAGGTATTCTGGTTAACTTTAGTGTGAGCGGCTTAACGGGAGAAGAATTGCAAATCGGTACAATGGCTGACCCTTCTGATGCTTCTACATTTAATCTATTAGATACAAAAATTTTAACTTCAAACAATAACTACGAAGATGTGCAAATTAATATTCCTCAAGGAACAGACTCTTATTTCGCTGTTAGACATGGAGTAATTTCAACTCAGGTTAGTTTAAATTTAGATGATTTTAGTTTTACAGCTATGCCAAGTTGTATTGTTCCAGAAAATTTAACGGTTTCTGGTATTACAAGTACATCGGCAACACTATCTTGGGAAACGGAAACTACAGCTATTAATGGTTATGATTATATTTTAACTGCAGAAAATATAATTCCGGAATCTACATCAAGTCCACTTGGTTCAGTTGCAGCAGAAGTCACAACAGTAAATGTAACCGACTTAATTGCAGGGCAAATTTATTATGCGTTTGTTAGAGGTAATTGTGGTAGTTTAAAAAGCGAATGGTCAAATGGGATTGGTTTTCAGGCACCATGTTTTGTGTCTATTCCTTTTAGTGAAAACTTTGAGGGGTTAACTTCTGGATCTACTGCTAACCCAAACTATCCTTCATGCTGGAATTCTTTTAACTCTGGGGACGCATCTAGTGGAGGTACTTATATTTCTAATTTTCCAAATAACCCTGACGCACAATCTGGTGAGGGCTGCTATGTTCTTAAGAATGTCGTAGACATTTTTGGTGATTATATGTTAGTTTCACCAGCAATAAATGAATTAATTACCGATGGTGTTAAAGTTGAATTTGGTGTGAAAGGGTCACCGAACAAAGAATTAGAAATTGGTACAATGACTAACCCTACAGACATTTTAACATTTACTGTATTGCAAACAATAACTTTAAGTACAAATGAGTATGAAAATATTGAACTGAATATTCCTTCCGGAACGGATTCTTTTTTTGCGGTAAGGCTTGGTCAGACAGCAACTTTTACAGTACTAAATTTAGATAACTTTGTTTTTAGCGAAATTTCGGATTGTAATAAACCCGAAAATCTTACACTGGTTAATGTTACAGATTCAACTGCGAATATATCTTGGACAGAACCAGTGGAAGTACCTACAAATGGATATGAGTATGTAGTAATTTTAGATGAATCACTTCCAGATAATGAAACAGTTCCCTCAGGAAGTATTGTTGGTACCACTTTAAACCTTACTGATCTTGATGCGAACACAACTTATGATGTTTATGTAAGAAGCATTTGTAACTTAAATAATAATAGTAGTTGGTCTAATGTCTTAAATTTTACAACCGCTACGGTGTCTAATTTTATTTCGATTCCAGATTCAAATTTTGAACAAGCATTAATCGATTTAAATATCGATACAGATGGTGTAGTTAATGGCCAAATGCTTCAAAGTGATGCTATAGGTATTACTAGCCTAGATGTAAGCGATGAAAATATATCTGATCTTACAGGTATTGCATATTTTACGGATTTATTGAATTTATTCGCTGTAAACAATACGATAGCAACTATCGATGTGAGTCAAAATACAGCATTGACAGGTTTAGTATTAACTCAAAATAATTTAACGAGCATAGATGTTTCAAATAATAGTAATTTACAAACCTTAATACTAAGTGATAATGAAATTACAAGTATTGATTTATCAAACCATACTTCCCTATCAAAATTATATCTACATAGTAATTCATTATCAGAAATAGATACCTCTGTTCTACCAGCTTTATCAGAATTTGTCATATTTCAAAATGACTTATCAGAATTAGATTTATCACAAAACTTAGCTTTAATTCAGGTGCTATGTTCAGAAAATGACTTGGTAAGTTTAAACCTTCAAAATGGAAATAATACAAGTATAAGCGGTGTTTTTTTTGATGCGACTCAAAACCCAAACTTAACCTGTATTCAAGTTGATGATTCTGATTACAGTGAGTTAAATTGGACAGCTATAGATTCACAAACGACTTTTAGTACCAGTTGTTCACCAGAGAATGATGATTGTGTAGACGCCACTTCAATTACATTAGGGCAAGATACACCAGGTACTACAGTAAATAGCACGTCTAGTGATTTTAATCCTGCTTGTCAACAAGAAGGTATTGTTATATTGGATGTATGGTTTCAATTTATAGCACCAGCAAGTGGAAGTGTTACGATGACGCTAGGTGTTCCTGTAGCAACTGCAAAAGTTGCCATTTATGAAGATTGTTTGGCCCAAAGTCCGCTGGATTGTGCCCAAGACGAATTACAGATTAATAACTTAAATGCAGGGCAAACCTATTATTTACAAGTATGGTTGGAGGCATCAGTATCGGGTAGATCATCTACTTTAAATCAAGAAGGTGATTTTGTGCTTAATGTTCAAGATACATCGGTATTATCTTTAGACACCATAAAACATGAGTCTAATGAGATAAAGCTTCATCCCAATCCAGCAAAAGATAAGGTGACTATTACTTCTGATAAAATCATTACTCGTTATGAAATCTTTGATATGACTGGTAAAGTTATCTTGGCGCAATCAGGAATTCAAAACCTTAGTCATTCTATTTCGACGACGTCACTTTCAAAAGGCATTTACTTGATAAAAATTAAAGGAGAACAGCATTCAATAACTAAAAAATTAATCATTCAATAAACGATACTTATGAAAATGAAACTGTTATTAAATTTAAGTCTATTCACCCTATTGATGTCCTCATGTTTAGGAGATAAAAAAGTGGCGAACGTTGCTGAAATGAACGATACAAGCTTTGTGAATACCAATTTTAAAGGTAATCTCATTAACTATGCTAAGGGTATGAGTGCTTGTAAACATATATCTGCGAGTGCTATTGCCAAGCTCTACGATGTTTCTTCTGACAAGGTACATATTGAAGATCCTACAACCTCTGATAGGTATAAAAAAGATATGGAACCTATGTGCTTATTTTATATTAAAGACGGTGAAAATGATTTTCAGTGGTTAAAGGGCTCGCTGAATATTCAACGCGAAATTAGAAAAGATGAAATGGCGTATGACGTAGCAAAGGCTGCAGGCAATGGTGAAGAATGGGAAGAGGCTTGGGCGCTAAATAAATCAATTTCTAAATCTTCGGAGTGGGTTAGTGATATGGGAATGGCAGCTGTTTGGAATTCGAAAAAAGTAGAACTCAAAATTAAATTTAAAGGGTATATACTAAGTATTTATCCTATTAAAAATAAATTGAATCAAGCTGAAGTCGCCAAAAATAGAGATTACAAAAACGTAGCGATTGCTATGGCTAAGGCTTCAGGATTCATAAAATAAAATTAGACTTCAATGAAAATTATAAAGAATATACAACTGTTATTAATCACGGTTTTAATGGTTACTTCATGTGGCCAGAATAAGGAAGCTAAAAATGATACTAATTTAGGAGATGAGCCAGCATTAACGTCTCAGTCGAAAACAAAGGCTATAGATATAGCGTCAATAAAGAAGAAACTATGCAATGATTTTCCTGAAGATTTAATTTTAAAGTATAATCCTGACGGTAAAAAAATAGAAATAGAACCAATTGATGATGGTTCTGGTGGTATTTTACATTGTAAAGTTAAATTGTTTTATGGAGAAAAAGAATATCAATTTTGGGAAGGCTTAGTTACAGCTAATATCAATAACATGAAAGATCCATTTTGGCAATATAATCCAAAGCGCAATCCTACATTATATCAAGAAGTTGAAGGTTTAGGAGACAGAGCTGTTTTTATTGGTAATATGTTTCAGTTACAGATTTTAAAAGAAGGTGTGATGTATAACATTACACCACCAAATCGAGGTCGTACAACTAATACTGGAAAAGAAACAAAAGCTATTGCCATTGAAATTGCTCAACATTATCAGCTTTAAGACCAAATAGAAGGATTAACTTCACAAGAAGTAATAGCATAAAAACAAAAAAAATAGTATTATTACTTATTCTTAATGGTTTAAGTGTGAGGTCTTAAACTTAAAAAACACGAATTAATTGTTTGTTTTCAAAATTATATTTAAGTCTGTTGTAGCAATTTTGCTATTGTTATGTTCTGGCGTTTATGCTCAAGAGGTTTCTCAATCTCAAGAACTCGATAGTATATATGCACAGCAAGCCCTACTTTATAAAGCCAAAGATTATGCTGGGATTATTACTTTAAGCGAACATGCAAAGACCATTGCCTTAAAAAGTGCTCAAGACAGTATAACTTTTGCCAGAATTACAGCCTACATTGGCTATGCTAATAATAAATTTGCGAACTACTTAGAATCAATTAAAGGTTTTGAAGCCTCCTTAAAATATATCCCAAGCGAAAAGAGTGCAGGTGTTATTAACACCAATTATAATATTCTTTATGATTTACTCACTAGATATTACAGTTTACGACGGTATAAAAAAGCACTGTCGGTCGCAGCAAAGGCAGAACGACTACTCAACGACTACGATTATATTCGCGCCAGTAGGCATACGTGGTTGTACCAGCGAAAATTTAGAATCTATACAGCTTTAGGGTTTTATGATAAAGCTGCGATAGAGGTTGAAAAAATAAAGCAGAAATTACAACCAATAACTAATGAAACTGATGAAGCTATGCGCTATGGTTGGATGCGCTACTACAGATCGCGTTTATTGCTAAGCTATAATGAAGCGCTACATCTAAAGGAAAAAACAAATGCGTATCAAACTAAAATTAGCCCTCTTCGAAACACTATTGAAACCCATTTGTATAAGTTAGACTCGGTGT
>NZ_JAHKPN010000052.1:399935-408796 GCF_018860545.1 Winogradskyella psychrotolerans | reverse complement strand
TAACTAGTAAGGGTTTTTTTCGTTTAACCCTGTTTGAAGTAAGAGAAATTATGTTTTATGAGTAACGTGTAATACGGTTTACTTTTTCTTTTTGAATATACTGTCTAGAACTGTATTAATCCCTAGAAATAAAAAAACTACGGCCAATATACAAAGTATAAATGCTAAAATAAGTAGAGGTATGTAAAGTGGTTTTTCGCTATTGTCTAAGGCCAAATGTAAAAGCGTAGGTCCCGCAAACATCAAGCCTAAACAAATTCCTAATCGTTTTAAACCTTTGGTTAAGATTTCTCGGTCTGTGCTATTATTTTCTTCCATTTACTATACTTTCTCTAACATTTTTATGTTTGCTTAATAATACGGATGCTTCCGATTCTGATATATGTAATTCATCCATAATCATTTTTACAGCTCTGTGGACTAATTTGTCGTTACTGAGCTGCATATCTACCATTTTGTTTCCTTTAACTTTCCCTAATTGAATCATTGAGGTGGTTGTAATCATATTCAAAACTAGCTTTTGTGCTGTTCCTGCTTTCATTCTTGAACTTCCGGTTAAGAATTCGGGTCCAACAATCACTTCTATAGGGTATTTTGCCGTTAAAGATAATGGACTGTTCATATTACATGTAATGCAACCTGTAATAATATTATGTTCGTGGCACTTTTCTAATGTACTAATGACATATGGCGTGGTTCCTGAAGCAGCAATACCTATAACAACATCGTTTTCTGAAATATTATAATCTAGCAAATCAAGCCAACCTTGAGTGGTTGAATCTTCTGCATTTTCTACAGCTTTTCTAATGGCATTATCACCACCTGCTATTAAACCAATAACTAAGTCGTGATTAACTCCAAATGTGGGGGGACATTCTGAAGAATCTAAAATGCCGAGTCTTCCACTAGTTCCTGCTCCTATGTAAAATAGTCGTCCACCTGATTTTAGTTTTACAACAACTTGCTCGATAAGCGCTTCAATTTGTGGTAATGCTTTTTCTACGGCTAAAGGAACCGTTTTATCTTCTTGATTAATAGAATTTATAATCTCGTTAATAGACATATTTTCGAGATTGTTATAGTTAGAGTCTTGCTCTGTTGTTTTTATAAAAGTCATGCCCTAAAGGTAAGAAATTATTTGAGCGGATGGGTTGCATTAGCGGTAGTAACGGCATCCTTTTTGTAAAACTTAATTTATTTATAGTATTGACGAATAATTGACAGATTAAATGTTATTAAGTCAACAAAGGCGTTATAACAAAAAGATATAGTGGATGACGCGACCCACTTTTTTGTGGGTAATGCCCAAAAGATAAAACTATTCAACTATATAAATTAATTCATCAACTTCTGATAATCTAAAATAACCATAAGGAAAGTTTTCTGGATTTGTAGTATTTATACAATTACCTCGAACCGTAGCGGGTTGTGTCTCAAACGGACCTCCACCAGAATCACCACCTTGTTGTAATAGAATAAACATAAAATCGTAGAATTGGCTAGATACACCATAATTTCTTATCGTTACACTATCACCAGATTCTAAATCTTCTTCTGTATAAAATCCGAAAATTTCATTTCCGTCAGTAAAAGTGTCGTCGTAAACGGATAAGGTTGGGACTACAGGAATGTCACTAATAAATTCAAAAAAATAATAATTATTTATTCCTTCTGGATCTGTATAATAAGCTTTTAGCTCAATATCTTCTCCTGAAAAACCACCCTCATTATTTTGTTCTACGTAATCTATGGGAACCACAGTTGTTAACGTTTCTGTAGCTGTATAGATTTCATCTTCGTAGTTAATTACCAATGTATATTCCGCATCTAAAACTGGGATAAATGTGTTGTTATAATAGATACCAGTATTATCTATTTCTATAAAATTGAAAATATTGCCATTAGTATCTGATATTTGAACTGTAGCACTATTAGCAGGTGGAATAGTATCATCAAAAAAAGGAGCAGACAAGGTTAATTTTATACTTTGTTCGTTTCCTGTTGTGTTTTTAAAATAATTTATGGATGCTTCAATGACTAATCTAGGTTCAGCATTATTTAATTCCACATCAATAACATCTTCACAATTGGTAAAAAGTGCTAAAAGGAAACTTATATATATTATTTTTTTCATGATTTAAAATTTGAAATTATAAGAAAACGAAGGTACAATACCGAATATAGCTAAGCGTGTGGCTTCATTATTTCCTGTGTTTCTATTTTCACTAAAAGATATGCTTGCAGCATTTTTGCGATTGTACACATTGTATATTCCGAATACCCATTCTCCTTTAAAGTTTTTAGTACTTTCTGGATTTGGGTTGTAATTTACAGCTACATCTAAGCGATGGTAGGATGGAAGTCTACTCGAATTTCTTGCTTCATAATTTGGAATGGTTATATCATTGTATTGATATTGTCCGTTTGGAAACGTTGTTGGCTGCCCTGTTTGAAATATAAGATTGGAACTAAAAGACCATTTTTTATTTAATTCATAATTTCCTGTTAGTGAAATATCGTGCGTTTTATCGTGTGGTGTGTTATACCAGTCACCATTATTAATTCCGGTTTCTATGGAAGTTCTTCCTGGAGTTCTTTGTTCGGACTTTGATAATGTATAGGCTAACCAACCCGTAAATTTGCCTTCATTTTTTTTGAAAAGAATCTCTAAACCGTAAGCTCTAGCTTCACCATTTAATATAACTTGTTCTATGGCATCGTTAGCAATTAAGTCTGCGCCATCAATATAATCGATGCGATTTTGAATGGTTTTATAAAAACTTTCAACCTCTAAAGAATAGGCGTTGTTTTTGAAGGTTTTAAAATACCCAACAGCTACTTGATCTAATAATTGTGGTTTTATATATTTTCCACTTGGTGTCCAAACATCTAAAGGAGTTGGCGAACTTGTGTTAGACAATAAATGCAAATATTGAGTCATACGATTATAACTTCCCTTAACAGAAGAATTGTCATTTAACTGATACGCTATTGCTAATCGCGGTTCTAGGTTGGTAAAAGATTTGATAACATCACTTCGATCATACGTATAAGTGCCAATAGGCTCCGTTTTTTCATAAATACCAATCGACTCATTAAATGTTAATGGGCTGTTATTTTCATAACGATTTAATTCATCTTGTCCCATTCTATGAAACATGCTTAAACGTGCACCATAACTAACAGATAATTTATCACTTAATTTATGTTCAGCATCAATATATATTGAATTTTCTAGAGCATATTTGTCAATAAGCTTATACGGATTAATACCAGAATCATCATTTATAGGTTTAATATCACCTGGATTAAATTTATAATACATACTGTTTAAACCATAATCTAACTTAAAGTTGTTACTTATATAGTGCTTAAAGTCGTATTTAAAGTTGAAGTTTTCTATACCTGACACCCAGTCAAATCCAACAAAGCCTAATTGTAAACCATAATAATAGTCTGAATAAATAAGCGATACATTGGAAAATATCTTATCAGAAAAAAGGTGGTTCCATCTAAAATTTAAAACTGAGTTTCCGAAAGAATTTTCAAAACTGTCAGTAATTTTAAAGACATCACGTCCAAAATAACCAGACAAGTAAATATTATTATTATCATTGATGTTATAACTCAATTTTGTATTTAAATCATAGAAATAAGCGACGTTGTCTAAGTCAAAAAGCGGTAAAAATAGATGAGCATAGCTACTCCTGCCACCAATTAAAAATGAACCTTTATCTTTTTTTATAGGGCCTTCAGCTAATAAGCGGCTAGAAATTAGTCCTATTCCACCATTCATATGGAAAGATTTGCTATTTCCTTCCTTTTGATAAATATCTAAAACAGAAGAAACACGACCACCATATTTTGCAGGAATTCCTCCTTTATATAATTTGATATCTTTAATAGCATCTGGATTAAAAACTGAGAAAAAACCAAAAAGATGTGATGAATTAAACACAGTGGCTTCATCTAAAAGAATAAGGTTTTGATCTGCAGCACCACCTCTAACATTAAATCCAGAAGAGCCTTCACCAGCATTGGTAACACCTGGAAGTAGAGTAATAGATTTTATAACATCGACTTCACCCAAAACAACTGGCATATTTTTTATCGTTTTTATAGATAAAGAATTGACGCTCATTTGCGGATTTTTAATGTTTAATTTTTCAATATTTTCTGTAAGAATTACTTCATCTAAGCTTTCGGCAGCTTCTTCGAGTTTAAAATTTTTAGTTAGATTCTTATTAAGAATTATGGTTTCGGAAATGGTTTTGAAACCTAAATAACTAATTTGAACAACATGGGTTCCCGCAGGTAATGTAATAGAGTAGAAGCCATATTCATTTGAAACGGTTCCAGTTTGTTGATTTGGTAAAATGATGTTAACACCAATAAGTGTTTCATTACTTAGATTATCTGCTATAGTTCCGCTTAAAGTAAATTTTTCTTGCGCTTGAAGGCCTAAAGTGTTCAATAAAAAGAAGATAAAAAGCCCTCTTAAAAGTATAACCATAGTTGATGATTTAATTGCTTGAATTTACAATTGGTTGTTTTGTTTCACCAAAAGTAATTTAAATTAAACAAAAAAAAGCTTCCTAAAGGAAGCTTTTAACATAATCTTAATCTAATTTTATTATCCGTTGATAATTCCATTTAATGCATTACTTGGACGCATTGCTTTAGAAATTAAATCTTCATTAGGAAGGTAGTAGCCTTCTACATTTACAGCTTCACCTTGGCAATCTATAAGTTCTTTTACTATAGTATCCTCGTTGGAAGAAAGTGCATTGAAAATAGTTGTAAACTCAGCTTTTAGCTCTTTATCTTCATCTTGGTTTGCAAGCGCTTCAGCCCAATAAAGTGCTAAGTAAAAATGACTTCCTCTATTGTCTAATTCATTAACTTTTCTCGATGGTCCTTTTTTGTTTTCTAATAATTTATCAGAAGCATCATCCAAGGTTTTTCCTAAGATACTAGCTTTTTTATTGGAATTCACTAAAGAAAAATGTTCTAAAGAAACAGCTAATGCTAAAAATTCACCTAGAGAATCCCAACGTAAATGGTTTTCAGCAAGGAATTGTTGTACATGCTTAGGTGCAGATCCACCAGCTCCGGTTTCAAATAAGCCTCCTCCATTCATTAAGGGAACAATAGATAACATTTTTGCACTTGTACCAACTTCTAAAATTGGGAATAAATCGGTTAAGTAATCTCTAAGAACATTTCCAGTTACAGAAATAGTGTCTTTTCCTTCTTTAAGTCGCTTTAAAGTAAAATTAGTAGCGTCTACTAGTGACAAGATTCTAATATCTAAACCTTCAGTATCATGATCTTTAAGATATAAATTTACCTTTTTAATCAATTCAGCATCATGTGCTCTTTTCTTATCTAACCAGAACACAGCAGGTGTTTCTGAAGCTCTTGCTCTTGTAACGGCAAGTTTTACCCAGTCTTGGATTGGTGCATCTTTAGCCTGACACATTCTCCAAATATCACCTTCTTCAACTTTATGACTTAAAAGAACATTACCGTTAGCATCTATAACCTCTACTTTGCCTTTAGAAGCAATTTCGAAAGTCTTATCATGAGAACCATATTCTTCAGCTTTTTGAGCCATCAATCCAACGTTAGGAACAGTTCCCATTGTGGTTGGATCAAAAGCACCATGCTTTTTACAAAAATCAATAGTTGCACTATAAACACCGGCATAACTACTGTCTGGAATAACGGCTTTTGTATCTTGTTGTTTCCCTTCAGCATTCCACATCTGACCAGACGTTCTAATCATTGCTGGCATAGATGCATCAATAATAACATCACTTGGCACATGAAGATTTGTAATTCCTCTATCAGAATTCACCATTGCTAAATCCGCACCGTGATTAAGTTCAAAACGAATATCTTCTCTAATTGCATCACGTTTATCCTCTGGAAGTTCACTTAATTTTTCTAATAAATTTCCAAATCCATTATTAACATCAACACCAATTTTATCGAATGTTTTACCGTGTTTCTCAAATAAATCTTTGAAGAACACACGTACAGCATGACCAAAAATAATTGGATCAGAAACTTTCATCATTGTAGCTTTCATATGTAAAGAAAACAAGACACTTTTATCTAAAGCATCTTCTACTTGTTCTTCTAAAAACTCTAATAATAATTTCTTGCTCATTATCGTTGCATCGATAATTTCACCTTTTAATAAACCTAAATCACTTTTTAAGTTTGTTTTATTTCCCTTAGCATCGGTATGTACAATGTTAACAGAAGTCGCTTCTTCTAACGTTACTGATTTTTCATTATGAGCAAAATCACCTTTAGCCATAGTGGACACGTGTGTTTTAGAATTTGGCGACCAAGCTCCCATACTATGAGGATTTTTTTTGGCGTAATTCTTAACGGCTTTTGGCGCACGTCTGTCTGAATTCCCTTCTCTAAGAACTGGGTTTACAGCACTACCTTTTATTTTGTCATAACGCGATTTAATTTCTTTTTCTGCATCGTCTTTTGGTTCTTCTGGATAATTAGGAATATTAAATCCTTTAGATTGTAATTCTTCAATCGCTGCAGTAAGTTGTGGAACCGAAGCACTAATATTTGGTAATTTTATAATATTGGCTTCTGGTTGTTTTGCTAATTCTCCTAATTCTGTTAATGCATCTGCAACTTTTTGATCTTCTGTTAAAAAGTCTGGAAATACAGCTAAAATTCTAGCAGCTAATGATATATCTTTTGTCTCTATAACAATACCTGAAGACTTTGTAAATGCTTCAACAATCGGTAAAAATGAACGCGTTGCTAAAGCTGGTGCTTCATCCGTTTTTGTATAAACAATCTTTCCTGTTTTTGTCATATGTCTTGTAAATAAAATGAATAAAATTTGGCTCGAAATTGAGCTGTGCGAATATACGAAAACGTTTGATTTTTATAGGTATAAGATTGCTACTAAACCGTAATAAATTTTAAGAAATTAATAATAATAACTCAAAACGTGAGTTCAATCTTTTAATGTGATATTGTAACTGTTTAATAAACCTGAAATGGTGTCTTTAGAAAAGGCAGCTTTCTTAAGTTGATTGATATTAGGATTAATATTGAAATTATAAGCCGACGTAAAATCAGTATATTCAATGTTTGTTCTATCAAAAGTTGATAGCTGTAAATCACAATCATTAAATTCGCAATGTTTTGCTTCAGTCTCAGTAAAATCTACTTGATGCATGATGCATTTTGAGAACTTGGTATAATTAATTTTTAGTTGATAAAAACTACTCATATTTAAGGTACAACCTGAAAACTTGAAAGTCAATAAAAAGGCATTACAATTTTGGAATTGAACACCCAAAATTTTACAGTCTTGAAAAGCAACATCATTAAAAGAGGTATGCATGACGTTAACATTACTAAAATTACAATCTGTAAAGTTGCATTCTAAGAAGGCAATATTAGAGAGGTCTGAATTCTCAAAATTACAATTTATAAATGTACAATCTGAATATTCTGCTTTAGGTAGTGGGCTATTAGTGTAGTCCTTAAAACTAAAATGTTGTTGATCTATAAGAGGTTGATTCATATTACAAGAATACGAAAGATATTGGATATTTGGAAAAGCGATGAGGAGGAGTAAGGCTATTTTTGGACAACAAATTTAAGTGAGTATAGTCTCTATAGTGCATCTAATTGGGGTCTCTAATCTAAGTATAGAACAAAATAAAAAGCCATATCACTCAGAATTAATCTGTATTGACATGGCTTTCATAGAAACAGTACTAACGTTGACCTATTTAGTTTTAACTAACTCGGCTTTTTGGCAGATGCCATCATCCTTTTCGGTTTATGTGTTTCCGTTTCAATTCGAAACATTTCATATCTTTCAAAATGTATTGACCTGATATTACTATGCTTCTTAGGTTTGTTTTTCTTGATGTTTTTCCTATAATCTTCAAATGAATGAATGTTAGGTCTAAAACATTGCTCGTCTTTTTTCGTGTTCACTTTCGATTCCAGTACTTCTTCAGAGCTTTCCGCTTTACAAATTAAACCTGCTAAGCATGTTCAATTTAATAAAGTTTCATGATCGTTTTACAAACACTTACTAACGCAAGTTGCTACACAATCTCAAAAAACAACCTCAATACATAAAGAACGAATCTTTAATAACAATGTAACATTAATTTGAAATAGAATTCAAAACCAAACAAGGTTTGTTGTTAATTGTTTTACTAAGTTACATATTTATTTCGGATTATATAATATTTTAACAGTTTAGATATCAACACGTTATAAACTGAGTTTATTAACAATTGTTAATAACCAAAAAAAGCCTTCTTTATCAGAAGGCTTTTTATTACAATATATAAGTTGGAATTATCGTCTAACTTCTTTGATTCTTGCTTTTTTACCAGTAAGACCTCTAAAGTAGTAAATTCTAGCTCTACGCACTTTACCACGTTTGTTAACTTCTACTTTTTGTAAAGCTGGTAAGTTAACTGGAAAGATACGCTCTACGCCAATTGTTCCTGACATTTTACGGATGGTAAACGTTTCAGAAGATCCACTTCCTTTACGTTGTAATACAACACCTCTAAAAAACTGAGTACGTACTTTTTCACCTTCTCTAATTTCGTAATATACTGTGATTGTATCACCAGCACTAAATTCTGGAAAATCTTTACGAGTTACAAATTCGTCTTGTACAAATTTTACTAAATCCATTTTGTTTTATTTATAATAGTTAATTCAAAGCAACATTCACGATTCTCGCCAGAGGTTGGTCTAAATTGGTTTGCAAAAGTAGTACTTTTTTGTTTATTCGCAATACTTTACTGTTTTATTTTTTAGTGGTCAGTGGTCAGTGG
>NZ_JAHKPN010000052.1:295843-399820 GCF_018860545.1 Winogradskyella psychrotolerans | reverse complement strand
CAGTGGTCAGTGGTCAGTGTTTATTTTGAAATTTTGTTTTTCGAAAATTCAGAACTAGTTAAAATTATTAAACCAATAGCAAAAATTAAATACGATAAATTTTGAATAATGCCCCAAATACTTTGAGCTAATATTATGGTGTCAAAATTTTCGCTTCCTGAAAAAACACTAATAAATAAACTGGCTATATAGGTTAGTACAACAAGCAGATTACCAATAAAAATTAACCAAGTTGCCATAATTCTTTTTAATAAAAAGAATTATGGCAGCAATTAAAACGATAAAGGTCGATATACCACCAATACTTTGACCTATGCCAAAAAGAATTTCTGTAGAATTATTCACTGTCAATTACGTTTTATGCTCTAGTTTATTCGAATTCGAGATTTAAAATGTAGTATTTATAGATGCTTAATCTTCCAGTAAATCTGGTCGTCTTTCCAGGGTTCTTTTATAGGCTTGTTCTTCTCTCCATTTTTCAATCTTTCCAAAGTTGCCGCTGAATAATACTTCTGGAACTTTCATGCCATCATATTCTCTAGGTTTGGTATAAATTGGTGGTGCCAATAAATTATCTTGAAACGAATCCGTTAGGGCAGAGGTTTCATTTCCTAAAACTCCAGGGATTAATCGGATAACAGCATCACATAAAACAGCAGCTCCTAATTCACCTCCGGACAACACATAATCACCAATTGATATTTCGCGAGTAATAAATTTATCACGTACGCGTTGATCAACTCCTTTGTAATGTCCACACAAAATAATTATATTTTCTTTTAAGGAGGTTTGGTTAGCAATACTTTGGTTGAGTTGCTCACCATCTGGTGTCATATATATAAGTTCGTCGTAATGACGCTCTTTTTGTAATTTAGAAATACACTTATCAATAGGTTCTATGGTCATTACCATGCCTGCACCTCCGCCAAATTGTGTATCATCAACAGATTTATAGCCCCCTGTTGCGTAATCTCTTAAATTATGAAAATGGACTTCTACTAAACCAGCTTCTATAGCTCGTTTTAAAATGGAAGCTTCAAATGGACTTTTTAAAAGTTCTGGTAGTACGGTTATAATGTCTATGCGCATGGCTTGTCTTAATTGAGTGCGAAGGTATAAATAATTGATGTGATTTTAAGACTTGTGATTATAGAGATTAATAAATGAATCTTTATAATTAATAATTTAGCGTTTTTTATTGTGCTTTAAGGGTATTGCTTATTCTTAGTCCGAAATTGTTCACTTTGTTCCAATTTGTAAATTCTATAGGTAAATCTGAATTTGTTGGCCCATGTGTTAGTTTCATGATTAACTTAATCATAATTCTGTCTAGTATGGGATATGACTTATAGTCTAATTTTCCTGCAAAGACTTCTAGTAAATCAGGTTTCCAAGGCGTCTGTTTTAGAAATTTAATCAGGTATGGATTTGTGGCAGTAGAATTTTTATCTTCTTTTCTGGCAACAAGGTTTACTGAGAAAAAAGCGGTTGTTACTTTATTAAGAGAAGTAATATTATTTTGAACAAAATCATAAACACGCTTATTATGTTTTCCATACCGAATACTAGCTCCGAGAATTAGGGGGTTGAATTCTGAAATATCCCTATTAAAATTATCGATGGCGTAAAGCTCACTTTTAATCTGTTGATTGTTAAAAAAAGCATGTAATTTTTCGCAAATCTTTTTGGTTTGCCCATCTATAGAAGAATAAATTATTCCAATTTTCTGTGACATAATTGTTGCTTTTAATAAGTGTTTCTCATAATGTAATACAATACAGGTAAAGAAACTTACAGCCTACTATTGTCTATTATAAAGATAATGATTTTTTGTGCGTGTCTTAAATATATTCTTTAGGAAATGTTATGTCCATTTATTCATTCTATATTATTCTAATCATGAGGGAAACTTTCAATATAGGCTTTAATTAAGGGCATAAAAAAATCCGCAATTAAAAATTACGGACTTATATGAGTATAGGCTAATAGTCTTTTTAAGACTTCTGCTTATTTAATTCATCTTGTAACTGACGTCTTACTTTTTGCTCACGTTCTAAAGCATTACGTCTGTGCTCTTCAAATTCTGTTTCTACCTCTTGTAGTTTGTGTTTGGCTTCACGAGTTGAAGAGTTACTACCTTTAAATTTGTAGATAAAAAACAATAAAAATGCTAATAAAGCAGCTATAATCGACCACATAATTACATTGTAATTGGTTTTACTAGTTTGCATACCTAATAATGCCATATTATTTTTTTCAGAGTCTGTTTGATCTAAATTACTTTGTGTAGTAGCAAGTTTAGCTTTTAAATCTTCAATTTCTTTAATTTGATTTCCTACTACTTTTTCAGAGTTTTCTAAATCAGTGTAAGTTGTTTTTAAAGAATCTAGGACATGAGATTTTAAGTCTAAAAGCCACGCATATTTCACTGCTTTATAATTCTGTCCATTCGTACCTTTAAAATTACCAGATTTTTGAAATACATATTCAAACTGACTATCAATAGTACCACTATTAAGAGATAATTTATCTTCGTCATCAGTATCATTCTGTGCGAATACGGTTTGAAAACTAAGTGTAACTATAAGAATTACAATAACTTTGGTTAAGAACTTCATCTTAGAGGTAATTTTGATTGCGTTAGATTAATTGATTGCCAAGATAATAATTTTATGAGGATTTCATAAACAAATTTCCAAACAAATAGCCCTAGTTTTTACTAAGGCTATTTATATACGCTAGAAGTTTAGTTTTAGATGTTGACTTTTATGGACTATCACTTCGATTTGGAATTAAGTGATTAATAAATGTCTTAAAATCAAATAATTTGAAATAAAAAAAAATCTTGCCATACGACAAGATTTTTCCTTTTCCCTCTTCAAAACTTTCTAATAATAAGTATAGCGTCTTACTTTAGAAATATACTTTGCTAAACGAATAACTTGTTGGCTGTACCCATATTCATTATCATACCATATATAGAGTATTGCATTTTTCCCATCTTTCCTTACAATGGTTGATTTACTGTCATAAATAGCAGGTGCAGAACTTCCAATTATATCGCTAGAGACTAATTCGTCACTCATTTCGTACTTAATCTGTTCTACTAAATCCCCTTCTAGGGCATACTTTTTCATAATGGTATTTATACTGGCAACGGTAGTTTTAGTTTCTAATTCTAAATTCAGAATAGCGAGAGATCCATTAGGAACAGGAACTCTAATCGCATTAGACGTTAACTTCCCTTCTAAAGTAGGTAAAGCTTTGCTCACTGCTTTGCCAGCACCAGTTTCTGTAATTACCATATTTAAAGCCGCAGCACGTCCACGTCTGTATTTACTATGGAAATTATCCACTAAATTTTGATCGTTGGTATATGCATGGATTGTTTCCAAATGCCCTGTTGTAATTCCGAAAGAATCTTCACACGCTTTTAAAATTGGGGTAATCGCATTTGTTGTACAAGATGCCGCAGAGAAGATATTTACCTTATCCGGATTGTGTTCTAAATGATTAACACCGTGCACAATATTTGGAATTCCTTTACCAGGAGCAGTTAATAAAACTTTATCTACACCTTTCGATTTCAGATGCCTGCTCAGTGCTTCCTTGTCTCTAAACGCACCAGTATTGTCTATCACCAAAGCGTTACTAATGCCGTATGACGTGTAATCAATATCCTCTGGAGCATTTGCCGAAATGACATTTACAGTTGTCCCATTTATAATTAATGCAGAGTTCTTAACATCAATGCTCACCATACCTGAGAAATCTCCATGAACAGAATCGTTTCTTAATAAGGAAGCGCGTTTTTCTAAAACTGTTTCAGTTATTTCTCCTCGTGTAACAATAGCTCTTAAACGTAATTGACTGCCTTTTCCTGTTCTTGTCATTAATTCACGAGCCACTAAACGACCAATTCTACCAAAACCATAAAGAACTACATTTTTAGGTTCAATCGCTTTGTTGTCTTTAGCTTTGCCTAATTTAGAAGCTACAAAAGCAGTAGCATTGCCATATTTCTGGTCTTCTAAATGAAATTCATAAGTTAATTTTCCGATGTCTAACTTTGCAGGAGGTAAGTTTAAAGTACTTATCGCTTGTGCAATTTCAACAGAATCAAAAATAGAGATTGGTTTCTGAACAAATTTACCTGCATACTCATGCAAGTTTAAAATTTCGCTCACATTTCTATCAATTAATTGATTTCTAAATATGACGAGCTCAATAGATTTATCATACCATAAATCGCTGATGATTTTGATGAATTCTACAGTGGCTCTGCGACGATCGGCTTGAAACGCTAACTCTTTTTCGTAAGTATCGTTAAATCCCATGTTTTTTTAATTAAATTGATGTTTGATTTTTTGCAAAAATACTATATTTCAAACGTTTTCGTAGCAACTTTTACCAAAAATAAAAACCCTCCAAAAAATAGTATTTTGAAGGGTTTAATTCAACTAATTAATCGTGAATTTATCTAAAACTATGCACGACTTTTTCGCCTTGATTATTTATAATTTCTATTTGAAGCGGCTCTCTTAGATTTCTTGTCTTCATTGCGTTTTGAACATCCTCAACTGTATATAATTTATTACCATTAATTTTAGTGACGACACTGCCTTCTTCAACACCAACACGACTCCAACCTGCTTTATAATTGTCATCTGCAAATTTTGAAATTATAACACCATAGTCTGCATTGAAAGTTTTTAATTCTTTCTTAGAAGCATTTTTCACATAACCGATAGTACTAATTATTGTAATTGTTGGTTTTAATAAGGTTACAGGTAACACTTCCTCATGACCGTCTCTTAATAACGTTACATTAACGACATCTTCAGGACTTTTTGTTTTTAAATAGCCTGTTAAATCTGAAAATTTATTAATTTTTACGTTATCAATTTTATTAATGATATCACCAGGCTTTATTCCTGCTTTTTCAGCTCCTGTATCTTCTTGTACTTTGTTAACATAAAATCCTTCGGTAGTTGTAGTGCCTAATTCTTCTGCTGCTTCACTATTAAGAGCACCTCCGGAGACACCTAGAATACCATTTTGTACATTACCGTATTCCATAATGTCATTCACTATTTTTCGAGCAATATTACTTGGTACAGCAAATGAATACCCTATATAAGAACCCGTTTGCGATGAAATAGCTGTGTTAATGCCTATTAAATCTCCATTCACATTTACTAATGCACCGCCAGAGTTTCCTGGATTTACAGCAGCATCAGTTTGTATAAATGATTGTGAGTGTTGGCCGGATAAATCTCTAGATTTTGCACTTATAATTCCAGCAGTTACAGTTGAATTTAAATTAAAGGGATTTCCGACGGCCAAAACCCATTCACCAACTTTAGCATTATCAGAATCACCAAACGCCATAAACGGTAAGTCTTCATCTGTTTCAACTTTTAACAAAGCAATATCAGTTGTTTCATCTGTGCCAATTAGTTCTGCGATATAAGATTTGTTATTGTTTAAGGTAATGCTAATTTCGTTAGCGTTTTTAATCACGTGATTGTTAGTCACAATATAACCCGTTGGTGAAATAACAACTCCACTACCAGTTCCAACTTGCGCACGTTGCGACTGACGCCCAAAGAATAAATCTTGCATTGAGGTTGGTGAACTCACTATCGATGTGTTTTTTACATGGACAACAGCATCCAAAGATTTTTCAGCAGCTTCCACAAAATTTGGTGTACTTACCATCTTATTATATGTGTTTGTAGTATTTGTAGGGACAAACACAGGGAATTCAGATGATTGTTCAACGGCTATAGGTTGTGTTTCAGCTTCAATAAAAAGTTTATATCCACCTAAAGTTAATAGACCACCTAACACAGAAACAAATACCAATGTTATTATCTTCTTCATAATTTTCAGATTTAAGTTTTACTATTTTAAAATTATTTTTCTTTTAACTAACGATTAAAATTAGAAATTTATTGAAATCATTTTTCAATTTAACGACTTTTTAACGTCAAATTTAACGCCCTATTAACACCACAAAATACAGTCTAATATTCTTATATTTGCTCCATAAATAAGACTATGACATTTTATAAATATCAAGGAACAGGTAACGATTTTGTAATTGTAGATAATCGTTTACAAACTATAAACAAAAATGATACCAAGCGTATAGCGACTATTTGTGACAGACGTTTTGGCATAGGAGCCGATGGTTTTATTCTGTTAGAAACTGATGAAAAAGTAGATTTTAAAATGGTCTATTACAATGCAGACGGTAACGAGAGCACGATGTGTGGTAATGGTGGACGTTGTATTGTGGCCTTTGCGAAATTTTTAAATATCATTGAAAACGAAACCGAGTTTATAGCTATTGATGGGCTGCATAAAGCCAAAATTGAAAATGATTTGGTGCATCTTCAAATGCAAGATGTTTCTAAAATTGAATCTTTTGATAATCATTTGTTTTTAGATACAGGCTCTCCACATCATGTAGAACTTGTTTCAGATTTAAAGGGTTTTGATGTGAAAGCCAATGGATCAAGAATTAGAAATGGAGCACCTTACAACGCTGCAGGTAGTAATGTGAATTTTGTAGAACAATTATCTACAGAAAATTTCGCTGTTAGAACATACGAACGTGGAGTAGAGGATGAAACGCTATCGTGCGGGACAGGTGTTACAGCTGTTGCACTTGCCATGCATTCAAGCGGGAAAACTCAATACGAAAAAATAAGTTTACAGACACAAGGCGGCGAACTCAATGTGACATTTAATAGTGATGGTGACGGTTACAATAATATTTGGTTAGTTGGACCAGCTCAACAAGTTTTTAAAGGCGAAATCGAATGGTAAGTCTTAAAGGAAATCATATATATTTAAGAGCTTTAGAGCCCGAAGATCTCGATTTTGTGTTTACCATCGAAAATGATACCTCGCTTTGGGAATTAAGTGATACACAAACACCATACTCAAGATTTTTAATAAAACAGTACCTTGAGAATGCTCAGCAAGATATTTTTGAAGCCAAGCAACTTCGTTTAGCTATTTGCGATACAGACGATGAGACTGTTGGTTTAATTGATGTCTTTGATTTTGATATTAAAAATAAACGTGCTGGTATCGGAATTCTTATTCAAAATACGGAAAACAGACATCGAGGTTATGGTAAAGAGGCCTTAGACTTGCTCGTGAATTATTGTTTCAAAACTCTGCATTTACATCAGGTTTACGCTAATATATCTGAAAGTAATTTGGCTAGTCTGGGGCTTTTTGAATCCAATGGTTTTCAAAAAATAGGATTAAAAAAAGATTGGAGTTTCGATGGTGAAACTTATACCAACGAATATATTTTACAACGAATTAACGATTAACTATGTATATTAAAAAGATTCTTTGGGCTGTTGCTCTTATTGGTTTAATAGGCTGTGGAGCATTTGCGTATTATATATACGGAACAATGTTTTCACCGAACACCAATTTTGAGAATGACGAGGCCTATATTTATGTTCCAACTAACGCATCATATGCCGAAGTAAGATCGCAATTAGAGCCATTACTAAATGATATGGATGCGTTTGATGCCTTAGCACAGCAAAAAAAATACACTACCAATATTAAGGCAGGACGATTTGCTATTACTAAAGGTATGAATAATAATGAAATCATTAATTCAATTCGAAGTAAAAATCTTCCCGTTAAAATAGCATTTAACAATCAGCATAGTATAAAAGATTTGGCGGGACGTATAAGTATGCAAATTGAAGCTGATAGTTTAACCTTAGAAAAAGTGATGTTAGATGACACATTTTTAACTAAAAATGGTTTCAATAAAGCTACAGCTCTTGGGATGTATTTACCGAATAGTTATGAATTTTTCTGGAATACTTCAGCTGAGACATTTAGAGATAGAATGTTGGTTGAATACAATCGATTTTGGACAGAGGCTAGAAAAGCAAAGGCAAAAGCATTGAATTTAACACCTAATGAAGTGATAACATTAGCGTCCATAGTACATGAAGAATCCAAACAAGCAGACGAGCAACCAAGAGTTGCTGGGGTGTATTTAAATCGCTTACGAATAGGCATGCCCTTGCAAGCAGATCCTACTTTGAAGTTTGCAGCCTATCAATTACCACAATACCAAAACACAATTATTAGGCGTGTATTAAATGTTCATAAGGATATTAGCTCTCCTTATAATACGTATCAAAATGTTGGCCTACCTCCAGGACTTATTGCCATGCCAGATTTGTCTGCTATTAAAGCGGTTTTAAATCCTGAAACGCATAATTACCTCTATTTTGCTGCAGATGCTAAACGAATCGGTTACCATAAGTTTGCAAAAACATTAGGGCAACATAACAATAATGCTAGAGAATATCACAGATACTTATCGTCTCAAGGGATTAATAAATAGGCTTTGAAGC
Source organism: Winogradskyella psychrotolerans (assembly GCF_018860545.1). Taxonomy (GTDB): domain Bacteria; phylum Bacteroidota; class Bacteroidia; order Flavobacteriales; family Flavobacteriaceae; genus Winogradskyella; species Winogradskyella psychrotolerans_A. Next base: position 391,409 of record NZ_JAHKPN010000052.1, on the reverse strand, counting down.
GAACTCTTGTCTATATAATAGTATTCTTTGTTGCAAATGCTTCGCTTTTTTCGCAATCTCAGTTCAATCAGTTTTTAAAACCAAGTGATACACTAGATATATCGCGTCGTAATACGGTTGTTATTTCAGAAGCTACTTTGGCAACTTCTACTTTAATAGGACTTAATCAATTATGGTATGCAGATTATCCACGTTCAAATTTTAAAACGTTGAACGATAGTGGTGAATGGTTACAAATGGATAAAATGGGGCATGTGTTTTCGTCTTATCAGTTGGGAAGGTTAGGAACAAACACATTGAATTGGGCAGGTGTTAGCGAAAAAAACCAACTACTTTATGGTTCTACTTTAGGTTTCGGGTTTTTAACTGCTGTTGAAGTTATGGATGGTTTTTCAGAGGAATGGGGATTTTCATGGACAGATATGGCAGCTAATGCCACAGGAACAGGGTTACATATAGGACAAGAATTACTTTGGGAAGAACAGCGCATTGTATTAAAGTATTCATTTCATAGAACACAATACGCAAAGCAGCGACCAAATAAATTGGGTAGCGGTTTAGCCGAAGAATTTTTAAAAGATTATAATGGACAAACGTATTGGTTAAGTGTGAACATTAATTCATTTTTAAAAACAGAATCTATTCCTAATTGGTTAAATTTAGCTTTTGGGTATGGAGCAGAAGGCATGCTATCAGGCGATGCCTATGATCCTCAATTTTTAAATCAAAACAGAACACGTCAATATTACCTAAGTTTAGATATTGATTTAACCCGAATTCAAACAAATTCTCACTTCTTAAAAACATTATTTGATGTTTTTAACGTTATTAAGGTACCATTTCCTACGTTGGAGATTAGCAGTAATGCACATGTAAAAGGCTATTATATCTACTTTTAGGTGGATAAATGAGCACTTAATCGGCTGGTTTTCAGTAATTGAAAAAATGTCGTATATTTGCACGCGAATTTTGTATGATAGTTTGGGGAAACTATTTTACTGTAAAAATTTAGCTGTTATGATTAAAAGTAGCGTTAAGAATATAGTAATACCATTTTCAATTTGTGTACTTATGGCATTAGCCTTGTATCCAGATTCTTCTCTTAATCCAGATATGTATTCTACCGAAGGATTAGAGCTCAATTATAATATTTCTGAAGAATTAGGGATGGTTTCTCAAGACCATAACGTGAAGCATAATTTATTTACACCACATTTGGGTAAATCTTTTGAAGGTTTTAAAGAAGCTTTGGCTTTTAAAGAATCTAGAGGAGACTATTTTACGGTAAATACATTAGGCTATTTAGGCAAGTATCAATTTGGTACAGAAACTTTAAAATTAATAGGTATTTATACTCCTAATCAATTTTTATATAATCCAGAATTACAAGAAAAAGCATTTATCGCGAATGCAGAACGTAATAAATGGGTGCTTAGAAACGATATTAAACGTTTTGAAGGTCAGAAAATTGCAGGTGTAAAAATTACTGAATCTGGGATTTTAGCTGCTGCACATTTGGCCGGTCCTGGTAATGTTAAGAAATTTTTACGTAGTTATGGAGGTCATAATCTGTCTGACGCTTATGGTTCCTCTGTTAAGTATTATATGAAAAAGTTTTCTGGTTATGATACGTCTATGATTATTCCAGATAAAAAGGCTAGAGTAACACTCTAGCCTCAATTAATCTTTCTGAATAATAAATATAGTAGGTCTCTTATGTAGATCCTCTTTATTGTGTTTCCAATCTTTTGCCGGCATTGTTTTTATAAACTCAGTAGGTAGTGTTAAGTCACAGGCCACACAAAGTCTTGTACTAGGGTGAAGGATATGGGTTAAATCTTCGAGCATTTTCATATTTCTATAAGGAGTTTCTATAAAAATTTGAGATTGGTTATGTTCTGAAGATATGCGTTCTAAAGTTTTTAATTTTGCTTTCCGTTCACTTTTATCAATTGGTAAATAGCCGTTAAAAGTAAAACTTTGGCCATTCATTCCCGAAGCCATTAGGGCCAATAATATAGAGGAAGGTCCAACAAGTGGAACCACTTTTATATCCATTTGATGAGCCAAAGCGGCAATATCAGCGCCGGGATCAGCAATGGCAGGACAACCCGCTTCAGACAGTAATCCTATCGAGATGCCTTCTAAGCATGGATTTAAAAAGGTATTGCGTTCTGCTTCTGTAGTGTATTTATTTAGAACTTGAAGTTTTAGTGAAGGTTGTGATTTTCCAGGTGAAATACGTTTTATAAAACGACGTGCTGTCTTTTCGTTTTCAACGATGTAAAAATCAATGTCTTCAACTATTTTTTTAATTGAAATAGGTAAAACTTCAAGAGGTGGATTGTCACCTAGTCGTGTAGGTATTAGATATAGTTTTCCTTTGGTATTGCTCATTAATGTATAACTAGTTTATGTGTGCTTTGTTTTCCGTTTTCAATATTTATTTTTAAAATATAAATACCGTTGGACAATTTGGTAGTATTTACGGTTTGAATTATTTCAGTGTTGCGATGTATCGATTTTAGTCTTTTACCTTGTATATCATAAATGGCTATGTCAGTTATAGCATCTATATTACTATTGGAACCAAAATTAATATTAAAGGTATTTTTCGTAGGATTTGGGTAAATTGAGATTTCTGATAATGAATAGTCATTATTACTTAAGGTAGGATCTGTAAGTTTATAAATATGTCCGCCAGAAATATCTGAAACATAAATATTTCCATTCACGTCTTCACCAAATGCAGACCATTGTCCTGAAAATTGTTGAAAAGTACTATTCCATGTGTCATTAGCTTCATCATAAACTAAATATCCAATTTCTTGACTGCAATAATCTGCAAAGAAATACCAGCCATAAAAATTAGGATACGTTGTACCTCTATATCTGTAGCCACCAGTGATTGAGCACTTAGGAGCACCATCTCCAAAATGGTTATAACCACTGATTGGAAACGTATATGTACTTTGATCTGCACAACCAGCGGTGTCGTATGGATCATTACCTTCGTAGCATTTCCAGCCATAGTTTAATCCAGTAGATGCATCAGAAGCAGAGGCTCTATTGATTTCCTCATAATCACTTTGGCCCACATCTGCAATCCATTGATCTCCATTAAGTCGGTCGAAAGAAAATTTCCAAGGATTTCTAAGTCCGTAAGCCCAAATTTCGGGTAAAGCATTACTGTCATCACTAAAAGGGTTGTCCGTCGGTATACTATAGTTTTCGGTTTCTGTGGGTGTATCAATATCTAATCGTAATATTTTTCCTAAAAAGCTCAATTTGTTTTGTGCTCGATTTTCAGGGTCTCCACCTGAACCTCCATCTCCAGAAGATATATAGAGATAACCATCAGAACCAAAAGCTAAATCCCCACCATTGTGATTTGAATATGGTTGATCGTAAGACAATATTATAAGTTCGGAATCTGGGTCTGCCACTTCACTATTGGTATCATCTACTGTAAATCTTGAAATTACAGTGTCCCCAGAGTTGTTAATATAGTTGACAAAAAAATAACCATTTTCATCATAATTTGGATGAAATGCTAGGCCTAAAAGACCTCTTTCTGACCCTGAATTTATAACACTACTGTTGATATCTAAATATGGAGTCGTCTGTAACGTGCCAAGAGCATCTATTATTTTTATTAGGCCATCTTGTTCTACTATAAACAACCTGTCATCTCCTGCGTGCTTAATGCTAACAGGACTATTTAAATTAGAAGCGATGAGTTCTAGTTCTAATTCTTGAGCATTAGTATATTGAAAAAATATGAAGGCTGTAAAAAAAAGTGATATAGTCGTTTTCATAATTAATGGAGTGGTTAAGGTACTAATTTACAAAAAAATGACTTCTAATTGAATGAAAACGTCTAAGTATTAGTTAATTAGTTTCTTAACAAGTATGTCGCAAGTTTCATTGATAAGATCAAAAACATATTTAAAACCGTCTTGACCTCCATAGTAAGGATCAGGGACGTTCTTGTTTTGAATTAAAGAATTGGCATCAAGAAACAACGATACTTTTTTATATCATTATGATTTCTAGCTAAACTAACGATGTTGTTATAGTTAGAATCATCCATCGCATATATTACATCAAAATCATCAAAATCGGACACTTTAAATTGTCTGGCGCTTTGTGTGCTAATATCTAAACCATGTTGTTTAGCAACTGCAATGGAACGTGTATCAGGAGAATTTCCAACATGATAAGCCCCTGTACCAGCAGAATCAATATAGAAATGATCTTCAGAGAGTTTAGATTGCATGATGCCATGAGCTAATGGCGAACGGCAAATATTACCTAAGCACACCATTAAGATACGCGTCATATTATAATGTAATTAAAGGGCTAATTTTTTAGATAAGTCTTCAACATATTTTCTGAATTGCTTATCAGTTGAAGATAAATTATCAACGGTTTTGCAAGCATGTAATACAGTGGCATGATCACGTTGTCCTATTTGAGAACCAATACTAGCTAAAGATGCTTTTGTGTATTTTTTAGCGAAAAACATGGCTAATTGGCGTGCTTGAACAATATGACGTTTACGTGTTTTTGATTGCAATGTATTGACGTCCATTTGAAAATAATCTGAAACGACTTTCTGAATGTAATCAATAGAAACTTCACGCTTTGTATTCTTAACAAACTTCTCTACAATATCTTTTGCAAGATTAATGGTGATTTCTTTTTTGTTAAAAGACGACTGTGCAATTAGTGAAATAATAGCTCCTTCTAGCTCTCTAACATTCGTTTTAATATGTTTTGCAACATATTCTATAATGTCTTCAGGCATTTCAACACCATCTCTATAAAGCTTGTTCTTTAAAATAGAAACTCTAGTTTCGAAATCCGGAGTTTGTAATTCTGCAGAAAGTCCCCATTTAAAACGCGATAATAAGCGTTGCTCAATGTCTTGCATATCTACGGGAGCTTTGTCACTCGTTAAAATAACTTGCTTTCCGTTTTGATGTAAGTGATTAAATATATGGAAGAAAACATCTTGTGTTCCTGTTTTACCAGACAAGAATTGTACATCATCTATAATAAGAACATCTATAATTTGATAGAAGTGAATAAAATCGTTTCGATTATTCTTTTTAACAGAGTCTATATATTGTTGTGTGAATTTTTCAGCAGAAATATATAAAACTGTTTTTTCAGGATATTTATCTTTAATATCAACACCAATAGCATGTGCCAAATGTGTTTTTCCTAAACCAACACCACCAAAAATCAAAAGCGGATTAAAAGAGGTTCCTCCTGGTTTGTTAGCTACTGCAATTCCTGCATTTCTGGCTAAACGGTTAGAGTCTCCTTCCAAGAAGTTCTCAAAACTATAACTTGGATTAAGTTGCGATTCAATCTTTACATTTCTAATTCCAGGAATGATAAAAGGATTTCTGAGTTCAGGACTTTTATTATTAAAAGGAACATCGACGTCTTGCGATTTTAACGCTGAACGGTTTGCACTAGGAATCTTTTCTGTAAACGGCTGTTTATTGCCATAGGTGTTTTCCATTTTAATAACGTACACCAATTTAGCTTCAGCACCTAATTCTTTTGTAAGAGAAACCTTTAAGATTTTTACATAATGCTCTTCTAACCACTCATAGAAAAATTTACTAGGAACTTGAATGCTCAGTGCATTACCCGAAAGTTTAACGGCATCTATAGGTTCAAACCAAGTTTTATAGGCTTGTGGTTGTATATTATCTTTTATAAAAGCGAGACAATTACTCCATACAGATTGCGCTGTGATCTCCATTCGTTAAGTTAAGTTTTGTGTTGTTAGTTATATTAGCAAAAAAAAAGAGAATTGGAATTCTCTAGTAGTTTTCAACAGGACAAATATGTGAACAAAATTCTTAATAAAAAAATCAAATTACATTGAATATTTAGAATTTTTTCCTCATGTTTAAAACATTTGAAAATTACAAAATTTTTTCTTAATTAAATCATTTTTATATGAATTATAATGAAACAAGTATTAGAGTTCGCTATGGAGAGACTGACCAGATGGGAGTTGTGTACCACGGCAATTATGCCGCGTATTTTGAAGTGGGTAGAACAGAGTGGTTGCGAGAGTTTGGCCTTAGCTACAGTGGGATGGAGGCTGATGGGATAATGATGCCTGTGGTTTCTCTAGCTATAAATTACAAAAGTTCAGCACGTTATGACGATGTGCTTAAAGTAAAAACGACATTGAAAAAGATGCCGACAGCAACTATTGAATTTGAATATGAATTGCGAAATGAATCGGACGTTATTTTAGCTACTGGTACTACGATTTTAGCGTTTATTAACAAGGAAAGGAATAGACCTACGCGTTGTCCAAAATATCTTTTAGATAAACTGCATAATTATTCGTTATAATTCTTTGATTTCAACTCCGAAAAATTGATCAAAAAGTTCATACACTTTAGTGCTGTTGTTTTTTCTGACAGATATTTCTAGCAAACAATCGAGCTCTAAAGTTTGATTTATAATTTCAACATCATTTTCTTTTAATAAACGCATCACTTTACTCATGTTATTATATTCGAAATTGAGTTGAAATTTTTTATTTATCGTTCTTTCTATAATTTTTGAAGCTTCTAAGGCCAATTGCGCTCCTGTTCTGTAAGCGTTAATTAGGCCTCCAACACCAAGTTTTACTCCACCATAATATCTAACGACTATAATTAGAATGTTGGTAACTTCAAAAGATTGTATTTGGCCATAGATTGGCATTCCGGCAGAATTGTTTGGTTCACCATCGTCATTCGCTCTGTATTGAATAGTTTCGGTACCTATTTGATAAGCGTAGCACCAATGTCTTGCTGAATAATGTGCTTTCTTTATACGTTCTAAATGTTCTTTTACTTGATTTTCGTCAGTTACAGGTAATGCAAATCCATAAAACTTACTGTTTTTATCTTTAAATAATGCGCCTTCTGCTGGTTTGAGTATTGTTTTGTATAAATCGTTTTCCATTATACTAATGTTACTAATAATATGGCAATAAAAGCAAGGGTAATACCAATCCAGTTTTTCTTTGAAATCTTTTCTTTAAATAAAATTAGTCCGACCAAGGTTGATAAGGCTAATATTGCAATATTGTTTACGGTGAATATGGTTGAGCTTTCTGTGTTTTCTAATCGTAAAGCTAATAAAAGAAAATACATTGAACCATAGTTGGCAATGCCTAATAGAATGCCAAATGGTATACATTTTAGTTGAAATGTGCTTTTGTTTACACTGCTTTTATAAGCGATTATAGATATACCAATCAGTGCTGCGACACTAAAAATAGAGGATAAAAACAACGGAATATTGCCTTTTGGTGCAAAATGATTGACCGAAGTATCAATGATGCCAGAGCCTAAGAAAAGAATAATTGGTAAGTAAATAGATTTTGCTATAACGGCATTCTCATTTTGTTTAACAGAGGTGAGGTAGACCGCAACTAAAGCTAAAGCAACTCCTATTAGTTTTTGAGTTTCTGTGCTTTCATGATTTACATAAATACCGAATAATACCGGAATTATGAAGCTCATTTTACTCGATACAGATGCAACCGAAAGGCCATTTTTCTGAGCAGTGAGCGCCATCACATTAAATATAAAGATGAATAAAAAGCCTAAGCCAACGGCAATAATAAACCAATTGGATTGTACGATTTCAGAAAAAGTGATTTGTGTATCGTTAAATAATACGCCAAAAGAAAAAGCTGTAATGTAATTTACTACTATAGCTTGTAAGGTGTCAATCTTATACTTATTAAAAAGTTTAAATAACACAAAAATTGCCGTAGATGATAATACGCTTAAAAATAAATATATCAAAAGAGCTCTTTTTTAGTTTCAAAAAGTGTGATGACATCTTCTTGAGTTTCATCGATGTTCCAAGTGTGGAATCCCATTTGGCCTGCAGTATCTGTATTGTCTTTAGTGTCATCAATAAATAGACATTCACTAGCATTAAGTTTGTTTTCATTTAACACAAATTCAAAAATATCTGTATTCGGTTTTCTAAAATGAATTTGCTGGGATAAATAAAAGACATCAAAACACGACTTAAATTCTTCAAAAAAAGGAACCGTTTCCTTTACATAATCAATATGCATATCATTAGTATTACTTAATAATATAAGCTTGTATTTTTTTTGAAGCGCTAAGTTTTTAATAAACTCTAATCGGTATGCTGGAAAATCTTTAATGATACAATTCCAAGCTTTAATAAGTGCTGTTTCGCTAACCTTAGGAAATTTTGATTTATAAAACGTAATAAATTCTGAAGTCGAAATCTTTCCCACTTCGTATAATTCATTGATTCCAATCATATCCGCTTCAAAGGTCTTTAGATTGAATAAATCTAAAGCATGTTGCATTGCACCTTGCTTATCAAGATTGATAAATACATCTCCAAAATCGAAAATTATAGTCTTAATCTTTTGCATATATTTTTAAAGTATCATTTTTAATGGTTGTTTCGGAAATTAAATTCCCAGTGCATTGTGGTGCTTTGACACCTGTTTTAAATTCGGTTTTACCTGTAAAAACTCTGGCTTCATCCCAAAGTTTTTCGTCTATAAACGTTTGTAACGTTTGTGAGCCACCTTCAATAATTACAGAGTTTATATTTTTATCATATAATAATGTCGCAATTTGAATGGCTATGGGTTGTTCAAAATCTATCTCTTCGGAAGTTATTCTAATCGTTTTAGCTTCAGCATTAAAAACAGCATAATCCGTATGTAATTTTGAAGTTCTATCTAAAACCACTCTCACAGGGTTTTCGCCAGACCAATCTCTGACGGTTAAACTTGGATTGTCTGCTACAACAGTATTTGTTCCCACTAAAATTGCTTGTTCTTCAGCACGCCATTTATGTACCAATTGCCGTGAATATGGATTCGTAATCCAAACGGGTTTTTGTTCATCCTTTTTTAAAGGAGCAATAAAACCATCAGCAGTTTCTGCCCACTTTAATATAATATAAGGACGCTTTTTATTGTGAAAGGTGAAAAATCGTTTGAGATGTGCTTTGCATTCTGCTTCTAAAACACCAACAGTAACATGGCAACCAGAAGCCCTAAGTTTGGCGATGCCTTTACCGGCAACTTCAGGATTATCGTCAATACAACCAATTACTACATTCGGAATATGATGCGAAATAATTAAGTCACTACAAGGTGGTGTTTTTCCAAAATGACTACAAGGTTCTAATGTCACATAAATGGTGCTTTTAGCTAAAAGGGATAGGTCTTTTACGGCATTTATAGCATTGACTTCGGCATGATTGCCGCCATATGCACTTGTGAATCCTTCAGCAATAATACAGTCATCATAAACAATCACTGCACCAACCATAGGATTAGGTCTCGTGGTTCCCAATCCGTTTTTTGCAATTTGCAAACAGCGTTTTATATAAGTCTCGTGCGTAGTCAACTAGAGTTTAATTTTTACATCTTGAATTTCATCAACGGTATATGTAGAGGAATAGCCCATAATTTTATATTTGATATCGCCTTTGTAATGCACTTTTAAATTTTGAGCTATTAGGCTTCCAAGTAATCCACCTAAACTACTCTTGTCAACAAGTTTTTCTGTGTCCACGGCAACGGTTAAGGGGATTGTAAAATTTTCTCGTTTAGGAACATCAAATTCATCTGAAATGATATTTGCAACTTCAATGTCATTGATGTACACCTTAAAATCGTCTGTTTTTAATGTACCACCAACATGGTTTTTATTTAAGAATAAGGCATCTACTTTTAGTGTAATAGCCTTAGAGCTAGAGTCTAATATTTCAACGTTATCGAGTCTTACAAATTCTGGCTTTTTAGTAATAGCACAGTTGAAAAGTAATGTAAAAGTTAGAGAAAACATTAAGAGTCTTTTAAACATAAAATTGTTTTTATACGTATTTTTGAAATTGCTAAAACCTAATTATTGAGTGCGTAAAGATACTATTGTTATTCGAGAAATTGAAGTTAAGGATAATCCTAAAATTGCTAAGGCGATTCGGAATGTTTTAATAGAAATGGGAGTGCCTAAAGTGGGCACAGCCTATGAAGATTCGGCTTTAGATTGTATGACGGAAACCTACGACGCACCAAAGAAGGCGTATTTTGTAGTTGAAGATGGCAATGACATTATTGGTGGCGCCGGAATTTCACCTTTAGATAATTATGAAGGTAATGTGTGCGAATTACAAAAAATGTACTTTATGCCAGAAGCTAGAGGTAAAGGTTTAGGAAGTGAGATGATGCAAAAATGTCTCGATTTTGCCAAGCAAGTTGGTTTTGAGCAATGTTATTTAGAAACCTTACCATATATGGATGATGCACGTAAATTATACAGAAAGGTAGGTTTTAAATCGATTGACAAACCACTTGGAAACACGGGGCACTACTCATGTACAGTTTGGATGCTTAAAGATTTATAATTTATGGTATTAAAAGAGCTTCAGAATATATTTCATATCGAATTAGATGCTATTTATGGTCAGCATGAAGTCGATAGTTTGTTCTATTTGTGTACTGAGTATTATTTAAATATAGCAAGAATACAATTGACTTTAGAGCCAGAATTAGCCATTACAAAGCCTGAAACTGAAACTTTTTTTAAAGCTTTAGAACATTTAAAACAACAACAACCAATTCAATATTTACTAGGCGAAACCGAATTTTATGGATTGCCTTTTAAAGTGAATGAAAATGTATTAATTCCACGACCAGAAACGGAAGAACTCGTGGATTTAATTATTAAAGGTCATTCTCAACAGAACAAAGTTTCTAAACTTAAAATTTTAGATATTGGTACAGGTTCTGGTTGTATAGCTATTTCACTGGTGAAAAACTTGCCCAATGCAAAAGTTTATGCATTGGATATTTCAAAAGAAGCTTTAAAAGTTGCCAAACAAAATGCAAAGCTAAATAACGTAGAAATCACATTTATAGAAGCAAATATTATAGAGGTTGCTGAAAATTCTTCCCTTTGGGAAGATGTCGCTTCGCGAGAGAAGGGCTTTTTGTTTGATGTCATTGTGTCCAATCCACCATACGTTAGGAACCTAGAAAAGCAAGAAATTAAACCTAATGTTTTAGACAACGAACCGCATTTAGCGTTGTTTGTAGACGATGATAACCCGTTAGTATTTTACAAGGCTATAACAGATTTCGCGATAAACAACTTAAAACCAAAAGGTCATTTGTATTTTGAAATTAATCAATATCTTGGAGAGGATACCAAGCAATTGTTAGTTGATGCTAAATTTAAAGATGTTGAGTTATTGAAGGATTTAAACGGAAATGATAGGATGTTGAAAGGTGAAAAAATATAGGATGCGGCAATTAGTTTTACTTCTGATTTTAGTACTTTGTTTTTCTTGTAAAAAGAAAAAGGAAGCCCAAATGGTGGTTGAGGATATAATTATTATAGATACACTATCAACAATAAATAAGCAAGATGAGTTGGTTAAACAAAAACTACAAGAATTAAAAGAACGGTTTTACCATATTAAACTTTATGATTTTGAAACTGTCACAGATACCATTGTTGGGTATGATTTTTTAGAAAGTGATACAAATATTGATTACAGTTTTGATTACGAACCTTTTGTAAAACGAATTAATTCAGATTCTATTAGTTTATACACCAAAAACATGGAAGTTGTAATTCATAAGTCAAAGTTTGATAAAACAAAATCAAAACTTACTTATGACAGTGATAGCTTAAATATCATTCAAATTGATAATCATGATGTTGTTGGGGCAGAAGATGTTCCTAATTCTTATATTTCTAAAATGTATTTAGATTTAAGCAATAACATTGTTGAAATCGATAAACGTTATTTTGAAGATTTATATGAGCCTAACTTCGATTTAACTGAAGCTTATTATTACGATAAAGAAATTATTATTAGAATGGGAAATAGTGATGGCTATTTGGGCTATAATGTCACTTTTTTTATAGATGAAGTCTTAAACATAAAACGGATTATTTACATTCCATAGCAATGAACATACAACAACAAATAGAGGCACTTAGAGAAGAATTGCGTCAGCATAATTACAATTACTACATTTTAGATGATGCCACCATAAGTGATTATGAATTTGATTTAAAATTAAAAGAACTTCAAGTTTTAGAAGAAAAGCATCCTGAGTTTTTTGATGCTAATTCGCCATCGCAACGTGTAGGAGGAGAGGTGACCAAGAATTTTAAAACTACAGTTCATGATTCTCGTATGTACTCTTTGGATAATTCCTATTCTAAAGAAGATTTGTTGGATTGGGAAACCCGAATCAAGAAAATGGTTGATGGAGATGTCAACTATACTTGCGAATTAAAATATGATGGTGCCTCAATTAGTTTAACCTACGAAAATGGTAAATTATTAAGAGCTGTAACTCGTGGTGATGGCGTACAAGGTGATGAAGTTACTGCGAATATAAAGACCATAAATACAGTGCCATTGCAATTAAAAGGCGATTTTCCTGAACGTTTTGATATACGAGGAGAAATTGTTCTACCTATTGAAGGCTTCTTAAAAATGAATGCCGAACGCATTGAAAACGAAGAAGAGCCTTATAAAAACCCAAGAAATACAGCCTCAGGAAGTTTAAAGCTTCAAGATAGTTCAGAAGTGGCAAAACGGCCTTTAGAATGTCTATTATATAGTATCGTAGGAAATAATCTGAATATCACATCGCAATACGAAGGTTTAGAAAAAGCAAGAGCCTGGGGTTTTAAAGTCCCAAAAGAAGCTAAATTGGTAAAATCTATTGATGAAGTTTTAGAGTATGTAGATTATTGGGATAACAACAGACATAACTTACCATACGAAATAGATGGTGTGGTGGTTAAAGTGAATAATCTCTATCAGCAAGACGAATTAGGCTTTACAGCCAAAGCACCACGTTGGGCTATGGCCTATAAGTTTAAAGCTGAACAGGTGTCAACACGTTTAAATGAAATTACTTATCAAGTGGGAAGAACGGGTGCCATAACACCAGTGGCTAATTTAGAACCAGTACAGTTGGCTGGCACCACGGTAAAACGCGCATCACTTCATAATGCAGACCAGATCGAAAAATTAGATATAAGAGTAGGGGATGAAGTGTTTGTTGAAAAAGGAGGAGAGATAATTCCGAAGATCATTGCTGTAGATTTAACAAAGCGTCCTGCAGATTCTGTGCCGACAAGCTACATTACTAATTGTCCGGAATGTGGCACTGAATTAGTGCGATTAGAAGGTGAAGCTAAACATTACTGTCCTAATTATATAGCGTGTCCACCACAAGTGGTTGGGAGAATACAGCATTACATCTCAAGAAAAGCCATGGATATTGATGGATTAGGAGGTGAGACCGTGGCTTTATTAGTTAAGGAGGGTTTAATTCATAATTATTCCGATTTATATGAGTTAACTGTTGAACAAGTGATTCCGTTGGAGCGTATGGCAGAAAAAAGTGCTATAAACTTGGTTAATGGCATTAAAGCTTCAAAACAAATTCCGTTTGAGCGCGTACTATTTGCCTTAGGAATTCGTTATGTAGGTGAAACGGTTGCTAAAAAACTAGCAAAACATTATAAATCTATTGATGCTTTAATGTTTGCGTCACTATTAGATTTGGTTACAGTTGATGAAATAGGAGAACGCATTGCGCAGAGTGTTGTAGAGTTTTTCTCTTCGGAAGAAAATAAGCAAATTATAGAGCGACTGAAACGTTTTGGAGTGCAATTAGAAATCTCAGCAGAGAAATTAGCCAACCAAACTGAAAAACTAAAAGGTTTGTCTATTGTAGTGTCTGGTGTGTTTGAAACCATATCTAGAAACGAGCTGAAAAAACTAATTGAAGATAATGGAGGTAAAGTATCTTCATCTATTTCGTCTAAAACATCTTATCTCGTTGCTGGTGATAAAATGGGGCCAAGTAAACGTACAAAAGCTGAAAATTTAAATATAGAGATACTTACAGAAATGGCGTTTTTAGATATGTTGAAGTAAATTCTTACATGGTTTAAGTGTTTTATTCGACGAAATGCTTGATTTATACGTTTATATGTAAAAAAAATGTTTATATTTGCTTCAATTAATAAGGGAAGATTAATGTTAGTAAATAAAATTTTAAAAGTCGTACTGGTGCTTTTGGGTATCAGTTACGTACTATTACAAGGCTTTGCTTTGCAAATAGAAGGAGATGCAGTGAGTGCAGTAGCTTTTGTTTTGCTCATATGGCTTTATATGGGGTGGACCAAACGTAAATCAAAATTATTCATTTTATTTTTAGTTGTTTTTGCAGTAGCACAAGTATTAGGTTTCCTAGCTTGTTTTCGTACGCCAGTGCCTGAAGGGCAAATAGATTACTTATATTTTTTAACAAACATCTTAAGTATTGTTTCTTATACTGTGCTCATTGTTAAACTGTTTATACAATTAAATTTCAAAAAAGTCTTATCTCAATTAACAGTTCCTATAATAATATTGGTGATTTTAGATATTTTTTGTGTAACGTTAATATCTAGTACTACAAAAAGTTCGTTTACCTATTATGAGTATGCCTTAGAATTTACTTATAATGCAGTAGTAATGATATTACTATCATTTGCACTCATTAACTATATGTATCGCAATAATTATAAGTCTATGTTATTTTTGTTGGGCTCTATTTTTATTGTGTTCTCGGAGATTATTCAGTTAGCATATTACTATATTTTAATCGATGGTACTAATTCTAATTTGGGTTATATTTACTCTTTCTTTTTAGTTGTGGCATTTATCTTTTATTACTTGCAGTCGCAACATGCTGTAAGTGAACCTATTCCTGCGTATACTGACGATCCTATTGATGCTTAATTTTTATTAGAATCGAACTCCCAATCGTATTGTTTTTTGATATGTGCTTAAAGGATGACTCTAATATTATTTAAACTATAATTGACGCCCCTTCAGCCGTAACCTTCTTGCCTGGTTCAAAATAAAAATCAATTTTACCAAGATATAAACCAAAACAACCCACTTGGTTCACAAGTACATTTTTGCCAACACTGTTTTTTTCAATCGTTGGTTTAGGTAAAAAGGTATGGGTGTGTCCTCCGATAATTAAATCAATATCTTTAGTTGCTCTTGCTAAAGTAATATCGCTTACTTTGTCCGGATTATTCTTGTAGTAATAACCAATGTGAGATAAGCAAATCACTAAATCGCAAGACTGTTCTTCTTTTAAGATACGTGACATATCTTGGGCTATCTCAATAGGGTTATGATAAACAGTTTCCTTATACATGTCCTTATTTACTAAACCATCTAATTGGATTCCTAACCCAAAAACACCTATTTTAATGCCATCTTTAGTGATAATTTTATAAGGCTTAACATGCGTATCCATTACGGTATTAGTGAAGTCATAGTTAGCAGATACAAACTCAAACTTTGCATGCGGAATCTGAGCGTATAAGCCATCAATTCCATTGTCAAAATCGTGATTACCTATAGTAGCAACATCGTATTTTAGCATACTCATGAGCTTAAACTCTAATTCACCGCCATAATAATTAAAGTAAGGTGTGCCTTGAAATATGTCTCCTGCATCTAGCAATAATGTATTGGGATTCTCCTTTCTAATTGATTCTACTAAAGAGGCACGTCTGGCAACACCACCTTTATTCGCGTTTCTGCCATCATCGGGTCCAAAAGGGTCAATATGACTATGCACATCGTTAGTGTGAAGAATGGTGATTTTCTTTGTTTTAGACGGGGTAAAAGATTGTAAACTTAGACCTCCAACACCAGCTAAAACTGTTGCAGCTGTCGATTTTTGAATAAATTGTCTTCTTTTCATAATTTAATCTTTTAATTGTATAAAACGTTGATCTCGTTTAGGGTTCAGGGTATCTTTCTTTTTAAAGTTGTCGATTAAAACATCTCTAATTTTATAATTTAAAACATGTAAACCTTCATTGGGATGGAAAAACGTCATACCATCTCCACCATTATAGAGGTAGTCATTGGTAGCAATATAATACGTTCTATTTACGTCTATTGGTTCGCCATGGACAGTTGCCGAACTTACGGCTGATTTTTTATCTAAAGTTAATTGTAATTGTGATGATACAGGATGTGCACGTTTAGCTTTAGAAAGGTACTCCATCATATCATTAACTTGATTTCCCTTGATCCCAACGACAACAACAGAATTTTCGAAAGGCATCACACCATAAGCTGTTCTGACGGTTACATCTCCTTTGGAAATTATAGATCGAATACCACCGTGATTTAGCAGCACAAAATCGATGTTTTTTTGAGTTCGTTGGTTAAATACGGGATTACTTTCGCTGTAAACCGCATCTGCCATTAAATTTCCAATAGCAGTATTAAATTCCCCATCTGATTTAGAAAAGGTCTCTGGGGCATAAGAAATTATGCTATCCATATTTTTATTTACATGCGTTCTATAAGGTGCAATAAAATCTTCAATCGCCTGATTGGTTTGCAGGGTATCATCAATATCAATGCGTTTGCCTTCAATCTTAGTAAGATTTGTTGATGCACAAGAGAAAATGAGCAACAATAAACAGAGTTTTAGAATATGTTTAATAGTCATTGAATAACTTATAAGAAGTTTATAATAAAATGTGAGTGCTTTTATTAAATTTGCACAAAGGCTAAAGGTAAATGATTTTAAAAGCATTTAAAGAAAAATCTAATCGAAAATATGTCAACAATTTATTGACAACGCGTCAACCTGCCGTTAATAACAATAAAGTAAAGACGATTGCGGTATTGCTTAATGCGAGTGAGTTTCATGAATTTGAGGTGTTTAGAGTTTATTTTAAGCAGTTGAATTTAACGTCACCAAAGCATAAAATTGTAGCATTTACTTTAGATGATAAATTGGAACATAATAAGTGGAACACCCACTATAGTCCAAAAGACTTTGGATGGAAAGGAGCTATTAAAAATCTAGACCTGCAAGCTTTTATAGATGAACCTTATGATATGTTGATTTGCTTTTATAAGTCTAATGTGTTGCAGTTGAATATGATAACAGCTGCGTCTAAGGCTAATTTTAAAGTTGGCATATCTAATTTTGATGAACGCTTATACGATTTAATAATTGATATTAATTTAAAGGATATCAACATTTTTAAACAAGAATTGAAAAAATACTTAAATATTTTAAATAAATTATAATGACCAAATTTATAGGAACAGGTGTTGCGCTAATTACACCTTTTAACGCAGATTTAACCATCGATTTTGATGCTTTAGAGCGTTTGGTAGAATATAACATTGCTAACGGAACGGACTACTTAGTTATAAGTGGAACAACAGGCGAAAGTGTGACAGTGACCCCAGAGGAGAAAAAGCAATTAATTACCTTTATAACTAAAATTAATAATGGAAGATTGCCATTGGTTTTAGGTATAGGCGGCAATAATACGGCGAATGTGATAAGTGAAATAGAGGCAACAGATTTTACGGGTATTGATGGTGTTTTGTCGGTATCTCCTTATTATAGCAAACCAACTCAAGAAGGTATTTACCAACATTTTAAAGCTATTGCTGCGGTAACACCAAAACCAATTATTTTATATAATGTTCCTGGTAGAACGTCATCTAATATGTTACCTGAAACCACGTTGCGATTAGCAAAAGACTTCGATAATATTATTGCTGTGAAGGAAGCAGGAAACAATGTTCATCAATATTTAGAGTTATTAAGAACAAAACCTGAAGACTTTTTAGTCTTATCTGGTGATGATGATTTAGCATTAGGTGTTGCTTTAGCTGGCGGATCTGGTGTGATATCTGTTATTGGTCAAGCTTTGCCAAAGGAGTTTTCTGAAATGATACGTTTAGGAATAGCAGGTAAAGCCAAGGAAGCCTATGATATTCATTTTAAGTTAATGCCAATTACAGGACTCATTTTTTCTGAGAATAATCCTTCTGGCATCAAAGCCGTTCTAAGCGCATTGAGTATTTCTAAGCCACACGTGCGTTTACCACTTGTTGAGGCTACAGATCAATTGAATGAAACCATTAAATCTGAGTTAAAAATTCTAGGAAAAAGTTAAACTTAATATAAATAGGTTTTTCGCCCAGATACAACACTTAATTTAGCGGATAATAATTGTTTTTTAAATCCGTTAATAATGCTTACTTTTGCATTCTGTTTAAAATTATGAAGAAAGGACTTTACATACTACTTATCGGTATTCTACTTATTTCTTGTAGCGACTTTCAGAAAACTCTAAAATCTGAAGATACCGCTGCAAAATTCGAAATGGCTACTGAACTTTACGAAGCCGAAAAATGGAATAAATCTTATAGATTGTTGGATCAAATTCTTCAACAGTTTAGAGGAAAACCACAAGCGGAAAAAATAACGTTTATGCATGCTATGTGTTCTTATCAGTTAAAGGACTATTATATTGCAAGTTTTCATTTTGATAAATTTACAGATATTTATCCTCAAAGTGAAAAAGCTGAACAAGCGTCTTTTTTAGCTGCTAAAGGGTACTATCATAATTCTCCGGTCTATTCTAAAGAACAGAAAGAAACGATTGAAGCAATTGAGAAATTACAGTTGTTTGTAAACCAATATCCAGAATCACAATATTTAGGTGAGGCTAACGAATTGGTGAAAGAGTTGGATTTCAAATTGCAGAAAAAATCATTTGAAATAGCCAAGCAATACAATACTATAAGTGAATATAAAGCGTCTATTAAAGCGTTTAATAATTTTATGCTCGAGTTTCCTGGTGCTGATTTAAGACATGAGGCATTTTATTACAGATTTGATTCCGCTTACAATTTATCGATATTAAGTATTGATTATTTAAAAGAAGATCGTCTTAAAGAGGCTATCGGATATTTTAAAGCTTTGAAGAAAGCGTTTCCTAATTCAGAATATTTGGAAGCGGCTACAATAATGAATGAAGAATTACAACAACAATTAAATACGTTTACTACTAAAAGTTAAACATTATAACGATGGATTTAAAAAAGACAGATGCGCCAGTAAGTACAATTACTTACAATAGAAATGAAATTGATGCGGCAACGGATAATATCTATGAAGCGATTTCAGTTATTTCAAGACGTGCGGAACAAATTAATACAGACATTAGACGTGAGTTAATAGACAAATTAGAAGAATTTGCAACTTACAATGATAGTCTTGAAGAAATTTTTGAAAACAAAGAACAAATTGAAGTTTCAAAATTCTACGAAAAATTACCAAAGCCACACGCTTTAGCAGTTAAAGAATGGTTAGATAATAAGATTTATCATAGAAATACTGAGGATTCTCAGAAATAAACCAAAAGCCTTAGATGTCTATTCTAAAGGATAAGAATATTTTATTGGGCATTACTGCTGGTATTGCCGCATATAAGTCTGCCAGTTTAGTCAGATTATTCATTAAAGCAGGCGCTAACGTTAAAGTCGTTATGACGCCTGCTTCTAAAGAGTTTATAACTCCACTTACCCTTTCCACACTATCAAAAAACCCAGTCTATTCGTCTTTTATAGATGAAGATGATGATAATGGCGTATGGAATAACCATGTCGATTTAGGTCTTTGGGCAGATATCTTTGTGATTGCTCCGGCTACAGCCAATACCATGGCTAAAATGGCTAATGGTGTTTGCGATAATATTCTTTTAGCTGCTTACCTTTCTGCAAAATGTCCGGTGTATTTTGCACCAGCAATGGATTTAGACATGTATATGCATGAATCTACCAAAACATCCTTTCAAAAACTAATGTCTTTCGGAAATAAACTAATACCTGCAGGAACTGGTGAACTCGCCAGTGGTTTAGTAGGTGAAGGTAGAATGGCAGAACCAGAGGATATTGTTGCTTTTATTGAAAATGATATTCTAGACCAATTACCATTGCGTGGTAAACGGGTATTATTAACGGCTGGCCCAACCTATGAGGCTATTGATCCAGTCCGTTTTATAGGTAATCATTCTAGTGGTAAAATGGGTTTCGAAATTGCTAAAGCAGCATCTAAATTAGGTGCAGAAGTGGTTTTAGTCACCGGACCGACTCATCAGAAAGTTTCAAATAACCGTATCACTGTTAAACCTGTAGTGAGTGCAGAAGATATGTATAATGAAGTGCATAAGCATTTTAGCACGTCAGATATTGCTATCCTGTCGGCTGCAGTTGCAGATTATAGACCAAAGAATGTGGCGTCTCAGAAAATAAAAAAGAAGGATACGACGTTAACTATTGAGTTAGAAAAAACTAAAGACATCTTAAAGTCGCTTGGAGACATTAAAGAAAATCAATTTCTCGTAGGTTTTGCATTAGAAACTCAAAATGCTTTAGAGCATGCTAAAGGAAAATTAAAGTCTAAAAATTTAGATCTAATAGTGCTCAACTCGTTACAAGATAAAGGAGCTGGTTTTGGAGTGTCAACAAATAAAGTTACATTTATAACGTTTTCTAACGTTATTATTGAAAATGAATTAAAATCAAAAGCTGACGTAGCTGTAGATTTAATGGACTTAATACTAAAACAAACTCATGCGTAACCTAATTTTTATATTTGCTTTTTTATTAACATCTGTAGTATTTTCTCAAGAGTTAAATTGTACAGTGAATGTTATTGCACAGCAAACAGGCAATGAAAATGATGTTATTTTTAAAACCTTAGGAAATCAACTTACAGAGTTTATCAATAATACAAAATGGACAAGTAAAGCGTTTAGTCCAGTAGAGCGCATTAATTGTAATATGGTGATTAATGTGTCACAACAAAGTAATAATTTATTTTCAGCATCGCTTCAAGTATCTTCATCCCGACCTATTTTTAATTCTAGTTACAGCTCACCTGTATATAATTATAACGATAAGACTTTTAATTTTGAGTATTTAGAGTTTCAAAATTTAGTATTCAATGAAGGTCAATTTGAATCGAACTTAATTTCTGTATTATCATTTCATGTATATATGATTTTAGGCATGGATGCTGATACCTTTGAGCTTAACGGTGGAGATGAGTATTTTAAACAAGCCCAAATTATCGCAAACTATTCTCAACAACTTAACGGACAAGGTTGGAAATTAGAAGACGGATTACAATCCCGTTTTGCTTTAATTAATAGTTTAATGTCGCCGTCTTACAAAGATATACGGTTGGCTATGTACAATTATCATAGAGGTGGTTTAGACCTTATGAATGAAAATGTAAAAGAAGGTAAAACTAAGATTATAGCGGCATTAGATGATTTGCAAAATGTGCATAGATCTAGACCTAATTCTTATTTGATGCGTGTATTTTTTGATGCTAAAGCTGATGAAATTCTAGATGTTTTATCTGGTGGGCCAAATGTTAATATTGCTGACGCAACAGATATCTTAAATAGAATAGCTCCAATGCACTCTCAAAAATGGAGAAATATTAAGTATTGAGTTTTTATCAACACGCCTTTCTATAGGTTCTGGGGTAAAACTGAAGGCTTTAATAACTCCATCATATTTCCAATATAATTTATATATTACTTAGTCTTAAAAACTTAAATTTGTAATACCTAATTATAAGCAATTGCTAACATCACTTTACATAAAGAATTACGCACTTATTGATGAGCTCAATGTAGCGTTTAATAATGGTTTTACTATTATCACCGGTGAAACAGGTGCAGGTAAATCCATATTATTAGGAGGTTTGTCTTTGGTTTTAGGGAAACGTGCCGATTTAAGTCAGGTAAAAAATGACGGAGAGAAATGTATTATTGAAGCCATTTTCGATATTGCGAATTATGATTTAAAAGCCTTATTCGATGCTTTAGATTTAGATTACGATGTGCACACCATTATTAGAAGAGAAATATTACCTTCTGGAAAATCTAGAGCCTTTATTAACGATACACCTGTAACTTTAGAAAGTTTAGTAGCTTTAAGTAGTTATCTTATAGATATTCATTCACAGCAGCAAACCCAACAGTTAACTCAAGATGATTATCAATTTAAGGTTATTGATGCTTTGGCGGCTAATAAATCCAACTTAGAAGATTTCTCTAAGCAATTAGGAATTTATAAAAAACTTAATAAAACTTTAGCAGAATTAAAATCGTCTAAAGCCGAATTAATAAAAGAGTACGACTACAATCTATTTTTATCTAATGAATTAAATGAAATTAATTTGGATAAAATTAATCTCGAAGATTTAGAAACGCAGTACGAAGAACTCAATAATGTAGAAGTCATAGGTGAGAAGTTAAGTAGTGCTAAAGCAACTTTAAGTGCAGAAGATCTTGGAGTGATTGATCAGATTAATATAGTAAAACAAGAATTGTCCAAGATTGCGAGTTTCGGTAAGCCGTATGAATTATTAAAAGAACGCGTTATCAGTGTTGGTATAGAATTAGATGATATTCTTATTGAAATAGATAATCTTGAAGATAACCTTTCTACCGATCCTCAAGAATTGGAACGCATCAATAGTAAACTTCAAATTGTAAATAATTTATTTCAAAAACATGCCGTTTCAGAAATTGAAGATTTAATAGGAATTAAGAAGGATTTACAATTAAAGATTGATAATACAGAAAGTTTAGATCAATCGATATTAGATAAAGAACAAGAGATTTTAAAAGCAAATGATAAATTAAATCAAATTGCCTTAAAGATTCATAAGAATAGAAAAAAAGTGATTCCTGTTTTTGTTTCAAAATTAGAAGCAATACTGTCAGACTTAGGGATGCCAAATGCCAAATTTAAAGTAGAATTAGAAGCCACAGCTCAGTTTACTAAACACGGAAAAGATAGCTTGCAGTTTTTATTTATGGCCAATAAAGGGTCTAGTTTTAATGAGTTGAAAAAGTCAGCTTCAGGTGGAGAATTATCGCGTATTATGTTAGCTATTAAATCTATTTTGGCGGAATACATTCAGCTTCCATCTATTATGTTTGATGAAATTGATACTGGTGTTTCAGGTGAAATTTCGAATAAAATGGGAGACATTATGAAACAAATGAGTAGTAGGATGCAAGTATTTTCTATTACGCATTTACCTCAAATTGCAGCGAAAGGTAATTCACATTTTAAAGTGTTTAAAACAGACATTAAAGATATAACACATACGCAGCTCAAAAAACTTAATGAGGATGAGCGTATTGTAGAAATCGCACAAATGCTAGGTGGTTTAACCATTACAGATTCTGCTATGGCGCATGCGAAGCAATTATTGAATTAATAGTATATTTGAATTCATAAAAGCGTTGATTTAATGAATGATATAGAGGGTTTATTCTTTGAAGCAGATAAGTTACTTGTTGATAATAAAATAATTGAAGGGAGAGATTTACTACTAGAGATATTGATGGATTACCCTGATTACGGAAGGGCTCACAATCACCTTGGTTGGATTTATCATTATAAATTAGTGGATTTTGTAAAAGCTCAGAAACATTATAAGCTCGCTTTGAAATATGAAAAAAAATATTATTCCACATACACAAATTATGCCTATTTCTTAATAGATATAAAGAGTTATGACGCTATGCTGAAATTTGGTGAAGATACTCTCAAAATTAATGGCGTTGATAAAGGCATAATATATAATCAGATGGCAAAAGCATACGAACTTAAATTTAAGCTAAAAGAGGCATATCGTTATTATAAGACGGCTAAAATGCATTCCACTGCAGGAAATTATATTGAGGAAATTAATGCATCATTACAAAGAATTCAAGGGAAAATGAATTTTTTTCAAAAAATATCAATCATATTTAAATAATTTAAACATGTCATACAATTTACTAAAAGGAAAGAAAGGAATCATATTTGGAGCTTTAGATGAAAATTCGATCGCTTGGAAAACGGCAATCCGTGTTCACGAAGAAGGAGGAACATTTGTATTAACCAACGCACCTGTTTCTATACGAATGGGGCAAATAGATGAATTGGCGGAAAAGACAGGGGCACAGATTATTCCTGCAGATGCAACTTCTGAAGAAGATTTACAAAACCTAGTAGAGCAGTCTATGGAAATCTTAGGAGGTAAAATTGATTTTGTTTTACATTCTATAGGGATGTCTATTAATGTAAGAAAAGGAAAACATTACACCGATCAAAATTATGCATGGACGCAAAAAGGAACCGATGTTTCTGCGATGTCGTTTCATAAAGTGATGCAGACTCTTTATAAGGCAGATGCTATGAATGAATGGGGAAGTATTGTGGCCTTAACCTATATGGCAGCGCAGCGTGTTTTTCCAGATTATAATGATATGGCAGATAATAAAGCCTATTTAGAAAGTGTAGCGCGCAGTTTTGGTTATTTCTTTGGTAGAGATAAAAAAGTACGTGTGAATACAATTTCACAATCGCCAACACCAACAACCGCTGGTAGTGGAGTAAAAGGTTTTGATGGGTTTATTGCCTATTCAGATAAAATGTCCCCTTTAGGAAATGCCACTGCTATGGACTGTGCTAATTATACCATTACCTTATTTAGTGATTTAACCAAACGTGTTACACTACAAAATCTTTATAACGATGGTGGCTTTAGTAATATGGGCGTCAGTGATGCGGTTATGAAAGCTTTTGTAGATAAGCAGTAAAAAACTCAATAAACTCGATACTTTTAGCCGTTATGTAATTTACATAGCGGCTTTTTGTTTCTTTTGAATTTCATGAATTTTGAAAGCTTAACTAATGAAAAAAGAATACTGAATAAAAAATGTGCCTCTGGATGTTTCTCGTCGATATTTTCGACATTTCAACGATTTGAAAGTTAAACCTTACTTTCTTCTATAGATTTAACATATTTTTAAAGAATTACTAACTTAAATATATTTTTTATGAAGAAAATTACTTTATTAATTTTGTTACTTGGTCTATCCTTATCTGGATTCTCACAAGTCGCTCAAAACTTCGGTACTAATGGATTGGATAGTGCTCCAACAGTACTTACTATTAATAGTTCAGATGTAACTGTAAATGGTAGTGATCCAATTACGGAAATTTCATTAGGAGATTTTACAACACATTATAGTTCAGCAACTGGAACAACTACCTATTGTGGAGATTGGTATGCTTTTGATTTATCAGTTGTAGGTGGAGTTTCAGATGGAACGAGTATAGCGTCTGGTTGTGATAGCGACTTTAATGGTATAGACGTTACGGGTTTTACCACAATAACGATTACCTCAAATGATATTGATAATTGGTCGGATACTGTGTATTTTGATATTGATTTAATGGTTACATTTACTGTAACTAGTGCTCCACTTTGTGATGCTGTGTTAACAGAAACTGAAGACGTTAATTTAGAAGGTGATATTTCGTGGTCTGCGGCGACAGGTTTAGTAGATAATTACGATGTAACTGTTGGTACTGCGTCTGGTTTATCAGATGTTTACTCTGAAACATTAGGCAATGTTTTGACGACTAACATTGGTGCTTTATCAGAAGGTACAACTTATTATGTAACTATTACCCCTTCTAACACTGTAGGTGTACCTACAGATTGTACAGAGCAATCATTTACTACTCTAGCATCTGCTGCTAATGACGATGCAGCAAACGCTATTGCCTTAACATTAGATGAAGGAACAGAGTGTGGTGCGAATACAATTTCTGCGTCAAATTTTGGAACTTCAGATTCTGGTGTTGCGGCACCATCATGTGGTAGTTATGGTGCACCAACAGATAAAGGTGATTTATGGTATACATTTGTGGCACCAGCAAGTGGAGCACTAACGCTTAATACATCTAACCTCGATGGTTTAGTATCTGTAGCTGGTGCATATTATTCAGGTACAGTAGGTAGTCTTGTTGAAGAAGGTTGTACTGAATTTGGGACTGGTTGGCCATGGGATATTTCAGGTCTTACAAGTGGTGAAACATACTATTTAAGAGTTTGGGATTACGGTAATGATGAAATAGGATCTTTTGATTTATGTGGTTATTATGTTAGTTGTACTTCAGCTGAAGCTACAGTAGAACTTGTAGAGGATTGTTCAGCGAGTACATTTGTCTTGAATGTTACATTTAGCACATTGGGTGATGCTACAGAAGTTAGTGATGGTACTGATACTTTTACAATTTCAGGGTCTGCAGCAGTAGCAGGACCATATGCTTTTGGAACGTCTATAACTTTAGATGTTGTTCATTCTAGTTCAGATTGTGATTTTGAATTAGGTACATATGTGATTAATGCGTGTGCTCCTACTAACAATGATTGTGCAGGTGCTCAATCTGTAACTCAAGAAACTGAAATAGCTGATGTTGCTAGTGCTACTGCAACAGCAGGTACAATTGAAGGGGCAACAGCTTCTGGCTTAGATGCTGAGACTTGTGGGGCATGGACAGGAACAGCTAATGACGATGTTTGGTATTCTTTTGAAGCAACAACAGAAAATGTTAACATAACATATGAACTGAATGGTTTTGATGGTGTTGCTATGTTGTATTCTGGGACCTGTGGAGCTTTAACAGTTGTTGACTGTGCTGATAATGGAACAACTGAAGAAATAAATGCTACAGGTTTAACAGTAGGAGAAACTTATTACACTAGAATTTACCAATATGGTACTAGCACAACAGTAGGCAAAACCTTTGATCTAAAAATTTGGTCTGAAGATGAAGTTTTAGGTGTAAACAATTTTGAAACTGAAGCAGCGTTCTCTTACTATCCAAACCCAGTTAAAAACACATTATCATTAAATGCTCAAAATACAATAGAGCATGTGGCAATGTATAATATGCTAGGTCAAGAAGTATTAAGAGCTACTCCTAATACCGTTGATAGTGATTTAGATATGTCTCACTTACAAACAGGGACTTACTTTGTTAAAGTAACTATTGCAAATGTGACTAAAACCATACGAGTGATTAAGCAATAAGTCTTAAAAACTTTTTAAATACAGAAAAGCCGCTAATTTTAGCGGCTTTTTTTTGCTCTAAATTCAACAGAACGAAATGGATTAGTCTTCTAAATTTAGAATTAATTTTAAGCGACAGTAACTGTTAAAAATTGCGTTTGGTTTATTTACCTTTGTAACTTATGAAGGCCATCAATTTTTCATTTATTATTCCTGTCTACAACAGACCCAACGAAATTAAAGAACTACTAGATAGTTATTTAAACGTTGAAGGTGAGTATGTTTATGAAATTGTAATTATTGAAGATGGCTCAACCGAAACATCTGAAACGGTGGTTAAGCAATTTAATAACCAATTGAATATTGCATATTATTTTAAACCTAATTCTGGCCCAGGAGATTCTAGGAATTATGGCATGCAGAAGGCAAAAGGTAACTACTTTATCATTTTAGATTCAGATGTGTTGTTGCCACCTCATTATTTAAATGAAGTACAACAGTTTTTAGAAGCATCATACTACGATTGTTTTGGTGGTCCGGATGCAGCTCATAGTTCATTTTCTAATCTTCAAAAAGCCATTAATTTTGCGATGACGTCTTTTATTACCACAGGAGGTATACGAGGAGGAAAACAACAAGTCGAAAATTTTCAACCGCGAAGTTTTAATATGGGTTTGTCT
This sequence comes from Winogradskyella psychrotolerans, assembly GCF_018860545.1. GTDB lineage: Bacteria > Bacteroidota > Bacteroidia > Flavobacteriales > Flavobacteriaceae > Winogradskyella > Winogradskyella psychrotolerans_A. The sequence goes on along the minus strand of NZ_JAHKPN010000052.1, from coordinate 363,874 downwards.
AAAAAGGCTTTTCAAGCTTCAGGAGGATTTGGAAAAATTCATCCAGGTGAAGATCCTGATTTGTCGTTGCGTTTACATCAATTAGGTTTTAAAACCACACTAATTGAGTCTGCTTTTGTCTATCACAAACGACGTGTATCTTGGTCTAAATTTTATAAGCAAGTCTATAAATTTGGAATGGTCAGACCAATTCTTAACCAATGGCACCCAGACTCTAAAAGTATAGTCTATTGGTTTCCTACAGTATTTAGCTTAGGTTGCATTGTTTCAATACTTTTAGCAATTTTTCAAATTAATTTACTTTTATATGTGTACGGATTTTATTTTGCTTTAGCTTTTTTAATAGCTTTAATTACAAATCGAAATCTAAGTGTGGCGCTTCAAGCCTTGTTTGCTATAATAATTCAATTTTTTGGATATGGCTATGGGTTTTTGAAATCAACATTTAATTTACTTATCTTAGGAAGAGATCCTAAAGAAGCATTTCCAGAACTATTTTTTTAAATTCAAAATGGATCAAAAGAAGCGTTTAAACATACTAGATCATTTAAAGAAGAAAAACGTTAAGCTGTTTATTTTATTCTTTATAATCGCGTTTGTGTTTTTAATTTTTTCTAAACTATCTAATGACTATAAGCAAACCCTTAAATTAAAAGTAAATTTAGTCAATGTTGATGACGAAATCTTATTAAAAAACGATTCAACCAATTATATTCAAGCTTATGTGGAAGCCAAAGGGTTTTCGTTGGTGCCTTTTGTATTTAGTGATGTTAAAGAATTAGTGGTCAACGCTAAGAGTGATGTTACCATAACATCTAATAGTTTTGTTTTCGATGTCATTAAACACAAGTATCTCATAGAAGATCAGTTAGGCAAATCTTATGACTTAATTTCTATTATGCCAGATACGCTGTTAATTTCTTATTCAAAACGGGCGTCAAAATATGTTCCTATAGTATTTAATAAATCTATTAATTATGCGGTCGGTTATGATTTAAAAGGAGAGTTCAGTTTAAATATAGATAGTGTAAAAGTTGTAGGTTCATTAGAGGAAGTAAATAATATTAGTGAGGTCGCATCAGAAACATTGGTTTTGAATGATGTTAAAAGTGATATAGAAAATATCGTGAGACTAGATATTTCAGATTATGATAATGTGGATGTTTTTCCTAAAATTATGGAGGTGACTGGGGAAGTCGTTCGTTTTACAGAAGGGACTATAGAAGTGCCTATTATTATAAAAAATCAACCAAAAAACGTGGTTATTAATTACTTTCCTAAAACGGTTACGCTGTCGTATTATGTAGATTTAGAAAATTATAATGCTATAAAAGCCGTAGATTTTAAAGTAGAATGCGATTATGCTGAACTAGAAGATAATCAAACGTTTTTAATCCCAGAGGTGGTGAAGAAGCCTGATTTTGTAAAGCATGTAAATATCAAGCAAAAACAAATAGACTTTATTGAGTTATAATATGGTAGTAGTAGGGTTAACAGGTGGAATTGGAAGTGGTAAGTCCACGATTTTAAAGTGCTTTAAGTCTTATGGTATTCCGGTTTATATTGCAGATGACGAAGCCAAGGCTTTAATGAATCGTTCAAAAGTAATACGACGAAAGCTAATACACTTGTTTGGTGATAAAGCTTATGAAAACAATGTGTTAAACAGACCCTATTTAGCTTCAAAAATATTTAATGATAAGACCTTACTTTCTAAAATGAATGCCATTGTGCATCCAAAAGTAGCGGCACATTTTAAACAGTGGCTAAGTAAACAAGATGCAGCATACGTCATTAAAGAAGTCGCAATAATTTTTGAAAACAATCTTCAGAATGAATATGATTATATCATCACAGTTGTGGCAGACAAAGATTTACGAATTAAGCGTGTTATGCAACGCGATGGTGTTTCACAAGAAAAAGTAGAGGCCATTATGAAAAATCAATGGTCTGATGCAGATAAAATAGAAAAATCTGACTTTGTGATAGTTAACAATACTCTACAAGAAGCTAGGGAACAAGCCGAGAATATTCATAATAATCTGCTTAAAATATTAAATCCCTAATAATTTAACTTCATTTGTTAACGTTAGGTTAAACCTAATTTATTCTAAATGTTAAAATGTTAAATTTGACTGATGAGCAAAAAACTGTTTGTGTTATTAGTAATCCTAATGAGTTTATCACTTATAGGAATTATTTTTGTACAATTATTCTTTATAAATAATAGTTTAGAATACGAAAAGAAGAATTTTACGTTTAGTGTAAAACGTTCATTAAGTTTAGTGTCTCAAGCTATAGAGGAGTACGAGTATCGCGATTATTTTATGAAACTTCAACCTTATTTAAGCAAAGATAATAAGGCGGATTCTTCCATAATAAAGCAATTATTTGTAGCTACTGAAGATGAAGGAGAGGATAAAACTATAATACATCGTAATACGGTTTTAGAAGAGCGTTTTAAAGTGCCATCATTGTTCTTTGAAATTGATGCTGATAGTTTTAATATTAGTAAACTATCTAGCGAGCGTGTTACAGAAACGTATAATAATACGAGTATTGATGGAATTAGACGTTTAGATCCTGAAACACGATTGAGAGAATATTCCTCTTTAAGTGCGCTAGACAAACAAGTGTACGAGGATACATTTAAAACCTTATTAAAGGATAAACCTGTTTATAAGCGTGTGTCAGTAGCGCAAGTTGAAACCTTATTAAAAAGAGAGCTTAAATCTGAAGGGATTGATCTCAATTTTGAATTTGCGATTTATGATGATGATTTAGCTACGAAGGTGAAAACCGAAAATTTTGAATTACTAGATGAAAGTGCTTACGGTGTCAAAGTATTTTTAGATAATAATAAAGAAAGCAGTTACAATCTTTGGATAGATTTTCCTGAGAGAAAAAAATACCTTTTCTCTTCAATATTATGGATGATTGTGCTTTCAATAATATTTACAGGTATTATAATTATCGCTTATACGAGTGCTATTTATCAGTTGATTAGACAACGACAAATATCACAGATTAAGACCGATTTTATAAATAATATGACACATGAGTTTAAAACACCAATTGCAACAATTAATTTGGCTTTAGACTCTATAAAAAACCCTAAAATAATTAGCGACCAAGAGAAAGTGCTACGTTATTTAGGAATGATAAAAGAAGAAAATAAACGTATGCATGCTCAAGTAGAAAATGTGTTGCGTATTTCTAAATTAGATAAAAACGAACTTGATATAAGTAAGGAGCGTTTAGATGTACATGAATTGGTAGAAGATGCTGTAACCCATGTAGAATTAATAGTAGAGGATAGACAAGGTTACGTAAAAACACATTTAAACGCTGAACATACATCAGTTTTAGCAAATGATACGCATTTTACAAATGTGATTGTTAATATTTTGGATAATGCTATTAAATATTCGGATGATGCACCTAAAATAGATGTATATACCGAAAACGTAGGCAATAGTATTCTTATAAAAGTAGCCGATCAAGGTAATGGAATGTCTAAGGCAGTTGCCAAAAGAGTGTTCGAGAAATTTTATAGAGAACACACCGGAAACGTACATAATGTAAAAGGACATGGGCTTGGTTTAGCGTATGTAAAGAAAATAGTAGAAGACCATCAAGGTTATATATCAGTAGAAAGTGAAAAAGGAAAAGGCAGCACTTTTATTATAAAAATGCCGTTAATATCATAAAAACGAATTATGGAAGAGCAAAACAAAAAAATTCTTTTAGTAGAAGACGATCCAAATTTTGGAACGGTTTTAAAAGATTATTTAATGATGAACGATTACGACGTTGTCCATGCTAAAAACGGGATGGAAGGTTTTGAGAAGTTCAAAAAGGATGATTACGATTTATGTATTTTAGACGTAATGATGCCATATAAAGATGGGTTTACATTAGCCAAAGAAATAAGAGAAAAGAACGAAGATGTGCCAATTATCTTCTTAACGGCAAAAGCCATGAAAGAAGATGTCCTTAAAGGGTATAAAGTTGGTGCAGACGATTATCTTAACAAACCGTTTGATAGCGAAGTATTGTTAATGAAGATAAAAGCTATTATGCAACGTAAAGCTAAAGATACCGTGGCTGATAGTAAACAATTTGAGTTTAAGATTGGTCGATTTGATTTAAATTCAAAACTGCGTTTTCTTAAGTTTGATGGTGAAGAGCCTTCTAAATTATCACCTAAAGAAAACGAATTATTACGTTTACTAGCATTACATGAAAATGATTTAATGCCAAGAGAATTAGCATTAACAAAAATATGGAGAGACGATAACTATTTTACCTCTCGTAGTATGGATGTGTATATCGCCAAATTACGTAAATACTTAAAACCAGATCCTAATGTTGAAATTTTGAACATTCATGGTGAAGGCTTTAGATTAGTCATTAACAACAAATAAGTTAAGTCTTAAAAATAAAAAATCCAGTTCAATGAGCTGGATTTTTTATTTGCCATAAACTTCTATATATGAAAATGGTCTTTAAAGGAATTGCAATTGTATGTTTAGTCTTTATCATATGGATTATCTATTCTGCTGATAGTGGTAAACAAAATGTATTTTTCAATATCACAGATATGATCCCTTTTGGGGATAAGATTGGCCATTTTTTTCTCTTTGGAATACTAACCTTAGTTGTAAACATAGCCTTACAATTTAAACAATTTAAGTATTGGCAGAAGGTACCGCTAGGCACGCTGTTGGTTTTGGTATTTGTAATTTTAGAAGAATTGAGTCAAGGCTATTTCCCAAATCGTACCTTCGATATCATGGATTTGATTGCAGATGGTTTAGGTATATTGACCTTTACCTATTTGGGTAATTTATTAGTTACGAATGGAGTCGTGGATTTGCAAGAAACGGAATAACACAGTGTGTTTAACACATTTGTGCGTTTATATAGTTGACTATAGTTTCTACATCAGTTTCATAATCAAACCACGTAATTGAATTGTCTTTTCTAAACCAAGTAAGTTGTCTTTTAGCAAAGCGTCTGGTATTTTTTTTGATTTCGGAAATAGCAAAATCTAGCGTAGATTCTCCTTCAAAATATGCGAATAATTCTTTGTAACCAACAGTGTTTAGGGCATTAAGGTCTTTAAACGGTAACAAAGCTTTTGCTTCTTCCAATAGACCGTTGTCAATCATTATATCTACACGTTGGTTAATTCTATCGTAGATAACGGAGCGTTCCGCATTTAATCCTATTTGAATCGTTTTAAACGCTCTATGCTTTTCGGAATTAGTGAGAAATGATGAATAAGGTTTATTGGTGCCAATACAAATTTCTAAAGCTCTAATGACACGTTTAGGATTATCTATTGCAATAGCATTATAAGTTTCAAGGTCTAAGGTTTTTAGTTGTTCTTGTAAAGGCATGAGACCTTCCATTTCAAGTTTAAGGTTAAGCGTTGTTCTAATTTCAGAATCGACCTCAGGGAAATAGTCTAAGCCTTTTGTAACTGCTTTAACATATAATCCAGAACCACCAGCCATTACAACAATAGGATTTTTTTGATGTAATTCTTCAATTTTAGATATAGCATCACGTTCAAAATCACCGACATTAAAAGGTTCTTTAATCGATTTGTGCTGAATAAAATGATGTGGTACAGCACTCAGTTCTTCTTGAGATGGTACAGCTGTACCAATAGCCATTTCCTTAAAAAATTGACGAGAATCAGCAGATACAATTTCAGAATTATAGTGCTGTGCTAATTTTATACTTAATGCTGTTTTACCAATGGCAGTAGGACCAACAATAGTAATGACGTAGTTTTGGGACATTTTAGACATTTATGATATCTGCAGGTTAATGATGTAGTTGATTGCCGCAATTATAACAGAAATCAGCGTTATCTCTGTGATCAGAAGCATGACAATTAGAACAATGTTGCGAATTGAGATGAAGCTTAATATTATCAGAAGGTTTATTTGAATCCTTATAAGCATGCGCTTCTATGGCTTCATTTTCTGTAGCATCAGTTCCTAAGTCAGTCTTTCTACCAGCTCTAACATATTCTGCGGAAACAATTCCTGTGGGTACAGCAATAATTCCGTAACCTAAAATCATTATAAAAGTTGTAATAAATTGCCCTAAAGGTGTTTGTGGTGCAATATCTCCAAACCCAACAGTAGTTAATGTTACCACACACCAATATACGCTCTTTGGTATATTATCAAAACCACTGGCTTCACCTTCAACTAAATACATTATCGTTCCAAAAATGACAGAACTAATCATTACAGCGAACAAGAAAACCATAATTTTTACACGACTTGCTACTAATGATGCTTTTAAATGATTAGAGGCCCCTAAATAGCGCGCCAATTTTAAAATCCTAAAGACTCTAAGCAATCGCAATGCCCTCAACGTAACTAATGCTTGAGAACCAACAAAAAGGAAAGATAAATACATGGGTATAGTTGATAAGAAATCGATGATTCCAAACGAACTAAAAATATATTTAAATGGTTTTTTTACTGAGATTATTCTTAAAATATATTCTATAGAAAATAATATAGTGACAACCCATTCACCAATATATAAGAGCTCGTGGTATTCTTCATCTATGCTAACAACACTTTCTAGCATTACTAAAAGGATACTAACCAATATGAAAATTAACAATAATATGTCAAAAAGTTTTCCAGAAGGAGTGTCGGCTTCATAGATCACTTCATGTATTTTAATTTTCCAATTTTGCTTTTGATTCGATATCATGTTCTAAATGTACGAAAAGTTAAATTATTGCTTTTCTAAAATAATGGATGATAATTAATTTTGATGATCTTGAATAATCCAAAAAAGGAAGTCAGTAATGACTATAATTAATGACCAACATAACACATGTTTCAATCTAAATCAACAATTTTCAATCTTTTATTTCGTCGCATATAACTCTGAATGATGTGTTTTGTGTCTCTATTATTTTCCATGGGTGTAATCAGCGATTTTAAAATAGCTCTGTTATTAATTTGATGATTTAGATCAAAAAATCCCATACCTTTAAAAACCCCATTTTCAATTAAAAACACACTTTTTTCTTCAATGGTACGCCCTTTGTCAATGATAAGCATATCTTTATTTGCGTAGCTAAATTTTTCTATCAGTGCATTGACGCGCTCATTATACGATGTAGCAGGTTCTTCATTAATACATGCACCAAGACATTCTTTTACATCATATTTAAAACAACTCGTTTTTGTTGCATACAAATTGGTGAGTTTTTGGCACAGATTATACGTGTCAACAGCTTTAAACATAAACTGTTTTCCACTTCCTCGCGTATTAAAGGTGGTAATAGGTGTTTCTTCTCTACTAGATTTGTCTATAAAAAGGTTGATATAGCCATTTTTGTCAACAACGCTATATAGTGCATGCGTAAAAATAGTTCGTCGTAAGGCTCTATTGAAAATAGGTTTATTTGCTTTTATTTCGGCACTTTCTTTTAAGAGTGCAGCGAGTTCGCTTCCTGTTTTTTCATACGTTACAGTGCTTACTAATTTCTGAATTTTCTTAGACTTAGAATTGGTGCCTGTAAAATGTTGAATAATGCGTTTTCTAATATTTTTACTTTTACCAATATATATGATTTCACCATTGGCATTGTGGATATAATACACACCTGTGTCAGCAGGTAGTTGTTCTATGATATCTTTAAGGTTAGGAGCTATTTTAGATTTTTGCTCAACCTTAATAGCATCTTTTACAATAACTTTATCCAAATCTTTATTTAAGAGTAATTTGAATAACTTTACAGTAGCCATAGCATCACCATTAGCGCGATGACGTTCACTCATTGGAATGCCTAGTGAGCGTGTTAATTTACCTAAACTATACGAAGGCATATCTGGGATGAGCTGCTGAGAGAGCTCAACCGTGCAAAGTGTTTTTCTTTTAAATGGAAACCCTAATCGCTTAAATTCGGTTTTAAGAATTCTATAATCAAAAGAAGAATTGTGAGCAACGATGATACAGTCTTCAGTAATTTCAACGATGCGTTTCGCCACCTCATAAAATTTGGGGGCATTTTTAAGCATCTTTGAATTAATTCCTGTAAGATTGACTACAAAAGGTTGAATGTCGCGTTCAGGATTCACCAAAGAAATAAATTGGTCGGTTACCTTATGACCATCAAATTGATAAATTGCGATTTCTGTTATGCCTTCTTCATTGTATTTTCCACCAGTGGTTTCTATGTCTAGTATTGCGTAAATAGTAATATTTGTTTTACATCATTTAGAGCAGTGTGAAGTCAAATTGTTGGCTTCCTCGTATCTAATTCGAAATGACGTGTTAATTATAATTTCTAGACCCAAAGATACTACTTCCTACACGAACCATAGTACTTCCACAATCAATTGCCAACATATAGTCTCCACTCATGCCCATACTGATTGTTTTAAGTTCTGGGTTTATCGCTTTAAGTTCTGTGAATGTGTGTTTTAGGAATTTGAATTCATTCTCAACTTGTGTCATGTCATCTGTAAAAGTGGCCATGCCCATAACTCCAACTATTCTAATATTCTTTAATTCTGAAAACTCATCAGACCGTAAAAGGGTAGAAGCATCTGAAGCAGACATACCAAATTTACTATCTTCTTCTGCAATTTTAATTTGAAGTAAGCAGTCTATAATTCTATTGTGTTTTTTGGCTTGCTTGTTTATTTCGTTTAGTAATTTAAAACTTTCTACTCCGTGAATTAATTTCACAAATTCAGCCATATATTTCACTTTATTACGCTGAACGTGACCAATCATATGCCACTCAATATCTTTTGGCATTTCGACATATTTATCTGCCATTTCTTGGATTTTATTTTCTCCAAAAATACGCTGACCAGCATCGTAAGCTTCCATTAAATCAGACACGGGTTTAGTTTTTGAAACAGCGACTAAAGTGATATGTTCGGGTAATGTTGATTTTATACGACTTAGATTTTGTTTTATGCTCATTTTTAAGATTTTAGATTCAGTTATGTCGTTCTAATTCATAACTAAAGAACTGTGTTTTTTAGTACTCGTAGATGGTAATGCCACTTCGCAACTTAGGTAAAATATAAGTGCTCTTTGGAGGCATGGTTAAACCTTCGTCTGCAATTTGTTTCATTTGTTCAACATTGGAAGGGCACATCCCAAAGCCAACACTATATGTTCCGCTATCAACACTACTTTTAATAGTAATCATTTCGTGTTGACCACTAACATACGAAATTCTGTTGTCATGTCTTAGGTCATTTATTCCTAAAATAGGTTGAAGAATTGTTTTATACAGTACCTGCGCATCTAATTGATCTAATGCGGTATGGATTTCGTAGGCCGTTTTTCGTAAATAAAGCGAATAGAATTCACCATCCAAATACATGCTAAAATGATGTGGTTTTGTTGACTTGTAAGGTATCAATCCTCTGTTTTCTATTCTGTATGACGCATCTAATTTTATTAGGAATTCTTCTTTTGTAAAGCCATTTAAGTCTTTAATCAATCTATTAAACTCATGAATGACTAAATCGGATTCCGGAATTAAATACGACATAAAAAAGTTGTACGATTCATTGCCGTTATGATTAGGGTTTTTTGCTTTTTCGTCTTTATATAATAAGTAAGATGAAGCTGATCTATGATGACCATCCGCAATATAAATAGTATTCATTTTTTTGAATTCACTTTGAATCGTAGCAATAGTATCGGCATCATCTATTTTCCATAAATAGTGCGTGTCTCTGTAGGTCATTGTAAACTCAAACTCCGCATGTCCCTTTTGAGCGTCTTTTATAATATGAGCAATAATGGCATTGTCTGGATAGGTTAATAAAACAGGTTCTGCATTAAAGCCAACGGTTTGTAAGTAGCTTTTAAAGGTTTCTTCACGTTTGGCAATGGTATCCTCATGTTTTTTTATGATGTCATTTTCGTAATCCTCAGCACTTGTTGCGGCCACAATACCGTTGAATTCTTGTCCGTGCCGGTTCACAATTTTATACACATAAAACGATGGTTTTTCATCTTGAACAAACACGCCATCCTCCTTAAATTCCAAATACCTGTTTTTTACCAATCTATAGCGTTCTTCACCTGTCACTTCTTGGTCGTATTTATAACCAGGATTCACAATATGAAGAAAACTATAAGGATTATAAGCCATTCGAGATTCGCGCTCATCAATTGTATAGCTTTGATATGGACGCGCAGCAACGAGGCCAACGATTGCTCTTGTTGGTCTTACGGCTTTGAATGGGATTATTTTGGGCATTTTTTTAGTGAAAAGTGTAAAGTGAAAAGTGTTGAGTAAATAGTAAGGGTTCTTATTTATGTAATTTTACTTTATGTTAAGATTCTTTTGAACCGAATTTATTAGGATTCAATATCATATAATTTATGAGATTAGCTATGTCTTGTGATTCTTTCAGTAAGTTGTTATAGGTCTCATTTGAAATATAATCACAAGCTAAAGCAAATTCTAGCCAAGTTTGTGTTTCTCCATTTTCAGCATCACAATCTGTTAGTTTACTAATAAAATGTTTAGGATATCGTCGCTTTCTATAGGCTTCAGATAAATTAGCGCAAACACTTCTCGACGATCTTCTTATTTGATCAGTTAATGAATAAGTTTCTTCTTTAGGAAATTCCTTTGATAGCTGAAATATGTCCATTGCTAATTTAAAACCTTTTTTATAAGCTAATAAATCTTGTACTTTCATTAATTACTGTATTAATTGAGTAATCTTACTTCACACTTCACACTTCACACTTCACACTTCACACTTCACACTTGACACTTTTTACTTCAAAAACTGCCCAGCAACCGTCTCAGCCTTCCGACTTTCAGAATAATTATAAAAACCTTCACCAGATTTAACACCTAATTTACCTGCCATAACCATGTTAACTAATAAAGGGCAAGGTGCATATTTAGGGTTTTTAAAGCCATCATACATCACATTAAGAATAGATAAACACACATCTAAACCTATAAAATCAGCGAGTTGTAACGGACCCATAGGATGTGCCATTCCTAATTTCATAACGGTATCAATTTCTTCAACACCAGCAACTCCGTTGTAAAGTGTTTCAATAGATTCGTTAATCATTGGCATTAAAATACGATTAGCCACAAAACCAGGATAATCGTTCACTTCTGTTGGTACTTTACCTAATGTTTTAGATAAATCCATAATCGTTGTCGTAACCTCATCACTTGTGTTATAACCTCTGATAATTTCTACCAATTTCATAATGGGCACAGGATTCATAAAGTGCATACCTATCACTTTTTCCGGACGTGATGTTACAGCTGCAATTTGAGTAATGGAAATTGAAGAGGTATTAGTTGCTAAAATGGTGTTTTCATCACAAACCTCGTCGAGCTGTTTGAAAATTTTCAGTTTTAAATCGATGTTTTCCGTAGCTGCTTCAACCACTAAATCAGCATTTTTTACACCGTCTTCAGTACTTGTGAATGTTGTAATGTTTCCTAAAGTAGTCGATTTATCATCCTCGCTTATTTTTTCTTTAGCGACCATTCTGTCTAAATTTCGAGAAATGGTATCCATCCCTCGTTTTAGAGAAGCTTCACTAATATCAATAAGTTGAACGTTAAATCCGGATTGTGCAAAGGTATGCGCAATACCATTTCCCATGGTTCCTGCACCTATAACTGCTATGTTTTTCATAATTTTAAATAGCCCATCCTAACCTTCCCAAAGGGAAGGAATTCTTACTCGGGCATAATAAGAATTTTGTTTACTATCCTTAATCCTTTCTACTTCGACTACGCTTAGCACAGGCTACGAAAGGAAAATGTTATGTTAATTTATGTCTAATTTACTATTTCTTTTTAGGGTTTGAGTGATTCGTACGAGTATCTCCTTCCTTCTGGGAAGGGATAGGGAAGGGCCTCTTTTGGATTTTAAAACTGATTAATAATCATGTTGGCTACACGTAAGGCCTCAGTACCATCATGTAACGTTACAATCGGTTTTGTGTTATTAGTGATGGCATCAGCAAACGTTTCGAGTTCATCTAGAATAGCATTATTGTTGGCAATGTCTGGATTGTCGAAATAGATTTGTTTTTTAACGCCTTCTGCATTTTGAAGAATCATATCAAAATCACCAGGTTGTTCTGGAGCATCTTTCATTTTAACCACTTCACATTTCTTTTCTAAAAAATCGACTGAGATGTACGCATCTCTTTGAAAGAAACGTGTTTTACGCATATTCTTTAACGAAATTCTACTGGCGGTTAAATTCGCTACACAACCATTTTTAAATTCTATACGTGCATTCGCAATATCTGGTGTTTCACTTACGACTGAAACTCCACTTGCAGAAATATGTTTTACAGGTGATTGAACCACCGAAAGAATAATATCTATATCATGAATCATTAAATCTAAAACCACTGGCACATCTGTACCACGAGGATTAAATTCAGCAAGTCTGTGACATTCAATAAACATCGGGTTTTTAATCTGATCTTTCACTCCAATAAAAGCAGGGTTAAAACGCTCTACATGCCCAACCTGACCTTTTACTCCGTGTTCTGCCACCAAAGTTCTAATAGTTTCGGCTTCCTCAACGGTATTTGTAATTGGCTTTTCTATAAAGATATGTTTCCCTTTTTTAATGGCTTGTTTCGCACAATCATAATGGGAAAGGGTAGGAGTGACAATATCAACAATATCTACAGCATCGATTAAATCATCTATGGAATCAAAATAGGTATAGCCAAATTCTTCCACAACACGTTTTGCATTTTCAGCATCTGCATCGTAAAAACCGACCAGGTCATATTTATTGGATTGATTAAGTAATCTTAAATGAATTTTACCAAGGTGACCAGCACCGAGAACTCCCGCTTTTAGCATGTTTTTCTGTTTTTAACAAAAATAGTCGTTTTCGCTCAGAAATTGAAAAAAGAAAATATAAAATACTGCGAAATTGATAAGTGAATATTTCAGAAGGAAAACAGATACTGATCCCTTAAAAGATTGTTTCTTAGATATAAACTAGAATTTGAAATTTTGTTTTAAGAATTTGAACTTTTTGAGGTTGGATTTTGCTTTTCTTTGAGCTATTTTTACGGAAACTAAACTACGCTTTGAAAGATACATTTAAGCATCAAGGGATGCGTCTAAAACTTGTTGATACACTGATTAAAAAAGACATTAAAGATAAAGGTGTCTTAAAAGCCATTGGTAAAATTCCTAGACATTTCTTTATGGATTCTAGTTTTATAGATCATGCTTACCAAGATAAAGCGTTTCCTATTGCTGCAGATCAAACGATTTCTCAACCTTATACCGTGGCTTTTCAATCTGAATTATTACAAGTAAAACCTGGTGATAAAGTTTTAGAAATTGGAACTGGTAGTGGTTATCAAACCGCAGTCCTTTTGGAACTTGGAGCGAAAGTTTATAGTATTGAGCGTCAACAAGAACTCTTTAAGAAAACTTCGAAGTTTTTACCTAAAATTGGATATAGAGCAAAGAGCCTTATTTTTGGTGATGGTTATAAAGGTTTACCAGATGAAGCACCATTTCAAAGTATTATTGTAACTGCAGGAGCACCTTATGTACCTAACCCTTTATTGAGTCAATTAGCTATTGGAGGACGTCTCGTAATTCCTGTTGGAGATGATGTGCAGGTCATGACTATGTTTATCAGAAAAGGTCCAAAAGAATTTGAAAAGCACGAGTTTGGTGATTTCAGATTTGTACCAATGTTAGAGGATAAGAATTAGGTTTTTATTTTAAGAATTTAGTGTGCTTAGCCTTTAGAATAAAGAATCAAAAATTAAGAATTAAGACTTGATTTGAAAGTCGGTTTAAAAGTTGAAAAATTAAAGTTATAGACATTACGATGTTGTAATACGTTTTCTATTCCACTTTTATTTTTATTTCTGTTGATTCAAAAGGGTTACCTTCAATCCCGTAAACTGTTCTGCAGTTTCCCATAATTAATATACTAGGATTATCGAGCAGATATTTTTTGTCTATTTTATTCTTTATTTTCAATTCTGGTATATCAATCACTATTTTATTTTCCGTTTCAGAAATGGTACCTAAAATTTTTTTTTCAAATGGCTTTTCCTTTGATATGGTATAGTTATCTACATATTCACTATCATCTCCGGTTAAACTAGGTCCTTCAATAAAACGTTTTTTTATTTCCTGAGTTAACCCAAGATGTTCAGCTTTTGATAAAAATGAAATTTCGAAATTATTTAGATTTTTATAGAGCCTAATGGTTTTTTCCGCTTCGATTGGTACAATACGGACTGTTAATTCAAAGTTATCATTGGATTGATATGTCTCTTTGTCAAATTCTATATACAGTTTAGTGTCTTCAAAATCATTTTTAGAGCAACTGAATGCTAAAATTAATAGTAGCAAAATGGCTAAGTGATTCTTCATTTTATATATGCTATAATTATTAAATCTCAATCCTCTTTTAAAAATTTAAATTAGACTAATGCGTTGCCTTCGTAAAAGCATCTTTTCCTCCAACTATTGGCAATGTTAATTTAGTACTTCCTAAATGTATCATCAGTTCTGTCCCTGGCTTTGGATGTAATGTAAATTCTTTGTCGCTTGAAAATATCATTAAGCCAATTTGTTGTCCTGCTTTTATAATTTGATCATCAGGTTGTAAATCAAAGGTTATCGTATAATCTTTTCCAATTACTAAATCTTCTTCTTTAGTTAATGATTTGTGGTTTTTTGGATCAGCCCAACCACGTGTAATAATGTTATCCGTAATCTTTACATCTTTCCCTTCTTGCCAAGGTAACGAGACCAACCAAACCGATAAATTGGCTGCTGGTTTACTGCTGGCTAATGCAATAGTGACTTGTGGAACACCAGAAATGTGAAGGTCTTCTTTCAATTTAGCAGTCACATAGAGTAATCTGTTTTTTGAGTAAGCTATTTTAGCAAGTTCACTTCCCGAAATAGTGGCGTCATCTATAAGCATTTCACCTGCAGCCGTAACCTTGTTAAGTGTTAATCCTCCAGACATAACTCCTCCTGCTGTGAGATTAAGGGTTACATCTGAAGCCTCTGGATTTGGATAATCTTTATAAGCTGTTGGTTCTTGTGGGTTATCATATTCTCTAACAATGTAAGCATTGTTTTCAGCTTTTTCCACACCATTGTCAATACCATGAAGATACTTTGTAAACCATTTATTCATCATAGACATTGGAGGTGGTCCACCATGGCCATTTTGGTGATAGTAAATCTGAGTTGGTAGTCCCTTTTCTTTTGCGGCTTTATAAATGCGGTAGCTGTGTTCTGGCATGACATTCCAATCGTTAAAACCATGAGACATTAATAAAGCAGCTTTCATGTTATCCATTTGATTAAGGTAATCTCTTCCTTCCCAAAATTCGTTATAATCGCCAGTTTCTCTATCCATACCGTTTTTCATTTCGGTATCTCTAATGGTTTCGTTATTGTATGGCCTGTTTTCTTCTTTCCCACTATGTACAAAATCATAAAGGACATCGATATCTTCACCCAAATAACCACCTGGTGAACGTACCAAACCGTTAGAACGGTAATAATGATAATAAGAAGTGTTTGGTGCAATAGGAATAATGGCTTCTAAACCTTCAACTCCTGTGGTTGCGGCTGCTAAAGGTAAAGTTCCGTTATAGGATGTGCCAGTCATTCCCACTTTTCCTGTGGACCAATAAGCTTCTACTTCTTCGGTTCCTTCTCGTTCGGTGTAGCCTTTTGATCTGCCACACAACCAATCGATAACTGCTTTTGGAGCTAAGGATTCATTTTGCCCACCAATAGTTGGTGCTCCGTCAGAAAGACCTGTTCCTGGTGATGAAGAATGCACTACGATATAACCTCTAGGGACCCATTTTCTTAAGTGCGAATTGGAAATAATTGGACGTTGCCCTCTTCTGGTCACTTCAGGGTGAACACGTTCTTTTGCTGTGTCTCCTAATTCTATTTCAACATCCCACATGACTCCTGGTAAATCGCCAGCGACTCCAGCGAAATATGGACTTGTCACATAGATTATAGGTAGTTTTAAACCTTCGGTTTCTGTTTGTTCAGGTCGTGTGACTGCCACATGCATGCGGTCTGGTTTACCATCACCATCAGTGTCAAATTCGGTTTCGACCCATAAATCGTGTCGAATCCATTTATTAGTATCACTAAAACCTTCAACAATTTGAGCTTCTCCATCTTTGAAAATAGGTGTTGCTTTTTCTGTGGTGTTTTGGGCGCAACTTAGGATTGAAATTGACAACGCAATAATTAAAGTTGAAATGGATTTTGGTGAGATGATCATAATTCAATGGATTTTTAATTTTCTAGTGCTGTTAAGATACTCTGAATATTAGGATTATTTTCCAATTCAAGAGTTTTAGTATAGTATTTTTTTGCAAGAACAGTATCGTTTTGTAATAAGTAAAAGTCAGCTAAATCTTTAAAAACGCCCGGTCTATTGGGATAATATCCAATATTTAGTTCATAATTTTCAAGTGCTTGTTTTGGTAATTTATGATAGTTAAGCAGCATACTAGCATTACTACTAACCCAATTTTTATCAGGTTTAAACGTATAACCTAATTTTTGTGATACCTTATTAAAATGCTTTTTTGTTAAACTAGCAAAGTGGTCGTCACTAGTTTTGGGTACAAAAAATTTACTACGATATTTGTGCTCTTCCTTAAATTCAAACCAAGAATAAAAAAACCGTAAACCGTCTAGTTGAGCTAAATATGCCGTACTTCCATGAGTATCGTTATTATAATATTTCCAACTCGTATTCAAGTTCGTATCAGAATAATTTATTTGGTCCACAAGGTCTAAGGAGTGACGCACATATTTATTAGCGGTAATGGTGTCTTTTTTTATACTTTCTAGATGACTTCCATAAGTGGCCGTATTCGCAATGGCGATATAAAGATTTTTATTTTGAAGTTGCTTTCCCGTTAAACTATAAGTTGGATTGTTTAGAAAAAGGTTATTGTCAAAATAAAGACTGCCATCTATCAATAAATAATTATCAAACATTTCGGGATGCTTGGTTAGCGCATGCATAACGACTAAACCTCCAAATGAGTGTCCAATAATTGTTCGGTGTTGAGCACCTGAATAATTTTGCTCTATATACGGAAATAGTTCAGTTTTTATAAATTCTAGAAACTGAGATCCTCCTCCAAACTGTTTTGGTTTTCGGGCTGTAGTTGGAGAGAAATCCATCATTCGGCTTTCATTATTAATATTAGATATGCCTACTACAATCATTTCAGGTAGGATTTTAGTATCATGCATTTCACTATACTGTTTCAGCATTCCCACAAACGGAACAAAATTATAGCGACCATCCAACAAATAAACTACGGGATACTGTTTTCTTTTCCTGTTAGGGTCTTTTGCGCTCTCCGGAATATAGATAATAAGTTCTCGCTCTTGGTTGAGCATTTTGGAATATATTGTATCTATAATACCTAGTTGAAGTCCAGAGTTTGAAGTCGTAGATGATTTTTCTAATATATCTTTCTTTTTATGTTGTATACATGAAACACTAGCCAAAACTAAGATAATAAGGATTTGATTTTTAAATTTCGGCATGGAAGCTTGGTGTCATTTAGTGATTGCCATAAAAATAAACACTTAAAAATAAACATCACTTAAATCTGAGATTTGTTTTTTGAAAATAAAACTCCTAAAACGAATAGCGAAAAGCCATAATTTTAGGAGTTGTTTTCATAACTGTGCTATTTGGTTATTTGGTGTTCCCAACTAGCTCCACTAATATCTGTCATTTTTATGGTGTAATTACCACTTGGTAAATTCTGAAGTTCGGAAGTGTTGAATTTCAATTTGGCTTTGGCACCCAAAGGTGTGATTAAACTGTGTTTGCCAGGTTTTATTTTTGCTATATAATAATTTTCTATAACATGTTCAGGTAAGTTGGCCAACTGATTTTGAGTATAGTTTGTAACCACATTGCCGTTCTTATCTTTAAGTTCTATGCCGATAATCCAAGCTCCATAAACATCAACACCTTCAACTCTAAAAACATCAAAAGAAAGTCCGTTTTTATCCAATTTTCCTTCTGTAATTTCAAGTTTAGGTTTTACAGATTTGTTGTGCAAAGTTCCCCAAAGTCCACCATGAAACACTTGATTAGTATAGAGGGTTAGTCCTAATATAAAAAATGAACCTACAATTACAACTTTACCAAATAGGCTATTCTTAATAGGATGTAAGCCAGAACCTAACCAAGCAAACCATTTCTTTTTAGTGAAAGCGATATTCTTATTCATTAAATAATTATCTAAAGAAAATCGTCCGCTTCCTGTTAAGAATAAAACAAAACCTGTAGCAATACCAAGCACTCCAATCTGCCATTCATCTAAGCAGGTGGTGCCAATCCAACCCGAACCTAAAAGGATGCCCATGGCCAAGCCAAAGACTCCAATACTCATTAATCTGGTGAATAATCCGAATATAATGAATAAGCCAACGATGCCTTCAATGATGGTAAATGCTACCATATTGTAATAGAGTATATCAGGATTTTCTACCAAATATTGAATAATAGGTTTTATGCCTAAAGCGTTGGGGAGGAAGTGGTTAAATTTTTCTCCAATATAACCAGGTAATTCTGGATCTAATTTGTTGACTAAAATGGTGCGTCTAAAAAATGCAGAAAAATACGTCCAACCGATGACCATTCTGACTGCAAGGGCTAAGAAACCCGAATCGTTTTTAATATGTAAATTCATGTTGTATATCTATAATGTGAGTAATAATTTTCTACTAGCTAGAATGCTAGACTTAGGTGTGAAGAAAATTAGTTATAGATATGCTTTATTATTTTGAAAGAGAATATAGTAAGGAGCTAAAGGCGGAATTTCGGCTCTAGCATTGTAATATTGTGTTATAGGTCTATCAGCAAGTGAAGCCGTTTTAATATTAAATTGCTTGTACTTTATTAAAATAGCTTGCGAAAGTTGAAGGCTCTGATTAGCTGTTGAAATTATCGTTTCTGTATCTGTAGAAATATCACAACTGCCATTTTTTAGAGACGATATGCTTTTGTTTGAAACTTCTGTTTTGGGAGTTTTAAAAACCTCTTGAATAGAATTTCGGACTTTACAAGGTGAAAAAATCAATAGCACAACCAACCCAATTATGGATAGGATAGAAGTTCGCTGTTTTATGTGGTTTGAAATTCTCACTTCACAAATATGCTATTTACAATTTTAGAAATTTTAAAAAATATGTTAATTGTTGGGAAAAGGGTATCAAGGTTCTCGATACAAATTTCATTCGTACCTCTTGAAATTCACTCGAACTAACATAAGAAACTATTTAAACTATGGTTGAGGTAAATAAGCTTTAGGAATAGGAACTTCTTTAGATTCTTGCTTCCAATATAAATTAATAATCCACCAACGCGTGCCATCATAAAATAATTGAATACTATTAATACCACGCATAAACGGTTGTTCGTCGTCTTTGCTTTTATAAGATTCGTAAGTACTAAAAACGTGTGCAAAGTCTTCAAAAGTTTGTGTTTCTCGTTTTATTTCAATTTCATGAAATCCATTCTCGACTAACCATTGGCCGGAAGTTTTAATATAATCTTCTGTAGACATGTAACGCACGGTTGTTTTTTTATCTTTTTTTCCTATTGGAATAAGTTTAGCGTCTTCTCTGAATAAATGCTTAAATAGATCCCAATTTCGCGCTTCTCCTTTGTTCCCAGAAATTACGGAGTATAAGGTCGCTATGGTACTGTCTATGGTGGCGACTTTACTAGAATAATCTATCTTTTCTTGAGCTGAAATACTTACTGTGATAAGAAATAAAAGTAGTGTGGTTTTTGTTTTCATATTAATTTTTTAGATTGGCTTATTTATAAGTTTAGTCACCAAGTTGCTCTTTTTGTACTAAATACCATTTTCCGTTTTTGCCTTCAAAATAGTATTTGGAATCACCTCCTGTCTCAACTCCATACCAATGAATAACACGTTCATTTGTCGGTCGTAAAATTAAATCAAAGTTATCATATATTTGGGTTCTTTCACTAGCTGTATTTATATAAAATGAATTGTATTTCCATTTGTTTTTAGGTAATGATAGAGTATCAATAGGTCCACCTAAATCACCTTTCCATGTTATATAAGTGAGTGGAAACTTTATTCGGTTCATTTGAAAAGTGGAGTCAGTCATAAAACTCCAAAAGAAAGAATCAAAATTTTCATTATTGTATTTAGGTTCTATTATTTTGTTAGCTTCTCCTTTAAGTGAATTTATAATATTATTAGCGTTTAAAAGTTCTACTTTAAGACTATCTATTGTGTGATTTAAATTAGTCCTTTCATTAGTTGTTTTAGATTCGCAATTAAATATACAAATAACAAAAATTAGAAATAGGGATTTTTTCATCGCATTTTATTTCTTATAAAGTTAAAAGAATTTCAAACCAAATACAATAGCATCGCTCTGAAATCCGTTTTGGTACGAACGTAAATAATCAACTCTTAAGAATCTCCATTTTCCCCAACCAATATTATCAACACCAACGGAATATTCCTGATACGGTTTAAAATCTGGTGTGGCTAATACATGTGCGCCAATGACTAAGTTAAAATTCAACTTATTTAATAATGGCATTTTTCCGAGTAAAAAGCCATTAAAATCGTGTTCTACATGTGCTTCAAAATACGACTCATTGGTGCTCGCCGTATAATAATCTAGATTGTTAAACACATTGGTATAATTCCCTTCAGTACTAATGTGCGTTTGGTTACCGTTAAAATGTTGGTAATCCATAAAGGCCATATCATCAGCATTAAAAAAGGTGCCGGCTTTTAGATTATACATCAATCGACCTTTGTCTTTTACGTTAAATGATTGTATGAGACTTGCTTTTATTTGATCAAAATTATAATCGCTATTGGTGGCGCCAAATCCTTTTTCGTAACCTAAGTACAAGGTTGGGTAATCGTCATTACCAACATTGTATTTAGCATCAGGATAGCTTAAGTATTCTTGTCCAAAATTGATTCTGGCATCAATATTCGCTTTTATAATATTATGGGTTTGAAAAGGCGCAATGCCAAAAGCAGTTTCATCTATTGGATTGTTGCTCGTATATACATCGTTCTCTTCATTAATGAATGTTTGGTCTGTGGTGTTGAAAAGTGCTTTTCGTCTTTCATAACTTACACCTGCATATAATCTGAAGCCGTTGAATAGCTCTTCAGAATAATTTAAAGCAACATAACTCTTGTCATATAGCTTCATGTAATTATCTTCAAAAAAGAGTGTGCTTACGGAATTGATTAATGGAGAAATAGGATTGGATGGATTAAACTGTTCTGCAGAAACTCCACCAGACAACCTTAAAAAGGAATTACTAATACTGTTGAATTTATACAATAACGCACCTGTTGCACGCAAACGTTCATCAGAAAATCCATATTGAATATTTCCACTAGCTCTAAAAAAGCGTTTAAAATCGTCATAATTTTTTGTGTAAAACACATTGGCATTAGCCGTATAACCTTGAACGGTATTGAATTGCACTCCTAGCAATGGAATGTCATAACCTAAGCGATAATCTTTATGAGAATTCTGATAGGTATAGCCTAAGATACTACTGAGTTTAAATTTGTTTCTTACAGCATCTATAGAATCTAAGTATGGTTTAGACTCGCGTAGAATTTGAATACTATCTTTTTTTATATAATCGGTACGTTCTTCAGCAGTTAAAGGCACGGGTCTAATGGCGTTCCAAAATATAGAATCTTTCTTGTTGGCTTCTTTTTCATAAGCCACAATTTCGCGACTAAAATCTTTTCTGGTAAGGCCAGTATTAAATTCATAATTACTGTAAACTGCCGTAAATCGACCTTCACCCTTAATGCCAAATAAGGCATATTTAAAATCAATACTTTGCGAAATTTGAGCCCAAATATCATCAGCTTCAGAATACGAAAAGCTCTGCTGTAGTGCAATGACATCTACCATAGGAATTCGTGCTTGAACACCAGTAATATCTAATTCAATAGCAAAAATATCCCACTGATCTTCTACAATGTAAATGAAGCCAGAAAATACAGGGTCATTTTTTCGTTTTGGTAAAACTTTTACTTTGTTTATGAGGTTTCCTCTGTCGTCGTAAAAAATACCTTCAAGCTTGTAGCGGTAATAACTAAAAGCATTATTAGCAATAGGTGAAACGATTTCATTGCCAAAACTAATGGTGTTATTATAAAAGTTAAAGTCCACATCTAAAGCACTATTAAAGCTAAAGCCGTTGCTATCTCCACTAATTTTTGATGCTGTAATTTTTTCTTTAAGCTTATCAGGATTCAGAAACTGAATTTTAGAAATGGTTTCCGATAAATAGATGATTCCACTTCGTGTAGAATCTAAGCCACCACCTAAATCACCAACATCTTGACCCATTATTTTTTCGGGAGCATCCTTTATTTTAATTAAGCCTCTAGAATAGAAATCGGCTTTAAAAGAGTTTATTTTATCAAGATTAGCTTTACGTTGTGCAATGGCTTGACGCATAATAGCATTGGCGGGATCATTTTCTGCATCAATAAGTACTTCGTTTAACGAAACAGATTCTTCTGTTAACGTTACATCTAACTGATATGGAAATTTATGGATTGTAACTGTCTTTTTTACCGTTTTATAACCCAAATAGCTATACACAATAGTATAGGTTTGTGGCGCGGTAATATTAAGTTCGTAATAACCATCATCATTACTTGTTGTGCCTTTGTACGTATTCTCAATTAAGATATTTACAAAGGGAAGTGGTTCGTTGTTATGGTCTGTAATGTTGCCGGTGATTTGCGCGGACACTAATGTAGTTATACAAATAAGGAAGGCGCTGAGTAGTGTTTTAGTCATAGAGAGTGATTGATGAAAATAATGTTTGAATCGAATTTCACTTCAATTCACAAATTTTGTGCCTAAAGTTGAAAAAATCTTGTGTTACTTATTATAAAAGACGTAAATAAATTGCAAAAGGTTGCATCAAACTTAGACTAAAAATAGAATGTAAAAGTTATAGGAATCTTAAAATTATCGTTTTTGACTAAATAAAATCACAAAAAAACGATATGATATAGACACAAAGTGTTGCTGAAGACTATTCTTTGTTGAGATTTTCGGTAATGGTTTTAGGATTGGGTTGAAGCGTGTTGTTAACCCATTTTAAATTCACTTTAGTTATACTAGACTTCTCCCAAGTAGGTTCATTTTCAAGATTATCCATTTCTGAATATTGTCCATGTTCCTGAAAATAAATTATTTTGTCTTGTTCTCCTTTAGGATCATTAGGGAAAATTAAATTCTCTGATTCCCAAAATCCAATATCTGCACTTGAAAAAACGTCAATGACTTTGTATAGGTTGTTACTGTCTAGAAAAAGGTAGTAGCCGCCAGAATTTGCTCCGCAAGATTCTGGGAGGTAATTAATAAATAGAATATTATCAATGCTATTAACACCGCGATTATTATAGAGGTTTATCTTAAAACCGTAATTGCTTCCAAGAAATTCTGATTTGTTTTCAAAATATTCAGTCTTAGAATTAATAAGTGCCCTTGTAATAATATATAGTTTCTCTTCAACTATTTCTGTAGCAAATAGAAATCGAACATTATCAGCTTTCTTTTCTACTATTGAAATTAAACCACCTACAACATAACCGTGTTGGTTGTTGTGTTCTACTTTATACCATGGCGAGTTTATGCCGTTATACACAAACGATTCAGAACTCTTTTCAATAATTCTTAGCGGTTCTCCTATGGTTAAAAATTTAACAACATCAGAGTCAACAGATGGAGATTGTCTTAATTTTACGTTATCACCAAATAAATAAACAATCTGGTCTGTTTTAAACTCTTGATTAATTTCTAAATGGTTGCTGTCTTGAGCGAAGCTGAAGTTTAACGCTAAAACAAATACAATTATAAACCTGTTCATTTCTAATATGTACTATCGGAAATCTTTTTTGATACGATCTAAATTACGTTTATTATCACGATCTTTAATGGTCTCGCGTTTGTCGTAGAGTTTTTTACCTTTCCCTAATCCAATAATAAGTTTAGCCAAACCTCTGTCGTTAAGAAATAATTTTAGAGGAATGATAGCATTACCCTTTACATCCATTTCTTTTTTCAACTTTTTAAGCTCTTTTTTGTTAAGTAAAAGTTTACGTTCCGCTTTTGGTCTGTGGTTGTAATAGGTGCCGTATTTGTACTCTTCAACCGTCATATTAATAACAAACAATTCCCCTTTGTCATTAAATTCACAAAAACTTTCAGCAATAGAAGCTTTGCTAGATCTTATGGATTTAATCTCAGTTCCGGTAAGTACAATTCCAGCCGTATATTTATCTGATATCTCGTACTGAAATTTGGCTTTCTTATTTAATATGTTAATCGTTTTTTGCATGGGTGTCAAAGATAACAAAGTAAGATAGAAATTTGAAGGTAGAACTACACAAAAAAGTTAGAAGATGAAAGAAATAGAATACAATGATTTTATGTTCCATTATACAGAGACCGTTTTGAGAAAAGGCCATACTTATATAACGAAACATTTAATTACTAAAATAAACAGAATTTCTTTAATGGATTTTAGCCTTCAGAAGGGACAAACTTTAAAGCGTCTCCATTAATACAATGCCGCTTCCCTGTGGTTTCTTTAGGACCATCATTGAATACATGGCCTAAATGACCTCCACAAGTTGCACAATGTTCTTCGTCTCTAGTATAACCAATTTTGGTATCTGTACCAAAGGCAACATTACCCTCAATTACACGATCAAAACTTGGCCAACCCGTACCAGAATCAAATTTATGTTCACTTTTAAATAAAGGTGTATTACAGGCAGCACAATGGTAAACACCTTTCTCGTAATTTTTATTTAATGGACTAGAAAATGGTCGTTCTGTTCCCGCTTCTCTTAAAACATGATATTGTTCTGCTGTGAGTTGGGCTTTCCATTCCGCTTCAGTTTTTGTAATTTCAAAGGTTTCTTTGGTTTTAGTTTCTGTTTTTTGAGCTGAACTGTTGCAACTAAAAAACAAACTAATAAGTGTTACTAATGCTATATTTTTCAAAATCATAATTTTTAAAATTGTTCTTTCTGACTTTAGTCGATATGATGTGTTATTCATTACAATGTTTTGTCAATGTTATTTTTAAATTACCTTCAAAATAATGCTTGAATTTATTTTAATTATCGTTAAATTTAACAGCAACAACTATTAGTTTATAATTACCAATGAAAATAATTCATATAAGTGCAGAATGTTATCCAATAGCTAAAGTAGGTGGGTTAGCTGATGTCGTAGGAGCTTTACCAAAATATCAAAATGAAATTGGTGCCTATAGTGCTGTAATAATGCCATTTTATAACAATAAATTTACCCAGTCGCACAAATTCACGTCAATTTTTGAGGCTGAGGTCAGTTTAGGGAATCATCAGCTAAATTTCAACATATTAAAAATTGAAGATCAGGTTTTAGATTTTGATATTTTCTTTGTTCATATTGGAGAATTACTTTACACAGAAAGTGTATATACAGATTTTGATACCGATCGCTTTTTAGCATTTCAAATAGCTGCTTTAGATTGGATATTAACTTTGGAAGAAAAACCGAACTATATCCATTGCCATGATCATCACACAGGTTTAATTCCTTTTATGGCGCAGGAAAGTTATAAGTATGAATCTTTAAATAAAATTCCAATTATTACCACCATTCATAATGCGCAATATCAAGGATGGATGGCTTATGATAATTTGTACAAAATACCAAGATTTAATATTGAAAAAGTAGGATTAATAATGTGGGATGGCACAATTAATCCTTTAGCCGCAGCCATAAAGTGTGCTTGGCGAGTAACTACAGTTTCTCCTAGTTATATGGAAGAATTAAAATATAGCGCTAATGGACTTGAGTCCTTGTTGTCTCATGAAAATTTTAAAGCTGTAGGTATTTTAAATGGTATAGATTCGGAAGTTTGGAATCCGGAAACCGATAAGTATATTATAAAGACCTATAAAAAATCTACTGTAGAATCTGGTAAAAAAGGAAATAAACATTGGCTGTGTTCTCAGTTTAACCTCGACGAAAGTAAGCCTCTATTTGCTTTTATTGGTCGTTTAGTGGGCGAGAAAGGTGCTGAACTTTTACCTTACGCCTTAGATTACGCATTGCGTTCTAAGGAGATATCAGTAATTGTGTTAGGTTCTGGGTCAAAAGATACAGAACACCAATTATTTGATTTAATAGCACGACATAGTGGGAATTACAACGCGTACATTGGCTATGACGAAAAACTTTCACACATTATTTATGCAGGTGCGGACTTTCTATTAATGCCATCGCGCGTGGAACCTTGTGGATTAAACCAAATGTATTCTCTAAGATACGGTACAGTGCCTGTTGTAAGACGCATTGGTGGTTTAAAAGATACTGTTGTAGATATAGGTGATCACGGTTTTGGTATTTGTCATAATGAGGTCTCCATACAAGATATTGTGTATTCCATAAACAGAGGAAAAGAGTTTTACAAACAGCAGAAGGAATTTAAGGCTAATAGAAAGCGTATAATGAGTATAGATCACTCTTGGAAAGTCTCTGCTAAAGCCTATATCGATTTATATAATTCAATAAACTAAATAACTAAATAAAACGAAGCTAATCTAAACTAAATAAAAGCTATGATAAACGATAAAGTATTGTCAATTATACTGGGAGGAGGCCAAGGGTCTCGCTTATATCCACTAACTGAAAAACGATCCAAGCCAGCCGTACCAATAGCTGGTAAATACAGATTGGTGGATATTCCGATTTCAAATTGTATAAATTCTGATATTAAGCGCATGTATGTGTTAACTCAATTTAATTCGGCTTCTTTAAATAGGCATATTAAAAATACGTATCATTTTAGTTTTTTCAGTTCTGCGTTTGTTGATGTATTAGCTGCAGAACAAACTCCAGAAAGTAAATCATGGTTTCAAGGCACAGCAGATGCTGTAAGACAAAGTATGCAGCATATTAAAGCACACGATTTTGAGTATGCTTTAATATTATCTGGTGATCAATTATACCAAATGGATTTTAATGAAATGATTCAAGCACATATCGATGCTAAAGCTGAAATTTCTATTGCTACAATACCAGTTAATGAGAAAGATGCGACGTCTTTTGGTATTCTAAAGACAGATAAGGATAATGTAGTTACTTCATTTATTGAAAAACCAGGAAAAGAATTATTACCTGACTGGACTTCGGAGACGAGTAACGACATGAAAGCACTGGGTAGGAATCACCTAGCTTCTATGGGTATTTATATTTTTAATAGACAATTGTTAATTGATTTAATGAATAACCCTGAAACGAATGATTTTGGGAAAGAGATTATTCCACAATCTATTGAAAACCATAAAACATTAAGTTATCAATATGAAGGGTATTGGACAGACATCGGAAATATAGACTCATTTTTTGAAGCTAATCTTGGATTTACAGACGATTTACCTCAATTTAATTTATACGATTCTAAGCAACGTACCTACACCAATGCGCGCATACTTCCGACTTCAAAAATTTCAGGAACAGCATTAGATCGAGCTGTGGTTGCAGAGGGTTGTATAATTAGTGCCGCTAAGATTGAAAAATCTGTGATTGGTATTCGTTCCAGAATCGGAAAGGATTCAACAATCATTAATACCTATATGATGGGTAATGATGATTATGAAAGTTTAGATGATATTAATAATCAACACACCGAAATACTTTTAGGGATTGGAGAACGCTGCTATATTAAAAACACCATTATAGATAAGAATGTGCGAATAGGTGATGATGTTAGAATTAATGGAGGAGCACATTTGGCTGATACAGAAACAAATGAATACGTCGTGAAAGAAGGCATCGTTGTGATAAAGAAAGATGCTATAATTCCTAAAGGATTTGTACTTTAATATATGGCAGAAGTAATAGCACATAGTCGTTTTACAGATTTTGATGTAGACCTATTTAAATCTGGAAAGCACTATCGTTTATATGAGAAATTTGGATCTCATGTGACTACGTTAAATGGAGTAGAAGGTGTTTATTTTGCTGTTTGGGCACCAAGTGCTAAAATGGTATCTGTGATTGGAGACTTTAATTATTGGACAGAAGGTGAACATAAATTGAATGTTCGCTGGGATTCAAGCGGTATTTGGGAAGGGTTTATTCCCGGTGCAGGTAAAGGAACCAAATATAAATACAAGATTCTTAGTAGTCATAACGATATAAAAACAGAAAAAGCAGATCCTTACGCCAGACGTGCAGAACATAATCCTAGTACAGCATCCATTGTTTGGGATGACAATTACAAATGGAAAGATGCAAACTGGATGAAAAAGCGTAAAAAGAACAATGCTTTGGACGCTCCGTTTTCTGTTTATGAAGTTCATTTAGGCTCTTGGAAAAAGCAAGTTGAAGAGAATCGTTTTATGTCTTATGTCGAATTGGCTGATGAATTAGTCAACTACGTCAAAGAGATGAACTTTACGCATGTAGAATTAATGCCTGTAATGGAATACCCATATGATCCTTCTTGGGGTTATCAGGTAACGGGTTACTTTGCACCAACATCGCGATTTGGTTACCCTGAAGAATTCAAATTATTAGTCGATAAATTACACCAAAACGATATTGGGATTATTCTCGATTGGGTGCCATCTCATTTTCCAGAAGATGCACATGGACTCGGCTATTTTGATGGCTCAGCGCTTTACGAGCATCCAGACCGACGAAAAGGCTACCATCAAGATTGGAAGAGTTTGATATTTAATTATGGACGGAATGAAGTCAAATCATTTCTAATTAGTAACGCTCTTTTTTGGTTAGATCAATACCATGCTGATGGCTTTAGAGTCGATGCTGTAGCATCCATGCTATTTTTAGATTACAGTAGAGAAGATGGTGAATGGGAACCCAACATGTTTGGAGGGCGAGAAAATCTGGAAGCGATGTCTTTTTTAAGAGAAATGAATGAAGCTGTGTATGCGGCTTTTCCAGATGTACAGACTATTGCAGAGGAATCAACAGCATTTCCTTTGGTGTCTAAACCTGTATTTATGGGAGGTTTAGGATTTGGAATGAAATGGATGATGGGGTGGATGCATGATACACTAGATTACTTTAGTAAAGAAACGGTGTATAGGCAATATCACCAAAATGATTTAACGTTCTCAATGACTTATGCGTTTACAGAGAATTTTATGTTGCCGCTGAGTCATGATGAAGTGGTTTACGGTAAAGCCTCTATATTAGGAAAAATGCCTGGTGATGAATGGCAACGTTTTGCCAATTTAAGATTGTTATACGGTTACATGTTTACGCATCCCGGGACTAATTTATTATTTCAAGGTTCGGAATTTGGACAAAGTAGTGAGTGGAATTTTAAAACCAGTCTCGATTGGCATTTATTGCAATACGACCCACATAAAGGAGTACAAGAATTAGTTAAAGATTTGAATACACTTTATAAAAATGAACCTGCCTTATATCAAAAACAATTTGAAGCTGAGGGTTTTGAGTGGATAGATTACGGTGACTCTCAGAATTCTGTTTTTACGTATATTCGAAAAGGAAATGACGAGAAGGATGATCTCATTATTGCTTGTAATATGACGCCAGTTCCTAAAGAAAACTACAAATTAGGAGTCCCAAGAAAAGGGAAACTTAAAGAAGTTTTCAATAGTGATTTAAAGAAATACTATGGAACAGGAGACTACAAGAATAAATTAAAAACGAGTAAAGCCGAAGCTTGGCATTATAGAGACCATTCAATAGAAATTAATATTCCTCCTTTAGGAATGGTTGCCTTTAGGTATCAAAATCAAGTAAAACCTAAATCAAAAACCAAGACGATTAAAAAAGCAAAGCCTAAAGCAAAAACGAAATAAGTTGGAAGCTTTATTGTTAATAATTAGACCTTTCATGTTTTAATAGCTTGAGAGGTCTTTTTTTTGATTACATAAAAACTTAAATATCCGTCTATTACTACTAAAACTGTAAAATCTAACCTCGAAAACGTTATAGTTGGCAACAATTATCATTATCCATTACTAAGCCTTTCAAAAGTTTAATTTTTTCCGTTTTTTTGTGGGTAATTTTTGCTTAAAAATTAACTTATGATTATAAATACTGAATTAGAAAATAAAGGGAATTTATTTCCTTCAAAAATAATAGACTTTAAAAAAGATGTTGACAAACTGTATTTTACTGCAGACAACGATGTGATTTTAGAGTTAACGGTTGTTAGAGATAGTTTACTGCGTTTTAGATATACTACCGTAGGAAATTTTGATAATGATTTTTCTTATGCGATAACCAAATACGCGAGTATTGGTTACAATAAACTAGAAATAGAAGATACAGAAGCGTATTATGAAGTTACTACAACCAAATTGATTTGTAAGATTTCTAAGGAAGATATGAGAATATCAATCTATGATGCCGTTGATGGAATGCTTATAAATCAAGATGAAGGTGGTTTTCATTGGGAAGAAAGCTATGAACATGGTGGAAACATCGTAAAGATGAGTAAAGTCTCTAACGATGGAGAAAGTTACTATGGACTTGGTGATAAGCCAAATCATCTTAACCTTAAAGGAAAGCGCTATAATAATTGGGTGACCGACTCTTATGCCTACGGAAAAGACACCGATCCTATTTATAAAACTATTCCATTTTACACAGGTTTGCACCATGGTAAAGCCTATGGTATTTTCTTTGACAATACTTTTAGATCATCTTTTGATTTTGCACACGAACGTAGAAATGTCACTAGTTTTTGGTCACAAGGAGGTGAAATGAATTATTACTTCTTTTACGGACCTAAAATGAATGATGTCGTAGAAAGTTACACCGATTTAACAGGAAAGCCACATCATCTACCACCACTTTGGGCTCTAGGGTTTCACCAATGTAAATGGAGTTATTACCCAGAAAGTAAAGTAAAAGAGATTACCTCGACCTTTAGAAAACTTCAGATTCCTTGTGATGCTATTTATTTAGACATCGATTACATGGAAGGGTTTCGTTGTTTCACATGGAATAAAGAGTACTTTCCAGATCCAAAACGAATGGTGAAGGAATTATTAGATGATGGTTTTAAAACTGTTGCCATTATAGATCCGGGGATTAAAATAGATAAAGAGTATTCCGTATTTAAAGAAGCTTTAGAAAAGGATTACTTCTGTAAGCGTGCAGATGGTGATTATATGAAAGGTAAAGTATGGCCTGGGGAGTGTTATTTTCCAGATTTTACAAACCCTGAAGTTAGAGATTGGTGGTCTGGATTATTTCAAGAACTCATTGAAGATATCGGTATTAAGGGAGTTTGGAATGATATGAATGAGCCAGCCGTTATGGAGGTGCCAAATAAAACATTCCCAGACGATGTACGTCATGATTATGATGGTCATCCTTGTAGTCATAGAAAAGCACACAATATATATGGCATGCAAATGGCAAGAGCAACGTACCAAGGATTGAAGAAATATTCATACCCAAAACGTCCTTTTGTTATTACAAGGGCTGCGTATTCTGGCACGCAACGTTATACGTCTACTTGGACGGGGGATAATGTAGCAACTTGGGAGCACTTATGGATAGCAAACATCCAAGCACAACGTATGGCAATGTCTGGTTTCTCTTTTGCTGGTAGTGATATTGGTGGCTTTGCAGAGCAACCACAAGGAGAATTATTTACACGTTGGATTCAATTAGGAATTTTTCACCCATTTTTTAGAGTGCATTCTTCGGGTGATCATGGTGATCAAGAACCTTGGGCATTTGATGAAGATGTTACGGCAATTGTAAAGAAATTTATAGAAATTAGATATCAATTATTACCGTACTTATATACGGCATTTTGGAATTATGCAGATCATGGAACACCGTTATTAAAATCTTTAGTGTTATATGATCAAGCAGATGTACAAACCCATTACAGAACCGACGAATTTGTTTTTGGAGAACAAATTTTAGCTTGCCCTGTTTTAGAGCCAAATGCTAAAGGACGTAGAATGTATATTCCTCAAGGGAATTGGTATAACTTCTGGACCGATGAGGTTGTAAAAGGTGGTAAAGAAATGTGGGTAGATGCTGATATTGATAGTGTACCATTTTTCGTAAAAGAAGGTGCCATTATTCCTAAATACCCAATTCAACAATATGTTGGCGAAAAGGACATTACAGAAATCACCTTAGATGTTTATTATAAAGATGGTAAAGAAGAAAGTGAATTGTATAGTGATGCTAATGATGGTTTTGATTATACAAAAGGGCGTTATAGTTTAAGAAATTTTAAACTTACAGGGAAGACAAATGAATTAATTATTAATCAACATAAAGAAGGAAAGTTCACAACTCCTTACGAAACCTTTAATATTCAATTTCATGGACTACCTTTCGATATTGTTGAGGTTCAATTAGACAATGAAAAGATAGCTCATAAGAGTTTAAGAGTTAACGAAATAGAGTCTATTGTAGTGGATAAGAATTTTTCTGAGTTACATATAAAAGGTATCAAGTCAAATGCATAGTGACTATTTCGTTATTTTCGTGTCTTATTATTAGTATAGACTGATGTATGTATTTTAATTTAAACAATTAAGTATGAAATTTAATAAAGTAGTGGTGAGTTTTTTAATTGTTGTAGTGATAGTATCATGTGCAACTAATCCATTTACAGGAAAAAAAACAATGGCTTTCGTTGGTAATGATCAATTATTTCCATCGGCATTTGCACAGTATGATCAAGTATTAGCAGAAAGTAAAGTAGTTACTGGTACATCTGATGCCGAAATGATTAAGCGTGTTGGAGAACGTATATCAGTTGCGGCTGAGCGTTGGTTAGTGGCTAATGGTCATCATGGCTATTTAGATGATTACAAATGGGAATATAACCTTATAGAGTCAGAACAAGTGAATGCATGGTGTATGCCAGGTGGTAAAATTGCGTTTTACACAGGAATTTTACCAATTGCAGAAAATGAAACGGCTATAGCAGCAATTATGGGACATGAAGTGGTTCATGCTTTAGCTAATCATGGGCAACAGCGTATGAGTGCAGCTTATGTGCAACAAGGATTAGCCGTTGTAGGTAATGTGGCTTTGGCTAATGATGAACAATCCTTAGGAATTTTTAATCAATCATTTGGTATTGCTTCTAATGTTGTTGGAATGTTACCATTTAGTAGAGCGCATGAGACTGAAGCAGATAAAGTTGGTATAATTATAATGGCAATAGCAGGTTATAATCCTGATGAGGCAGCCGAATTATGGAAACGTATGGAAGCGAATAGTGGTGGACAGTCTACACCAGAATTTTTAAGTTCTCACCCTGCTAATGATACTAGAATTAAAAATTTACAAGAGATGGCACCAGAAGCAAAAGCTGAAGCGAAAAAGTTTGGAGTAACATCATTTAGACCAATAAACTAAGATTATAAATATATTTGTTTACTTTAGAAGCTGCTCAATTAGAGCAGCTTTTTTTATGAATTTTTTTGATATTTATACAAGATAATTAACCTGCATTTATGAGTGAATTTAAAAAAGGAAGTAAAAAACTTCTCAACGCATGGGCATTTTATGATTGGGCAAATTCAGTGTATACCTTAACGATTGCTTCGTCCATATTTCCGCTGTTTTATTCGTCATTATTCGATTCTAAAGAGACATTAGTATCGGCCTTTGGATTTACAATGAAACAAGAAACATTAATTACAATTGTTACAGCTTTTACGTTTTTGGTGGTTGCAGTATTATCTCCAATTCTTTCTGGTATTGCAGATTATGTGGGTAACAAAAAGAATTTCATGAAGTTCTTTTGTTATGTAGGATCAATTGGCTGTATTGGATTATATTGGTTTAATCTAAGTTTTATTCACTTCAGTTTATTGTTCTATTTTATGGGGCTGATAGGTTATTGGGGAAGTTTAGTTTTTTATAATTCTTACCTTCCAGATATTGCTTTTGAAGATCAACAAGACAGTATTAGTGCCAAAGGGTTTTCAATGGGATATATAGGAAGTGTGCTTTTGTTAATTGCAAATTTAATTATGGTAATGACTCAAGAAGAAGATGCTGATAAGATTGAAATGATGCGGTATTCGTTTATTACTGTAGGAGTATGGTGGGCATTATTTAGTCAATACACATTTAGAATACTACCAAATGGCGTGTCTTCGGGGCATAAAGTCACAAAAGATGTTGTCTTTAATGGATTTAAAGAATTAAAGGCTGTGTGGGTTCAGTTGAAGCAAAATTTAAGATTAAAACGCTACTTAAATGCCTTTTTTGTGTTTAGCATGGCTGTGCAAACCATTATGTTAATGGCAGTTTATTTTGGAGAAAAAGAAATTAATTGGGCTTCGGATGGTGAAAAAACTATTGGACTTATTGTTAGTATTTTAGTTATTCAGTTGGTTGCCATACTTGGTGCTATTTTAACATCTCGTGCAGCTTCAAAATTCGGTAATATAAGTACACTTATTGTAATTAATTTTATGTGGATGTGTCTTTGTGTTTATGCTTATTTTATGGTCTCACCAATACAATTTTATATAGCCGCTGGTTTAGTTGGTTTAGTCATGGGAGGCGTTCAGTCTTTGGGACGTTCTACCTATTCCAAATATTTGCCTGAAACAGAAGATACAACATCGTATTTTAGTTTTTATGATGTAGCAGAAAAAATAGGCATTGTTATCGGTATGTTCATTTTTGCTTTTGTTTCTGAATATTCCTCAATGCGCTATGCTATTTTATTCTTATTTGTTTTCTTTTTAATAGGTATTATCCTTCTCTTTAGAGTGCCAAAAGAAGAATAGGTGGTGTTTGTCTTCAATCGTTTGGTGTGTTATGCTTATATATCATTTCAATTTACAACCATATTATGTATCTTGTTTTTATGACATAAGACTAGAATATTAATTTAAGTCACCCCAGATAGGAAGTCATTAGATCATTTATAAGAATGAATTATAAAAAAAGGACAAGCAAATTGCTTGTCCTTTTCTTAGATATATGTAATTGTAAGATTTAATTACTAACACTTCCAGATCCTGAAATCTTAGTGTCTTTATAAGTTGGTTTTCCTGAGTATTTAACATCTCCAGATCCTGAAATTCGTACTTTTAGTTCACCGTTACAATGCACACTAATATCTCCTGAGCCAGAAATTGTAGCATCGACATTAGTACTGTCTAAGTCATCACCATCAAAATCACCAGAGCCTGCGATTGTTGTTTTTAAATTTGTGGTGTTACCTTTTAATTCAATATCACCAGAGCCTGCTATTGTGCTCTCTGTTGATTGAGAATCAATTTGTAGATCCATATCTCCAGAGCCTGCCAACGCGACTTTAAAATGGTTAGCCTTTATAACTCCAGAGTTTTCAACGTCACCGGATCCTGCAAGTGATACAGCGTTTATAGATTCATAAGGAATCGTTATAACAATGGTTTGCGTAGGCTTTAAATTGTACCCTTTTTTTATTTTAACTATTAAGGTATGGTCGTTTACTTCGGCAACTATGTAAGGCATTAGATTAGAATCTCCTTTAATAGAAATGTCTCCTTCGTTACCTTTAACAAGTCTAAAGTCCATAGAGCCAGCAGTACTTATTGCGTCGTAATCTGTTGTAGAGATGGTTGTCGTTGTAATATTACCATCACCTTTAATTTTTTTAGATTTTCCCCATTGTGCAGATACTAATGTTGTGCTTAACAGAAAAAGTACTGTGGTAATTGAATTTAATAGTTTCATGTTTTTTGATTTTAATTGATTGATTTAATATTTGAATTTTTTCTTAATTGTTTTTAAAAGTTATACTACCGTATTCAGAATTGATGAGGACTAAGTTCTCAGAGTTTTGCTCACCATAATATCCAATAAATTGCTTTCCGATGTTGTTAACGTTTTTTTCTTTATATATAAAGCCTTCCGGTTCTCTAAAAGATCCAAATTCAATTCCAATATTAAAATTGAATTTACAATCAGTATCAAACCCAATTGTTATTCCAGTGAATTCAGAATTTATATCTATAGTCTTAGTTTTTGATACCAAACGATCAATTTTTATGGAGCCATAATCGGAACTGATATGAGCAGTTTTAAAGATAGTGCCTAGTCGTAGCGCTAAATAATCGCCTTCTCCATCTAAATTGTTGATATTATCAATTTTAAGTGAACCATAATCACATTCATAAACGACATTTTCAGCGATTTCAATGATTGAGGTGGTGTAATCGGCTTCAAGATTTAAGTCTTTAACTTTTGCAACCGTAAATTCGCTATAATCGGCTTCAATGGTGCCGTTATTTATAAATTCAAAATAACTATTTTTTGTGTAATCTAATCGTATGGTGTTAGATCTTCCCATGAGTTCTTTGGTGGTAACTTTGCCATAATCACATTTTAAATAAGCGTTACCTTCAAGCTTGTCTAGATTAATGTAGCCATAATCGTTAAAGATCTTTAAATTGTTTGTTATAGGCATTTTAACTAAATAGTTTATTTCTATCTTTACATTATTACCTAATTTTTTGTTCCACCAAGATGTATCATAACTGTTGCCGCCAATTGATGAAATTGCTGAGACTTTATGAGGTGCAGATTGCCAGGCAACATCTAATTCGTTCAATCTTTCATTAACCTTGTTTTCATTATTACCATTTACTTTAATGGTGACTTGGACATCAATACGATTTTTGTCCCATGTAATAATATCAATATTTCCATATCTGCTGGTAATATTAAATGTAGCATCAGCATTTACGTTGAAAGATTTTTTTAAGGTTTTCTGTTTTTCGTGTTTTGCCGCTTTAGGTGTCTCGTTTGATGCTAATAAAAGTGTTGGCATCAATATTAGAAAAAAGCAGAGTTTATATAATGTTCTCATTGGAGTTGGATTTAAATTGTTTTACAATTTCGATTTGTTCTAAAACCGTATTTAAAATATCTATTCGTGTTTGAAAGTTGGAAATCATGGCATAAATAACACGTTGGTTTTTTCCGCTTTCGGTTAAATCTGTTTTTAATTTTTGGTAATCGGTTTCTAATTGTTGAATTTGGACTAATGCATCATTAATAATTTGATCTGTTAAAGGCGAACGTTCTTTATTCAGTTTTTTTAATTCATTTTCAATAGTAATAGTGAAAAAGTCTTGTGTTTCTGACATTTCGGGCGATACGCTTGCTAAATCATATTCTTTTGGCTGTTGCTGTAATGTAGTAAACAACCCGAAACAAATCACGATAGAAGCGGCTATTGCTAAAAAAGGTTTCCAGTTAAAACCAGGTTGCTTTTTAATTTCGGTTGAAGTGGTATCATTTGCTTTCAACTTCTCTAAAAAGCGTTGCTCATGATTATGTTGTGGGGTTTCAATATCAAATTGATCCTTCAAATTGTCAAAAAGGCTATCTAAACTATCTTTTTTCATAATTACTTCAATACTAATTTTTTGCGTAAACTCTCTTTTGCTCTTGATATTAACGTTCTGCAATTCGCGTAAGACAGATTCATAATTTCACCAATTTCTTCGTAATTATAACCTTCAATAAGATGTAATGACAAGCTTAGATTATAATTAGGTTTTAAGGTTTTCATCGTGTCTAAAATTAATTTCACGTTTTCACCATTCTGCTCATTTTCGTCAATGCCGTCATGGTGGTCTTCAACTTTGTAGATCACATGATCTAGAGGCACTTCATTTTGCTTCACCGCTTTGTTATAATAAGCAATACTATTATTTACTACAATGCGTTTTAACCATGAGCCAAATACAGTGGTGTCTTGTAACGTATTCAATTTTGTAAATGCCGTTAAAAAAGACTCTTGCATTATGTCCTCAGCCTTAAAAGAATCTTTTACAATTCTTAGGGCTGTGTTATACATGGCTTTATGATATCTGTTATAAATCTCCAACTGTGCACGTTGGTTTCCAGACAAACAAAGTTGTAATAACTGTTCGATATTTTGATTGGTTGATGTCAAAAAAACAATTGCTTTTACTTATAGAGTGCTACTTTTTTAAAGTGTTACAGTTTATTTAAAAAAAAATTATGTTGTGATAAAGGTAATGGCATAACAATTGAAATTACTGTAGTGTGAATAACTTTGAATATCTTCTAATGTTATGGTATTCAGTATGTAGTTAATTATTAATACATTTAAAACATCGTTATTCTGTTTATGATAATGACAGAATGGCTCAAAAATATATATGGCGAAATCAAATTTTTTAAACCTAGACAATCTGTCATTTCAGGATTTTGATGAGAATTCAGAATTAATTCCATTAATGACACCAGAAGATGAAGAATTAATAAACAATGAATCTTTACCAGAATCGTTACCAATTTTACCGTTGCGTAACACGGTATTGTTTCCTGGAGTTGTTATTCCGATTACAGCAGGAAGAGATGCTTCTATTAAACTAATTAATGATGCTAACAAGGGCGGAAAAGTAATTGGTGTGGTTTCTCAGAAGGATGAAGCGGTAGAAAACCCAACGGCTAAAGATATCTATAAAACAGGTACGGTTGCACGTATCTTAAAAGTGCTTAAAATGCCAGATGGTAACACTACGGTTATTATTCAAGGTAAAAAGCGTTTTGCTATAAACGAAGTAATATCTGAAAAACCGTATTTAACGGCTACCATTTCTGATATTCCTGAAGCGAAACCAGCAAAGGAAAACGAAGAGTTTAGAGCAATTATAGATTCTATTAAAGATTTGTCTTTAGACATCATTAAGGAAAGTCCAAACATTCCGTCTGAAGCAAGCTTTGCTATTAAAAATATTGAAAGTGATTCGTTTTTAGTCAATTTTGTGTCCTCTAACATGAATCTTAGAGTAGAGGAGAAGCAAGAATTGTTAAAGATTAACGATTTAAAAGAACGCGCGCTTCAAACCTTGAAATTTATGAATCTTGAGTTTCAAAAATTGGAGCTTAAAAATGATATTCAGAATAAGGTTCAAAGTGATATGAACCAACAGCAGCGTGAGTATTTCTTACACCAACAAATGAAAACCATTCAAGAAGAATTGGGTGGAGGTGTTTCTTCTGGTGAAGAGATAGAGGATATGAAAGCGCGTGCTAAGAAAAAGAAATGGGACGATAAAGTAAAAGAGCATTTTGAGAAAGAATTAGCGAAAATGCAACGTATGAATCCTCAGGTGGCAGAGTATTCTATTCAACGTAACTATTTAGATCTGTTTTTAGATTTACCATGGAATGAGTTTAGTAAGGATAAATTCGATTTAAAACGCGCTCAGAAAATTTTAGATCGCGATCATTTTGGTTTAGAAGATGTAAAGAAGAGAATCATTGAATATTTAGCAGTGTTAAAACTGAGAAATGATATGAAGTCACCAATTTTATGTCTTTATGGACCTCCTGGAGTTGGTAAAACATCATTGGGAAAATCTATAGCTGAGGCATTAGGAAGAGAGTATGTTAGAATCTCACTTGGTGGATTGCGTGATGAAGCTGAAATACGTGGTCATAGAAAAACCTATATTGGTGCGATGCCAGGCCGAATCATTCAGAGTTTAAAAAAGGCTCAGACATCAAATCCGGTGTTTGTCTTAGATGAGATTGATAAATTATCTACGGGAAGTCAAGGTGATCCGTCTTCGGCAATGTTAGAGGTTTTAGATCCTGAACAAAACAATGAGTTTTATGATAACTTCCTAGAAATGGGATACGACTTATCTAAAGTGATGTTTATTGCAACGTCTAATAGTATGAATACCATTCAGCCAGCATTAAGAGACCGTATGGAAATTATTAATGTGACTGGTTATACGATAGAAGAAAAAGTAGAAATCGCAAAAAGACACTTATTACCAAAGCAATTAAAAGAACATGGTTTAGACGATAAAGCTTTGAAAATTGCCAAACCACAATTAGAGAAAATTGTAGAAGGGTATACGCGTGAATCTGGAGTTAGAGGCTTAGAAAAACAAATTGCAAAAATGGTACGTTATGCAGCCAAAAATATTGCAATGGAAGAAGACTATAATATTAAAGTTTCTAATGACGATGTGATTGAAA
The DNA here is from genome assembly GCF_018860545.1 of Winogradskyella psychrotolerans. Taxonomy (GTDB): domain Bacteria; phylum Bacteroidota; class Bacteroidia; order Flavobacteriales; family Flavobacteriaceae; genus Winogradskyella; species Winogradskyella psychrotolerans_A. The sequence continues at coordinate 323,685 of NZ_JAHKPN010000052.1, read as the reverse complement.
TTCTAGGAAGCCCAAGACTAGAACGCGATAAATACGAAAATAATGATGTTGCTGGAGTCGTTACAGGTTTGGCTTGGACGAGTGTTGGAGGAGATATTTTGTTTATTGAATCTATTTTATCTAAAGGAAAAGGAAACTTATCTATTACAGGAAACTTAGGTAAGGTAATGAAGGAATCTGCTACTATTGCTATGGAATACATTAAGGCAAATGCAGATGAATTTGGGATTAGTACTGAAGTTTTTGAGAAGTATAATGTACACATCCACGTGCCGGAAGGTGCGACTCCTAAAGATGGTCCAAGCGCAGGTGTTACAATGTTAACTTCTTTAGTATCTTTGTTTACACAGCGTAAAGTTAAAAAGAGCTTAGCGATGACAGGTGAAATTACCTTAAGAGGTAAAGTATTGCCTGTGGGTGGTATCAAAGAAAAAATCTTAGCGGCCAAACGTGCGCGTATTAAAGAGATTTTACTTTGTGAAGATAACCGAAGAGATATCGAGGAAATTAAACCAGAATATTTAAAAGGGTTAACGTTCCACTACGTAAAAGATATGAGCGATGTTTTAAAACTAGCGCTTACAAAGCAAAAAGTAAATAATGCAAAACAGCTTTAAACTAATATTGACATTTTTAATAAGTTTTACTTCGTTATTGAGTAGTTATGCTCAAGACGAAGTAAAATTTAAAGATGTTATACTAGATGGTAAGCCTGCAAAATTAAATAGTGTTACTGGTGAAATTACCTTTGTTGAATTAGAAACTGAAGTAGTTGAAACCAAAATAGATTCGGTTGACATAACACCGAAATTGGTAACAGATTCAAATGTTAATGATGCTTCAAATACGTCTGAAGCTGTTAATTTAGATAATGATTCTGATTTTCATATTGTAAAAGAAGGAGATAATCTATTTAAATTATCCGTCAAATATAAGACGAGTTTAGGGCAATTACAAGAAGCCAATAATTTAGAGACTACACTTATAAGAGAAGGACAGAAGTTAAGAATACGAAACTTTGATAAAGTCAACGAAGATGAAAAATCTTTAATTTGGGTGGTTAAAAAAGGTGATAATTTGTATAGAATTGCTCTAGAAAACGGCACAACAGTTAAAGAACTTAAGCGTCTTAACGGTTTAAATAGTGATGTCATTAAAATTGGTCAAAGGTTACAATTGAAATAGAAAATAACAACACTCAAAAAATAAAAAAATCTTATCCTCGTTTTAAGATAGATTTAGTTATTTTGCAAAATCTATGATTAAGAGGATTACGACATTATTTTTAATGCTTTCAACACTGTCAATGTTTGCGCAATTGGGTGGTGAAGCGACCTATCAGTTTTTAAATTTAGTATCGTCTCCAAGACAAGCTGCTTTAGGAGGGAAAATAATTACCAACTTTGATCATGATGTGACGGAAGCACTTTATAATCCTGCGTCTATTAATTACAAAATGGGCAATCAGCTCGCTGTAAATTATTCAAACTATTTAGGAGGTATTAGCTATGGAACTGCTGCTTATGCTTATACTTGGGATAGACATGTGCAAACCTTTCATTTCGGTGTCACTTATATAAATTATGGTTCCTTTGATGGTTATGATTTAAGTGGGAACTCTACAGGATCTTTTACAGGTAATGAAACAGCCATATCAGCGGGTTATAATTATAATATTCCATATACTGATTTTTATGTTGGTGCGAATGTTAAAGTGATTACATCAGCATTAGAGCAATATAATTCTATTGGTGGAGCATTAGATTTTGGTGCGATGTACATTAATGAAAAACTAGATTTTCATGCGGCGTTAACCATCAGAAATGTAGGAACTCAGTTTTCAACATATGCCGGACAAAAAGAACCATTACCTCTCGAAGTTAATTTTGGAATGTCTCAAACACTAGAAAATGTGCCTTTACGATGGCACGTTACCTTAGAGAATTTACAACAATGGCCCATTGGTGTTTCTAATCCAGCGCGAGCGACGACTGATTTAGATGGTAATCAAACTGAAGAAAAAGTTAGTTTTTTTAATAAAGGCTTACGTCATTTAATTTTAGGTGCAGAGTTATTTCCTGAAGGAGGCTTTAATGTGCGGTTTGGTTATAATTTTAGACGCGCCGAAGAATTAAGAATAGAGGATCAAAGAAACTTTTCAGGACTCTCTGTTGGTGTTGGAATTAAATTAAATAAGATGCGTTTTAATTATACGCATGCGAGATATACAGGAGCTTCTAATACTAGTTTTTTCGGAATTCAGATAGACTTAGACGGTCGAAGACGATAAATTAAACGACATAATATTGAATAAAATAATCATTGCCATAGACGGATTTTCATCCACAGGAAAAAGTACAGTTGCAAAATTACTGGCTAAAAACCTGAATTATATATATGTTGATACAGGGGCGATGTACAGAGCCGTGACTTATTTTGCGCTAGAAAACGATTTAATTGGTAAAGATTTCTTTGATGAAGATGCCTTAGTCCGTAGACTTGGAGAGATTAGTATTACTTTCAAGTTTAATAAAGAAGCTGGTTTTGCTGAAGTCTATTTAAATGGAAACAATATTGAATCGGCTATTAGAACCCTTAGGGTGTCTAAATTTGTAAGTCCTGTGGCTACCTTGTCAGCCGTACGCCGAAAATTAGTTGAGCAACAACAACTCATGGGAAAAGACAAAGGTATTGTTATGGATGGTCGTGATATTGGAACTGTTGTTTTTCCTGATGCTGAATTAAAAATATTTATGACGGCTTCTGCAGAAACGAGAGCTAAACGTCGTTATAAAGAATTGTTAGATAGAGGTCATGAGCTGAGTTATGAGGATGTCTTAGAAAATGTAACCACACGAGATCGTATAGATTCTACACGCGAAGATTCTCCTTTAGTAAAAGCAGTGGATGCTATTGAAATTGATAATTCGGATTTAACCATTGAAGAGCAGTTGGAGACGATTGTTGGTTTGGCTCAAGAAATTATTGAAAAATAAAAAAGCGATAAACACAAGGCTTATCGCTAATTTAGAAGTCTTTTATACTATATAGTGGTATAAATATACGAAATAAAAATTAAAGATTTGGGATAATTAATTCTTGATCTGGGTGAATAACATCCGGATTCTTAAGGATATCTGTATTAGCAGCAAAGATTTCTTTATACTTCATAGCATCACCATAATACTGCTTAGCAATTTTTCCTAAAGTTTCACCAGAAGCTACAGTATGTCTTGCATACACAGATTCGTCTGCTACTTTAATGTCTGCCATAATATCAGAAGGTGACTCACCACCTGCTTCTTTAATCTTATCCCAGATTAGGTTTTTTTCATATTGTGTAGCTGCAGTACCTTTTACTTGTAGCACTCCATCTTTTTCACTTACTTCACCATTCTGAATGTTTAATTGTTCTCCTAAGTCAAGAACATCTTGATATTTTGCTTTTACCATAATTGTATGTTTTAAATTGTTAATAGTTTAATGTAAAGATACCAAATAATGTACTATTGGTTATGACTCAAAGCATCAAATTGTTACCCTATTATATAAGACACCAAAATAAATATAAAGTCACATGATTTAGTGTTTGGAAATCAGAATAATATATAGTACTTTTGCACTCCTTTTTAGCGATGTTAAGAAAGTAAGGAAAGGGAACAAAACAAATTTAATAATAACTTCTGTAGATTTTCGCTAATCTTTCAAAGTATACAGAATACAAATTTTAATTCAGCACATGTCTGAAAAAGAAACAAATCAAGCTGAGGTTGAAGCAACTGAAGCAGTTCAAGCTCCAGTAATCTCTGAAGCTCAAGCAAACCCAGAAAAATTCTTAAAAGAGTTCGATTGGCACAATTACGAAGAAGGAATTGAGCAAGTTGCGGACACTAAATTAGAAGAGTTTGAAAAATTAGTATCAGAAAATTTCGTTGACACTTTAGATGACGAAGTAGTAGAAGGTACTGTTATTACAATCACAGATCGTGATGCAATCATTGACATTAACGCAAAGTCTGAAGGTGTAATTTCTCTTAATGAGTTCCGTTACAATCCTAACTTAGCTGTTGGTGACAAAGTAGAAGTATTAATTGATGTGCGTGAAGATGCAACTGGTCAATTAGTATTATCTCACAGAAAAGCAAGAGTAATCAAAGCATGGGATCGTGTAAACAATGCACACGATACTGGTGAAATCGTTAACGGTTTTGTAAAATGTAGAACTAAAGGTGGTATGATCGTAGATGTATTTGGTATAGAAGCGTTCTTACCAGGTTCTCAAATCGATGTGAAGCCTATTAGAGATTACGATCAGTATGTAAATAAAACTATGGAGTTTAAAGTTGTGAAAATCAACCACGAATTCAAAAACATAGTTGTGTCTCATAAAGCTTTAATTGAAGCTGATATTGAAGAGCAAAAGAAAGAAATCATTGGTCAACTAGAAAAAGGACAAGTATTAGAAGGTATTGTGAAAAACATTACGTCTTATGGTGTGTTTATCGATTTAGGTGGTGTAGATGGTTTAGTTCACATTACAGATTTATCTTGGTCACGTATCAACCATCCAAATGAGATTGTTGAGTTAGATCAGAAATTAAATGTTGTAATCCTTGATTTTGATGAAAACAAATCAAGAATCCAATTAGGTCTTAAGCAATTATCTAAGCACCCTTGGGAAGCTTTAGGTGAAAACGTAAAAGTTGGAGATAAAGTAAAAGGTAAAGTAGTAGTTATCGCTGATTACGGTGCTTTTGTTGAAGTAGAAGAAGGTGTAGAAGGCTTAGTTCACGTAAGTGAAATGTCTTGGTCAACGCATTTACGTTCAGCTCAAGATTTCGTATCTGTAGGAGATGAAATCGATGCTGTTATCTTAACTTTAGATAGAGAAGATCGTAAAATGTCTCTTGGTATTAAGCAATTAACGCCAGATCCATGGACAGATATTACAACGAAGTATCCTGTAGGTTCTAAGCATTCAGGTATTGTACGTAACTTTACAAACTTTGGTGTTTTTGTTGAATTAGAAGAAGGAATCGACGGATTAATTTATATCTCAGATTTATCTTGGACTAAGAAAATTAAGCATCCATCTGAGTTCTGTAACGTAGGTGATACTTTAGATGTTGTAGTATTAGAATTAGATGTTGAAGGACGTAAATTATCTTTAGGTCATAAACAAACTACTGAAAATCCTTGGGACAAATATGAAACTGAATTCGCTTTAGATACAGTTCATAAAGCTGCTATTACAGAAATGGTAGATAAAGGAGCAACAATTGACTTTAACGAAGATATCGTTGCCTTTGTACCAGCACGTCACTTAGAAAAAGAAGATGGTTCTAAAGTAGCTAAAGGTGAAGAAGTAGAATTCAAAATCATTGAATTTAATAAAGAATTCAAACGTGTTGTAGCATCTCATACAGCAGTATTTAGAGAAGAAGAAGCTAAAATCGTTAAGCAAGCTGTTAGAAAACAGGAAGCTCAAGCGGCAGAAGCTAAGCCGACTTTAGGTGATGCCAATGATGCATTACAAGCTCTTAAAGATAAAATGGACGGGAAAAAATAATTTCCTTTATTCCTGCGAAAGTAGGAATCTCATTAATCTATATTATAAAGCCTCTCGATTTTCGGGAGGCTTTTTTATTTATATATTTGATTTTATGAAAACAGTATATACTTTTATAGCTATAATTATATGTATAATGATTGGGTTTGTAATCTATAAACCATTTTTGAGCCTGTTATTGTCTATGGTCAATAACGAAACGATACAATTATATAGCCGTAGTAGTGCAGGGCAATTTAATTCTCATTTAATATTTGCACTTGCTATTGGGTTTATTCCTGTTCTTTATTTAATTATTCAGCGTATCAAAAAACTTCCACTATTAACGGAAGGGATTTATACATTACTTTTTATAGTTGGTTTTGGAATGCTATTTTGGGGGTTTAGGGTGCTTTATATCTCTGATACATTAGCGTCTATATCTAATTTTGATGTTTCAGATGGTATAAAACCGAACTACTCAATTAATAAGTTTCACTTTGAATATTATCTGTTTTCCGGTTTTCTATTCGGTACTTTGATAAGTATTTTAATATTCTGTCTAAAAAAGAAGACAGCGTAACACCTATCAAAATTATTGATAGTGCCCATTTAAATCTAATTAATTAGCGATTCATTTAAAAGTGACGTATAGACGCCTTTATTTAATACTTAGCGGATTTACCATTAGACAATGAATTCGCGATAAATTCACGTAAGTCATCGTTCGCTTTAATTAAGTCTTCATTTCTTAGGTACATCATGTGTCCACTGCGGTAACCTTTAAATGAAAAACGATCTTTCATTTTTCCACTAGGATCTACTTGCCATTGCGAATATTTAGCAGCGAAGTAAGTGGTTGCCCCATCGTAATAACCAGATTGTGTCAATACTTTTAAATACGGATTTTGTGCCATTGCTTGACGTAAATCGTCTCTGGTTGTATCATTAGAATCATCCCAACGACCAGTGTTGCCAAAAACATTGTATTTTACATCTGTTTTAAAGCCTAATTCATTTTGAATATAATAATTAATTGCCGGAGTAAAGGAATGTAACCAAGAGGTGAGTTCTGCACTATAATCAGGACTTGTTCCCGTTTCAACTTTGTCTATACCGATGTATCTTGAATCTAATCGTCCAATCGTTTCTCCGGTTTTATCACGTAATAATTCTTTCCAGAAAAAGCGTGTTGGCACATCAAGGTTTTGTTGTAAAATGACTTTTTCAGACAAACCAGAGTAATAACTCATTTGCTTAGCAATTGCATTTTTTTCAGCCTCTAGAATAAAACCACCTTTAGCAATCGCAGGCATTACATCGTTTATTGCAAAGTGTTCTACTTCTGGCAAGATGTCTAATAAATCTTTGTCTTGAAGTGCAGGAGGTAATGCTTTGTGATACCAAGCAGCAGCTGTGTAATATGGTAAATTCAAACTTGAAGATAATGGGCCACCAACGCGCAAAACTTTATAGTCTGCAGGTGATACCATAATAACACCATTAAGATACATCCATTGGCTATTTTGAAGCTCTAGAGATAGACCCATAACGCGTGTGCCTCCATAACTTTCTCCAATTATATATTTAGGTGATTGCCATTTATTATGTCTTGTTGTAAAGGTGTTCATCCAGCTTGCGAGATATTTTATATCTGCATTAATACCAAAGAATAATTTATTATCTGGCATTTTTCCGTCTTTATCAGCTACTTTTCTAGAATACCCTGTATTTACAGGATTTATAAATACAATATCCGCTACATCTAAAATAGAATTAGGATTGTCCTCTACACCATAGGGTTGAATGGGATAACCTTCGTCATCAATATTTAGAATCTTTGGCCCTGTGTAAGCAATATGCATCCAAAGCGATGCAGAACCTGGTCCACCATTAAAAGAATATACAATTGGCCTGTTACTGTTTTTTGTGTCGTTAGTACGTTTGTAATAGGTATAATAAAGCGAGGCAATCATTTTACCATCCGTATCCCAAACCGGTTGAAATCCAGTTTCCGCTTCGTAATTGATTTGTTTGCCTTTAATAGTTACAGTATGATTGGTAACGTAAGCTGTATCCACAGGAATTTTTAAATCTTGCGAAAAGCAAAAGGTAGAACTAATACACAAAAGGATAATAAGACGAAATTTCATAAGCGTTGGATTTTATTTGAAAAGCTTAAAGATACTAAAATGAATATTTAATTCAACTGCGTTTAAAACACTGTAAATCATTAGTTTATTTCGGTGATAATGATTTCGATAAAAATAATTAATGATTGTAAACCTGATTTTCTTGTTCAGCCACACGAATAAATGTGGTGCGCTTAGTTAATTCTTTCAGGCGAGCGGCTCCAACATAGGTACATGTACTTCGTAAACCTCCTAAAATATCTTGTAGCGTGTTTTTTACGTCACCTTTGTATGGCACTTCAACCGTTTTGCCTTCACTAGCTCTGTATTCTGCAACACCACCAACATATTTATCCATAGCTGTAGTAGAACTCATGCCGTAAAATTGTTTGTATTGTTCTCCGTCTCGAGTTATAAGTTCTCCACCACTTTCAGTATGTCCAGCAAACATACCACCAAGCATTACAAAGTCAGCACCTGCACCAAATGCTTTAGCAACATCACCAGGAGTAGAGCAGCCACCATCACTTATAATTTGGCCACCTAAGCCGTGAGCCGCATCAGCACATTCTATAATAGCCGACAATTGCGGATAGCCAACACCAGTTTTGACGCGAGTGGTGCAAACACTACCCGGACCAATGCCAACTTTGACAATGTCTGCTCCAGAAAGTAGTAACTGTTCAACCATTTCGCCTGTAACCACATTGCCGGCGATGATAACCTTATCTGGATATTGTGCTCGTGTTTGTTGTAAGAATTCTACAAAATGTTCAGAATATCCATTGGCAACATCTATACAAATGAATTTTAATTCAGGATGACTTTTAAAAACAGTTTTAAGCTTTTTAGAATCTTCCTTACCCGTTCCTGTACTTATTGCTATATAGTTTATAATGTCTTTGGGAGCTGAATTTAAAAATGCGTCCCATTGATCTGCTGTATAATGCTTATGGATGGCTGTAAATAGATTTTGTTCAGCTAAAACTAACGCCATTTCAAAAGTGCCAACAGTATCCATATTGGCAGCCATTATTGGAATACCTGTCCAAGTTGCTGTACTATTTAAAAACGTAAAATTACGTTCTAAAGTCACTTGAGATCTGCTTTTTAGTGTCGACCGTTTTGGACGAATCATGACATCTTTAAAGCCTAATTTTATTTCGTGTTCTATATGCATCTTTGGAGTGAGTTTGGTGTTATCCAAAAATACAAGTTCTTTAAAAAAGGATGTTTACAATGGTATTTGAATTACCATGTTTTATTAACAATTGGTTATAGCATGATTGATAGTAATTTAGAAGTCTTCAAAAACTCCAAGCCCAAATAAAGCAAAGTCATATTTAACAGGATCAGTAGGATCTAGTTTTCTTAAGGCTTTATCTAATTCGGCTAAAGCTTTACCGTCATTTTGTTTTCGGTTTAGTAAACCTAATTTACGGGCTACATTTCCAGAATGCACATCCAAAGGACAACTTAATTGGGCAGGTGATAATGATTTCCATATGCCAAAATCGACACCATTATTATCGTTTCGTATCATCCAACGTAAAAACATATTAATCCGCTTCGCAGCAGAATTTTTAAGTGGATCACTTACGTGCTTTTGTGTACGCTCTAAATGCGGAATTTCAAAAAATACCTTTTTAAACTCGTGAATACTTTTTTGAAGAGAATCCTTTTCAGCATATTTAAAAAATACAGCTTCTAAGCCATTATGGTTTTTGTAGAGGTGTTGTAAACTTTCAACGAACTGCATAAAATCATTTCCATTAAACGTACGATGTACAAATGAGCTTAGTTTTTCTAAATCAGATGCTTGGTGCTGCATTATAAACTCAAAAGGGGAGTGGTCTAACAACTCCATCATTCTATTGGCATTTTTAATAATACTCTTTCTATTTCCCCATGCAATGGTAGCCGCTAAAAAGGCAGCAATCTCAATATCCTCTTTTTTAGAGAATTGATGTGGAATTTGAATAGGGTCGCTTTCAATAAATTTTGGATTATTGTAGAGGTTAACCTTTTCGTCTAAGAAATTTTTAAGTTCTGATGTTTTAAGTTTCAATTTTATGGAATAATTTGAATGTAAAAATACAGCTTCTTTATAAATCGGGATTAATAAGAGTAAATGATGTTTACTATTAAAATGTTAACTTCGTTTTTAAGTAAGTCGGAAAATACCCTTTAAGACCTTTATGAACGAAAAAGACATTAGGAAACTAATCACAAAAGAAATTAGCGAAGGAGCTGTAAAGTCAGTGCTATATAATCAGTACAAAGACAAAATAGATGATGAAAATCTTAGAAATATTTTAGCATCTCGCCCTTCTTATGAACTTTGGAAAGAATTTAAAAATAGTCATGTAGTATTGTCTTTAATTTGGGGGTTTTATCTCTTGTTTGAATTAATCGGCATATTTGAATTAATGAATGCATTTAATGTTATTCAACTCATTTCACTTTTACTTTCTATTTATATCACACTAAATATTTGGAAATTTAATGGACGCTTTTTTTTGCCAGGAATATTATGGTTCTCTGTAACAATTATACGATCGTTTAGCGAATTAAATTCAGTCTTTAATACCGATGTTGATTATAAGGCTGCTTTCATATTCGTTATGATATATGGTTTGATTCTTGCATTAGGAATATACTTGATGGTCTATATAAGGAAACGTGTGTTTTATTATATGAAGTGGTTTAAACCAATTTTAAATGAAGAAGGAGATATTCAATTTGAATAAAATGTTTAAACAATCAGGCTAGTCCAATAGTATAACAATATAAAATTAGATTCGGCATGAAATTAGTTTTCACAACTTTCCTTATTTGCGTATTTCAAATTGGTTTTTGTCAACACGGTAAAAACTATTTAAAATTAATGAATCATTTAATCTTGATAGATTCCATTCAGATAAACGAATGTTATAAAGATGGGAAACCTAAACTATGTGGCCTTACAAAAATTTATAAACATGGGGAATTCTATTATGAAATGAATGTAGGGAAACATACACGTTTTTACAAAAGTGGCTCAAAAACGATATCAATTTATGATGATTGGGGAACAAATTTATCGAATACTTATTATGATGCAAAAGGACATTTAGTAATGGAACAATTAACTACTAAAATAGAAACGAATGCGTCTAACTTAGACGTTTTTTTGGATTCTAAAAACCATATGACCTTTGATGTTTACTTTAATAATTATAGTTATGATTTTAAATTATGTAAATATTATTTAAGAAAAGAAGGTCAGTATTCAAATGGGAAGAAAGTTGGAGTTTGGAAATTTTACCTACCTACAGGTCGTTTGAAAAAAGAAAAATCATACTGAAGTGAGATAAACGATAAGTATTATTTCTAATTAATTAGAACTGATTACTCAATTCTAATTAATTAAAAATAAGCTCTATACTATTTTTTATATAATGTTTTTTGTTCTGATTTTACAGCAATCATACTAATTTCAACATTCACAAATTTAGGTAAGTTTGCCACTTCAACAGTTTCTCTAGCAGGTGCAATAGACTCGTAAAAATACGTTCCGTAAACATCGTTGATCTGCTTAAAATTATTCATGTCACTAATAAAAATAGATGATTTAACAACATTTTCAAACGTCATGTCAGCAGCTTTTAAAACCGCTTTCATATTTTCCATTACTTGTTTCGTTTCCGTTTTTATATCGTCTATAACGAGCTCCATAGTTTCGGGATGTAACGCGATTTGTCCTGAAGTATATAATGTATTTCCTGATAAAACGGCTTGATTGTATGGTCCTATCGGAGCGGGTGCATTGGTTGTGTTTATTATTTTTTTCATCTTAATATTTCCATCAAAATGGAAGTTGTTAATTAGTTAAACAGAAGACAAATTTAGTAATACAATTTCACTTCAACAAGTTCTAAAAGATGCGTTGTTAACAAAATAAAGAACTTGATTTATATAGGGAATGTAATAAAATGACAAAGTCAATATACTTTCAAATAAGGGCTTTATTAGCTTAATTTAAGCCATTTAGGCTACTTTAATTACCGACACTTTGATCCGCTTGTTTTCTCTTGTCGTACTTTAAATCTTTAAGTAAGTTTGATTTTATACCTATAAAGAAATTCCAAGATGAACGATCGCTAAATGGTATCCAAGAAAAATTCATACGCCAACTTAATAAGTCGCGTTCAAATCGTAATTGTGTATAAGTAAATCCTTGATTTAAGAAATCGTAACCAGAGGATGCTCCAACACTCCATTTTGGTGAGATATCCACATCACCAGAAAACATTAGCGAATTTGAAGATATGGTATTATCACGTTTCGTGTTTGTATAATTTGCAGAATAGGCTAATTTTAAACTCCACGGCATTTTGTAGTTATAAAATTCATTATTTTCTTCTTTCTCATCACCTTCCTCTCTATCGGATAGCCGTTTGTCTGCGTAGTCTTCTGACCTTCCAAATAGGTCATCGGTTCGCCCTCCTGAACGTGCAGATTCTTTTGCGGATGCTTCCTTTTCTGCAGATTCTTCACCTGAAAAACTCTCGTTAGATAGCGTGTAACTCATACTTACGTTAGCAGAGGTTAACCTAAAAAGACTTCCTCCGTTATTGATATTAAAAGTATTAATGACACTATTATTACTATCTAAAGCATAAGGATTGAGCGTCATACCAAAGTTGATACTCATCTTATTATTCAAGATTTGTGTACCACCAGTCACGCGCAAAGGACTCCACCTTAATGAATCGGCAGCAATATCATAAGCTGTAGAAAAATTTAGATTATTTAATATTGTTATTTTTTCAGCTTCTGTACTTGTAGAATCCTTAGGTTGAATTTTAGCTTCAAGATTATTACCTAAAGTCATTCCTATACTACTAGAGTAGCTATTGCCTGGAGTTCCGTATAAGGAATTTTCAAACCTTGTATATTCTACTTGATCTGAAGTTGTTCCGTCTGCATCAATAACATCGTAGGTTTCATAATATTGATCAAAGGCAGGACTAATAGAGTAACTCAATGAGGGTCTCATAACGTGCCTTATAGCTTTTAACTTTGCTGATTTGTCTTCATTCTCAAAATCGTACATACCATAAATAGTTGTACCAATACTTGCTCCAACATTATACGTTAAAAAGCGGTCAAAACCACTTTGGTCTATAGAAACTTCTTCTTCTAAGGATTGGTCGTAATATTTTTTAATGGTTTCAAGTGTCCAAGTCTCCTCTAAATTAGCACTTGCGCTCACACTAAAATAATCAAAGACTTTAAAGTTGGTCGTTAATGGAATGCTGTGTTTCATTCCAGTTATAGCGTCGTCAAACATTTCAGGTTTACCAAAAATAGAATCATTGGTTTCTATGCTATATTCTGCCCTAGATGTAATCTGAAAGTTTATATTATCAATAGCGCCTTGTTTAGTTCCCGTTTTTGGAGCGAAAGGATAAATTCTACCCATGGACGCTTGCATTGTTGGTAAGGTTAAATCAATATCACCTGTATTTGTATTTTGGCTATGTGTTGCTGTTAAGCTAAGATTAACTTGTGGTTCGCCAGAAAATGTTTTAGAATAAGAAACCGAAGACGATAAGGTGTTATTTAAAAAATTAGACTGGTTCAATTGGTTAATTGATTCTTGGTAATATGAACTACTACCTAAGTTAACGGAGGCTGAAAATCGTGAGTTAGGACTAGCCTTGGTATCTTGGCTATGCGACCACCTAAGATTATAAACTGTACTTTGTGTAAAATCTGGAAATCCACGTTCTTGATTTAATAAGTTTTCATATCTAAAACTTATATTACCGCTAAATTTATAACGAACGGCATAATTGTTTTCTATTCGTAAACCATAACTACCATTGGTGTAGTAATCTCCAAGAACAGCTAAATCTAAGTAATCACTTATGGCAAAATAGTAACCTCCATTCTGTAAATTATAACCTTTATTACTGTCTTCACCAAAAGTTGGGAAAATGATACCAGAGGTTTGTGTTTGTGTCATCGGGAAAAATGCAAATGGTAAAGCTATAGGAGTCGGAACTCCGTAAATTTCCATATAGGTTGGGCCAACAACAACCTTTTTGTTGGGAACCATTTTCATTTTAGAGGTTATAAATTGATATTCAGGATCTTCTTCATCTTCAGCCGTTGTAAATCGACCGTATTTCATAAAATATACCGAATCGTTTTCTTTTTTAGTTATTGGCGAATAAACTTTAAATCCTTGTTGCTCTGTTCTAGAATTAAAAACTAATGCTTTTTTAGTTTCAGTATTAAAAACAATAGAATCGGGTTCTATAACATTTTCACCTTGAGTAAAAACAGGGCGTTGAGAATACCCTGTAGAGTCTTTTATACGTCCGGCATAAACTAAATTTTTGCTATAATCTATAACTATAACTCCGGCCTTAATTTCCATGTCTTGGTATAACACTTCGGCTTCGTTATATAGATATATTTTTTTCTTTTTCTGGCTTAAGGACACATAATCAGTAGCTCTATATTTTACAGTACCTTCTAATAAACTTTTTTGTTTTACGGAATCTTTTGTTGTAGAATCAGTTTCCTTTAAGTTTATTGGAGGTGTAATAATGGAATCAACCACAATAGTAGTGGAGTCTTTGCGTTGCTCTGCTGGAATTGTTCCGGTCTTCTTAGGTAATTCTTGAGCGAAGCTAAACGTGTTGATAAACACTGTAAAACTCAAGATAAAAAGTATGTATAAGCTTTTTGTATGCAATGCTTTTAAATGTATTTTTGTAAAAGTATGGCTCGGTTTTTGAAACGCCAAAAGTACAGCTATTTTTTTGTGATTAATTCAATAAAATTAGAAATTAAAAAATACTGTTATACTAATATGGCATTAAATAATAAACCGACTTTATAAACCGTTAAATTTAAATATGCAAACGACACTAAAACCTACAATAGTATTTTTAAGCTTTTTATTTATAAGTACTTTAACATCTTTTACAACTTTATCTGCTCAAGAGGATAAATTCGTTGTGGTCTTGGATGCTGGACATGGTGGACACGATTCTGGGAACGTTGGTAATGGACACAGTGAAAAAAACATTGCGTTAAAAGTTACTTTAGAAGTTGGAAAAGAGTTAGAGAGAAACCCAGACATAAAGGTGATTTATACCCGTAAAACTGATGTTTTCGTGGAACTGCATGAGCGTGCCAATATTGCAAATAGAGCCGATGCCGATTTATTTGTGTCTATACATTGTAATGCGCACAGCTCACAAGCGAGTGGAACAGAAACTTTTGTTTTAGGTGAAAAAAATACAGGTCGTAATTTTGAAGTAGCTAAGAAAGAGAATGAAGTGATCTTCTTAGAGGATAATTATAAAGAGAATTATGCTGGTTTTGATCCAAGCTCACCAGAATCTACTATTGCTATAGGGATTGAACAAGAAGTATATGTAGAACAAAGTATTGTTTTAGCTAGAAAAATTGAAGACAATTTTATTAATAAGGCTAAGCGTAAGAGTAGGGGATTAAAACAAGCGAGTTTATTAGTTATTAGAAATACCTATATGCCAAGTGTATTGGTTGAAGTTGGATTTTTAACCAATAATAGTGAAGGTAGTTATCTTAATACTAAGGCTGGTCAATCTAAAATGGCTAGTGCTATAAAAACGGCCATATTGGATTATAAAAAGGAACTCGACCTAAATGTTGGGAGTCATATTCTTCATGTCGATGCCGAATCCATGGTTGAAACTAAAGTTGAACCGCGAATTATTGAGGGAGTAATATTCAAAGTTCAAATAGCAGCCAGTTCTAGAGAACTAGAAGCAAAATCTTATAATTTTAAAGGTTTAGCTGATATTTCAAGGGAACAATCGGGTGCCGTTTATAAATATTACAGTGGTCATACTTCAGATTATAATAAGGCAAGAGAGCTCCAAAACGAAGCAAAATTATCGGGATATTCTGGTGCTTTTATCGTAGCGTACAAAGGAAATAATAAAATTGCCGTCGCAGATGCGTTAAAAACAGAATCAAATTAGAATCATTATTAGTATATTTATTCCTAATTTTGTTAGCAAACTAAAGTAAAGCCCATTGAAAATTTCAAGAGAAGTTAAAACAGCCATATTAGTCATAGCTGGCATCACCTTTTGTATATACCTATTTACATTTCTTAAAGGTGAAGATTTGTTTGATAAGTCAAACGTCTATTATACTGAATTCGATTATAATGCTTTAAAAACGTCATCCCCGGTAACTGTAAAAGGTAATAAGGTTGGTGAAGTAGAAGAGATAAAATACGATTTCGATTCTGGTAAAACACGTATTTCATTTACAGTAACTCCACAGTTAAAATTTTCGAAAAATAGTACAATCCGTTTATACCAAGAAGGTTTAATGGGGGGCAATGCTTTATCTATTGTTGAAGCAAATGATAATGAATTCGCAAAACCAGGAGATTTTATTAAATCAGAAGTAAAACCAGGAATGATTTCTAGTTTAGAAAAGAATTTTGCCGGAATTAGTGAAGATTTGGGAACAACGCTTCGTTCTTCAGATACCTTATTAACAAATATAAATGAGTTGGTTGTTGATGATTCTGATGATGGCTTAAAACAAACGATAGCAGAATTAAACGCCACATTAAAAACATTTAAAGGGGTAGGTGTAAGAGCAGATAATCTTCTCAGTAAAAATGATGAAAAGATTGCTTCTGTTTTAGAAAACTTTGATAAAACAAGTGCTGAATTGGCCATATTAATAAAGGATTTAAACGACGCTAAACTTTCTAATACGGTTAAGAATTTAGATGAGATGGTGTCTAAGCTTAACCAATTAGTAACCGGACTTTCTGCAGGTGAAGGCTCTTTAGGTAAATTGTTGACTGATGATTCGCTTTATGATAATTTAGATAATGCATCTAAAGAACTCCAACTCTTACTCTTAGATATTAAGTTGCATCCTGCGAGATACAGACGTATTTTGTCCAAAAGGGAGATTCCATACGAGGAACCAACACAAGAGCAGTTAAACAATAATTAGATCCATTCAATCATGGAATACGTACCAAATATCATTTTTGCTATTCTCTTAATTGCAAGTATTGGCTATTTTGCGAGTAATGTAAAAAAGCTAATCCGTAATATAAAATTGGGTCATAAGGTTGATGCCAATGACCATAAACCAGAACGTTGGAAAAACGTTGTTAATATAGCCTTAGGCCAAAGCAAATTAGTAAAACGACCAGTTTCTGGTTTTTTGCATGCTATTGTATATGTTGGTTTTATTATAATTAATATAGAGGTCTTAGAAATTATAATCGATGGACTTTTTGGAACACATCGTATCGGACAAGAACTTCTGCCAACATCATTATATGGTTTTCTAATTGGTTCTTTTGAAGTTTTAGCGGTTTTAGTGTTAGTATCAGTCACTATATTTTGGATTAGAAGAAATGTCATTAAAGTGAAGCGTTTCTTCAGCACAGAAATGAAAGGTTGGCCAAAAAGTGATGGTAATATTATTCTTTATTTTGAAGTTGTATTGATGGGATTATTCCTAGTGATGAATGCTACGGATACGGTTTTTCAAACTGCTAATTCTGGAAATGTAATTTCACAATTTATGGCACCTTGGTTTAGTGGATTTGAAATACAGACTCTACATACCATTGAGAGAGTGGCTTGGTGGTTGCATATTGTAGGTATTCTTATTTTCTTGAATTATTTATACTTTTCAAAACACTTACATATTCTTTTAGCATTCCCTAATGTATATTTTGGAAAAGTGGTGCCAAAAGGAAAATTAAATAATCTTGAAGCCGTTACGGCAGAAGTCAAATTAATGATGGATCCGGATGCAGATCCTTATGCTGCACCTCCTGAAACTGCAGAAGATGAAGTGCCTGCTAAATTTGGTGCAAGTGACGTTATGGACTTGAGTCAAGTGCAATTACTTAATGCCTATACGTGTACGGAATGCGGACGTTGTACAAGTGAGTGCCCTGCAAACCTGACGGGTAAGAAATTATCGCCTCGTAAAATTATGATGGATACGAGAGATCGTTTAGAAGAAGTCGGCAAAAACATTGATGCCAACAACGGAGAATTTAAAGATGATGGCAAACAATTGTTAGGCGATTATATCACTAACGAAGAACTCTGGGCATGCACAACATGTAATGCGTGTGTAGAAGCTTGCCCTGTGAGTATAGATCCGTTATCAATTATAATAGAAATGCGTCGTTATTTAGTTATGGAGCAAAGTGCTGCACCAATGGAATTAAATAACATGATGACCAATATAGAAAACAATGGAGCACCTTGGCCTTATAACCAAATGGACCGTTTAAATTGGAAAGATGAGTAATTTACTTGAACGTTTAAGTTCTAGAACAAGATTAATATTAGGAGCTCTTATTGCTTTGGGGGTGTATTACATTATGGATAAATACGAATCTGGCGGGTTTGTGTCGTTTTTATGTGGGTTTAGCTCAGCATTTTCTTTTGTTATGTTAGTGAGTTACAAATCTAATACACTTTTTAAGCGCAGATAAATTGCTTTTAAATTTTTATTTAATCCTTGTGATGTTGAAAGGGTTTATTTTAAGACAGAAAAATTATGAGTGAAGAACTAATAGTGCCAACCATGGCAGAAATGATGGCAGAAGGCAAACAACCTGAAATTTTATTTTGGGTAGGTTCTGCTGGTAGTTATGATGATAGAGCAAAGAAAATCACTAAAGCGTTTGTGAAGATTTTAAATAAAGCAAACGTCAATTTTGCGGTTTTAGGAACGGAAGAAAGTAACACTGGTGATGTTGCCAAACGTGCAGGTAATGAATTCTTATTTCAGATGCAAGCCGTTATGAATATTGAAGTGCTCAACGCTTACGAAGTAAAACGCATTGTGACTTGCGATCCACACTCTTTTAATTGTATTAAAAACGAATATCCTAGTTTAGGAGGTAATTACGATGTTATTCACCACACACAATTTATAAAAGAACTGATGAGTTCTGGTCGATTAACCTTAGAAGGAAATACTTATAAAGGCAAACGCATCACCTTCCACGATCCTTGTTATTTAGGAAGAGGTAATGGTGTTTACGATGCGCCTCGTGATGTCCTTAAAAAAACAAATGCCACGCTTATTGAAATGAAACGACACAAAGGAACAGCCTTGTGTTGTGGTGCTGGTGGAGCGCAAATGTTTAAAGATGCTGAACCTGGAAATAAAGAAATCAACGAACTAAGAACAGAAGACGCTTTAGAAACACAACCCGAAATTATTGCTACAGGTTGTCCATACTGTAATACCATGATGACCGATGGTGTAAAATTCAAAGAGAAAGAAGCTGACATTAAAGTGTTGGATATTGCAGAGTTGATTGCAGAAGCATAAAACTGTGAGGTTATGGGAAATAATATCGAAAAATTACCACTAAAAAAGAGAATTATTTCAGGTATTACTAGTGGCTTGCTATATGCGTTGCTTATGGCTGGTTATGATTATTTTACCGATGTTCCTTTCTCTATACTAAAATTTATATTGCATAGTGTCTTTTTCGGACTTGTAATGAGTTATGCTTTTAGGTATAAAGTGACTAAAAATAAAGAATAAACCTTTGTATTAAAATTGGGGTTGTAATTAAATCACTAATATATGTCTGCATATATTATGATTTATTATCAAGTGGAATTCCTATAAAAAATGATTAAATAAAGCACCATATTCAATGAACTTCACTAACCTTCAAATACAAGTAGAAGACTTACCTAATGTCGAAGGCGTGACGTTAAAACCCATCGCAAAATCATATTTAAAAATTATTGCGCTAAACAGTTTGGCATTGTATAGTTTAATTTTAGGTGCGTTATATGGATTAAAACACCTCGTTAAGGAAGATGGTTTTCAAGATAATTTCTGGTATGTATTTCTAGGAGTTTTAGTAATCTGTATCATCAATTTTATCATTTCTGTTCTGGCTTTTAAAAAACGAAAGTATGCGGTTCGTGGTCATGATGTAATTTATGCAAAAGGATTAATTGTACATTCTGTAACCACAGTTCCCATTTCTAGAATTCAGCATGTGGAGGAATCGCGTAGTTGGTTAGCAAGACATTTTGGCCTATCAACCCTAAAAATATTCACAGCTGGTGAAGCTGGTAGTGATCTCAGTATAAAAGGTCTTCCTCACATAGAAGCGAAAGGTATTAATGATTTTATAAGTGCAGAGGTTAATGGAAATAGCTGATTTCTCACAACCCATAAGACAATCGATTAAAGGTATTATTGTAATTTTTGCATTCAATGTCATTACGTTTGTCAAAAAGTTTTTTATACTTTTTATTGCATTTGGGGTTTCCGTGCTTAGAAGTAAATCTATCGGAAATGTGACACCAACAATGATGCTTATGGCTGTAATAGGCATTTTGCTAATTATTCTCATTATTGCCATTTTAAAATATCTCAATTTTAAGTTTCATCTCAGTGAAGACGATTTTCATTTAGCCACAGGAATTATTAATAAGGATAATACGATAATTCCAAAGTCTAAAATTCAGAATGTTTATATCAAGCAAAATTTTTTACAACAAATTATCAATGTGGTTTCTGTAAAAATTGAAACGGCAGGAGATAAAAAGTCTGAAATTGAAATCAGTGCTTTAGATAGACCAACAGCGTTGTTGTTAAAGCAAAAATTATTTCATAAAACCAGCGAAGTAAATGAAAATGTAGAAGCGATTGGAAGGTCTGAAGAACCTGAAGTGTTTTTTAAAGTCACGACAAAACGGTTATTGTTAGAAGGCTTATCTCAAAATCATTTTAAGAGTTTTTTGCTGATTATTTCGTTTGCTTTTGGGTTGTATAATGAACTGAAAGATTTTTTAGAAGAATTAGAACTAGAACAGCATTTAGAAGGTATCGGTGAATTTAATGAAGCGACGTTTTATAATTTAATAATCACTAATGTCATTATTGTTATTGGAGTGGTGTTAATTTCATTTCTGTTTTCAATTGTGAAAACGTTTATTATCAATTTTAATCTTGAAGTTGTAGAGCATCAAAAAACAATAGAAATTAATAAAGGTTTGTTTAATAAGGTATCCTTGAGTTTAACACCAAGCCGTATTCAGAATTTAGTGATTACCACAAATCGGGTGAAGCAGTACTTTGGTTTGCACACCTTAGCTGTTAAACAAGCCATGGTGAATGTAAAGCAGCAAAAGAACTTCAATATTGTCGCATTAGAAAAAGAGCAGCTCAATCATTTAGTAAATAAGCTTATATCTAATTATAATGAAGAGGAGAGTGAAAAAGCCAAACCAAGACCTTATTTTATGCGAATTTCAACATTAGAAATGTTGGTTTTTGGAGTGGTACTAAACGGTTTGTCGTTGGGTATATTTGGAATTGAAATGTTGTGGATTAATGCCGCTTTTTTACCGCTGGCAGCGTTGTACGTTTATTTTGCTTATAAAAAAGCCTATTATAAAATTTCGGAAAATTTTGTTACTATTGGAAGTGGTGTGATAGACACAACAACAAATATTCTCGAAATTCACAAAATTCAAAGTATAAAGCTAAAACAGACTATTTTTCAAAGGCCACGAGATATTGCCTCAATTGTTATTTCAACAGCATCAAAATCGGTAACGATTCCGTATATATCAAAATCTGAAGCCATACTAATTTACAACTTCTTGTTATTTAAGGTCGAGTCTCAAGACAGAGATTGGATGTAAATCCCTATTTTTACAGTCAGAAAAAAGATTAATTTATGTTAGTAGATTTTAATACGTTGCCAGAAGAATCTCGCGTTTGGATATACCAAGCTAACCGTTCATTTTCAGATGAAGAAATAGAACAATTAAAAGCACAACTCGATACCTTTATTGAAGCTTGGACAGCTCATGGAAAAGATCTTAAAGCAGGTTATAAGCTAGTTTACAAACGCTTTATTGTTATTGCAATGGATCAGAGTTTGAACAGTGCAACAGGTTGCTCTATAGATTCATCTGTGACATTTATTCAGCAATTAGAACAACAATACGGAGTGGATCTCATGGATAAAATGAACGTGTCTTACAAGCAAGGTGAATTCATTGCGTATAAGCCGTTAGTTGATTTCAAAAAAATGGCACAACAAAAGGCGGTGTCTAAAAACACTATTGTTTTTAATAATCTCGTAACAGATATCGCGGAATTCAATGAAAATTGGGAAGTTCCTGCAAGTGAAAGCTGGCATAGTCGTTTTATTAAATAACACATCACGTCAAAACCTTTCATATTTCAAATAGAATAAGCATTTTTACATCCAACAATCAAATTTCCAGTGGCTACAGACATTTTTTTACTAAATATTTCAGGACAAGATAGACCAGGTTTAACATCGAGCTTAACGAGTGTATTAGCAGAGTATGGTGCTAAGATTTTAGATATCGGACAAGCGAATATTCATGATACGCTGTCGTTAGGTATTATGTTTGAAATTAAATCGGGTAAAAAATCATCTGCTGTACTCAAAGATTTACTGTTTAAAGCCTATGAACTTGGTATTAAGGCTAAATTCAAACCGATTTCATTAGAAGATTA
Organism: Winogradskyella psychrotolerans; assembly: GCF_018860545.1. Taxonomy (GTDB): domain Bacteria; phylum Bacteroidota; class Bacteroidia; order Flavobacteriales; family Flavobacteriaceae; genus Winogradskyella; species Winogradskyella psychrotolerans_A. The sequence continues at coordinate 301,416 of NZ_JAHKPN010000052.1, read as the reverse complement.
CGAGAATTGGGTGAATCAACAAGGTAAAGATCGCTATATTGTTACTATTTTGGGTGAAAAATTAGCCGCCGAACAGATTTCTGAAGTGACTAAAATAATTTCAGAAAAGAACTTAAATATAGATTCTATAAAACGTTTAACAGGTCGCTTATCATTGGTTAAAAAAATAGAGTACCCAAGAGCGTCAATTCAATTATCAATTCGTGGTAAAATAGGCGATAAGACAGATTTTACTCAAAAATTCATGGAGATATCGCGAGAATTAGATGCTGATATCGCTTTCCAAGAAGATAATATTTTTAGACGTAACAGACGTTTAGTTTGTTTTGATATGGATTCAACCTTAATCCAAACTGAAGTCATTGATGAGCTTGCAGAATTAGCAGGAGTAGGTGACCAGGTTAAAGCTATTACAGAATCTGCAATGCAAGGTGAAATTGATTTTAATGAAAGTTTTAAACGAAGAATGAAACTTTTAGAAGGATTGAGTGAATCGGTTTTACAAGAGGTTGCTGAACGTCTACCAATAACTAAAGGTGCGAAACGTTTAATAGATACACTTCATTATTACGGTTTTAAAACTGCTATTTTATCTGGTGGATTTACCTATTTTGGACATTATCTTCAGAAAAAACTAGATATCGATTATGTATTTGCTAATCAACTTGAAATTAAAGATGGGGCTTTAACAGGTGGTTATCTTGGTGAAATAGTTGATGGTAATAAAAAAGCGGAATATTTACAGCAATTAGCAGACGAAATGGGAATTGATATTAGTCAAACCATTGCTGTTGGTGATGGAGCCAATGATTTACAAATGCTTAACCTCGCTGGTTTAGGTATAGCGTTTCATGCCAAACCTAAAGTAAAAGATAATGCACAAAGTTCTATTTCTAGTATAGGATTAGATGGTGTTCTGTATTTATTGGGTTATCATGATCGTCAGATTGATTTATTATCGTAAACTTAGACTTGGAGTCTCGACAAAACAGGTTATAAATCTATCATAAAGTCTTTTTACTTCCTTTTAAATATGCTAATTTGGCACAATATTCGTTATAACTTTTGTGTTCAACCTATAAACGAAAAAAGATTGCTAATGCGTTACCTTGCCCTTATTTTATTATGTTCTTGTTTTCAATTTAATTTTGGGCAAGACCTTTTTAATAATCCTCTTCAATCTAGTGATCGCATGCAACAGCAGCAATGGGTTGATAGTTTATATACATCCATGTCTATTGAAGAAAAAATAGGGCAATTATTTATGGTGCAAGTGTTTTCTGATAAAGGGATGGCACATGAAAATGAAATCGCTAATTTAATTACTAATCAGCATATTGGTGGTTTAATTTATTCTAAAGGTGGACCAATTCGTCAAGCAAAATTAAATAATGAATTACAAGCGGCTTCTAAAATTCCGTTGTTAATTGGTATGGATGCGGAATGGGGATTGAGTATGCGCTTAGACTCTACTTATGCGTTTCCGTGGAATATGACACTTGGCGCGATTACAGATAATAAATTGGTAGAACAAGCCGGACGACAAATCGGAGAACATTGCAGACGTTTAGGTGTGCATTTTAATTTTGCTCCAGCAGTAGATATAAATACAAATCCAAAAAACCCCATTATTGGTAATCGTTCTTTTGGTGAGGATAGAGATAACGTTACGGAAAAAGGCTTAGCTTTTATGAAAGGTATGCAAAGCGCCGGGACCTTAGCTAACGCCAAACACTTTCCGGGTCATGGTGATACAGAAGAGGATTCTCATTTAAAACTACCAACGATTAATTTTAGTGCAAAACGAATCGATTCGATTGAACTTTACCCTTATAGAAAGCTCATTAAGCAAGGCTTATCTAGTGTGATGGTTGCGCATTTAAATGTACCGAGTTTAGAGTCACGACGCGATTTTCCATCATCCTTATCAAAGCACATTGTTACAGATATTTTAAAAGATAGTTTAGGGTTTAAAGGGTTGATTTTTACGGATGCCTTAACCATGAAAGGTGCGGCCGATTATGTTGAAAAAGGCATTGATGGTAATAGAGCAAAGAGTTTAGTTCAAGGTGGAGAAATTGATTTGATGGCATTTTTGGCAGGAAACGATGTAATGCTGATGTCTGAGGATCCAGAAAAAGGCATTGCTAAATTTGTTGAGGCTTATAATAACGGAACCATAACTGAAGAGCGTTTAGCACATTCCGTTAAGAAAATATTGATGGCTAAATATAAAGTAGGGCTTAATAATTATTCTCCAATTGGGATGTACAATTTAATGGAGGATCTCAATAGAATAAAAGATGATGCGCTTTATGAAGAGCTCATGGAAAATGCGATTACGGTCGTGAAAAATTCTAATGAATTATTGCCACTTCGAGATTTAGAAACTAAGAAAATTGCTTATGTGTCCTTAGGTGACGACGATGGTTCTGTATTTTTAGATGAACTTAAAAAGTATACCAAAGTACACGAAATTAAGGGGGTTACACTTAATGAAATAATTTCAAAGCTTCAAAATTACAATACAGTTGTAGTTGGTTATCATAAATCTAATGCTAATCCGTGGAAAAGTTTCGAGTTTTCACAACGGGAAATGGCTTGGTTATATGAAATCGCTAGAACCAATACTATTATTCTCGATGTTTTTGCGAGACCTTATGCCCTTAATGATTTACTTTCTGTTGAAAATATTGACGGTATTGTCATGAGTTACCAAAATAGTAAGATTGCGCAAGAAAAATCGGCTCAGCTTATTTTTGGTGCCATTGCAGCAAAAGGGAAATTGCCAGTGAGTACAGGACAATATTTTTCTGTTGGTACTGGTGAAACTTATAATTCATTAATGAGTTTAAGTTATGGTTTGCCGGAACGTGTGGGTATGGATTCTCATCTTTTAAGTCGTATTGATTCTGTTGCAAATTACGCTGTTGATGGTAAAATGACACCTGGAATTCAATTGATAGTCGCCCGAAAAGGGAAAGTGATTTACAATAAGAATTTTGGATATCACACCTATGCGAAAAAACAAAAAGTAGATTTTGCTGATATTTATGATGTGGCGTCTTTGACAAAAATATTAGCCACCCTTCCGGTTCTAATGGAATTAGAAGAGCAAGGTTCAATTGGCTTGAATGATAAATTAGGAGACTTAATTCCTGAGTATAAAAACACGAATAAGAGAAATGTAACCTTAAAAAAAATGTTGTCGCATTATGCTCGATTAAAGCCATGGATTCCATTTTATTACGCAACGTTAGATTCAGTAACTAAAAAGCCAAGTCCAAAATATTATAGGCATAAACCTACAGAAGGCTTTACAGTAGAGGTTACCAATACACTGTATATGCGTGATGATTACCAAGATTCTATTCAAAAGGTAATTCGTGATAGTGATTTGCTGTCTAGTTTAAGGTACCGTTACAGTGATTTACCTTACTATATTCTTAAAAAATATTTAGAAGACTTTTATGATAAACCGTTAAACGAGATCACAGAAGATCGTTTTTATAAATCGTTAGGGGCTAATTATACGACGTATAATCCTCGTGAAAAATTCAGCTTAAAAAAAATCGTTCCTACAGAAATAGATAATTATTACCGTTTTAAGGAAGTTCATGGTTACGTCCACGATATGGGAGCTGCCATGCAAAATGGAGTAGGTGGACATGCAGGTGTTTTTAGTAATGCTAATGATGTTGCTAAGATTATGCAGATGTATTTACAAAAAGGATTTTATGGTGGTAAGCGTTACCTTAAGAGCGACACCATAGATAAATTTAATTACTGTTATTACTGTGCTAATAATAATAGACGAGGCATAGGTTTTGATAAACCTCAGTTGGGTGAAGAAGGTCCAACATGTGGTTGTTTGTCTATGACAAGTTTTGGACATTCAGGTTTTACTGGGACTTACGCTTGGGCAGATCCAGAGGAAGAAATTGTTTATGTGTTTTTAGCGAATAGAACGTACCCAGAAGCTGGAAAGAATTTATTGCTAAGAGAAAATATTAGAACAGAAATTCAACGTCTTATTTACGAAGCTATAATTGAATAAATAGCTTGGTTGGTTATAAATTAAGAGATTTTTATATAGACCGAATTTGAGCGGTTGAACTAAAGATAATATTTAAAACAACTAATTTAGAAAGGACTTTGTTTGAATAACGACTATATCCAAGAGTTGAATTTCAGATTTTTTTTAACTTTAGACACTTATAATTTATAAAATACATGAAAATAGGAATCGTTTGTTACCCAACATTTGGAGGAAGTGGAGTCGTAGCTACAGAATTAGGCTTAGAGCTTTCAAAACGTGGTCATGAGATTCATTTTATAACATACAGTCAGCCTGTACGTTTAGAATTGTTGAGTAGCAATGTTCATTTTCACGAAGTCCATGTGCCAGAATACCCTTTATTTCATTACCAACCTTATGAATTAGCGCTATCGAGTAAATTGGTAGATATGGTAAAATTGCATGGAATTGAGTTGTTGCACGTGCATTACGCCATTCCACATGCTTATGCCGCTTACATGGCACAGCAAATGCTTAAAGATGAAGGAATTTTTGTTCCTATCGTAACAACATTACATGGTACAGATATTACTTTAGTGGGAAGTCATCCGTTTTATAAACCTGCCGTAACATTTAGTATTAATAAATCTGATGCCGTTACTTCTGTATCAGAAAGTTTAAAAAAAGATACCATGCGGTTGTTTGATATAAAAAGAGATATTCATGTGGTTCCAAATTTTATAGATTTAGAAAAACATGAGTACAGTTTTACGGATTGTCAACGTGCTATGATGGCAGATGATGAAGAACGAATTGTAACGCACATTAGTAATTTTAGGGAAGTGAAACGTATTCCTGATGTGATTAAGATTTTTTATAATATCCAAAAAGAATTACCAGCAAAATTAATGTTGGTCGGCGAAGGTCCAGAAAAAGAAGGGGCAGAGGTATTGGTTGAAGAATTAGGGATTTCTGATCGTGTGATATTCTTAGGGAATAGTAATGAAATAGACCGAATTCTATGCTTTAGTGATTTGTTTTTATTACCATCCCAAACCGAAAGTTTTGGTTTGGCAGCATTAGAAGCTATGGCTAGTGGAGTACCCGTTATTTCAACAAATACAGGTGGATTATCGGAAGTTAACGAAGATGGTTTTTCTGGATACTTGAGTGATGTAGCTTCTATTAACGATATGTCTAAAAATGCTATAAAAATTCTATCAGATATTGACACTTTAAATCAGTTTAAAGCCAACGCAAAAGTTCAGTCTCAAAAATTTGACTTGCACAATATTGTTCCAATGTACGAGGCTATATATGAGGAAACCCTTAAAGAATTTTTAGTGCATTAAGTTTTTTTAAGACCTAGTTTTTTTATTTTCTTCAGTATTCAGTATTCAGTATTCAGTGTTCAGTGTTCAGTATTCAGTATTCAGTGTTCAGTGTTCAGTGTTCAGTGTTCAGTGTTCAGTGTTCGGTAATTTAGGTTGGGTTGTTAACCATAATTTAAGCATTTCTGCGTATTTTTTTATAACTTCTATCTATCTATCTATCT
>NZ_JAHKPN010000052.1:0-295777 GCF_018860545.1 Winogradskyella psychrotolerans | reverse complement strand
ATCTATCAATCTATCAATCGAACAATCTAACTACCACATCTCACCAACTTCTTGTTTAATAAAAGCAAGAGCTGCATTACTAGGTGCAGGTTTGTCCATAAGATCGGTTAAAACAACTTCACGAAGTTTACTAGCTGTATCGGTTTGTTCTTGTAAAGTTGCTTTTCTAATCAACTGAATAGTTGCATTTTTAGCCGCTTGTGTTATAGACCAACATTGATCACTCACGTAGATTTGTTGAGATAAATTATGTTCAAATTCCTGCTCTATTGTAGCAATAAGTAGACTTTCGTAATCCTCTTTATTTGAAGATGTTGGATTCACTCGTGTAAGAAGTTTAGAAGGTGCAATGCGCTCTAAGAAAAGTGACATGCGTTCATAGGCTTGTAAGCGTAATGGAAAACTTTCTTTTTGCAAATCCTTCTGCATTAAAAAGCGTCTTCTACTATTTTCATTCTCTATATGTTGTTTAAAAAAATAGTAGGCCACTAAACCTACAATAGCTGCAGGAGCAATGTTAAAAAGTAATTCGATAATGTTGTCAATATCCATTAGAATTTTATGAGTTAAGATTAATTATGAAATCGTTAATATACTTAATACGGTTTAAGTAAATTCTATCATGAAACTGTAAAGTTAATTTAATTTGAACATTTTGAAATTTTATCACTAAAAAAAATGAATCCAAAATATAAAAAAATCGGAATAATTGCGGCTATTATTTGCACCTCCTTAGTTGTCTTCACATTTATTGCCAATACAGTTATTGAGCGTAAAATAATTAGTGCTGTTGATGATTTACCTAAATCAGTCAATGCTCAATTCACTGCAGTAGAAGCTTCGATATGGAGTGGTAGTCTAGCAATCTTTTCTCCCGAGGTTATAGTTAAAGGTGAAACAACCAACAAAACGATTTTAGACGCAAAACTTAAATCGATAGAAATCAATGATGTTGGGTATTGGAATTTGCTTTTTAATGATAAAATAGCAATAGAATCCCTAGTAATCGATGAGTTAGTAGCAAAATATAAACATAACTCAATCGTGAAGAATAAGGATTACCAAAGCAGCTTTCTAGATAAAGTCAAACAAATAATTCATGCCGACAAAATCGCAATTACTAAGGCCGATGTATTAATAACGAATTATGAAAGTGATTCTATAATTTTAAGTATTCCTAATCTTAATTTTGAAGTATTAGATTTTCAAATTAACCCAAAAGCATCAAAAATAAATAAGAAAATTACATATACTGATTTTGATTTAAGTGCCAAAGATTTAATGTGGGCCACAAATGAATTTGATAACCTTATGGCAAATTCAATTCATGTCACTAATAGTAGTGCTAGGTTCAAAGGCTTCAAACTAAAAACTAAATACTCCAAGGCTAAATATTCTACACTTCTCAAAAAAGAACGTGATCATTTTAATATGGAGATAGAAGAGATGAAAATTTCAGATATGGATTTTGGGTTTGATACTGATGAAAAATTCTATTTTAAATCAAGTAAAATAAAATTAAGTGCGCCTTATGCGGAAATTTACCGAGACAAATTGGTGACAGACGATTTAACTTATAAACCGTTATATGGTACCTCTCTTAGAGATTTAGGTTTTAATCTAGGAATCAATTTGGTTGAGATTACAGATGGTAGTATTTCATATTTGGAAAAAGTAAATGCAGATAAGCAAGCTGGTCGTTTAGATTTTAACGATTTAAATGCAACGTTTTCTAAATTAGGAAATACGTTTGGTAACGATGATACCGTTATTCAGATACGGTCTACGTTTATGGAAGATTCTCCTTTAATTGTAGACTGGAATTTTAAGGTTGCCGATACTACAGATCAATTTACATTTAAAGCAGATTTAGGATTGTTTAATGCGACTCAAATGGATCAGTTTACACAACCTAACCTTCAGGTCGATTTAAATGGGGAATTAAAACAAACCTATTTTACAATTAGTGGTACGCCAAACACTTCTCGTATTGACATCAAAATGAAATATGATGACTTTAAAGTTTCAATTTTGAAAAAAAATGGAAAAGAAAAAAATAAATTTTTATCGAGTTTAGTCAATTTGTTTGTTTCAAAAGATAGTGAGGATGACAAAAATAATTTCCGCTATGGTCAGTCAGAACAGGTTGAACGTGAGACCAACAAATCTGTATTTAATTTTATATGGTTAAATATTAAAGCAGGTTTACTTTCTGCCATGGCTGGTGATGGTGAAAAGCCCGACGATTAATGACTATTTAAATAATCTAATGTCAATTGGGTAAACGCTTTAACTCCGAGTATCATGCTACTGTCATCAATTTTAAAATCGGGTGTATGATGTGGGAAAGATGCTGTAGTGCCAGGTGTCATGCCTCCTAAGAAAAAATAGACGCCAGGCACAACTTCCTGAAAATATGAAAAGTCTTCACCTCCCGTTGTGGCTTTCATTATAGAAACATTAGCCTCTCCAGCTGCTGCCTGTAACGACGGTAATATTTGAGCCGTTAAATCCGGATCATTATAAGTAATAGATGTAAAATTTTGGAACGTTATGGTCGCCTCGCCACCGTAAGCTTTTGCAATAGTTGTAACCATTTCGGTCATGCGTTTTTCAATGTGAGCACGCATATCTGTATCTAGAGTTCTCACCGTTCCAATCATTTGTGCCGTTTCAGGAATAATATTAAAACGCGTTCCTGATGTAATTTTTCCTACAGTGATTACAGCGGCTTCATTGGTTAAATTTGACTCACGACTTATTATAGTTTGAAGACCGTCAATTATTTTTGCAGAAATTAAGATAGGATCTACACCAGACCATGGTTGAGAGCCATGCGTTTGTTTTCCTTTGACATCGATAACAAAGCGTTCTACACCAGCCATAATCCCGCCTGTTTTATATTTAATTGTGCCAACCGGAGTTTCAGAATTGATATGAAGTCCGAATATAGCATCAACTTTTGGATGTTCTAAAACCCCTTCCTTAATCATCAATTTAGCACCACCTTCTTCTCCTGGAGGCGGACCTTCTTCTGCAGGTTGAAAAATAAATTTTATCGTCCCTTTTATTTTGTCTTTGTGTTTAGATAACACTTCAGCGGTAGCCATTAAAATTGAAATATGCGTGTCGTGTCCACAGGCATGCATCACTCCAGTTTCAGTATTTAGGAATGTCGTTGTTACTTCAGATTTAAAGGGTAAATCGTTCCGTTCTGTAACCGGAAGGGCATCTATATCTGCTCGCAAGGCAATCACTTTTCCAGGGTGATCACCTTTCAACAAGGCAACAACTCCAGTTTTGGCAATACCAGTTTCTACGTCTAATCCTAAAGATTTTAAATGTTCCGCTATTTTTTCCGCTGTTTTAAATTCACGATTCGATAGTTCCGGATTTTGATGAAAATGATGTCTCCATGCTATCATTTGGTCTTCAATAGCAATGATGTCGTTTTCAATCGAATTTTGAGAGTTCGAAAATAGAGATATTAATGTGAGTAGAATGGCTAATTGTTTCATGTTAAAAAGATTTTCACTAATATATTGAAATTTAAACAACTACCATTCTGAATAGTTTGTTTATAATTTATAGCGTTTCTATGCGGAAAAGTATAGTAGTATCCTTAATTTTACTCCTTCAAAAATTTTTAGCTTGGAAAAGTATCTCAGTCAACTTAATGACGCACAATTAGAACCTACAATTCAGATCAATGGACCAATGATTATCATTGCTGGTGCAGGTTCAGGAAAGACTCGTGTGCTTACCTATCGTATAGCATATTTAATGAGCAAAGGGATTGATTCGTTCAATATTTTAGCCTTAACCTTTACAAATAAAGCAGCCAAAGAGATGAAAGGTAGAATCGCTGATATTGTTGGTGATGAAGCAAAAAACCTTTGGATGGGAACATTTCACTCCGTTTTTGCTAAGATTTTACGTTTTGAAGGCCATCATTTAGGTTATCCAAGCAATTTTACAATTTACGATACTCAAGATTCTCAAAAATTAATGGGTGCTATTATTCGAGAAATGGGTCTCGATAAGGACGTTTATAAAACCAAGCAGGTTTATAGCCGTATATCTTCATATAAAAATAGTCTTGTAACTGTAAAGGCCTATTTTAAAAACCCAGAATTGATGGAGGCTGATGCTATGGCAAGGCGACCTAAGATGGGGGAAATCTATAAAGAATATGTAGATCGTTGTTTTAAAGCTGGAGCAATGGATTTTGATGATTTATTATTGAGAACCAATGAGTTATTAACCCGTTTTCCAAATGTCTTAGCACAGTATCAGGATAAATTTCGTTATATATTAGTAGATGAGTACCAGGATACCAATCACTCTCAATATTTAATTGTGCGAGCATTAGCAGATCGTTTTCAAAATATTTGTGTTGTAGGTGATGATGCGCAAAGTATATATGCATTCCGTGGAGCTAATATTAATAACATTCTGAATTTCCAAAAAGATTACGACGATGTTAAGATGTTTCGATTAGAACAGAATTATCGTTCAACTAAAAACATTGTTGGTGCGGCAAACTCTGTTATTGAACATAATAAAACCAAGATTGATAAAATAGTTTGGACTGCTAATGTTGAAGGGGAAAAAGTAATTGTGCATCGCGCCATGACAGATGCAGACGAAGGACGTTATGTGGCGAGTACGATTTGGGAAACCAAAATGAACAACCAGTTAAATAATAGTGATTTTGCGGTTTTGTATCGTACAAATGCGCAATCTAGAGCGATTGAAGATGCTTTAAGAAAACGAGATATTCCGTACCGAATTTATGGAGGTTTGTCATTTTACCAAAGGAAAGAAATTAAAGATGTTACCGCTTATTTGCGTTTAATTCTCAATTCTGCAGATGAAGAGGCTTTAAAACGAATCATAAATTATCCGGCAAGAGGTATTGGCCAAACGACGGTCGATAGGTTAGTAGTGGCTGCAAATGCAACAGGAAAAACGATTTATGACGTCATAAAAGATATTGATTCCGTTTCTATAAATATTAATAACGGAACTAAGAATAAGCTTCGTGATTTTGTAATGCTTATTGAGAGTTACAAAGTAATGAATCAGACAGCCAATGCATTTGATTTATCTGAACATGTTTCTAAAACGAGTGGCTTAATTAGAGAGCTTGGAAAAGACGGAACGCCGGAAGGAGTAACTAAATTAGACAACGTTCAAGAGTTACTTAATGGTATTAAGGATTTTGTTGAAGGACAAATTGAGTTGGCAGATGCTGGCGATTCTTTAGCAGAATTTTTAGAAGATGTGGCTTTAGCAACAGATTTAGATGGTGATAAAGGTGATCCAGATCATGTAGCTTTAATGAGTATTCACATGGCAAAAGGCTTAGAATTTGGACATGTCTTTATTGTAGGTATGGAGGAAGATTTGTTTCCGAGTGCTATGAGTATGAATACCCGAAGTGAACTTGAAGAAGAACGTCGATTATTTTACGTAGCTTTGACACGAGCAGAAAAGCAAGCCTATTTAACCTATACACTATCGCGTTACCGTTGGGGAAAGTTGATAGATGCCGAACCAAGTCGTTTTATTGAAGAAATTGATGATGAGTTTATTAACATCGTTACACCTTTAAAAGAACGCCATAATCCAATGTTAGATTCGTCTATATTTGGAGATGTTGAACCTAATAGAGTGAGGTTCGCTAAACCGAAAACAGCAAAACTTCAGAAAAAAGAATCTATGAAGACCACGAAGAAACCTGAGAAATTTATTATTAGCACGCCAAAAAAATTGAAACGCGTAAAACAAGTGCAATCTACTGATGCTTCTAATATTGTCGACTCTAAACTTACTGTAGGTAATACTGTAAACCATCAACGTTTTGGTCGTGGACAAGTGATTAAATTAGAAGGTTCTGGGGCTGATGCTAAAGCTGAAATAAAATTTCAGAATGGTGATACTAAAAACTTACTCTTACGTTTTGCTAAGCTTGAAATCTTAAGAACTAAGCAAGATTAAAGATGCGTTTCAATAAACGCTTTTAATTGTATCGTCGTATCTAATAAATTAAGTCCCGTCCAACCGTGACCTTCATTTGGGTATAAGGTGTATTGGTGCGTAATATTTAATTCTTCAAGTTTATCTCGCATTGCAGTACCTTGAGTTATTGGAATTAAAGGATCTTCTCCTCCATAAAATAAAATAGTAGGAGGAGCGCTAGACGTTGCCTTATGGTAAGGACTGACCTCTTCTAGAGAATCGGTAGACGTATTTATTCCATAACTATCTAATATCTGTTGAAGCACTAGATTTGTATTATTTAAGTAAGCAGGATCCGTAAAATTTGTGGGACCAACAATACTAGCTACCATGTCAACGTTATGCGCTGTATCAAAAGCATAACTCCATAATAAAGCTAAATGTGCACCAGCACTAAGACCTACAAAACCTAAATTTTCAGAAATGGTATAATAGGATTGGTTGGAATCTAAAAAATTAATTACGCTTGTAATATCATTAATTTGCATCGGATAAGGTGGATTATTTTCATCTGCTAACCTGTAATTTATGTTTACAATCGCATAACTAGGCATTTGATCTTTGATAAAATTCTTAATATCACTCATATCTGCTTTATCTCCAGAAGTCCAGCCACCTCCATGAAGCAAAACAATCGTTTTTGTATCCATGGTTCGGTTAGCAGGTAAATATAAATCAAAGACCTGATCGCTATGATTACCATAAGAAATATTGAATTCTTCGTGAGATGTTATTGGATTTAAGGATTCTAAGTCTGTATCCTCAGAGCGTTCAGAATCACATGATGCTATAAGACAGATGAATAACAATGACAGGTATATAGATAATAGTCGTTTCATATTGAAAAAAATATACTTACTTTGTATAACGTATTTGTAAGTTACATATTATGGCTGAGTTTATTAAGATATATCCGGAAAATCCTAACCCAAGGGAGATTCAAAAAGTAGTTAAAGTTTTGAAAAATGGTGGATTGGTAATTTATCCAACTGATACCGTCTATGGGTTAGGTTGTGATATTACTAACATAAAAGCATTAGAGCGTATTGCTCAAATAAAAGGTGTGAAGTTGGAAAAATCTAACTTCTCATTCGTATGCAAAGATTTAAGTAACCTAAGTGATTACGTAAAACAAATCGATACCACTACGTTTAAAATTTTGAAACGCGCCTTGCCAGGACCCTATACATTTATCCTTCCGGGGTCAAAGAACCTACCCAATCCTTTCAAAAAGCGTAAAACAGTAGGAATTAGGGTTCCAGATAATACTATCGCTTTAGCAATTGTTGAGGCATTAGGTAACCCTATTGTCTCAACATCTATTAGAGATGACGACGATGTATTAGAGTATACCACAGACCCAGAGTTAATTCTTGAAAAATGGGATAAATTAGTAGATTTAGTAATCGATGGTGGTTATGGAGACAATGAAGCCTCCACTATTATCGATTTATCAGAAGATCCACCAGAAATTATTAGGGAAGGTAAAGGTGGATTAGAGATTTTTTAGATCTTTCTGCAGATAAATGCCTTCATTGGATAGAATAGGACTACCCCAATAATTAGCGTGATACTAGTATTCTTTATGAAAAAGAGGGATAATATAATTGTACATTTCTTTTATTTCTTTCTCACATAAAAATGCATTTAAACGATATTATTTGCTTTTTGTAGAGTTTTTATGTACTTTTACCGACAAATTAATTTATACCCCTTAAGATTTTGAATACAAAAGCAAAAATTTACACAGTCCTTTCGTTATTATTATCAACTTATGGTTTCTCTCAGACAGGACCAGGAGGAGTCACAACAGATAACGAAATATGGCTAAAGGCCGAAAATAGTACTTTTACAGATGCAGGTGTAACTCCAGCTTCTAATAACTCATCGATACAACAATGGAATGATGCTTCAGGTGAAGGTAACAATGCCTCACAAGGTAATGGAGGTTTACAACCTAAATTAAAAACTGACGCTATAAATGGCTATTCCGCTTTAAATTTTGATGGAAATAACGATGGAATCTTTTCAACTGGTGTTGGCCATAGCAATGAAGTAAGTTTATTCGTTGTGCTGCAGGCACCATCTTTTGATAGTAACACTAGAGGAATTATTCAAGCAGGTCCATCTGGAACTGCATTTTCAACAGATGCGAACCAAAAAACTATCGGAATGTGGGCTACTAATGGCTATTTGTGGGGAAGAGGTGTACAGTCTGATGGGGTAAAAAAAAGCTTCCCTAACGGAGCTGGAATAAAATTATATGCTGATACTCCTTATGTTCTTACACAAGATTTTAAAGGTACGTCTATAACTCAATATATTAATGCAGAAGCTTCTCAAACAATATCATATGATGGAACTCTAAATAGTTTTGTTGATTTCGGTATTGGTAGGCAGTCAACGTCAAGTTTCAACGGAAACATAGCAGAAGTTATTTTATATACAAAATCACTTAATCTATCGGAAACAACAATTGTTGAAAATTATTTATCTGCAAAATATGGTACAGCTTTAGACGGCTCTAAAGATTTTTATACACAAGATGATGCTGTCAATGGAGATTTTGACCATAATGTAGCAGGTATTGGTCAAGCATCAGATGGTTCTAATCATTTAGCTTCTAGAGGAACTGGAATTTTGAGTATGCATACACCTTCTGCTTTATCAAATGGAGATTTTTTATTTTGGGGAGAAGATACTAAAGACCCAGCATATGATTTTGCATTTAATTCAAACAACAATTCTCAAGAGTTAACGTCAAAGTGGCGTGTTAGTAAAACCGGAGATTTAGGGACAGTAACATTAGAATTTGATCTTTCAACTATTACTGCAGCCGCAGATGGCTGTGAAGGGCTGCAATTGGTTGTGGATGATAATAATACTTTTGGTTCAGCAACAGCTTATGATTTAACAGTCGTAGGAACTACAGCAACAGTAACAGGTGTTTCTTTTACAGACGGTGATTATTTTACATTAAGTTTCATTTCAGATATCGTTTGGGATGGTACGGATTACTTAAAAGGTTTAGCTGTTAGCGACGCTCCAGATACAGGAGATGCTTGTTATCGATTTTTGGTGAAATCAGGTACGGATGCAGTTCTTAGTGCAAATGCAACTGTGGAATCAGTAATGGTAGAAGCCGGAGGAAGCTTAACTATTGATTCTGGAGTTACTTTAACGGTTACTGAGGCAGTGAATTTAACATCTGTTTCTGATAGTTATTCAAGCTTAATTTTAAATGGTACTATTTCTGGTACGATAAATTACGAACGTCATGTAAATATGTTAGGTACAGCTTCAGGTGCTGGAAATGATTTAATTGCGGCACCATTAAGTGGACTTAGCTTTGATACTTTTATCGCTTTAGGTTCTCCGACAAACGCATCTAAACTAGCAACTAACGGAACGCATTATGCTTTTGGTCCTTATAATAACGCTTCAGGTACTACCGCTTATGAAATTTTTGAAGTAGCTGCTACCACAGCTTTAGAATCAGGAAAAGGGTATAGAGCTGCAACTACAACTAGCGACCAAGTCTTAACTTTTACAGGAAATGTCGTTACAGGTAATGTTAGTGCTCCTATTAGTAGCCCTGTTGGTGGAAGTCAATGGAATTTGGTTGGGAATCCTTACCCAAGCTATCTTAGTGCTTCTGAGTTTTTAACTGCCAATACGGCCGCTTTAGATGATGATGCTGAAGCCATTTATGCTTATAATAGCGGGACATATACAGGAAGTGAAGCTACAACTGGAAATTTTACTATTATAAATGCAGCGACTACTGAAACATTAAATATTGCACCTGGTCAAGGATTTTTGGTTGCCGCTAAAAACGCTACTGGTAATGTTGTTTTTAATAACGGATCGTCTAGTACTACAGATATGAGAACATTAATTGGTTCTGATGATTACATTGTAGGAAGATCACCATCTATAAGTTATAATCTTAAATTAGATCTTGTAGGTTCTAATACTTACAGAACAAGTTTCTACTTTAATGAGGGTTCTAGCTTAGGGTTAGATCCTGGTTATGATGCTAAAGTGTTTGGTGCAGCACCTACATTTGCACTTTATTCTCAGTTAGTAGAAAGTAATGAGAACGTTAATTTTGCACTTCAATCTTTAAATACTTCAAATATAAGTGATGTTACTATTCCACTTGGTGTGAATGCTAATCAAGGTGAGCAAATTTCGTTTACTATTTCACAATCTACATTGCCAAATACTGTAGAGGTATATTTAGAGGATACGGTTAATAACACCACAACCTTGTTAAATTCTGGAGATTATGTATTAACGCCAAATGCAAACTTAGATGGTATTGGTCGTTTCTATCTACGTTTAAGTAATAGTACGTTATCTACAACTATAAATACTTTAGATGCATTAACTATATACACAAATACAGCCGATAAAACAATTGTTGTTGCAGGTCAGTTAGCAGACGCTACAAAGGCTACGATTTATGATTTACAAGGGCGTATCGTTATTTCGAAAAACTTAATTACTTCTAGTAGATCTCAAGCTATTGATGTGAGTGGATTAAGTACAGGTGTGTATGTTGTAGAGTTGAATAATAATACTCAAAATAAAACACAAAAAGTCATATTGAAATAGGCTTGATAACATTATGAAATTACTGTAGCCAGTAGAGTGAAAGCAATCATTTTAATAATTATTCTTTCACTCTCACTGGTTTTTTTATACTATAAAATAAAACTAAGGCAATAATTCCAGTGACAAAAAAGCCTATAAAAAGCGGTAAAACAGACGTTTTAATAAAACTACCAATAAAGTTTGCTATGGGTACCGCCATAACGGTAGAAATAAAACCATTTAGCGCAGCTCCAACACCAGCAATATGTCCCATGGGTTCCATGGCCAAAGCTCTATAATTTCCAAATAAGAAGGCTACACTTGCAAATTGTAGCATTAGAAACACCATCAAAATTTCTATTGGTGGATTGATACCTGACCAAAACGTAATGACAAAAATTAGTGAATTAACGACAAATACAATTAAGGCTATATGGACTAAATTCCACATACCAAACCGAATCACAATCGCGCTATTTAAAAACGTTGATAGTCCGATAGTAACAGCTAAACTGGCAAAAATGTAAGGGAATAAATCTCCTAATTCATATTGCACTTGAAATATTTGTTGCGATGTACTTAAATACACCATAAAAGAGCCAGTAACAAGTCCTGAAAGTAACGTATAAATAACAGCAGATTTTATTCTGAAAAAAGTATTAGCTCCAGATTTAAAATTTGCGAGCCGAAACGTTTTTTTGTATTTCTCATGAAGTGTTTCTGGTTGTCGTTTCCAAAACCATAACATTACTAATGATCCAAAAGCTAAGGTTACCGTGAAAATAGAATGCCATCCAAAATGACTCATTAAAAACTGCCCCAACATTGGCGCAATAACCGGAACTAAAATAAAGGTCATGGTGACAATAGATAAAATCTTCGCCATATGGTCTCCACTATATGAATCTCTGACAATAGCTGTACTCATAGTTCTGGGCGAAGACAGTCCAATACCTTGTAATACACGACCAAAAAGCATCATTTCAAAATTCCGTGTCGTGATACAAATAATTGAAGCAATAATGAATACACCAAAACCAAAAAACACCATAGGTTTGCGTCCAAAACTATCCGATAATGGTCCAAAAATAAGTTGTCCAAATCCTAAACCTAGAAATATAGTAGTGATTAATTTTTGATTTTCGGTTGCGTTGACGCTATTTAAATAATCTCCAATTTTGGGTAAAGCAGGTAAAACGGCATCAATTGAAAGTGCTACAATAGACATCAAGGCTGCCATTAGCACTACAAATTCTAACTGAGATCTTTTTTGATTTTGCATTGGGCAAAAGTAAGTGATTTATTACCTATTTTTGATTTGAAGTATTACTAATATTTAAGAATTACACCCTATGCTTACAGATACATTGCTAAAGTTATTTAAAAGAGATATCAATAAATTGATTGACGAAATTAACCTATATAAGCATGAACCTAATATTTGGAAGGTAGATGGTATAGTTACCAATTCTACGGGAAATTTATGTCTGCATCTTATTGCCAATCTGAATCATTTTATAGGTGCTATTTTAGGTGATTCTGGATATGTAAGACAGCGCGAATTAGAATTTTCATTAAAGGATGTACCCAAATCTGAATTAATCAAACAACTTGAAAACACATTAATTAGTGTAGAGCGGACTATAAAAAGTTTGTCACTAAATGATTTACAAAGTGAATATAAACTCCATGTTTTTGGAGAACCTATGACTACTGAGTATTTCTTAGTTCATTTAAACTCGCACTTGGCCTATCATTTGGGACAAATAAATTATCACAGACGATTGTTGGATAAATAGAATTTAGACACTCAATTACAAAGGAATATTCCCGTGCTTACGATCCGGTTTCGCTACATCCTTATTTTCTAACATACTAAATGCTTTAATGAGTTTGCGTCTTGTGTTTTTCGGGAGAATAACATCATCAACAAAACCACGTTCCGCAGCACTATAAGGATTGGCAAATAATTTGGCGTATTCGGCCTCTTTTTCTTTGAGTGTAGCGTCTTTATTGTCTGCTTTAGCAATTTCACGCTTAAAAATAATTTCTGCGGCACCTTTAGCTCCCATAACCGCGATTTCGGCATTAGGCCAAGCAAAATTCATATCTGCTCCAATGTGTTTAGAATTCATTACATCGTAAGCTCCACCATATGCTTTTCTCGTAATAACTGTAATTCTTGGTACTGTAGCTTCACTAAAAGCATATAATAATTTTGCCCCATTTACAATGATTCCATTCCACTCTTGGTCAGTACCTGGTAAAAATCCTGGAACATCTTCTAATACTAATAATGGAACATTAAAACAATCGCAGAAACGAACAAAACGCGCTCCTTTCTTAGAACTATTTACATCTAAAACTCCTGCTAAAAACATCGGCTGATTAGCGACAATACCTACACTTTTTCCACCTAATCGGGCAAAACCAACGATAATATTTTCGGCATAATCTTTATGAATTTCATAAAAAGAGTCTTCATCAATAATGCCTTTTATAACATCATGCATGTCATAAGGTTTATTTGGATTCTCTGGAACAATTGAAGATAACACATCTCTAACTTCATCTTTTAGTTCAAAAGGGATATCGTCTGCTTTTTCCTTATTGCTTTGTGGTAAATAGCTCAACAGTTGTTTGATATCTTCTAAACATTCCACATCATTAGTCGCTGTTTTATGAGCTACACCAGATTTAGACGAATGCACACTCGCTCCTCCTAATTCTTCACTTGTGACTTCTTCGTTAGTTACTGTTTTTACAACATTTGGGCCAGTAACAAACATATAGCTTGTATCTTGAACCATTAACGTGAAATCTGTCATCGCAGGCGAATAAACAGCTCCACCAGCACAAGGTCCCATAATAGCAGAAATCTGAGGAATTACTCCAGATGCTTGTACATTTCTATAAAAAATATCTGCATAACCACCTAATGAACGGACTCCTTCTTGAATTCGAGCTCCACCAGAATCGTTAAGACCTATCAGTGGTGCTCCAACATTGACGGCCATATCCATTATTTTACAAATCTTTTCAGCATGTGTTTCAGATAATGACCCACCGAAAACCGTAAAATCTTGAGCAAAAACATAAATTAATTTTCCATTAACAGTACCATAACCAGTTACAACACCATCTCCATAAAACTGCAGATCAGCCATACCAAAATCTTTAGTTCTATGGGTAACTAAAGCTCCAATTTCTTCAAAAGACCCTTCATCGAGTAAATAGGCAACACGTTCTCTTGCTGTTAATTTTTTATTTTCATGTTGCTTGTATATTCTGGGTTGTCCTCCTCCCAATTTAGCTAAAGCTAATTTGTCGTTAAGAATTTTTATTTTGTCTTCCATGCTTATAATTTTTTCTTGCGAAAGCGCAAAGCTGTATTTGATGTTGTTTATGTTGTTTGTCGTCAGTTAACTTTATAGTTGAAAAATGCACTGAATAGAGACTACTACTAACTACTTAGTTTGGTACTTTTAAAAGTTTCTGTTCCATTAAAAAATGCTTTAATGCAATTTTTGCAGCTATTTCAGCTTCTAACATTTCCTGGTCTTCTAAGAGACTATGAGAAAAATGTTTTTTTACAAAATGCGTGTCAAAATTTCCACTTCTAAAGGCTTCATGCTCAAAAACAAAGCGTCCAAATGGTAAAGTGGTTTCCACACCTTTTATATGATAGTTATCAATAGCTTTTATCATAACTTCAATGGCTTCTTCACGTGTTTTACCATAAGTGATTAATTTTGAAATCATTGGGTCATAATAAATCGGGATATCCATACCTTGTTCAAACCCATTATCAACGCGTATGTTTTCTCCTTCGGGGAGTTTGTATACTTCAAGATTTCCAACGCTTGGTAGAAAATCATTCATAGGGTCCTCAGCATAAACACGTAGTTCTAAAGCATGACCATTGATTTTTAAATCCTCTTGAATAATGTTTAAATGTTCTCCTCTGGCTACTTTTATTTGAAGTTCTACTAAATCTACTCCAGCAATCCATTCCGATACAGGATGCTCAACTTGAAGTCTCGTATTCATTTCAAGGAAGTAGAAATTAAGGTTTTCGTCTAAAAGGAATTCAACGGTTCCGGCACCAATATAATCACAAGAACGCGCCACATTAATGGCTGCTTGTCCCATTTGATTTCTTAATTCTGGTGTTAACACAGCAGAAGGAGCTTCTTCAACTACTTTTTGATGACGACGTTGTACCGAACATTCACGCTCAAACAAATGAATAACGTTGCCATGCATATCGGCCATAATTTGAATTTCGATATGTCTTGGCGACGCCACATATTTCTCAATAAATACAGAACCATCACCAAATGCATTTTTAGCTTCACTAATAGCTCTATCCATTTGAGATTCAAATTCCGCTTCGTTTTCAACAATACGCATGCCTTTTCCGCCTCCTCCTGCAGAAGCTTTTATAAGAATTGGAAAGCCAATACCTTTAGCTATCTTTTTAGCTTCTGGAATATCAGTAATAGCTTCATCAGTACCAGGAACCATCGGAATATTATAGCCTTTTACAGTTTCTTTTGCGGCTAACTTACTTCCCATTACGCGAATTGCTTTTGAACGTGGCCCAATAAATAAGATATTGTTAGCTTCGCATAATTCCGCAAAATCAGCATTCTCACTTAAGAAGCCATAGCCAGGATGAATGGCATCAACATTGAGCTCTTTTGAAACTTCAATAATTTTATCACCTCGTAAATAAGATTCATTTGAAGGTGCAGGACCAATACAAACCGCTTGATCTGCATGTTGAACGTGCGGTGAATTTCGGTCAGCTTCAGAAAATACGGCAACGGTTTTAATGCCCATTTTTTTTGCGGTTCGCATCACTCGGATGGCGATTTCTCCTCTGTTTGCAACTAGTAGTTTTTTCATCTTAAGGCCTGCCAAAGCAGTTATCTTTTAATTTGTACTTATTTTTTATTCATGTTTTCGATACGTTGCGCTTATAATTCACAAAATACTCGAACTGACGATAGGTCTATTCAAACTCTATTAAAAGGGAATTTTTATCAACCGTTTGTCCTTGTTTTACCTCGATAGATTTTATAATTCCATGGCGTGGTGATTTTAGAACATTTTCCATTTTCATGGCTTCTAATATTAATAAATCATCATTTTCGTTCACCTCTTGGCCTGCTTTAACACTGATTTCTAATATTAAACCTGGCATTGGTGCTTTTATATCACTGACCTGTTTTGAGGCTCCGATTTCAAAACCTAATTCTTCAATTTGTAGATCTAATGCGTCATAAATATCAACCTCATAGGTGCTATTGTTTACTTTAACAGTATACAATTTATTATTAAAATCAGCGCTTAAGATCTCTGCGGTTATAGGCTTATGATCTTGAAGAATGTGGTATTGATTATGGGCAGTTTCTACAGTGTCTAATAATTCACTATCTTCTTTTGAGACATTGAAAACATATGACGTGTTCACTTTTATCTTGTACATAAAATGGAGTTTATTATGTGATTTGTATGAAATCATTAAATGAACTGCAAAATATGAAATTTATCAGGGTTTTTTTAAGAATCTTACAAAGATTTGAAGTGAGAATCGTCTTGATGGCGTTTTATTGCCTTTTTTGATAATACAATACCAATAATTAAAGACACAAAAGCACCAATAGATATTCCGGGAATGAAATTGATGAATAAGAAAAAGTCATAAGCTCCATGGAATAAAACGGCTAAGAATAATCCGGCCATATTAAGTGCAAATCTATTTTTTGAGAATTTAGCTTTCCCCATAAAATAACCCATGAGTATTCCAAATGTAGCATGCGCTGGAACTGCTGTAAATGCTCTTAAAATAGCGGTTTGATAGCCGCCTTCAATCACATACATAACGTTTTCAGTACACGCGAATCCCATGGAAACCATAACGGCATAAATAATACCGTCGTAAGGTTCGTTGAATGCTTTTTTAGGTTGTGCATAGTATTTTACAATGACGTATTTACTGAATTCTTCCGACAACGCAACCACTATAAAGGCTTGAATAAATTGTTGTCCAACACTGAATTGATCTGTAATAGGAATGAAGCGTCCTGTAAAGAAATATAATACAAAGACAATAAGAATACTGACTATGGCACCTAATAAAAAGCTTTTAATTAATAAGCCTCTTGGTTCTTTTTCGTGTTTATCTTGAACGTAAATATAAAGGAGAACGGCACAGATGGGAGCGAGGGCTAGTAGGAGTAAATTCATAATTAATGTTCTTTTTTGATAGACTCGATTATGAATTTATAATAATCAGAATTACTAGTCACAAAATGGTTATTGATACTACTGTTTTTTAAAAGTTCTTCAAAGTTTTTGAGCGTTACTAATTTTACAGCTTCAACTTCCGCTTCTTGAATAGTAAGTTGATCTAAAGGCATTTTTAATTCGGTTATAAAAACCTGATGAAATTCGTTGTCCTGAATTTTACCATTGTTATAGGACGTTTCATGAAGAAATACACCAATATGTTTTAAGTTAGTTGCGTCAAGCTTCAGTCCAATTTCCTCTTCAGTTTCTCGTAAAGCCGCTTCAATAAAAGTTTCACCAGCATCAATGTGTCCAGCAACGGAAACATCCCAAAGTAAAGGGTAAATAATTTTTTTATGAGAACGTTGTTGTAAAAGAATTTCACCTTTAGAGGTGTACAACCATAAATGAATGGTGTTATGGTACAACCCTTTAGCATGTGCTTCTGACTTTAAAGCGGTTTTCCCTGTCGGTTGACCTTGTTTTGTAACAATATCTAGTAGTTCGTCCATAGTTGTAAGAAGACCTCAGAGGTTTTAGAAATCTTTGAGGTCTTTAAAATTATTATTTTGATAAATCTAGCTTAGCTAGTTATTTAAAATAACTAAACGTTTCTCCGTCTTCTATTTTCAATAATGTTTCATAAATTAACTTAATCACATTTTCCACATCGTCTCTATGTACCATTTCTACTGTGGTATGCATGTAACGAAGCGGTAATGATATTAGAGCAGAAGCGACACCTCCATTACTATAAGCAAAGGCATCCGTGTCTGTTCCTGTGGCTCTAGAAAGTGCAGCACGTTGGAAAGGAATTTTCTTTTCTTCAGCAGTATCTGTAATTAAATCTCTTAATTTTTGTTGCACAGCTGGAGCGTAAGCGATTACTGGGCCTTTTCCGATTTCAGCATAACCTTGTGTTTTTTGCTCAATCATTGGAGTCGTTGTATCGTGCGTTACATCTGTAACAATGGCAACGTTAGGCTTAATAGTTTGTGTAATCATTTCAGCACCACGCAAACCAATTTCTTCTTGTACGGAATTGGTAATATAAAGTCCGAACGGTAACGTT
This sequence comes from Winogradskyella psychrotolerans, assembly GCF_018860545.1. Lineage (GTDB taxonomy): Bacteria > Bacteroidota > Bacteroidia > Flavobacteriales > Flavobacteriaceae > Winogradskyella > Winogradskyella psychrotolerans_A. The sequence goes on along the minus strand of NZ_JAHKPN010000052.1, from coordinate 277,785 downwards.
TTTTTATTCTCTTTCAATAAACGCGCAACTTCAGCAATCATAAAGCCTCCCATTCTATTGTCTAAAGCTCTGCAAACAAATTTGTCTTTGTTTAGAATATGAAACTCATCTGGATACGTAATTACACAACCGACATGAACTCCCATTTTTTCAACTTCGTCTTTGTCTTTTGCTCCGATATCAATGGTAATATTGTCTGGTTTTGGAGCTTGCTCTTTGGCTTTACTTCTAGTATGAATTGCTGGCCATCCAAAAACACCCTTTACAATACCATTTTTAGTATGGATATTTACAATTTTACTCGGAGCAATTTGGTGATCACTTCCTCCGTTTCTAATCACGTAGATTAATCCGTTATCTGAAATATAGTTCACATACCAAGAAATTTCATCAGCATGGCCTTCAATGACCACTTTAAATTTAGCATTTGGATTAATTACCGCAACTGCTGAACCATAGGTATCAGTGATGAATTCATCAGCATAGGGTTTTAAGTAATCCATCCAGATTTTTTGACCTTCCCATTCATAACCTGTAGGAGAGGCGTTATTTAAATATTTTTCGAGGAAATCGATTGATTTTTTATTGAGAATGCTTTTTGAAGCCATAAGAATTATTTTGAATTTCTGTAAAAATAAAAGGATTTCCTAAGCTTTTAATAGCTTTTGAAAATTTTTTGTAACAAATTCAACTATTTTTACACTTATACGTCATTAACCTTAAACTTAAACTCAATACAATGAAACATCCATCCAAAAAATTTGATATTCAATCAAATGATTAATTAGGATGTTCTATGTGACCATAAAAAACAAATAAATATAAATTCATGAAACTAGTCATAACCAACCTTACTAAAACATACAAAAATGGCGTAAAGGCTATTGATAATCTAAACCTTGAAATCGGAACAGGAATGTTCGGACTTTTAGGACCAAACGGAGCTGGTAAATCCTCTTTAATGCGAACCATTTCTACATTGCAAAGTCCGGATTCTGGGTCTATAATGTTTGGAGATATCAATGTTTTAGAAGATAAAATGGCATTGCGAAAAGTATTGGGTTATTTGCCACAATCTTTTGGTGTGTATCCTAAAATGTCGGCCGAAGCGTTGTTAGATTATTTTGCCACTTTAAAAGGGATTGGTTCTAAAACGGACCGAAAGGCCATAGTAAAAGAAGTTTTAGATATTACCAATTTATATGATGTGCGTAAAAAACATGTGGCAGGTTATTCTGGAGGAATGAAGCAACGTTTTGGTATTGCACAGTTGTTATTAAACAATCCAAAACTTATTATTGTCGATGAACCAACAGCAGGATTAGATCCCGCGGAACGTCATCGTTTTCTTAATGTTCTAAGAGAAGTAGGTACCAATTGTACCGTCATTTTTTCAACACATATTGTTGAAGACGTAAAAGAACTTTGTAATGACATGGCGATTCTAAATGGTGGACGTATTTTAAAACAAGCCACTCCATCTCAGGCAAGAGCAGAATTACAAGGTCGTATTTGGACGAAGGTTATTGATAGAGATGATTTAGAAGCGCATGAAGCACAATACAATTTATTATCATCTAATTATAACGAAGACAATTCATTAAATATAAGAGTATTTAGTGATAATCAGCCCAATGAAGATTTTAAATCTGTTGAACCACAATTAGACGATGTGTACTTTATAGCACTAAAACAAGACGAACCCGTAAGTGCCGTTTAATTTTTTAACCTAAAAAAGTACATCTATGTTTTCTACAATTTTTTTTTATGAATTAAAGTACTGGGCAAAACGACCTGCGACTTACATTTATATGGCGATTTTCTTTATGTTATCATTATTTATGGCAGCAACAACAGCAGGCATATTTGATAGTATAACAGCCACAACAGGTTCTTCTCGTATTGTGAATTCTCCAATGGGAGTAAAGGGCTTATTTAATGGATTGGCTATTTTAATTTTCTTTTTATTTCCATCTATCATAGGAGCTTCTATTAATAGGGATTTTAAAAGTGAAATGCATTCCATTTTATATTCGTATCCGTTTACAAAGGCCAATTATTTATTTGCTAAGTTTTTTAGTGCCATTGTCGTTGTAACATTAATTGTAATGACTATTGGAGTCGGAATGTTCATTGGTTTCAGATTACCTGGCACCAATTCTGATTTGATTATTGCCTTTGATATTAAATCGTATTTTAATGCGTACTGGCTTTTTATTCTGCCTAATATTTTGCTTTTTGGTGCTATTGTTTTTGCGGTAGTCACTTTCACAAGAAATATTGCCGCAGGCTTTATAACAGTTATTTTATTGCTGTTTGTTCAAGGCGTTACTGAGAGTTTATTATCCGATCCAGACAGTCGCTATTTGGCAGGATTATTAGATCCTTTTGGCGAGTCTGCTTCTGCTTATTACACAAGTTATTGGACGGTCTTTGAGCAAAACGAAATGCATATTCCTATTAAGGAATTAATTCTGTACAATCGTTTATTATGGTTAGGTGTTGCAAGTTTAGTGTTTGGTTTGGTCTATAAGTTTTTTACGTTCAGCCAAAATGCGATGTCATTTTCTCTTTTCAAAAAAGTAAAGGGAGAGCGTTCTATAAAACGTAATTTTGGTGGTATTACTAAAATAAACCTGCCAAAAGTATCTTATGATTATTCTATAATTCAGAACTTAAAAGCAACCTGGAAAATTTCTAATGTAGAATTTAAATACATCGTTAAAAGTTGGCCGTTTATAAGTATTGTTTTAGTTGGATTAATAATTGTCTTTATTGCTTTAGCAGACGTGGGTAACCCATACGGAACAACAACGTATCCTAGAACTTGGCTCATGTTACGAGGTGGTAGTGCATTTGTGTTTGCTATTAATATTTGTACATTTTTATATGCAGGTATGTTGGTGAATAGAAGCAAAATTGCTAATGTTAATGGCTTAGAAGATGTGACTCCAATACCAAATTGGTCCTTATTCTTATCTAAGTTTATTGCGATAGTTAAAATGCAAATATTGTTGCTTACCGTTATTATGGTTTCGGGTATTTTGTTTCAATTGTATAAAGGGTATTTTGATATTGAACTGGGTTTATATATTAAAGAACTATACGGTTTAAAACTAATTAATTATGTGGTTTGGGCCTTCTTAGCATTATCGATTCAAACATTAATTAGAAATCCGTATTTAGGTTTATTTGTGCTTTTAGTGATTTCTATAGCCATCCCATTTTTAAGTTTGGCAGGTGTAGAACAAGCCGTATTCAAATACAATGAAGGTCCTGGATTTAGGTTCAATGATATGAATGGATACGGAGATTCATTAGCTAATTATTTAACTTATAAATTCTATTGGGTACTTGGAGGCCTAGTATTAATGCTTATTGCTGCATTGTTTTGGGTACGTGGTTTACCGCATTCGTTTATAGAACGCTTAATGATTGCTAAAGCAAGATTTACAACACCAATGGCCATTACGTTTGTTCTGATTTTAGGAGGTTTTTTAACTATGGGTTACACCATCTATAACGCTACAAATATTAATAACGATCGTTATTCTTCTAAAGAAGTTGAAGAAATGACTGTGGATTGGGAAAAAACCTATAAGAAATACGAAAACTATGCCCAACCTCGGATTGTTGGTGTAAAAGTAAATATGGACCTCTTTATTGACAATCGTAATTTTGAATCGTCTGGTGAGTACGCTATGATTAATAAAACAGATACGGCAATTGATAGTATTTTCTTAAATCATAATGACTATCCAAGTACGTTTAAATTCAGTCGTGAAAACACGTTAGTTTCAGAAGATACACTTTACAACTTTGATATTTATAAGTTGAAAGAACCCTTGATGCCAGGAGATTCGATGACTTTAAATTTCACGGTTAAAAACAAACCAAATACGTTTTTGGTTTCTAATTCACCTATAATAGAAAACGGAACCTTTATCAATAACTTTCAATTATTTCCTTCTTTGGGTTATAATGGAGGAGAGCTTACCGATGATAAAACACGTGAAAAATATGATTTACCTCCCAATAAGCTAAAACCACATCCTTCAGATTCTACGGCGTTAGGAAACACTTATATTTCAAAGGATAGCGATTGGATAGATTTTGAAGCCACAGTGAGTACTAGTGAAGATCAAATTGCGATTGCTCCAGGCTATCTTCAAAAGGAATGGGTGGAAGATGGAAGACGCTATTTTCATTATAAAATGGATAGTAAAATCTTGAATTTTTACGCCTTCAATTCCGCAAAGTATGAAGTAAAAAAAGATACATGGAACGATGTGAGTCTAGAAATTTACTATCATAAAGGCCATGAATATAATCTTGAACGCATGATGGATGGCATGAAAGCTTCGTTAGCATATAATAGCGAGAATTTTAGTCCATATCAACACAGACAATTGCGAATTGTAGAATTCCCAAGTGGTGGTTTTGCACAATCTTTTCCAAACACTATTCCATTTGGTGGAGATACAGGTTTTATTGCAGAAGTCGATGATAGCGAAGACGGCGGCATAGATTATACCTATGCGATTACAGTACATGAAGTAGCACATCAATGGTGGGCACATCAAGTTATTGGTGCTGATGTTTTAGGAGCCACCATGTTATCTGAAAGTTTATCAGAATATGTGGCTTTAAAGGTGCTTGAAAAAGAACTTGGAAAACAACAGATGCGTAAGTTTTTACGAAAGTCCTTAGACGATTATTTATTGAGTAGAACTTTTGAGCGTAAGCGCGAAAAACCACTAATGTATAACGATGGACAAGGATATATTCGTTACCAAAAAGGCTCGTTAGTATTTTATGCACTTAGTGATTATATAGGTGAGGATGTCTTAAATGGAGCCTTAAAAACGTATGTAGAAAAGGTAAAGTTTCAAGAACCACCTTATACTACATCTATAGATATGGTAAATCACATTAAAGCGGTTACACCAGATAGTTTACAATATGTAATTAAGGATATGTTTGAAACTATAACCGTTTACGACAATAGAATTAAGAATGCTAAATCTACAGAACTTGATAACGGTAAATATAAAGTAGATATAGAATTTGAAGTCAGTAAATACAGAAATGACGACAAAGGAAAACAATTATTTTCGGAAGTTGGAAGAGATTCTATTTCATATTTACCAGAAGGAAAAACAAAACCGATTTTATCGCTTCAACTTAAAGATTATATTTATATCGGAATTTTTACAGAGAAAGATGTAGATGGAACAATGAAAGAAGAGCAACTCTATCTTAAGAAACATAAAGTTACCGCTATTGATAATAAAATAACCATTATTGTTGATGAGAAGCCGACTGAAGTTGGTGTAGACCCTTACAATAAATTAATTGATAGAAATTCTGGTGATAATCGTCAAAAACTATAATTAGAATTAAGTTTTAATATTGAAGACCTTTCGGATACAATGTATTTGAAAGGTCTTTTTTATAGGTGTTACTTTTTGAGATGATTTTAATAATATTAATAAGAAATTATGGTTATAGACTTTAAATATTATTAATTTTGAATTTGGTTAAAATCAAGATTTTGGAATGGTTTTGGCACTAAAGAATTTCATGAGGTATATCGTTTACATAGTATTGTTATTTTCAGTAATGTTGCCTGCGCAAGAAGATCCTGTAAAACAAGATTCTACAGAAGTGCACTACATGTATATTGAAGGAGATTCTATTCCTGTAACATCAGTAGAATTAAAAGAAGTCTTAGTACTTCCCAATTTAAAATTTAAAGACAGGGAAGCTCGGATCCGTTATATTATTTTAAGACGAAAAACGTTAAAAGTGTATCCGTATGCTAAATTGGCTGCAGAACGTTTAGAGGCTTTACAAGACCGCTTAGATGGCTTAGAACATAAACGCGATAAGAAGCGCTATGCTAAGATTATTCAGAGTTATATTGAAGATGAATTTTCGGCAGAACTGAAGAAACTCACAAAAACGGAAGGTCAGATTTTGGTAAAACTCATTCACAGGCAAACCGGAAAAACAACCTTTGATCTTATTAAAGAATTACGCAGTGGCTGGCGTGCCTTTTGGTTTAACAGTACGGCAAGTTTGTTTGATATTTCTTTAAAAAAGGAGTTTAGTCCTATAGATGAAGAGGAAGATTATTTAATAGAAGATATTCTACAGCGTGCATTTCAAAGTGAGCGGTTAAAACGACAAGAGCCAGCGTTTGAAATTGATTTTTATGACAGCCTAAATAAATGGACAAAAAAAGCTAAAGAACCTAGTAATTCTAAAAGTTAAATTATGCGCGTTCAAACAAAATTAGAGGAACAACTAAATGCTTGGACACATGGTTTTGGAGCACTTTTGGGTATCGTCGCTTTAGTTTTACTTATTATACATACAGATGACACAAAGCCTTGGAGTTTATTTAGTGTAATTGTTTATGGAGCTTCCATCATAACCTTATTTTTAGCCTCAACATTTTACCATGCGGTAGAAGGGGAGAAGCGCAAACATTATTTTAGAATTGTGGATCATGTGAGCATCTATCTGCTTATTGCTGGCACATACACTCCTGTTTTATTAATTCTACTCACTGATAGTTTAGGGTGGCCATTGTTTTGGACTGTTTGGGGGATTGCTGCTTTTGGCGTGATTCTAAAACTCTTTTTTACAGGACGTTTTGAAGTGTTTTCAACCCTTTTGTATTTGGTAATGGGTTGGTTGATTGTTTTCGATTTTACCAACGCGTCTGAAGCTCTTGGATCCAATGGAATTTTGTGGCTGTTTGCAGGTGGTTTATTTTATACCGTTGGTATTATTTTCTATGCCATTCATAGAATTCCTTACAATCATGTCATTTGGCATATTTTTGTTTTAGCTGGTGCAATTTGTCATTTTTTTATGGTTTACCTTTATGTGATTTAAAACCATTTTTGTTAGTATAACGATTCAATAACAGCATCGATTTCGTTGTGAATTCTATCTAACTCTTCGTTGTAATTGTCAGAATCATAAGTAATTAATTTTTTAAAGAGCTCAAAAGCTTCTAATCTTAATTCTGAATATTTAAGTAGTTTTTTATTCTGCTCTAAGAGTTCTAGTGGTAAATCTTCAATGGCATTAGTTCTTTTAATGATGGCTATATTATCTTTCCATTTAGGAATGGCTAAATCATTAAGTTCATTTAAAAGGGTGAGGTCATCTTCGGTACTAAAATGCTCGTAAAACACTAATGATTCTTCTTCATTTTTTGCGAATTGCTCTAGTTCAGCATCATAGGCATCATATGCTTCATCAGGAATTAAGAAGATAGAAGCAACAATAATTGCTGCTAAGACAATTAGTGAAATTAGACCAATACCTGCTGCTTTCCATCCTGAGTAAAACGCGTTATTATGTGCTTCATGTGTATCGAGTATTGTGCCATGAATTTTATTTACGATAAGGTAGATAATTCCTGTGTAAACTGCTGGAATTACCATGTTAGGAACTTTATCCATTATAGCTTCTGGAATAAGAAAAAGGGTACCAAAGAGTGCTACTGTTGCTATAATTGAAATGATTAATGCTGTTTTTCCTTTGTCATTTTCATTTAAAGCTTTGTAGTTTTCTTTAATTAAATAACCTGCTGCCATTGGGCCGCCAATAAACGTAGCGATTCCTATAGATTTTTGTGAATAAAATTTTAAGTCTTTGGTCGTATTGTTTGATTCAGTCATTTTTTTGGTTTAAGGCTTTAAAAGTAACTTATTTAGAATTATTATTTGTCCAAGATGGTAATGGGTATGTTCAATGAGACCTAAAATATTAGATGTGTAAGTACCATATTTTTTATCTGTAAAAGGAGTGTCTAAAGTAGTGTCTGGTAATTTTGATAGTATTTTAGTAAAGCGTTCAGCCTCATTCCACATGGTTTTTTGAAGTGTTTCCCATTCGTTTTGTGATGAAATATTTGGGTGCTTATAACTTTCGCTATCGTTTCCAATAAGTGGACCATCTTCTAAAACTCTAAGTTGCACTTTAATGAAATAGTGAATATGATAGGTGAGCGCCAAAATAGTATTGAAACCTTCTATCTTTCTAATCGCTGTGTTCCAATTAATGTTAGAAACTGTAGTTTTTAAATTAACCTCTGTCCAATTACCACCAAAATAAACCTGATGCACTTGTGTGGCGAGTTGTTTTGAGGTTGGCATTTTTTACAGTAGTGATTTGGTTAGTATGAATTTATAAAATTGTGTGGGCTGCTGTTAATTCTTGCTTTTTCTTGAACTAGCTCCTGCTTTTATTTTTTCTTCAAGTACAAGAATAACCGTCTTTTTTAAATCATCATAATCAAAATCTTCTTCAAACCCATATCTGAATGTAGAATGTGTTCCATTTTTATCCATACCAAGGACGTATTTTGAGCCTCCAAGTTCTATAGAGATGGGCGAATTTTCAGTTTGAATGGTAAATTCAGTTTCACCTTTATCATTTGTAACGTAGAATATATGTTTATAATATAATTCTCCTTCGTTCTCTTCAAATCGTTCGTAAACAAAGATTAACTTTCCATTCCATTCAAACTGGTCAAAACAAAACTTGGTTTTTAATGAATCTTTTAACTTCCCTTCGTTATAGGCTAGATATAATTTTTCTTTAAGTGGTACTGCTTTTTCGTACTCCTTTTGGCCGTAGTAAACTTGAATTAATTTAGCATAAGATCCATAATCGTTCGGAACCCTTTCAAGCAATTCTTTATAGGCAATTTCAGACTTTGTATACTCTTTTTTTAAAAATTCATAGAGTCCAATGTTATAAAGTGCAATGATGTACGAATCAGATTCATTAGAAATCATGTCTTTCGATTTGTAAAAAGCGTCTAATGCTTTATCGGGCTGATTCAGTTCTGCATAGATTTGAGGAATCATTGTAAACGGTCTTTCAATAGGTTTGTGCTTTTCGGTTGCAGTAGTATAAGCTGAAAGTGCTTGGTCTAACTTATCTTGACTAATAAATGCATCACCTAAACCGCTATAATAATTAGAGTCATTAGAATTTAACGCAATAGCTTTATTAAAGGATGAGATAGCGTTATCGAACTGTCCCATATAATTATAGGTCATTCCTTTTATAAAATAAGCATCTGGATCAGTGCTGTCTTTTTGGATGGATAAATCCATTAATTTAAGCACATTATCATCATCAGCTTTCATATAATACGCCATTCCAATGTAATATATGGCTTTGGCTGAGTAGTCATTTGCTTTATCAGCGTGTTCGCCAATGATTTTATCGTATTGTTCTTCATTTAAAGCGGCTTCTAATTCGGTCGCTAATTGATCTTGAGCATAATTACTGAAGTGAAAAAGGCAAATGGTTAAGGTGAATAGAATTTTTTTCATAATTCGATGTAATAGTATGATGATTTTTTAAAGCAGAGTTATGCACGTCTTTATTCGTCATTTCCATAAACAAGATTAATAAAATCGGACTTTTCTAAAGTACCAAAATAATCTTCAATGGAAACGTCTTCTAGGATTTTATTAATTTCATTTTTATCATAAGGAACATTAATAAGTAAAGTTTCAAGATCAGAAATGGGTTGTCTTCCGAAGAAATCACCGAAAACTTTAAAATCTGAAATATGGCCTTTTTCAACGAAAATTCGAAGGTCAATTTCACCTATAGGAAAACGTTTGTTGCGTTGAATATTGAATTTAGGGGAACGTCCAAAATTCCACTTCCATAAATCATATTTTTCAGCTTTTAAATCATGAACAGCTTTCCATTCTGCCTCCGTTAATTTATAGGTTTCAAAAGGTTCGCTGGCCTCATATAAACCAATGAGTAATTCCTTCTTAAAGTCTGCCATTGAAATAGAGGTCTCTAAAAAGTCGCTAATATTTGCCACACGACTTCGTACCGATTTATGACCTTTAGATTGTATTTTACTCATTTTTACTTGCAGCGCTTTAGCTACTTCACTCATATCGGTATCGAAGAGTAAAGTTCCGTGGCTAATCATACGTTTTCCAGTTGAAAATTGAGCCGTACCAGAGATTTTCTTCTCTTCAACTAAAATATCATTTCGTCCTTTTAGTTCTGCAGTAACTCCCATGTCATTTAATACCTTAATTACAGGTGCCGTGAATTTTTTGAAATTGCTAATGCTTTTACCATCGTGATTAGTGATAAAACTAAAGTTTAGATTTCCTAAATCGTGATACACAGCGCCACCACCAGAAACACGTCTCACCACATGGATATTGTTTGCGTCAATATAGTCTTGGTTAATTTCTTCTAAGGTGTTTTGATTGCGTCCAATAATAATGCTAGGTTCATTAATGTAAAAGAGTAAATAATCTTTAGAGGCATCAAAATGTCTTAAGGCATATTCTTCTAAGGCTAAGTTTAATTTAGGGTTAGTGTGGCCTTCGTTATCTATAAAAATCATAGGATTGAATTAATTGGGTCTTATGACAAAGATAATAATTTGAAAATGCCTGACTTGTGAAGGATTCGGTTTATTTAGGCAAAAAGTGACGCCTAATTTTAATGGTTTGGCTCTGAATATAATTTAGTTACCATGTTTAGTTTGAATATTTTTTAATCAATATTTTATTATTTAAATACCATATTTTTCCATTACTACCTGTGTTAAAGAACAAATCAGGATGTCCTTTATAATTGGGATTACTAGTATCTAATTCTTGTTGTATGTGTTGTGGTAGCCATTCAAAGTTAAAAGCTTCTTTTTGATGGTTTTGTTCTATCCATTCCATGTCTTTTTCAATTGCCTTCATCTTCGTAAAGGTTATAGAATCAAATTCTAAAAGGGCTTCTAAATAATAGTCGGAAGGTCCAGGAACAGACAATCTTTCGTTTTGACCTGAATTATCGATAAAAACATACTTAAACTTAACTTTTGTTGGTCGGAATTTTTCGAAATTTAATAGCTTGTCTAGTTTTTCAATATCACTAGAGGTCATTTCTGTTATGTTTTTAGAAGATTCTTTACAACAGAAAACACCTAAAAAAGTGAGTAAAACTATGAGTTTTTTACTGTGAGTTTTCATTCCGCTATAGAACTCCAGTTTTCTCCTGTTTTTATCCTATGAATTTGTGTTTCAGATACGCCAAAACGTTTTGCAATCATATTTACTCTATTATTATCGTTTTTTAATTGTCGTTTTATAATTTTCACTTTTCCTTCGCTTAATTTTCCAATATTCTTACTTCGTTTTTTAACAATTTCGTCCCAATTTGGATGATTAAATTGATGCAGTTCTTTTTCTCTTTTGGTAGCCCATTTTAGATTTTCTATTCTATTATCGGTTTTGTCATAGTTTAAATGAATCACACATATGCCGTCATTTTTTTCTAAAAAATGTTCCGCTACAAGTTTATGAACGTATCTACTTGTTTGTTTTCCGTTCTTTTTTTGTTTGACAGGTAGATTCTGGTAGCCGTTTATAAAGTATTCTTTAACTAGAACTTCTTCATCAGTTTTACAGTTTATGATTCTACCGTAATTTGATATTTTAAATTTTTCTTTTTCGGAAATTTTGTCGTCAAAAACAATCTCTTTCCATTCTTCATTCCAATAATTTCGTATCATTTTTCAATGTTTTTTCAAATGTAGGGTAATATGTTTCTGTTGATTTAGTGGTGTGGTTAAGCGACTAAGTTAAAAAATTATAATAACATAGAAAATCCAATGGGATTTACGTGAGTAGGTTAGTGCTAGGCAATTAATTTTACACGGAGTTGTAATTATTTTTTTGTCAGCTTAAAACTATCCATTATTCTCAATGATTCGACATGGTTGTTTTTATAATTATCATAAAGCGTTACAAAAGTCAAAGTATAAATTTGTTTTTCTGTTAGATAAGTGTAGATAATGGTTTTAAACTTATAATTGCCTGATTTTCCTTCTGCGATTAATTGATGAGATTTTAATCCATTTTTGTTTTTTATTTCGCTCGAAGCAATTTTAGGTTCAGTCAGCATTCCACCAATCTGTTTTTCCACTAACTCTTTGTACTTTTCAAGAGGTATTGTAGTGTCACTCAGATTTTGTACGATTAAATTTATGTTTTCCGTAAAAATGTCCGAACTCTCAGTATTTGTAGGATATAGAAAAATTTTAGTTCCGTTGTCGCCAGAATCATTTAAAATCCAATTTGATGGATATTCTATTGAGTAATTATCTTTCTCATATTTTACGTTTTCGTTTTGTTCCTGCGCAATGATTATTATAGGAAATAAGATAAATATGAGTAGTAGGTTTTTCATTTTTCAAATTAATTACAACGTTGTTGTGTATGGTTAGTGGCGTGGTTAAGCAACTAATTTAGCAAATAAATCACAGATAGAATATTCCGCAGGAATGTTCGTAAGTCGGCAGTGACCAAGCAATTAATTATACACGGTGTTGTGGGTAGTTTTATTTCTCATAGAATTCCAAACCATCTGTTGATAAATAATAGTAAACATTATTAGGGATAAATACTTTTAAGAAATCAGTAGAACCATATTTATAAATTGGTTCTGGGATTTCACTAAATTTTGGTGGTAAAAAAGTCAATTCCCGATTTCTAAAAGCTACACCTTTCAACCCATTATTTGAATATCTTAATTCAGATTGAAATACATGTAATTCTTCGAACTCAAAATCCTGAATTTTGTTTAAATAGAAGATACTTTTTTTCCCATTTGACTTTTCTAAAACTAAGAAAAATGTTTCACGGTACTTACTTAATTTATATAGTAACACATTTTTGTATATAGGTTCAACCAAAACGTTATCTGGTAAAAATGCTTCATCCTTTTTTGCTATACCAAACTTTTTTGCTTTAGAAGACTGAATGAGTCTAATGTCGCTATAATATTTATCTGTTAAAATGTATTTGTTTTTCTTTTTAGTTTTATATTTTTTACTATCGTTGGTACTGTCAATACTAAATTTAGTGTTTGTTGAGAGTTTTTGGTTCTTTTTTGAGCTTATACGATGAACTACCTTATCTTCGATTTCCAATATTTCAGTAGTAGGAACCTTAATAAACCTCTCAAGTTTATTTTTTCCATATCCATATTCGTAGAAAACATATTGTTGGTGCGAATTTGGATTTGTAAATAATAGAGGATACATTTTAGGACGTTCAGGTTCTGTTGTTACATAAGTTACATTATTATCTTTTTCGCTTTTAATAATTTCTTTCTTTTGATTAATGATTTTATAAAATAAAGCAGACGTTTCTTTTTTTAGATTGAAATATTGCTTTTCATTAACAATTTTATTAATCTCAAAAATACTATCTAATACAATGGCTTTTGGTCTTCCTCCAACAATTTGCCTATACCAAACATCATTTTTGTTTTGCCTTTTTAGTATAACAGTAAAGTCGTACTTTTCTTCAATAAAATAATCTATAAAATAATCTTTTTTATCAAAAGCATTTTTGAATTTGTTATTTAAAAATCTGAAACTCCCATTTTTCCATAAAGCAGTATTTTTATTAACAAAACCAAGATTCGTTATAGAATCGTACTCAATAGGAACTACTAGTTCATAATTTTTTTTATCTGCATTATATGCAAACAATCCCCATTTTCCATTCTTAGAAACTTTTGGAATCCAACGAAGTTTTTTTAAAAAGTCATGGTTGACAGAATCATATATTGGTTTAACTAATATTTCTTTAGATTTTCTATCAGCATAACCCCATAAATTACCCTTTCTGTATGGAATAACTTTATCCGTTAAATTGTAATACGTTTGAGCTGATAAGCCAATTGGGACTACTAGGAATATTATAATAAATATTTTATTCATTATTTTAAAATTTTATATTTTGTTTTCAACGTAGCAGGAATTACCCACAACTCGTTATATAACAATAAATATACACCTTATCCCATACTATTTTCAGGATAAGTGTAGATTTTTATACAACCTATATCCACTTAATACCACAACCCATGCTAGGCTTTTGGTTTGGGTTTACAGGTTCTTTATTAACTAAAGCCGTCATCGCAGCTCTGAGGTCTTCGCCAGTTACAGGTTTTCCATTTCCTGGTCTAGAATCATCTAATTGACCTGTGTACACTAATTTTAAATCGGAGTCAAATAAAAAGAAATCTGGTGTGCATGCAGCACCATACGCTTTAGCAATATCTTGAGTTTGGTCGTACAAATACGGAAAAATATAATCGTTATCTATGGCGTTTTTAGCCATTAACTCAGGACGATCTTGTGGGTAATTTTCAGCATCATTACTCGAAATAGCGATACAATTAATGCCTTTTGAAATATAGTCTTTTGCCAATTGTGATAACTCTGAACTCACATGAATAACAAAAGGGCAGTGGTTACATATAAACATCACCAATGTACCGGTAGTGCCTTTTAATTCTTGTAACGATTTTTTTGTATGATCTACGGTGTCTATAAGCTCAAATTGAGGAGCTGTTGTGCCTAGTGGTATCATTTTAGATTCTGTGCGTGCCATTATTATTTATTGTTGTATTTAGTTACTTTTATCATTGTAAATTATAGATATGGAAAAGATAATAACATTTGAAGACTTTACAAAGGTCGATTTACGAATTGGGACAATTATAGAGGTGAGTGATTTTCCAAAGGCACGTCGTCCTGCCTATCAATTATTAATAGATTTTGGTGCCTTAGGAGTCAAAAAGTCGTCTGCACAAATAACAACACAGTATCAAAAAGAAGATTTGTTGAATCGTCAAATTATAGCTGTGGTTAATTTTCCTAAAAAGCAAATAGCTAATTTTATGAGCGAATGTTTAGTTGTAGGAGCTGTAAAAGAAAATGACGTGTTTCTTCTACATCCAGAAACTAAGGTTAAAAATGGTTCTCAGGTGTCTTGAAAAGTGTAAAAATTGCAGAGTTTCAGAGTTTCAAAGTTGCGAAGGTTCATTGGTTTAAAGACTTGAAAATTCAGAGTTTATCAATGGAAATATACGAGATCAGGACAATATAATTTTCAACAACCAGCAACTAAAATCTACATCTCTTCTCTAAAGAAAACAGCATTCATTAATAACTTATTTGTACCATACCAAAAGGCTCTAAAATTCGTATTGTCTGTAAAACCGATTATTTTTCCTCTACCGATTTTTTGAATTTTGAAAGGCACTGTTTGACTAATACTATCTAAATTTTCTTCTGAAATATAACCACTTAACAATGGATTTTTGCTATACTGAATGGGGTTGTTATAGCTATTCTTATCCGGATTAATGAATAAGGTCGAATTTCTAAACACAGCCAATCTATCATTTTTATAACCAAAATTAATAGGGTGGGAGCGGTCTAATTCGGTTTCAAAAATGGCACCTCCAATAACTTGTGCACCTCTAAAATCACTTCGTGATTCGTAGTTAATATTTTTTGCGATTAATTTGGACTTTTTAAAATCGATATTCATTATTTTTTTGGTGTTCAACCATTTTAAAGCATTTTTATAAGCTATTAAAGTTCCTCCATTTGCGATCCAAGATTGTAGCTTCTTTGTATTGTTTTCACTTAATCCTGAAGAGTTCACCATAATAATCGAATTGTAACGACTCAAATCTGCTCTACCCATACTTTTAGTATCGAGTTTGGTTGCCACAATATCGTAGCGTGTATCAAACAAATGCCAAATTTCACCAGCATCATAAGAGGTTATACCGTCACCAACTAAAAGTGCGATTTTTGGTAATTCTAAATTTCTAAAATTCCGGCTTCCTAAATCAATACCATCATTTAATCCTGTGGAAACTGACGTGATTGAAATATGAGTTTCTTGTGCTGCTTCATTTAAAAAATTATAAATTTCAGTGGTGCTTAAATCTTGATTTTTAGCTGGAATCATAATCGTTCCATAGTCGTAAGATTTACCGTTGGCTTTAAACTGCTTCATGGCAACCTTGGCTCTTAAACCTTTCTTTAAAATAGTATTTAATAATTTTGGAGAGTAATACTCGTGCCATTCAAATAAATACGCATAGTTACTTTTTGAACTGACACCACCTTGGTGTTGTTTTAAATCGATGACTTCATCTCCGGCATTGGTAGTCGTGGTTTCTGTATAATCTAAGTTAAACGCTAATGGGAATGTCCAAGCAGAAATGTCATAAAATAAGCTGTCTTCAAATGTGGTTCGTTTTTCAAACATGGCATTGATTAAACGGGTGTTCTTTTGATTCTTTGGAACCACGTAACTGTAGCCTTTTTTATAATTTTTGCCATCTTTAGAAAAATCTGATTTCAAATTGTGAAACGAAATACGATGACGTTTTAAGGTTTCAGCTAAATGATAGGTTTTTGCAGCATCTTTTTCATCTCCAAAGACAATAGCGTTTTTACCTTCTTTAGAGGCTTCGTTTCTTGCGTTCTTGTAGAAATTGTGTTGATATTCTAATAGGTCTTTTCGCATATTATTAGCAGCTTCAAGCGTAGAAAAAGCAGCTGTATATTGATTTTTAATGGTGAAAGGAAAGGTTAATAGGCCATTCTCACTTTCTTGTATATGACCACGAGAACTCCCTTGTTCAAACAAAATACCAATACCTCCATTAATATCTGGAAAGGTTGAACCTTTTCCGTAGTAGAAATCATCAAAACTTTCTTCGGAATAATATAATGAGCCTATTTTATCTAAAGCCTTGGCGTGATAGGTCGCTATTCCTTTAGTTAAATCTTGATTTAATTGTGGAGTTAATGGGTGTGTGCGCGACGGAATACCAGGTTGAAAAAAGAAACTGGCATTGGTTCCCATTTCATGATGATCGGTTAGAATATTTGGCAACCAATTATGATAGGTTTCTATGCGTGCTCTCGATTCTGGAAGTTGTACAGGTAACCAATCTCTATTCATATCAAACCAATAATGGTTGGTACGTCCGCCAGGCCAAATTTCACTGTATTCTCTATCGTTAGGATCTGGATTTAGATTAATGTTTTTGTTTGTATTTGCCCAATAGGCGAAACGTTGTAAACCATCTGGATTTAAAGAAGGGTCAAACAAAATTACCGTGTTGTTTAATAAATCATCAATTTCTGAACCTTCGGCTGCGGCTAAATAATAGGCGATTAATAAAGCGGCATTAGATCCACTAGGTTCATTACCGTGGATTGAAAACCCTTGGTAAACGACGATAGGTCTGTTTTCTAAGTTTGCCGAATTGGTTTCGGTAGCTTCAATATGAGCAGATTGAATGGCCTCTAAATTTTTATGATTTGCTGATGACGTTATGGTAAGCAAAAGAAGTGGTCTGTTTTCAAAAGTTTTGCCTCTATCTTCTAGTGTAATTCTATCCGACGCATTGGCTAAAGCCTTCATGTATTCTACTAATTTATCGTGCGTAACATGCCATTCACCAACGTTATGTCCAATAACACTCTGTGGTGTTGGTATGGTTGGATTTAATTGTGCATTCTGCGGTAAGTAGTAGGATAATTCTGTTTGCGATTGTGAAAAAAAAGTGGTGGTTGTAAGAATAAGGAGTAGAAGAATGCGTTGCATAGGAATAAGCTTGGTTAGTGCTTAAAAATAGAAAAACCCTGACAATTATTGCCAAGGTTTGTTATAATTTAACAGATGTACTTTTTTAAATATCGTCGAAACTAATATCAGTAAAGCTATCTGTAGTTTTAGTATCTTCAGGTGTTTTTGCTTCTTGCACTACAAAATCATCTTCACGCTTAAAGTCTTTTTGGTGACGTTCGCTAATGACTTCCTGGCCTTTTTCATTAATAATGTAATCGGTCATTTCAGCTAAAATTTCTTTAAACTCAGTAAAATCTTCTTTATAAAGATAAATTTTATGTTTTTTATAATGAAAAGATCCATCATCGTTAGTGAATTTTTTACTTTCCGTAATCGTTAAATAATAATCACCAGCTTTTGTAGCTCTCACATCAAAGAAATAGGTTCTTCTACCTGCACGCAATACTTTGGAATATATTTCTTCCTTATCCATCATTTCATAATCACTCATAACTCAATCTATTTTTTTAATTTCAATCCAAAAATCTAAAAAAAAAGTAACCTAAACAACAAATAATTACATTTCTTTTTCGGAGAGTTGTTTCTTGTATAATTCGTTGTAGTAACTGTCTGTATTTATAAGGCTTTCATGATTTCCAGACTCTATGACTTTTCCATCATCTAAAACAATAATGTGATCTGCATTTTTGGCTGAAGACACGCGATGACTCACAATAATCGTCGTTTTATCTTTAGTGAGCTTTACTAAATTCTTGAGTATTTTTTCTTCCGTTTCAGTATCTACAGCAGATAAACAATCATCAAATAAAAGAATATCGGGTTTTTTAATAATAGCTCTAGCAATAGATACACGCTGCTTTTGTCCACCAGAAAGGGTTAACCCACGTTCACCTAAAACGGTATCATAGCCTTTGCTAAAACCGATGATATTTTTATGAACTTTAGCATTTTGTGCAGCTTCTATGACTTCATCGTCCGTGGCATCTTCCTTTCCAAATTTTATATTGTTTTTTATAGTATCTGAAAATAAGAAGGCATCCTGTGGTACGTAACCAATACTTTGCCTTAGGCTGAAAAGATTTAACTCAGTTATAACGGTGTTATCAATTAAAATTGAGCCTTGATTAATATCATATAAGCGACCGATTAAATCTAATATAGTCGATTTCCCTGAGCCTGTTTTACCTAGAATCACTAAAGTTTCTCCCGATTTTAATTTGAAACTGACATCTTTTAACGCTTCAATATTAGTATCAGGATATACAAAGGATACATTTTTAAACTCTATATCTCCTTTAATTGGAGTGGGTTGGGCCTTGGTATTTTTAATATCAGGTTCCGTATTTAAAAATTCGTTAATCCGCTCTTGCGATGCTTCGGCTTGTTGTATTAAAGAGGTTACCCAACCTACAGTGGCTACCGGCCAAGTTAGCATGTTAACATAAATAATGAATTCTGCAATGGTTCCTATTTGTTCTATTTCGCCATTCATGTATTGCATACCTCCAACATAAATTACAATCAGGTTACTGACTCCAATTAGTAATACCATCATTGGAAAAAACAAAGCCTGTACTTTAGTTAGATTGATTTGTTTCTGACGATTTTCTGCAGATAGATTTTCAAATTCAGCATTGGTTCTTGATTCTATGCCATAAGATTTAATGACGGAAATCCCACTGAATGTTTCTTGTGAATACGCAGAAAGTGTAGATAAAGATTGCTGAACAATAGTACTGCGTTTATTAATTAAACGACTTAATTTATAAATCGCAACGGACAAAAAGGGCAGCGGTAATAAGGTATATAAGGTTAAGGACGGAGATCTATCGACCATATAAATTATAGCAACTGCAAATAAGGTGATGGTATTAATAGTGTACATGATGGCAGGACCAACGTACATTCTTACTTTACCAACATCTTCACTAATACGGTTCATTAAATCACCCGTTCGGTTGGCTTTATAAAATTTTAAAGACAGAATTTGATAATGCTGATAGATTTCATTTTTAAGATCAAATTCCACATATCTCGATACATTAATAATGGTTTGACGCATTAAAAAGGTAAAGATGCCTGCAACTACGGCGGCTCCCACGAGATATAGAATGTTAATCATTAACTCACTTCTAAACATGGTTTCCGATATTTTTCCATCTAATCGGTTAGAAACAACATTTATAGAGGCACCAACTAAACGCGGTGTAAAAAGCGCAAATATCTTGGAGATTATAGTAATAAAGATGCCTATAATGATGCGATATCGGTATTTATAAAAATATTTATTGAGGTGTTTTAGTGCTTTCATTGTGTACTTTAGTAGGTCAAAGGTATTGTGACAATCGTATTTAATAGTTAATATTTTGCTAATCCTTTAATTATGATTTACTTTTGCGAGTTGTTTTTAGAAAATCTTAAAACACCCTAAAATTTAACGAACATGACTTCAGAAATACTATCTTCAAAGGAACTGAAAAAAATGGATCCGGTTTTCGGACAACAGTCTTTTGACGATCATGAGCAAATTGTTTTTTGCAACGACAAAGATACTGGTTTAAAAGCTATAATTGGTATTCACAACACAGTTTTAGGACCAGCTTTAGGTGGTACAAGAATGTGGAATTACGCTAACGAGTGGGAAGCACTTAATGATGTATTGCGTTTATCTCGTGGTATGACATTCAAATCTGCCATCACTGGTTTAAACCTTGGTGGAGGTAAAGCGGTAATTATTGGTGATGCCAAAACACAAAAAACACCAGAACTAATGCGACGTTTTGGTGAGTTTGTACATTCATTAAGCGGACGCTATATTACGGCGGAAGATGTTGGAATGACAACTGAAGATATGGATACTGTGAGAGAAGTTACTCCTTATGTTACTGGAATTTCAGAAAGCAAAGGTGGAGCAGGTAATCCGTCTCCAATTACAGCTTATGGTGTATTTATGGGAATGAAAGCAGCGGCTAAATTTAAATTTGGTTCTGATATTTTGGAAGACAAAAATGTATACGTACAAGGTATTGGTAATGTTGGTGAAGCGCTTGTAGAACATTTGGTAAACGAAGGTGCTAAGGTAACTATTTCAGATATCAGTCAAGATCGTTTAGAAGAAGTACGCTCTAAATATGGTGTTACGATTTACGGAGGTAATGATATTTATAGTGAAGATATGGATATTTATGCACCATGTGCATTAGGAGCCACCATAAACGACGACACTATCTATAAATTGAAGGCAAAAATAATTGCTGGAGCTGCCAATAATCAATTAGCAGAAGAGAAAAACCATGGTTTAATTTTACAAGAACGTGGTATTGTTTATGCACCAGATTTTTTAATTAATGCAGGAGGAATCATCAATGTATATGCAGAGTTAGAAAATTACGACAGACAAGAAATAATGCGTAAGACTGAGAATATCTATAATACTACACTCGAAATTTTAGATAATGCCAAGGTCAATAATCTTACGACGCACAATGCAGCTCTAAATATTGCTAGAGAGCGTATTGAAACACGTAAACGAGAAAACTTAAAATAGTCTCAATTATTTTCTATTATAAAAATTAAATAATAGTATTTTTGCAAGGTGAATCTTTAGAGGTTCGCCTTTTTAAATAATCCAATACTAAAAGTGAGTTCTTACACATGCTAAACAGAAGACACATCAGAATTAAAGCTATGCAATCTATGTATGCTTTTAAAGGGACAGAAAGTGATGATTTAATAAAAGAACAAAAGTTTTTGTTACACAGTTTAGATAGCATGTATGATTTATACTTAGCGCTTTTAGCCTTGCTTACTGAACTACACAAAAAGAGCAAGGATCATAACGAAAAGAGACAAAATAAACTTGTAAAGTCAGATGCGGATAAAAATCTGAATTTGAAGTTTCAAGAGAATCAATTATTACATCTTATTAGCAGTAATAAGATGTTACAAGAAACGATTGAATATCGTAAGTTGAATTATTGGGATTTAGATTTCGAATATGTAGACATTCTTTTTAAAGCCATTTTAAAAAGTGATATCTACGAGGCTTATACTGCGGATTCTGAAACTAGTTTTAAGAAAGATAAAAGTTTCATAATAGATGTGTTCACTGAGATTATAGCACCAAATGAAAAGCTTTACGACTTCTTTGAAGATAAAAAATTAACGTGGGTTGATGATTTACCTGTAGTAAATACAGCCATGTTAAAAGTACTGCGAAAGTTGAAATTGACATCTCCTGAAACGGCATTGTTACCGGATTTATACAAAGATGATGACGATAAAGAATTTGCAATAGAATTATTTAAAAAAACCTTTTTAAATAGCTCTAAGTTTGCTGAGGAAATTAGCAAAAAAACGACGAATTGGGATGCTGAACGTTTAGCGAGTTTAGACGGTGTATTATTAAAAATGGCACTTTGCGAATTTCAAAAATTTCCTTCTATACCTCATAAAGTCACTATTAACGAATATCTTGAAATTGCCAAAGAATACTCTACTCCAAAAAGTAGTTTATTTATCAATGGTATATTAGATAAAATAGTAAAGGAATATCAATCTGAAAATATCCACCTTAAAACGGGAAGAGGTTTAATGTAGACTTCAATAAAAGAGCAATTTTAATTGGGTATTACGCTTGGTAGATGTTAAAATTGTTTCTTATTTAAAGTTAATTATTTAAACCAAAATTGTTTTGAAAGCTATTTCTTACAAATATTTGTTAAGAAGTACGTAAAAATTTTAATTCGTTGAAATAATTATTAACTTCGCGAATCGATTATAAATTTTAACAAAAAAATAGAATAATGAAAAAAGTAATTTTAGGACTTAGTGCATTATGCTTAGTGGCTTTTACATCATGTAAAGACGATGCTGCAAGTAAAATTAAAACTGAAAATATTGCAGCAGCAGCTGATAGAGATGCTAACGCTGGTGATTTTGCAGTTTTAACTTTAGATAAGACAGAACATGATTTTGGTACCATCGCTAATGGAACACCTGTTGAAACAATTTTTAAGTATACAAACACAGGAAATTCAATGTTAGTGGTTAGTGATATTAAAAGTACTTGTGGGTGTACTGTTCCTACAAATTATACAAAAGAAGTTCAGCCAGGCGAAACAGGTCAATTTACAGTGAAATTTAATGGTAAAGGTAACGGTAAGACTACGAAATCTTTAACAATGATCACTAATACTGAAAAAGGACAATTACCAGTAAAGATTACTGCTTTTATTGAGGCTGATCCAAATGCTGCGACTAAGCAAGCTGCAAAGCCAGCAGGAACTGCTACAATTAATCCTTTATCTACAGATGCTGCTGCTCCAAGAAAATATTCTACGCAACCAGGTCACGAAGGACACAACCACGATTAATTAATAATTATTGATAATTTCTAAATGGAAGGATTAGGATCATTTTTACCGTTTATAGCCATTTTTGCAGTGATGTATTTCTTTATGATTGCACCACAAATGAAACGCTCTAAACAAGAGAAAAAGTTTGCCAGTGAGTTAACTAAAGGCACTCGTGTTATTACTAAAAGTGGTATGCACGGAAAAGTTGTAGAATTAAATGATAAAGATAACAGTTGTGTTATTGAAACATTAGCAGGCAAAATAAAATTTGATCGCTCTGCAATTTCCATGGAAATGAGTAATAAATTAAATGCACCAGCTACGGTTAAATAAGCTGACTAGTATATAAATTTTAAAAGACTGTTCATGTATTTGAACAGTCTTTTTTTTTTTGACAAAAACCAAAAACTAACAACTCTTATACTTATCATGTAAACCAATGCCTTTACTAATCATTGGGACTATTTTATCTAAGCGTGTTTGTTTTGTTGCTTCACGTTTAGCATTAGAAATATGCTCACAATAGTCACGTTGTTTAGATAACGTAAGGGCTTCAAAAGATGCTTTTAGGTGGTCATCACTATGTAAAACTTCTTTTAATTGGTCAGGAATTATGACAGCTTTTGTATTGCGCTGTGGTTTGAGTTCTCGTCCTAATCGTTGATTGTCTATCGCTTCCTTTACGTATAATAAAACAGCAGCTTTATTAATAGCATCTTTACTATTAAAACGCATTTGTCGCATCGCTTTTGTTTTCTCCTCTTGCGCATTGTAAAGTAAGTGTTGCTCATCTTTTAAAAATACACCTTGATGAAACCAAATACAAAAATGATTTTTAAACGCTCCGATACCCAAAACATTCTTACCATTAAGGCAATATGTTGGCATGTTCCACTTTATGGTTTCTTCTAATTCGGTGGAATTTATGATATCTCGCAAAAAGATAAGGGCTTCTGAGAAGTGAGAATTACTTTCAATATAGCCTTCAACAGAGATTACTTTTTTCATTTTGTTAGGGTTTGTATAACTTAAACTATATGAGTCCAATTTAATGACATTAATAAGATGTTAAACAAAATAGTTTAAAAAATTAAGGCAATTCAAGTGCCACGTAAAATCTTTTCCATCTTTCGACCTTTTGCTAATTCATCCACCAACTTGTCTAAGTACCTGACTTGTCGTGTTAACTGTGTTTCGATATCTTCAATGCGGTACCCACAGATTACACCTTTAATGAGATGTGTATTTGGGTTGAGTTCTGCTTTCTCAAAGAAGGCTTTAAAAGTGACTTTATCAAGGATAAGTTCTTGTAGTTTAGTGTCATCAAAACCGGTTAACCATGCGATAACTTGGTGCAATTCGGCTTTTGTTCTGCCTTTCTTTTCTACTTTAGTTATATAATGAGGATAAACTGATGCAAATGTCATCTTGGCTATGCGTTCGTCATGTTCTGGTGTGGTGGTCATAATACATGTATTTTAGTTAAACACTAAATCCTTTTGATTTTAAATTTAAGCATAAAAAAATAAGCAGTAAACTAATTGATATCGTCTACTGCTTACAAAATTGTAAATTGAGAATAAATTCTATTTTTCTATAGCCGTAAGCTCAGCAATTTTACAAATTACTTCAATTGCTTTTTGAATACTTTCGACTGGAACATATTCATAGCGACCATGAAAATTATGACCACCAGCAAATATATTAGGACATGGTAATCCCATATAAGAAAGTTGAGAACCATCTGTTCCTCCACGTATGGCTTTAATAAGTGGAGTTACCCCAACTGCTTTCATAGCTTCTTCTGCAATGTCAACAATATGCATTACAGGTTCCACTTTTTCTTTCATGTTATAGTATTGGTCGTTCATTTCAATTTTAAACACTTCACTTTCGTATTTTGTATTTAAATCGAAAACGATTTTTTCTAGTAGGGCCTTTCGAGCTTCAAACTTATCCTTGTCGTGATCTCTAATAATATATTGCAGTGTGGTTTCTTCAACATTACCTTCTATATTATGCATATGGAAAAAACCTTCGTAGCCTTCGGTGCATTCAGGTGTTTCTAATCGTGGTAATATATTAATAAACTCAGAAGCATAATACATCGAATTTATCATCTTTCCTTTGGCATAACCAGGATGTACAATTTTACCTTTTACAGTAATCTTAGCTCCAGCAGCATTAAAATTTTCATATTCTAACTCTCCAACTTGGCTACCATCCATGGTATAAGCCCAATCAGCACCAAATTTTTCAACATCAAATTTATGTGCACCTCTACCAATTTCTTCATCTGGGGTGAACCCAATCCTTATTTTTCCGTGTTTAATTTCAGGATGATTAATAAGGTATTCCATCGCAGTTACAATTTCTGTAATCCCAGCTTTATCATCAGCACCTAAAAGTGTTGTACCATCCGTTGTGATTAAGGTCTGTCCTTTATAGAGTAATAAATCTTCAAAATAATCTGGTGACAGAATAATATTCTCTTCAGCATTTAAAACGATATCTTTTCCATCGTAATCACTCACAATTTGAGGTTTCACATGGGCACCTGTAAAATCTGGAGACGTATCAAAATGTGATACAAAACCAATAGTAGGCACATGGTGTGATACATTACTTGGTAACGTTGCCATGATATAAGCGTTTTCATCTATAGTGACATCACTTAGACCTATCGCCTTTAGCTCTTCAACTAATTTATTGGCCAAGTCCCATTGTTTTTTGGTACTTGGTGTGGTTTGCGATTCTGGATCTGATTCCGTATCTATTGTAACGTAACCTATAAAACGATCAATGATATGCTGCATAAAAGGATTTGTTTTGAAAATTTAAAGTTTAAAAGTAATCACTGGAAGTTTAGAGTGGTTTACAACATCTTCAGAAATACTACCAGAGAAGTAATGGTTTAAGCCTTTTCTTCCATGAGTAATCATAGATAACGCATCTGTTTCATTTCTTTTTGCGAAACTTAATATACCATCTTCAACATTATGGTCAGAAATACGGGCAATATTAACATCACTTTCGTTAAGCTTTGCAAGCTCTAAGAAGGTTGCAATTCTTTCGTCAATTTCATCCGTACTTAAAAATGATAAGTTTGGAGAATTAATATGTAACAAGGTTGTTTTTTCACTTAATTTAGCTAGTAATTTTAAAGCTTTTTTTACAGATGACACACTGTTATCAGAAAAATCTGTAGCTAATACAATATGTTTAAAACTAGTAGATTTTGGCTGAGATTTCACCACTAACACAGGTGTGTTACTATAACGTACCACTTTCTCAGTATTAGAACCTGTAAAAACACCATCGTGATCGCTGTGTCCTCTTGATCCCATAACAATTAAATCTGCTTTAACATCATCAGCAACTTCAGCAACTTCCTTTAAAACTTTATGATACTTAACCATTGGATTTACTTCCAACCCTTCAAGATACGGCTGATCTAAAAATGTTTCAAATTTTTTGTTAGCGACCATAAGCATGAAGGCATTCTCTTCACCTCTTTCACTACTAGACGCCGAAAAAATAGATTCAGACATCTCTAACATATGCATAACAATTAACTCTGCGTCATGTTGTTTTGCTAATGCAGCGGCAGTTTCTAAAGCATATTCAGAATGTTTAGAAAAATCGACAGGGACTATAATTTTTTTCATGATATTTTATTTTTGATTAGTGATTCAAAGTTAGTAAAATTCTTAAGCATAAATAATGATATATAACAGTTTCTACTAAAATTAATGGCTTATAGCATGGTTTAATTTAAATTAGAGTTCCTTATTTTTGCAATGCAAAACCGTTTTCATGTACAAAGCTTTAGTCAGACCCATTTTATTTCTTTTTGATCCAGAAAAAGTACATTATTTCACCTTTTCTTTAATTCGGAATTTATCTAAATTTCCCGGAGTTAAAAGCCTATTTAAATCGCTTTATGTGATTGAAGATAAAGGTTTAGAACGTGAGTTGTTTGGGTTAACGTTTAAAAACCCAG
The DNA here is from genome assembly GCF_018860545.1 of Winogradskyella psychrotolerans. GTDB lineage: Bacteria > Bacteroidota > Bacteroidia > Flavobacteriales > Flavobacteriaceae > Winogradskyella > Winogradskyella psychrotolerans_A. The sequence goes on along the minus strand of NZ_JAHKPN010000052.1, from coordinate 250,936 downwards.
TGGGTTTAGCAGCAGGTTTTGATAAAAATGCCGTGTTATATAACGAATTGGCCAACTTTGGATTTGGCTTTATTGAAATAGGAACGGTAACACCAATAGCCCAAGAAGGAAATCCTAAGAAACGATTATTTAGGTTGAAAGATGACAAAGGGATTATTAACCGCATGGGTTTTAATAATGAAGGGTTACAAGCCGCTATTTCACAACTTAAGAAAAATAAAGGACAACTCATTATTGGCGGGAATATTGGTAAAAATACCCAAACACGTCCTGAAAATTATACCAAGGATTATCTTGAATGTTTCAATGCCTTACATCCGTATGTCGATTATTTTGTGCTTAATGTGAGCTGTCCGAATGTAGGAAGTCATGCTAAATTGAACGATAAAGATTACTTATTAGAATTGATTTCTACGGTTCAAAAAGCGAATAATTCTTTTGAAAAGCAGAAACCAATTTTGCTTAAAATTGCGCCAGATTTAAATGATATTCAACTAGATGAAATAGTAGAATTAATTGCTGAAACTAATCTTGATGGTGTTATTGCTAGTAATACCTCTATCGACAGAACGGGCTTAAAAGCAACTGATGCCAGATTAACGGAAATTGGAAATGGAGGCTTAAGTGGCCAACCGATTAAATCAAAATCGACCAAAGTCATTAAATATTTAGCAGATAAAAGCCATAAAGCATTCCCGATCATTGGAGTAGGAGGTATTCATACTGCAGAGGATGCATTAGAGAAATTAGAAGCAGGAGCAGATTTGGTTCAGGTGTATACAGGTTTTATTTATGAAGGCCCTTCTTTAATTAAGAAGATTAATAAGGCTTTATTGAAGTAAATTAATGATTAGTTTTTACGTAATTTGAAAACTTTATATTCTTAATTTGAATTACGACATCCTTATATCATTCGCTTTAGCGACATCTGCATTAGCTATTTCACCAGGGCCAGATAATATCTATGTTTTAATACAAAGTATTAGTCAAGGTAAATCTTATGGCTTAGCAACAGTTTGCGGATTAATTACAGGTTGTATAATTCACACCTCGTTACTTGCGTTTGGTGTTTCTGCGATAATAGCAGCCAATGAAAACATATTCTTTGGTATTAAACTTTTAGGAGCAATTTACCTGTTGTATTTGGCTTATAAAGTGTTTAAATCTGATAGTCAACTAAATTTGGATTCTAATGTTGCACCTAAAAAAAGTCTGAAACAATTATTTATCCAAGGCTTTTTTATGAATGTCCTTAATCCAAAAGTCACGATTTTCTTTTTAGCTTTTTTTCCTGGGTTCTTGTTTAGTGAAACGATGAGTACAGTAATTCAGTTTTATATTTTAGGGGGCATTTTTATGTTGGTGTCGTTTATTATTTTTTCATCAATTGCCTTGTTAGCCGGACAAATTAAAACCTACACGTTAAAACATAAAAATTCTGGATTGTTTTTAAAATGGCTTCAAATTATCGTTTTTGTTGGGATTGCGATTTTTATTCTAATTTAGTAGAATGCTAAAAGTCAATTTTCTACCCAAGTTTTCTATTATAATTGTCTTATCCTTTATCCTGTTTACAATAATTGGGACCATTACACATGAGTTTGGTCATATTGCAATTGCAAAATATTTTGGCTATGACACCACAATAAGTTATGGAAGCATGAGTTATTCTCAAGATTTTTCAGAAGATGAAGATGTAAAAGAAATTAAGAAAATTTCAGAGCCCTACATGACTATTGATTATGAAGAATGGCCAGAAGACGTAAAACTAAAGTTAGAAGCTTTAGACAAAATAGTGATGGAACGATATCCTTATAATGAAACCTATAAGTTACATGAGTTATTAATAACTATTGGAGGTCCTGCTCAAACATTACTTACAAGTTTTATAGGCTTGTTAATTTTATTTTTCAGACGAAAAAAATGGAAAGATCAATTTAGAGTTGTAGATTGGTTAGCTGTTTTTATGTCGTTATTTGCTCTTCGTGAAGTGTTTAATTTTGTACAAGTTTCTTATAGTGCATTATTTAATTCTGAGTCAAATTTTAATGCAGATGAATTCAAAATATCTAGATATTTAGGATTTAATGAATGGATTATTCCAGTAATAAGTTTAATAGTAGGGTTAACAATTTCAATTTATGTTATTTTTAAAATCATTCCTATCAAATATCGATTTTCATTTATAGTATCAGGTTTGGTTGGAGGAATTTCAGGTTTTGCAATATGGTTTGGTTTTTTAGGGGAATTGCTATTCGGTGCATAAAAAAAACAGACAGAAATTAAAGCTCCTAACAATATAATATAAACAATCTATATTATAATCAGAGCCTTAAAGTTTTCACTTCAAATTCAGTTTCGAGTTTAATTTCAATTTCAATTAATGTATATTTGAATCAATGAATAAAGCCGTTAAAATAATAGAATGTCCAAGAGATGCTATGCAAGGCATTAAGGATTTTATACCAACAGAAAAGAAGGTACAATATATTCAATCGTTACTTCGTGTAGGTTTTGATACTATTGATTTTGGTAGTTTTGTGTCACCAAAAGCCATTCCGCAAATGGTAGATACTGCTGAAGTGTTAGCGCAATTAGATTTAAGCAAAACCGAAAGTAAATTATTGGCTATTATTGCTAATACGAGAGGGGCAACGGATGCTTCAGTTCATAAAGACATTGATTATTTAGGCTTTCCGTTTTCAATTTCCGAAAACTTTCAAATGCGAAATACGCATAAAACGATAGCACAATCTGTGGTTACACTGTCTGAAATTTTAGAAATAGCGGATAAAAGCCATAAAGAAGTTGTGGTATACATTTCTATGGGTTTTGGAAATCCGTATGGCGATCCTTGGAATGTAGATATCGTAGGTGAATGGACGGAGCGTTTAGCAAAAATGGGTGTTAAGATTCTCTCTTTAAGTGATACTATTGGCAGTTCCGATGCTGAGAATATTTCATATTTATTTTCTAATTTAATTCCTGCGTATCCAAATATAGAGTTTGGGGCACATTTGCATACTACACCAACCACATGGTTCGAAAAAATAGATGCTGCTTATAAAGCAGGTTGCAGACGTTTTGATGGAGCTATACAAGGATTTGGTGGTTGCCCAATGGCTAAAGATGATTTAACAGGTAATATGCCTACTGAAAAAATGTTTTCATATTTTACACAAAAAAAAGCCCATGACTTAAATGCCATGAGCTTTGAGAGTGCTTATAATGAAGCGACTAAAATATTTTCAGTCTATCATTAAGGATTAATCCTCTAGTAATTCATATTGAAATTGAGGATAACCTCTTTCTCCTGTTTCACTTTCTACAGCAGTAAATCTTAATTTATAGTAGTTGCCATTAGTATCTTTTGCAATATAGTAGCGACCTTCTGTTACCGAAGTTTCACCTGTCATATAATCTACACTTCTCCAACCACTACCAACTACGGCACGATCGTTATAAATTAAACTAGCCTCATTAACATCTGTTATAGTGAAATCAGTATAGCTTGGAGTCGTATCATCTTCAACTGTTATTTGATATAAGCCAACGCCACCAAGTGTGTTGTGCAATGTATAATCAGAGTATGTTAATCCTGCAGCGATAGTACCTTGCAAACCGTAATACGAAAATACACCTCCAAAATCGATATCCCAATTATCAGCTTCTGGTTCTACACTTACCACTTGTCCATCGGTTAAACTCACTGCAGTAAGATTGTAACTACTGTCTTTAGTAACTGTAATTTCATTGTAATCGGCAGTATTGTCTAAAGTAGCGTATTGAATAGTGTAACTACTTCCATTGGTTAATACTCTAACTTTCATATAACCTCTTGCGTCTCCAGTAGTATTTAAAGTTCCATTGTTGGTTGTCGGTATTTCGTTTCCTAAATTTACAATGTAAACGTTATTATCACTATCTGTACTAGAGATTTCATCAAATGCAGTGCCTGCTAATTCTCCTTCTTTACTATCAGTGAAAGAAATACCAGCATCTAAATCTCCATATTGGTAATATCCTACAGGAAGTCCTTCCATTAACTCAGCTACTGTAGAAACTGTTACTGTAGTTGGCGAAAAAGTTTGGTCTAAGGCATTTAAAGTTACGGGAGATGTTAACGTTGTTGTTTCTGTAACTGAAGTGATATCTGTAATACCCTCTAATTCTACAGCTGAAACTAACAAGGCATTATTTAAGTATACTCTATTTTGAGAACCATTATAAACGGCAATTTCCCATGAATCACGACGCGATGAGATTTGTATTCCAGTACTTAAATCGACGTACACGCGATTAGCCTGATTAAATCCGCCAACTTCAGGATCTATAATGCCACCTGTAGACGGTGGAGTAGTTGTCGTTGTTGTACCATCATCATCACTGCTGCAACTTGTAAATAGGGCAGCTCCTATAAATAATATTAAAGTTAAAAATCTGTTTGTCATAATAGTTAGTGTTAAAAATTTAAGTTATATAATAATTTTAAAAAATATGATCGGCCGTTACCGATAAGTTGAGATGTAGAGGTTGTACTTGTATGACTTCCAGCAGAAGCTACTGAGTTAATATTTACAACATCAAAAATATTTCTTGCGCCAAGTGTGGCCTCAATATGAGGTGTGATTTTAGTTCGGATGGAAGCGTTTAACCATGTAAAAGATTCTGTAACACCTGTAAACGTATTACCATCACTATCACTGAAAAGACCTTTGGTTTCACCTGTGTATTTTAATTGCGCAGAAACGGTAGTATTCCAGTTTGGTAGTTGATAAGCCAATGACGTTTGAAGATTAAAACTCCATAAATAATCAGTGTCATTAGATTCAGGTTCTAGGATGTCATTTTTAACTCCGAGATAAGTACCGCCAAGTCCAATATTCCAGTTTTTGTAGATAAAACTATTATCTAAGGTAAACCCTAAACGGGAACTATAGTCAATATTATCTTGTGTAAATAAGGTTCTTCCATCATTATCTTCTGTAGTAATGCTAGAAATAGCATCTTTTAAATAGATATGAAAAAAGTTGAAGTTGGTATTTAGATACCCTTCTTTAGCAATTTTAAAATTGTCTTTTAAATTCACAAAAACAGATACTCCATCTTCTGGTTGAAGATCTGGATTTCCTTGCACATTGTGATTTGCATCTACAAAATAGAAGAATAGTTCTTCAAAATTTGGTGCTCTATAGGCTGAACCTACAACAGCTTTTAATTTTAATGTCTCTGTAAAGTTATAATTAGAAGATAAGGACCATATTAAATGATTATCAAATTGAGAACTATGCGTGAATCTAGCTCCTGGATTTATCGATAATTTAGCTGTGGGTTGAAACTCTGTTATTCCAAATAATTCGTAGTTAGTAATGGTATTTTCTACAACAGCATTTGAATAAGCTCCAGAGGCGTTAGCATCAAAACCAGATTGATTGGTAAACTCATAACCCAATTGTAAATCAAAGAAACGGGATTGTGATACAATGTTATTTACAAAGGCTTTAGAGTACCAAACTTCACTAGATTGGCTCAACGCATCAGTTTCTACGGATTGTGTTTGTTGTTCAAAGATGTTGTAAACGAATTCTTTGTAGTTGCGCTTCTGATTTTGATACGAAAACGAAAAATTATATTTGGTGGCACCTTTCAATGGGCCAGAAACGTTTATATTATTGACCCATCTGTCTGTTTTATAATTTTCATCTAATGCCGTTGGGTTTAGTTGTCCGTTTTCATACCGCCCGTTCACAATGTGGTTATAGATATCTAAATCTTCATTATAGTATTGTAGTTTATAAAATATATTATGTTTACCTAAGTCTAAATCTACATTGGCAGACGCTGTAATTTGTTCTTTTGGATTCCATTCGGTGCCACGTAAACTGTCATTTACAACTAAGTTATCCTCTATATTGACATAATTTTGACCTTTATATCCATTATAATACCCAGCAAAATCATTTCGAGATACACCAAAAGCATATGATAATTTTTCATTGGCTTGATGCGTAGCTCTAAAATTTTGAATATGTCTGCCTTCATCAAAAAACTCAAATTCATTGCCTACCGTTTCTTCTTGCAAAGACAATTGTAACTGCCAACCTTTTTCTTTTAAACTGCGCTTGGTTATAATATTTATGACACCAGCAACAGCATTATCTCCATATAATACTCCCATGGAACCTTCTACGATTTCTACACGTTCTACATCATCTATATTGAGTTGTGAAATATCAATGTTATTTCCAAGTCCATTATCGCTTACTATAGGAATGCCATCGATTAGAATTTTTACATATTGTCCATCAAGACCAAATAGGCTAACCGTTGAGCGCCCTGATGAAGCATCCGGACTAACGGTAATATTTAAGTTGTTAGATAAGATGTCTGTCAAATTAGAGCCTGCCAAGTTATCAATATCGGCCCTTTTTATCGTGCTTACTGTAAATAGTTTCTTACTAACAGACATGACATTACTTTCCCCAACGACAACGACTTCTTTTAATTCTTCCGTTTTAGTACTGTCTCTTTCTTTTTCTTGTGCATTTAAAAAGCAACTTAAAAAAAGATAAAAATAAATTAGTTTTTTATTTTTAATTAGACTCATTCTATATAAATTTGCTGCAAATATAGAATCTTATTTTAATTCATTCTAAATAAGAATAATTATTTTTGATTTTTATTTTAACCCTTAGCAAATATTATAAAATGAGAAAAATCGTAGTTTTAGCAATTATTTTAGCATTTACTTTTAATAGTAATGCACAGGATAAAAAATCACAAGATCAAGCAGCTATAAAGAACATGTGTGGTTGTTTTGAAGTCACGTTTAATTTTAGTGAAACGTTTAACTACAGTAATGATTCTCTTTACAGACCATCAGAAACTAAAGTGGATAAAGGTTTAGAATATGCCGTTGCGATTGTAGATGAAGCTGATAAAATTTCAATTCAGCATTTATTACAGGTAGGGCGTCCGGATAGTCCTCACATCGTTAAACACTGGAGGCAAGATTGGTTATTTGAAAATACAGACTTCTATATGTATAATGGAGATAATGAGTGGCTTTTTGAAAATAAAACTAGCGATGCTGTTAAAGGACAATGGACACAAAAAGTATATCAAGTAGATGATAGTCCACGTTATGAAGGGTCGGGAACATGGGTTCACGTAGATGGTAAGGATTATTGGGAAAATACAACAACGGCTCCATTACCAAGACGAGAATATACAAAGCGAAGTGATTATAATGTGACTCTCAGAGGCAACAGACAAGAAATTACTAAGTATGGTTGGTTACATGATCAAGACAATGCTAAAATTATAAGAGAAAATGGAAAAGAAGATGTAGTTTTAGCTAAAGAAAAAGGCTATAACACCTATGTAAAGGTTGATGATAGCAGATGCCAAGCAACAATTGATTGGTGGAAAGCCAATCAAGATAAATGGGCTTTAGTTAGAGCAAAATGGGATGAAGTTTACAGCAGAGATAGAGATTTAGTCTTAGAAACTAAAGTAGATAACAAACCACTTTACAAATTTTTATTTGATGATAACGTTGTAAAGGAAGAAGAGATAAATACTACAATTGAATCATTTGTAAAAAAGTAAAACACATGAAGAATTTAAAATTAGGTTTTTTAGCTATATTATTAGCATTCGTATTTCAAGGATTTGGGCAAGATAATGTATTCTTAGATCGTAAGTTTTGGGATACAAAACCAGACGTTAAAACGGTTAAAACAAAAATGGAAGAAGGTCATAATCCGGCAGAAGCTAACGGCAATAATTTTGATGGTGTTGTTTATGCTACGTTGCAAGAGGCTCCATTAAAAACGATTACCTACCTGTTGTCTCAGAAAGGCAATGATGTGAATAAGTTAACACATGATGGACGAACTTACATTTTTTGGGCAGCATACAAAGGCAATGAAAAGTTAGTAAAATATTTATTAAAAAAAGGTGCTAAAACTGATATCACAGACGATAAAGGAAATACGATTATCAATTTTGCGGCAGGTGCTGGTCAAAAAAATACAGCAGTCTATGATTTACTGATTAAATCTAACTCAAAGTTGATTACTAGAGCAAATCCTAATGGGGCAAATGCTATATTATTAGCGGCGCCAAGCGATAACGATTTTAAGCTAACAGATTACTTTCAGTCGAAAGGTTTAGATATTAATAGTAAGGATACCAATGGTAATGGTATTTTTAATTATGCGGCTAAGACTGGAAATATTGAAATGATGACTGCTCTTTTAGACAAAGGCATCAAAGGCACTGATCAAGCATTTATATTTGCTGCAAATGGAGCAAGAGGTACAACTAATGGCATAGAAGTTTACAAATTTTTGAAAAAAGTTGGTTTAAGTCCAATTGTGGTCAACAACGAAGGTGTGTCTCCATTACATATCGTTGCAAAAAGAAACACAGATTTTGAAGTAATCAATTATTTATTTAAAAATGGTTTAGATGTAAATGCCCTGGATGATAATGGTAATAATGCGGTAATGAATGCAGCTTCTGGAAATAGTTTGGAGGTGGTGAAGCATTTATCTAGAAATTTAAAATCCACGAGTACTATTAATAAAAAAGGACAATCCGCTTTAACTTTAGCGATTGTTGGAAACGCTGCAGATGTCGTAGGGTTTTTAATTAAGAATGGTTATAAGACAGATATTTTAGACGCGAAAGGTAATAACTTAGCATATTATTTAATTGATTCATATTCTCCAAGACGCAAAAAAACGTTTTATGAAAAACTTGAATTACTTCAAGCTAACAATGTAGACCTCTCCAAAGTACAGAAAAACGGAAATACGTGGTTTCATTTAGCGGTAGAAAAAAATAGTTTGGATGTCTTAGAATTAGCCTTAAAAATGAATCAAGATATTAATGCAAAAAATAAAGAAGGAAATACGGCCTTACATTTAGCAGCATTAAAAGCAACCGACGATGCTATTCTTAAGTTTCTTATAAAACACGGAGCGAAAAAAGATCTTGTAACTGATTTTGAAGAATCAGCATACGATTTAGCAAAAGAAAATGAGTTGCTAAAAAAGAATAACATTGCCATAGAATTTTTAAAATAATAGAATTTTGAATATGAAAAATATACGTTCTTTAGCATTATTATGCGTTATCATATTTGGACTAGTGTCTTTCTCTAAGCCGGTTGAGTCTACTAAATATAAATGTATGATTCAAATGACAAATTATACAGGTGAAGGTGCTTACATTGTCATCTCCTTATTAAATCCTGAAGGTGAATATGTCGAAACACTAAACGTTATTGGCGATGATGATGAATGGTATAATACAGTAGAGTCTTGGTGGAATTTTTATGGCAAAAGAAGAACTGATATTGATGCTATAACAGGAGCCACCGTGAGTGGCGGAGAACGCACCATCAATGTTATCGAAATTGATAACGATAAAATTGATAAAGGTTATAAACTTCGTTTTGAATCTGCTGTAGAAGATCAGGAATATTACGAAAGTGATGTGGAAATAGAATTAACGTCTGAAAGCGTAAAATCTAAAGTAGAAGGCCAAGGGTTTATTCGTTATATCCGCATGATGCCGCAATAAAACTGAATATATGACCATTTCCATATGGAGATACAGTCATTTAATTTTGGCTGTTGTTTCTTCTTTATTCATTTTAATAGCATCGGTAACAGGTGCTATTTTGGCGTTTGAACCGATTTCAAATCAATTACAACGGTATGCTGTTTCTGGTACTAATGAGATTTCACTTGCTGAAACTTTCAGTGTTTTAAAAAATCAGTATGACGAAGTTTTTACACTTGAAGTTGATAAAAACGATTTCGTCAGTGCATCGGTTATAACTAAAGACGGAAACAGTGAAACATTCTATATCAACCCAATTACAGGTGAGAAATTAGGGGACATAATAAAGAAGGCACCAGTTTTTGAATTTGCAACTAACTTACATCGTTCTCTATTTTTAAAAACGACAGGACGAGTTTTAATTGGAATCGTTTCTTTCCTATTATTTCTAATATCTATTACAGGAGTTAAACTCATCTTGAAACGTCAAGGAGGATTTAAACGTTTTTTTTCAAAAGTAGTCAAGGAAAACTTTAATCAGTATTACCATGTAATTATTGGTCGATATACCTTAATTCCTATTGTTATCATTACGCTGACCGGTGTTTATCTTTCTCTCGAAAAATTCGATGTACTTCCAGATACTAAAATCTCACATAACTATCCGGAGCCCATTGAAGTTGATGAAAAGTTGGCATTAAATAATTTTGAAACCTTTCAAAATATAAAACTAAGTGATGTAAAAAGTGTTGAGTTCCCATTCTCAGATGATATTGAAGATTACTTTATCGTAAAGTTGCATGATAAAGAGTTACTAGTCAATCAATTTTCAGGAGCCATTGTCAGTCGTCAAAACACAACTTGGACGGCCTTACTTTCTAATTGGAGTTTAATTTTACACACAGGTCAAGGCACTATAGTTTGGTCTATTGTTTTATTATTGGCGAGTTTGGCTATTCTGTTTTTTATGTATTCGGGTTTTGCAATGACCTTAAAGCGTCGAAAAGAGACTTCAAAAATTAAGAATAAATTTAATAAAGAAGATGCTGAGTACATCATTTTGGTAGGTTCAGAAACAGGACAAACATTCAATTCAGCTAAGCAATATTTTGAAGCGTTGTTGGGAGCAGGACATTCGGTTTTTATTGCAGCTTTAAACCAGTATTCAACCTATGACAGCGCGAAACATCTCATAATTTTTGCTTCCACTTATGGAGAAGGTGAGGCGCCTATAAGTGCTTCAAATTTTGAAAAATTATTTAAAAATGTGAAACAGCATCAAACCATTCAGTATTCTGTAATTGGTTTTGGTTCATTAAGTTACCCTGATTATTGTAAATATGCCATTGAAGTCAATGACATGCTACAAAAGAAAGAAGGATTTGAAGCACACCTTCCACTTTTCAAAATTAATAATCAATCGTTTGAAACGTTTAAAACGTGGATAAACCAATGGAATGAAAGCACGAATCAAGATTTAAAAATTAAATTTCAAAAACCTCATATCAAATTAAAAACTTTAAAGGAATTTAAAGTCATTAATAAAACGGAACCTAATTCGGATGATTCGTTTTTAGTCCAATTGCGACCAAATCAAAAATTGAAATACGACTCAGGGGATTTGTTATCATTATATCCCGAAGTAGATTTTATAGAACGACAATATTCTATAGGAAAGATTGAAAACGATATTATTTTAAGTATTAAAAAGCACGAATTTGGTGTGTGCTCTAATTATTTTAATAATTTAAAAGTAAACGATATCGTTAAAGCCCAAGTAAAACGTAATGCTGATTTTCACTTTCCAACGGCTGTAAAGGATGTTGTAATGATTGCTAACGGCACAGGAATAGCACCTTTTTTAGGTATGATTAATGATAACCAAAAGCAAATTGAAACACATTTGTTTTGGGGAGGACGCACACAAGATTCTTTAAATATTTATGAAAATATTATTGAGACTGCTTTCTCAAAAAACACATTATCTAGTTTTCATATTGCTTATTCACAAGAACAGAAAGACAAAATTTATGTTCAAGATATAATTTTAGACCATCAAGAATTATTAAGTAACGTGTTGCTTAACAACGGAATTATAATGATTTGTGGTTCTATTGCCATGCAAAATAGAGTGCTAGAAGTCTTAAATAATATTACCACAGAACAACTCAACAAACCATTAAGCACGTTTGAAAGTAATGGGCAAATTAAAATGGACTGTTATTAAAAAAAAGAGAACTTATGTGTCATAATATAAAAGTCTTATCAAAAACTAGTCATGGCGAATTATCTATATGTAAAGGGTGTAAGGTCTATCATTTAGAATTTAATAATATCTACTTCGAATTCACACAAGACCAATACCATCGATTTAAAACTTATTTAATAGCGATAGAAGAAGAGTATTGGGAAGAGATGTATGCTGATGCCAAAGTGAAACGAAAAATTCCTATTCCCTCTATTCAAGAGAATTTAGTTTTAATGTTTAATAAACAAGAAATACTTGAACTTAAAGCCCTCTTTTGTCATAGAGGTAGTGTTTATGAACACGAAATAACTTTAATTGATATTGATTATACGTTTATTTTGAACTAATAAGGTGTCATTTTTAGGGTTAACCACAAGAGAATTTGTACTTAACAATAAAATAATCTTAAAACCTTATATATGCATACTTGGTTGATATTAAATCCGTACCTTTGTGCGCAATTATATCTTAATTGCCATGACAGCACACGAAAATAAAATTGTTGGAGAAGGTCTTACTTACGATGACGTACTCTTAGTTCCAGCATTCTCTGAAATTCTTCCTCGGGAAGTCAATATTCAAACAAAATTTACAAGAAACATCACCATTAACATTCCTGTGATTTCCGCAGCAATGGATACGGTTACCGAAAGTAAAATGGCAATTGCCATGGCCCAAGAAGGTGGAATAGGAGTGTTACACAAAAATATGACGATTGCGCAGCAAGCCGATAAGGTACGTCGTGTAAAACGTGCTGAAAGCGGCATGATTATCGATCCGGTTACTTTACCCTTAACGGCTACGGTTTTTGATGCCAAGTCAAATATGGCGGAACACAGTATTGGAGGGATTCCTATTGTAGATGATGATGGAAAATTAAAAGGCATTGTTACTAATAGAGATTTACGTTTTGAACACGAAGGGACAAAGCCAATTATTGAAGTAATGACCAAAGAGAATCTGGTGACTGCTGCAGTTGGTACGTCTTTAAAAGACGCAGAACAAATTCTACAACAAAACAAGATTGAAAAATTATTGATTGTTGATGATAATTTTAATCTAAAAGGATTGATTACTTTTAGAGATATTACTAAAGTCACTCAAAAACCAAATGCGAATAAAGATTCCTTTGGTAGATTAAGAGTTGCTGCAGCTATTGGTGTTACAGCAGATGCTGTAGACCGTGCTTCAGCTTTGGTAGCTGCAAGTGTAGATGCTGTAATTATAGATACAGCTCATGGACATACGAAAGGTGTGGTATCGGTATTAAAAGAGATTAAAAAGAAATTCCCAAAACTAGAGGTGATTGTTGGGAATATAGCAACAGGAGCAGCCGCAAAGTATTTAGTCGAAGCTGGTGCAGATGCTGTAAAAGTAGGTATTGGACCAGGTTCAATTTGTACAACGAGAGTTGTAGCAGGTGTAGGTTTTCCGCAGTTTTCTGCAGTGCTAGAAGTTGCAGCAGCGATTAAAGGTACAGGAGTTCCGGTAATTGCTGATGGAGGTATTCGTTATACAGGAGATATTCCTAAAGCGATAGCGGCAGGTGCAGATACCGTAATGTTAGGGTCACTTTTGGCTGGTACAAAAGAGAGTCCAGGAGAAACGATAATTTACGAAGGACGAAAATTCAAATCTTACAGAGGTATGGGGTCTGTTGAAGCCATGAAGCAAGGTAGTAAGGATCGTTATTTTCAAGATGTGGAAGACGATATTAAAAAATTAGTACCAGAAGGTATTGTTGGGCGTGTGCCATATAAAGGTGAATTGGTTGAAAGTATTCATCAATTTGTTGGTGGCCTTAGAGCAGGAATGGGCTATTGTGGAGCTAAAGACATCGAGACTTTAAAAGAAACCGGACGTTTTGTAAAAATCACAAGTTCAGGGATTAATGAAAGTCATCCGCATGATGTGACCATTACTAATGAATCTCCTAATTATTCGAGATAACTAAATTCCTACGAAAGCAGGAATCAATATAAAATTAAAAAACAGCAGCTTGAAAAAGCTGCTGTTTTTTTTTAGCTAATAGTTATTTTACGGGAATTGAGATTAGTTTTGAAGGTGATTTTGATGGTATTGTTCTATCATTTGCAAGGTCGATTTATGTGCTCTACCCGCTGCTTTTTCATAATCAGAAGGCACATCATTGGCCCCATTTTTTATGCCTTCGTAAATTCCAGCGATGATAGTACCTAGAAACTCACCAAGTTCAGCAATTCTGTCTTTTTTATAAGCTTCTACAGAAAGCGTATTGTAAACTAATTTTGTGCCGAAAACCTGATTAATAAAATCGGCGAGTTCCTTTTGCGAGATCGCTTCACCTACTAAATTATAGGTGTTACTATTGTGTTTGACTTCTAATAACATTTTAACGTAGGCATAACTCAATTCTTCACGACTTGTATACGTGCACTTTCCTCGGTCTGCGGAATTTCTTATCTCACCATCTTTTATATAGGTATCTAAATAGTCTAAATCGGGTTCAATATAAATACCGTTTCTACCAATAACCCAATTTAAACCGGAATTACGAATGTCTTCTTCCGTCTGGCGATTGCTTTGCACAACTGGACTAAAAGCATTGTTTTCTTCAGCGCCAACAATACTCGTATAGACTATTTTTTGAACACCGTTTTGTTTGGCTGCCTCAATGACATTTCGGTGTTGTTGTATTCTTTTCTGTGGATGATCCATACCAGAAACTAACAATACAGTGTCTACTCCTTTTAAAGCGGCATTGAAATCTTTACGATTATTGTAATCTCCCTTTCTGACTTCAACACCTAAATGTGTCGCGTTTTCAGGAGTTCTTGCAATGGCAATGACATTTCCTTGTTCAGTATCTTTTAAAAGTGCTTTTACAATGGCGCTTCCTAAATGTCCGCTTGCTGATGTTACTGCAATTTTCATAATATATAATGGTTTATGAATGTTTAGATTTTAAAGCCTCTAACTCTTTTTCAAGTTGTTCTGCTTTTGTTTTAAACTTTTCAAGCGCTTTCTTCATTTGGCTAACTTTTTTTAAAGCCTCTTCATCTTGTACTGCTTGATAGATGGTTTCTCCTTCTTTTTCTTTTATTTTAGAATAACTGCCACAGGTAGGGCATTTTGCAATGTCGCTCATAATATTTATTTATTACAAAGTTCTGAATAGGACTAAAGTTGCAAAAGGTAAATAATCTGTTAAAAATGGTAAATATGAGACCTAAATTTAAAGTGTAGATTTAAATGCCTTGGGAGAGAGACCTGTATGTTTTTTAAAAAACTTGGTAAAATTAGTAACTTCATCGAATCCATTTTCATAAGCGACTTCTTTAAGACTTAAAGTGCTACTAAAGATGTCACGCTTAATTTCTAAGATGACGTAGTTATCAATAAAATGCTTCGCTGTATTTAATGTGGTTGCTCTAACTATGGTGTTAAGATGCTTCGTAGAAATGTTTAATAGCTCCGCGTAATCTTTGACATTTCGCGTGTTTGTATAATTTTTCTCTACTAAATTTTTAAAATTAATAAAAAGACTTTGGTGTTTTTTATTGAACGTTTCAAGTGGTGTTTTATAAGCTTCACGTTCCAATTTTAATAAAAATAGTTCTAATATTTTTGCTATAATTTCATTCTGTACATAGGTGTTTGTACTTTGAATCTCTTCTGTTATTCGTTCTAAAAAAAAGGCATTTAATGCGCTGTTTTTAACTAAAGGATCTGAAATATGATAGTTGTACAAATGCGATATATACTCAATAGAAGATTTTGAGAAATATTTTAAAACAAAATCTTCTGTAAATAACACGAGGTACCCCTTATATTGCGGATCATTTTGAAAGGCGTGAACCTGACCTTTCGCAATTTTAAGTATAGAATCTTTCTGAATTTTATAAGTCTTTAAATCAACTTGATGTTCACCGTGTCCTTCAGTTACAATTAATAAGGCAAAAAATGAAATGCGGTGAGGCAAATGTGGGTTGTGATTCAGATCGTTTTCAATGCGAGAGAATAATTCTGATAATTGAATGCATTCAATGTCATTAAATCCATCGCTACTTTTAAAAGATATGTTCGGGATATGATTCAATGATGAATTAATTTTAGGTTTTGAATAAAAATAACAATTACTATTGAAAGCATTGAGAATTGAAATGAGTTAATTTTCTTTTTAGTCTTAATATAAGGATACATTTAAAACTATTTGAAAAACAAAAACAGCATCGAAAAGATGCTGTTTTTTATAAATGTTATATAAGGAATTTTAAGCCTTATCTGCTTTTACAGGGCAGCCTATCGCTTTTGTGAAATTAGGGCTTGGTTTTTCACCTTTTTCTAAAGCCTCAATAGCGTCTTTAACGTAGTTTACTTTAACATCTTCTGGAGATTTCGAATTGTCATCAATAGTACCAATGTACTGTACTTTACGCTCAGCATCCAATAAAAAGACATGTGGTGTTCTTACTGCACCATATTGTGGATATATTTTTTGTCCTTCATCAACTAAATACGGAAATGTAAATCCTTTCTCTTCTGAACGTTTTTGCATTGCTGCATAACCTTCTTTTTCATTCGCAGGACTGTTAGGATTAATAGCGATGACAGGATAACCTTTAGGTGCATATTCATTATTTAATGCAATTAAACGGTCTTCATACAATACTGAAAATGGACACTCATTACACGTGAACGTTACGATATAACCCTTTGCATTTTCAAAACTGTCTAGAGACACCATAGAACCATCAACATTTTTTAAATTAAAATCAGTTGCAACATCACCAATCGCGTAACCACCAATTTCTTCCAATGTTTTGGTTTGTTCAGGTAGACCTCCTCTTGGTGGCCCTTTGCGTTCACCTCCATGTGGTGGTCCTTTTCTATCTCCTTCATGAGGAGGACGTTCTCCTTTATGCTTTTGGTTTTCCGCAGTAGGTTCTTCTGAAGTTTTAGATTCGTTTTTACAAGATACAAGTACACTTGCCGATAAGCCAATAATGGCTATTAGGATACTGATTTTTTTCATGGTTTTTTAATTAAGTTTTTTTATTTGGTTTTCTAAGTCTTCTAAGCTTTCAAAAGATCGCTCGTAAAATAAACGCTCATTTTTGTTGAACATAATGGTAAATGGAATTGCACCAGACCAATTAGGATCTATTTTATCTATCCATGAATTAGAATCTGGATCATCCAATAATACAACTTTTTGGTTGATGTTTTTTTTCTTTAAGAAAGGTTTAAGTTTTGTCTCCATATCTTTTGGGAAATCTAAGCTCACCAAAATAACTTCAACATTTGGGTGTTTTTCTGCGAATGCTTCAATGTATGGCAACTCTTTTACGCAAGGTGCGCACCACATTGCCCAAAAATTAATGAGATAGGTTGTATCTGAGTCCGTATAAATAAGAGGTTCAAATTCATTAAAATCGTACACAGGAATGTCTTGATTCACATTCTCCTTTACCTCTGAGGTAGTGGTTTTCTCTGTGTTTGTATCATTGCAGCTGGTAAAAGTTATGAGCGCAAGAATGATGTACACTGTTGATTTTAGGTGATTTAGTGTGTTAGTGTTCAAAATAATGGGTTGTGTTAGTTATGGTTAGACTTAAGGCTGCACTAAAGGTTTAATTAGACTTTAATTTTTTTCTAATTAAACCAAACGGCATACCCTTCACGGCGTAATTCTAAAGCAATCTGTTCTTCCGCCTTTAAAGCTTCAGCTCTAGTGAAAAATGGATCAATATGATTGAATAGGCTAGGGCGTAAGTAGGTACCATATTTCTCAACGATATTGGATGAGATTTTATGACCTCTTTTGTTCTGATGTCCTGTTTTATGCTGAAGAAAACGTTCTTTGGGAGTTTTGGTCGTCATGCCGACATATAAGCATTCTAAAACACCATTAAATTGCGGATTGGCATTTCTAAACTTAGCGTTTTCGGTATAGACGCGTTTAGATAGTTCTATAACGTATATGGTGTATAAGGTTTTAGGCATTGTTTTATTCTAATTTCCATAAAAATACTGAACTAATTTCTAAAAAAGTACAGTTCGAAAATTAAAGAATCTCTATTCAATATGACTAATTTTTTAGTTTTTCTAATTTCGTAAGTTCTTCTTCTTTTTTAGAATAAGATGTTATCATTGAAACGGTAACAATTGCTAAAGGTATACCTATTAGAGATAAAACAATATCACCTAGAGTAGCGTTAATATAGTTTTCAATGGTCTCTTGTTTAAAGGCACTTTTAAAAAGAAAGCTCCCAATATAGTTTGATATAATCCATAGTGTCCACCATATTCCAATTGTAGAAGTTTTAACGATGTTTTGCTGAGAGGTTTTTAAATTAATTAGCTGTGTTGATTTGGTCGCCATTTCTTTCATGATTTGATATGGACGGTACAATGAAATTATAGGAACAAACCAACTACCAGCGGCCCATCCTTCTGAGTGGTCACAGTTGGCTCTTATGTTTAAATTATAATAAGCTCTTCTAAACCATTGTATAAAAGTGACTGCAGATATAATAAAAACAACGAGATATAAATAAGCGACTAACTGTTCTCTCAAGTCATTTGATTCGAGCATTTCGTCTGATATAAATTCGTTATTTTGAAAGTCTAATAGTAAATTGTACTGTAAATAAGACGAGACAATAGAAAGTATATCTAATGCCATTACGGCCCAAATAAATATTTTGGCAAGCTTTGCTCTTTTTAAGTTGGGTTTTATGGCATTAATTTTATTCTCTTTTCCTGAAACGACAGAATTATCATGTTGAAAATCGCGACAGTTGCCTTCGAAGTCTAAAGTTTTTCCTTTAATGTTACAAATAGCTTCAAGGTCAATGCGACCTCTTTTTCTATTAAGGCATTTTTCACAATCTTCAAGTTGTTCTTCTGTCATGGTTTACATTTTTCTACTGTTACTTCAACAAAAACGATTTTAAATCCTCATAAGAACTAACTTTAATAGACACTTTTTCCTTATCCATTACAGATTCAATTTGAGGAGGTAAGTCTACATTTTGTTTAATAACCTCCTCAACTACATCTAAAAACTTTGTAGGATGCGCAGTTTCTAAAAACACCACGTGTGCATCGTTGTTTTTTAGATAATCTTTAGCACCTAAATACCCAACTGCTCCATGAGGATCTGCAATGTAATTAAAGTCATTATATAATTCTAAAAGTGCAGTTTTAGTAGCGTCATCAGCATAACTGTAAGACGATAAATTAGCTTTTAAAGTATCAAAATCATTATTGTGTAATTCTTGAATTCTTATAAAATTACTCGGATTACCAACATCCATGGCATTACTAATCGTCTGAACAGATGGTTTCGGATTATATGTTTGAGACATCATATAATTCACAACCGTATCATTCGCATTGTTTGCTGCAATAAAATGCTTAATAGGTAAGCCTAATTTTTGAGCAACCATACCTGCACAGATATTACCAAAATTTCCACTTGGTACTGAGAATGCTATATCTTTATGTTTAGATTTTAATTGCTTATACGTAAACATAAAGTAGAAGAGTTGTGGCAACCAACGTGCTATGTTTATAGAATTGGCAGAAGTGAGTTGCATGTGATCTGTCAATTCTCTATCCATAAAGGCTTGTTTTACCATATCTTGACAATCGTCAAATACACCATCGACTTCTAATGCTGTAATGTTTTGACCAAGCGTGGTTAGCTGCTTTTCTTGAATATCGCTCACTTTTCCACTAGGATAAAGGATGACGACATTAACACCTTTAACACCTAAGAAACCGTTCGCAACGGCTCCACCGGTATCTCCTGATGTAGCTACTAAAACAGTAACGTCGTTGGTATTTGTTTTGTTGAAATAGCCTAAACATCTTGCCATAAAGCGCGCACCAACATCTTTAAATGCCATGGTTGGACCATGAAATAACTCTAAGGTAGAAATATTTTCATTGATTTCAACTACGGGAAAATCGAAGTTTAGTGTATCTTCAACAATCGTTTTTAAAACGTCTTCTGGAATTTCAGGAAGGATGAATTGTTTAATAGCTTCAAACGCAATTTCAGCATTTGATTTATCTTCAATGATTTCAAAAAATGAAGGATCTAATGGTGTTATAGATTCTGGAAAATATAAACCTTTATCAGGCGCGAGTCCTCTGACTACCGCGTCAGCGAAGGTTGTGTTTGGTGCTTTTCTATTTAGAGAATAGTAGTTCATGATATTTTTATTCTAAATTATTGTACGCTTCTATTAAGTTGACTGTTTAGCGAAAATTCTTTGTGAATCTTCGTGCCTTCTCTGTGAAGCTTTGTGTTATAATTTTATGCTTAAGTCTTCTGTCATTTTTTATTACAAAACCCGAATCCCTTCAACATTAATTTTAGAAACATAAGTTTCAAATTGTATATCTGATGTTGCGTATACGTTTCGTATGGCTTTTTCAACATCTTTAGCTGTCTCTTCACTTTTACTCAACATAAAAATTGAAGGTCCAGAACCCGAAATAGCACAACCCAAAGCTCCCGCTTGTAATGCTGCAGTTTTAACGGCATCAAAATGTGGAATTAGTTGCTTTCTATAGGGTTCAATCACCACATCGTGCAAGGCATCTTTAATTAGATCGTAATCCGATGTATGTAAAGCATGCACCAAACTGCCAACATTTGCCCATTGGGCAATAGCATTACTCAAAGGAATTTCTTTTGGTAAAATCGCTCTAGATTCAGACGTTTTAATTTCAATCTGTGGGTGAATTAGGGTTGCAAATAAATCGGGTGGAGTAGGTAACTCTAAAATTTGCAATGGACTGGCGCTTTTAACTAATGTAAATCCACCAAAAATAGCTGGCGCTAAATTATCGGCATGTTCGCATTTACTGGCTAAAGCTTCACCTTTCATGGCAAAATTGGTTAATTCTGTTTTATTTAACGGGTAACCTAATAAAGCGTTCATTCCAAATACACTTCCTGCTGCACTTGCAGAACTGCTACCAATTCCACTTCCTGGTTTAATCTTTTTATATATTTCTATTTCAAAACCACAATCGGGTTTTAAAGCGTTATACATCGCTAAAGCCGAAACGCCAGCCACATTATTTTCAGCTTCAAACGGTAGATCGTAACCTTCAATTTTCGTGATTTTTATACCTTTTTCTTCTGTTTTTCTGATAACCATGTCGTCACCAATAGTATCTAAACAAAAACCTAGAACGTCAAATCCACAAGCCACATTAGCTACCGTTGCAGGTGAAAATATTTTGATTTCGTTACTCATATCTAATTATTAGCGATTCTTATGATATCTGCAAATAACCCAGAAGCTGTAACATCTGCACCAGCACCAGCACCTTTAATGATTAGTGGTTGTTCAGGGTAACGTTGTGTATAAAACATAACGATATTGTCTTTTCCTTTTAGATTATAAAATGGATGCCCTTCTGGTATTTCCTGAAGTCCAACTTTAGCTTTGCCATCGTTAAATTCAGCGACAAATTTTAGCTGACAATTATTGTCTTGCGCAGATTTGAAAAGCCCTTGATAGTAGGCTTCATCTTCAATCAATGTTTTGAAAAAATCATCTACACTATCAGAGTTAGAAGCATTATCAGTTAAGAAATTATCACTTTCAAGTTGTGACAATTCAATAGCATGACCACTTTCTCTCGCTAAAATTAATACTTTTCTAGCCACGTCTATTCCACTTAAATCAATTCTAGGGTCAGGTTCTGTATACCCTTCTTCTTGCGCTTGTTTTACAATATCATGAAACGTCGTTTCCGCATTAAAATTATTAAAAATAAAGTTTAGACTTCCTGATAAAACGGCTTGTATCGTATTCACTTTATCTCCAGAAGTTATTAAATTACTAAGCGTATCTAATACAGGTAAACCTGCTCCTACATTAGTTTCAAATAAAAATGATGCATTGTATTGTCGCGATAAAACTTTTAATTCATTGTAATATTCAATATTTCCAGAACACGCAATTTTATTACAAGCAACCACAGAAATACTTTGTTTCAAATATTTGCCATAAATATTAGAAACGGCTTCGTTAGCTGTAATATCTACAAACACAGAATTCCTTAAATTTAAGCTTTTAGCATGTTCAAAAAAGCCATCTAAACTTGACTTTTCTCCATTTTCTAATTCTTGTTTCCAGTGTTTTAAGTTAATACCTTCATCATTAACAACCATGGTTCTAGAATTGGATAAACCAGCAATTCTTAAGTTGATTTTGAAGTTCTCTTTTAAATACGTTTTTTGTTGCTTGATTTGCTCAATAAGACGTTCTCCAACATTACCAACTCCTGTAATAAATAAATTAATTTGTTTGGTTTTAATTTCAAAAAACTGCTCATGTAAACTATTTAATGCTTTTTTTACATCGTTTTTATGAATCACAGCGGAAATATTACGTTCCGAAGCACCTTGTGCAATAGCTCTAATATTTACGTTGTTTTTTCCAAGCGTACTAAACATTTTACCGCTAATACCTTGATGATTTTTCATTTTATCACCAATGACTGCGATGATAGATAAATCAGTTTCTACAACAATAGGATCAATTTTTTGAAGGGCAATTTCATATTCAAATACGGTATCAATCACGGTCTTAGCACGTTGTGCATCAAGATCTGAAATACCGAAACAAATGGTATGCTCAGAGGATGATTGCGTGATTAAAATAATATTGATTTTCTCTTGAGCAAGCGTTTCAAATAAACGCTTACTAAATCCAGGAACACCTACCATACCGTTACCTTGTAAGGTAAGTAACGCGATGTTATCAATATTACTGATGCCTTTTACAGGAGAATTTTCATTTAGCGTTACATTCTGACTAATTGTGGTACCAACAGCATCTGGATCTAATGTGTTTTTAATCACGATAGGAATTTTCTTTTTAAGTACTGGCATTACCGTTGGTGGATACAAAACTTTGGCACCAAAATGCGATAATTCAACAGCTTCTTGATAGGATAATTCTACAATAGGAGAGGCTTGCTTTACTAATTTTGGGTTGGTTGTAAACATACCGCTTACGTCTGTCCATATTTGTAATTCATTAGCATCCATGGCTGCTGCGATAATGGCAGCCGTGTAATCGGAACCACCACGGCCAAGCGTTGTAATTTCGTTATTGATAGATTTTGAAACAAATCCAGGTAACAATACAATAGCGTTTTCATTTGAATTAAAAAACGATTGGATATTACCGTTTGTAATATCAAAATTTACAATAGCATTATTAAAGTTTGAATCTGTAACAATCAATTCTTGCGAATTTTTTAAAGCCGCATCTATGGCTCTAGATTTTAAAGTATGATAAATTATAGTTGAGGATAGTTTTTCACCGAAACTTAATAATTTATCTTTTGTTTTTGGAGACAATTCATTGATGAGATAAATACCATCTAAGAGATTTTTAAGATCACCTAATTTTTCGGTCATTAAATCATATAAATCATCCTGCTGTTTTTGTAATGATTTATCGTTATCCGGATTTAAAAATAAACCTTCAATAACAGAATTATGTATAGACCATATGGTATCATATCTTTCTTTATAGTCTAAATTTTTATCGCAAGCTAAGTTTCCTGCGTCTAATAATTTATCTGTAATACCACCAACAGCAGATACTACAACAGCAATATTAGTAGTTTTAGATTGTTGGTCTAAAATTGATATAACTTTATTTATGTTTTCGGCTGAACCTACTGATGTTCCTCCAAATTTGAGAACTTTCATATTAAATATATTTTAAGAGAATAAAATGTCTGTATAGACAATAAGGGACGGAGAGCATATTATAAATTACCCCAAAGGGTAATAATCGTTGAAATAAAAAACATAGACATACACATAGACTGTGAAATAGAAATTGTTGATATGTTAATTTTTTTCTTCATTACATTTCAAATGTATTATTTTTATAACAATAAAAAAACAATTCGTTTCTTTTTAAGGATTTGTTAAAAATACAGCTTCTAATTATTAAAAATGAAACAAATCTTGTTATTTACAAAAGCTTTTAACGCAATAGGATAGACATTCTTATTAAAATATTCCAGACGAGTGGAATATCATATTATAAGCGTGCCAAATCTCTATGATAAACAATAGATAGTATTACATGAAATTATTTTCAAAAGAACAAATTTACGAAGGCGATAAGTTAACCACAGAACGCCAAAATATTTCCTCTACAGATTTAATGGAACGTGCAGGAATTCAGATTTTTAACTGGATGCATACACGCATGCAAGGAGCGCAAGTCCCAATTCATGTGTTTTGTGGTATTGGTAATAATGGTGGTGATGGACTTGTTTTAGCAAGGCATTTAATTACACATGGCTATAATGTGGTAACTTATATTGTGAATTGTAGTGATAAACGCTCAAAAGATTTTTTAATCAACTATGATCGTATTAAAAATGTGAGTAAAAAATGGCCAACGATGTTGAGCTGTAAAGAAGATTTTACTGAAATAGAAATTGGTGTTGATGATATTATAGTTGATGCTATTTTTGGTATTGGCTTAAATAGACCTCCAAATGATTGGGTAAAAGCCTTATTTCAAAAATTTAAAGCGTCTAAAGCATTTACCTTGTCTATAGATATGCCATCCGGATTATATTCAGATAAAACAGTAGAAGATGAAGATGCTGTGGTGCATGCAGGGTATACGTTGAGTTTTCAATCTCCAAAATTGGTGTTCTTTTTACCGGAAACAGCAAAATATACGGTACAATGGGAAGTTTTAGATATAGGGATTGATCGTGATTATTTGATGCAAACCGAAACAGAAGTTGAATTGATTTCTAAACATGAAGTATTGCCATTGTATAAACCACGACAAAAATTTGGGCATAAAGGCGACTATGGCCATGTGATGATTTTAGGTGGAAGCTATGGAAAAATTGGATCTGTTAATTTGTCAAGTAGAGCCGCTTTAGGAGCTGGAGCAGGATTGGTTACAGCTTATATTCCTAAATGTGGATATCATAGTTTGCAAACTGCAGTACCAGAAGTTATGGTGATTACAGATGAGAGTGATACACATATTTCTAGTGTTAATTTTGATATACAACCAACTGTGATTGGTGTAGGAGTAGGACTCGGTACATCTGATGAAACCGTAAAAGCTTTAGAAGTTTTTTTAAAGAAAAATAAAGTGCCTTTAGTTATTGATGCAGACGGCTTAAATATTTTGTCAAAAAAGAAAGCCCTTTTAAAATTGTTGCCTGAGCAAACCGTATTAACACCGCACCCAAAAGAATTAGAACGTTTAATAGGGAAGTGGTCCGATGATTTTGAAAAATTAGAAAAGGTAAAAGCATTTTCTCAAATGTATAATGTCATTGTTTTAATAAAAGGCGCACATTCAACTACCGTGAATAAAAATAAGCTATATATAAATACCACAGGAAATCCAGGTATGGCAACGGCAGGAAGTGGCGATGTGTTAACTGGAATGATTTCGGGATTAATAGCTCAAGGTTATGCACCTTTAGCAGCAACTATTTTTGGAGTCTATTTACATGGTAAATCTGCTGATATTTCCTTGGAAGATTATGGATATCAAAGCTTAATTGCCAGTCATATTATTGAAACGATTGGTGAGGCTTATATCGATTTGTTCAAACAACCAGAGCAGCCACAAGAAGAAAATCAAAAAAAGTAAGCTTAGTATAGAAATTAAAAAAGCCTGTTTAAATGATTTAAACAGGCTTTTTAATAATAAGTTGGACAATTAAATGTTCAACTCGTTAAATAATTCTACTAAGGCCGAAGTAGATGGTCTTGGAGCATCAGAGCTCACAATATTTCCATCAGGATCTATTAATATAAATCTTGGAATCCCATTAACTTTATAGTCTCGTATAAACTGAGACTCAAAACCATTGTCAGCAATTAATTGCATACCACCTAATTCTTTTTCATTAATCATTTTTTTCCAACCTTTATAAGCTTCCTCAGCATCTCCTTTATAACTACGACCTTCATCTAAAGAAATACTTACAAACTCTATGTTTTTACCTTCATATTGTTTTTCAACTTTTTTAAGCGAAGGGATTTCCTTTATACAAGGACCGCACCAAGTTGCCCATAAATCGATGTAAACATATTTACCTTTCAAGTCCGAAAGCGATGTTGTGCCGCCAGCATAATTTTCGTAGTTCTCAAAAACAGGAGAAGGCGACCCTTTTGGAAACGCGCTAAGAGTAGCTATTTTACGCTCCATAAATTTAGTGATTTGCTCTACAGACATATTAATGTTTCTATCCATTATAGCAATATGAGAAGAATCTACTTCTGAATATTTATTCTTTAAATCATCGTAAGCAGACTTATAATTTGTAATGGCTTCATTTACTTTTTCCATATCACTTATACCTACTAACTGTTCTGTGAAATAAGTTTTAGAAATTAAAAATGATTGAACCGAAAAGTTATTTAAATCAGAGGCATCTCCTTTAAAGACCATAGAATCTATAAACGAATTGTAATCCGTTTCAAACGATGTTTCGTTGTCATTTTCTAAGTAAATCTGACCGTATTCTTTTCCGTGTTGAAAATTGTAATCACCCGCTTCAAGTTTTAAAGTATCCTTAAACGTACCATCGTCATTTAGGGTAATGGCTTTTTCATAATTTCTTCTATTGAAAATTTTTAAGGTTTTACTCTCATCAGGATTTGCAATTTTTCCAGAAAGTGTAACGTAATCTTTAGGCTCTCCTTTACATGCAAATAACGTTACAGCAATACAAGGTAATAGTAATCGTTTCATAACTCGTTTTATTTATTTGAAAGCAAAAATAAACATTATATGTAAGGCCTATTTTAAAATTTTTATAAAATTTTAGAAGATGGATAAGACCAAAAATCAACATCCTATGGACTAGATTAAATCGTTGTTTAGCGATTAATTCTAAGCAAAAAAATAATTTGATTAGAAATAAATGAAATATCAATTATTGTATGGTAAAACCCAAAATAATTCTCAATTTTAAAGACCGTTAAAATAAACTTCATGGATAACTATCATATCATTTCATCTGATGCTTTAGATATTGTTACGATTTACAATATTTTTTACCAAAACAAGAAATTAAAACTATCAGAAGCATCGGCTAATAAAATTAAGAAATGTAAAACCTATTTAGACGAAAAACTGGCTAATGAAAAAAAACCTATGTATGGTATTAATACGGGTTTTGGTTCCCTTTATAATGTGAAAATTTCTGATGTTGATTTAAGTCAATTGCAAGAAAACTTGGTGATGTCTCATGCTTGTGGCACTGGAGATCGTGTTCCAGAACCGATTGTAAAAGTGATGTTACTCTTAAAAATACAATCGCTAAGTTATGGTCATAGTGGAGTGCAATTGGCCACTGTAGAACGTCTGATTGAGTTTTTTAATAATGATATTTTTCCATTTGTTTTTACTCAAGGGTCTTTAGGAGCTTCTGGTGATTTGGCGCCTTTAGCGCATTTGGCATTACCACTTTTAGGAAAAGGAAAAGTAGTGCACAATAATAAAGAATACGAGGCAGCCACACTTTTAGAAGAATTTAATTGGGACCCCATTACACTTGAAGCCAAAGAAGGTTTGGCCTTACTAAATGGTACGCAATTTATGAGTGCTTATGGTGTTTATTTATTGTTAATGTCGCACAAAACATCATACTTAGCAGATATTATTGCTAGTATTTCGTTAGATGCTTTTGATGGTCGTTTAGATCCGTTTCACGATTTAGTGCATGCTGTAAGACCGCATCCTGGGCAACGTAAAGTAGCAAGGCGATTTAATGAGTTTTTAAAAGGAAGTGAGCTTATTGCTCGCGAAAAAGAGCATGTTCAAGATCCCTATTCTTTTAGATGTATTCCTCAGGTTCATGGTGCAACAAAAGATACTTTAGACTTTGTTGAAAAAGTGATTTTGACAGAAATTAACTCGGTGACAGATAATCCTAATATTTTTCACGAAGAAGATTTAATTATTTCTGGTGGAAATTTTCACGGTCAACCTTTAGCTTTAGCCTTAGATTATTTAAAGATTGCCATGGCTGAAATTGGAAACATATCAGAACGACGTGTGTTTCAATTAGTCTCTGGTTTAAGAGGATTGCCTGCGTTTCTAGTTGATAACCCAGGGTTAAATTCTGGTTTTATGATTCCACAATATACAGCCGCTAGTATAGTAAGTGCAAACAAACAAATGGCATCTCCGGCAAGTATAGATAGTATTGTGTCTAGTAATGGCCAAGAAGATCATGTTAGTATGGGAGCCAATGCCGCAACACAAGCTTATACTTTGGTTAAAAATGTAGAACGCGTTATTGCTATTGAGTTGATGAATGCATCACAAGCTATAGAATTTAGAAGACCTTTAAAAACGTCACCATTATTAGAGTCATTTTTAGAGCAATACAGAAAAGTGGTACCTTTTATTAGGGTTGACGAAGTATTGCATGAATCTATAGAGGCTTCTATTCAATTTTTAAAGGATGTAGATATTGAAATTGAAGAATTATTTTTGAATTCTTATAATTTAAAGTAAGTTTATAATTAAATTTCATTATCATAACTTAAAGCAATAGCTATAAATGAAATCAATTAAATATGGTTTAATAACCTTTATCAGTTTCATCATTTTGAATTCTTGTTCAAATGATGATGATGCGGTGTCTTGTCCTCAAACTGAAAATGCAACAATGACAATTAATGGAGAAGTAATGGATTTTCAAATTTTAGGAAGAGGAATCGATTTGGATAACGACGGTTCAGGACATACCTTAAGTTTGAATTTAGCTAGTGGCTTTTATACTCCGCAACAAGACACTTATGCTGTTACTTTAAAACTTCCATATAAGAAAACAGGCACAGATATCATCGAAGAATTTAATTATTTACGTGTTCAGAATGGAAGTTCTGCGGAAGGTGATTTTGTTCAGTCAGAATTGATAAGTAATGTCACCGTGAATAAAAACACGTGTTTTAGCGCTACATTTTCAGGTAGTGCCATAATCGGTGGTAATGAGGTTGTTATTACAGAAGGTTCCATCAACCATACGTATAGTGATCCTTTTGACTAATTTTTTAAGTATTAGTCATGATTTAAAATAGTAGTTGTGCTATATCTAAATGTCTGGTATCGATTTATTGTTCCGCGACTAAATCCTTAGCCCAAGCCACGGCATCATCAATTTCAGTAAAAATTTCGAAGGGTTTAGTAAAGAACATTTTTTCTATCTGAGCATTAATTTTTGCTTGATAATTACTAGAAACTACAGCCAAACCCACTAAGGTTTCAATTTTGGCAGTTTCGTAATAAATTTCTGGATTTATAGCATAGGAATTGCATCGATGTGAAATGTATACAAAGGGTTTATTTAAAAAATAAGTTTCTGTAATTTTTATCAGTGCAGAATTATGTTTTGGAGTCACTGTAATTCCTTCATTTATAACTACAATGACATAATGATTGTGAATCGCAATATCACAAAAATCGAATGTTAGGATTTCGGTCATGATTATAGATTGATTAGAACTATAAGATAAAAAAAAACTCCTTCATAAAGAAGGAGTTTCTATAATATTTAATTAGCAATTATGATTCTGTTGTCTTGCTTGATGATTTAATTTGAATACTTAGAGTATCATTTTTTTCATCTAAATCCATTGAGATGGTATCTCCTTCGTGAATTTTAGAATTAATAATTTCTTCAGCAAGCGCATCTTCAACATATTTTTGAATAGCTCTATTAAGAGGTCGTGCTCCATATTGTTTGTCAAAACCTTTTTCTGCAATATAGCCTTTAGCCTTATCGGTTAAATTAAGTTCATAGCCTAAATCTTTTATTCTTAGAATAAGTTTCTCCATTTCGATATCAATAATTTTACTGATATCTTCTTTTTCTAAGGCATTGAACACGATAACATCATCTATTCTATTTAAAAACTCTGGTGCAAACGCTTTTTTAAGAGCGTTTTCAATCACTGCTTTAGCGTGATCAGATTCTTGAGCTATGGCGGCAGATGTTCCAAAACCAACTCCGCTACCAAAATCTTTCAGTTTTCTGGCCCCAATGTTAGACGTCATAATAATAATTGTATTTCTAAAATCAATTTTACGACCTAGACTATCTGTTAAATAGCCATCATCTAAAACTTGTAATAACATATTAAAGACATCTGGATGCGCTTTTTCAATTTCATCTAAAAGTACAACAGCATAAGGTTTACGTCTGATTTTTTCAGTTAGCTGTCCGCCTTCTTCATAGCCTACATATCCAGGAGGTGCTCCAATTAAACGAGAAATCGCAAATTTCTCCATGTATTCACTCATATCAATTCGTACTAACGAATCGTCACTGTCAAATAACTCTCGCGCTAGCACTTTTGCTAACTGAGTTTTACCAACACCTGTTTGTCCTAAAAATATAAACGACCCAATTGGCTTATTAGGATCTTTAAGTCCAGCTCTATTACGTTGAATCGCTTTTACGACTTTCGCAACTGCTTGGTCTTGACCTATAACTTTCCCTTTGATTAATTCAGGTAATTGTGACAACTTGGTAATCTCTTTTTGCGCAATTTTATTCACAGGAATTCCGGTCATCATTGACACGACATCAGCAACATTATCTTCAGTAACAATTTCACGATGCTGTTTTGTCTCTTCTTCCCATTTTTCTTGAGCAGTAGCCAGTTCTTTTTCTAATCGTTTTTCATCATCTCTAAGCTTTGCAGCTTCTTCATATTTCTGCTTTTTAACGACACTATTCTTAGTTTCTTTAACTTCTTCGAGTTTCTTCTCTAACTCAAGAATTTGTTTTGGGACATCAATATTTGTGATATGAACACGTGAACCAGCTTCATCTAAAGCGTCAATCGCTTTATCTGGTAAAAAACGTTCTGTCATATAACGTCCCGTTAATTTTACACACGCTTCAATGGCTTCATCCGTATAATTAACATTATGATGCTCTTCGTATTTTCCTTTAATATTATTAAGGATTTCAATCGTTTCTTCGATAGACGTAGGTTCAACAATGACTTTTTGAAAACGACGTTCTAATGCACCATCCTTTTCAATATATTGTCTATACTCGTCTAAAGTTGTAGCGCCAATACATTGTATCTCTCCTCTTGCTAAAGCAGGTTTAAACATGTTAGAAGCATCTAAACTTCCTGTGGCTCCACCAGCTCCGACAATGGTATGAATTTCATCTATAAAAAGAATAATGTCATCATTCTTTTCTAACTCGTTCATAACAGCTTTCATACGTTCTTCAAACTGACCTCTGTATTTGGTGCCTGCAACTAAACTTGCAAGATCTAAAGTGACTACACGCTTATTAAATAAGGTACGAGATACTTTACGTTTTACAATGCGCAAGGCAAGACCTTCTGCAATGGCAGATTTACCAACACCAGGTTCACCGATTAATAAAGGGTTGTTTTTCTTTCTTCGACTTAAAATTTGAGATACACGCTGTATTTCTTTTTCTCTTCCTACAACTGGGTCTAATTTGCCCTCTTCTGCAAGAACAGTTAAGTCTCTTCCAAAATTATCTAAAACAGGAGTTTTTGATTTTTTATTCGTTTTGCTTGTTTGTCCACCAAATGGATTCTGTTTAGCATCTTCCTCTTCATTGATATCATCATCAGAAAACGATTCTGCTTTTGGAGTGTCTAAATAATCATCTTCGCTAGTAATCATAGATTTAAATTCTTCTTTAACGTTATCATAATCTACTTTAAGCTTATTTAAAAGCTTAGTTGTAGGGTCATTTTCATTTCTTAAGATACACAATAGTAAATGTGCTGTATTAATTGAGGTGCTCTGAAACAATTTAGCTTCTAAAAATGTCGTTTTTAGAGCACGTTCTGCCTGCCTTGTGAGGTGTAAGTTCTTTTTTTCGTTCGATGTCGTTGTTATATTAGGGTTAGCCGGACTTAATATCTCTACTTTGCGCCTTAGGTGATTTAAATCTACATCTAACGCACTTAATATATCTATCGCTTTACCATTACCATCTCTTAAAAGACCGAGCATTAAATGCTCTGTTCCGATAAAATCATGACCTAATCGCAAGGCTTCTTCTTTGCTATAAGCAATAACATCTTTAACTCTTGGGGAAAAATTATCATCCATACTATATTCCTTTCTGCTTTAAAAATAATAAAAACATATTGAGTATAAGGCAAAAACTGTACCTTAATTATATGTTATAAACGAAGAGACTAAAAAAGTGTTTTAAATCAAAGGAAATATGCAGATACTTATTAACGAAAAAGATATTCAATATTGTTAATAAAAAATACCAAAAATCGATTAGATTTTCTATATAAACAGTAGGATTTTGGTTATCTTAGCGCGTTACGAAAATTCAGGAAAAAACTAATTAAATTTATATATGGCAGAAGGAGAAAAACTCATTCCAATTAACATTGAAGATGAAATGAAATCGGCTTACATTGATTATTCAATGTCGGTCATTGTGTCACGTGCGTTACCAGATGTAAGAGATGGTTTAAAACCCGTTCATAGACGTGTACTTTACGGTATGCACGAACTTGGAATTAGAGCAAATTCGGCACATAAGAAATCAGCGAGAATAGTTGGTGAAGTTTTAGGTAAGTATCACCCACACGGAGATACCTCAGTTTATGATACAATGGTACGTATGGCTCAAGAATGGAGTTTGCGTTATATGTTGGTTGATGGACAGGGTAACTTTGGTTCTGTAGATGGTGATAGTCCGGCAGCAATGCGTTATACTGAAGCAAGAATGCGCAAGATATCTGAAGATATGTTAGCGGATATTGATAAAGAAACTGTAGATCATAAATTAAATTTTGATGATACGCTTCAAGAACCAACAGTACTTCCAACGCGTATACCAGGCCTTTTAGTCAATGGTGCATCAGGTATTGCTGTAGGTATGGCAACAAATATGCCACCGCATAACTTAACGGAAGTTGTTGATGGTACAATTGCCTATATCGATAATAATGATATTGAGATTGATGAATTAATTCAACATATAAAAGCACCAGATTTTCCAACAGGAGGAACTATTTATGGTTACGATGGTGTTAAAGAAGCTTTTCATACAGGTCGTGGGCGTATTGTTATGCGTGCAAAAGCGATAATTGAAGAAGTACAAGGTAGAGAGTGTGTTATTGTTACCGAGATTCCTTATCAGGTTAACAAAGCAGATATGATTAAGAAAACTGCCGACTTAATTAACGATAAAAAATTAGAAGGTATTTCTACTATTAGAGATGAGTCTGATAGAAATGGTATGCGTATTGTTTACGTTTTAAAGCGTGATGCAATACCTAATATTGTCTTGAATAAATTATTTAAGTATACGGCTTTACAAACATCTTTTAGTGTTAATAATATTGCACTTGTAAATGGCCGTCCACAATTGCTAAATTTAAAAGAATTAATTCATTATTTCGTAGAGCATAGACATGATGTTGTTGTAAGACGTACTACTTATGAATTGCGTAAGGCTGAAGAACGTGCACATATCTTAGAAGGATTAATCATTGCTTCCGATAATATTGATGAAGTCATTAAAATTATTCGTGCCTCGTCTAATGCAGATGAAGCTCGTAATAATTTAATTGAGCGATTTAAACTGTCAGAAATTCAGGCCAAAGCGATTGTAGAGATGCGTTTGCGTCAGTTAACCGGTTTAGAACAAGATAAATTACGTTCTGAATATGATGACATCATGAAAACAATTATTGATCTTAAAGATATCTTAGACAAGAAAGAGCGTCGTATGGATATCATTAAATCTGAGCTTGAAGTTGTTAGAGATAAATATGGTGATGAGCGTCGTTCAATCATAGAATACGCTGGTGGAGATTTGAGTATTGAAGATATGATACCTGATGCTCAAGTTGTTATTACCATTTCTCATGCTGGGTATATCAAGAGAACATTACTTTCAGAATATAAGACTCAGCATAGAGGAGGAGTTGGACAAAAGGCATCAACAACACGTAATGAAGATTTCTTAGAACATTTATTTGTTGGGACTAACCACCAATACATGTTATTCTTTACCCAAAAAGGAAAATGTTTCTGGATGCGCGTTTACGAAATTCCAGAAGGTGCAAAAACGTCTAAAGGTAGAGCGATTCAGAATTTAATAAATATTGAGCAAGATGATAAAGTGATGGCTTTTATTTGTACTCAAGATTTAAAAGATGAAGAGTACATTAATAATCATTATGTGATTATGGCTACTAAGCAAGGTCAGGTTAAGAAAACGTCTTTAGAGCAATATTCTAGACCAAGATCTAACGGAATTAATGCGATTACTATTAAGGAGGACGATGTTTTATTAGAAGCGAAGTTAACCACTGGTGAAAGCCAAGTAATGTTAGCCTTAAAATCTGGTAAAGCGATTCGTTTTGAAGAAGCTAAAACGAGACCGATGGGTAGAAATGCTTCAGGTGTACGTGGTATTAGACTTCAAGATGAAAAGACAGATGAAGTTATCGGAATGATCGCTGTAGATGATATGGAGAGTAATATTTTAGTGGTTTCTGAAAATGGTTATGGAAAACGTTCAAGTTTAGAAGATTACAGAATTACCAATAGAGGTGGAAAAGGTGTAAAAACTATTTCTATTACAGAGAAAACAGGTAATCTAGTGTCTATTAAGAATGTAACAGATGAGGATGATTTAATGATTATTAATAAATCTGGAATAGCGATAAGAATGGCTGTAGCCGATTTACGTGTTATGGGTAGAGCAACGCAAGGTGTTAAGCTTATAAACTTAAAAGGAAACGATTCTATTGCTGCGGTTGCTAAAGTAATGAAAGATGAAGATGAAGAAAATATTATAGACGTAGATGCTGAAGTACTTGATAATGAAGATGCTATTGAAGATGGCACGGCAATTGATAATAATGATACAGAAAACGAATAATTAATAACAAAACGATTTAATACAAAATGAAAAAATTACTGACAATAGTGCTAGTTACAGCAATTACCTCATTGTCTTTTGCACAAAAGAATGAGATAAAAGCAATTGATAAAGCGCTTAAGAATTCAAATTTTGCTGATGCGAAATCAGCAGCAGCTGAGGCAGAAGCCTTAATTAGTAATATGGACGACAAGTCTAAAGCTAAATTTTATTTGTTAAAAGCAAAAGCATTGTATGCTAACGGAGCTGGAACAGATGCAAATATTGACGACGCTATAACAAGCTTAAATAACTTGAAAGATTTAGAATCTAAAATGGGAAAATTAAAATATACCCAAGAGGCTAATGAAATGACTACAAGCATGGTTAATTCTTTTTTAACTAAAGCTAATGAGGCTTTTACGAATAAAAATTATAAAGCTGCCGCAAAACGTTTTGAGAAAGTATATAAAATGTCTCCAAAAGATACATTATACTTATATTACGCAGCGTCATCTGCAGTTACAGAGCCAGATTATGATGCGGCTTTAGAGTATTACCTTGAATTGAAAAATTTAGGTTATAATGGATCACAGATGAATTATTATGCTACAAATGTTGAAACAGGTGTAGAAGAAGCCTTTTCAGATAAAGCATCAAGAGATTTTTCGGTAAAGGCTAAATTACATAAGTCTCCAAAAGATGAAAGAAGTGAATCTAAGACAGCAGAGATAGTAAAAAACATCGCTTTAATATATGTTTCTCAAGGTGATAATGAAAAAGCTTTAGGTGCTATGGCTGATGCAAGAGCAGAAAATCCTGATGATATCGGATTATTATTATCAGAGGCTAATGTTTATCTTAAAATGGGTAACAGAGAGAAGTTTAAAGCTTTAATGGAAGAAGCGACTGAAAAGGATCCTAATAATGCTGAGTTACAATATAACTTAGGGGTGTTAGCAGCAGAAGGAGGAAACTCTGAAGCAGCGATTGGATATTATGAGAAAGCTGTTGCTATTAATCCTAATTATGTAGATGCTTATACAAATATAGCGGTTGTAATATTGGATGGTGAAGCTAAAATCGTTGAAGAAATGAATGGTTTAGGAACGAGTAAAGCTGATAATATTAAGTATGATGAATTAAAAGAGCAACGTACTCAAGTTTATAAGAATGCGATTCCTTATTTAGAGAAAGCTTTGGAGTTGAAGAGTACAAATGTTGATGCTGCAAGAACTTTAATGAACATATACAGTGCTTTAGGTGAAACCGATAAGTTTAAAGCTATGAAAGCTAAACTTGAAGCTATGCAAGCTTCTGCTAGTGGTAATTAATTTTACTATTAAGGATAAAAAAAAGCGACTTTTTTAAAGTCGCTTTTTTTTATATAATTTTTTTTATCACTCTTAATTTGTGAGTGTGTATGTTCTTATCAATATTATAAATACCACTGTGGTCCAAACGATCAATTCTTACCTTACCATGAGCATGAATAATATAGTTATCTTTCATTATAATACCAACATGCGTAATATGACCTTCTGCATTATCAAAAAAGGCTAAATCACCAGGTTCACTTTCTTCAATAAAACTCAAGGCTTCCCCTTGTGTAGCTTGTTCTGAGGCATCTCTTAATAGTTTATAACCATTAATTTTGTATACCATTTGTGTAAATCCTGAACAGTCAATTCCAAAAGGTGTTTTTCCGCCCCATAAATACGGGGTATTTAAAAACAAAAATGCGGAGGTTATAATATGTGCTTTCTCACTTTTTGAAGTTAATGAAGTGCCATCAAAATGATGTTGAAGTATGTTTAAGCCATTTAAATCAGATCCAACTGGTATTGGATATAAATTGTTAGACGCATCCGCTACAAATTCAATTAAATCTTTAGATAAATTGATATCAGATGAATTTAAATGCGAATAACTAGATTCTTCAATCTCAAGATATTGTTTATTATCAATCCAGCCTTCATACTTATCAAAAGCAAAACGAATGCGGCTCCACTTTTTGCGTTGCTCAAGCACTTTAAAATAATCACCATACAATGCTTGCGTTACCATTTCACTGGTATCGCTAGGTTCTAATCGTATAGGTACAATGCCAAGATTGCAAATGCCGTATTGCATAGGGTTTAATTAAGCGCGTTCTATTACAACTGCTGATGCACCACCACCACCATTACAAATAGCAGCTGCTCCCAGTTTAGCGTTGTTTTGATGCAACACGTTGATTAATGTAACTAAAATTCTAGCTCCAGAGCAACCTAAGGGATGTCCTAATGAAACGGCTCCTCCGTTTACATTTACCACGCTATCTTCTAATCCTAATATTTTCATATTTGCTAAACCAACAACAGAAAAGGCTTCGTTAAATTCAAAAAAGTCGACATCTTTTATATCAACATTTGCCTTTGCTAACGCTTTAGGTAAGGCTTTTGCAGGAGCTGTGGTAAACCATTCTGGTTCATGAGCAGCATCTGCATACCCTTTTATAGTAGCTAAAGGTTTTAAGCCTAATTCTACAGCTTTTTCTCTACTCATTAAAACCAACGCAGCGGCTCCATCGTTAATTGTAGATGCATTTGCAGCGGTTACTGTTCCCTCTTTAGTAAAAGCAGGGCGTAAAGCTGGAATTTTATCCATTCTCACATTCGAGTATTCTTCATCTCTATCGACAATAACAGGTTCTCCACGACGTTGAGGCACTTCAACAGAAATCACCTCTTCGCTAAATTTACCAGCATCCCAAGCCGCTTTAGAACGTTCATAAGATTGAACAGCAAAAGCATCTTGATCTTCTCTAGAGAATTCATATTCAGTAGCACAAGTATCTGCACAAACTCCCATGGCATTATTGTCATAAGCATCAACTAATCCATCTTTCTGCATACCATCTACAAGAGTTCCAGGTCCAAATTTTGTACCTGTACGTGCATTAAAATAATGAGGAATTAAACTCATATTTTCCATTCCACCAGCCACAACAATATCTGCATCTCCTAATTGTATCGCTTGTGCTGCTTGCATTACAGCTTTCATTCCAGAAGCACAAACTTTATTTATTGTTGTACAAGGAATTGTATTAGGTAAACCAGCATAAATGGCCGCTTGCCTTGCAGGTGCTTGACCTGTGCCAGCTTGCACAACATTACCCATAATAACTTCATTTACCAATTCTGGTTTTAAGTTGATTTTATCTAAAGCTCCTTTAATAGCTGTTGCACCTAAACGTGGTGCAGGCACTGTAGATAAGCCTCCTAAAAAACTTCCTATTGGTGTTCTTACTGCTGAAACGATAACGACGTCCTTATTCATTGTAAATATGTTTGATGTTATTTGATGCGAAATTAAACATTTTTTAAGAGATTTGAGAATGTATTAATGATATTAGACTTCTAAAATTCTAATATTTATTACATTTGATTGTATATGAAACATCAGCAATTAAAATTTAATCTCATAAAGGTATAATTTTATGGATGTTCCCTATGACCGATAAAAAAACGATGAGTTTAAACACATGAATGTATTCTACAATAAATGGTATAAGAATCACGCGTTAGTCTATAAGATTTTGTTGTTTATTGTAACAACATTATTTATAGTATATCTATTTCCTAAAACGGGAAAGTTTAGATATTCGTTTGAAAAAGGAAAACCTTGGCAATCGGAAAACCTATATGCTCCCTTTAATTTTGCTATTAAAAAATCAAAAGCTGAACTTGATTCTGAAAAAAATGAAATTAAGAGTAGGAGTCTTGTTTATTTTCAAATAAATAGAGCGGTTAAAGGTGAAGTCCTATCTGATTATCTAAGCCGATTTAATCAAGTATTTAAGGACTCTAGCAATTTTACTATTGAAAATTCTGATCTGTATAAAAAAGGAAAATCAATCGTCAATAGTCTATACAATTCTGGCATATTAGATTCGGATTATAATTATGACGAGGATAGGCCTGTAAAGCTTGTAACTGATAATAAAGTTGAAAAGGAAATTCAGTACGGAAGTTTATTTGAGCTAAGTAATTTGCGTCAACGGTTAGAGTCAGATTTGGGTAACTCCTTACCTGTAGATGTCAAAAAACGTATGGTATCTCTTTTTTTTGATATCATAAAACCAAATATTAAGCTTAATGCAAGCTTAACTGAAAAAGCTTTAGAAGAGGAGTTGTCCCGAATTTCTTTAACAAGAGGCAGAGTTGAAAAAGACCAGCTTATTATCTCAAAAGGACAAGTAATTGAAGAGGCACAATATGATATTTTAAGCTCATTAAAATCTGAATATGAATCGCAAGTATGGAATTCGGCGAATTATAATTTGGTGCTTATAGCCTATACGTTATTGGTGGCTTTAGCGCTTTTAATGCTATTATTATTTCTAAGTAAATATAGAAAAGAGGTCTTTTTAAATAATACAAAAGTTACGTTTATATTTTTTAATATAGCGCTAATGGTATTGTTGAGTACATTGGTTATCAACTTTAACTCTCAATATATTTATGTCGTACCATTATGTATTTTACCATTAGTTTTAAAAGCTTTTTTTGATGCCAGACTAGGGTTGTTTACACATGTATTAACGGTATTACTTTTAGGTTTTGTAGTGCCTAATAGTTATGAATACATGTTTCTTCAGATTATTGCGGGTATGGTAACGATATTAACAGTTTCAGAGTTATATAAGCGTGCTAATATTTTTATATCAGTTGGTCAAATTACATTTATATATATCATAGCCTATTTTGCGTTTTTCGTAATTCATGAAGGACAATTAACAGGACTGAAAATTGAGGTTTTTGGCATGTTTGTGCTCTGTGGTTTAGCTACACTTTTTGTGCAGCCTTTGATATATATTTATGAAAAAATCTTTGGATTAGTTTCGGATGTATCACTTTTAGAACTTTCAGATACTAACACTAAATTATTGAAAGAACTATCAAACCGAGCACCAGGAACCTTTCATCATTCGTTAAATGTAGCCAATTTAGCTGAAGCATCAGCTAACGAAATTGGTGCTAATGCTATGTTAGTTAGGGTAGGAGCCTTATATCATGATATTGGTAAGATGAATAATCCTACGTATTTTACAGAGAATCAGAGTACAGGTATTAATCCACACGATGAGTTATCTAATAAAGAAAGTGCGAAAGTTATT
Organism: Winogradskyella psychrotolerans; assembly: GCF_018860545.1. Classification (GTDB taxonomy): domain Bacteria; phylum Bacteroidota; class Bacteroidia; order Flavobacteriales; family Flavobacteriaceae; genus Winogradskyella; species Winogradskyella psychrotolerans_A. The sequence continues at coordinate 211,013 of NZ_JAHKPN010000052.1, read as the reverse complement.
ATAGACCATGTCATAAATGGCATTGAAATCGCTAAAAAATATAATTTACCAGATCGTGTCATAGATTTTATAAGAACACATCATGGTACAAGTTTGGTGTATTATTTTTATATGAAAGAAAAGGCGGCAAATGAAAATGTTGACATTAAGGATTTTACATATCCTGGCCCAACACCATTTAGCAAAGAAACCGCTATTCTTATGATGTGTGATAGCGTGGAAGCCGCTTCTAAGAGTTTAAAAGAACCGACAAGTACTAAGATTAATGATTTTGTAGAAAACATCATAAACAAGCAAATGGAAAGTGGTCAGTTTTTAAATTCTGATATTACATTTAAAGAAATTCAATCGCTTAAAAAAGTACTGAAGTTCAAGTTGGCTAATATTTATCATTTAAGAATTGAGTATCCGGAGTAAAATGACCGTAAGTTATTAGTTGGCAATCGTACTGAGAATATTGGGGCTTAAACTATATATTTAAGTTTCACGATTGTGTATTTATTCATTTATAAGCATCTATAATATGGTATATAGGTTATTTTGTATACAAATACACCATATTACCAATCGCGACTATAGCTGTTAGACAGCCTAAAATGAGATTCATTTTATTGGCTATGACTGTGAGCTTATGTTCTATTCTAGTCGCAATAATAGCATATAAGGCATACAGTGAAAATGAACCTAATGTAGAGCCAATAGAAAAATACAAACTATTCAAAAGCGTATATTCAAAATAATCTAAACTTATCAATAATGAAATTGATGTGAAGTAAAATGGAATAGCAATAGTATTTAATAGAGATAAACCTATACCACTGAAATACGCTTTTGACTTCTTAATTAAAATTTTCTTTGTTTTATTTATTAATTTGAAATGTAATCTAAAAAAATTAAGAGATAATAGTACCAATATCACTGTACCTACTTTTTGTATAAGCGTAATGTATTCTGAATTTTTCATTAAAACGTTTGAAAAGTAGGCTCCAATATTTGCTTGAAAAAATAAAACTGTTGCAAAACCGCCAATGAGATAAAGGGCAGAATTTTTGCCACTGACGAGACTGTACTTAACTACAGTAAGATTTAAATAGCTAGGAACAATACTACCCGAAGTAGCTACAAGAAAGCCTAATAGGAGACATGTGAAGAAATTCATTTAATTTTTTGTAGCAATAAACAATTAAATAGGACTTATTGCTATTTCTATCAAGTATTAGATTAGCTCAAAACGTAAAACGTTCAATATTCTCTAAAATAATCGATGCCGTGGAGTATAGACGTTATAATCTATTATTTTTAGCTGAATGAAACTGTAGTTATTACATTGGTATTGGAATTTCAAACTCTAATATGGTGTACCTATCCACAAATATGAGTAAAGTTTTGAAATATAATAAAATGTATTTTTTACAGAAATGCGCAATAACATGTGAGGTAAATAATAGAATTATTCAAAAAACGATTCCAATTTTTCAACCATTTTTACGCTTCCACAAAAGAACGGAATGCGTTGGTGGATTTCAGAAGGAACGATATCCATAATACGCTTAGAACCGTCTGTAGCTTTTCCTCCAGCTTGTTCTGTCAAAAAAGCAATAGGGTTAGCTTCGTAAAGCAACCTTAGTTTTCCATTTTTATTTTTAGCATCAAAAGGATACATGTAAATGCCACCTTTTAACATATTACGATGAAAATCAGAGACCATAGATCCTATATATCTTAAGCTGTAAGGACGATCATTTTCATCTTTTTGACAATATTTAATATAATTTTTGACGCCTTCAGGGAAGTGCACGTAATTACCCAGATTAACTGAATATATACTTCCTGTTTCCGGTATTTGAATGTTAGCGTGGGATAAGTAATAAGAGCCAGTGGCAGGATTTATAGTAAAACCATTTACACCGTTTCCTGTGGTATAAACTAGCATGGTTGATGTGCCATAAACAATATAACCCGCAGCAACTTGGGCTGAACCTGGTTGTAAAAAATCCTTAAGTTCTACGGGAGTGCCTTTTGGTGTCAGCCTTCGGTAAATCGAAAAAATAGTACCTACTGATACATTGACATCAATGTTTGAAGACCCATCCAAAGGATCCATTAAAACAACATATTTACCATTATTAGAGGCGTCACTTCCGGGTAATGCAATAAAATCTTCAAGCTCTTCGGATACGATGCCACAGGCAATATCTCTATTTTTGATGGCTTGAATAAATTTATCATTTGCAAAAACATCTAATTTTTGCTGGTTTTCTCCTTGTACATTAACGTCGCCTACACCACCAATAATATCAACTAATCCTGCTTTATTAACTTCATGATTCACCATTTTTCCGGCTAATCGTAACCCATTTAATAATTTGGATAACTCACCTGTAGAATAGGGGAATGAGGATTGATTTTCAATAATAAATTCTCCTAATGTGGTCAGCTTTTCCATAATTTATGTGTTGTTTTTAAGACTTTAAATAATCCTTCATCAATAAGGCTGCACCTAATGCGCTAGCATTTTCACCTTTTGGAAATTGAATCTTTTGTTCTGGCATCAATTGGTTAAGGTATTCTACAAAAATGTCGTTTTTATTAAAACCACCTGAAATGTAGACGTCTTTAAGGTTATTTTCTTTATCTAAAATACGATTGATGCCTTCATGTACACGTTTTGAAATTTCAAAGATCAGTTGATAGTATGCACTTTCGTAATTATCAAACTTTTTAACTTGTGATAAATCTCCCACAAAATCTTCTGCGATGTCATTTGGGAAAAACAAGTGTTCGTTGTTCCCTAAAATTTCTGAACATAATGGTTTATTCAGTTTTAATTCTAAATAGTGATTTTTTTCAACACCGAAGTGTTCACTTAAAGCAATGGCATTAACTTCGTGCACTCGACCTAAAAACTGCATAGATGATTTTATTTGCTTCTTGTCTGGTGTCATAAAACACAAACAGTCATTTTTTAACTGATCTGTAGTAAGTGTTTCTTTGCTAAATGGATTCATACAAATAATCCAGGTACCAGTGGATAATAATATAAATTCGTTGTTTGAATTCTCATGTTCTTCTAATAAAGGAATTATTGAAGAAGAGCTGTCATGTAAGCCTTTTCCAATAGCAATTTCTTGTCCATTAACAGTGGCTAAAGCCGCATTTTTCCCAGGTTTTGGTTCTGGTAGTGTTATACCTTCTTTTGCCAACCAATCGTGATATTGCATGGCATCAAAATCCCAAATAGCAGTATGCGCACCTAATGAGGTGAAGTCCGCCGTAATTTTATTCGAAAATATATAACTCAAATACTGTGGGTAATGTAAAATGGTTTCTACTTGTTTCCAGTAATGTGGTTTTTCTTGTTTTAACCAATACATTTGTAACCCTGAATTCAACATCCCATAAGCCGGAGATGCTGTTTTTCTTGAAAACTCTTCAATGCCACCATTTGCTTCATAAAATGGTGTAAAATCAAGATCCAAAGGTTTTAAATAATTGTAAAGTGGAGTGATACGTTTTCCGTCTTTATCTAAATATACCAAAGTGGCACCATGAGTAGAAAAATTAATGGCTTTTATGTTAAACTCTTTTTGTTCTTGGATAGCTTTTATTTCGCCTTGTATCCAATTTTCTATGGCTTCAATGTCATCACATGGGTCATTGTCATCGTCCACACATTCTTCAAACCGAACAGAATTTTTATAAACGACGTTAAAATCTTTATCAAATAAAAATAGTTTTTTATTTGTTTTGCCCATATCAAAAACGGCTATGACCTTTTTCATGAGTTTAGTGTTTTGTATTATAATTATTAAAATTTGAATAGCTCAAATTATAGCAATTATGTAATAAGTGATTTTACTATATGTGTTAATTATTTGAGTTCAAAAGAAAAAGAGTTCCCTTTAATTATAGGTATAAATAAAGGGAAAACTTAAGCTAACTATTAAGAGAATTTAATAGTGTAATATAGACTAACTCAAATAATCTATTCTTCTTTTAGGATTTGAATCCATAAAGTGGCCCGTAAGTAGCACAAGCTTTATAATCTGCAGACTCTAGGTTTTCTCCAAAGGCAGACCATGCGCTTGGGCGGAATACATCGTCTTCAGCAACATTATGCATATTCACAGGGATTCTTAATAAAGCAGCCAATGAAATTAAATCTGCTCCAATGTGTCCCACAGAAATAGCGCCATGGTTTGCTCCCCATTTTGCCATTACAGTATACGCGTCTTTAAAGAAGCCTTCGCCTGTTACTCTTGGTACAAACCAAGTGGTTGGCCATGTTGGGTTTGTTCTTTCGTCTAAAACCGTATGGATATCTTCAGGTAACTCTACACTCCAGCCTTCAACTATTTGTAACACTGGGCCAATACCTTTTACTAAATTTATTCTACACATGGTTAATGGCATTGTCCCTTTAGTTTTAAATTGTGAAGAAAATCCTCCACCTCTAAAGTACTCACCAATGGCAGCAGGCCATTTGGTGTTGTCTAAACATTTTTGTGCTTCGTCTTCCGTAATATCCCAAAAAGGTTTCATTGTTGGGTTTCCATCAGCATCCGATTGTTGAGCTGTAGCGTCTAATGTCGTAGAACCAGAATTGATTAAGTGAATAATACCATCTTTAGCAATACCTGTTAATTTTTTTCCTGTAACACGTTCTACAGATTCTGGACTCCAATATGTTCTTACATCTGAGAATATTTGTGCTGTATTAGTTAATAAATGTCCAAATAACATAGAAACGGCATTTAAACAGTCATTTTCTGTAGCGAATACATAGGCTTGACGTATACCATTCCAATCAAAAGAAGAATTAAGAATAGATTCTGTAAAATCGGCATTTGGTTGGTAGTCGGTCCATTGACGTTGCCCTTGGAAACCTCCCATTATAGCGTTACGGCCTTTAGATTCTTCACCAAAGCCCATGTCTTTTAGTTTAGGATTTCCAATCATTAGATCACGGCAAATAAGTGTCATTTTAACGACTTTTTCCCATTCCTTTTCTTTGACTTCGGCTGATTTTTGAGCTTCAGGACTGTTCCAGTCTTTACCTTCTTCACAATTTGCTTTGGTCCAAGCTAATGCTTTTTTGTATTCGTCTTTATCATAGATACCTTCATCCATTCTGCGTAATAACTCAATAGATTCTACAAATTCAGCACGAACACCGAAATAATCTTGTAAGAAATTAACATCAACCATAGAGCCTGCAATTCCCATAGAACTGTAACCAATTGATAAATATGATTTACCTTTCATTTGTGCTACAGCTAAAGCCGCTTTAGAAAAACGTAATAATTTTTCTTCAACATCTTTAGGAATACTGGTATCTCCTGTATCTTGAACTTCTCTACCGTAAATGCCGAACGCAGGTAAGCCTTTTTGAGAATACCCCGCTAAAGCCGCTGCTAAATATACAGCTCCTGGTCTTTCGGTTCCGTTAAATCCCCAAACAGCTTTTGGCATTAAAGGGTCTGTATCCATAACTTCGGTTCCATAACACCAGCAAGGCGTTACTGTTAATGATACTTCAACACCTTCTCTTTTAAATTTATCAGCACAAGCAGCAGCATCTGCCACACCACCAATAGTGGTATCTGCAATAACACATTCTACTTGTTCTCCACTAGGAAAACGTAAGTTGCTTTCAATAAGTTTTGCGGCAGCTTTTGCCATGTCCATACACTGAACCTCTAAAGATTCTCTTACACCGAGCTCGCGTCCGTCAATTACGGGACGGATTCCTATTTTGGGTAATCTACCTATTAATCTATTCATAATAATGCGTTTAATATTTTATGTAAATTGCTCTAATTCTGTTAATTGTTCGTTTGAAAGACCAGCAGGTTTAAATCCGGCAGCCCAACACATCATTAACATCTTAGCTCCTTTATTTGCAACATCTAAAAAGTCCCATGCTTGCATTACATCTGGTGCTGTTGCAGTTGCTCCGTGTTTTTCCCAAAGTGATACATTTCGCGTTTTAAATGCTTCCATTGTAACTTCTGCCAAAGCAGCAGTACTTGAAAGTGCATAAGGAGTACAGTGAATTCCTTTTGGAACAAATACTTTAACCTCTGGACACATCATCCAGATTTGTCTGTTTAATTCTTCTTCATTATCGAATAACTCATGATGACTCATGCAAATTAACTCCAAAGGATGCGTGTGAACAACGGCTAAGTTTTCAGGATGGTGAATGCTGTTAAATAAATGGATACTAGCGTGTGAAATTAGCTCACACGTTGGTCCGAAATTTTCACGCTTTCCTCCCCAAACAATAGAATAACCTGTGGCATCATCGTTGATTAAAAGAATACAAGAGACATTTTCTATCTTATCTACTAAATCTCTTAAATAACAACCAGTACCCGTTATAAAAAGCACAAATCCAGCTGCTCCTTTTGGAAAATCAAAAGGTTTTTCTTCTCCTATATCTTTTAAATCTTCTTTATTAAAAAAAGAGGTTAAATTCATAGAAATATTTCCGGCATTTCTTTCTGCCCATTCACGTTGCCATAAATAGCCTGCAACTGTTGAGATTTTATCGAGTTCTTTTTGTACTTCAACAGGAAGTTTTATATCATTCATAAAAAGATATTTTTTAATTATTCTTGAAGTGTAAAGTTATAATGCACAGTAGAAATAAAAATATTTAAAATCTGTATATTTGTGTATAATTTAAACATGCATCATTTCTTATTAAGAGGTGTTGTGGTAGTTTTTTAAAGTTATGGTCATTAGTTTCTATGGGAAAAGTTATAAATAAGATTGATTTAGGAGACCCATCTAATAAAAAACAAAATTTTATAGATGTTAATTTAAAACTCTTGTGCTGCAGATATTGGTATTTGGGTCTGTGGGATTGCCACGATATGGTGTATCCGTTTTGGCGTATTTATTGGAATAAAAATGGAGGAGGACAATTAACACTTCAGGAAACAGTCTATACGATGGAGTCAAATTATCTATATATTATTTCACCTTTTACATCATTTTCTACGCGCTATTTAAAAAATTCTAAATTTGATTCTGGTATACATGTTTCAGGAAAAAACTTATCCGAAAGCCATAATGAAGCCTACTATGAGAAAAAATACTTGTTACATTTTTTTACCCATTTTAATTTAGGTGCACCTTTCGATAACGTATCTCCTGGTATTTTTAAAATTGAATTAACGGATCATCTTAAAGAGCGCTTAGTATATTTAACAGAAAGACTAAAGATTGAAAACCATGATTTTAAGCTCACCTTTAATATGAGGTTGCAGTCTTTTGTTAAAGAAGCGATATCTAATATTGGTCCGGAATTGTGGAAAACAATCATTATTGATGATCGCGTATTAACAGCTCACCGTTTTATTGAAGCTCATATTGAAGAAAAATTAAGTAATCCTGAGCTGGCGGCTATAGTTAATATGGCACCAAATTCTTTCGCGCGTTTGTTTAAGGATGAAATGAATATTACGTTACACAAATTTATTCAAAACCGAAAAATAGCCAAAGCTTGTGAGATTTTTGACTATACAAACGATACTATTGAAAACATAGCTTTTAAATTGGGGTTTTCAGATCGTTATCATTTTTCAAGGGTCTTTAAATCAATAACCGGTATTTCTCCTGCCCTTTATAAATCGGGTAGATATACATCCTAATTGTTTTTAGGATTATAGTTTTTGATTGTTATATGAAATTTAGTAATGTTTAAATTATACATAAAGTGGAATATTATAGATAAATATTATTCCTGTTTTATTTATCAATTTTGTATGTGAACGGTTTTCTCTTGTTCAGAAACTATAATTATACTTTAAAAAGGAACAGTCTTTTTTTTAAAGTAATAAACTAAACAATAATCTTAAAATACTAATTATGAAACAATTTGATCAATACATCAATGGTAAATTTGTGAAATCAACTTCAACAGAAACTACAGAAGTTTTAAACCCATGTACCGAAGAAGTTTTGTCTTTAATACCACAAGGTTCAATCGCGGATGCAAATGACGCATTAGAAGCAGCTAAAGCTGCGCAACATGGTTGGAAATCACTTACTGCTGTTGAAAGAGCTGGGTATTTGCATAAAATGGCTGATGTAATTCGTGAGAATCGTGTGTTTTTAGCAGAGACTTTAGCTAAAGAGCAAGCCAAGGTTATTGGATTGGCACAAGTTGAGATTGACGTTACTGCAGAGTATTTTAGTTATAATGCAGGTTGGGCAAGACGTATTGAAGGTGAAATCATCCAAAGTGATCGTAAGAAAGAACATATTTATTTACACAAAGCACCTATAGGTGTAGCAGTGGGTATTTGCCCATGGAACTTTCCATTTTTTGTAGCCGCTCGTAAAATTGCTCCTTCATTGGTAACAGGTAATACCTGTGTTATTAAGCCGAGTTGTGTGGCTCCTAATACTATAATGGAATTCATTAAGTTAATTGAAAAAATAGATCTTCCTGCAGGAGTTTTAAATGTCGTTTGTGGTTCAGGGCCTATTGTTGGAAATGCATTAACAACAAGTCCGATTACAGGTATTATTAGCTTAACAGGAAGTGTGTTTGCTGGTCAGAAAGTTATGGAGGCTGCGTCTCAAAACATAACTAAAGTATCATTGGAATTAGGTGGTAAAGCACCTGCAATTGTATGTGCTGATGCTAACCTAGACCTAGCGGTAAACGCCGTAGTATCCTCTAGAATAATTTACAGTGGTCAAGTTTGTAACTGTGCAGAACGCGTTTATGTTGAAGATTCAATATATGATGAGTTCATGTCTAAGGTGACTAAGAAAATGAGCGAAGTAAAAGTTGAAGATGCATTCTCTGATAACAATCCAGACATGAGTAGTCTTGTTTCTAAAGCGCAATACGATAAAGTTGCTGAAATGGTGGAATATGCTAAAAAAGAAGGAGCTGAAGTTGTTGTAGGTGGAGGTCGTGCAGCGAATTTTGATAAGGGGTATTTCTACCAACCAACGTTATTGACAAACGTGACTCAAGATATGCAGATCATACAAGAAGAAGTTTTTGGGCCTGTATTACCAGTAATGAAGTTTAATACATTAGATGAAGCGATAGCACTTGCAAATGATAGTGAATACGGATTAACATCATCTATCTTTTCAGAAAATATTAATAAAGTCATGCATGCTTGCGATCAATTAGAGTATGGAGAAACTTATGTGAACAGAGAGCATTTTGAAGCCATTCAAGGATTCCATGCAGGTTGGAAAAAATCTGGATTAGGTGGAGCGGATGGTAAACATGGTATGGAAGAGTACTTACAAACTAAAGTGATATACACGCAATACCAATAGTCGTCACGATATTAAAATTATTGTTTAGTAGTAAAGCATACTATAATAAGTGAGATTCATTTAAACTATAGTATGCTTTTTCTCTAAAAAGATGTATTTACTCACTAAAGCTAAAACATGAAAACCACAGAAAAAGTACCAGTAGTCTCCAAAGATGTATTAATTCCATTTATTTTAATCACCTCTTTATTTGCATTATGGGGTTTTGCAAATGATATTACAAATCCTATGGTTGCCGCATTTGGTACCGTAATGGAAATTTCTACAGCCAAAGCGGCTCTAGTACAATTCGCATTTTATGGAGGTTATGCAACAATGGCAATTCCTGCAGCGCTATTTGTCAGAAAATATAGTTATAAAAAAGGAATTTTATTAGGACTTTCGTTATATGCTTTTGGAGCCTTATTATTTTATCCAGCAGCGCAATTTGAAGTTTTTGGATTCTTTTTAGGGTCACTTTATATTTTAACATTTGGATTGGCATTTTTAGAAACAACGGCAAATCCCTATATTTTATCAATGGGAGATGAACGTACGGCAACACAACGTTTAAATTTGGCACAAGCCTTTAATCCAATAGGATCGCTTTTTGGAATGTTTGTTGCTTCTAAATTCATTCTTACGGCATTGGATTCGGATAAACGAAACGAAATGGGAGAGTTAATTTTCACCACGTTAGATGAAGCACAAAAAGCCGTTATTAGAACTAACGATTTAGCTATTATTAGAAACCCTTATGTGATTTTAGGTGTTGTTGTTATTATTATGCTTATCGTAATTGCAGCAACTAAAATGCCAAAGCGTGCTAAAAATGACGAACAGGGTTCTGCAGCGGATTCTTTTAAGAGATTATTTGCTAATGGAAAATATAGAGAAGGTGTTTTAGCACAATTGTTTTATGTGGCAGCACAGATTATGTGTTGGACATTTATCATTCAATACGCTGATAATTTAGGTATTTCAAAAGCCACGGCTCAAAACTATAATATTGTAGCAATGACGATCTTTTTATCAAGTAGATTTATCAGTACCTTTTTAATGAAATATGTAAATGCTAAAAAGTTACTGATGATTTTTGCGCTTTGTGCTATGGCAACAACATTTGGTGTTATAATGATAGAAGGTATGATGGGACTGTATTTGCTAGTCGCAACGTCAGCTTTTATGTCATTAATGTTTCCTACCATTTATGGTATTGCACTTAACGGTTTAAGTGAAGAAGATTCTACACTTGGTGCCGCAGGATTGGTGATGGCCATTGTTGGTGGTGCTTTAATGCCAATCTTACAAGGTTCTATTATTGATATGGGAACTGTAGGATCCTTTGCAGCTGTAAATGCTTCGTTTATATTGCCTTTTATTTGCTTTTGTTTTATTGCCTTTTATGGCTATAGAACACTAAAAGTACATGCCGATTAATAGAAAGTGAGAAAAATTGAGATTCGAAGTTCTCAAAATGTATGTCGTGTTATACATTGAATTAAATCATTAAAAATGAAAGTAGGATTATTTATTCCTTGTTATATCAATCAGTTATATCCACAAGTTGGAATAGCAACTTTGGAGCTTTTAGAAAAGCTTAATGTAGACGTAGGCTATCCTTATGGACAAACATGTTGCGGTCAGCCCATGGCAAATTCAGGATATGAAAATGAGTCTGTTGGCGCTTGTCAAAACTTTGTTGAAAATTTTAAAGACTTTGATTACATAGTGACGCCTTCAGGAAGTTGTGCTTATCATGTAAAAAAACATTACAATATTATTGAGCAAACAGATGATGTGGTTAATGTTCGTAACAAAACCTATGAGCTTTGTGATTTTATAGTTAATATCTTAAAAATAAAGCATATTGGAGCAAGTTTTCCACATAAAGTAGGTGTTCATAAAAGTTGTCATGGATTACGAGGTTTGCGATTAGGGTCTTGCTCAGAAAATGTAGGTACGGAGTATTCTTATATTGATGAATTGTTACAAGAAGTTTCGGGAGTCGAACTAGTAACATTAACTAGAAAAGACGAATGTTGCGGATTTGGAGGCACATTTGCTGTAACTGAAGAAGCAATCTCTGTAAAAATGGGGAAAGATAGAATTCAAGATCATTTAGATAGTGGAGCAGAAGTTATCACGGCAACAGACACATCTTGTTTAATGCATTTAGAAGGCTTAATTACTCGGAATAAACAGCCTTTGAAAGTGTTACATATTGCCGAAATATTAAATAGTACCATCTAATTTAAACAGGAAGAAATGACGCATTCAAAAGCAGCAAGTATATTTAATAAGGATGAGAAAAAGGTCAATTGGCACGATAAAGCTTTATGGTTTGTACGTCATAAGAGAGATATTGCGGCCCATACTGTAACAGGTTGGGAAGAATTACGAAATTTAGGTCATGGTATTAAAGCACACACACTTTCTAATTTAGACACTTATTTAACGCAGTTTGAGGAAAATGCACTAAAAAATGGAGTTCAAGTGCATTGGGCAAAAGATGGTGATGAACACAATAGGATTGTGCACGGCATTTTAAAAGAGCACAACGCTAAAAAAGTTGTAAAAAGTAAATCGATGCTAACCGAAGAATGTCATCTAAATCCATACTTAGAGGCTGATGATATTGAGGTTATTGATACCGATTTAGGGGAGCGTATTGTGCAGTTAGCAAAAGAGCCACCTAGCCATATAGTGTTGCCTGCCATTCATAAGAAAAAAGAAGAAGTTGATGTATTGTTTCAAGAGCATTTAGGTACTAAGCCTTGTGATGGAGACCCTCAATATTTAACAGGTGAAGCCCGTAAACACTTAAGAGAAAAATTTATTCATGCCGATGCAGCAATTACAGGTGTAAATTTTGCTGTGGCAGATACAGGTGGTATCGTAGTTTGCACCAATGAAGGAAATGCAGATATGGGAGCTCATTTAGCTCCTGTACATATCGCTTGTATGGGGATTGAAAAAATAATTCCGAAACAAGAGCATCTAGGTGTCTTTTTAAGATTATTAGGAAGAAGTGCAACCGGACAACATATTACCACGTATTCATCGCATTTTAAAAAACCTAGAGAAGGTGCTAAAATGCATATAGTCATTGTTGACAATGGCAGGACGGAGCAGTTAAGCAGACCCGATTTTAGAGCGTCATTGCATTGTATTAGATGTGGAGCTTGTATGAATACCTGTCCAATTTACCGACGTAGTGGTGGACATAGTTATGACGCCACCATTCCAGGACCAATTGGTTCTATTCTGTCGCCAGGAAAAGATTTAAAAAAGCATAGTACACTGCCATTTGCTTCAACCTTATGTGGATCTTGTTCTGATGTTTGCCCAGTTAAGATTGATATACATTCGCAGTTATATAAATGGAGACAAATTATTACTAAAGACACCCAACAGCCTTTTGTTAAAAAGACATCCATGAAAATGATGGGTAACATCTTTGCAAAACCAACAAAATTTGAAAAGGTTGGTAAAGTAGCACGGTGGTCTTTAAGAAACTTACCAAAGTCAATGATTAATTCTAAACCAAACGTTTGGGGTAAAGAAAGAGATTTGCCTTTAGGGCCAAAAGAGAGTTTTGACGATTGGTATAAAAAACGACAAAAGAATGAGTAGTAGAGAACATATATTGTCTAAAGCAAAGGAGAACAAGCCTGAAGCTATTGCGTTGCCTAATATAGATTTAGAAGTTTTTAAGGATGCAAAAGTGTTATCTGAAGAATTTATTTTAAAGGTGGAAACTGCAGGTGGAAATGTATTGAACGCTACATCAGATAAAGATGTTATTGCTCAAATTAATACCATGTTTCCTGATACTAAGGTTAATTTTTCAACACTTGAAGGAACTGAAAGCTTTAATACAGTAGATTTAAACAAACTTGAAAAGCCTCACGATTTAGAGAATCTAGATGTATTGGTTTTAAGAGGTGATTTGGGTGTTGCCGAAAATGGTGCAATTTGGATACCTGATCATCAAATTCCTATGCGAGTGTTACCTTTCATCAGTAAACATTTGGTTTTGGTTATAAAGAAAGAAACTATTGTTCCTTTCTTACATCAGGCTTATCAGAAATTAGGGAATACCCATAATGATTTTGGAGTGTTTATATCTGGACCCTCTAAAACAGCAGACATCGAACAGTCTTTAGTAATCGGTGCACATGGTGCATTGAGTTTGTCTGTATTTGTTCAGTAAAACTAATTCAAAGCCTTTACATCATATTAGAATTTCACTAAATTTGATTTAAGGACTGAAAAAAGTGGAGTTAGATTTGAATATTAAAACCACTTTTTTAACTATGCTATTATTTTTTAATTGACCACTCACTAATGAAAGTAAAATTAATATATCTCTTCGCGTTTTTAGCAATGAGTTTTAGTGATGCCCAAATTAAAAATGTTCAATCTAGTAATCAAAGAATAGAGTCTTTTAATAGCGAACAGGGATTTAATCAAAATACGGTTACGGCACTAATTTCTGATTCTGAGGGCTATTTGTGGATTGGTACTCCAAATGGATTGGTGCGTTATGATGGCTATTCTTTTGACCATTATTATCACGATCATGAAAAAGAACAATCATTGGCCGATAATTTTGTATCTCATCTTTTAAGTGATACTAAAGGTCGAGTTTGGATTGCTACAAGAGAGGGGTTAAATATTTATTTAACAAATAAAGAACAATTTTTGCCCATAGAAAAATCCTCAAAAAGAGTGATGTGTATCAAAGAAGATTCTAAAAATCGAGTGTTCGTTGGAGGTACAAAAAAGATTGAAGTCTATAGTTCAGGGGATAAAAACTTAGAAAAAGTTAAAAAAATCACAGAAATTAATTTGGAAAAAGTATTATGCGAAAACACCATAAAGGATTTCGAATTTTACTCAGATTCAGAATTGTTGGTAGCCACCAATAATAAAATTTATAAAGTAGATTTCAACGCAAAGGCAAACTACACTATTGGTGTTTTAGAGCTAGAGCTAGACGAAAACATTGATAATATAAAAAAAATTATAAAGGTTGATAATTCATTGTGGATTGGAACAAATTCAGGACTTTATCAAACGTTTCACGAAAACAGTCGTTTAATTACTGTCGGCTCAAATTTTACTCCAGATCAGGAGCATCCTGAATTGCAATACGATATTTTATCGCTATACCTAGATGACGATAAAAAATTATGGATTGGTACACGGAAAAATGGCGTCGTTTACTATGATGCTGACAAATCGGAATTTGTATCCTTTAAGTTTGAGTCAAAATATAATAATGGTTTAACAAGTAATAGAATTAACTGTTTTTATGAAGATGCTTTTGGTGTTTTGTGGATTGGAACAGCTCAAGGCGGACTGAATAAATTTGATAAAAACCAAAAACCTTTTCAGAATTATTCGCATAACCCTTATAATAACAAATCCATATCGAGTAACTTAATCACGGATATAACGGAAGCTGACGATGGGAAAATTTGGTTATCTTTTTTCGAAAGTACCATAAGTCATACCCATGAAAAATTAAATATTAAGACAGTAAATCAAATCCAGTTTAATCGTCTCGAAAACCAACTGAATAAGTTGAAGGACCACTGGGTTTTAAGACTTTATCAAGACGACAAAGGCTATTGGTGGATTAGTACTAATGAAGGACTTTATTTGTACGATGAAGAAAATGATATTCTCAAATCTATACAAGTTAGAATAAAAGACAAACTCGTTAGTCCTATATTTTATCGACTTATTGAACAAATGAATGACGACCAAGTGATTCTCGGTGGCTCTGAAATTGTAATGCTCAATAATCCATGGGAAGCAATTTTAAATAACAAACCAATAGAGGCAGGACAACCGCTATTTGATATAGGAATTAATAATCAAATCAATGAATACCTAAAGGATGATTTTGGTAATTTTTGGTTTGCAACAATTAACGGAGTTTACCGTGTCGCTCATAATGATGATGAATGGCTGATAAAAAATCACATATCAACACAGCCTGATAATAATGATTTAAAATTAAGTAATAACCGTGTTTTTTCAATGCACAAAAGCTTAAATAAAGATATTTGGCTGGGCACTTTTGGTGGAGGATTAATGAAGGTTAAATTAAATACGCTTGGTGAACCTGTTGAAATTAAAGGATATCATAAAAAGGATGGCCTTCGTGATGAAGCCATTTATGGAATCTTAGAAGACGACAATGAGCAATTATGGCTAAGTACGGATATGGGAATTGGTCGTTTTAACCCTGTAAATGAAACCTTCGATTTTTTTGACGTTAATAATGGTATTTTAAGTAATAATTTTCGGCAATCGGCTTATTTGAAGACTCGAAATGGCACCATGTTAATGGGGGGAGTTGGAGGTTTAACGGTTTTTAATCCTAGTCAAATCTATAAAAATGAAATTACCCCAAAAATATTAATCTCTAGACTAAAAATAAATAATCAACCTATCGTTGTTGGAAAAGAAATTAACAACAAAGTGATTTTAGAGCGTTCTATTGCTGATACCAAAGAACTGGTTATAGATAATAATAGCAGGAATTTGTCTCTCGATATTATTGTGCAACATAGTGCCACGCCCAATAAAAATAAATTAGCTTATAAACTAGAAGGGGTTAATACCGATTGGATTGAAATTGATGCTGGTAAAACAACGGCAACCTATACAAATTTAAGTCCTGGAACTTATAATTTTTTATACAAGGGAGCTAATGGAGATGGTGTGTGGACAGCAAATACAAAAAGTTTTACAATTGTAGTTTTAGCACCATGGTACGGCCGTTGGTGGAGTATCGCACTATGGATAATTTTGACAATATTGATTACTTATGGAGTATTTAAGTACCAAGTGAAAGTTGAAAAATTAAATCAAAAATTAAAGTTCGAACAATTAGACAAAGAAAGAGTTCGAGATATGAATCAAGCGAAATTGCGTTTTTTTACCAATATTTCTCACGATTTTAAAACACCATTATCATTGATTATTGGGCCTTTAGAAAAAATTGCCGAACAAAATATAGATAAAGGAAATCAAAAGTATTTTTCTATTATTCAAAATAATATTTCAAGACTTCAGCGACTAATCGACCAGCTTATATCCTATAGAAAGGCTGAAGCAGGTCATTTAGAATTAAACTATTCAAAAATTACATTAGGTAATTTTATTTATCCATTAATGGAAGCTTTTGAAGAATATTCTCAAAAAACACTTCTTAATTTTTACTATAAGATTGATGAGCCAAACAAACTTATTTCGTTGGACATCAATAAAACGGAACGTGTGCTTTTAAACTTATTTTCAAATGCTGTAAAATATTCCAATTTAAATAGAGAAGTAAATATTGAAGCAGGATTTATTCAGGATAATGAAAGTGAACGTTTATATATCCAAGTTACAAATACAAGTGAAGGCATTCCATCCGATAAAATCGATAGAGTTTTTGATCGCTATTATCGTGCTGTAGATGAAAAAGACGATTGGAGTGGTACCGGCATTGGGTTGGCACTGTGTAAATCATTAATTGAATTGATGCAGGGGTCCATTGAAGTGACCAGTGAAGTCGATAAAAAAACAGCCTTTAGAATTGAACTTCCGGTGGTGGATAAAGGAGATTATTTAGAGGAAGATGAATTAAATAAATACCAAAAACTCGTTACAGATTGGTTGCCAGCAGAATTAGAAAGTAATCAAGATGAAACCTTAGATATACTACGTCCTACAATTTTAGTAATTGATGACGAACAAGACGTCCGCGCATTTTTATATGAATCTTTTAAAAGTAAGTATAATGTTTTAGTAGCAGCAGATGGTGAGGAAGGATTGGGAAAAATACAGGAAAATCCACCACAATTGGTGATTAGTGATGTAATGATGCCTAAGTTAAATGGGTATGAACTTTGCGAAAAGATAAAATCGAGTATCGAATTTTGTCATATTCCAGTGATACTATTAACAGCAATGGGTGATGATATCAAGGAAATTAAGGGCTTAGAATTAGGTGCTGATGATTATATTGTGAAGCCATTCTCAATTAAATATTTAGAAGTTAGGGTAAAAACACTCATCGAAAATAAGCAACGCATATTTGCCCATTTTTCAAGAAATAGCTCCATCCCTAAAGATGCTTTAATAACCTCTACTAGAGATAAAAAGTTTTTAGAAAAAATTAATATTTCTATAGAAAAGAACATGGCAAATTCAGCATTTGGAGTCGAAGAATTAGCTACAGATATTGGCATGAGTACGTCTCATTTTTATAGAAAATTGAAAGAACTTACAGGACAAGCTCCCAATGTATATCTTAGAAATTTCCGCTTGCAAAAAGCGGCAGAATTATTAAAAGCAAATAAAAATTTAACGGCCGCAGACATCATGTTTGAGATAGGTATAGAGTCAAAGTCTTACTTCTCTTCAACTTTCAAAAAAATACACGGTGTGTCACCTTCAGAATTCACAAAATAAACTGGCTTTTTTAAAATTACGCCGATCTAATTATTTATTTTTTAGTGGTTTAGCTGATTTTTAGTCTTGCTCAAATCATGCAGTCAAATAGAACGATTTGAGCATACCCTTTGTTTACGATTTGTGTAATTTGTCCATCTCTAAGCTAAAAAACTATCGATTTTTTCTAAGGATTCAAGGATAAAATTACGTATAGAATTTTAGTTACATTTCGAATAAAACTGAATAAACTAACAACAAAAACAAAATCTATTATGAAACAAATTTTAACAACTATTGTTTTTATGGTATCCTTTATTGTCTTTTCTCAAAATAAGACAATAAGTGGTACCATAAAAGATAACACGGGTATGCCTCTTCCTGGCGCAAGTGTGCTTGAAAAAGGAACGAGTAATGGGACGCAATCCGATTTCGATGGTAACTTTACAATTACTGTTGCGAGTGAGAATTCCATTTTACAAGTTTCCTATGTTGGCTTTACGACCCAAGATGTATCGGTTGTGGGAATTGAAAACCTTAGTATAACTTTACAAGAAGATTCAGAATCTTTAGATGAAGTTGTTATTATTGGTTATGGTACGGTTAAGAAAAAAGATTTAACAGGTGCCGTTTCTTCAGTTAAAGCTGAAGATGCTTATGCAGCTCCAACGGCAAGTTTGGACAATGCGCTTCAAGGAAGGGCAACAGGTGTTCAGGTTACATCTTCTAATGGAACTCCTGGTAGTTCAGCATCTATAATCATTCGTGGAGGTAATTCAATCACTGGAGGAAATGAACCACTGTATGTAATTGATGGATTTGTTGGAGCTGGAGATATTTCAACTTTAAATCCTAATGATATTGAATCGATTCAAATATTAAAGGATGCATCATCAACAGCTATTTATGGAGCTAGAGGAACAAACGGTGTTATCTTAGTAACAACTAAAAAAGGTAAGGCAGGTAAGCTAACCGTTAATTTTAAGACGTCAGCAGGTCTTCAAACGTTGCCCGAACAAATAGATGTTCAAACTGGTCGTGAGTTTGCAAATTTTATTAATGGAACAGATGAGGATCAAATAGATTTACCTTTTGATTTGGATAACCTTCCCGGAGAGGAAACAAATTGGCAAGATGTGTTAACGCGCACTGCTTTAATAACGGACAATCAATTATCAGTGAGTGGTGGTTCAGAAAACTCGCAATTTTACTTATCTGCTGGATATCTTAATCAAGAGGGTATCGTAATAGGGTCTGGCTTTAAAAGGTATAGTTTACGTACTAATGTTGATACTAAATTGTCAAAAGTATTTAAGACGGGAATAAATCTTTCGCTGTCAAGAACTGAAACAGATAATGATGATATAGGTGGTTTTCGTAATTTGATACGAGAAGATCCATTAAAGCCTGTATATGACAGTGAAGGGAACTATACCATGGGTAATTTTGGTGTAAGTAATGAGACTGATCATTTATTAGCTAATGCCGAGTTAAATCAAGATGATACCTTTAAGGATAGAGCTTTAATTAATACTTATATTCAGGCGTCTTTAGGTGACTTTACGCTAAAATCAACATTTGGTGGAGATTTCATTTATAGTAAGAGGCATCAGTTTGTACCATCTACTAATCCTTCTAGTATTCGCCAAGGGCTTCTTGGTCAAGCAGGAATTACGCGTTTTAACGATGTAGAACTGCTAAATGAAAATACAATAAATTATAATCATACGTTTGGCGAACATTCCATTAGTGCTTTGGCTGGTTTTACAGTTCAGACCCAAAATAGAGAAACTGTAGTTATTACAGCTAATGATATACCAAGTGATGGAGTAGGAGTAAATTCAATTGAGCTTGCTGATAATGTTATTGTAAATTCAAATTATTCTGAAGCACATCTTATAGGTTTTTTAGGTAGAGTTAATTATGCCTTTAAAGACAAGTATCTTTTTACGGCAAGTATAAGAAGAGATGGGTCGTCTAGACTTGGAGTCAACAACAGGTATAAAAACTTTCCATCTATGGCAGTGGCTTGGAAAGTTTCTGAAGAACCATTTATTCAAAATATAGAATCCATAAATAATCTTAAAATTAGAGCGAGTTATGGTGTTACAGGAAATCAAGGAGTAGATCCATTTAGTACATTATCAACGTTTCAAACTTTAAATACAGCGACAGTTATTGATGGAGTTATTGTTCCTGGTGTCATCCAAGGTAATATAGCTAATCCAAATCTTGGATGGGAAACAACAACACAATTCGATTTAGGTCTTGAGGTTTCTATGTTTAATGCAAGATTTTCAGCAGAGTTAGATTTTTACTCTAAAAAAACAGAGGATTTATTACTATATAAAGGATTACCTTCTTTTACAGGTAACGACGCTACATTAGAGAACGCAGGTTCTCTTAAAAATAAAGGTTTTGATTTAACCTTAACCGGTGTTATTGTTGATACGAACGATTTTAGATGGTCAACAACTTTAAATGTTTCAACTTATAAGAATGAAGTAATTGAATTAGGTGATAATTCATTTTTAGAAACGAGTAGTTTAGCGGCACCAGCAAATGATACCAGTAGCCGATTAATTGTTGGAGAACCTGTAGGGACGTTTTGGGGTGCAGTGTATGAAGGTGTAGATCCAGATACTGGTGATGCAATTTATGCAGACATAAGCGGACCAGATGGAGTGCCAGATGGCGTTTATGATCCTGTGTATGATAAAACAGTTATAGGAGATGCAAATCCTGATTTTTACGGAGGTATTCAAACTAATTTTAGATACAAGAACTTTGATTTGATGGCGTTTTTCCCATTCAGTGTAGGAAACGAAAATTATAACGAAGAGATGTTTTTGGCGAGTGAAACACAACTTAACTCATTTTCTGAGGTTCGAGATAATATGTGGTCTTATACGAATCAAGATAATGCGCTTTACCCAAGAGCAGGAAGCGCTTCTTGGAATGTTTCTAGTAGCATGTATGTGCAGGATGCTAGCTATTTTAGACTTGGAACTTTACAATTAGGATATACATTGCCTAATGATTTAATTAAAGGTTTAGATAAGCTGCGCGTTTATTTTACAGGTACCAACTTATTTTTAATCAAATCTAAAGATTACCTTGGTTTTGATCCTGATGTTAATACTTCATCTAGTAGTACCGCTACTTATAGCAGCGCTTTAAGAGGTTTTGACCGCATTGGTTATCCGCAAAATAGATCGATGGTTTTAGGACTCGATATTACCTTATAATTCATGTTTAATTATTTAAAACACAAAAAATGAAATCAAAATATATAATTCTCTCAATTTTAACTGCAGTGCTTTTGGTTACTGTTGGCTGTGATGACTTTTTAGATGAAGATGCTAAAGGTCTATTAACACCAGATACATTTTTTCAAAATGAAGATGAAGCTAATTTAGCACTCAATGGACTACAAAATGGTATTACTTCTCCAGGCATACATGCACATATTGGTACTGATGTAGGTGTCGCTGGAAGAGTGCCTATTGCAGCAGGTTGGCTTCCAGCTGTGTACGAAACTTCAGTGGATGCTTCTCCAGTATTAAATCCATGGTCAGCAGCCTATGTTGATATTAAAAATGCGAATTTAGTTCTGGCAGGTTTAGAAAGATCTTCGTTATCTGATGAGGTTAAAGGACGAGCATCCGCTCAGGCACTTTTCTACAGAGCGAATAAATACTTATTTCTTGTTACGACTTATGGAGATGTGCCTTATTGGAGAAACGAGCTAGTTATTGAAGAAGTTCAATTATTAGGAAAAACAGATGGAAATGTCATTATTTCCGAAATGATTGATGATTTGGATAGCGCTATTTCATCTGGATATTTACCAACAGGTAGATGGGATGAAAGTGAAGGAAGACCGACATTATGGGCTGTAAGAATGTTGAAGGCGTATTGTCATATCTGGCTAGAAGAATGGCAAGAAGCGCGTACAGAACTTATAGAGGTAACCACAAATTCACCTCATGGGCCAGATTTAGGACCTTATGCAGATATGTATCGTGAAGGTAATGAACTACACCCAGAGATTATCTTTGGAAGACAATACTTGATTACAGGAACTAGCAATGATATTCGTGGTCGTGATCACAATCAGTTTCACTATAATAACAACTCTGAAAATACACTTACGCAACAAGCTATGAACGAGACCGATGTTTTTTCTAGGGCGGCTTCTATGACGGTAAGAAAAAGTTTTGCTAATACTTACAATGATAATGATATAAGAAAACTTTATAATGTATGGGATAGTCATGTGTTAGAGGATGGTACTACGGCAACATTTAACTGGGTTTATATTCCTAAGATGATGCGTGCAAGTATTCCAGTTAGCGATCCCTTAATGCAAACTCCAGATCCGAATAACCAATCCAGTCAACCAATACGATTATTTGTATTATCAGATGCTTATTTGTTGCTTGCAGAAGCAGAGTTTATGACAGGAGGGTCTTCAGCAGGGGCACTTGCAGCAATTAATAAAGTAAGACAAAGAGCTAATCTACCTGATTTAACCACTTTAACAATTGAGGACATTCGTAACGAACGTGCCTGGGAGTTGCTTTCTGAAGGGTATTGGGGACGTAAAGTTGATCTCATACGTTGGGGAATTTTAGAATCTACGGTTCAAGCAATGCCAGCGGCTGAAACTGCAGCAGGTGCTTATTCAGTAGCAATAGGTTATGCCCAAGATGAAGCAAATAATATTTCGAGTGGTCCTATTGGGAAATTTCAAGTTCTTCCTATACCACTTAGCGATATTCAAAGAAGTCAAGATATCGGAGGAGCTTTAACACAAAATCCATTGTGGGAATAAGTCATTTTAAATTTTTAAAAATTGATAATACAATAGTTATGAATGGGTAAACACGTAGAACACGTATAAATGAGTGTGTTTACCCATACTATTTATCAATATATTTTGAGTTTGATTTTTTGAATACAAACTCATCATATAAAATTTCTTTGTGCTGTCCAATGTATTATGGACAAGGAAATAATTATTAAGATTTACAATATGAAAAATCCACTCAAGGCCTTAACAGTTCTGACCGTGCTCTTATTGTTATTGCCAATTGCTGTATTAGCACAAAATAAATCACCTAAAAACAGTAAACCAAATATCATATTGGTCATAACTGATGATCAAGGTATGGGAGACCTTTCCTGTATTGGAAATCCTTATGTCAAAACTCCAAACATTGATAAATTTTATAGTGATGCGGTACGCCTTACCAATTACCATGTGTCCACCACATGTGCTCCAAGTAGAGGATCATTAATGACAGGTAGACATACCAACCGTGTTAATACGTATCATACTATAACAGGGCGTTCACTTCTTTTTGAGGATGAAATTATATTACCACAAATATTTGCACAACATGGTTATACAAATGGCATGTTTGGTAAATGGCATTTAGGTGATAATTACCCATTCCGTCCTGAAGATAAAGGTTTTGATGAAGTCGTAAGACATGGCGGAGGCGGCATTTCTCAAGGACCCGATTATTGGCACAACGATTATTTCGATGATACGTATTGGCATAATGGCCAATTGGAAAAATACAACGGCTATTGTACCGATGTATTCTTTTCAGAAGCTATAAATTTCATTGAGGATAATAAGGATAAGCCATTTTTTTGCTATATCGCCACCAATGCTCCTCATGGACCACTGAATCTTCCCGAAGAATATCTAAATATTTATAAAGACCATGAAAAAATTCCAGAGCGATTGCAACGATTTTATGGAATGATCACTAACATAGATGACAATTTTAAATTATTGGAAGATAAACTAGATGCATTGAATTTAACCGATAATACCATTGTCATTTTCACTACGGATAATGGCACAGCAGGAGGACACAGAGTATTCGATGCAGGTCTAAAAGGTGGCAAAGGAAGTGTTTACGATGGTGGACACCGTGTGCCGTTTTTCATTCGTTGGCCAAATGGACAACTTACTGGTGGAAAGGATATCGATAATTTGGTAGCCCATTATGATTTGTTACCAACCTTTGTGGACTTATTCGGAATAGAATATGAGTCTGCTAAACCACTTGATGGAAAAAGTCTAAAACCATTGCTCTATGAGGATAACCCAACATGGGAAAATCGCATTTTATACATGGATACGCAAAGACTTCAAAACTTAATAAAGTATAGAACTTATACCGTTATGGACGACAATTGGCGATTAATAAATGGTAAAGAATTGTACGATATGAGAACAGATCGCGGCCAAACAAATAACATCATAGAGAAACATCCAAAAGAGGTAGCACGTTTAGCCAAAGGTTATGAGAAATGGTGGCAATCCATTATGGCAGAAAATCCAAATGAAAGATATGCTTATATAAAAGTAGGATCGCCAAATGAAAATCCAAGTCGCATTTCTGCACACGATATGTTAACGGGTAAACATAATGGCTCATGGCATCAAGATGGAGCATCCAAGGCTGTCCAGGCTAACGGGCGATTTAAAATAGAGTTTGTTGAAGATGGTGAATATGCAATTTCGCTTCGCAGATTTCCTAGGGAAAGTGGATTGGCCATAAACGCAACGTTCCCAGCTCAAGAAAAAAGAATTGAACTCGATAAAGTGATGAGTGGTAGTGAAAAGTCTGACTTTGAAAAAGCCTATGTATACGTTGCCAACTTGGAAAAAGAACTCAAGATAGAGCAAGGCCAAGAAGAAGTGACTTTTACCAATACTATACCAGCTGGTAAATATGACTTGGAGGCACAATTAATAGATAAAGACGGAAGAATATATCCGGCTTATTACATATATATAGAAAAATTATGATCAAAAAGAAAATATATCCTAGATACAAATTAGTAGTGATTGCGGCCTTATGCCTTTTCCATCTCAGTTGTAAAGAAAAAACAAATAAAGAGATAGAAAATTCATCAGTAGATTTTGTTACCGAAACATTAGGAGACGTTGACTTCGGAAAAACAAAAATGTCTGAATACACACCCGAAATCAGGGAAAATATGAAGCAGTTGTATGAAGATAAGTTTGGATTATTTGTTCATTTCGGACCTTACGCGCAACTCGCAGGGGAATGGAACGGCAAAAAAGGGGCGGCAGAATGGATTATGAGACGGAGCTTTATTCCTGTAGCCGATTATGAAAAAGAAGCAGCCGGTAAATTTAAGCCTGAAAAATTTAATGCAAAAGAATGGGTGGATATCGCTGAAAATGCAGGGATGAAATTTATTGTCCTTACAGCCAAACATCACGATGGATTCGCCATGTATAAATCCAAGCACCCTTATAACTTACATGATTTTGCAGGATTTAACCGTGATATTTTAAAAGAGCTAGCCGAGGAATGTAAAGATAGAGACATGAAGTTGGGCTTTTATTATTCGCAAGATCAAGACTGGCATGAAAAAGGTGGAGCTGGTAATGATTGGGATTTTGGAAGTGTTATAAAACCAGCCGACGAATTTGATGCCTATTTCCAAGAAAAGGCTGTGATGCAAATAAAGGAATTGACAACCAATTATGACGATATTTTTATGGTTTGGTTCGATACACCTTTCCAAATTACCGACCAACAAAGTCAATTGATGATGGATACGGTGAAGGAAAATCAACCAGGCGCATTGGTCAATGCACGACTAGGAAATGGTTACGGACATTTTGATGTATCCATTGATAACGGTACAACACCAAGCGTGAGTAAAGCAACTTGGCTTTCAGATTTAAAAGTGCCATGGCAAACCCATGAGTCGGTAACAAAACATGGATGGGGTTATACATCGCGTGGTGCAGAACTAGATCGTTCCGAAGATTATTCAGATTTTATTTATAGTCTTTGTAGAATCATCGGAAATGGCGGTGTGTATCTTTTAAATGTGGCACCACGACCAGACGGAACCATTCCAGAATCACAGGTAAATAGTATCAGTGCCATTGGAGAATGGCTGAAAGTAAATGGGGAAGCTATTTACGGTGCAGACCCGAGTCCTTTGACCTTTCCTCCTTATGCCATCACAAGTAAACCCGGAAAAGTGTATTTACATTTGAAAGATATCGAAGACAATCAAGTGCAGCTCACAGGAATCTTATCAAAAGTGAATAAGGCTTATGTCTTAGCAGATACCTCAAAAACAGCTTTAAAGTTTAATCAGGAAAATGAAAAACTTACGGTTACAATTCCCAATGAACTAAAACAACCAAGGGTAACTGTCGTGGTTCTCAAAATAGAAGACGAAGAAGCCAAAGTTATTGATGAAACCCTTCAACAAGAAGATGACGGAACGATAAAATTACCAGTTTCAAAATCTGAATTCGCCATAAGACGAATTAGTTATGATTATGAAGAACAAGTCACACACCGTTGGGGAGAAAACACAAAACAAGGTTTAATCTGGACAGTAAACGTGAAACAACCCGGAACATTTAAAGTCATAAGTGAAGATTCTGGAAATGATGGTTTTATTTATACTCTGAAAACCGCCAATGACTCGTTAGATCTAAATGCGAAAGGTGAGATCGGCGAATTGACTAAAAAGCAACAAGAAGGCAGTATAACAATTGATGACGCAGGAGTACATAAATTAACGGTGTATCCTAAAATACCGGCTTCAAAAGCAACAAAAGGAAGCTATAAATTTAAGGGATTAGAGTTGGTTCCAACTCAAAATTAATTTGGTAGATTAAAAAAAAATAAAATGATGTGAATCAATTTAACTAAAGATATAAATAACCAAACATCAATATTTTGGCCACGACTGACTGGTTGAGCGCAGTCGAAACCACTTTTGTAGAGATGGTAACAAATACCAAGAATATTGGGTTTTAAGTTGAAAATCAAAATATATGACATCGAACTGACTTAAAATATGTTGAGTTCACATTAAGTATCAGTATTGTCTAGTTTTCAAGAGTTTTGAAAATATGACACCTTGATATGTGGAAATGAATTGAAAAAAAGATAAAATGATTTTCATTCTATTTCTCAGCTAGTTAGAGTTTAGTCTATGTTCTTGATTCTAGAAGCGCAGCGGTCTTAAGTCTTTTACTGGACAATAATGTAAAATAATAAGTAAACAAAAACATGCATAAAATAATATTTTCAGTCACCATACTAATGCTATTTTCATGTAAGCAAGATTTAACAATTAAAGAATCTTCCTTTAGTAAATCGCTCGTTCCTGAAAAATTTATTCTTCCTGCAGAAGAGGGGTGGTGGAACTGGGGAATGGCTCCCATTTATGATGAAAATGAGAAATTGCATGTGTTTATGTCTACCATTCCTAATAGTGGTCGTTGGATAAAAGACAGTAAAATAGTGCATTTTACCGCAGATCAACCAGAAGGTCCTTATACTTTTATTGACACTACGTTTTCAAGTAAGTCTGTCACATATCATAACCCACAAGTATCCAAAGTTGGAGACCGCTATGTTATGGTATATCTAATTAAGGAAAGAACAACACCAAGAATCGAACAACAGATTGGTATCGCAACAACAAAATCTTTAGATGAACCATGGGTAGAAAGTAAATACAATCCAATAATTAAAGCTTCTGGTGTTATGGATGGAGCATCTATTATTCACGCGTCTAATCCTACGTTTTTGGTAGATGAAGATGGAAAATATAGAATTTATTATAAATCGGTCACAGATAAGAACAGCCCTCAACAGTATCGCGAAATTTCTATGGCTATAAGTGCCCATATTGAAGGGCCTTATGAAAATTACAAAAAAAACCCTCTCATATCTTATGCCGATTTGGGTATAGATATCGAAGATCCTTACGCTTTTTATTACAAAGGAATGTATTATTTGATTGTTGAAGATCGTATGGATGTTAAGAGTGCCTTAGAAGGGCATCCAAAATCACTTGATAAAAAGCAACTTGGTGGTAAGCGACCCGGACTCATCTATAAATCGAATGATGGCATCAATTGGGAAAGACCCGAAATTGGTTACCAGACCAACCATTATTATTTTAATCAAGAATTAGCAAGGAGCGAGCGTCCTAATATTTTATGGAAAAACGGAGCACCGGAATATCTATTTTTGGCTTGTCATGATGAAGACCCAACAGCTGGTTATATTCTAAAAATTGAAAATTGGAAATAGGTGTTTAAAACGTATGAACCAATTCAAATGTATATCGAAATGAAAAATAGTATCATTATAGTAATGATTGTTTTAGCTTTTATTCCTGAAGTAACAAGTGCTCAAGAAAATGTGACGCATCCTTATTGGGCGCCGACAACTTGGCAACTCAGACCAGATGATATTACCACAATTATGGGGTTTAGAGCGAAATTAACGGGGAATCTTAATCATCTTGAACGTCCAACACCTACAGTGGTTAACAACGCTTTTATTCGTGGATTTCTGACTAAAGATGATGTAATGACTTGGGAGGTCGAAGCCCCTTACGAAGCAGAATATACCGTGGCACTTTTATATACAGGGAGCAACGACATTCTTTCAAAATCAACTTTTGAAGTGACTTCCGAAGGGTCTACTATAATTGAAAAAGCGAATGTCAAAAATTGGGATACAAGACCCATAGTTCAAAGACAGTATTTAAAACAACGCTTAAAGCTTAAAAAGGGGGGGAATACCATCAGTTTTCGTCTGGTAACCTTTGGAAAGGAAAAACAGAAAGCTGTTAATGCAGAAATCCAAGCGAATGCCAACATAAAACCCAATCCTTTTGCTTTTTGGTCTATTGAATTGGTACGTCAAGAAGCGCTTGTAGCGATAAAAGAGCGTGCCGAGGAAATGAAAGCGGATGTACAATGGATGGTCGATGGAAAATACGGGTTATTTGTGCATTTCTCTTCAGGTTCAGTGCCATTTAACGGCGGACCAAAACTTGGAGAACAATATCAGAAATTAGTCAATGCTTTCAATGTAGAGGCCTTTGTTGAAAAAGTGGTGGAAACCGGTGCATCTTGGGTCACGTTTACTTGTGCCCATGGTACACAGCACTGGCCAGGCCCAAGCAAAACGATAGATGCCTTAAAACCTGGTTTTACTTCTGAACGGGATTTAATCAGGGAACTCATTGATGGTTTGGCAAAACATAATATTCGTTTGATGCTGTATTACAATCCCAATAGTGGTATGGAGGATTTGTATGGCAACACTTATGGTAATGGAAAAACGCCAGACCCAACAGGTTATTTCAATTTTTTAGAAGCACATTTACGAGAAGTAAGTCTTCGATATGGAGAAGATTTAGCAACGACTGCAGGTTATATAGATGATGGTGGTTGGAAAATGTATCAGTTAGATCCACCTTGGGAAAAATTGGCGAAAGCTATAAAAGCAGGTAACCCAAATGCGCCAATAGGTTTTAGTCAAAATTTATTTCCAAACTTATCACCGTTTAGCGATTTGGTCGTGTCTGATGGATCTGGACGTGTACCCGAAATTTTACCTGCATTTTTGTTTGAAGAAGGAGGGCAATTGGAAGGTCAATATCCAGCAAGTTGGTTGTATATGGACGGTTGGTCTAGCCGAACAGGCAATGGGAAATTTACCCAAAAGCCTAAATTTTCGGCTAAGAAATACATAGAAATCTTTAAAGCAGCAGATAAAGCCAATATGCCCATTACAATCAATTTGGCCATGACACCAGATGTCACAACCGACCACCCGTTTTTTAATCCGGAATGTATTGAAATTATGAAACAGGTAAGAAAAGCTGTAAAAGGATATTGAACTTACGATGATCTGAAAATTAATAAAACAACCAATTGAATAATTTAGTTATAAAACTTACAAAAATGATAAAATCAAATGCTTTGCTTTTACTATTGTGCCTTGTCTTTTTCTCAGGATGCAAAACTACTGCTCAAGAAGCGTCTGTCAATTCAGGTAAACCTTCAAAAACATTAAGTCTTTGGTACAATGAGCCTGCCGCAGATAGTAATAAAGGTTGGATTAATAGTTCAATTCCAATGGGAAATGGCTATATGGGAGTTAACCTATTTGGAGGCATAGAAAAAGAACGCATTCAGATTACAGAGAACAGCCTATACGATACTGACGGGGATCGTGGACTTCGACGAAGAGGACTTAATAACTTTGCTGAGGTTTATATTGATTTTAATCACAAAAAGACCACAGGTTATATACGAGAATTAAACCTAAACGAAGGAGTCTCGTTTGTAGAATATGAGCAGGATGGGGTGCAGTATTCTAGGGAGTATTTCACAAGTTATCCAGATAAGGTTATGGCCATCCGCTTGTCTGCATCGAAAAAAGGTAAATTATCATTTGCCTTACGTCCTACAATCCCATTTATAGGCGAAGGAAAATCCGGTTCGGTTTCGGCAAAAGAAGATGTAATTACCCTTTCTGGAATTATGAATCACTTCAAAATAAAATTTGAAGGACAGTTTAAGGTGATTCCTAAAGGTGGTAAGATGAAAACCAATAAAAATGGTACCATCAATGTTTCAGATGCGGATAGTGCCGTAATTCTAATAGCGGTCGGTACCAATTATCAGTTCGACCCACAAGTTTTTTTGACTGAAGATCCTTCTAAAAAGTTAGAAGGATTTCCCGATCCTCACAACAAGGTTTCCAACTATTTGGAAAATGCGGCAGCAAAGTCTTATGAGGAATTATTGGCAAACCATCAGGCTGACTATAAGGAACTTTTTGACCGTGTAAATTTCAACCTTGGAGCTGAGGTACCAACGATTCCGACCAACGAAATGGTTGATTCTTATCCAGAAGGACCTTCGAGTTTATATTTTGAAGAGCTCGCCTTCCAGTTTGGACGTTACATGTTAATTTGCTCTTCCAGAAAAGGGACATTACCACCACATCTTCAAGGCATTTGGAACGTTTATGAAAGACCACCATGGTCGTCTCAATACTTACACGATACCAATTTACAGATGGCTTATGCACCGGTATTCTCTACCAATTTGTCTGAATTATTTGAGTCTTACGCCAACTATTTTAAGGCTTTTGAACCTCGTCAACGAGACTATGCTACACAATACCTCAAAGAATATAACGAATCAGAACTCGATCCTAATGGAGATAATGGTTGGTCAGGCCCATTTTGGAGTAATCCATATAGGGTTCCTGGAAAGTCGCCTGTTGCTGGTTTCGGAACAGGGTCTTGGATTTCCCTACTGTTTTGGGACTATTTCGATTTTACACAAGATAAGACGTTGTTAGCAGAAGAGATATATCCAATACTTTACGATCAGGCCAATTTTGTATCCCGATTTGTAAAAAATGTGGACGGCGTTTTGTTGGCCGAGCCATCTTCAAGCCCAGAACAAAAGTTACGAAATACGGTTGGTACAACTTTCGATCAGCAAATGTTTTATGAAAATCATCACAACACCTTAAAGACGGCTGAGATTTTGGGACGTTCCGATGCGCGATTATCAATTTTTGAGTCACAATTACCGTTACTAGATCCTATTCAAATTGGGAAGTCAGGACAAATTAAAGAGTTTCGTCAAGAGGAATACTTTGACGACATTGGAGATCCTAACCATCGCCATACCTCAATGTTATTAGGATTATATCCTGGGCAATTGATTAATGATAAAACACCAGCATGGCGCGATGCTGCTAAAGTGAGTTTAATAAAACGTTCCCACAAAACCAATATAGGTTGGGCACGCGCCGAACGCATAGCCATGTGGGCAAGAGTTCACGATGGGGAAGAGGCGTATTCATATTACAAGGAATTATTGAGTGAAAACTATATGCATAATTTGTTCAACGATCATCGCGGTGATCCATTATTTCAAGCCGATGCTAATTATGGAGCCACAGCGGGTGTTGCCGAGATGCTTATGCAGAGTCAAGATTATGTCATAGCACCCTTAACAGCGTTGCCGAAAGTATGGTCAGATGGTAGTTACAGAGGTTTATTAGCAAGAGGAAATTTTGAAGTTTCCGCCAAGTGGTCCGATGGTCAGGCTGATACATTTGAAGTCTTGTCCAAATCAGGAGGCATGTTGAAGTTGAGGTATCCCAATGTCTCAAAAGCCAGTATTAAAACTTCGGATGGTCAGAAAGTTGAATTTAATACCAAAGGGAATGACCAAATCAGTATGCAAACATTAAAGGGGCAGACTTATGTGATTACTGCCATTCCAGAATATGTTCCTGTAAGTGCACCTTCAAATTTAAAAATTCAGTCAAACCCTAACGAAAACGAAATCAAGCTTTCGTGGGAAACGAGCAAAGATGCGAAATCTTATAACGTATATCGTGCCGTAGGAAACGCACCAGATTATGAGTTGGTGGTCTCGGAAATGGTGGGAGCCAATTATGTTTATAAATCGGAAAACGTAAAACAGTTCAATCAAATAACCTTTAAAGTTACAGCAGTACGTGATGATGGAAGAGAAAGCGATAAGGGTATAACGGTAATTTGGCTAAAGCCTTAAAGAAAATATAAGACATGAAGAAAATTAAAAATCACATTGCAATCCTTATTGGCTTATTATTATGTATTAGTCTTACATGTTGCAACGAAAGTCCTCAAGTTCCTACGTACCTCCAAGGCTACGAGAAAAGTTATGCCGAAAATCCAAGAGCAGCAGCTCTACAATGGTTTACAGAAGCTGAATTCGGTATGTTTATCCACTACGGTTTATTTAGTTTAACTGAAGGATATTGGGGAGATGTGCATTCGAAACCTGCAGAATGGGTTCAACTTCGAGCTAAAATTAGACCCGATGAATACGCAAAACTTGCAGATAAATTCACGGCTGAAAATTTTGATGCCGATTTAATCACAGATTTAGCAGTAGATGCTGGAATGAAATACATCAACATTACCACCAGACATCACGATGGGTTTTGTCTTTTCGATTCAGAATATACCGATTTTAAAAGTACAAACAGCGCAGCAAAACGCGATTTGGTAGCGGAATTGGCAGAACAATGCCAAAAAAAGGGGTTGGGGCTGTTTTTTTATTATTCCCATGGACGCGATTGGAAACATCCGCATTCCCCAAGCAGAGAGGAATGGGGTGGAAATCCAAAACCCGATTATGACCCGCGTGAGGAATCCTATAAATATGGAGAGGAACATGATTTACAGCTTTATGTGGAATACATGAAAAATCAAATGACCGAATTGCTGACCAATTATGGACCTATTGCAGGAATTTGGTTAGATGGAAGGGCGGTACCAAATTCACGTCTGGACAAAATAGATGAGTTGAAAATTCAAGAATTGTATGACCACATTCATGCCTTGCAACCTCAAGTTTTGGTGTCCTACAAACAAGGAGTGCTAGGTACCGAGGATTTTAAAGCACCAGAACGTAATTTTACTGGCGAATCTGATGTGCCTTTGGAAATTTGTGACACCATGCAACCTTATGCTTGGGGTTATGATCGCGATAATGATGTTGGACATAAAACACCAAACGACGTCATGGAAATGCTTCAGGAGACGAAAAATATGAAAGCGAATTTATTGCTCAATATTGGACCTTTACCTGATGGCTCTGTGTTTCCGGATGATATTACAACATTGGAAGAAGTTGGAAAACGTTTAAGGAATTAAAATAAAACTAAGTTATGCGAA
The DNA here is from genome assembly GCF_018860545.1 of Winogradskyella psychrotolerans. Taxonomy (GTDB): domain Bacteria; phylum Bacteroidota; class Bacteroidia; order Flavobacteriales; family Flavobacteriaceae; genus Winogradskyella; species Winogradskyella psychrotolerans_A. The sequence goes on along the minus strand of NZ_JAHKPN010000052.1, from coordinate 177,662 downwards.
CTAACAACATCAGACTTAAATATTATGGAGTTTTGTTACTCTTTTCATGGATTGCTTTTTCCGCATGTGATTCAAACAACACTAAAAAAAATGAAGAACATATAGAACTATACGTTTCTGTAGAAGGAAATGATAAGGCTGTCGGCACACTTTCAGAACCCTTTGCAACCATACCAAAAGCAGTGGAAGCTGTCCGAGAGTTACGAAAAAATGGTAACGCGGCACCAGCTACTATTTATCTTAGAGATGGAAGGCACCTACTCAGCGAGACATTAGTATTGGGAATAGAAGACGGTTGGACGACTTCCGGTGAAACCTCTGTTTCAGAGGCAACAGACGCTACTAAATTTCCTCTTGCCCATCTAACGTTTTCGGCGTATCAAGAAGAAACGCCAATAATAAGCTCGGGAGTTCCTGTTGAAAAATGGGAATTAGCCTCTGACGAATTACTCGATATTCCAGAAAAATCCAAAGGAAAAGTTTGGGTGGCAAATATTCCTGAAGGTCTCACGAAATTTTATACACTTTACGATGAAGAAGGACGTCTAAACCGTGCACGAGCAGAAGGCTTTGTGCCAACGAAAATGGGCGATAAAAAAACGGTTCATTTTCCGGAAGGGAAATTAAAAAATTGGGATAATCTTGAAGATGTTGAGCTGAATATTAGACCGAGTCGTGCTTGGATGATAAATATGCTTCCATTAGCATCGGTTGATGAAGTGAATAGAGTGGCAAAAACCAAGGTTTCCGCAACATACGCAATGGGCGAATTGGCACATTGGGTGCATACTAAAGACGGCAATTCTGCTTGGATTGAAAATACACTTGAAGCCTTAGATGAACCTGGTGAATGGGTTATAAATTCCAAAACACGAAAAATTTACCTGTGGCCAAAACATCCAGCTGCCGACGGCTCACCCCAAGGTATTTTGGCACCAACCACTAGTGAACTTGTTCGCGTGGAAGGGGCTATTGATTATGATGGTGCTAAAGACCAAGCTGTAAAAGGAATTTCATTCTCAGGAATTACCTTCTCCCATGCCGACAGAAGGGCATGGACAAACGACGAACAGCAATTGGGTTGGGGCATGCAACACGATTGGGACATGTTTGACAGCCCAACAGCGATGCTGCGCTTTCGAGGGGCTGAAAATTGCCAAGTCACCAAATGCAAGTTTGTAAATTCAGGTGGTTCAGGTGTGCGCTTCGATTTACATGCACAACGAAATAAAGTGGAAGACTCTGAATTCGCCCATCTTGGGGAAGCTGGCATCATCCTTGCTGGTTATGGTCCAGGAACAAAAGATGTTAATCATCATAACGAAATTATAAATAACGAGATTCATCATTTTAGTGAAATAACATGGCATTCGCCTGGAATTTGGGCATGGCAAAGTGGTCATAATCGCATAGCAAATAATTATATCCATCATAGTGGTTATGCCGGCATACTTATTACGAACCGTGTAGAACCCGACCGAAAATTAAATGGTGAAGGAGGAAGAACGGTTAGACGCAATGAAATTCCACAAGACGTCATAGCGGATACAGAAGAAACTTATGAGAACTGGAAAGTCCGAGAAAAGTATAACCACTCGCGTCATAATATTGTGGAGTACAATGAAATAACCCATGCCGTACAATTACTATCGGATGGTAATTGCATTTATGTATCTGGTGCAGGTACCGGAAATATCATAAGATATAATTATTTGCATGATAATTTAGAACATTCTATGCCAGCACCTATTCGTTGTGATGACGACCAACACGAAACGCTAATACAAGGAAATGTCCTTTATAACAATTACGCTTTTGCTGCAGGAATTGCATCCAAAGGCACTAACGATATTATAAATAATTTTATAATTGCCCCAAGGGTTGCTCCAAAGTTAGGCTATATCAGTTTTGAATGGGTACCTGTAACAGGTTCAAAAGTGCATCGTAATATCATCGTGTCACATCCAGATGGAGGCAATGCCTATGCTGAACGACCACGGAAGGACCAAACGACTAACCTTCCTAATTTAATGCAGACCGAAATGGATTCCAACTTATATTACCATCCAACAAATCCAAATTTTATGGAGGCACATTTTAAAAGAATGCGTGCCGCAGGAAAAGAAGAATCAAGTCGTTTTGCCGAGCCTATGTTTATTGATGTGGCTGGAGAAAATTTTGGCTTTAAGGAAGGAAGTCCAGCGTTAGAATTGGGTATTGAACCTTTAGATGTTTCAAAAATGGGATTAATTAAATAACGAGATAATAATAAGAATAATGAAAAATAAATCAAGCCTTTTAGTCGTAATGTTATTGGTAGTAACATGCTCAATAGTAGCTCAGAACAATGCACTTAAAAACACTAAACCAAATATCATCTTGGTCATGACGGATGACCAAGGAATGGGAGACTTAGCGTGTATGGGAAATAAAGTCCTAAAAACACCACATATAGACGAATTTTACGAGAAATCTACACGATTTACCGATTTTCAAGTCAGTCCAACGTGCGCACCAACAAGAGCTGCCTTAATGAGTGGAAATCGTCCGTTTGAAGTCGGAGTAACACACACCATTTTACAACGCGAACGTATGGCATTGGATGTTTACACTATGCCGCAAGCGTTGCAGTCAGCAGGCTATGAAACCGGTCTTTTTGGAAAATGGCATTTGGGAGATGAAGAAGAATATCTACCAACAAACCGAGGTTTTAGTGAAGTGTTAATGCATGGAGCAGGTGGTATTGGTCAAACCCGATTTGGCGATTTTCCACCAAATGAAGACAACTTGTATTTCGATAATATTTTACTTCATAATGATACCATTGTACAAACTGAAGGGTTTTGTACCGATGTGTTTTTTGATGCAGCACTAGCTTGGATTAAAGAGAAGAATGATGCTGATCAACCCTATTTCGCTTATGTGGCCTTAAATGCACCACATGCACCATTAGTGGCTCCAGAACAATATAAAAAGCGCTTTTTAGACTTAGGTTATGATAAAGGAACAGCAGGACGTTACGGCATGATTGAAAACATCGATGACAATTTTGGCAAAATGATGCAAAAATTAGAAGCGTGGAATGCTTTAGAAAACACGCTGGTTATTTTTATGACAGACAATGGTGCAACCCATTTAAAAGGAAGTCTTAACGGAGAAAAAATAACACATTTTAATGCCAACTTAAAAGGTGGTAAAAATTCGCCTTATGAAGGCGGTACACATGTCCCTGCTTTTTGGTATTGGAAAGGGAAATTAGGAACAGGAGTTGATATTAATCAACTCGCATCACATATCGATTTATATCAAACCTTCAGCGAGATTGCAGGAGTTAAACTACCAGAACAAATGCAAGATTTAAGCGGTAAATCATTAGTGCCACTATTAGAAAATCTAAATGCGGATTGGGATGACAGAGAATTATTCATTCATTGTGGTCGTTGGACAGAAGGTAAACGCGAAGAAGCAAAATACCAAAAATCAGCGGTTAGAACACCGCAGTGGCGTTTTATAAATAATACACAATTGTATAATATTCCTAATGATCCGTCGGAAAAAAAGGACGTGTCTGAAAACCATCCCGAAGTTATTGCGCAATTACGAGAAGCTTATAACCAATGGTGGGAAAACACAAAACCATTAATGGTCAATGAAGGCTTACCAAAAGTGCAACCAGAAGATCAGCCACTTGCAAAACGCTATTACAAACAATTAAAAGAATCTGGAATTCCTCATTGGTCGCCAGAAAATACGAATGAATAGTTCAAAGCATGTGAAGAATTAAAGTACTGGTTTAGATATTGAGGATTGGGATGTTCATTCATTTTGCAGCGTCCATATCAGAAGAATATTAAAAGGGGCCTCATATTTTTACAATGTACTAAAAAGCCAACAAAAGACGTGTTGGGAGAGTGAAAATGAATTAATAAATAAAATGACAACTATGTTAAGATTTTGGAGCTTTCTAATAGGATTTGCAACAATAATACAGAGCTCGGTTATAGCTCAAAGCAAAGCCCTAAAAAGCAGTAAACCAAACGTGATATTAATTATGACGGATGATCAAGGTTATGGAGACCTTAGTTGTCATGGAAATTCAGTTTTGGAAACACCGAATTTAGATCAGTTATATAGTGAATCTATTCGATTGACTAATTTTCATGTCAGTCCTTTTTGTACACCAACACGTGCAGCCTTAATGACAGGACGTTATCCAGCACGAACGGGAGCATATCGTACCAGTTCTGGTAGAACCATGTTGCATACTGATGAGCAGACCATTGCCAATGTGTTTTCCGAAAACGGATACAAAACAGGAATGGTTGGTAAATGGCATCTTGGAGATAACGCACTTCATCGTCCACAAGATAGAGGATTTCAAGATGTGGTATGGCATCGCAGTGGTGGAGTTGGACAAGCTTCTGATTATTGGGGGAATGATTATTTTGATGATACTTATGAACGAAATGGAACATTCGAAAAGTTTACGGGATACTGTACTGATGTGTGGTTTGACGAAGCCAAACGCTTCATAGATGAAAATAAAACAGCACCTTTTTTTCTTTATTTGGCCACAAATGCACCACATGGGCCCTATTTCGTCGATTCAAAATGGAGTGATCCTTATCAGGGTAAAGCAAATTGGGCGAAGGGACCAGAATTCTATGGAATGATTGCCAATTTTGATTATAATCTTGGATTGCTTCGTGAGCATCTTGAAACCATGGGGATTGCGGATAACACGATTCTTATATTTATGTCGGATAATGGAACAGCTAAAGGTGGTAAATTTAAAGGACTTGATAGTGAATCAATTCAAGGTTATAATGCAGGAATGCGCGGAAAAAAATCTTCAATTTATGAAGGAGGGCATCGCGTGCCATTTTTTATTTATTGGCCTGATGGAAATATACAAGGTGGACGTGATATAAATGCTTTAACGGCTCATATTGATGTACTGCCAACATTGGCAGATTTATGTAACATTCCTGTTCCAGAGGCACATCATCCAGATGGACTTTCTTTTAAAACCTCATTAGAAAACCCTAAGGCTTCTTCAAATCGTGAACACTTAATCGTTCAATTTCAAGGAGGGGCGTATTTTAAAACGGATCCAAAACCATGGGATGATTCTTGTGTAATTAAAGACGATTGGCGACTTATTAATGGTAAAGAACTTTACAATATAAAGACAGATTTAGCACAGGCAAAGGATGTTGCTACAGAAAACCCTACGATTGTAGCCGAACTACGTGAGTTATATCCACCCTTTTGGGAGTCCGTTTCACCTCGTATGACTCCTGTCTCAATTGATATTGGGAATCCAGCAGAAAAGAAAGTGGTATTGTGTTCACAAGATTGGTATATGGCTAGTGGCAATCCGCCTTGGAATTTTGGTTCTATCAATAAACTCCCAAAAGTTACAGGGCCCTGGATGCTAAATGTAAAAAAAGCAGGAACATATAGAATCATACTTAGGCAGTTTCCAGTTGAAGCTGATAAGGTTGTAAAAGCGGTACGTGCAAAAATTGAAATTGCTGGATTAGAAATGGAATCAATGGTAGAGTCTGGGAGTAAAGGTGTTGTTTTTGAAATACTACTTCCTAAGGGCGAAATAAAGCTCACAACGTATCTTTATAATAGCGAGGGAGACGTAGGTGGTGCTTATTTTACTGAAGTAGAAGAAATTTAATGTGAATAATTTAAGTTATAAAAATACAACTGAAAAAAATAACGCCCCTTATTGGTTCAGCTGTTCACTAAAAGTAAAATTAAAGCATAATAATGATATAAATATAACGGAATAAATGTCAACTCATATCATTTTAAAATCGATTCATCTAAAGTCAATATTCGGAATAATATGGCTCTTGTTTTGTACCACTTTTTTTGGACAAAATAAGGAAGCACCTTTATACACGATATTGGAGTCTAAAGTTTTTGAGGTACCTGAAATATTCTGGGAACCGTCAAAAGATCAGGGAGATATAAAAGCCTTGTTCTATAAAACTTTAGACTATAAAGGAAAACCAACACGAGCTTTTGCATTTTTAGGAATTCCTAAGAGTGATCAACCGGTACCTGCAATGATTTTGGTTCACGGAGGTGGTGGTAGGGCATTTCACGAATGGGTAAAAATTTGGAATGACAAAGGTTATGCCGCCATTGCAATGAGTTTGGAAGGATATAGACCAGATGAAACAGGAAGCGGAAAATTTACACATGAGTATAGTGGTCCGCAACGCGTTGGCCGATTTGATGATATTGAATTACCATTAAAAGAACAATGGATGTATCATGCCGTTTCAGATATTCTATTGGCGCATTCTCTTTTGGAAGACATGCCAGAAATAGATGCGAATGCTATCGGAATAACAGGAATTTCTTGGGGAGGTGTATTAAGTAGTTTGGTATCAGGTATAGACGATCGGTTAAAATGTGCTATACCAGTTTATGGGGCAGGATTTCTGTATGAATCAAAAGGTCATTTTGGGGAATACTCAGGAAATAATCCTGAATTAGAAGAGAAGAAAAAATTCTGGGATCCAGCGCATCAGTTTACAGTTGGTTCTGTACCTACCCTTTGGGTAAATGGTGATAGTGACGCTCATTTTTCTTTGAATATTACATCGCATTCGTTTGAGGTTACAGAAGATCATGCTTTTATGAGTGTTCATCCAAGTATGAGACACGGCCATCCACCAGGATGGAAACCTAATGAAGTGCCAGAGATTTATGCTTTTGCAGATTATATGCTGAAAGGGAAAGGATTTCCTTTAGGACAAATAATAAAGCAACCAATAGGTAGAAAAATCAAAATAAAATATATTTCGGAAGTACCATTGACCGAAGCCACGGTATATTATCTCAATGAAGAATTAACCTATAGAAAAATACCTAAAGATGCAAAACATCCGCAACCAAATGATTGGCAAAAAATGGCGGCTACAATTAATGCTAAAAAACATACGGTTAAGGCTAAACTTCCTAAAGAGATAAAAACGTATTATGTGAATTTAAAGGATGAAAGAGGATTAATCATATCATCAAAATTGGTTCAATTGTAAAATATAAATAATGAAAAAAGGAATAGTATTTATTTTATCAGCTGCCTTATTGTTTTCAGGAAGCTTGTTGTTAGCCCAAACAAAAGATAAATCATCAGATGAAGACTTAATGGGCTGGTTTCGGGATGCAAGATTTGGCATGTTCATTCATTTTGGAGCATCTACATCAGAAGACTTTTTAGAAGAAGGGCTCAACAAAACAGAACGCTATGAAAAGTCTGTAAGAGAATTCAATCCTGTTGATTTTGATGCCAAAGAATGGGTGCGTATCGCTAAAGATGCTGGTATGAAATATATTGTGTTCACCACCAAGCATCACGATGGTTTCTGTAAATGGGATTCTAAATTAACCGATTGGGATGTTATGGATGCCACACCATTTAAAAGAGATATCGTAGGGGAATTAGCTGAAGCTTGTAAAGAAGAAAATATTGAATTAGGGTTTTATTACTCTATTGCAGATTGGCATCATTCAGAATATGATGCGACTTATAGTAATCGTCGAGGCTTTCATTTTAACCCTAATCCAGATGCTGATATTACCAAATACATGGATTATATGTACGGTCAAATAAAAGAACTATGCGAAAACTATCAACCTAAATTATTTTGGTTTGATGGCTCTGCTGGTTTCCGTAACCCAAATAAAAAACGTTTGTTAGGACAACAAGAAATGGTCGATTTACTCAATTCTTACGGTGCCATTTCTAATAGTCGTTTAGGTGATGATGATACTTTAGAGTATGTGAATTATCTATCCATGGGAGATAATATGACGCCTTCAGGAAATATTGGTGTGGATTTTGAATCTGCGCAAACTATGAACGATAATTGGCATTTTAAAAAAGGAGATGACAATTGGAAATCGGCTAAAACCATGCTTGCGAAATTGATTGATATTGCAGGTAATGGCGGTAATTATCTACTGAATGTTGGTCCAGATAGTAAAGGTGTTATTCCAGAGGAATCACAATCACGACTTAAAATTATGGGCGAATGGCTTCAAAAAAATGGAGAAGCTATTTACGGCACAACAGTAGGTCCGTATCCTTATGAATTGAATTGGGGATCCATCACACAGCGAACTGAAAAGAACGAAACAACATTATATTTAAATGTGGTAGATTGGTCAAAAGATGGTGTTTTTAGGTTATACGGACTCAATAACAGTATTGAAAAAGCGTCACTTTTAGCAAGTGGAGTTACACTTACGCACACTTCTGAGTTTAATGCTGCCGCTGGTGTCAATATCATTTCCATTAAAGTGCCAAAGTCAGCACCAGATCCTTATGTGTCTGTAATTGCTTTAAAAATTAAAGGAGTAGCAAAGATGGATCAAACATTTTTACAGCAACAAGATGGTTCGGTCATTTTAGATGCATTTCGCTCTACCATTCATGATGAAGAATTTGTACCCAACAAACCGCAACGCCCATTAGACCAAAGGATATTCACGGTAATGAAAAAGGGAAAAGGCATTATGCCCACACGTGGCATGACGGTCGGTCTAGAGAAAGAAGGTCAAGCATTACGTTGGGATTTTAGAGTAATGAAAACAGGCAAATTCAAAGTACTTGTATTAAGTAGTGTAACAGAAGAACATCAATGGAAAGCAGATGGCAAAATGCGCGTTACGGTTGCCGGACAATCCGTAGAAAATAAACTAGAAGAAAACGACCGATGGAATAATGAAAGAATGGCAACAGAAATGAAAAGTGTTGTCTCCACTTTGGGAACTATTGAAATTAATAAAGTCGGTATGCAAACATTGACTTTGGAAGTTACTTCCGATTTTTCTAATGAGACACCAAATATTATAAATGTGCAACTATTACCGATTGATAATTAATAAATCGTTTTAAAATGAAAAAGCTTGTATTAGTGTTCTGCATACTATTTGATTTTGTTGGTTACGCCCAACAACCAAATATTATTTTCTTGATGACGGATGACCAGCGTTGGGATAATTTTGGATGTTATGGTAGACCAGAGTTTAAAACGGATAACATAGATAAATTAGCAGAAGAAGGAGTTGTTTTTGACAGAGCTTACTATCCAGTTGCCATTTGTATGCCTAGTAGAGCTACCATAATGTCTGGTCGTTATTTGTCTAATCACAGAGTGGGCTTTTCTTATCCAAACAACCTTACTTTTTCAAAGTCTGATTTTAGAGATACCTATCCAGCTCAATTAAAACAAGCAGGATACCGTACAGGATTTGTAGGAAAGTTTGGCTTTCCTGTTACAGACAAAGCCTACCATGCAGAAGGAGGAGTTTCTGACTATGATTTACAAGAACATCTGGGAGAATACTTTGATTTTTTTACAGGCAGAGGTGTGCATTTTAGAGGAGCTTTTAAAATGTGGCCAGAGGATGAGACGTTAAAGAAAATTTACAATGAAGATAGACCTCTTAATGAAAGAACCTTAAAAACAGGCGATGCTATGTTACATTTTTTAGATACGCAGCCTAAGGATAAACCATTTTGCTTGTCTGTTAGTTTTTATGCAGTGAAGAATGACAAAGATATTGATATGTATCCGCCTCATATTAAGGAATTTGAGAATCAAATTTTTAGTGTGCCAGAAAATTGGGTAGAAGGGAAAAACACAAAACTGCCTGAATTGCTAGACCATTGGAGAGGTGTCCCACTTCACAAGAAACGAACATCAACTCCAGAATTATACCAAAAATTAGTCAGACGGTTTGCTACACAAGGTTATACTGTAGATCAACAAGTAGGAAGATTGGTAAAGAAATTAGAAGATATGGGAGTGCTGGATAATACTATAATTATTTATACAAGCGATAACGGACGGTTTCATGGTTCACAAGGATTATATGATAAAGCAATTCTTTATGAGGAATCAATAAAAGCTCCTTTGATAGTTTTTGATGGTCGCAAAAGGAAAGAAGAAAGTGGATATCGAGAAAAGGCATTTATATCTTCTGTTGACATCGCTCCAACGCTACTATCTTTTGCGGGTTTAGAAACTCCTGAAAAGATGCAAGGAAAAAGTTTTAAGGGGATATTAAATCAAACTCAGAACAGGGAAGATTGGCAGAAATCAGTATACTCTGAAAGTTTATTTATTACAGATTTACATTCCAAAAGAAAATACGAAGATTTTGAAATAGCAAATCAAGATATAATTAAAGCCAATAAATCATATAGGTCTAGAGGGATTAGGAATGAAAAATTTAAATACATCATTTATTATGAACATACCCCTGTCATTGAAGAACTATATGACTTAAAAAATGATCCAAATGAGATGAATAATTTAGTATATGATAAAAAGTATGCTAAAGAACTAGAAAGACTGAGGGAAGAAACTAATAAAACATATCAAAAAATTCAAAAACTATAACAAGTATGTCTCAACAAATTAAAAATTGGCTAATAATTTTTTTTCATCTCTTAATAGGATGCTTCATGTCTACATCCTATGCTTTGGACATTTATGTAAGTCCTAATGGATCAGATAAAAACAAAGGAACTATAAAAAAGCCTTTAGCAACATTTGCCGCTGCGCAACAAATGGCAAGAACCTATGCAGGGAAAGAGGCGGTTACTATCTTTTTTGCTGATGGAGTTTATTATTTAGATGAAACTATCATTTTTAAACCAGAAGATTCAGGTACGGAAAAGTTTCCTATTGTGTATCGTGCGCAAAATGAAGGAGGTGCCGTACTAAGTGGCGGGACGAAACTCAATTTAGAATGGAAACCGTATCGTGATGGGATATTTCAAGCAAAAACGCCGAAAGGCGTCAAAATCGATCAGGTTTTTGTAAACGGATTAAATCAACGTATGGCAAGATATCCTAATTATGATGCGAGTAAAAAAACGGATGCTTATCAAGGCTATGCGGCCGATGCGTTTTCTAAAGAACGCGCAGCCACATGGAGTAATCCCAAAGGGGGCTATATTCATGCTATGCATTCTAAGGAATGGGGCGGCTACCATTATATCATAACTGGTAAAAACAAAGATGGAGACGTAACTTACGAAGGCGGTTGGCAAAACAACAGGCAAATGGGAATGCACCCACAATACCGGATGGTTGAAAATATATTTGAAGAATTGGATGCTATTGGAGAATGGTTTCATGATGAACATACACAAACATTATACTACAAGCCTGAAGAAGCTACAGATTTAAATAAAGCAACCATTGAAGTCGTTCGATTACAACAATTAATAGATTTTCAAGGTTCTATAGAGAATCCTGTAAAACATATTGCTTTACAAGGCTTTGTTGTAAAACACGCAGCAAGAACATTTATGGAAACCAAAGAACCTATGGTACGTTCAGATTGGACTATCTTTAGAGGAGGCGCTGTTATGTTAACAGGGACAGAAGACATTCAAATATTAGATTGCGAATTCGATCAAGTAGGTGGAAATGCCATTTTTGTAAACACTTACAATAGAAATACCTTAGTCAAAGGCTGCTACATTCATCATACAGGAGCCAGTGGTGTTTGTTTTGTAGGAGATCCAAATGCCTTGCGCGATCCGTTGTTTGAGTATGGTGAGAAAAATGATATGCTAACTGTAGATAAAACACCTGGACCTAAAACCGAAAATTATCCGGCTTTAGGAATAGTTGAAGATTGTTTAATTCACAATATAGGAACCGTAGAACGTCAGCCTGCAGGAGTACAAATTACTATGGCTATGGACATAACAGTTAGAGACTGTTCTATTTACGATTGTGCGCGTTCAGGAATTAATATTGGTGATGGTGCTTTCGGTGGCCATCTCATTGAGCGCTGTGATGTGTTTAATACCGTATTAGAAACGCACGATCATGGGTCGTTTAATTCTTGGGGACGAGATCGCTTTTGGCGACTAAAAAATTCAGATTTAAGCAAATACCCAGAATTACCATTTGCCGATGCTATAAAAACAACAGTAATTAGAAACAGTCGTTGGCGTTGTGATCATGGTTGGGATATCGATTTAGATGATGGTTCTACCAACTACGATATTTATAATAATCTAATGTTATCAGGAGGTTTAAAACTTCGTGAAGGGTATAGAAGACGTGCTTGGAATAATATTACAGTGAATAATACTTTTCATCCCCATGTGTGGTATGAAAATAGTGGAGATGAAGTGTTTTCAAATATTTTCATGTTTGTGTATCAAGGTGTAAAAGTACCAACGGCAAAGAATCCAGGCAAGCTAGTTGATCGGAATCTCATTTTTGATTCAGAATTAACACAAGAATTTGGATGGGATAAAAACTCAATTGTAGCCGATCCACAATTTATAGATCCTGCCAATGGAGATTTTAGAGTAAAAGAAGGCTCACCAGCCTTTGATATTGGATTTAAGAACTTTCCTATGGATCAGTTTGGTGTTAAAAAACCAGAATTAAAAGCCATAGCAAGAACACCAATAATACCGGTCTTAGGCGTTTCAGAAGATCTTAAGAATAAACGGGCAGCAAAAAAAGGGGCAAAACAGACATGGTTAGGAGCTACTGTTAGTGGTTTATCAGGAATGGAGTTTTCGGCTTATGGAGTTTCTAAAGAAGATGGAGGTATTGCTTTAACAAAAGTGCCTAAAAACTCTAAAGCAGCGAATGCCGGACTGTTAGAAGGCGATTTAATTTTAGCAGTAAACGGGCAAAAAACAGTTAATCTGAAACAGTTTTTTCGATTTATTAAAAAAAATAGAACGTCCGAAGTCATTTTAAAAGTGGTAAGAGAACAGAAAGAAATAGAAATAAAAACGATATTATGAAATTGAAATATATCATATTATATCTACTATTATCAATACTAGGAATCAACAACACGTCAGCCCAAGAGTTTAATAAAAATAAGGACTTGTTACTAGCAAATTTCGACCTTAAACCAGATGAAGATGATATAATGGCAGCTGCTGCTTTGGCATGTATGCTAAAACATGAAGATTTTGAAGATGTAAAATATTATGCGGTAGCTGGCGCTTACGGAGATCAAAATCACATATTTATTACAAGTAGCGTCCCTGATTATTTTAATAAACTGTTTGGTTCGGAAAATGAAAACTGGACAAACGCCCATAATAATTGGAATGCATCTGTTGTTAGAGCAAAAGATAAAATATTACCGGTTTTAAATAATGGAGGTAAACTATTTATTCAAGAAGCAGGGCAATCCAATTTCACCTACGATGTGTTGCAAGCAGCGATTGCAGGAGGTATGAATTTATCTACTGTGCAAAACAATGTAGTTATAGTGCAACACAGTAAGTACAATGAAAAAAACACTACACCATCAGAATTAGAATGGTTAAAACAAAATACAATTTATAAAAAAATAGATGATGGTAATACCAGCGACAATGAAACACCAGGTTATCGTTCTTATGATACAAAATGGTTAGCGTTGGCGAAATCAACTGACAACCCAAATAAAGTGGCACGGGAAATTTGGTCTCTAGCGGATGAAGTTTGTGACGCGTGGGAATCGACATGGACCAATAAATGGATTGCAGCTGGAGGAGTTGATTTTTCCGATTGTGTAGAAAATTGGAACATATTCAATCTTGGCACCGAAGCAAATGATATCGATTCTTTTTGGAAGAAATACGTTACAAATAAACAATAGATAGATAATAAGCAGTTTTTAAATAAATTAAAATGAAAAAAAATAGTTTTATAGCCATTTTGGCTTTCTCTACAATACTTCAAATGTATGCACAGAACAGGCGTTCTAATCCAATTGTAAGCCACATGTTTACCGCAGATCCATCAGCACATGTATGGGAAGATGGTCGTTTGTACGTATATCCTTCCACAGACAATACGCCGCCTAGAGGTTATAAAACCATGGATGGTTATCATGTTTTCTCTACTGATGATATGATTACTTGGAAAGATCATGGCGAAATTCTTCATTCAAGTCAAGTTGAATGGGGACGGGAAGAAGGCGGTTTTATGTGGGCACCAGATTGCGTATATAAAGATGGTACTTATTACTATTATTTTCCGCATCCAACTGGAACCGATTTTAGAAAAACATGGAAGATTGGCGTAGCAACTAGCAGCAAACCGGCTTCAGATTTTAAAGAGCAAGGTTATATTGAAGGATTGGAAGCTTATATTGATCCTTGTGTATTTATAGATGATGATGGTCAGGCCTATCTATACATAGCAGGACATAACCAATGTTACGGAGTAAAGCTCAAAGAAAACATGATGGAACTTGATGGAGAACTTACCTTACAAACAGGTCTCGATGGTCTTCGGGAAGGCCCTTTTGTGTTCAAACGTAATGATATGTATTACATGATTTATCCTGATGATTTTCCAAAATTTAACAAAATGCGCTATGCCATGAGTAAAAATCCGTTAGGACCATGGGAAAATAACGAAGTCTTTTTAGGTAGTACAAATGTGATTACAACGCATGGTTCTGTAGTGGAATACAAAGATCAATGGTACTTGTTTTATCACAACGGAAACTTGTCTGGTGGTATAGGTCCCAACCGTTCTATTTGTTTTGATCCTATTTATTTTAATGAAGATGGCACCATTCAAATGGTAAAACAAACTTTAGGTGTTGCATTGCCAACCTTTCATAAAGACATTAATTTTAATGGCATGATGAGCACATTGTCCGTTGGAAATTATAATCAAAAGGATTTAGAAAAACTAGGCATTCATCCAAATCAAATTTCATCAATTGAAATACCTAAAGGCTTTAAAGTTGAAGGTTTTGAAAACGATAATTTCACTGGAAAATCATGGGTTTTTCAAGAAAATAGAATTGATTTGAACCCCATTGGCTGCAATGATATTATATCATCAATAAAAGTTTCAGAATATAAAGATGACAATCTTGTTAAAAACGCCTCTTTTGAATTGGCTACACAAGAGCAAATCAAACATTGGTTAAGTCGTCGTTCGTCACAATTATTTAAAAGAACTATAGACAACACTACAAAAGGGTTTTACGCAATGCAATACGAAGGAAATGGAGATGTGCAACCAATGACACAAAATATAGAACTGATCCCAAATACCAACTACGAACTCAGTGTAAAACTCAAAGTAGAAGCTGGTACTAAAGGAAAAGTAATTTTTGATACCAATGGTAGCTTTGATGATACCTGCAAGTTTGAGTTAGATACGACTAAAAAGGCTGATGAATGGGTGGAATTTAAACATGAATTTAATAGTGGTAGCTTATCAAAAGTAGAGTTACGCTGTTTGGTTTCTAAAGATTTCCAAGGAACTGCAAATTGGGATAACGTCGTGCTAAAAGTGACATCAAAAAAATAAAATTATGAAAAAAACATTTCTATTTATATTACTTATAACTGTAAGCGTACTGCACGCTCAAGACAACGGAAGTAAAAATCAATCTTTTGTGATAAGTGACGGTACCACCTTTACACCAAAGGATTTCTTTCCGAAATTTAGTTGGGATACCACACCTATGTATTATATGTTTCAGCATAAGCAACGCTTGTTAAAGCCAGAAGAGGTAGATTTTATTGCGGCACGGACAGATTTCTTATGCATTGAAAAGTCACATGGAAAAGTAGAGCTAGGTGCTGCAGAATTGGGTGCCAAACATGAGTCCGCAGCATTTAAAGAAGTGAAGCCAGATGCCAAAGTCTTGTTTTATTTCAATTCCGCATATGCTTGGCCGTATACGTCTTACAGTAAGAACTTCACCAAAGAAAAAATTGAAGATCATCCTGAACTGAAAAAATTTCTATTAACCAATCCAGAAACGGGTAAGCTGTACGAGCATTATGGTGCGTTCTGTTTTGATCTCTTAAATCCTGATTTCCGTGAATGGTGGGTCGATACTGTTGTTAAAGGAGTAAAAGAGTCAAGCTGCGATGGTGTGTTCATTGACCAAATGCACGGCAATAGTAGATTTCGTAGCGAGAAGAAAGAAGAGATTGCAATAGCCATGGGAGAGATGATGGCGGCACTCAAAGACAGAATGGGTGCAGACAAAATCTTATTAGGTAATAATGCCAATAACGAAGATGCAAAATATGTATATCCTGTTTGTGATGCTGTGATGTTTGAGAATTATGCTACGGTAAGATCGAAAAAAGAGAATTTGTTAAGCGAATGGCAGGATATGCTGAAAAATGCCCAAAACGGAAAGATATCTGTATTTCGTTTGGGTGTTGAAGGAGCAGGTCGTGGCAATTTAAAACCAAGAGGTGAGATGCCAAAATTTTCTCAAAAGCAAGTAGAATTTTCGCTTGCTTGCTACTTAATTGGTGCGCAACCTTATTCGTATTTTATGTATAGTTGGGGATGGACCTTAGCTACGGGATCTTTGGTAAACTATCCAGAATTACAAAAACCATTAGGAGCACCAAAAGGAGCTTATAAAAGAACAACACCCGAAGGCTGGGAGTTCACTCGCGAGTTTGAACATGCCAGCGTTTGGGTAGATACAGAAAACAGAAAGGCTAAGATTACTTGGCATTAATTTAATCTAAACAAGGTTATAAAAGACGAAAGACTGCTGCGCTGTTAGAGTCAAGAAGCTAGACTAAATAGTAACTAACTGAGAAACTGTAATAAAATCCTTAAAACTATTAAAGTAAACTAATACTTAATTTTTTATTTGAACGTAACTAAAAACAACTAAAGAAAAACTATGAAACGACAATTTATTTTATTGCTAACGCTTATCATCAGCTTTGCATGCAATAGTTCAGATATGAGCGCACAAAACAATGCAGATTTTTATGTGTCGACTCAAGGATCAGACGATTGGTCTGGTACATTAGAAACTCCAAATTTAGAAGGAACAGATGGTCCTTTCGCCACCTTAGAACGTGCGCGTGATGCCGTACGAAAATTGAAAAAAAAGAAATCAGATGACATTACGGTTTTTATAAGAGAAGGCGTTTACCCACTTAAAGAGACTGTGGTTTTTGGTTTGAAAGATTCAGGAGAAGATAACCTCTCTATTACTTATGAAGCATATCCAGGCGAAACACCCATATTTAGCTCAGGCCAAGAGATTAATGGTTGGAAAAAAGTAACTGACGATATTCCAGGTTTGCCTAAAGCAGCTGTTGGAAATATTATGGTTGCCGATGTGTCTCATAAATTTTTAACCTTATATGATGACGAAGGTTTATTGCCACGTGCACGATCGGAACGTTTTATGCCTTTAGAAGGAAGTAAAAAAAATAAACTCTATTTTCCAAACGGAACGTTGAAAAACTGGTCGAATATTGAAGATGTAGAAATATTAGTAAGGCCTACAAGAGACTGGATCGTCAATATGTTACCGCTTGCTTCGGTCGATGAAAAAAAAGGAGTGGCGCATACAGCAATTGATGCCACTTATGCCATGACGAAAAAAGGCTGTTGGGTAGAGAATGTAATAGAAGAACTTGATGAGCAAGGCGAATGGGTGTTGAATACTAAAGAAGGAAAAGTGTATCTCTGGCCTCGTAACGATTCTAAAGTCGTGGCACCAACATTGATTGAATTTATAAAAGTAGAAGGAAAAATAGACGTAAAAGGACCAACAGATATTCCTGTAAAAAATCTTCATTTTCGTGGATTGACTTTTAAACATGGCGAACGTTATACGTTAACCAAAGACGATGCTGGTTTACAACACGATTGGGACATGCTCGATAAGGATAATGCGCTAGTCCGTTTTCGTGGAGTAGAAAATAGTAGTATTGAAAACTGTCATTTTTTATATAGTGGAAGTGGTGCTATCCGAGTAGATTTACATGGCATTAACAATACTATTTCTAACAACCATATTGAATACATGGGAGGTGGAGGAATCCTACTGTGTGGTTATGGTCCTGGAACAAAAGATGTCAATAAAAAGAATACCGTTTACAATAATAATATTCACCATTTAGGCGAAATCTACTGGCAATCACCTGGTATTTTTCTTTGGAATAGTGGTGATAATCGCGTGGCGAATAATTTAATACATGATACCAACTATTGTGGCTTAATTGTCTCAGGTTGTGTTATTAGATTTTTCAAAAAATCAAATAGACGTGAACAAGGTAGAGCGATTCGTTGGCATGAAATAGAGAATTTACCAAAGGTGTCTGAACTAACACCAGATGATGTGCGTCCTTATTGGCATAGTAAAAATAACATCATAGAAAACAATGAAATCCACCATGTCATGAAAAAATTGGGTGATGGCAACGGTATTTATATAAGAGCAGCTGGTGCAGGAAATATTATTCGTCGCAATTATATACATCATCTCGTAGCAGAAACCGGAAAACAAAGTGGTATTCGTACCGACGGTGGCCAAATGGATGTGTTAATTTCCGAAAACATCATTTATAAATGTACCTCACAAGGCATGATTCTGAAATTGAACAACCGATTCGAAAATAATATCATTGCTGATATCTTTGAACCACGACTTGTGTATATGAAAATCGTAGAAGGGCCTATGCAAGGGGCTACTAATAAACACAATATTTTCTACTCGATTTCAGATAAGAGCACATTTATTGCACAACCGTCACCAGGAAAAGGCCTATTCGGTGAAGATAGCCGTGGGCGTGTACGTGCTACTATGAAAGATGTAGATTCAGATTTTAATATATATTTCTGTAAATCGGACAACGCAATAGCAGAAAAAACATTAAAAGATCTTCAAGAAAAAGATAATTCAGATCATCATAGTTTGGCAACAGATCCATTATTTGTTGATATAGATAATGGAGATTTTAGATTCAAACCAAATTCACCAGCACTTAAATTAGGTATTCTTCCTATAGATATTTCTGAGATTGGTCTAAGGATTAAAGATTGATTTATATCAAACTACCTTTAAATTTAACAAACTTGTCACTTAAAAATAACACTTATTTAACTTGTGAAATTCGTAATTTCGATCAAAAATTGTGGGAAATAGGCAAAATAACTGTCGGGTTTTTCTCATTGTGCTAAATAAATGGCTTAAAAATTAAGGATTTAAAGTGTAATTTAGAGTTGATTTGAGTAAACTAAAACTACTAATCCCTTTAAATATAGGGGATCTATGTTGCTCAAATCAACTTGGTTGATATCAGCAATAAAAAAGCATGACGCGAGCAAGTCCTTTTGTGCGCTGTGGTTGCATATTTGTAATTGACCAATCGAAAGAAAATTAAAACTAACTAAATTTTCGTTTTCAGATTATTAGATGTTGACAAATGGAATTGTGATCATGTTCAAACCATTTCATAAGCTGATACCTAATTTGTTTTAAAGACCACTTAGATGTATAAGAAAAGAAATCATATTTTGCCCGTTGTAGCATTTCTGCTATGCACTTTTTGGGGATTTGCGCAAGCTCCAGAAAAAAATCAAGAAAGCATGGAGGATATGTGGGGAGATGCTGAGACTTTAGATGCGAATATTAGAGAAGGGAAAGGTAAGTTGTTTGACGAAAGCAACTTTGGCATGTTTATTCATTGGGGTTTATATTCTGATTTAGCAGGAAAGTGGGATGGTAAAACATATTACGGTATTGGAGAGTGGCTTATGAATCCTAAGGTAGCTAATGTTCCACCTGAAGATTATATGAAAGTGGCAAAAGAATTTAATCCAGCACAATTTGATGCTAAAGCCATTGCACAGCTAGCTAAAGATGCAGGTATGAAATACATTGTCATTACCAGTAAGCATCATGAAGGTTTCGCGATGTTTGATACTAAAGCAAGTGATTTCGATATTGTAGACGCTACACCTTTTGGGCGCGACCCAATGAAAGAATTGTCTGCGGCTTGTAAAGAATTAGGATTAGGGTTTGGATTTTATTATTCACATTATCAAGACTGGACAGCGCCTGGAGGTGCTAACGGCCCAACAACCAATGCTGATGGCACTGAGGCATCCTTTACAGATTATTTTTATAACAAATGTAAACCCCAAGTAAGGGAGATTTGTACGAACTATGGAGATATTGATTTTGTATGGTTTGATACACCTGGAGGAATGCCAAAAGAGTATGTATTAGAATTAGCCAATATGGTTAGAGAATTACAACCCAATGCCATGATGAGCAGTCGAGTTGGTCATGGATTAGGTGATTATGTAACGCATGGTGACATGGAAGTGCCGCCTGAGAATTTAGATATTTTATGGGAAAGTGTTGATACTAATAATGATTCGTGGTCATTTGCATGGTACGATAACAATTTTAAAAGCCCGAAGGAAATATTACATCGATTAATCTCAACTGTAGGTAGAGGTGGTACATACATGTTTAATGTAGGACCTAATGGAGATGGTGTTGTTCCAGAAATTGGGGCTAAGTTTTTAGAAGAAGCTGGTAAATGGATAAAGAAATATCCACAAGTGGTTTATGATGCAGGTAGTTCTCCTTGGGGACACGCATTGCCATGGGGAGATGTCACAACACAAGGAAATTCATTGTTTCTTTCAGTTTTTGATTGGCCACAAGATGGTAAGTTGTATTTGCCAGGTTTACAAAGTGACATAGCTTCTGCGCATATCCTTGGCGGGAAGAAGACTGTAAATTTAAAATATACTACGAAAAACGATTGGACCATTTTTGAAGTTCCATATAAAAAACCAGATGCACCAGTGGCTGTGATTGAAGTAAAATTAAAATCTGCACCAAAAGCAAATCATACCCATGGTGTTTATCCAAATATTAAAGCAACGATTTTAACGGATTTTGCTAAAGTTTCAGATGCAGAGAAGAAATCAATTCGTTGGATGGAAAAATTTGGGGAATGGGTAAAAACCACTCAAGTCTCTAATTGGAAAAAAAACGGCACGGTTGAATTGGAGGTAAATGTATTAGAGCCTGGTTATTACTATTTAGATTTAAACTATAAAGGCGAAGGTCGTTTAGTATGGAAGACAACAACGGATGAAGGTATCGTGGTTCAAAATGAACAAGCAGCCACTGAAAAATATGTTGCTTATCCAATGGGAATCATAGAATTTAAAACTACAGGAAAACATAAAGTAACTGTATCATTGGTAAGAGGAGATGCAGAAACCTCGAGTTTAAAATCAATTATCATCAAACCAATTCAATAAAAAAATATAACCCTATATCATAAGCTAAGACTAACACGAATGACAAAAATGAATAAATATATCGGACTGATTGCATTGTTTTCTGTTTTGATTTCTTGCAAATCTAAAACTAAAGAGGAAGTAGAGACAACTGCAAAGCAACCAAATGTTATTATTGTAATAACAGATGACCAAGGGTATGGAGATGTAGCTCATAATGGCAATACAATTATTAAAACACCAACTATAGATCAGTTTGCAACCGAGTCTGTGAGTCTTACTAATTATCATGTTGGGACGACTTGTGCTCCAACTAGAGCAGGTTTGCTTACAGGAAGAAACTGTAACCGAAATGGTGTGTGGCATACTATTATGGGAGCGTCAATGTTAAATAGAGAAGAAGTAACAATAGCTGATGTTTTTAAAAATAATGGTTATAAAACAGGAATGTTTGGAAAATGGCATTTAGGAGATAATCATCCATTTACACCAAATGACAGAGGTTTTGAAGAGGCATTCTATCATGGTGGAGGCGGTATCGGTCAAACACCAGATTATTGGAACAACGATTATTTTGATGGCACTTACTTAAGGAATGGAGAGCCAGAAAAAACAGAAGGGTATTGTACAGATGTTTGGTTCGACGAAGCTATAAAGTTTGTTGAAGCGAAAAAAGACAATCCGTTTTTATGCTATTTGAGTTTAAACGCACCACACTCTCCATTCAACGTGCCTCAAGCCTATTACGACATGTATAAAGACGAAGAGAGTTTAATTGAAACTCAAAAGCGTTTTTACGGTATGATCACTAATATTGACGACAATTTTACTAGACTATTGAAAAGGTTAGACGAATTAGAAATAGCAGATAATACTATTGTCATTTTTACCACAGATAATGGCACGTCAAATGGCTATAAAGTCGATGAAAAAACAGGCGAAATACACGGATTTAATGCCGATATGAGAGGAACAAAAGCCAGTGAATACGAAGGTGGTCACCGTGTTCCATTTATTATAAGATGGCCTAACGGGAAGTTAAATACAGGAAAATCACTATCCGATTTAACGGCTCATGTAGATATGCTTCCAACCTTAACGACGTTAGCTAACATACCTTATACTTCAGATAAGGTGATGGATGGAATAGATATTAGTGCCTATTTAACAGAAGAAGCACCTATCGACGATAGATATTTGGTAACAGATACGCAACGAATCGCATGGCCAGAAAAAGGAAAGAATAGTTGTGTAATGGATGGAGATTGGAGATTAATTAATGGTGATGAATTATACAACTTAACCAACGATCCTGGGCAAAAAAATAATATAGCAGACCAACATCCTGAAAGAGTAGCAGATATGAATGCTTTTTATGAGTCATGGTGGGAAAGTGTGATTAAAGAAGTTGAATATTCTACAATCGATTTGGGTGTGGATGAAGAAGAAGTAATTACTTGTCATGATGCGAGAACCGTAGATTATTACCCACCATGGAATCAACGAATGATAAGAGCAGGTAACCCAATGAAACCAGCGTCCTTCTTTGTCAATTTTGTGAAACCTGGGAACTACACCTTCAAATTAAGACGTTGGCCTTCAGAAAGTGGCATGTCTTTAGGGGCAGAAATTTTAGATGAAATTCCATCAACAGATACAACAGATGGAAGAATTCGAGGAAAAGCGATGAAGTTCAAAAAAGCTTTCGTAAAAATAGGAGATAAAGAAGTTGCCATAGATGTTGATAATACATCACCATCTGCTGATATCGAATTGGATGTAGAACAAGGAAAAACAGAGCTATTAGCTTGGTTTGAAATGGAAAATGGTGAATTAACTAATGCGTTTTACGTCGATGTAAAAAAGAATAATAATTAAACATAATAAAATGAAGAAAATCATCACACTAGTTGCCGTTGTATTAATAACATTTTCAGCAACGGCACAAAAGAAAAAAGCTAAAGGGAATGATAATACGTGCTATTTAGAAGCTGCCGCTGCAACTTTTGAATTATCCGAAGAGAACATCGCTAAATTAAATGATCTTTTAACAGAAAGATTGGAGAAAAGGGGAGATGTTAAGAAAAAAGCTAGAAAATCAGAAATTACAAAAGAAGAAGCTAAAACGGAATCAAAAGTTATTAATCAAACTTATTTTAAAAGTTTTGCTGATTTAGCTGGTAAGCCTAAAAAGGAGATCATGATTTTTGAAAAAGCCACTAAAAAGAAGTGCAACTAAGAGTGGATAACTGATTTCGGTTTTACAATTTTTATTTCAACAAAAATGAGTATTCAATTTTTTCATACAAAAAGTAACCAAGTATTTATAATGCTGGTCTTTAGCTGTCTATTGTTTAGTGCGCTTTCGGCACAAGTAGAAAATCAATATTCTAAAGTTAATGCCGAGAGTGAATTTTCTAAATTAGATAGCAATAATAATGGCGTGTTGGAGGTCAAAGAAATCAATCAGATTTGGAAGCTTATAAGAAAGCACGATACCGATAATAATAAAGAATTGACGCTAGAAGAGTTTTCAAACTTTGAAATTCCTCATCTAAAAACAAAAGGTGATATCAATCTAAACTTAAAGTATAAAACGACAAAAGAAGAAGGTTTATACTTAGATATTTATTATCCAAGTGAAAAAACAGCAGATAAAAAATATCCCATTATGCTATATACGCATGGAGGAGGTTGGTTTAACGGCAGTAAGGAAAATATTGTTAAACAGCCCATGGAAGAGTCGTTTTTAGAATTTGTAGAACAAGGTTTTGCAGTTGTTTCAATCAACTATCGTCTTACAAGACATAAATCAGTGCTTATGCGCGATTGTGTTATTGATGCTATGGATGCATTGCGTTATCTCTCTAAAAACAGTGAGGACTTACAATTAGATGCAGATCAGGTTTACGTCATGGGAGATTCTGCTGGTGGCCATATTGCGCAAATGATAACGCTTGCCGATCCAGCAAAATTTAAAGGAGATAAAGCGCTCTTTGGAAATCCATATAAAGTTATCGCTGGGATTTCTTGGTATGGGCCATCAGATTTTACGATAAAAGCGCTTTTTAAAACGGATGATACAACAAAAAATCCAGACCGATTCAGTTCTAGAATTACAAAAAAAGAATCTAATCCTTCTAAAATAGAAGCAATGTATAAAGAAATGAGTCCGATTTTTTATTTATCAAAAAACAGTCCTCCGTTATTCATGATGGCTGCAGATAATGATACCACTATACCTGTTGCTCATGCCTATCACATGAAAAAGCATGCGGATAGTATAGGAGCAAAGGTCGATATGTTTATTGTGAAAAATGCAGGACATAATTGGCGAAAAGCAGGAGGAGACATTGACCCCACTTTAGAACAAATCACAAACAAAACAGTTGACTTTATGTTAAAATACAAATAACAATTTTTAATAAACTAAATAAATAAACTCTCTATTATGAAAACAAATTACACAATTACAGGAATTAAAAATGCTTTAGCGATTGTAGCTATTGCTTTAGGATCTTCATTTGCTACAGCACAAGTTGCAACAGATTATACTTCAAATATTAGATCTGATGCTTCAATTACTACTTATCCAGATGGTCCAGCTGTTATGGTGACGGAAGAACTTACACACGAAGGCACAACTTTTAAAATCCAAATGACAGTGACTCCAGGTGGAACTGCAACACATGTTGGTACAACAGGAGCTAATAGGAGATGGGGCGTTGGTGATAGTGCTGATGTTGATAACACAATAACGCTCTTTGAAGGTGACGAGGATGAGTCTGCAACAATAGACGGTATAAGTGTTGTAGATTTTAATGATAATGGAACAGGTTATACTGTTGACGCTATTTCAAATTTACATTTCGATGCAATTACTATTAGAGGCGCTCAAGGTGATGCTGATAATCCAAGTGTCACTGTAGATGGTACAAATGCTGGTACTTTTGAATTAGGGACATTAGCTACCACTACCACTACTTTTGAATTTGGTGTTGAATTTATGAATGCAGCAGGTGATCCGTTTACCGTTGGAGACACTGATAATGTTAGTGCTATTACATTAACTGCACCAGCAAATTTTCAAAATACGTGGCAAATTATAGGAACTAACATAGCATATACATTTACTACAGAGGCTTTATCTGTAGATGATAATGAATTAGATAACACGTTCTCTATTTTCCCTACAGTAGTAGAAAATACATTTTCAGTAAACAAAGCATTCAAAACTTTGAAAATAATTGATATGACTGGTAAAACAGTTAAGACATTTGGTTCTTCCGATGCTTTAGAAGTTTCAGGAATGAGTACAGGAATATACATTGTTAAATTAGAATCTGAAGCTGGTAACGTTGCAACTAGTAAATTGATTGTAAAGTAAATCTTTAGTTTTTTTTATCTATAGTATACACCTTCTTTTTATTATGAAAATAAATTTAAAATTTGCGTTTTCTATTGTGATGGTTTTAGTTATTACTATCAATAGTCTGAAAGCACAAGTGCCAGATCCAGAGCAAGGTTTAAGAGCCGATTGGATGAGAGGTGCTTTGGGCTTGCTATGGCTACCTGAGCGAAATTTTAATGGTAATATAGAAGGTGTTAGAATAGATGATTTTATAACTCAGATAAACGATCTTAGAACTGTTGATTATGTTCAAATTCCGTTAACGAGTCCAAATATTTTTTCTCCTATACATGTAGGTCCACACCCTATAATCGAAAGTTTATGGGAAGGTGATACTGGTACAGATGGTAATCCAATTAATTTAGCAGTGCCACGCGAAGCTGTGGATGATCCTCTTTTAAGTTGGCTTAAAGCACTGCGAGCGGCAGGATTACGAACTGAAATCTATGTAAATTCTTATAATTTACTAGCAAGATTTCCTGATGAAGTTCAAGAAGATTATCCAGATGTATCTGATCGCTGGATGGACTGGTGCGATACAAATCCAGAAGCTCAAACTTTTATTAATAGTGAATCTTATCACGATGGTGATGGCAGACGAAAATATATGTTTTGTTATGCCGAGTTTATTCTAAAAGAGTATGCCATGCGATATGGTGATTTAATTGATGCTTGGTGTTTTGATTCGGCCGATAATATTATGGAAGATGAGTGTGGTGATGATCCAGCCTCAGAAGCTTTAAATGATCAGAAAATTTATCAAGCCTTTGCAGAAGCTTGTCGTGCAGGAAATCCAAACGCAGCTATTTCATTTAATAATAGTGTGGGTGATAACCAAGGCAACCCTTTTACAACGGCAACCTATTTCGATGATTATACCTTTGGACACCCTTTTGGTGGTGCTGGTAACATGGTGGTGCCAGATATATTATATACTTATAATTTTGGTATCATTGAATGGATGGAGGATTACAACGGAAATGCTTTTACGGACGATACAAGATCTTGGAACGACAATGTCATTTCTCATTTCTTTCCAAAACAAAGTGCAACATCTTGGAACGCAGGTAATACACCTTGTTTAACGGATGAGCAATTTGTAGAATGGACGACTAGAGGTCTTATGGGTGGAGGTGCTATAACTTGGGGAACTCCTTTAGAGAGAACAAATTTAGAAAATTCACCAATTCTTACATTGCAACCTTATGCACTTAATCAGTTAGCACTCACAGATATTCAATTAAAGGAATTCCAATATCCAGGTGCACCAAACTGGTCAAGACAATATACTATTTTACCACTAGCTTATACAGGAATACCGTATTTACATACCTTAACAGAGGGATTTGATTTTTGGGATCCAGAAGGTGATTCAATTACATCACTTATTGCTCAAAACGCTTTCCCATCTTGGTTAACTATTACAGAAACATCGCCAGGAGTATGGACATTAACGGGAGTACCTACTGAAACAACAGATACAGATTATGAATTTGAATTGAGAGTAAGCGATGCTTCTGGAGGAACAAATAGAACGGTTAAATTGTCTGTTTTTGAGGAATATGTGCCAGAACCAACTATAATTGATGTTCAAATACAAGCCACGGAAAATACCACGTATGCATCTGGAGCTGTAACAATGACGGGAATGGGTTCAATTCCTGGATATGATACAACGTTTGAAATTGATATTACAGTAACACCAAATGGTGATTTTTCAACGTATCCTGATGCTGTAATAGTTTCGGGTACAAGTGACAACGTTGGCAATTCTAGCTCAAAAAGTTGGGGAATAAGTAATGATGGTACTAATGATGCATCTAATGATAGAATATTTGCTGGCGATCAACAATTTTCAGCAACAATAAATAATGCAACTATAGGTAATATTACAGGTACAAGTGGCTTAACCTCCGATGATATCACCATAGAAACCTTTAAGTCTATTACCATTGTAAATGCTCAGAGCGTTGGAGATCGATTTACGTTTTCGGCAGATGGATCGGCTGATTTTGAACTTGGACGGTTTAATAATGAGGCTGTTAAGGTTGTAGATTTAGTAATAGCAGCTGCGGACTCGCAAATAGAAAGTTTTACAATTAAAAATGGATCAGCCGCTACTAACGATAAATGGTCTGTTGAAGGTATAACTGTTACTGTACTTTTTGATGAAAGTACGTTGTCGATTGAAAATCCAGACATAAATAGCACCGAATCTTTCAGATTGTTTCCTAATCCAGCGAATGATAGAATTACATTTAATGTACCGCTTTATTCGGCCGAAATTATAGATATGTCAGGTAGAATTGTAAAATCGTTTCAAGACACAAAAGAAAGCATAGCTATATCTAATTTAATACCAGGAATTTATTTTTTAAGAGGCATCAATAGAGATGGTGATGTATTAACCAACAAATTCATTAAGCAGAATTAATAAAAATCGATACTGAAGAAATATTAATGTTATATAATCATCAAATAAAAGATAGAAAGGCTAATAATATCATTAGCTTAGTGTGTCTTGTTTTTTTATGTCTTACAATTAATGGTATTAATGCTCAAATTCCAGATCCTAATCAAGGCCATAGAGCTGATTGGATTTTAGGGAGTTGGGGCGTAAATTGGAAACCTGAAAACTTTGCTAATGGTTCAATAGAAGGAGTCTCTATTAAACCGTATCTTGATGGGTTGAGCAGTTTAAGAACACTTGATTATGTACAAATTCATTTAACAGAATCAAATATTCAATCTCCATCTCATAGCGCTCCGCATCAACTATTGGAAAGTTTATGGCAAAATGATAGAAATCCCGACGATACTCCGTTTAATTTAGTTGTCCCTAGAGAGGCAGCAGATGATCCATTTTTAAGGTGGCTTAAGCAGATAAAAGCTGCAGGATTAAAAACTGTAGTATATGTGAATTCATACAATTTATTAGCACGAGATGTAACTAACATTCCTAATGATTATCCTGATTTTTCTAATCGATGGATGGATTGGTGTAATACTAATGAAGCGGCTCAGGCCTTTATTAATAGTCAACCATATCATACAGATGGCATAAATGATAGACGACCATATATGTTCTGTTATGCTGAATTTATTCTTAAAGAATATGCTATGCGTTATGGAGATTTAATAGATGCATGGTCATTTGATGCTGCAGATAATATTATGGAAGATGAGTGCGGTGATGATCCAGCATCTGGAGAGGTAGTAAGTCAACGTCTTTATCAAGCTTTTGCTGATGCCTGTCACTCAGGAAATCCGAATGCGGCTATATCATTTAATAATAGTGTTGGGACTGCTCAAAATCCATATACGACACCAACGCTTTTTGATGATTTTACCTTTGGTCATCCCTTTGGAGGAGCTGGTAATATGGTAGAAACCCAAAGTTTGTATGATAGAAATTTTTACATGTGTGAAGTATTGGAAAGCACCAACGGACTTCCTTTTGATACAACAGATAATATAGCATGGAATGATAATGTGGTCGGTCGCTTTTTTCCTAAATGGAGTACGACGTCTTGGAATGCTGGTACAACACCTTGCTTAACAGATGAACAATTTGTAGAATGGACAAATACAGCTACTATCAACGGAGGTTCAATAACTTGGGGAACGGCCTTAATTCGGAATAACTTATCTAACGCACCTGAATTAATTATTCAACCATCAGCATTACATCAATATGACCTTGCGGATGCTTATCTAAAAGAATTTCAGTCGCCTGGTGCACCAAATTGGTCTAGACAATATACTATTTTACCACCTGCTTATACTAACATCCCATATTCACATAGTATAACAGAAGGTATTGATGTATGGGATCCAGAAGGTGATGACATTATATCGCTTGAGGTTTCAGGTGGCTTTCCTTCGTGGTTAACTATTGAAGAATCTGAACCTGGTATATGGATTTTAAGTGGTACACCGATAGAAGCAGTAGATACTACATATAATTTTGAATTATCAGCTAATGATGCTTCAGGCGACACGTCGAGATCTATTGAATTAGTTGTTTTCGAAGAGTTTATACCTGAGCCCATTGTAATGGATGTAGAAATTCAAGCTCTGGAAAATACAACGTATAGTTCAGGAGCAGTAACAATGTCAGGTTCAGGGTCGGTTCCAGGATACGATACAACATTTGAAGTCACTATTACAGTTGAACCAAATGGTGATTTTACAACCTATCCAAACGCGGTAATTGTTTCTGGTACTAGTGATAACTCTGGTAATTCAACAGCAAAAAGTTGGGGTATCAGTAGTGATGGTTCTAATGAAGCAACAAATGATAGAATTTTCGATGGGGAAGAGCAATGGTCTGCAACAATTAGTAATGCAACAATTGAAAATATTGTTAGTTCAAGTGGTATATCTTCAGAAAATTTAGAGATAAATACTTTTAAATCTATAACTATTGTGAACGCTCATAGTGTTGGAGATCGGTTTACCTTTTCTGCAGATGGGTCAATTGATTTTGGTTTAGGTAGATTTAATAGTGAAGCGAGAAAAATTGTTAATTTAAACCTCGCAGCAGTCAACAACAACATAGAAAGTTTTACAATAAAAAATGGATCGTCAGCGTCAAATGATAAGTGGGCTGTAGATGGCATAACGGTACAGATTTCACTGGTTAACTTCCCGTCAACTTTAGGAATTAATAACTTTGATGAGTCACTCGATTCTGTAGCAATTTTTCCTAATCCAACAAAAAATAAATTTACTATATCTCTAGATTCAGATTATGTAGAGATTTTTAATTTACAAGGCAAATTAGTCCAAAAAAAGATAACAAATACAAGAGCTGTAGATATTTCAGAATTAAGTAAAGGTATTTACATAATAAAAATTCATACTAAAGAAGCTAATATATATACTAAAAAACTAATAAAAATATGACAACAAAAATAACAAAGCTAAATATACTTCTGTGCTTCCTATTAGCTGTGAGTTGCGGTCCTTCGAAGGCACAAGAAGCAAAACAGGATGCTACAAAGCAACCCAATATCATTTTTATATTTGCCGATGATTGGGGTTATGGTGATATAAGTGCGCATGGAAGTACTTGGATAGAAACACCACATATTGACAAAATGATAAGTGAAGGAATGGACTTTGCTGACTTTACGGTAAATAGTCCTGTGTGTTCTCCTAGTAGAGTTGCAGTAATGACTGGTCAATTTCCGGCGAGACAAAGCATTCATCAACATTTTCAAGGTTGGAAAGCACATAAAAAAAGAGGTATGCCAGACTGGATGGATCCTAACGGCATGTCTTTTCCTAAATATTTTCAAAAAGCAGGTTATGTAACGGGGCATTTTGGTAAATGGCATTTGGGTTGGAGTGCGAAGGATGCGCCAATTGAATCGGACTATGGATACGATGAGTATGCGACTTTTAATGGCTCTAAAACTATAAATATTCCAAAAGGAGGATCTATTGGTGTAGATTATGCTGAAGATTTTATTAAAAAACATAAAAACGAACCGTTTTTTATCAATCTATGGTTACATGAAGCACATACAGCCCATTATCCTCAAGAACGATTTATGGATCAGTTTGGTAATCTAGATGAACAGAAACAAGTATATGCTTCTATTATTGCTGAAGGAGATGAGGCTGTTGGTAGAATTATGAAATTATTAGAAGAGCTCGATCTCGATGAAAATACATTAGTGGTTTTTTCTACAGATAATGGTCCAGAATGGGAAGGTTCTGAAAAAGAAAAACTGCATAAAGGCGATGTAGAAAACGGAGTAGAAGGACTTGGGAAATATTATTCTGTTGGTGAAACAGGTGGACTTAAAGGACAAAAAAGATCTTTGTTTTCTGGTGGAATTAGAGTACCATTTGTCGCCAAATGGCCAAAAGTTATACCAGCAGGTGTAGAAGATAAAACATCGGCAGTAACAGCCGTAGATTTATTACCAACGTTTTTTGAAGCAGCAGGCATAGAAATACCAAACGATTTTCAACCAGATGGAGAAAGCATGATGTCAGCTTTCAAAGGCAAAGGCTTAGAAAGAACCAAGCCTATTTTTTGGGAATGGAGAGGTGGCACAAGTAAAGATTATACATGGCCAACTTTGGGAGTTCAGGATGGAGATTATAAATTGGTTGTTGATGTATCAGGCGATAAATATGAATTGTTCAATATTAAAGACGATTGGAAAGAAGAGAACAATCTTGCAGAAAAAAATCCTGAAAAAGCTAATGAATTATTAAAGATGGTTCATGATTGGAAAGCATCTTTACCTACAGAACCAAAAGCATCGAGTTTGTCTGTGGTAAGAAATAAAGCCGCTAAATCAGATAAGAAAAACAAGAAAGCAAAGAAAAAAAATTAAGTTATATCAGACTCTACTCTAACGAATTTAAAAAAAACTAAATAACTAATAGTATCATGACACAAAGCATCAGAATAGGAATACTTGCAATAGCTTTTGGGTTTATATCATGTAAACAAAAAGAAACCAAAGTTGCCGAGGAAACACTTCCGCTGACTTATGAGCAAATGACGGCATCAAAAGAGGAATCTAAGGAAGCTTTTAATGATGCTAAATACGGCATGTTTATTCATTGGGGTTTGTATTCCATTCCTGGAGGCATTTGGAATGGTAAAAAAATGGAAGAATTAAGAGGTCCTAGAGTCGCCGAATGGATACAGTTTGGTGCCCAAATTCCTAGAGATGAATATGCTGAATTGGCACCACAATTTAATCCCACCGATTTTGATGCGGATGCTGTGGCGAAATTAGCTAAAGATGCTGGTATGAAATATTTGGTGATTACCTCTAAGCATCATGATGGTTTTGCCATGTACGATTCTAAAGTAAGCGAGTATGATATCACAGACGCAAGCCCATATCCGAAAGATATTGTGCAAGAATTATATGATGCGTGTCAAAAATATGATATCGATTTTGGTTTGTATTATTCTCATAATATCGATTGGATGGATGCTAATGACTGTGGGCTTTCAGAATATTTAGCGTCTGGAGGCGAAGAGCATGCTAGAGTTAAACGTAAAGCTGGTGTCAATACGTGGGATCCAAGTCCAAATACGTTTACGGAGTATTTAAATAATAAAGCGTATCCACAGGTAGAGGAAATCTTAACAAAATTCCCAAATATGACAACCTTATGGTACGATTATCCGCATTATGTAACACCAGAGCAAAGCCATAAATTTTACAAGATAGCTTACGATTTACAACCAAATATGTTAGTGAATTCTAGAGTAGGGAATGATTTAGGTGATTTTGATATTCCTGGTGATAATAAAATTCCTAATGACCACTTAGCTATTACGAAGCCTTGGCAAACTGTTGGGACGACTAACAATTCTTGGGGTTATAAGTCTTATGATAACGATTGGAAATCTCCTAAAGAATTACTTTTTTGGTTAACAGAAATTGTGAGCAAAGGTGGTAATTATATGTTGAATATTGGACCAAAAGCTTCAGGCGAAGTGCCTCAACAATCTATAGATAATTTATTAACTGTTGGTGAGTGGTTAAACGTAAACGGAGAAGCCATTTACAATACTCGTAAGTGGGACGTAACACATGAAGGACCAACTAAATTAAACATGGATGGTACAGGAGATAGAGAAAAGCACGGTTTTGTTGCTGAGTTTACATCACAAGATTTTTGGTTTACCCAAAAAGAAAACAACATCTATGCTATAGCTTTTCAATATCCTGAAAACAAGATCTTAATTAAAAGTTTTAAAAACGAAAACGATTTCGAAATTAAGGCTGTAGAACTCTTAGGTGAAAATTCGGCTGTGGAATGGAAACAAACAGATGAAGGTTTAGAGGTTGACTTAAATGGTCAGCAAATAGATAAAAATGGCTATGCCCTTAAAATTTCTTTAAAGTAACCCTATGACAAGAATTAGTAGAAGACAATCTCTTAAAATGCTTTCGGCTTTTGGCTTGGCATCGTTGTTACCAACACGGCTAGTTAGTCAGGTGCTAACCACTGGTTGTGATGTTTGTAAAAAAGCATGGAACAGCTTAGGGCGATTTAATAAAACAAGATATCAGTTTAGGTATATAGAACCAGTAGCTAATTTGCCAAAGGTTTTTATTTATGGAGATTCTATTTCTATCGGGTATACAGAATATGTAAGAGCATCTTTAAAAGGACAAGCTTGTGTGTATCGCATACATAAAAATGGACAGTCTAGTAATGAGTTTATTTCGAATGTCGAAACCTTAAAAACTACCATGTTTCAACCGTATTTAAAAGGCGGCTGGAATTTTGACTGGGATGTGATTCATTTTAATGTGGGCTTACACGATTTAAAGTATTTACATAATAAGAAATTAAATAAAAAAAAAGGGACACAAGTATCAACTTTAGACCTGTATGAAAAGAATCTTAGAGCTATCGTTCAGTATTTAAAAAACACCTATCCAAACACAAAATTAATTTTTGCAACAACAACACTAGTTCCAGAAGGTGAACCAGGAAGAGTTGCAGGTGATGCTGTTAAATACAATGCTGTAGCCTTGAAGGTCATGAGCGCGTACCCTGAAATTATAGTGAACGATTTATATACATTTTCTATTCCTGTTTTAAAGGAATTTGCCAATAAACCAGGAGATGTGCATTATAAAGCAGAAGGTTCAAGATTACAAGGGATTGAAGTAGCCAATAAGATTGCTAAGGCTATTGATATAACACCTATAGAATGTCCTTCAACAGATGTGATCACTGCGAAATTTAAAGAATATGAGACTAAAAAATAATATAAAATTGGAATATAAATTTATTCTAGGAGTATCCTTAATGCTTGGTCTTCTTGCGCTGCAATCATGCCAAGGACAAAAAGTAAAAGCAGAAGTAGCAACACCAACAGAAGAGAAAAAGCCAAATATTATTTTCTTTTTTACAGACGATCAATCTTATGATTCTCATAAAAGTTATGGAAACAATGTTGTAAATACGCCAAATATTGATGGCTTAGCGGAGAACGGAGTCTTGTTTCAACGCCATTACAATACGACAGCGATTTGTATGGCAAGTAGAGCTAATGTCATGACAGGACTTTACGAATATAAAACCGGTTGTAATTTCGATCATGGTTCATTAGGAACTAAGCAATGGTCAACGTCTTATCCAGTTCTTCTTCGAGATGCAGGCTATAAAGTTGGTTTTGCAGGTAAGTTTGGATTTTCAGTTTCCGATACTAATGGCGGTTGGAAAAAAGAAGGTGAAGTAGCTAAAAAAGATTTTGATTTCTGGGCAGGAAGTCCACACCAAACCTCTTACAAAACCATAGAAAATAAATCTATGGCACAATATGCAGAGGAATACCCTCATAGTACACGTGCCTATGGAGCGGCAACTATAGATTTTATAAATGAATCTATAGAAAGTAACGCGCCATTTTGTATGAGTGTCTATTTTAAAGCACCACATAGACCTGTGGAGCCAGACCCAATGTTTGATGATATCTATAAAGATGCCGTTTTTGACAAACTACCCAATTATGGTCGTGAAGCAGGAAAGCATTTGGCAGAACAATCGAGAATGGGAAGACAATACCCAAGATTTGAAGAATGGGGTTATGATAAAGAAGAAACGTATCAAGAAGCTTTACGTAAATATCACCAATTAATTTATGGTGTTGATTATTCCATAGGAATGGTTTTAGAAGAATTGAAACGATTAAAAATAGATGACAATACTATTATTGTGTTTTCTTCTGATAATGGGTATTTCAATGGTTCCCATGGCTTAGGTTCTAAAGTGTTGCCTTATGAGGAAGGAGCGAGAACACCACTGATTATTGTTGATCCTCGCAACGATAAAATTAAGATAGGAGTTAAAACTGCTTCATTATCAGGTAACGTGGATATCACAGCAACCATTCTCGATTTTGCAGGAGTAGAGATTCCTGCTCATTATGACGGTAAAAGCTTACGACCTGTTTTAGAAAACTCGAAGACTCAAGTAAGGGAATCACTTCCAATTGTTCAAGTTTGGGGACCAAAAGCGACACACTGTCTAACCGTTATGGACGACCAGTATAAATATGTGTACTGGTATTATGAAGATGAAAAACAGGGAATTAAACCAACCGAAGAATTATTTGATATTGTCAATGACCCTTTTGAATTGGAAAATATTGCGCATAAAGATAGCTATAAGCCACAACTAGAAAAATTAAGGAAGTTATATGATAATCAACTTAACCATTGGCAAAACGAAGGTGTAAAATACAATGGCTATGCCGAGTATACATCTACTTTTAAAAGAAAACTGACTAAATAAACTAACTCTATAAAACCAACAATTATGAAACAAATTATAATATCTTTTATAATTATGATATCGATATCTGCCTTTTCTCAAGAAAGGGTAATAACCGGTACCGTAACTGATGATACAGGTAAACCATTAATTGGTGCTACCTTGATTATTAAAGCAAAAAGCAAAGGTGCGGTTGCCGATTTTGATGGAAATTTCACAATTAAAGCAGCAACAGGTGACGTTATATCATTTTCATATTTGGGAACAGAGTCAAAAGATGTTACTGTCTCAGAATCAGACACTATTAATGTGGTTTTGAAACAATCAAGTGAAGCATTAGATGAAGTTGTTCTTACAATAGGATTAAGAGCCTCTCAATTAAAATCTATTAAAGATAAAAGAAACTCCGATGATATCATTGAATCGATTACTTCAGAAGATATCGGTAGTTTTTCAGATAATAATACTGCAGATGCTTTAGAGCGAGTTGCTGGAGTTCAAATCGAAAGAAATGTAGATGGAACTACTGGTGATAGAATTTCTGTACAAGGTTTAGGACCAGAATTTGTAGAGGTAACCATTAATGGAAGGTCTCCACTTTCCGCAGGAACTGATGGGTATAGTGATTTAAGACAGTTTAATTTAGATGTTTTACCAACAGAAATTATTAGTGGTGCTACTATTAGTAAAACTGGCGATGCAGGAAGTACTGGTGGTATTGGAGGCAATGTAAACTTTACTACGATTAAACCTTTAGATATGCGTTACAAAGGAGGAAAAAAATATTTTGGAGTGGTATCTTCTAGAACTACAGCCAATGGGCAAAAACCAGAATTAGGAAGTAGAGCTTCAATGGCATTTGGAGGTAAAATTACTGATAAAATTGGAGCATTTGGTACGTTTTTAAAATCAGAAGAAATAAGGGTTCAGAATTCAGCTTCTTTAGGAAATTACCAGCTTAGAGGTATTACAATTGATTCAAATGAAAATGGCGTGTATGATGAAGGGATTGATGTTTTTACTGCTGATACTGATAGTATATATTATGGGCCAGGTACAAATAGTAATACTATTAATAAAAGAATAAATACAAGAACTGCAACATCACTTGGAATTCAATATAAACCCAATAAGAAATTAGACATAATGTTGGATTATACATTCACTAATCTTATAGCTGATTCTCAAAGGGATGTTTTACAAACCATATACAGTGGTCTATATACTACCACTAATAATGCTGATGTTACGAACCACGTATTATGGGCACCAGATGCCATTGCGTTTAATGGAGGACAGTTATCATATTTTGACGTAGCAGGAGCTACAGATGCTGGTTATTCTATAAGAAGTAGAACAACTCAAATTAGGAATACTACAAAAAGTGGCTTAGGTGGTTTAAACATTAAATATAGACCAAATAAAAAATTATTCTTATCAGGTGATGTATCTTATTCTAGTATTAATTTTGTTGGAGAAACTATAAATAGTGGAACTATAGTATATAATCAGGATTTCGAAGAATTTCATCCTGAAGATTTATTTTTAGATTTAACCGGAGAAAAATTTTCTTATGGATTTCCTAATATATATGATAGTAATGTCTTAACTGGAGCTGCACCAAACATAGGTTATAATGTAACCAAAAATTTAGGCTATAAATATCAGGCTAAAATAGATGCAGATTATGTATTAAGTAAAAAAATTAGACTATCTGCAGGTTTAAGTTATGATTATAGTAATACTGAGTCTAGACGATTTACGATAAACACAAATACTTACGTAAAAGAAGATGGTACTGTTGGACTTACTGCTCAACAATTAGACGTTTATGCAGATTTTATTTCTCAAGGTAATTTAACAGATGTAACGCTCTTAGAAGGAGGTACTGGTTTAGATAACTGGCTAGCGAGTTCGGGTTTAGCACTATGGAATGCAGGTCCAGAATTTGCGTCTTATGATGGAGGTGAAATTTTTAATTTTGATAAACCGCTTTCACAAATTCCAGGAGACGAGGATAGCGTTGGATTTAATCCAAGTAGATCGTATCAGATTAAAGAAGGTAATCTTAAAGCGTATTTAAATTTAAGGTTGAATACAGAGATTTTTGGTTGTAAAGCTGTTTTTAGATTTTCGGGATCAATTATTAAATATAATAATGCATCATCAGGATTTTCAACAATTACCTATTACGACCCTGTAGATGATACGGAAACAGAGGATACTGGTTTTTCTCAATACCTTGTTACAGATAATTCCACGTTAAACTTCTTACCTAGTTTTAATGGGACAATAGATCTAACTAAAAGATTAAAATATCGAATAACTGCTAGTAAAAAATTAACACGACCGAGAGTTAGAAATTTATTACCTAATAATACAATTAGATTTATAGACCCAGATTCAGAAGTCTTCAACCCAGAATCTGAAAGCTATGCACCCAATGAGTATTTTAACACCATTATATCAGGAAACGCCGATTTAGTCCCTAGAACTGCTTGGTCCTTTAATAACTCTCTAAGTTATTATAGTAAAAATGGAGGCATTTTTACACTAGGTGGGTTTTATAGAGATATTAGAAATTATGCAGGTGTAATATGGAGGTATCAGCAACCATTTCCTGGCATAGAAGAAATAGGTATTAACTTACCTCCAGGTTTAGAAGATAGCTTGTTTGATATCAGACAACCGGTAAATAATGTATCCAATGCACAGGTATATGGGTTTGAAGTTGGATTTAATCAACATTTTACTTTTTTACCAGGTTTTGCTAGTGGTTTCGGTTTCTCTTCAAACTTTACCTATACAGAAAGTAAATTCGTATCAGCAGATGGAATAGATTATGATCTAGGTCTACCAGGCACATCAAAATATAGTGCTAAAGCCATTTTATATTACGAAAAATATGGATTTACTTTTAGGGCTACAGGGTCGTATAGAAGTAATTATTTAAGCCGCCTTGCAGGTCTAGGTTTAATAGGTCAAGATCAGACGCATTATACAAATGGACAAGCAATATTTGGATTAAGTGCTCAATATAATATTAGTAAGCATATAAATCTAAATGCAAGTGTTACTAATTTAACAGGTGAAGATACTAGAAGATATGTAGATAACGACCCAGAGAATTTATCGTCCTATTTTGCAGTACAACCTGCATATACATTGGGCGTAACATTTAGATTATAAAAAAATTAAATAGAAATTTATTTACGAATTAAACATATATAGACATGCTTAAAAAAATAATATTTTCGCTTTTTTGCTTAGGTTTAACGGCTTGCGAGCTTGAAATACCTACAACAAATTCAATTATTCTTGATAGTGATGCTATTTACACACAAACAGGAATAGCTACACAAGGAGATCATATAGGTGTTATAAGAAGAATTGCTACTGATGAACTAGAAGAAGGCGTGTTTGATTTACTCGCGGAAGAAAACCTAGTAGACCCAACTATAGAAGAAGCAAGTCAAGATGGATTTACATTTGAACTTATAGACCAATCTGTAGACAATGCTGTGGATATAAGTAGTACTGGTGTTATTACTATAAATAATATTAATGCTTTTGATGCTGCTAACTACGACCGAATTACTGTAAATTATATAGCATATCTTGAAGATATCGCTAAAGAAGGTACTTTTTTTGTAGATATTATTATCGATACCTCTGATTCTGAATTTATAACTTCATGGCAAGTTGAAGCAGGAGATACCATTGAATTACCATTATATGCTGGTGATGATACAGACTATAATTTTACAGTAAATTGGGAGAATACGGGAGATCCAGCAGATGATGTTGCAGTAACATCATTTGATGATCCAGATGCAATTCATACGTATGCAGATGCTGGTTTAAAAACCGTTACTATCAAAGGCTTGATTAAAGGGTTTAATTTTGACCAAAATTCAGCTAGTGCCACTAAATTTGTGGATGTGCAAAAATGGGGTTATATGTACTTTGGAAGTCAACAAGGAGTATTTTTAGGTTGTAATAATTTAGTAGAGTTTACCGCAACAGATAATCCTTTAATTGGAAGTACAACCAATATGGACTTAATGTTTTATAACGCACAATCTTTTAATGGCGACTTAAGTGGTTGGAATGTTTCTCAAGTGACCTCGATGCATTCAACGTTTAGAAATTGTTTTGCTTTTAATGGTGATATTAGTACATGGGATGTTTCTTCAGTGACTACGCTGTATAGGATGTTTTTTAATACCCAAGTTTTTAATCAAGATCTTAATAATTGGGATGTTTCTAATGTTGAGAATATGGGACAAATGTTTAGAAGAGCAGAGGCTTTTAATGGTGATATAAGTAGTTGGGATGTTTCTAGTGTTACTAGTATGGGGCAAATGTTTAGACAAGCAACTGTTTTTGATGGAGATATAAGCGGTTGGGATGTGTCTAATGTTACTGGTTTTGCCCAATGTTTCTTTCAGGCAACAACATTTAATCAAGATATTTCGAGTTGGACCGTTTCTTCTGCTTCAAGTATGGCATCTATGTTCAGTGGTGCTACAAATTTCAGTCAAGATTTATCAGGTTGGGATACGAGTCTTGTTAGTGATTGTTCTGATTTTGATCTAAATTCAGCATTAACTGAAGATCAATTACCTGTATTAGGGTGTTTCGGTTTTTAATGGTTCCTATTTATAATCTAAAAAGTAACATCCTCAGCGTTATTTACACTGAGAATGTTACTTTATTATAGTTATAAAACTTTTTAATACGTATGTAATTAAAAACAAAAAAATAAATTGGACACATAATAATGATGCCCTTATTATTACGCTACCAAAAATCCTTACTAGGAAAAACAGTGATTGGTTTTAAACTAGTGACTTCAAATACAAATTATTAATCCATTGTAAATATGTTTAGATATTCAGTACAAAATAGGAGTGGTCAATTAAGAAACATAGCCACTTTTTTATTGATAAGTATTTTCATGTTTGATGGATTGGCTCAATCTAAGTCTACTGAAAACAAGCAGCCTAATATCATCTACATACTAGCCGATGATTTAGGAATAGGAGATTTAAGTGTTTATAACGAAAATGGTAAAATTAACACTCCACATTTAGACCAGTTAGCTGCGCAAGGCATGCGGTTTACAGATGCACACACTTCGTCATCTGTTTGTACGCCAACTAGATACGGGATTTTAACTGGTCGATATAATTGGAGAACACCATTAAAACAATTTGTGACATGGGGAACATCACCTATGCTTATAAAAGACGACCGACTTACCGTAGCAGATTTATTACAGCAAAATGGATATAAAACTGCAAATATTGGGAAATGGCATTTAGGGTTAAATTGGGCGCTAAAAGATAGTAGTCAAGAATTAGAATACTACTCCGGTATTAAAGACAAATACCCTATTGAACAATTAGATTATTCTAAGCCGCTGAAAAAGGGAGCTTTGGACTTAGGTTTTGATTATTCTTATTTATTATCAGCATCGTTAAATATGCCTCCTTTTGTTTATGTAGAGAATGATAAAGTGGTCATGGGGCCAATTGGTATATCTGAACAAAAAAGAAATGAGAATAAATACGCTTATTGGATAAAAGGACCTATTTCTGATGATTTTAAACACGACCAAGTATTACCTGTCTTTGTAGATAAAACAGTTTCTTACATCCAAGAGAACGCAAAAGACGACAAGCCTTACTTTATTTACTTACCATTACCGGCTCCACACAATCCTATTTTACCTATTGCTCCATGGAAAGGAAAAAGTAACATAAATCCGTATGCAGATTTTGTTTTAATGATTGACGATTTAATGGGAAAGATATTTAAAGCGGTTAAAGAAAGTGGGGAAGAAGACAATACAATTATAATTTTTACAAGTGATAATGGCTGTGCTGCTAATGCAAATTATGGAGTATTAAAAGCCAAAGGACACAATCCAAGTTATATATATAGTGGAAACAAAGGAAGTTACTTAGAAGGTGGTCATCGTGTGCCTTTTATTATTAAATGGCCAGAAAAAATTCAGCCCAATAGTATTTCAGACGCAACGATATGTACCACAGATTTTATGGCTACTTGTGCAGATATTGTTGATTATGATTTAAAAGATAATGAAGCTGAAGATAGTTATACGATGTTGCCTTTATTACTTCAAGAAGAAGGCTATAATAGAGAGGCAACCATTCATCACAGTAAGGAAGGTGTTTTTGCCATAAGAAAAGGAGATTGGAAATTAATAGTATCTCCAAGTTCAGGCTTAAATGCTATGGGAAAACCTTTAAAAAAGTTAAAAGGCCTGCCAGAAAATATATTATATAATTTAAAAACAGATGTTGGAGAACATGTGAATTTAGCAGAAAAATATCCAGAGAAAGTTGAGGAATTAAAACAATTATTAATTAAACAAATTAATGATGGAAGAAGTACTCCTGGTGAATTACAAAAGAATGATAAAATCGATATTCCTTGGGTGCAAGCTGCTTTTGCTAATAATACTCAAAATTAAATATTACAAATCATGAAAAAATATTTGCTAAAAATAGTTTTCTTTTCAAACGTAATATTACTGATGGTTATACTATCATCATATAATACCAAAGAAAAGGAAATTACCATGACATCACTCTTAAATGAAATGATTGATAGAGATGTTATAGCAAGTTTTCCTCAAAAAGATTTTCGTTTAAAACAAGAAAGTAGTTATAATCGGGCATCAGTAAGTCCTAATGATTCTATTGGCTGGTTTACTAATAAGGATTTAAACAATAATGATATAGACCATAATTTTATTAGAATTGAAGAAAATAATGGCCAAAAAGAATGGGTTCTAATGGATCACCAATCAGCTGGTGCAATTGTGCGCACTTGGATGCCTATTAGGTCTACTAAAAGAATTGAAACGAATAGTATTATTAAGATTTATTTAGATGGAGCTAAAGAACCAACACTAGAAGGGAATATGCTAAATTTATTTAATGGAACAGGTTTAATACCTTTTCCATTGGCTCATAAATCTTTGCGATCAGCGGTTTCATTCTTTCCAATTCCGTATGCAAAAAGTTGTAAAATTACAGTGACTGAACGTCCATTTTTTTATCAATTTACATATAGAGAATATTCAAAAGGAACAAAAGTAAAAACGTTTACAATGGAAGATTTCCATAAAGCCGAAAACCAAATAAAACAAGTCTGCCAAGCTTTAAAAAAACCAAAAATACCAACAGAGGGTGAAAAAGTTAACTTAACGCAAACATTGAAGCCTAAAGAAGAAAAATCTATTGTATTGCTTAAAGGCAATGCAGCACTTCGGGCACTTTCTTTGAAACTAGGAAGCTACAAAGATTCATTAATAACACGTTCTGTGATTCTTAAAATTGAGTTTGATGGGAAAGAAACTGTTTGGTGCCCTATAGGATATTTTTTTGGTTCAGGAATTGGTTTAAATCCATTTCAAGGATGGTATAGAACGGTTTCCGAGGATGGCACCATGTCTAGTCGTTGGGTAATGCCTTATGAAAAATCTGCTAAAGTATCGGTACTTAACTTAAGTCATCAATCTATTGATGTTGAGCTAAACACCGTTATTGGATATTGGAAGTGGGATAAGAATAGTTTGTATTTTAATGCGGCGTGGCGAGGTCAAAACCCTGTTCCAACTCGTCCTTTTTCGGATTGGAATTATGTAACTCTAAAGGGACGAGGTGTCTATGTAGGAGACGCTTTAACTATTATGAATCCCGTAGAAAAATGGTGGGGAGAAGGAGATGAAAAAATATGGGTAGACGGTGAAGACTT
The DNA here is from genome assembly GCF_018860545.1 of Winogradskyella psychrotolerans. Classification (GTDB taxonomy): domain Bacteria; phylum Bacteroidota; class Bacteroidia; order Flavobacteriales; family Flavobacteriaceae; genus Winogradskyella; species Winogradskyella psychrotolerans_A. The sequence goes on along the minus strand of NZ_JAHKPN010000052.1, from coordinate 134,099 downwards.
TCCTTCTATTTTTGGTACAGGTACAGAAGATTATTATGGCTATTCTTGGGGAGGCATGAGTACTGATTTTTACGAACATCCTTTTCATGCACAACCATATAGTCATAAGTATAATAAATTAAATAGAAAAACAAATATAGGTGAACGAAATACCAAAGGATATAGTACAGAAACTCGTACGCGTGCCTTAGATGTTATGCCATTTGGAAGTTCGCTTCAACTCGATATGGAAGTTTGGAGTTGGAATGATTGTGAAATGGCTTATGGTGTAGGCGTTTATTGGTATGGTGATGGTAAAACGATATCAAATCGCACTCCTGATCCAAAAGGCGTATTAGTTACGCATTAAGCGTTTGTGAATTAAAAGGTTAAAAATAAAAACATGAAACCATTCTTGCTTTTTTTAATGATCTGGAATTTGGGTTTTTCACAAAACCCTGTACTTAGAGAATCTGATGCTAATTTTCTTTATGTATGCGATCCTGCAGCTGAGGTTTTCAATGGTAAGGTTTATGTCTATTGTTCCCATGATCAACCCGATGCCGTTGATTATGAATCGATGAAAGATTACGTAATTCTTGAGTCGTCCGATATGAAAACCTGGATTAATCATGGGGTTTCGCTTGATCCTCAATTAGACAAGGGATTTGAATACGCGCAATCTAATATGAATGCGCCAGATGCGGCTTATAAAGATGGCTCGTATTATTGGTACTTTCCAAGTGATATTACTTATGTTGGCGTAGCAAAAAGTCGTACTCCTACAGGACCATGGGAATCTGCGGTAACCAATGAGTTTACGACAATTTTTGACCCAACTGTCTTCGTCGATGACGATGGGCAAGCTTATATTTATGGCAATGATCATTGGGTAGATTTGGGAGAGCAAGGTTCGCATATTATGGGAGCCAAACTAAAAGATAATATGGTGGAATTAGACGGTCCTTGGATTCGTTTAAGCGAAGAAAAGGTCAATGAAGCAGTCCATGTTTTTAAGCGTGAAGGGCTTTATTATTTCAGTGCACGAGTTGGAGGTGTCACTAAATATTGGATGGCAGATTCGCCATTACCAGAGTATGCTGATTTCAAAGGTGACTTAGCACCGAATTCCCCTGAATCTCCAAACCACACATCAGCAATCGAGTTTAATGACCAATGGTATTTATTTTACCATCGTGGAGATGTTAACCATGGTAGTCGTTATAAACGTTCGGTTTGTTTCGATAAAATGAATTTTCGTGAAGATGGCACCATAGAACCCATTGTTTACACCCTTGATGAAAGTGTGGAAATAAATAAACCCAATTATCCTCCTCGTAAAAGAAAAAAGACAGTTGCAAAAGACATACTGCCTAATGAAGATGGAAGTATTCGGCATAACGCTCAAGACTTTACAGAACAGTCAGGAATTAAAATAGAAGACCAGAAAGATGGTAAAAAGAGTCAAGGACTTGGAGAGATTTCTAATGGAGATTGGACAAGCTATTCTGATATCGATTTTGGTAATAGCGCTGATTCATTTCCTTTTCGGGTAAGCGTAGCAACTCCAAAAGATGGAGGTCGTATTGTTCTGCGCTTAAATGATCCTAAAGGCACAATTGTTGGTACAATACCTATAGCTGCGACAGGTGGATGGGATAACTATAAAACTATTTCAACAACAATAAATGGCATCCGAGGAAAACATAAACTTTATCTATGTTACGAAGGCGAAGCTAAAAATCTATTTAATCTCAATTGGTTTGAATGGATACCAACAACAAGAAAGAAGAGGTAATATAATTTTTATACATGAATATATTCTTTTAGAATTATTCAAAAAACTAATTGATTAAAAAAAAATATTGAAAAATGAAAAAACAATTAATAATAGCACTGTCATTGATTATTGGATATGCTAGTTGTATGGCTCAAAACCCAACGGAGACTAATGCAGATTTTTATGTGTCCGTAAAAGGCTCTGATAAATGGTCTGGGACTTTAGATAGTCCAAATGCGGAAGGTACCGATGGGCCTTTTGCAACTTTGGAACAAGCCAAAAATGCCGTTCGTGATTTGAAAAAAGGCAAATCAAAAGATATTGTCGTGCTTATTCGTGATGGAGTATATCAACTCAACAAAACGATTGTATTTGGTTTAGAAGATTCAGGTGAAGGAACAAATACTATTACATATGCTGGGTATCCTGGGGAAAAACCAGTATTTAGTTCTGGGAAACAAATTAATGGTTGGGAAAAAGTAACCACTGAAATTCCTGGATTACCTGATGCAGCGAAAGGCAATATTATGGTCGCTGATGTTTCAGATAAATTTTTGACACTTTACGATGAAGAAGGCATGCTACCAAGAGCTCAATCAAAAGGTTTTATTACTGAAGAAAAAACTAATGGGAGAAATAGACTTCATTTTCCTGATGGTGTATTTCATGATTACAAAAATATGGATGATGCTGAAATAAAAGTAAGACCGCACCATGCTTGGATCACCAATATGCTGCCTGTTGAATCGTATAATGCCAAAAAGCAAACAGTAAACACCACAATCGATGCGACCTATGCTATGAATGTGCTTCATTTTTTAAAGGACACAGAGAATGCTTGGGTAGAAAATGTGATTGAGGCATTAGATGAACCTGGCGAATGGGTTTTAAACACCAAAGAAGGTAAGGTATATCTGTGGCCACGTAATGAGTCTACAGTATATGCCCCACAACTTATAGAATTTATCCGTGTAGAAGGAAAAATAAATGAAAAGAAGGCAAAGGATATTCCTGTTCGTAATCTTCATTTTAAAGGTCTAACTTTTAAACACGGTGAACGTTATACCCTAACTCCAGATGACGCAGGTTTCCAACACGATTGGGATATGTTTGATAAAGGTAATGCCTTGGTGAGATTTAGAGGAACCGAAAATTGCGTTATCGAACAAAATCATTTTTTACATAGTGGAAGTGGTGCGATTCGTGTGGATTTACATGGCATGAATAATACCATTTCAAGTAACCATATTGAACACATGGGAGGTGGAGGCATTTTGCTTGCAGGTTATGGACCAGGAACCAAAGATGTGAACAAAAAGAATACAGTTTACAATAATAATATTCATCATGTAGGTGAAATTTATTGGCATTCACCTGGAATTTTAGTTTGGCAGAGTGGTGAAAATCATATCGCCAATAATCTTATACACCATTTAGATTATACAGCTATTATTCTTTCGGGTTTTATGACCCATTTCTTTGCCAAGAAAGGCAATGGACGCGAACTGATGAGAACGCTACGTAGTAATGAACTACCAGAATTTTCTAAAGATGTGACATTGGAAGACGTTTTGCCTTACTTGCATACGCATGATAATATCGTAGAGCTAAACGAAATACATCACGGTATGCAACGACTTGGAGATGGTAATGCTATTTATATTCGTGGTGCTGGAAAAGGCAATATCATTCGACGTAACTATATACATGATATGGTTGCCGATATGATAATGCAAGCCGCAATTAGAACAGATGGTGGACAAACAGGGACACTGATTTCAGAAAACCTGATTTATAATGCGACCTCACAAGGCATCCTCACTAAATTAGATAATAAAGTGGAAAATAATGTGGTATATAATATTATTGCACCACCAAGAGGTTATTATTTATCGGTAAGAGAAGGACCACTGACAGGTGGCTCAATTAAGAAAAACATTTTTTATTCCTTATCAGCATCAGATACGTTTATTGATGAGTTGCCTCCTGGTAAAGCAGGTAGTTCTGAAGATCGGAGAGGACGGGCATTGGCACGAGCTATGGATGCAGATACGGATTACAATATTTATTTCTGTAAACCAGATCCTAATAAAGGGGTAGAACTCCTTAAAAAGAATCAAACAGATGGTGTGGATTTACATAGTAAAGCTGTAGATCCAATGTTTGTAGATCCTGAAAATGGTGATTTTAGATTAAAACCAGGTTCACCAGCATTAGACATGGGGATTGTACCTCTCGATTTATCTAAAGTGGGATTACGCGAAGAGTAGCCATAAAAATAATTCTATATTTTAGTAATAATACTTCAATTTGATTAGCGATAGTTCTGGTTTTATAGGGTTTAATTCAAGCCAAAGCTATTTAGTTGAATTGGTTTTTCGGTGTAGTTTTTTTGTTTGAAAAGCAAATCAAATTATTTTAGAAGATTAAATCTTTAAAGTTAAATTGAATAAATCTTTTAGTAAATTACACTCCTTTTTATAATTTTTTTACATCATATAATTTCATTTTAATGAATTCAAAAGTCATTTTTTTTCAAGTCATAGTAGCCTTTTTAATTAGCGTTTCATGTAAGAACGAAACTAAAGTGGAAAGTACAGAACTTACAGGCACACCTGTAAAAATTGTTGAAAGTGAAGAGACTCAGGTCGCTGAAAAAGTTCCAGACTCAATTCCCAAAGGTATGGTTTGGATACCAGGCGGCACATTTACACAAGGTGCTGTTGCTCAAGATAACATGGCTATGCAACATGAAAAGCCGAGTCATAACGTGAAAGTCGATGGGTTTTTCATGGATATCACAGAAGTTACTAATGCGCAGTTTGCTGAATTTGTAAAGGCTACAGGGTATGTAACAACCGCTGAAAAAGATGTGGATTGGGAAGAGATGAAAAAACAAGTGCCTGAAGGCACGCCAAAACCTCACGATTCTATTTTGCAAGCAGGTTCCATGACGTTTAAGAAAACGAAATCTTCCGTTCCAAATTTATATGATTTTTCACAATGGTGGCATTGGTCAATTGGTGCGACTTGGAAACAGCCTAACGGAAAAGGGAGTAGTATTGAAGGAAAGGAAAATTATCCAGTAGTTCAGGTATCTCATGAAGATGCCGTGGCCTATTGCGAATGGGCAAATAGACGACTACCAACTGAAGCTGAATGGGAATATGCTGCAAAAGGTGGTAAAGAAAATACCATTTATTTTTGGGGAGATGATCGGTCTCAACTTTCTAAAATGGCGAATAGTTGGGAGGGGGAGTTTCCACTTAATAACTCCAAAGAGGATGGTTACGAATTGCGAGCACCTGTAAAATCATATCCAGCAAATGGTTATGGATTGTTCGATATGGCAGGCAATGTTTGGGAATGGACTGCTGATTGGTATAATATTAATTATTACAGTGAATTAGCATCTTCAAAACAGCCTGCTGTGAATCCAAAAGGAGCGGCCAAAGCCTATAATCCCAATAACCCATATGTGCAAGAGAAAATAACTAAAGGAGGGTCTTTTTTGTGCAGCGATTCTTATTGTGCGAGTTATAGAATTTCGGCTAGAATGGGAACCAGTAGAGATTCGTCTTTAGAACATTTAGGATTTAGAACTGTTGCCACTCCTAAGATGTTAGAGAAATAATAAAAAATAGTACAATGCGAATTTTAAAATTAATAACTCTAAGCTTTATTGTTCTTGTATGTATTTATGGGTGTAAAAATGGCACAAATGTAAATTCTAATGACCAGAAAACAGTAGAAGAAACCAGACCTAATATTGTATTTATTTTTGCCGATGATTGGGGTTGGGGAGATTTAAGTGCACATGGTCATCCTTATATTAAAACACCAAATATAGATCGTTTGGTACATGAAGGTACCGATTTTCAACGATTTACTGTAGCTAGTGGTGTGTGTTCTCCAAGTAGAGTAGCAGTGATGACAGGGCAATTTCCGGCGAGACATAACATTGATGGTCACTTTGCATGGGTAGAAGATAATGCGCGACGTAACATGCCAGATTGGTTAGACCAAGATGCCATAGTATTACCAAGATTATTACAAGAAAGTGGTTATGCTACCGCACATTTTGGAAAATGGCATCTTTCAAATAATATGATTGCAGATTCTCCTTCACCTGGTGAATATGGTTACGATGAATATGGAGCATTTAACTGTTCGGGAACACAAATGCCAGTTCATGAAGACGTTAACAATACAATTGCTTTTATCGAAAAATCTAATAAAGCAAACAAACCATTTTTTATTAATTTATGGATACATGAACCGCATACACCGCATCATGTCATTCCAAAATACCAACAGCGTTTTCCAGAATTAGCAGAAGATGATAATATTTATGCAGCTATAATATCTCATGCAGATGATCGCATTGGTGAGTTATTAGATGCTCTTGATCGCTTAGAAATAACCGATAACACACTTGTAATATTTAGTTCAGATAATGGACCTGCAAGAGCTGCCGTTGAAGTGAAGGAATTAAAACTTAAATATGATTCTGCCACTGGAGCTGGTTATGATACAAGTGCATCAAAAGGCATAACAGGAGGAAGAAAAGGGTATAAAGCATCACTATTTGAAGGTGGAATAGGAGTGCCATTTATTGCTCGTTGGCCAGGTAAAATTAAAGCAGGAGTTATTGATGATACCTCTTTAATGTCGGCAGTAGATCTATTACCAACGTTTTGTGAAATAGCGAATGTGAATTTACCTAAAGCTTTTAATCCAGATGGAATTAGCCAAGTGTCAACCCTTCAAGGAAAAACGTATCCCTTACGAACAAAACCGCTTTTTTGGAAATATGAATCGCGTTGGCCTGCAAAGACAAATACACCAAACCATTGGGTGTCTTATGCGGTTGTTGACCAAAATTGGAAATTGGTTGCAAACAACGATTTGAGTTATTATGAATTGTATGATATTACACTAGATATAAGTGAAAAAAATGATCTAAAAGAGGCCAATTCAGGTGTAGCAAAACGATTACTAAAAGAAATACAGCAATGGCAAATTGAATTGCCTAAAAGTCCTAATGAAAAGCTGTTTTCAAAAGAAAGGCAAACTAAATAATAGGTACGGCTATTAACTCATAAGCTAATAAGTACCGGTTTTGAGACTTAAGTAATTATGTTAAAAGAGAAAAAGCACAATCAATTGATTGAATTGTACATTAAATGGGTTAAAAATTAGAAGTTTAAATAAGAGAGGTTATCTAAATTAGCTTCATTGTTGATTAGTACGAGAAAAATTTATCAGCAGTTTTTGAAACTTTTAATCTCTTTTCAGAATGAAAAATATAGTCGTTTTAGTAATTTTTATTCTAACTTTTTGTAATTGTACAAAATCACATCAATTAGAAATCACATCTCCTGATGGTGAAGTTAAAATTGTTTTAAACGATGCACAAAATCAATTAACGTACAATCTTTATGATAATGAAATTATATTAGTTTCAAATTCTGAAATTTCAGTTCTACAAGGATCAAAAGTTGAGATTCTAAATACTAAAATAAACCAAGTCAATGCAATTTGGAATCCGGTTTGGGGACAGTTCAGTGAAATTGAAAACCATTATAATGAATTGGATGTATCTCTAAACTACGAAGGTATTCCAGTAACACTTTTAGTAAGAATTTACAATAAAGGCGTTGCTTTTCGATTTAAAGCTAGTGAAATTTCAGAAGGTACTCAACCTTCCTTTTTTATAGAATATGATCTGGAAGATACAAGTAGTTTATATTCTCCAGCTGGTGAGCGCGAACCTGTTGGGCCTATAGTTATAGAAGATTTAAAAATGAAGGATTCCTTAATACAGGAATTCAATATGCCAATAATTGTAGAAAGTGACCAGCATAAATTTTTATCACTTCTAGAATCCGATTTGGTAAGTGCTCCGGGATTTAATGTGATTGATTTTAAATTCGATAAGAAAAGGAATACACTAATTTCTGATAATGAATTTCATTCAAATGATAATAGCTTAATTACACCGTGGAGATTAATTCTTATAGAAGATAAAATTGGAGATTTATTAACCAATACAGTGCCTTTAAATGTTGCAGCTCCTAATCAAATTGAAAATCCGTCTTGGATAAAACCAGGGAAAACACTTTGGGACTGGAGAGTACATGGATTCAAAGCAGAAGATGGGTTTAACTATGGTATAAATACGGATAGCTATTTGCGTTTTATAGATTTTGCTTCAGAAAATGATATAGAATATGTTATGATTGATGCTGGTTGGTATACAGACGTTGAACAAGGTCATCTTGAAATCTCAAAACAATTAGATTTCGACAAAATTTCGACGTACGCCAACGAAAAAGGAGTATCACTACTCTTGTATTATGATAGAAAAAAAGGAGATTATGGAGATGAAGCTTTGTTCCCTTATTTTAAGTCTTTACATGCGAAGGGTGTAAAATATGGTTTTATGCGCGACAATGTAGAATTTACAAGACATGCCATTCGCTTAAGTGCTAAGAGTCATTTACTCATTGATTTTCATGATCGTCCTGTGCCTTTTACAGGAATCTCTAGAACGTTTCCAAACGCAATTACTAAAGAATTTTGCCATGCCCAGCAAGATTCCAAACGTGCATTTACGCCAAAAACTTTTATAAGAATGGCACTAATAAATGGTATCCAAGGACCTCTAGATATGAATAATGGTATTTTTGATATATCAGGTGTCAATGCAGGTAAACGCGCAAAAGGGCCTAAAAAATTAAATTCATTACTTACAACAGTAACAGCAGAAGCGGCAAGAACATTAATTGTATTTAGTGGCTTGGTCTGTCTTCCAGATGCACCTGAAGCTTATGCAGCAAAATCAGATATATTTGAATTTATAAAACAAATGCCTGCTGGAAAATGGGATGAGAGTAAAGTATTGCATGCCAAAATGGATGCATATGTTTCTACAGCGAGAAGATATGGGGAAGCGTGGTTTATTGGTTCCGTTCATGCTGAAGGAGGGACTTTAGATATCGCTTTAGACTTTTTAAAAGATAATAAAACCTACAAAATCACCTATTACGAAGATGCTGAAAGCACAAATAGTAAAACAAATCCTGAAGCTTACAAAGTACGAACAGCAACGGCAACAAAAGGTGATGTAGTATACGCTAAAATGGTTGAAGGTGGTGGCCATTGTATGTGGATAAGACCTGATAAAATGTAAAATAATGAAAAAAAGTATCCTCATATTTTTAATCGTTTTAGGGGCTTGTAAAACCAACGACTCCGCAACCAATATAACACAGACAACAAAACCAAACATCCTTTTTGTCGTTGTGGACGATTTGGGTTATGCAGACTTAAGTGTGATGGGAAGTAAATATTATGAAACACCTAACATTGATGCATTGGCCACTTCAGGAACTATTTTTACAAACGGTTATGCCACATGTGCGGTATGTAGTCCATCGAGAGCAAGTTTATTAAATGGACAATTTACGGCAAGGCATGGCATCACGCAGTTTGATGGCGCACCATCTGGACAAGCTTGGAAAAAGAAAAATAGACATACCAAATTATTGCCACCAGAGTATAAACATCATTTAGATACCAGTGATGTAACCTTACCAGAGGTTTTTAAAGAGAATGGATACAGAACTTTTTTTGCAGGAAAATGGCATTTAGGTGGTGAAAAAGAACATTCGTTACCAACCAATCATGGTTTTGATATCAACATGGGTGGCTATGAAAAAGGTGGACCTGGTAAAGGAGGTTATTTTTCGCCATTTAACAATCCGATGATGGAAGATCATGAAGCCGAAAAAGGGATATCACTGTCCATGAAGTTGGCTAAAGAAACATCTAATTTTATTGAAGAAAACAAAGATACCACCTTTTTAGCATACTTGTCTTTTTATGCGGTGCATGCACCAATTCAAACTTTAAAAGACAAATGGAAAAAATATAGGGATAAAGCAGAACAAATGGGTATTGCTGAAAATGGTTTTGAGATGGAACGTGTATTACCAGCAAGAAAACACCAAGATAATCCAGTGTATGCAGGTTTAGTTGAGCAGGTTGACGAAGCCATAGGAAGTGTGATGCAAACCCTTAAAGATACTGGACTAGACAAAAATACCATTGTAGTGTTTACCTCAGATAATGGAGGCGTAACTTCTGGCGATAATTATTCTACCAATCAATTGTCGCTTCGAGGTGGAAAAGGCTATCAATGGGAAGGCGGTTTACGTGTTCCTTATTTTATTTATGTGCCAGAGATACAACAAAATGGTGCTGAGATTGAGGTACTAGTATCTGGTGCCGATTTATTTCCAACGCTTTTAGATTTAGCCGAAATCCCGCTAAGACCTCAAGAACATACAGATGGAGTGAGTTTGAAACCACTTTTAAACGGCGATAAAATTGATGAACGCCCTTTGTTTTGGCATTATCCACACTACGGAAATCAAGGTGGTGAACCTGTTTCCATAATAAGAAAAGAGAACTGGAAACTTATTCATTACTGGGAGGACAGTCATCAAGAATTATATGATTTGAATGCTGATTTAGGCGAAACCAATAATCTAGCAGATAAAAACGCTGAAAAGACCCAAGACCTAAAAGAGGAACTTATGAGTTGGCTAGAGTCTATGAATACCGAATACGCAGAATTAGATCCTGATTGGGATGAATCCGCATGGAATCAGCGTTTAAAAAACAATACAACGAAGCTGATGCCTAAATTGGAAGCTAAAAGAAAACAAATGTTAAGCCCAGATTATCAACCCAATAAAGATTGGTGGGGAAGCGAAATTAAAGATGATTGAAGCTGAAATGAAAATAAAAATATCATGAGATTAAGACCTGTAAGGTTTTCAAAACCTGACAGGTCTGAAACAATTGGATTTTAAATCATAATCATTGTTGATTTTTAAATATTCGATTCAAATTTCACGATGTTCTAAATTATAAATATTAAAAAACAAAACCGATGAAGAAAAAAATATTAGTGGCATTTCTACTGTTACCTTTTTTAATGACAGGCCAATCAAAAAAAGATAGAGCAAATCAAAACCCAAACATTATATACATCTTAGCTGATGATTTAGGCTATGGAGATGTACAGGCTTTTAATCCGGAAGGAAAAATTCCAACACCAAATATTGATGAAATGGCGTCTAACGGGATTAAATTTACCGATGCGCATACATCATCAGCGGTTTGTACACCTACACGCTATGGTATTTTAACAGGAAGGTACAATTGGCGAACCTCATTAAAAAATGGTGTTTTAAGTGGTACGTCAACGTCGCTAATAAAACAAGATCGTACAACCATTGCAGATATGTTAAAGAGTCAAGGATATAACACGGCTTATGTTGGAAAATGGCATTTGGGTTGGGATTGGAAAATTACAAATGAGAACGAAGAAATGAACCTTGATAGTTACAAAGCAAAAGCCGAAATAGACTTTAGTGCACCAATTAAAAACGGACCATCAACCCACGGATTTGATTATTCTTATGGTTTTTGTGGCTCGTTGGATATGCCACCTTATGTGTATGTTGAAAATGATATGCCGACAATGGTGCCTACCAAAACTACAATTTCACGCGATAGAAAAGGCTTTTGGAGAGAAGGATTGACCTCTGATGATTTTGTTCATGCAACTGTATTGCAAGACTTAACAGATAAAGCTGTTGATTATATTACTGAAAATTCCAAAAAAGAAACCCCTTTCTTTTTATACTTCCCTTTGCCAGCACCACACACGCCAATTTTACCAACTACGGAATTTATGGGCAGAAGTAATACCAATATGTATGGGGATTTTGTGATGCAGGTTGATGATGTCGTGGGTCAAATTAGAGAAGTTCTTAAAAAACAAGGTATTTCAGAAAATACACTTTTGGTTTTTACAAGTGATAATGGGTGTTCACCAAGAGCTAATTTTGACGAGCTTGCTAATGTAAAACATAATCCTAGTTATGTGTTTCGTGGTGCGAAAGCTGATATCTATGAAGGTGGTCATCGTGTGCCATTTGTGGTAGAATGGCCAAGAAAGGCGTTGAAAAATTTAAGTTCAGATAAAACAATTTGTACAACAGATTTTTTTGCTACCTGTGCCGAAATAGCAGGATATAAAATTAAGGATACCGAAGCCGAGGATAGTTATAGTATGTTTCCACTCTTTAATAATGAAAACGGTTCGGATATTAGGGAATATACGGTTCATCATTCTATTGATGGCGCTTTTGCAATAAGAAAAGGCGAATGGAAATTAAATTTATGTGAAGGTTCTGGTGGTTGGAGTTATCCATCATTAAGGAGTATACGAGCAGAAAAATTAGAGTTGCCAGCCATGCAATTATACAATTTGAAAGACGATATAGGCGAAACTAAAAACCTAATCGATGAACATCCAGAGATAGCTGCGGAACTAAAAGCAGCTCTTAAAAAAATAATTTTGGATGGTAGAAGTACGCCTGGAGCCATTCAGCAAAATGAAGGCATGGAAGGTTGGACGCAAATTGAAGCGATACTAAATTAGTAAGCGTCATAATTGTCAAGTTCGATGTGTATAATTGGTATTGTAATTAATTACAAAAACTTAAAAATATTAAAATTCCTTATTTAGAGAATTAAACACAACTTACTTAAGATAAACATATAATTAAAAAACATGAAATTATTACTTACTACATTAGTTCTATTGGTTTCAACTATGATAACTCATGCAGAATCCGTTGTAGTTAAAAATACAATAACACCAGATACTTCTTTAGTGTACAAAACTGTGGATAATACAGCATTGTCGCTTCATATTTTCAATCCAAAAGAATATCAAGTCACAGATAAAGTTCCAGTTATCGTATTTTTCTTTGGTGGTGGTTGGTCAAGTGGCACAGCTAAACAGTTTTATGAGCAATCTCGTTTTTTTGCTCAAAAGGGAATTGTTGCCATTTCAGCAGAATATAGAGTTAATAAAAAGCATGGCACAACACCTTTTGATGCAGTGACTGATGCAAAATCGGCAATTAGATGGGTACGTCAACATGCTAAAGAATTAGGAATTAACCCTAATCAAATAGTGGCTTCAGGTGGTTCTGCAGGCGGACATATTGCGTTGTGTACAGGTGTTATTGAAGGTTATGAAGAAGCAGGAGAGGATTTGTCCGTCAGTTCTAAACCGAATGCAATGATACTGTATAATCCAGTTCTCGATACAACTGAAAAAGGCTATGGAATGGAGAAAGTAGGTGAGGACCATAAAACGGATATTTCACCCAATCATCATATTAATAAAGGTGTTGTTCCTACGTTGATTTTTCACGGAAAAGCGGATAAAACAGTGCCTTATGAAAATGCCGAACGTTTCCATGTATTAATGAATGAAGCAGTAAATGTTTGCCAGTTAGAATCTTATGAAGGAAAAGGGCATGGCTTTTTTAATGGCTCATTTTTCCGTGGTGAAAAAGCTGATAAAATCGTCTATACCGAATTAATGGAGAAAAGCTATGCGTTTTTAAAAGCTAGGTTTATGAATTCAGAAGTAAAATTATCACCTGTTTTTGGTAATCACATGGTGTTACAACGTGATATGCAAGTGCCCATTTGGGGAACGGCTGATGCTGGTCAGGAAGTTTCAGTTTCATTTGCTGGACAACAAAAGACGACAACCGCAGATGTATTCGGTAAATGGAAAATTCAATTAGATACCTTAAAAACTGCAAAAACAGGCAGCGATTTAATTGTAAGTGGGAAAAAAGACCTTGTTATTTCTGATGTTTTAGTGGGCGAAGTTTGGATTTGTTCAGGCCAGTCGAATATGCAAATGAATGTTAAGGCGGTTCCAGATATTCAGGCTTTAGTAGATAAAGCAAAAAACATACGACGTTTTGAAGTCACTAGGACGGTTTCATTAACAGAAAAGGATGAGGTTGAAGGGACGTGGTCAAAAGAAACACCTGTAAGCGCTGTTGCTTTTGCCTTTGCCTACTATTTGGAAGATATGATTAATGTGCCTATCGGTATTATTCATTCGTCTTGGGGAAGTTCTTCCATTGAGGCATGGATGCCACGAGATATGACTGAAGAATTCGATTATTTTAAAACCATAATGCGTGATTTTGATAAAGATACAGTGACTCAAAACCGTATTAAATCGATAGTAGAAAAACATGATAAGCGGACAAAGGCAGAAGATGTTTTTATAAGAAGACAACCTAATATTTTGTACAACGCCATGATGAAACCTTTGGCACCTTTTGCCGTCAGAGGATTGGTTTGGTATCAGGGTGAGCGTAATGCCAGATATATGTCTGGTGTGCCTGAAGTTACAGAAGCCAATTGGTTTCATAGAGTAGCTGGTATGAAAGAGTATGGCGATATTATGAGTGCTTGGATAAAACGCTATCGTAAAGAATGGTATAAAGGTGATATGCATTTTATGGTCGTTATGCTGCCTGGTTATGGAAAAGGAACTGAAAAAAAGCCTATTATAGATGCACAAGACCCAACAGAAGAATCTTGGGCTTGGATACGAGAATCACAACTCAAAGTATTGCAACTTCCACATACAAATGTCATCAATACCATTGATTTGGGGGATTTAAAAAATATTCACCCAAAAGACAAACGTCCTATTGGAAAACGTTTAGCACTTGAAGCCGCTAAAGAAACCTTAGGAGAAGCTATCGTTGCAGAAGGTCCGGTAATGAAAAATGTTGAAGTACGTAATCGAAAATTGATAGTAAGTTATGATCATGCGGAAGGATTAAAAACTACAGACGGTAAATCACCTACAGGATTTTGGATTGCAGACGACACTATGCAATGGAAACCTGCCAAAGCAAAAATTAAAGGACAGACTGTAGTTTTACATTCTAATGAAATAAAAAAACCGCTATACATACGTTACGCCTTTTCAGGAAAACCAAAAGTGAATTTAGTAAATGGTACAGATTTACCAGCTTATCCCTATAGAACGGATTCTGAAGATTGATTTAAGTAATAAAGACAATTAAGATGAAAAAGAGCAGAACATGAAACTAAAACAACCACATTTATTAGGAAGCGTTACAATAATTGTATGCTTTATTTTATTAACTATATCCTGTAATTCAAAAAAGAAATCTGAAATGGAAAAAGACAATAACACTACCGATTCACTTGATACGACTGCTATAAATAAGAACATATCCACTTATGCAGACGACGTTATGTTTATGAAAGATTATATAGACGTCATAGAACTTAAGGACGAAACTAACAACTCAAAAGTAGCTATTGCAGCAGCATTGCAAGGTCGCGTGATGACTAGTAGTGCTTTTGGTGCCAAAGGCAGAAGTTACGGTTGGATAAATAAAGAATTATTCAAATCTAAAGACACCTTAGAACATATCAACGTTTTTGGAGGTGAAGAACG
This sequence comes from Winogradskyella psychrotolerans, assembly GCF_018860545.1. Taxonomy (GTDB): domain Bacteria; phylum Bacteroidota; class Bacteroidia; order Flavobacteriales; family Flavobacteriaceae; genus Winogradskyella; species Winogradskyella psychrotolerans_A. The sequence continues at coordinate 118,941 of NZ_JAHKPN010000052.1, read as the reverse complement.
TTTTTGGTTAGGGCCAGAAGGTGGACAATATTCTATTTTCTTCAAAAAAGGAACCGAATTTACTTTAGACGATTGGTACACACCAAAGTTGATAGACTTAGAACCATTTGATGTAAAAAGTAAGACTTCAAATAAAGTTGTATTTACAAAGGAAGCGGCATTAACCAATTATTCGGGTTTCACATTTAATATGGGCATTCAACGTGAAGTAGCTATTCTTTCAAAACAAAACCTTCAAAAAGAACTGGGCTTAGACACCTTAGCAGAAACGATTAAATCCGTTGCTTATAAAACGACCAATATCATGACCAATTTAGGAGAAACCGATTGGAAAAAAGAAACCGGTTTACTTTCTATGTGGATGTTAGGGATGTACAATCATTCGCCATATACGACGATTATAATTCCTTATGTACAAGGTGAAGTAGCTGACTTAGGTGAGGTGGTAAATGATGCTTATTTTGGTAAAGTGCCATCAGACCGATTAGTGGTTAAAGATCAGGTAATTTATTTTAGTGGAGATGGTCAGTATCGTAGTAAAATAGGATTGTCGCCTATGCGTGCTAAAAATATTGCAGGTTCTTATGATTCTGAAAATGGCATCTTAACTATAGTAAAATATAACAAGCCTGAAAATGCAATGGATTACGTCAATTCCATGTGGGAAATTCAAGATAAACCATTTGAAGGGGATGTCATAAATGCTTATAACGATGGAGAACCTGAATCAGGAGCAAAACCATTAGGCCCTTTTTATGAATTGGAAACATCGTCACCAGCTTTAGCTCTAAATTCAGGAGAAAGCGCAACGCATATACAATTAACCTGTCATATGGAAGGCGATGAGGATAGTTTAAATCCTGTTATTGAAGCTTTGTTTGGCGTGTCTGTAGAAGCTATAAAAACGGCTTTTTACTAAGTAGAGAAAACCACTGTAATTTGGATATTGATATAAAATATATTTTTCGATTGAGAATATAAAATGTAATAGAAAACACATAGTTCTAAAACACAAAATAGCCTCACTATTTCTAGTAAGGCTTTTTGTGATCGCACTAGGATTCGAACCTAGGACCGCCTAATTGGAAGGCTGACGCTTTACCAACTGAGCGACTCGTACATTTTGTAATTAAATTGCTTTAATAATGGTATTTCAATATTTAGAATCAGTTAGGTTTATTTTAGATTACTTCGTATCGCTGAGTATTCTAGATTGGTGATGACTCAATCCCAATGATTTTACAAAAGTGAGTTTTTGTAAAGCTGCATTTAAAAATCATTTGTGGGGAGAGCAGGATTCGAACCTGCGAAGACGTAGTCAGCAGATTTACAGTCTGCCCTCGTTGGCCGCTTGAGTATCTCCCCAATGCTTTAATTCAATATTTCAAACTAAAAAGACCACTCAACAGAGGATGTCTTTAGAGCGAGAGACCGGGTTCGAACCGGCGACATTCAGCTTGGAAGGCTGACGCTCTACCAACTGAGCTACTCTCGCATTTTTGGTAAGCGGTCGCGAATATATAAATATTTTTTAAAAATGCCTTAATTTTTCTTTTTTTTAGGCTATAAAATTTACCGTAGATTGAACGTAGAAATTATCTATAGATTTAAAGTTATAATAGGTGTTGTATAATATATAATTAAACACAAAAAAGCCTCAACATAAATGTTAAGGCTTTTTGTGATCGCACTAGGATTCGAACCTAGGACCGCCTGCTTAGAAGGCAGGTGCTCTATCCAGCTGAGCTATGCGACCATTTAGAGTAAAACTCTAAAAATTCAATAAAAGTCGGGGTGGCAGGATTCGAACCTGCGGCCTCCACGTCCCAAACGTGGCGCGATAACCGGGCTACGCTACACCCCGAAAATGATTATCTTATATTACTTACAGAATCGCATAAGCTGCAGTAAAAATTGCGGAGAGACAGGGATTCGAACCCTGGGTCAGTGTTTCCACCGACGACGATTTAGCAAACCGCTCCTTTCGGCCACTCAGGCACCTCTCCAATATATAAAAGAACATTCTCTTAATTGCGGATGCAAATGTAACGCAACATTTTAAAGAACGCAACAATTTATTTAAGTTTTTTTATAAAATTTATAGGAATAATTTTATCATATATTTAAGTGTATATTTATCAGAGGGATATAAAAATTGCCACGTTAATTCTTTGATGAATTTTATGTTTTTTTAAATGAGAAGTGGAACAGTAAATTCCAAATTGTAAAATGTCTAAATATAAAAATGATAGAGCGTTTACAGATTATGTACATAAACATATCGCTGTACCTAATATTTATAGACAAATCAGTTGGGAAGAGGTGAGGCTGAAAAAAAGTTTTGCAAAATATATTGATATGACTGTGGGTATCGATTACGTTTTTAGAAATAAGGATGCCGTAAATACCGTACAAGAACGGTTTAGAGAAGAAAAATACAAAGCTTTTACAGATTTTACAATTCGTTATAGACGTGATGAGAATAAACATGAAGACCGACAAGAATCTGAATATTTTAAAATGAAGGCACACTATTTTACTTACGGCATTTTAGATTGCTCGAAAAAGGATATTAGTAAAACCTCTAAATTTTTAAAATATGCGATTATAGATTTAAAAAAAGTCTATGATAAAATCGATTCGGGTAATATTTACATTTCTGATAATGGTAAAAATACATGTGAAATTATTGACGATAGCAAAATTGAATGTCCTGTAAAGTACAACACTGATGGTTCTTCGTCATTCTTTCCTATCGATATTTCATACTTAGTAAAACTTTGGGGAAACGATATGGTTGTTGTTCAGAAAGGATTTCTGTAATTTGTATACAAGTATAAATTATCGAAGCATAAAAATAGACCTAGACTACTTTTGAGCAAATGATGATAATTTTAGAATCATTATGGCTTGTAGTGAAGAATAAATAATTGTTTCCACCATCCTTAACTTTCAATTTTTTACGAATAGCATTAACGGATAATGGAAAATTCCGTGTCGTTACGTTGGCTTTTACAATTCGTTCTTTTGAAAAGGCCTTTTTATTGAAAGAGATAATCTTTTCAATTTTGAATCTCCTTCCTGGAAAATCGATTAGGTTCTCTGAGGTATATAAATGCGAATGTTTATGTAATTTAGAGATCTTTAAAAGCGAACTCACCGAGTTAAAACTTCCTGATTTTAAAACTGCTGCATTAGGCTCGTATAAATAGGTGAGTGGTTCACTAAATGTTACACTAGCTTCTGGTTCGTCATTGAACTTAAAATTAAAACGTTGCGTGTTCGATTTTTGTAGGTTTACTGTTTTAATGTTCACGTCTCCTTCAAAATTCCGTTCCAAAATCCAAAGTAATTCCTTCACTTCATTATTTACAGCAACCACATAAATTTCTTTAACATTTGCTATGTCTAATAGTGTCGCCGTTATATCTAATAACGGAGAGGTTTTAATCATCACATTTTCGGCATATTTTAGAAATAAATCGTGATGCGTTTTTATGTTGGGTTCACAATCAGAAAGTAAAAACACCTTTTGCTTTGAGTCATCACGACGCGAAGGATCCACATAAATCCAATCGAAGGGTTCATCAATGCGTTTTAAAGCTTCAATTCCGTTACCGTTAATAAAAGTTATATTAGAAATATTTAATGCATTAGCATTGTGCTTTACCAGTTCTGACAATTGAGAATTGATTTCACAATGTGTCACTTGATTGACTTGTTTTGAAAAGTAATACGCATCTACACCAAAGCCTCCTGTGAGGTCAATCACTGATTTTCCGGATACTAAATCGGCTTTAAATTTAGCGGTTTGTTCTGACGAAGTTTGCTCTATATTTAGTCTGTTAGGATAGTATATCTGTTCAGTGTTATACCACGTTGGTAATTTCTTTTGGCATCGTTTTTTGGCTTCAATTTGTTCAATGATTAATTTAGAATCTACAATGTCAAACGGCATACCTTTTAATAATAATTCAGAAGTGTTTGAATTTATATTTTTACTTATAAAATCTTGAATTTCAATATGTAGTAATGATGTATTCAAACTAATACTATAAGTTTTTAGTCAGCTTTTTAACGATGTTGTACTCTGATAAAAATTCTTTCAGAATTACTTTTATGGCCGTATAAGACGGTATAGCGACTATCATTCCAACCACACCAAATAGAATACCTGCAATGATGATAACTAAGAAAATTTCTAAGGGGTGAGACTTAACACTTTTAGAAAATATGTAAGGTTGACAGAAGAAATTATCTACCAATTGCGCTATAATAAAACCAATCATAACATAGGTTGTTTTTGGTAAAATAACATCGCTAAAACTTTCTCCTAAGTTACTAGACATGCTTAATAAAAGCATTAAAAAACCACTCACTAAAGGACCAACATAAGGCACAAGGTTTAGTAATGCACATAAGAATGCAATTACAATAGCATTATCAATATCAAAAATTAATAACACAATCGTATAAATAACGAACAAGATTAAAATTTGAAGTATAAGTCCAACAAAATAACGTGATAATAAGTCTTTTATAGTATTTATTGAACGTTTAGAGCGTTCTTCATTTCCGCTAGGTATAAAGGTCATTAAACCATCTTCAAACAACTTACTATCTTTTAAAAAGAAAAACGAAATAAAAAGTACAGAAAACAAACCAATACTAAAAGTACCTAAACCACTTACAAAACTATTTAAGAAGTTAGGTATAATAGCAAAATCGAGTTTTGATAGTAAGTGAGAGTCTTCTATAGATTGTTCAATATCAATATTATTAAATTGAAAATAGGTGATAATTTGATCATACAGATTTTCAATATTAACTTGTAGTTGTTCAATATTTAATAATGCTAAATTTTGGCCTTGTTCCATAATTAATGGAATAAAAAGTCCAACTAAACCTACTAAAAGACCTAATAGTAATACCATCGTTACTACGACAGCAATAGTATTATTAAATTTTAAGCGATCTCTTAAAAAAAGAATAATAGGCCTTCCGATAAGCGAAATAACTACAGCTAAAGCGATATAAACAATTACAGACTGAATTTTAAAAAGAAAATATAACACTAAAATAATAGCTAATATGACACCTATTGCTCTTAAAATACCGTTGGCTATTGTTTTTGAATTCATGGTGTAATTATTTACTCAAAGATGCTGAATATAATTCAGCAAGACAAATTTATGAATTAAGTTGCTTAGTAATCTCGTAAAGTGCTATACTCGTAGCTTGAACAACATTCATGCTACTATTATTTCCAAACATATTGATATGAACCACAGCATCCACTTGTTTAAGTACAGCTTCAGATATACCAAAATTTTCATCACCCAAGATTAGAGCGATAGGTTGTTTTGTTTCTAAGGTGAAGGACGTTAACGGTTGACTGTTTTCTGAAATTTCTAAAGCAATTAAAAAATACTGATTTGATTTTAAGATGTTTATTTGAGTTTCAATAGCGTCTTCCACACGGTGGTTGACATACTTTTCTGTAGAACGTGACGTTTTTGTCATCCGTTTACCTAAAGGAATATCTGAACCGCAAAAGATGAGTTCATCAACACCAAAAGCATCTGCTGTTCTGAATAAACTACCAATATTCGGAGCGTTAGTGACATTATCACATAGTACTGTAATTGGATGTTTTTGCTTTTTGAAGTTGGAGTTGTAGTGGTTTAATTGCATAAAGGTTGAAAACAAAATTAATTTGTACGCTATTATAAATAGGTGTTGCAGAATTTAGCATCGCAATGAATAGCTAAGTGAGTACTTATTTTTCCAACAAAACAAGAATAGGTATAATGATAACTATCAATACCTGTTTTGTAAGTATGACTATTAATAGACTCCATCGATTGAAAGGTGAACGCCAAAACTAATAAAAATGCAACGATTTTATATTTAAGAGAAAACGTCTTCATGCTTATTTAACCATGGTTTTATTAAATGCGCTGGATTTCTTTTTCATTTCAGTCCAAAAATATAGAGGAATTGTACCAGTCAGTGTTGAAATCCAACCAAAATCCCATAAGAAGAACGTTGCAATTGCAGAAAGAGCAAACCCAACAATTACTAGAGTGTAATTATCATCTGCATAGAGTCTATTGATGTGTTTTTTTGTAAAATGACCACAATGCTTACAGCGTTCATTAAATTCGTTACTCCCTCTTTCCATTAATAAGCCATGTCTGTCTGTAGCTTTCGTGCTAATAAAATTATCTTTTTTACAAGACTCGCAACGGTAATTTAATTTCATGCTTGTGGTTTCTTATTATTGATTATTAGGTCTTTATTTTAAAAAAATTTAATTTTCAAAAGCATACTTCACAATATTAGCTCCCATCTTTAAAGCTTTTTCTCTTACATCTTCAGGGTCATTGTGAACTTCTTGATCTTCCCAACCATCGCCTAAATCGCTTTCAAAAGTGAATAACAAAACTAATCTACTTTCGTAAAAAATTCCAAAAGCTTGTGGAGCTTTGCCATCGTGTTCGTGGATTTTAGGCAAGCCATTTGAAAATTCATAAGCTGAACTGAATATTTTATGATCTTTAGGGATTTCAATTAATTCGCTATTTGGAAATACTTTTTTGAGTTCTTTGGTAATATAAGGTTCCATGCCATAATTATCATCAATATGAAGAAAGCCACCAGATATAAGGTAATTTCTTAAGTTTTCGGCATCGTCATCACTGAAGAAGACGTTTCCGTGCCCCGTCATATGTAACAATGGAAATTGAAAAATATCAATACTTCCTGCTTCTACAGTTTGAATACTTTCATTGATATTTGTATCAATATGATCATTACAGTACTTAATTAAATTGGGTAAAGCGGTTGGATTACTATACCAATCTCCACCGCCTTTATATTTTAAAATAGCGACATCTTGGGAAAACAAGACAAAAGTGAAAAGTGAAAAATATAAAGTGAAAATGATTCTCATTAGTCTATTCATTTAAAAAAGCCACAGAATGGCAAGCGGCAATAGCTGCTGTTTCTGTTCGTAAGCGTGTGTCACCCAAAGTTACAGGAATAAACTGGTGTTGCAAGGCCATTTCAATTTCTTTAACGCTAAAGTCTCCTTCGGGTCCAATTAAAATGGTGCAATCGGTTTCAGGTAGTAATTGCGATTTTAAAGATGTTTTATCAGTCTCTTCACAATGTGCAATAAAAATTTGATTGGAAAACTCTTGACTAATAAAGTCTTTAAAAGCAATGGGAGCATTTAGTTTTGGTAAATGGCATTGCAAGGATTGTTTCATTGCAGACTGAATAATTTTTTCAAAACGTTCTGTTTTTACAACCTTCCGTTCGCTATGATCGCAAATAATGGGAGTGATGGTTTCAATTCCAATTTCAGTAGCTTTTTCTAAAAACCACTCGTAGCGATCATTCATTTTAGTTGGTGCCACAGCCAAATGCAAATCGTAATGGCGTTTGGGTTGTAGGCTTCTAGAGGTTATGGAAACTGTGCAATGTTTTTGATCTGCTAGAGTGATTTCCGCTGTAAATAACCAACCATTTCCATTCGTAATATGTAACGTATCGCCAATCGTTTTACGTAAAACTTTAGCGATGTGTCGACTTTCGTCTTTTTCAAAGCTAAAACTGGTATCATTTTCAGATATGTTGGGATTATAGAATAACTGCATTACTCAATATCTTCTGTAAATTTTAAAACTGTAATTTCTTCAATAGATTTTGTATTCTCAGTTTTGAGAACCAAATAATAAACTTTATTTTCTGTATCGTCTACCATGAAAGCTTCATCAATAGGATGACTTTCATTAAAAGCAATATTGTCAAAAGCTTCAGAGATTTCACCTGCTTTTATCCAGCCTGTATCACCTCCCATCTTAGCCGTTGGGCCATATGAATAGTGTTTTGCTAAATCTTTAAAACTGTAGCCCTGAAGGTATAGGGATAAAGTTTTCTTACGTCTAGCTATGGCGTCTTCATCAGAAGAGTTTGCGGCATTAAATAAAATAATTCTAAATTTTGTATAATTAACTTCGTCTTTATCAATAACCTTATAAAAGGTTTTATTGAAATCCGTTTTAATCACTTTTTTTCCGCCTTTGGAAAGATTAAACAAGTCGTTTGCTAATCTGGTTTTATGCTTTGCTTTGTTGAAGGTAAATAGTTTACCGTGTGCAGGTCTATTTTCTTTTAAAAATGATGTAGCTTCTTCAGGTGTGGAAATGGAATCTAATTGTTTTTCAAAAGATGCTTGAGAAAAGCTGAATAAAGGCAGTAAAATTAAAAGCGTAAATACATGTTTCATAATAAAATTGTTTTAAGTTCGATTTGGGTTACTGCAAAACAACTAAATTTTAAGACACCATAGAAGCAAAGGTTGTAAGGATGTTAACAGATGTTTTAACAATTATGAAGTTTACACTTCTTTTTTATATAAAAAGTATCGAATAAGACTTACAAATGCATTAATAACAAATAATATTTGAGAAGCTATAATTATAACACTTAGTATTATTAGTATTACCTCCGTATTTTTAGCGTCATCAAAAAGTGGGAATTGCGATGAGGAACCTGAAGGACTGATAAATTCATTGAAAACAAGCGTGACTATTAATAATACAAGGCTAAGAATCGTTGATAAATTATGAATTTTAACTAGATTTTTAATTAGGGTAATTTTACATTTCGAAAATAGCCAATATGTGAATCCTATTAAAAGTACTAGTGCCATAAGTATTACAATAATATCTGAATACTGAATAACATAATAGGTGTCTAAAATATTGAAAACAAAATTTAAATCTATAGCCTTAAATCCAATCCAACAGATTGCTAAAGTGGTTAATAAAAATATGTAATATTTATAAGATTTTAATTGTAGCATTATATCTTCAATCGTGCCGTAGCCATCACATCAAAATCTGAAAAATCCTTTTCTAAATACTTCAAATACCCAACAATAGCTATCATTGCTGCATTATCTGTAGTGTATTCAAATTTCGGAATATAGCTTGTCCAGCCAGATTTTTGTTCAGCATCTTTAAGTGCTTTTCTAATGCCCGAATTCGCAGAAACTCCTCCGCCAATCGCAATATGATTGATGCCAGTTTCTTTAACTGCTAGTTTTAACTTCGCCATTAATATACCGATGATTGTATATTGAATAGACGCACAAATGTCATTAAGGTTCTCTTCAATGAAGTTCGGATTTGCTTTTACTTCGCGTTGCACAAAATAGAGAATGTTAGTTTTTAATCCTGAAAAGCTAAAATTCAAGCCATCAACTTTTGGTTTTGTAAATTGATAGGCCTTTGGATTACCAAGTTGTGCACGTCTGTCAATTTCTGGTCCCGCAGGATAACCTAAACCTAAAACCTTACCACTTTTATCGTAAGCTTCCCCAACAGCATCATCAATCGTTTCTCCTAAAACTTCCATTTCAAAATAACGACTCACCTTCACAATCTGTGTGTGTCCACCAGAAATCGTCATGGCTAAAAAAGGAAATGGTGGTTTGTTGTGGTGGTCTTCATCAATAAAGTGTGCTAAAATATGCGCTTGCATATGGTTGACGTCAATTAACGGAATATCTAATCCGTAAGCTAAGGATTTAGCAAACGACGTCCCCACTAATAAAGATCCCATCAATCCAGGACCTCTGGTAAATGCGACAGCACTTAATTGTTCTTTTTTAATGCCAGCTTTTTCTAGAGCTTGGTGTACCACAGGTACAATATTTTGTTGGTGTGCTCGCGACGCTAGTTCTGGTACAACACCACCATACTCAGCATGTATTTTTTGGTCAGCGACAACGTTGCTCAGTATCTGATCGTTACATAGTACTGCAGCACTTGTGTCATCGCAAGACGACTCAATTCCAAGGATATAAATATTTTCTTTTTTCATAGTCGATATTAGGCACAATAATTGTTAATTTTACCAGTTAAAGTCCATTACCACATTAAACAACGTATTGTAAGGACAAAGGTAATAAGAAATAAGACCAAATTAATTTTAAAATGGTCGATAATAAATTGGAATTATTTTTTCTTTTTAGGATATAAAAAATCTTAGCATAGCGATAGCTACGGTTCTATTTTTAAATGAAATCAAAAGGAAAAAGAAACTAATTTAATCGATTCTTTTGAAGTGTAATTGGTGTAAAAAGTAAATCTCATAAATTCTATCAAACGGATACTCAAAATAATAGGAAAAATAATAGGAATTATATTGCTCCTGTTTTTCATTTTGTTTTTGGTACTATCGATTCCAACGGTGCAAACAAGGTTGGGAAGATATGCCACAGATAGGATTAATAACGACTTTAAAACTAATATTAATATTGGTCGTGTTGGACTTCAACTCAATGGTGATATTGAACTGAAAGAAATACTGATTAGAGATTATAAAAAAGACACGCTTATTAGTGTTGGTGAATTAAATAGTTCAATTATCAGCTTTCAGAATTTAATGAATAGTAAGCTTAATTTTGGGGATATCGATCTTCAAGATGTTATTTTCAATTTAAAAACTTACAAAGGTGATATTGATACTAATTTAGATGTGTTCGTCGCTAAATTTGATAATGATAACCCTAGAGTTGGTCCGAGTGAATTTCTATTTTCATCGAGTGATGTTTCTATTGAAGGTGGAATTTTTAGATTAACAGACGAAAATCTAGACACTCCAAAAATCTTTGAGTTTACAGAATTAAATGCTAATACCACAAACTTTTTAATTAATGGGCCAGAGGTCAGTTCTCGTATTAATAAATTTAGCTTTGTAGATAGTAGAGGAATTGCCGTGAGAAATCTAATGGCAAATTTTGAATACACTTTAGATCACATGACGTTTGGTGATCTTAATATTAAAACGGAATTATCAGAGTTAAAAGGTGATTTAAGATTTAATTATAAGCGCGAAGATTTAAAATATTTTACAGACAAAGTAGATGTTATTGCAAGCTTTAGAGAGTCTGATATTTCACTGACAGAACTAAACGTGTTTTTCGATGAATTTGGAACCAATCAGCATGCTAATTTTAATGCAGACTTATCAGGAACGTTAAATAACCTAGAAGCTAAAAACCTTAATATAAGTACCACTTCAAATACGAGAATAATTGGAGATATTACGTTTAAAAATTTATTTAGTAAAGCGGAAGATAGTTTTGCTTTACAAGGGGATTTTCAAAATTTAGCTTCAAATTATAGAGATTTAACAGCATTGTTACCGAGGCTTTTAGGAAATTCTATCCCAAGTGTGATTTCTAAGGTTGGGAATTTTAAAATTAAAGGAACATCATTCGTTACGGCTAAACGTGTTGAAGCTGATTTAGACATCGATACAGATTTAGGTTTTATAAAGTCGAATCTGCAATTGACAAATATTAATAATATTGATGATGCTAGTTACATCGGAAATATTGTTTTAGATGAATTTAATATTGGTGAGCTCATCAATGATCCCTTAGTAAAAAACGCGTCTTTAAATCTTGATGTTGATGGAAAAGGTTTTACTATTAAAAATTTAAAAACAGAAGTAAAGGGTGATGTTTTTGTATTAAACTATAATGATTATACGTATCGAGATATTGCACTTTCGGGCGATCTTGGGAATAGTATTTTTAACGGTATCGTAAAAGTTGAAGATCTTAATTTACAACTGGATTTTAACGGGTTAGCAGATTTTTCTGAAGACCTTAAAAAATTCGATTTTAAGGCCAATGTTGGTTATGCTAATCTTAGCAATTTAAATTTTGTAAAACGTGATAGTGTTTCAGAATTTAGAGGTTTAGTAACCATGTCTGCCACAGGTACAACCTTAGATAATGCTGTTGGAGCCATTAATATTAAGAATACGACTTATAAAAATCAAGATAGTGAATACAGTTTTCAAGATTTTGATATTGTATCTTCTTTTCATGATAATGAACGTACGTTAGCTATAAACTCGCCAGATATTATAGATGGTAAAATTACCGGACAATTTAAAACGAAAGACATATTAGGTTTGGTAGAGAATTCTGTTGGGAGTATTTATACCAATTATGTTCCTAATGTGGTCGATAAAAATCAATATATAGATTTTAGATTCAATATTTATTCTAAAATTGCTACGGTGTTTTTTAAGGATTTAATCTTAGGTAAAAACACGTTTATAGAAGGTAGAATAGAAACGGATGAAAAAGGTTTTGAACTTTCATTTAATTCTCCAGAGATTAGGTTTAAGGATTACTTCGCTAATAATATTAACGTTAATATTGATAATAGTAATCCACTATTTAATACCTATGTTGAAATTGATAGTCTTAGTGCAGGAGTGTATAATGCATCTCAGTTTAGTTTAATTAATGTAACCAAACGTGATACCTTATTAATAAAATCTGAATTTAAAGGAGGCACTAATAATGCTGATGACTTTAACTTAAATATGTTTTATACCATTGATAAATCTAATAAATCAGTTATAGGTTTAAGAAAGTCTGATGTAAAATTTAAAGGGTATAATTGGTTGCTAAATAGAGAAAAGGACACTTTAAATAAGATTACGTTTGATAGAAATTTGGAAACATTCGATATCTTTCCAATTAAAATTTCGCACGATGATGAAGAAATTTTGTTATCAGGAAAAGTTATAGACTCCACCAATAAAAGTTTTAATGTCGATTTTAAAGATGTTGAATTAGTAAAAATCACTCCGCGTATTGATAGTTTAGCATTAAAAGGTATTGTTAATGGTAAGTTAGACGTGGTTCAAAATAGTGGAGTTTATTTACCAAAATCAAATGTAGAGATAAGTGGCTTTTTTGTAAATGATTATGATTTAGGAAACCTTAAAGCAAATATTGAGGGTAATAATTCTATAACTAATTACAATGTTGATGTCACATTGGTTAATGATAATTTAAAATCATTGGATGCCAAAGGAACCATAGATGTGGCTGAGAGCAACCCCGAAATTGACTTAAATGTGAATTTTGAAGAATTTTTATTAGATCCATTAAACCCATTGGGTGAAGGAGTTATTAATAATATTAGAGGATTGGTATCTGGCTATGCCAATGTTACAGGAAGCTTAAATAAACCGGCTATTTATGGTGAATTGTTATTAGATAGGGCCGGGTTATCTATTCCATATCTCAACGTAGATTATGGTTTTGATTTCGATTCTAAAGTCTCGCTTAGAGGCCAGCAATTCATTTTTAATGATGTGGCCATGACGGATTCAAAATATTTTTCTAAAGGTAGTCTCAATGGTTTTATAGCGCATAATAATTTTTCAGATTGGAAACTCGGATTGGAATTAACGACCGATCGACTTTTAGTTTTAAATACCGAAGAATCTGAAGATGAACTATATTATGGCACAGGGTTTATTTCAGGAAAAGCAGAAATTAAAGGGCCAACAGATCAGCTTACAATTAAAGTAATAGATGGAAGAACGGAAGCCGGAACCGAGTTCTTTATTCCTTTAAATGATTCGGAAAGTTTTGGAGATAATACCTTTATTCACTTCCTAAGCCCTGATGAAAAGGCAGCACGACTAAAAGGTGAAATATCAGACGTTATTGAAGTAAAAGGTTTAGTGTTAGACTTTGATTTAAACGTAAACGAAAACGCTACCATAGAAATAGTGATCGATAAAGAAGCAGGAAGCACCATTAAAGGAAGGGGAGTCGGTGGTTTAAACTTCTTAATCAATACTAACGGAACGTTTAATATGTGGGGAGATTTTGTAGTGTATGATGGCACATATAACTTTAAATATGGAGGCTTTGTTGAGAAGAAATTTAAGGTAGAACAAGGGGGGAGTATTGTTTGGGAAGGGGATCCGATGGGAGCAGAAATAAACCTAAAAGCGTTATATGCCGGAAGCGCAAACCCATCAGTACTATTAGATAATCCCATAAATCAAAGTATTGATGTTGAAGTCGAAATTCATTTAACAGGGCAATTAGAACAACCAGACCCACAATTCGATTTTAATTTCCCTAACGTCAGTTCTACTGTAAAATCTGAGTTAGAATATAGGTTGTCCTCAAAAGATGAACGCGATAACCAAGCATTGATATTTTTAGCTACAGGAGGCTTTTCTAGTAGTTTAGGAGGGGCAAATTTTACCGGGACTATTTCAGAACGTTTAACAGGTATTGTAAACAATCTTTTTGGTACAAGTAATGGAAATTTAGATATAGGTATAGATTTAGAATTAGCACAAGACACACCAGAATTACAAACCGATAATAAATTTGGTTTAACGCTTCAGACTAAAATAAGTGATAAAATTTTAGTTAATGGTAAAGTTGGTGTACCATTCGGAAGTGCTAGTCAGACCGTTATTAGTGGAGATGTACAAATAGATTTGTTGCTAAATGAAGACGGAACCCTTAGAGCTAAAGTGTTTAATAGAGAGAATAGCATTAGAAACTTTGGTGAAGAAATTGGGTATACTCAAGGTGTCGGTATATCTTACAATGTTGAATTTGATTCGTTTAAGGAATTTCTTCAAATTATCTTTTCAGGTAAAAATAGAAAAGATAAAATTGAAAAGAAAGAAAGTAAGTCGGAGGAAAATGAAGATGATTTAATGCCAGATTACATGACGATGAAAGATAAAAAGTCGAAATCAAAGTCTTAAGTCCTTTAAAATATTCATATTTATTAAATACTTATTAACGAAAACGATTGAATTGATTTATCACTATTATTTTTATGATAATAGTCACATTTATCTATATATTGTTTCTTAATTTTACTGTAAATAAATTATGGAAATGCTACAAACAATAAAAAAAATAGGTGTTTTAACATCTGGAGGAGATGCACCAGGAATGAATGCTGCAATTAGATCTGTAGTAAGAACTTGTGCTTTTCATGATATCAAATGCTACGGTATTTACAGAGGTTATGAAGGAATGATTGATGGAGACTTCGAAGAAATGGATGCTCGTAGTGTAAGAGGTATCATTAATAAAGGAGGTACAATTTTAAAATCTGCACGTTCTAAAGGATTCAGAACTAAAGAAGGTAGGCAAATGGCCTACGAGCAATTAAAAAAAGCTGGTATTGATGCTTTTGTTGTAATTGGTGGTGATGGTAGTTTTACTGGAGCTATGATTTTTAATAAAGAATTCAATTTTCCAGTTATGGGAATCCCTGGTACTATAGATAATGATATTTTTGGTACAACACATACATTAGGTTACGATACGGCTTTAAATACAGTTGTAGAAGTTATAGATAAAATTAGAGATACAGCCAGTTCACATAACAGATTGTTTTTTATTGAAGTTATGGGAAGAGATGTGGGACACATTGCATTGAATGTTGGAATTGCTGGTGGTGCTGAAGAAATTTTAATACCTGAGGAAGATTTAGGATTAGATAGATTGGTGGAATCTTTAAAACGAAGTAAAAAATCTGGTAAAACATCGAGTATCGTAGTCGTAGCTGAAGGTGATAAAATAGGTAAAAGCGTTTTTGAACTCAAGGATTATGTTGATCAAAACATGGAAGATTACGATGTGCGAGTATCCGTACTTGGACATATGCAACGTGGAGGACCACCTTCATGTTTCGATAGGGTTTTTGCGAGTAGAATGGGAGTGAAAGCTGTAGAAAGTTTAATTACAGGTAAAAGTAATTATATGGTTGGTATGAAAAACGATGTTATAGAATTAACACCATTTGACCAAGCCGTAAAAGGAAAATCTAAAATAAACAAGGAACTTTTAAGAGTTTCAGATATAATGTCAATTTAAACACTAATAAAAATTAAAACAAAGATAGAGAAATGGCAAATTTAAAATTAGGAATCAACGGATTCGGTAGAATAGGAAGAATTGTATTTAGAGCAACAGTAAAACGTGATGACGTAGATGTTGTCGCAATTAACGATTTATTAGATGTTGAGCATTTAGCATACTTATTAAAGTATGATTCAGTTCATGGAAGATTTGATGGAACTGTTGAAGTAAAAGATGGTCACTTAGTAGTCGATGGAAAAACCATTCGTGTTACTGCAGAGAAAGATCCAAAAAGTCTTAAATGGGACGAAGCAGGCGCAACTGTTGTTGCAGAATGTACAGGTATTTTTACAACTTTAGAAATGGCTCAATACCATATTGATGGTGGTGCCAAAAAAGTAGTAATTTCTGCACCAAGTAAAGATGCTCCAATGTTTGTGATGGGAGTAAATGATGACAAGTTAACAGCTAATGATACTATTGTATCTAATGCATCTTGTACAACAAACTGTTTAGCACCAATCGCTAAAGTTGTTGAGGATAACTTCGGAATTGAAGAAGCATTAATGACTACAATTCATGCAGCTACATCTACACAATTTACAGTAGATGCACCTTCACGCAAAAATTACCGTTTAGGACGTTCTGCACTGAATAACATCATTCCATCTTCAACTGGTGCTGCAAAAGCAGTAGGTAAAGTAATTCCTGAATTAGATGGTTTATTAACTGGTATGGCATTTAGAGTACCAACTGTAGATGTATCTGTTGTAGATTTAACTGTAAAAACTAAAAAAGACACGTCTTTAGAAGATATTAAAGCAGCAATGAAGAGTGCCGCTGAAGGTTCTATGGCAGGTGTTTTAGGTTATACTGAAGACGCTGTAGTGTCTCAAGATTTTGTAAGTGAAGAAAGAACAAGTGTTTTTGATGCTGATGCGTCAATTGAACTTAACTCTAAATTCTTCAAATTAATATCATGGTATGATAACGAATTTGGTTATTCAAACAAATTAGTTGATTTAGCTCAAAAGGTGAATAGCCTTTAAGACATAGTATTAATTCTGAAAATTCCGTAGGATTATGTTTTGTCATAGACTACGGAATTTTTATATAAACTCATTATCATGATTTTAATAACAGATGGAGGTTCTACAAAATGCGATTGGATTGCAATTAACTCTGATGGTAAACAAGCCGTTGATAAAATTAGAACCAAAGGTTTAAACCCTGCAATTGTGGCAGAGAAAAAACTGAATAAAACAATTCGAAAGAGTAAAGAATTAATGGCAATCGCCAGTGAGGTTACCCATATCTATTTTTATGGTGCAGGTTGTGGAACAGAGAAACCAACGTTGTTATTAAAAACAATTTTGGAATCTTATTTCGTTAATGCCACAGTAGAAGTTAGAGAGGATACATATGCAGCAGTTAGAGCATGTATTAATACTAATGATGAAGCTGCCGTAGTTTGTATTTTAGGAACGGGTTCTAATTGTAGTTATTATGACGGTAAAGACTTGCATCAACGTGTTGATAGTCTTGGGTTTATATTAATGGACGATGCCAGTGGGAATTATTTTGGTAAACAATTAATTAGAGATTATTACTTTAATAAAATGCCAGACACGATTAGTGTGGCATTTGCTCATAAGCATAATTTAGATTCCGATTTTATTAAGTATAACCTTTATAAACAAACCAATCCAAGTGCCTATTTAGCAGATCATGCGGAATTTATGTTTATTAATAAAGATTCAGAATATATTAGTAATATCATTACAAAAGGTATCCGTTTATTTACCGAGAATATGATTCTTCAGTATAAAGAGGAGCTAGAAAATGGTATTCCAGTTCATTTTGCAGGTTCTATAGCGTATTTTGGTCAAGATGAAATCAAGCAAGTTGCCAAAGAATACGGATTTAAAGTTGGTAACTTTGTAAGACGACCAATTGAAGGTTTAGTTAATTATCACGTAAAAAATCTTTAATATGGTAATTGCTATTATTGCTCATGACGGAAAGAAAGCCGAAATGGTACAATTTTTAAATGAACACAGAGATATTTTGCTTCAAAAGAAAATTGTATTAATTTCTACAGGAACAACTGGTGAAAAGGTAAGTAAAGCAGGTTTTGAAGTTAACGCTTTACTTTCTGGTCCCTTAGGTGGAGATGCTCAAATTGCAGCTAGAGTTGCTGAGGGTCAGTGTGATATGGTGTTGTTTTTTAGAGATCCATTAGATCGTCATCCACATGAGCCTGATATTTTGATGTTAATGAGACTGTGTGATGTACACGATGTACCCTTAGCTACCAATCCAGCAACAGCCAATTTATTAATGACATCTATTTAATTTTTTAATAACCTGTTGATAAAACTAGGCAAGCCTGTTGTAAAACTTATATTTTGGTTATATCTTTGTACTAATAAAACGTAAACGAAACAATACTTATGTTCGACTTTGATCAATATTTAGGATTTTTAGCATTTTTAACCATATTAACTATTGGATTTTGGTTAATGATTTTCCTTTTAACATTTGTAGTGCCGTATTGGATTTTTGGGGCTTCATTGGAACATTTTAAAGAAAAAAGAGAAGAAAAGAAAGCAAAGCGTGAAGGCTTAACGCTAGATTAGTATTCTTTAATATATAAACAAAAAAGAGCGCAAATTAAATTTGCGCTCTTTTTTTTTGTTCAAGGATTATTTATATAAATTAAACCTGTAAAACACCCATATTAAAAGGTTTCTCAATAGGAGCGTGGTTAGCAGCTTCAATTCCCATAGAAATCCAAGTTCTTGTATCTAAAGGATCAATAACTCCATCTGTCCAAATGCGAGAAGCAGCATAATAAGGAGACACTTGGTCGTCGTATCTGTTTTTTATTTTATTAAATAATTCCTCTTCTTTTTCCTTTGTAATTTTTTCTCCTTTTTTCTTAAGTGAAGCCGTTTCAATTTGTAATAAAACCTTTGCAGCAGAATTACCACTCATCACAGCTAATTCAGCACTTGGCCAAGCTGCAATCAACCTTGGGTCATACGCTTTTCCACACATGGCATAGTTTCCTGCTCCATAACTATTACCTAAAATTATAGTGAATTTTGGGACTACAGAATTACTAACGGCATTTACCATTTTGGCACCATCCTTAATGATTCCGGAGTGTTCCGATTTACTACCAACCATAAAGCCAGTGACATCTTGAAGAAATACCAATGGAATTTTCTTCTGATTACAATTGGCAATAAAACGTGTTGCTTTATCAGCTGAGTCGTTATAAATAACACCACCAAATTGCATTTCACCTTTTGCGTTTTTTACTAATTTTCTTTGGTTAGCAACAATGCCAACAGCCCAACCTTCAATTCTAGCATAAGCCGTTATAATTGTTTTGCCATAATCTTCTTTATATTCATCAAATTCCGAATCGTCAACTAAACGCTTTATGATCTCTTTCATATCATATTGATCAGCGCGACTTTTTGGAAGAATTCCATAGATATTATCCGGATTCTCTTTTGGTTTTTTAGATTCAGCTCTATTGTAGCCAGCTTTGTCAAAATCACCAATTTTATCTACGATGTTTTTAATTTTATCTAAAGCGTCTTTATCATCTTTTGCTTTATAATCTGTAACTCCAGAAATTTCGCAATGTGTTGTGGCACCACCTAGAGTTTCATTATCTATGGTTTCGCCTATGGCAGCTTTTACCAAGTAGCTTCCTGCTAAGAAAATACTCGCTGTTTTATCAACGATTAAGGCTTCATCACTCATAATTGGTAAGTAAGCACCGCCAGCCACACAACTTCCCATAACCGCAGCAATTTGGGTAATTCCCATGCTACTCATTACAGCGTTGTTTCTAAAAATGCGGCCAAAGTGTTCTTTGTCTGGAAAGATTTCATCTTGCATGGGCAGAAAAACACCAGCACTGTCTACTAGATATATAATAGGTAAACGATTTTCTATGGCTATTTCTTGAGCACGCAAATTCTTTTTGCCTGTAATAGGAAACCAAGCTCCCGCTTTTACCGTAGCATCATTGGCAACAACGATACATTGCTTTCCTTTAATGTAACCCATTTTTACAATCACGCCTCCAGATGGGCAGCCTCCATATTGCTCATACATGCCGTCACCAGCAAAGGCACCAATCTCAATTGATTTAGCTTTGGAATCTAATAAATAGTTTACACGCTGACGAGCCGTCATTTTGCCTTTGGCATGATGTTTATCAATGCTTTTTTGGCCTCCACCTAATTTGACTTGTACGAGGCGTTTTTTAAGATCAGAAAGAAGAAGTTTATTATAATCTTCGTTTTGGTTGAATTTGATATCCATATATGTTAGCTATTAATAAGGAGTATTTGATTGATTAAAGTATACTATTGTTTTGTACGAATTTACAAAACGAATTGATGTTTGAAAAGTGAATGTTTTGTTTAAAATATATTACACGGAAATAGTTTCCTTGGAATATATTATTTTTTATTGTATTTTTGTTTCATAAAACATCATAAATATGAAAAACATTATAGCATTCGCTGGAAGTAATAGTAGCACATCGATAAACAAGCAATTGGTAACTTATGCATCTCATTTAGTGGAGGATGCCTCAGTCACAGTTTTAGATTTAAACGATTTTGAAATGCCAATTTACAGTGCTGATAGAGATATAAATACAGGTTTTCCAAAGGAAGCTATAGATTTTGTAGCGCATATTAAAAATGCAGATGGTATTATAATTTCTTTAGCAGAACATAATGGAGCGTATTCATCTGCTTTTAAAAATGTATTTGATTGGGCATCTCGAGTAGAGCCAAAAACATTTTTTAACAAACCGATATTGTTAATGGCAACGTCTCCAGGAGCAAGAGGAGGGCAGTCGGTACTGCAAATGGCATTAGATCGATTCCCAAGACACGACGGTAATATTGTCGGTCAATTTTCATTACCATCTTTTGGTGACAATTTTTCGGAAGGAAAAATAACGAATGCAGAATTACAAGACCAATTGTTAATTGCGTTAGAAGAATTTACAAAGCACCTTTAATATGGGAGACTTAGCAAAAGATATCAATTCAAAATTTGAAAATAATAGAGTAAAAGCCTTATTGAATGTTATTTATACCGCCAATTGGATTACAAGTTGTCAAAATGAATTTTTTAAACCATTTGGCATTTCACCACAGCAGTATAATATTCTCCGAATTCTAAAGGGAGCAGGGCAGCCTCTAAAAGTTCAAACGATAAAGAGTAGAATGTTAGAACGTTCTCCAAATGCGACGCGATTAATGGATAAGCTTTGTGCCAAAAATTATATTGAACGTTTGCCATCAGAAGACGATAGACGTATTGTGAAAATTTCAATTACAACCATGGGAATTCAATTATTAAAGGAGATCCCTAAAAATTTAAATCATGAATTGCTCGCTAAGTTAAATGAAGAAGAGGCAGAACAATTAAGTGATTTATTGGATAAAATGCGCTAATAATAAAAAAATGAAAAAAATAGTACATCGATCAGAAAGTAGAGGATTTGCAAATCATGGATGGTTACAAGCGAATCATTCCTTTAGTTTTGCGAGTTGGAATAACCCAGAAAGGGTGCACTTTGGTGCTTTAAGAGTTCTTAATGATGATATTATAGCTCCAAAAATGGGATTTGGTACGCATCCACACAAAAATATGGAGATCATAACTATTCCATTATCTGGTGTACTCAAGCATCGCGATAATATGAATAATGATTGGCAACCGATTGTGCCAAATGAAGTCCAAGTGATGTCTGCTGGAGCAGGTGTACAGCACTCTGAAATAAATGGATCTTTAGATGAGCATTTAAGTTTATTTCAAATTTGGATTATTCCAAAGACACTAAATGTTGAGCCGCGTTACGATCAGAAGATTTTCAACCCAGAAAAAAGAAAAGGAAAGCTTCAAACGTTGGTATCTTCATTTGAAACTGGTGAAAATGACAGTTTAAAGATTCATCAAGATGCGTTAATATCTCGAATTGATTTATCAAAAAATGAGACTTTTTCGTATACTTTAAAAAGTCAAAATCACGGAGTGTATATAATGAATATCTATGGGCAAATTGAAGTTGAAGGCGAGATTTTAGCGTCAAGAGATGCACTAGGTATTCATGAAATTAACACTTTTGATGTGTATTCCAAATCTGATAGTGAGCTATTACTGATAGAAGTTCCTATGATTACTTTATAGTTTTAAATCTTTATTATCATATAAGCATCGCAATTTGTGATGCTTTTTTTATTTAAAATGCGATATTTGTACTTCAACTAACTACTAAATTAAAAGATTAAGAGTATGGCAATGAATAAAAATACTGTCCTAGCTTGGGCGACGTGGATTATGATATTTGTAGGACTTGGGCTTATAGCCCTTGGTGCATTTAGATATGACGATGTTGCAGGTTGGGGATTTGCAGCAGTAGGAGGTGGGTTTTTCTGCATCGCTTGGGTGTTTAATGCATTGAAAGGTAGAGTTTAAAAACGTTTTAAGTGGTCGTTTAATAATCTCGAACGGTACAAGCCACGGAACAACATACAACTAATAACAAATAATAATGAGTGACGATAAAAAAGTAATTTTCGCAATGTCAGGTCTTACAAAGACCTTTCCAGGAGCAAATACTCCCGTTTTAAAAAATATATATTTAAGTTTCTTTTATGGGGCTAAAATTGGGATTCTTGGTCTCAACGGTTCTGGTAAATCAACCTTGTTAAAAATTATAGCAGGCGTTGATAAAAATTATCAAGGAGATGTGGTATTTCAACCCGGTTACTCGGTTGGCTATTTGGAACAAGAACCGCAATTAGATGACGACAAAACCGTAATGGAAATAGTAAGAGAAGGTGCCGCTGAAACTGTAGCGATTCTTGATGAATACAATAGTATCAATGACCAATTTGGTTTAGAAGAAGTTTATAGCGATGCCGATAAAATGGAAAAGCTAATGAACCGTCAAGCAGAATTGCAAGATCAAATTGATGCTGCTGGTGCTTGGGAATTAGATACGAAGCTCGAAATCGCTATGGATGCTTTAAGAACTCCAGATGGTGACAAGAAAATTGGTGTCCTTTCGGGTGGTGAACGTCGACGTGTAGCACTATGCCGTTTATTATTGCAAGAACCAGATGTATTATTATTAGATGAGCCTACTAACCACTTGGATGCAGAATCTGTACATTGGTTAGAGCATCATTTAGCACAGTATAAAGGGACGGTTATTGCTGTAACACACGATAGATATTTCTTGGATAATGTGGCTGGTTGGATTTTAGAACTTGATAGAGGTGAAGGTATTCCTTGGAAAGGAAACTACTCATCTTGGTTAGATCAGAAATCTAAACGTATGGCTCAAGAAAGTAAAACAGCTTCTAAACGTCAAAAAACCTTAGAGCGTGAGCTAGATTGGGTACGTCAAGGAGCTAAAGGTCGTCAAACAAAGCAAAAGGCACGTTTGAAGAACTACGATAAATTAATGAGTCAAGATCAAAAACAACTCGATGAGAAATTAGAAATCTACATTCCAAATGGTCCGCGTTTAGGAACCAATGTTATTGAAGCTGCAGGTGTTGCCAAAGGTTATGATGATAAATTATTATATGATGATTTAAATTTCAACCTACCACAAGCAGGAATCGTTGGTGTTATTGGTCCAAATGGTGCCGGTAAAACGACGATATTCAGAATGATTATGGGTGAAGAAACTCCAGATAAAGGGGAGTTTAAAGTTGGGGAAACGGCGAAGATTGCATATGTCGATCAAAAGCACTCTAATATTGATCCAGAAAAAACAATCTGGCAAAATTTCAGTGACGAGCAAGAGTTGGTATTGATGGGCGGAAAAGAAGTGAATTCTAGAGCTTATTTAAGTCGATTTAATTTCTCTGGTGGTGAGCAAAATAAAAAGGTGAAACTACTATCGGGTGGTGAACGTAACCGTTTGCATTTAGCGATGACTCTTAAAGAAGAAGGTAATGTATTACTTTTAGATGAGCCCACTAACGACTTAGATGTTAATACACTAAGAGCTTTGGAAGAAGGCTTAGAAAACTTCGCGGGTTGTGCTGTTGTTATTAGTCACGATAGATGGTTCTTAGACAGGATTTGTACGCATATTTTAGCTTTTGAAGGAGACTCTCAAGTGTATTTCTTTGAAGGTGGCTTTAGTGAATACGAAGAAAATAAGAAGAAACGTTTGGGTGGAGATTTAATGCCAAAACGAATTAAGTATAGAAAGTTAGTAAGATAATTTTAAGTGGAATTAAACAAAAAAAGAGCCAGCAATTTGCTGGCTCTTTTTTTATAATATTACTTCGACTATTTATCTTCTAATCGTTTTATTTTCGCTTTTAGTTGTCTTGTTTTTAGATACAATGAAACCCATAAAATAGTCATTGTTATAAATCCAATAGAAAGTATACTAATTATTTGCTCGGATGAATTATTCAAAATTGTAAAATTTAATTTAAATTCATCAATTAGTTATCGCCATAAAGATGACCGTTGTGTATATCTTCACCAGCATCTTCATAATCTTTATAAGCATTTGTTTGCATCAATTTTTTGTTTTCAGCTTTTAATTTATACATCTTAAAGATTGCGCTTAAGATAAAAACGATAAAAATAGTTGCTACAGCGATCAAGATCAATGTAAGTTGTGTAGTTGTCACAATTAAAGCCTTTGAAAACAGGTTCGTACGTATCATTTTTCGTTCTAGATTTGGGTTCTATGACGCTAATATATAAAAAAACTAAGTGTTAAATCCTTAATATTAAAATATTTACCAACTTTTAATCAACAATTATATCGATTAACTGTACTAAATATCCGTTAAACCACAGTGTTTTTAAGGGAAACAAGCGATTGTTAAATCTTTAAAAAAAATCAAATTTTTATAAATATTTGTAACAATTATTAAAGAAATGCTACATATATTTTAGCAACTAAAGTTTTTATAGTCTTAAAAAAATACCGAAATTGTTATCCTGAAAATTGTTCAACTTAATAACACTATACAAATATGTCTGATGATTTTGATTTATTAGAAACCAATTCCAATGAAAAAACAGCGAAAGTCGATGTAAATTGGGGAAAAGCCATTGACCAAATGAAGTCAAAGCTAGCTCAAGAAGATGATCCAGAAAGTCGTCAGAAGATACTAAATGCAACATTAGATAATGTTGTAGATATGGCAGAAAAGGATAGAACAACCTTATTAGATGCTATTAAGGACTTAACAGATTATCAAGATGAAGTTGGTATTATGTTTGAAGGTTTTTCAGCTTTAAATGCGGCGGAACAAAAAATCATTGATGACGCTGTAAAACGTTTAGAACGCGCTAAAGTTGAACTAGAAGATGCCAATAATAAACCAGATACTTGGTGGAATAATCTATGGGGACGTAAAAGCAAAATTAAAGATGCTGAGATAGAGCTTCAAAATGCACAGAAAGAACGTGATGCTTCAGATAATAAAGCAAAAGCTATGTTTCAGCAACGTATTGAGACGGCTGATATTCAAACCTTGTTAAATGAATTGTCTTTTAAGAGTCAAGCAGCCATCAAACGTTTAAAAGACAGAGAAATTGAAATTAAAGAAGTTGAAGAAAGTCTTAAAACCGCCATTGTAGAAGCTTCAAATAATCATACTAAAGCACTTCAAAAGAAAAAAGAAGTTGAAGATAAATTAGAAGAGCGGTATGCACTTTTAAAACAAGCACGTCAAGGATTGGAAGAAGTTGCGGATAAGCAATCTACTGAATATTCTGATGCTTTAGGTAAAGTGACGACATTAGAGCAGAAAGTAGAAGAATTAGAAGGTCTTAAAAATGCTTATACCACATTAGCGGCTTCTAAAGATAGTTTTGTACATAAGCATAACCTTACTATAAAAGTATTAACCTCATTACGTAGTAATTTACAAACGCATCGTGCCAAATTAAAGTCAGATACAGACGAGCGTCTTAAATATTACGACGGTTATGTGGTGGCTTTAAAAGCACGTACAGATCAAGAATTCGCAGCAATCTTAGAACATTTAGGTGTTAAAACCGATGAACATATTGGGGAAACGTTAGCAGCAATGCATACAGCGAGTGCACGCGCACGTCAAGAAATGATGGATAATATACCAGTACACGAAAAAGTGATGCAGGGTGTTTACGGAAGTTATGCTGAAGCTTTAAGTGAGATTCGTGAAAAGGATAAGTCTATTCAAAAGAATTTTGCCGAGCGTTATGGTATTGATATGAAAGAAATTTTCGAAGATTACTATGCTGCAGATGCTAATGCACCTTCTGGTGATGGAGGAGGAGAGCCAGCAGGCGAACCAGAGCCAGAAGCTAATGAGGATGATTTGTTAGGATAAAATTTAGTGATGAGTCATTAGTATTTAGTTGGCAGTCAAATTGAAACTGAATACTATGACTATTATTATATTTAATATCTTTTTTTAATAATACTTTTCAGGTATTCTTGGGATACTACAAACTGAATACTGCCAACTACCTACTAAAAATGATTGTAACACCATTAGATTCAGCTGTATTAGACTCAAAAGAGCAGTATGTGTTCTATCATAAAATGATAGATTTCTCACTTAAAGAGCTTATTGTCGCTGTACAACAAAAACAAATTTTAAACCAACAAGAAGTACTTCTCTTTAAGCAATACAGTGATTTATTATTGTATTCCATTGAAGCCATGCGTGTAAAATATATGTATGATGATGAGGAAAACATGAAGGTGGATTTAACCGATTCAAGCTTTCCAAATTATTTAGAATTCCGTTATTTGTTTAACGATTTGGCTTTACGAGAAGATTACTTAGGAAAGCTTACAGATGTAGACACTCTTAAAGAAGAATTTCTAGATACGTTAATGAGAAAGAAAGAACCTATTGCGAAGCGTAAGCTCTTTCAAGCCGCATCAATTGTGTATTATACGTCAGCTAAGAAAGAATATATCTTCAATCGTTTTGTTCAAGGTAAAATTATAGCAGCACCAGAAGGTTCTGCTGCTGAGTATTTGGTCAGTTGGAGTTTCTACGATGTGTCTCATAATAGACCATTTATATGCTACATGTATTTTGATTACGATGGAAGAGATCCTTTAAAGGATCGTAGTGAAATTTATAGCGCATTAAAAACTATTGCAGATAGAGAAATGGCTTTAGATACCATGGCTTACGGAATTGATAAGCGTTTACCCAAAGTGCTTCCAAAACTCATAAAACGTGTGGATTTAGGTCCAATTCACAATGTATTTGCTAAGGACGAAAACAAAGTAACACACGCTATTTTACAAGGTATAGCGAATAAAGAAATCCCTTTAGAATCGTATGCTATTTCGTTTAAAATAGATGAATTAACATCTGGAAGTGAATTTAAGGAAGGAGGCTTTTTTAGTAAGCAAACGTATCAGCGTTGGGATGCGATGTTTAGACAGCGATATGTTTTTGCACCTCACAGAATTATACAAATGCTGTACAACAAAACACCAGAAATTATGAATAAGTTGGCACAGAGCCCGATTCAGATTTCGGAATTAATAACAAAGAAATAATTAAATCTTAATCATTAAAAATTAAATAATTGCTTGTGGGTACGCTTCGAAAACCATTTCCATTAATAAATGTCGATAAAAAATTTATTCTTTTCACTAATGCTAAATGTGGAGGGACCACATTAAAAAGTTGGTTTATAGATTCCCTTAATTTAGAAAGTACATTTTCTAATACATTTCAAATGCTTAATAATTATGGACTGTATTTTAGTTTTAAATGGTATAAGTATCGCTTTCTGTTTCATGATTCAGATAAGATAAAATCAACGAATTCTTTATTAAGAAAATTTATAAAGATTTATAGAGTTAGTACAAAAGCTCAAATTACTAAACATATTGATGATGCGGCTTTCTACAAAATAGCGGTGATAAGAAATCCTTATGAACGTTTAGTTAGTGGTTATGTAGATAAATTTTGTGGTGATGACCTTGGTCGATCTTGGGTTCAGGATGTGGTTAAGGAAATCGGAGTTATGGATTCTGAAGGAAACTATCACATCACATTTGCGCTATTTGTAGATTATTTATTGAATCATGAAATGAAAGATGTAAATCCACATTGGAGACCTCAAACTTATATTCTAAAAAACATAAATCTTGATGAAGTGATTCACTTAAAGGATATGTCCTCTAGATTGCCAGAGCTTAGTGAAAAATTTGGAATCGACACTACGATTAATTTATCTCAACCTAGGCAGTCTAACAGCTATGCTGATCAAGAAAGTATTGCTGAATTAACAGATGTTTATAACATAAAAAACACTGAATTAATTGCATTTAAAGACTCTAACGGTAGTTTTCCTAAAAAAGAGGCTTTTTATACGGACGCGATAAAACAAAAGATTAGAACAATTTATAAAGATGATTTCGAAGCCTTTGATTTTAATTAATTGCTTCGAATTTTAAATAGAATTCAAACGGTTTTTGAATTACAAATAATGCTATGGAACACAACTCAACATTCCCAATTAAACAAAATGAACTAGATATGCTTCGAGATGAAGCTACCTCTTATTTAAAATCCATTCAATGGGAACAAAGTCAGCGCGCAAAAAATAAAGATGCAGAGACTAAAGATGAATCTATTTTGTTGTATTTATCTAGAGCTAATAACGGAAGTAATGTTAATGTTACTTCTGTTTCAAAAACGATATTGGCTTTAAAAAAGCGTTTGTTGCCAGAGTCGGTTGCACTTCCCATTTATTTGAATCAAACATTATACGCTGTTCAAGAGGGCATGACTTTGGGGATCTGGATTAAAGATTCATTTTACGATGCATCAGGTTTATCGAGTTTAAGTGAAAATAAATCGGCATTAGACAATTCAGGAAGACATGAGTACGAAAGTAAAATGCATACCGCAACCGCTTTTATGTTATTTTCTGCTGCATATAAAATTCTCCATGATTTAAAACCACATGCTTCAGATGATTTATCAGTGATGAAGCAGAAATTTGCAGGTATTCCGGAAGTGTCGTTATTAACACCTTTAAAAGGCATTTCGTGTCAGTTGTTTTATTATGATAAGTATTTAGGGCATCCTGAAATCATAAAATCAGATAAAGATGTTATAGATTTTACGGTAGTTTATTTTGAAGCTTTAATAGACGAAATTCAACTAAGAAAAAGTAGTTTAGAGTACACTGAGACTATAGTTGATAGAACATACAAACTAGAAAACTCAGATTTTGCCGTATCTGGTTGGGAGAATGCGTTTTCGGGAACGGCAAAAAGTATAGAATTTAATAAAATTCAGTTCGAACAAATTGTAGGTAACAGAGATGCGAAGCATTTTGCACGTCGTTTAACAGAGCGATTATTGAGTTACGATATTGAAGCTAAGAAAAATCCGTTTCAAGAATTGGGTGGTTTTATGCCCGTGTTTATGGGTTACGGAATTCCAGGAACAGGTAAAAGTATGCTGATAGCAGCCATCGCCACCCGACTTAAAGAACATTCCGATAATTTAGATATTCCATTTTTGTTTCATCCTATGCCAGATACCTTAATTAGTACGTTTCAAGGTGGTTCTGCTGAAAAAATGGTCGAATGGATGAAGCCGCTTCAAGACCCAACCCGATTAATATTCGCACCAATTGATGATGCCGAAAATAACCTGCAAGAACGTACAGCGCAAGGTGTTTCTGCAGGTGTGAAAGAAGTGATTGGTGTATTTTTAAGATATACGGAAGGAGCTTATGCGGTTAATTATGGTAACAGTTCTATTGGATTATTTACCAATTTACCTGAAATGTTAGATAAGGCCGTAATCTCTAGAGTTCAAGGGCGATTTAAAATTGATGGTGCACGTACGGAACACGATTTTGTAGATCAAGATTATATTTGGTGGAAGAAGTTACAAGACACTATGCCAGATTTTGTAAACATGAATGATCCCGAAGTTTATAAATACTTGTCAGACCAAGGTTTGGCAAACAGTATGGGTGAAATTCTGAATACTATTGAACATCCATCGGAAGCCAGAGTACATGATACCTTTGATAAAATTGAAAAATTGCATCAGAATAACGACCATATGTTTTATGCGGCGTTGTATAAAGAAATCCAGAAGATATTTCCGTTTTTCTCTTCAAGAGATGTTCGAAATATTCAATCTGCCATTTCATTGCGACTTACGGATTTCGATTTAGAACAAGATTGGTTTGACAATCCTGAAACGTATTTTAAAAAGGATTATGACACGAAGTTTAATATGCTTCAAGAGTTAATGAAATCGAATATGAAAGGTTTAAACTTTTCAGATATAAGACGACAAGAAGTAATTCGTTATTTAGATAATGTGGCCACTATTGCAGATACAGATTTCAAGCGTAAAGTAGATGCTAGAGTGAATCAGATGAATATTGAAACTGAGGCGCGAGAGCAATTTGGAGAAAGAAAATAGATTTTGAAAAGAACGTGGTATATATTTAAAGAGTATTATTTGGTATACACCTTGGGTTGTTTAGGTTTGTTTTTAATCTACTTTTTCACAAATAAAAACGAAGATTTAGATATCTATTCAGCTTTTATATTTTGGTTTTTAATATGGTTTATTTTAATTTTTATAGGAACTCTTGAGCTATTAAGTCACACCTATTATCGCCCTTGGAAAATAAATAAAATTCTTAATTCTTCGCCATTAGTCGAATTTAAAAGAAAAGGTTTTGTTAAGGATGACGAGAATGATTTAAAAGGAAGTATAAGAGGTTATAATTTATTTATCGGAGTTTTATGGGAAAATCATGAAAAGCAGCCTTCATATTTTTCTCAAATTATATTTAATCCTTTTTCAAATGAAAGATTTTTGCGCCAAGACGAGTATGATACATTTGAAGAATCATTATCAGAAGAGAATAAAACATTTACATTAAATAGTCTGGTAATTTTAAATAAGACCTATAAAGGCTTTAAAAAGACTAAATATGAAAGTATTTTGAAAGATATTTTTGAAGCGATCGATTTTTTGAAAGCTAGAAAGTTAGAACCAATAAGTTTTAAAGATTGGGAAGATATTATTCCTAAACTCGAAAAACATCAAGAAAGATTTTATAATTAAATGAATAACCTAAAAAACATAACAAAAACAACCCTTTCTCACGATTGGGCAAAATTAGATCGCATAGATTACGACTATCAATTCAAAAATGGTAAGTGGAAACGTTTATCGCGTGAATGTTATAATCGAGGTAATGGTGCAGCTATCTTGTTATATAATTTAGAAAGGCAAACGGTAATTTTGACCAAACAATTTCGCATGCCAATTTATGAAGAAAACCAAGTAGACGGAATGTCTATTGAAGCTTGTGCTGGTGCCATTGATAATAACGACGAGCCTTTAGAAACAATAATTAGAGAAACAGAAGAGGAAGTGGGATATAAAATAAGCAATGCAAAACAAGTGCTTTCAGCTTATACATCACCAGGAGCCTTGACTGAAAAAATGTTTTTGTTCGTCGCAGAATATAAGGATGCACAAAAAATAAATGAAGGAGGAGGGTTAGAAAGTGAAGATGAAGAAATAGAAGTGTTAGAATTGTCATTTTCCAAAGCCTTAGAAATGATTAAAACTGAAGAAATTATTGATGCAAAAACGATTATGTTATTGCAATATGCACAGATAAATAATTTGTTAGATTAAGATGCAAAAATTAAAGCAAGCCAACCTATATAGAAGTGATCTTATTCCCATTAGCGGAAAACTCGTTGAGCGTTATAACAAGTGTCTAAAAACCTTGGGGTTTTCTGAAACCAAGTTGACGTCATTTTTTATTGATGGTATTGGCTGGAGTCCAGATATTGCAGAAGAAAAGAATAATATGCATTACCTTAATCATGGAGATGCAAATCCGCATGGCATTATTATTTCGCCATTACAAAAAGGAAAACCGGTGTATCTGCCGTTTCATTCGTTTGATAGAGAAATGATGCAACATGTGTTTAGAACGCATGGTCAGAAAATAAATGATATTACAAGAGATTCTGCCATTTGTATAGATTTTGACCAGGATATTGATGTGTTTTATGAGCCATTAGATGTTCTAAAATATGATAAGGTTAATATCATATTCAAACTGATAGACAATTTAGAGCAGGTTCAAAAAGACCAATTAATGCTGATCGATAAATTCAATAATGGAAATAATTTTATAGATGAAGGCATTCAGAAACAGTTACTGGACTCAGCAAAGACGTACGGAGATTTAAGACATAGAGATTTAAACTTACATCCTTTACAATATAGTACCGGTTCATTTTACACCAGAGCTTTTGACGGAGTGTATTTACTTCGAGATTTTATAAAACCAATAGTCGTTTTTGAAAGTAAAGTACATTATAAGGAAGCTATAAAAGATACTATTCATGATGTTTTAATTTATCATATAGAGCAGCCAGAATTAGTAGCGAAGTTGAAAGATCATCTCATTATAGAATGTGATTTAGGAGAGGTAGTGAAAACCCCAAATTACGACCGTATTAAAAAATACGAACTTGCTCAATTTTTAAAAGACACGGAACACCCAATATTAGCTATATTAAATGACAAAGTACTCTTCAAAAGCTATTTGAATAAAATAGATATCAATGCCAGGAAACAGGTGATGAGCGTTGAAATATACCTTGAAAAATTAGAACGCAGTAATGCCTATAAAATTGAAGATATCGTTGATCAGTCGCTCTATTTTGCGTTGCATTTACCACATTCATCATTGTCATCTGAGCATCGCGATTTAATTCATAAATTATTAATTAACATCGCGCCAAAGGATGTTTTATTTCTGTATTGGTATGATAAAGAACAGTTTTATAAGAATTATGAGACTTGGCAAGATTCGTTTAAAGATTGGGTTATTGAAAGAATCCGTAACAATATTTAATAATTTTAGACTAACTTTATAAGTAACATTAACACAAGAATCATGGGAATTGAACTCGTCATATTTATAGCAGCAATTTTATTTGGAATTTTCATCTATTGGAGAGAGTCCAACGGAAATGGTGCATATCGTTTTTTGAATAAAATTGTAAATAGTAAAGAGCTTCAAATGCATCCTGATAATCCCAAAGGATTTGTGTTTAAACAATCCCTTTTACCAAGAATAGTTTTTGTGGTAAGTTTGATGCTTATTGCAGCCTTAATTATTGAGTTTTTAACACCAATAGCTGTTTTTAGTAGTTATAATGGGATTTCAGCATTTTCATCTTTTGCAGTAGGAACACTTTTAGGAACTTATATAGCGAGTTTCGTTATTAAATCTTCTGAAGTTATCGAAGAGCAAAGTGAATCGTTAGAAGATAAGTTTGATGATGTCGTGGAAAAAGGAAAAGATTTTATTGAAGACTTAAGAACTAAAGAACCTAAAGTTGTTGAAGAAGCTAAGAAAGAAATTGAAACACAACCCGAAGTAGAAAAGCCAAGTGCTAGAGAGCGTTTGAAAGATAAAGGGTTGATGTAATCCTAAATGTCATACTGAGCGCAGTCGAAGTATCTCATTAACATTAAAATATTTATAAAAATAACGAACAGATTGCCACAGCTGACAAAAAAGTCAACTTTGCAATGACAAATAATTACCATGATAAAATCATATTGGAATAAAGGCGGTAAACAAAAACGAATTACAATTTTCGTAGCATTGCTATTAATCGTGTTATTATTCTTTTTTAGGGATGATTACCAACCTGTTTTATTGTTTATCAGGAAGTATATATTTATTATATTAATAAGTATCTTATGTCTGTTCTTTGGACTTCGTAAATTTAGAAAATCGGCAAAAGTAGGTAGCCGATTGGGGATTTTGGCCTTACTGATTGTCTTTTTCGGAATTTTGTATGCTGTTGGTTGGCATTATAAGATGTATGATTATATGAAAACCTACAATGTGTTTAATGATCTAAATAAAGTGGAAATAAATGAATTACCACTAACGCAGAATGAGCGTATTCAGCCCTTAAGAAATGTATTTTCTATGGCCAATGAAAGTGTGGGTGAAACTAAAGATGTATCCTTACCACATTTAGTAAGAATTGGGACTGAGAATAAATGGACCATGGCTATTCAGCCAAGTGAAAAATATGTAATGCAACGTATTAGTGACAATACCGAGGAAGTGTTTTCAGTAAGTAGTACTACACCATTTCCAAGGTTTTCAAATGAAAATAGAATTGACGTTACATTTTCCATAGGCGAATCCTTAAAA
Organism: Winogradskyella psychrotolerans; assembly: GCF_018860545.1. Taxonomy (GTDB): domain Bacteria; phylum Bacteroidota; class Bacteroidia; order Flavobacteriales; family Flavobacteriaceae; genus Winogradskyella; species Winogradskyella psychrotolerans_A. Next base: position 84,896 of record NZ_JAHKPN010000052.1, on the reverse strand, counting down.
TTCAGTAGAAACACATATAATGCCGTCGTACAACGATTTAATCCATGGATGTTATTTAATTATGAACCAAGCGATACGTTTTACATGAAAAACGATGCTGGTAATTGGGTAGAAGTGGTGAGCTTAATAAAATGGAAAGGGTTCTTTTTTCCCTATCCAACGTTTGGTGGTGTGATGATTATAGATAGTGGTGAGCATGATTTTAATGACTATTTAGAGCGCATCACTATCGGAAAAGGAACCTTTGTGAGCCCGGATGATATTAAAAATTATCCCTTTTTAAATAAGCAAAATACACTCGCCGAAAATGTATCGCAATTACAAGCTGAATCTTTAAAATTCTTAGGTGGCTTTAGTGATCCATTACCATGGAATATGGAAACGGCTGTTAAAATTCCTGTAATGCCAAAAGATCAGAACCAACAACCGTATGTTACGGATTTTGATTTTTCAGGATCAAATTCAGATGCCTATAGTGGTTTGTATCATTGGTTTGGTTTAGAACCTGTAGGAGATGAGCGTACCAGTTTAAGTTATAGTGTGTTTATTCCTGCAGACGGAACCGATAAAATGTATTACTACGATCACGCAACTAAAAAACAAGGGTATGCAGGTGTATCTGCTATGCCTTTAAAAGTGAAAGAATCGCGTAAAGAATACGATTGGAATGCGAGTACACCTGTAGAATTTAGACCCTATATAAAAGATATTGCAGGTCGAAAACGTATGTTTTTCTTAGGTACTATTTCGTCTATTAGTTCAACAAATTCCCAGCAGTTTGATGGCTCCGCAACGCCAGATTTAGTGTTGATTGATAGCGAATACAGAGACGTGATATGGATAGATGTAAAACATCCTAGTACGTGGGATCAAGAAGTTTACAATCAATTAAACGAAGCGTGGAGGTCTAGTGAGGGTATAGGGTATTACTTCAAAGAAGAACCAAAAGATAAAGATATTATAGAACAACAAATGGATTCTATTATGAGTATTCCTAAAGTAGAAGATAATACCGATAAGATTAATGCTTTGCAACGTCAGTTGGATTCGTTGAGGGCTGTTGGTGGACAATAGGATTTTAGATCTGTCAGGTCATTGTACTTATATTGCATTATCGGTATCATAGTATCGATTTTGCTAAAATTAATTTATTATTTTGAAGACGTTAAAACCAGTTTATATTGTTTATGCTATAGTTCTTATAATCTTTATTTTATACACAATAAGCGCTATAATTATGTTTCCTGAATTACATAGTTGGAATGAAAATGAATATAATATCATGGCAATTATTAGAACATTAAATTATCATATTTATTTTAAACCATTATTATACATGCTAATTCCTGTTTTTGCGGTTTTATATAAGAGTAAATTAAGTTGGTTTGTATTACTTAGTTCCTTTTATTTACTTTTATGTAACATTTTTGCCGTATCGTTATTTGATATAAAGTATGAAGGTGAATTAATAGATTTCGTTTATATTCTCACAATAATTGGTTTTTTGATAATTCTATCCATTTCAATATACATATTAAATCGGCCAGATACTTTTAAGAATGTTTACGGAATAGAAAGAAAATCATTAATGCTCTATAATCTTCTTGCATTTATACTTGGTTGTAGTATAAGTTTATTTTTGCTTACAATAAGATATAATAATTATTACGAAAAATTTCAATTCTAACAACATCTTTAAATCATAATCTAAATAGGTTTATAGAACAGGAATTATATTAACGCATTAAATAGCAATACGTGTCAGACCTGCCGAGGTTTTAATACCTGACAGGTCTTATTTCTGATTTTACATCATAATATTGTAACAAAACCTTCAGATTACAGACCTATACTATAAAGACAATAGTATGGGTTACATGGGGTTGGGTATGCAAAAATGGATATACGGGATGCGTCCACGTCAACCATTTTCTATGCAACGAAAAGGCTCATTTACTGCAGTACCAACCTATAGTCGAAAATTTAAACTTCAATATTCAAATAATGAAGGAAGTTATAATTTTGGAATTATCTTGTTCTTTGTAATGGTTTTAGTAATTGCGTTATCAATTCCACATTGGATAGAAGATTCTAAATTACGACACCAAAACGAAATAGCATGGGCAATTAAAAAAGATAATTACGCGTTTAACTTTTTACTCAAATCTGGAAAATCGCGATTACATAAAGGTAGAATTTCAGAAGCGTATTCTGAATTTAAACTGGCATACGCTATTAGACCTGATAATGTAGAATTGAAAGCACTACTTTCGGAAACCTTAGAAATTCTTTGTTTAGATTATAATGTGCATTGCGACGACTTGCACAAACTAGAGTAGAGGTACTTATTTTTTATTTCGTCTATTATAATTTTTATCACCGCGAGTTTTAGGTTTCTTATATTTCGCAGCAATTTTAAATTTATAAGAACCTCCTAAATTTTCCTTTTGATTTTTTTCCTTTTTCTCATGGAAAGCAGGTCCTGGCGCATCTTCATCACGACGTTTTGTAGGGTTGTTGCGCTCTCTTATTTGTGGGCGCTCTTCTTCAATCAATTCGGTTGAAATGGTAACTTCTTCAGGAATCTCAAGCGTATCAATTTTCATTTGCATCAAATCCTCAATGCGTTCTAAGCCGTCTTGTTCACTATCTGTAGAAAATAGAATGGTATGGCCTTCGTTTTCTGCACGACCAGTTCTACCAATTCTATGCATGTAGTTTTCAGGATAATCTGGTGTGTCAAAATTAATAACATGCGTAACACCTTCAATATCTAAACCTCTTGCCATAACGTCTGTAGCGACTAATAAACGGTTTTCACCTTCTCTAAATTGTTCAATACTACGCAATCTGTAATTTTGAGTTTTATTAGAGTGAATGACGCAGGTTTCATTAGGATATAAGTCTTCTAATTGGTCAAAAAGGCGATCTGCCATCTTCTTATAAGCGACAAAAATTAAGACTCTTGAGAATTCATCTTTATCACGTAATAAATGCTCTAGTAAATTGACTTTGGTATAAAAATTAGGAACATCAAAACGTTCTTGCTTAATGTTTTCTAATGGAGTACCAGAAACAGCGATTGATATTTTAGTCGGACTTTTAAAGAAGTCCGTAATTAAGTCATCCACATCTTTAGTCATCGTTGCGGAATACATGATGTTTTGACGACGCGGAGGTAAAATATCAAATATATTAAGGAGTTGATGTCTAAATCCTAAATCGAGCATCACATCAACTTCATCTATCACTAATTTTTGAATCGATTTTAATTGTAAAACGCGACTCACAGCCAAATCATATAATCGTCCTGGAGTGGCTACAATAATATCCTGACCTTGCGCTACAGCTTGTTTCTGTGTATTAATATTAGTCCCACCGTAAACGCCTAACACACGATTGTTAATGTATTTTGAAAGTTTTTCAATTTCACTAACGACTTGTACCACTAATTCTCGTGTAGGTACTAAAATTAAAACTCTTGGATTTTCTTGTTTAGAAAACGAAAGGTTTTTAAGTATAGGCAACATGTAGGCAAAAGTCTTACCTGTACCGGTTTGCGCTATACCAACTACATCTTTGCCTGCGGCTACCACGTTAAAAGATTCAGCCTGAATTGGAGTAGGAGCTGTAAATCCTAAATCGTCTAAAGCGTTATATAATGGTGTATTTAAATTAAGGTCGTTAAAAGTCACGTGTCTGTTTTAAGGTGCAAAGATAGTTGTAATTAGATAACTATTTCTACAACTCTAAAAAATCTGTGATTAGAGTCTCTATTTTAGTCTTCCAGTCATCGTCATATTCGTCCCAATACGTATAAGCGCTATACATTGTAAATTCAGTATCTTGTGATACGGTTTCAATAGGACCGACAATACCTATGTACGAAACATTTTCATTTGGATCTTCATCGATATAGTCGCATTTAACAGCATAAAACTCGGAATCATTCTCTTTAATTTTTTTCAAAATCTTGATGTCATCTGGATAGCCTCCATCTTCACCAACATAGTTGTAAAAGGATAGTTTAGCGAATGCTTCTTCTTTAAGATATTTTTTATCTACATCTTGTAATTTGTTGATTTTATGATAGGCTTCCATAATTTCAAACCTGAAATACATATCTTCCAAATAAGGATGTAATACAGCTTCCGAAATGGAATAATTATTAAAGATACGTGCAGTAATAGCTAACAATCGCAACCATCTGTCATCATCTCTGCTTAATAATTTAGAAGTAAAAGCGTTGCTAATACTGTCATCATACTTCACTGTATTCAGACTGTTCAAATAAGCTACCATTAAATTATAATACGTGTAGTCATAATCTTCATCGTACTCATCGCTTGGTGGTGGAATATTAAAAAATACTTCGGAATCTGTAACTAAATACTCTAGAATCTTATTATAATTAGATACTACAATATTTTTGGCATCTAACTCTGAATTATAAAGGTCATTAGAAATATAAATTATATCACTTCTAAATTGCCCAGCAGACATTAATGATAACAGTTTATTATAATTTTCTAGGGCATAGCTTAATGAGTCGGTAAAAGGTTGAAACAAGCTATAATCATACGATTCTTCTTCAATTGGCGGATTAGAAAAGAACAATTTATTGTAAAGCGGCAAGGATTTTTCTGATTCAATATCTGGAATTGCAATGAGAATAGCAGATTTTAAAATATCTGATGTTGAAGGTTGGTTATAAAACGTCTCAAGTACATCTAATGAGGCTTCATCATCGATTAGGCTATATTCATATATTAAATTTGCTTTTATCTCATCGCTTGTTTCATTCGAAAATGAATAGTTAAGTGCATCGTTTAAAATAGGTAAATCGTCTTTATCAAATTCATAATACTCAAAAGCTTTTAGGGCTCTATTATAGACTATGGAATCTTTAGATTTTAAATCTTCTATAATGTATTTGGCTTTAGATTCAAATACATCAAAATCTAAATTTACAGGTTTTTCATCTATTGAATTAAAGACATCTTGTACGATTCCTGTTTCCATTTCCTCATGTGTTACAATGGCCTTCACAATATGAATTCTGTAATTTTTATACCAAATCTGATTCAACGTTACACGGTTTTTGTTGTCAAATAAATTATTTTGAGCTGTAAACTGAATAATGGAATCATTATTTTTTACAACGATATGCTCGTCTATAATACTATCATTATATTCGGTCATTCCATTTTTGTAATCTTCAAGAAATGTTTTAAAAGTTGAAATTCTAAAGTACTTACCGACATTATTATAGCCATATTGATAGATGCTTCCTGTATTTGAGTTTACAGTGGTATAATCGTAAGAGTCAATAACATTAGAATCATTTTGATTTAAAGTATCAATCTCTTCTTTAACCGGTTCAAATAATTTCATTTTGAACGCATTATTTGGTGACTCATACTCAGTGAGTTTTGATTTTTGGTAAGGCAATAATTTAAAGCTCTCAAAGAAAATATCGTCAGCGCTCACTTTTTCGGTTTCGTTGATCTTTTGTTTCATTATAAGATACGTTCTGTTTCCTCTGAAATATGCGCGTACAATACAATGGTATTTGTCGTTAAGTTTTACCTCGTATTCTCGTCCTTCAAAACCATCTAAATAAATAACTTTAGGTTCGGCTAGCATTGTGGATGTTTGTGCTAATCCATTTTCGGTTTCTTGAAATGCTATTTCAGGATTTTGAAGAAAATAACCTATAGGTTGGTCGTTATATCTTATTAAATAATTATTTAAATTTTCGGTATCCGTTGCCATGTAAAGATTAAGGAAATAAGGTGCTCCGTCTGCATCTATAGGATTTGGTTGTTCTCTGGATATGTCTTTGGCTTCAACAGGTATTTGAATGGTAAATGCTCCTTGTTCACTTTTAAATTCTCTCCAGCCTTCAATTTTAGCAACTGGTTCTATGCCATCAATTGTGATGGAATTAAAATAACGATGAACGGAATTTTCGTTGATTTGCGCTTGAGGCGTTTCGACTGAGAAATAATAAAAATGATTATGTTTAACAACAAATCTAGCTTTTACCATAACATCATTAGGCAGTTTAGCTATAATATCGTAGCCAAATTTATCGGTATCCGGAAGTTGTTCTCGACTAATAACTTCACCTTCTCTTTTTTCAATGACATTAGATACCATGTTTTCCATTAAGGTGTCAATTTGAGATTGTGTTAGCGCATAACCTGTATCAAAACCCGTAAACAGATAACTTGTATTAGTAGGTATATCAGCGTAACCGCGTATAATAAACTGGTCAAAATCCTCCTTAATATTTGGGTGTTTAGGTAATTCGAGATGAAACCCTAATGCTGTATCTTCATAGTTATACCAAAATCCTTTTGAAGTATCAATTGTATAGGTGTCTGCAACTCCGGTAAATTCAGCTTCTACAACGCTAACGTCGTAACCTTCTTTTTGTAGTAATTCAATCACATTGTTGTCTCCCACTAAGTGAGCAGCACCAACTCCAGCAAACAAACTTCCCTTCTGCATGATGTCTATGATGCTATTTTTCATCACGTGGTTTCTTGCCATCATGGTGCTGTCAATAACATCAAAATTATCTACAAACTCAGCGATTTTATTTAAATCACCAGTAGCATATATTTTGGTCATAATTTCCTTAGTTCTATTAATGCTATCCACATCAATATCTAAATGACTTAAAATTTGTTTGGTTTTTGATTCATCAGATAAATTATCAAAATAGTTAATTTGATCGTCTACATCTTCTAATCCCACAATCGTTTTGTTCATAGTTCGTGCTTGACCTAAAAGGTAGAAATCTACAAAGGTTGATTTATCATCCTCTTTATGTATATCTGGTACAAGTAGGCTTAGAACTTGATCTGGACTCATAATTTCTGAGTCTTCTAATGAATAGCTATTAATTTCTTTAAATCGTTTTAAAAGCCGTTGATAGTCTTTGGGTTTTAATAGTTTTTTGTAGAAATCATTTGCAGTAATATCATATGTTTTCCTCGTCATTGCTACCATGAGCGAATCGGCATTTACTTCCAAAGCAAAATATTCTGTGTTTTCAATCGCTGGCATTACGGCATCACTAAAGTTAAAAACTCTAGAATCATCGATATGCATGGTTCCGAATAAATATGAGGTAGATTTTAGGTTATTGCCTTCTATTTTCCATAATAAACCATACGAGTCCTGATCTTGAGCAAACGTAAATTGAGTTAAAAAACATAGGAGTAGTAGTAGGTGAAAGGTTGAGTTTCCTTTAAAGATTTGGCGATTCATATATGTAACTGGTTATTTGTTAGAGGCAAAATAAGATACTTTTTATAAAATTTAAGACTTTAAGGTTATTAAATGAAAACTATTTAAGTTTTGATTATACAACTTTGGAACGTATTTACACTAAATGTTTTTGGTCAATTTCAATACTATAACTGGCTTCAAAGATGGCACCTGATTCTAAACTCAAAATTCCTTCTTTGTTTTCAATTTTTTGGTCTGTAGTTTCATGGTCTGCAATGCCTAACCACGGTTCTATACAAACGTAAGGTGCATTTGGTTTGGCCCAAATTCCTAATTGTTTAAAGCCGCTGTAGTTAACGGTTAAAACTTTTCCTCTTGTGTGATGTGATAAGCTTACACTTCTAGATTTTAAGTCTTTAAAAATTAAGGCATCTGCATTGAATAAGTCCGGTCGTAACTTAATTTTATTACCATCAGAAAATGCTGGTTTCGTGTCATTTGTTAGCAAGCCATTATCCATATTTAACAAATAGGTTTGACTATCCTCAGTATGTTCAAAGTCTAAATAATAATCAGTATACGTCTCATCTTTTGATAGCGGACAATTAAAAGCGGGGTGTCCACCTAATGAAAAATAAAGGGCTTTTCTATCGCGATTTGTCACAGTATGATTAATAGTTAGCTTATTTCCTAATAACGTATACGTGATTTTAAACTCAAATAAAAAGGGATAATATTTATAAAGCTCATCATTAGATGTTAGACTAAATGTGATGCTAGAATCCGATTGGTCTTTCACAATAAAATTATCGTTATGTCTTACAAAACCATGCTTTGGCATGTGGTACGTTTTATTATTGTACGTGTAACTGTCATTTTTCATGCTACCAATAATAGGAAACAAGTTTGGGGCGTGGCTACCCCAAATCGTTGGGTCTGCTTGCCATAAAAATTCAGTAGCGTTTTGTGCAGAAGTGATGTTACATAATTCGGCACCTATTGTTTTTATATGGATGTTTAAGACGTCATTTTTTAAGCTATACATAATGTTGCGTATTTTTTTTGAAATATACAATTCTTATTAATTATCCTAAAAGGTTTTTTAATTCAATAGAAGTTGTAGAATTCATCCTTTGAAAATACCCCTAAAGTCTCTTCAAGGGGACAGTCTCACTGTTGCGCTAAAAAAAACATGAATTGTTTTTTAAGAATTGTCGTCTTGAGGTGACTTTAGGGGTGTAATTCTAAATTTTGAACCTTCAACAAATAAAATCTACACTGTAGAAATAATTTTATTTCGGTAACTTGCGGCAATTATTTTACTATTGAGAACAACACAAATTCATCGGCCTAAAAACATAGAGCACTTTAAGCGAAATTTATTGCTTTGGTCGCAACAATTCGATGATATATTGTGGTTAGATTCTAATAATCACAACGAGCCATACAGCAATTATGACGCGATTTTAGCTGTAGATGCTTTTACAACGTTGCGTACGGATTTTTTTGATGCTTTTGAGCGCTTAAAAGAATATCAAAATATAACTAACGATTGGATTTTCGGTTACCTCACGTACGATTTAAAAAACACCACAGAACACTTAAAATCTGAAAATTTTGACGGTTTAAATTTTCCTGACTTGTTTTTCTTTCAACCCAAAAAACTCTTTTTAATTAAAGATAATCACGTTGAAATCAAGTACCTAAAAATGGTTGATGATGAGATTGAGGATGATATTAGATTACTAGAATCGGATGTCACTTCCAACGCAGTCGAGAAGGCTCATAACGAAACCCCTATAAAAATAAAACTTAGAATTCATAAAGACGACTATTTCGAAAAAGTCAATAAAATGCTAGCTCATATCCAAAGAGGGGATATTTATGAAGCGAATTTTTGTCAAGAATTCTATGCCGAAAACAGTGAAATTAATCCCTTGGAAACGTTTAAGAAGCTCAATGCTATTTCAAAACCACCATTCGCAAGTTTCTTAAAGTTTGAAGATAAATATATGATGTCTGCGTCGCCAGAACGTTATATTAAAAAAGATGGTACCACAGTAATTTCACAACCTATTAAAGGGACTGCTAAACGTTCTGAAAATATAGAAGAAGATACAAAACTCGCCAACGATTTATCTAAAGACTTAAAAGAGCGTAGCGAAAACATTATGATCGTAGATTTAGTGCGAAACGATTTATCGCATACAGCCATAAAAGGAAGTGTAGAGGTGAAGGAGCTTTGCAAAGTGTATTCATTTTTGCAAGTGCATCAAATGATTTCTACAGTTCAGTCTCAAATTCATCCAGATACAAATCCTGTTGAAATTGTGAAGACGACGTTCCCAATGGGTAGCATGACAGGAGTTCCGAAATTGTCCGCAATGCAAATTATTGAAAACCTTGAAGAAACCAAACGCGGTTTATACTCGGGGTCTGTTGGTTATTTTACACCCAATGGTGATTTCGATTTTAATGTTATAATTAGAAGTATACTTTATAACGAAACTAAACAATACATTTCGTATTCCGTAGGCGGCGCCATCACTGCAAAAAGTGACCCACTTAAAGAATACGAAGAATGCTTAATTAAAGCAAAAGCCATGCGAGAAGCGTTAGAAGGATAGTTTTTCAGTCTCAATTTTCATCTGCACTTCGACTGCGCTCAGTGAGACATTTAGTTTCAATTTGTGCTTTTTCTTAAGGTTTAACACTAAAATATCATTTCATCATCTAGAAAAATTGCTCTGTGCATCTTCGTGCCTTCTTTGTGTAACCCTGAGTAATAGTTTGTTTACCCTAACAACAACTACTACTCAATATGCCGTCTAAACGTGCGCTTAACCTTATCAAAAATATCCACGACACGTTTCTCTTCTAGTTTTTTAATTTTAGCAATAGATTCAAAATCTAATTTCCCAAAAATGTATAAATCCATAATGTTAGACACATTGAAAGGGAGCCAATTGTACAATTTATTGAAAGCTGATGAAGATTGTTTCGTAGATAAATCCTTAATTTCAAAAGCACTTAAAATGGAAGATTCTTTGTCAGAATAAAGTTGTAAAATGTCATTTTCATTCTGATTGTAAGAAATATCGTTAAGTTCTGTATTTAAGACATAATCAAAATCGCCATCAATAGTATACTCTTCACTAAGTTTATCTAATTCTTTTTTAAGTAAAGCATCTGTGCTTATGGTTTCTTTGTGATGCGCTTCATTTTTAAATAGTAAATTCATATAGTTATCCACTATTTTAAATAGCTCTAACTTCACAGCTAAAGGTTCTGCGTCTATGTCAAAATCCTTATCATAAAGAAGAATAATACTCTCGTCAATAATGCCGTTAGACGAAAACATATTTTTTGGTAAAATGCCTGTAGTTTCAGCAATATAAATTCTGTGTTTTACATAAGGATGTAAATGCGGTATTGCAGAAAGCACCTTTTTTTCAAAGGCATTTCGTGTCGTTTCTGATGTTAATTTTTCTGTTACACTCATGACCTAATAATTTTAAATTCTTTTAAAGTTAATTAAAAAGAATACACATCAATATGATAAAAGTCATTTTAACACCGGAGAATAAAGTTCAGTTACCCTAAAAGTTTGAGTATATGTACTTCTGAAGGAATGAATAATTTCAATACCTTTGAGATGTGCAAAAAGACTTCAATAATCACATCGATAAAAACCTTTCTATTTTAAAAGAGGGTAGGTTACTCATTGCTATTTCTGGTGGAATAGATAGTGTGGTTTTAGCACATTTATGCCATAACTTGAAACTTAATTTTTCATTAGCCCATTGTAATTTCAACTTAAGAGCCGAAGAAAGTGATAAGGACGAAACTTTTGTTGTAGAATTAGCTGATGCTTTAGATATTGAAGTGTTTATTCAAAACTTTGATACGAAGATGTATGCTGACGAAAACAAATGTTCTATTCAAATGGCTGCACGAGAACTACGGTATAACTGGTTTAAAGAATTAGCAACACAGCTAAATTTCGATTATATTCTTACAGCACATCACGCAGATGATAACCTTGAAACCTTCCTCATTAATTTTACAAGAGGAACGGGTTTAAATGGTTTAACGGGAATTCCGATGATAAACGATAATGTGGTAAGACCATTATTGCCATTTTCGAGATTACAAATTAAAGCTTTTGCAAAAGAACAGAGAATCACTTGGCGAGAAGATGCCAGTAATGCCTCTCGTAAATATTTAAGAAATAAGCTAAGACACGAAGTGGTGCCGATTTTAAAAGAAATCAATCCGCAATTATTAGATAGTTTTCAAAATACGTTAAGCCATCTTAATGATACCGCATTAATCGTAGACGAGCAATTAACGGAGTTTAAAAAGCGTGCCATTGTCTCTGATGATCATCTTGGGACAACCTTTAGGATTTCAGAATTTAAAACCACAACGAATCCTAAAGCGTATCTATTCGAAACCTTTAAACATTACGGTTTTACAGAATGGAATGATGTCCTCGATTTGTTAGATGCAGAATCAGGCAAATTGGTAAGGTCTAATTCACATCGTTTAATCAAGCATCGCGACCATTTAATCTTAGCAACGTTATCTCATGCTGAGCAAAGTGAAGCCTCTCTATATATACAAGAAAGTGACACGGCTATAAACACACCTTTTGGTAATTTGGTTATTAGCGAAGTTGTTGCGATTTCTGAAACATCAAACCACATCATTTATGTTGATAAAGACCGCTTAAAATTTCCGTTGGAATTAAGACTTTGGAAAACTGAAGACCTATTTCAGCCCTTAGGGATGACAGGTAAAAAGAAGGTGAGTAAATACCTTAAAGACGAAAAAACCTCCTTAATAGAAAAAGAAAATACTTGGGTTTTAACTTCAGATAATAACGTGATTTGGGTTGTTGGTAAACGCGGGGATGAGCGTTTTAAAGTAAAAACTAATACTAAAAATATTATTAAATTTAATATTTAAGTGTTCTATGTTAAATAATTGAAATAAAATAAGATAGGTTGTTAGATAGTCTGTTATTAATAATAAAAATAAATTGAGTAGTTTGAAATTAAAAGGAAACATTGTAGATATTGAGAATCGTAGAATCTTTAAAGGAGAAATTACAATTAAAGCTGGAAAAATTGAATCTATCGTAGAGCAAGATTGCGACGAAAATCATTACATTTTACCAGGTTTTGTAGATGCTCATATTCATATTGAAAGTTCTATGTTGGTACCAAGTGAGTTTGCTAAAATAGCGGTGAATCACGGTACCGTTTCCACAGTTTCAGATCCACACGAAATCGCCAATGTACTCGGCGTCAAAGGTGTGGAATTTATGATTGAAAACGGAAAACAAACTCCTTTTAAATTCAATTTTGGAGCACCATCTTGTGTGCCAGCGACAAGTTTTGAGTCGGCAGGCGCTGTTATTGATTCTGACGCTATTAAAACCTTAATGGAGAATCCAGATATTAAGTATTTGGCCGAAATGATGAATTATCCTGGAGTCATTTACGATGATGCGGAAGTCTTACAGAAAATAGCATGGGCTAAACATTATAATAAACCCGTAGATGGACATGCACCAGGTTTAAGAGGTAAGGATTTAACCAAATATATTTCAGCAGGAATTTCTACAGATCACGAGTGTTTTTCTTATGACGAAGGTTTAGAAAAACTACAAAAAGGAATGAAGGTCATTATCCGAGAAGGTAGTGCAGCTAAAAACTTTGAAGCCTTAATTGGCTTGTTAGATGAACATTATGAAAATATGATGTTTTGTAGCGATGACAAACATCCAGACGATTTGTTATTGGGGCATATTAATCAATTGTGTGCAAGAGCAGTAGCAAAAGAAATTGATGTATTTAAAGTTTTGCAGTCAGCTTGTGTAAACCCAGTGAAACATTACAATTTAGATGTGGGATTGCTAAAGGTAGGTGATGACGCAGATTGTATCGTTGTAGAAGATTTAAAAGATTTTAAAACGCTTGAAACCTATATTAATGGTGAGTTGGTGTTTGCTAATGGAGTTTCACATGTGAAGCATGTAGATTTTCAGAATTTAAATAATTTCAACACTGATAAAAAAGAGGTTTCAGATTTTAGATTTGAATCTGATGCAAAAGAAATTAGAGTGATTGAATGTTTAGATGGAGAATTAGTAACCAATGAAATCATCGTAGATTCTAAGATTGAAAATGGGAATCTAGTGTCTAACACTGAAACCGATGTTTTAAAAATGACGGTTGTTAATCGTTATAAAAATGACAAGCCTGCCATTGCATTCATTAAAAATTACGGATTAAAAGAAGGAGCTATTGCAAGTTCTGTGGGTCATGATTCGCATAATATAATTGCTATTGGAGTGTCGGACGAAGCGATTTGTAAAGCCGTGAATTTATTAGTAGAAAATGAAGGGGGAATTTGTGCAGTAAGTGATACAGAAGAGAAAGTAGTTGCACTGCCTGTTGCAGGAATTATGAGTGATAAAAATGCCGAAGTTATTGGGAAACAATATTCAGAACTCGATAAAATGGCCAAACAATTGGGAAGTCAACTTCATGCACCTTATATGAGTTTATCCTTTATGGCTTTGTTGGTTATTCCGGCTTTAAAATTAAGTGATAAAGGCTTGTTTGATGGTGGAAAGTTTGAATTTACATCCGTTGAGGCTTAATCGTAACATTTCTATTGATTCTATTACCTTTTGGATTTGTTGAGAAATAATAAATTCAAAATATATATCTTTCAATCTTCAAAATCTAATGATATGCAAAACCATAAAATTTTTTTCATCCTTCTTACGTTTTTAATAGGCTTCAATTGTAAAGAAGAAGAGCATCAAGCTTTAGAAACCGCACCAGATCAAAAGGTTGAAAATACATTTGCAAAAGATAATTATACCAAAAATGAAGTAATGATTAGCATGCGCGATGGTATAAAACTGCACACCACCATTTATACACCAAAAGACACGACCAAAACCTATCCGATATTAATGATGCGAACTCCATATAGCTGTAGGCCTTATGGTGAAGATGAATTTAAAGCTAAATTAGGTCCTAATAAAAACCTCATGGAAGAAGGTAATATTATGGTCTATCAAGATGTGAGAGGTCGTTGGAATAGTGAAGGGGTTTACGATAACATGCGCGCTTACATTCCGAATAAAACAGGAACCCAATATGATGAGGCCAGTGATACTTATGATACGATTGAATGGTTAGTCAACAACGTAGACTATAATAATGGTAACGTGGGAACGTATGGGATTTCTTATCCTGGATTTTATGCCACGTATTCTTTATTAGACTCACATCCGGCATTAAAAGCCGTGTCTCCTCAAGCTTGTATTGGTGATTTCTTTTTTGATGATTTTATTCATAATGGTGCTTATTTATTGAGTTATTGGAGAGCCACAGGTTTGTTTGGATATATGAAAGATCAACCTACAACGGAATCTTGGTATACATTACCAGATTTAAAAACAGAAGACCAACATCAGTTTTTCTTAGATCATATGCCCTTAAGTAAGTTAGATGAGTACTACGATAGTACCAATGTGTTTATGGAGCAACTGAAAACACATGTGACTTATGATGAATTTTGGCAATCTAGAGGCATTATTCAACATTTAAAAGACATTAAGCCAGCCACTATGGTTGTCGGAGGATTATTTGATGCGGAAGATTTATACGGTCCGTTTAATACTTATAAAAGTATTGAAGCCAATAGCGATAATTACAATACGGTTGTATTTGGGCCATGGAGCCATGGTGATTGGGCTAGAAATAGCGAACGACAAGTGGTAGGAAATATTCATTTTGGGGATAGTATTTCTGATTATTTTCAGAAAAATATGGAAACCAAGTTCTTTAATCATTTCTTAAAAGGTGAAGCTGATGGAGGCACTCGTTTGGCTGAAGCACAAATGTTTAATACAGGGACAAAAGAATGGCAGTCTTTTGAAACTTGGCCACCAGAAAATACGACAAAACAAGATTACTTTATGCAACCTTACGAACGTTTAACAAAACAAGCGAATCGTATGCTGGCAACGTCAGATTTTATTAGCGACCCAATGAAGCCCGTGCCATATACGGAAGATATAGGTGTTGGATTTACACCACGTAAATTCATGACAGACGATCAGCGTTTTGCTTCAAGACGACCAGATGTGTTAACATTTGAAACTGAAATATTAGACGGAGATATCACGTTAGCTGGTGATATTTCAGCAAAATTAAAGGTGTCTACAACTGGAACAGCAGCTGATTGGATTGTAAAAGTGATTGATGTATTTCCTGCAGATACTGAAAACACAGACGATGTTCAAGATCACTTAAAACTAAGCAATTACCACATGATGGTACGAAGCGAAGTGTTACGTGGTCGTTTTAGAAATAGTATGTCAGAACCAGAACCTCTTGTACCAAACGAAAAGACGTCAGTTAATTTGAAGTTACAAGATGTGTTTCATACGTTTAAAAAAGGGCATAAGATTCAAGTACAAGTGCAAAGCACCTTTTTTCCGTATATAGACGCGAATCCACAGACGTACGTAGATAATATTTTTGAAGCTAAGGAAAGTGATTTTCAAAAGCAGACCCATAAGGTGTTTAATGATTCATCGATTGAGTTTACTGTGCTTAAATAATATATAACATTCACATCATAGTTGTCACTTCGAGTGATTTCGAAGCATGAGAAATTGTAGCGAGAAGTTTTTAGTAATTAATGCTTTAAAAAGTTCTCGATACAAAATTGAAAAAAGTCAATTTCACTCGAACTGACGTTTAACTTGATCACCCGATTAAAAAACTAAAGACAGAATACTGAAAATGCCAGTAATAGAATCCACCTACAAACCACCATTCTGGTCCAAAAAGAGTTTTGTGTCCACCGTTTTTTCAGGTTTAGCACGAAAGGTAAAAGGAGTAGAGCAAACGAGAGAACGTATCATTTTAGAAGATACCGATTTTTTAGATTTAGACTGGAGTTATGCACAGCAAAAATCTAATAAAGTTATTATTTTACTTCATGGTTTAGAAGGCAGTGCACAGCGTCCTTATATTACGGGAGCCGCAAAGTTATTCAATGATCATAACATTGATGCTTGTGCGGTGAATTTTAGAAGTTGTAGCGGTGAACCTAACATATTGTTTAGAAGTTATCATTCAGGTGCTACAGAAGATTTAGACGCTGTGGTTCAACATGTGTTATCAAAAGGACAATATGATGATATCTATATTAAAGGCATAAGCTTAGGTGCTAATATGGTTTTAAAATATGTGGGTGAAGGAAGGGAGCTTCCAACGGAATTAAAGTCGGTTATTGCGGTGTCTACACCTTGTGATTTAAAAGGCTCTTGTGGTGAATTATTAAGTTTAAAAAACAAACATTACGCGATTCGATTTTTAGCGCATTTAAAAGATAAGTTGAAACCAAAATTAGAGCAATTTCCTAATAATATATCAGTTGCGGATTTTGATTCAATTAAAACTTTAATAGATTTTGATCATGTATATACGTCAAAAGCACATGGATTTAAGGATGCTTTTGATTATTATGAGAAAGCGAGTTGTCTGCAATTTCTTCCAAATATTAGAGTACCTTCTTTAATTATTAATGCGCTTAATGATTCCTTTTTATCGGCAGAATGTTATCCTGTAAAAGAAGCGAAGTATAATCCTAACCTGTTTTTAGAAATGCCAAAATATGGTGGGCATGTTGGGTTTGTGGATAAGGAAAATATATACTACAATGAAAAACGCGCTTTGGAGTTTGTAAGAGAAATTCAGGTTTCATAGCATATTCTTCTGTCAAGAAACATAATAATCCATATGGTGTATAAATCAAATGAGTATTATTGTAATCAATGGTAGAAGAAAGTAAACGGTAAACATCAATAATACAGAATCCATAAATGTTAGCGATTTGTCTAATGGAGTGTACTTCCTAGAAATTCAATTTGGTAACACTAAAACTGTTAAACGGTTTATTAAGAGTTGATTAGTAGATGTAGTCATAATTAAAACCTTTCAATTTTAGTATTGAAAGGTTTTTTTGTTATATATTTTAGCATTTATTTAACAGTTTTACGACTTTGGCAGTAATGCTGTCGTATCAATGTGAGCTCTAATTGACCTATTAAACCAATCAAATGAAGTTTTACCAATCCCTTTTTACAATACTTTTATGTATTGCAGTAACATCATTGTCATTTTCTCAAAATGTAACCATTCCTGATGCAAATTTTAAAACCGCACTTTTAAATCATGATCCTATTATTGATACTAATAGCGATGGTGAAATTCAGGTTACCGAGGCTGAAGCTTATGCAGGAAGTATAAATGTGGCATCATCTGATATCGCAGAACTTACAGGTATTGAGAGTTTTCTATCTATTACAGCGTTAAATTGCAGTAATAATGAAATTACAGCAGTTGATTTAACTCAAAATATTGCTTTAGAAAAAATAGAAATTGCAGCCAATGAGTTGAGTGTTTTAGATATTTCTCAGAATAGTAATTTAAAGGAATTGGCTTGTAATGGTAATGATCTTGTTGAACTTTATACCGCATCAAATGTAAATTTAGAGGTTTTAAATGTTTCGGCGAATTCCATTAGTGATTTAGACATCGCTTCTAATACAGCGCTAAAATCAATTGAAATCAATTTCAATCCTATTGAAAATATAGACATTTCGAATAATGTCAACCTCGAGTTATTTAGTGCCACCTATTGTTATAATTTAAGTACCGTTGATTTTTCAAATAATAACACACTCGAAAATATTTTATTATGGTATACTAATCAGGAGGAGATTAATGTGTCTAATATGCCTAATTTAAGTAGTTTATATCTGCGTAATTTAAATTTAACGAGTTTAGATGTTTCAAACAATCCTAACTTATATAATTTATATGTCACGGATAATAATATTTCAGAGCTAGATGTCAGTTTTAATAGCAGTTTAGCGTATTTATCACTTGATGGACTATATGTGTCAACAGTAGATGTTTCTAACAACCCTAATTTAGAGTGGTTAGATCTTAGTGGGTTTTTGTTAGAAACTGTCAATGCTAAAAATGGAAATAATACAATTTTCACATATTTTAATATAGATAATGCCTCGTCTTTAAGTAGTATTTGTGTAGATGATGTTGCTTATGCCACATCAAATTTTACAATACCATATAATAGTTATTTTACAGAAATATGTAGTCCAGAAGATTGTGGTGCTGTAGCAGTTAATTATACACAAGGTTTTGAAACAACAACACAACCTAATATAGATGGATGTTGGAGAAAATATCCACATACAATATCTAATTATTACTATGTAAAAACTATTGGAGCAGCTTATTCTGGTGTTAATTCTGTTGGTATGCGCGTGGCATCTAACGACGATGCTTTACTAATTACTCCAGAATTATCAAATTTTGACAGTTCTAAACGCGTATCATTTTGGTTATACTCACCAGAAGTAACGTCTCTAAATGTTGGGACAATTTTAGATCCTGACGATATTACAACTTTTGAACCTTACAGGAGTATTTCATTTAGTGATGGAGGCGGGAATCAATGGAGGGAAATTCATGTTGATTTTGCAAATTATACAGGCGATGCAAATCATGTGGCTTTTAAGTTAAGTGGTTCTTATACTATTGCTTATATAGATGATTTTATTTATGAAGATTCACCAAATTGTATAACTCCTATAGATGTTGAAACTATAACGTATGCTACAGAAGCGTCAATAGATTGGACAAGTTTAGGTAATGCTACAAGTTGGGATATTGAATATGGTCTAGAAGACTTTACGCTTGGTACAGGTGTATTAGTGAATGCAACTTCAAAACCATTTATACTAGAGGGCTTAGAGAGTGATACTGAATATGATTTCTACATACGATCTAATTGTGGTGGAAGTGAAACTAGTGATTGGTCTCATTCAAATGAATTTACAACCGCATGTCCTGCAATTGTTGCAGATTATTCTTATGATTTTGAAGATGGATACGGTGGAGAATTTTATAGTTGTTGGGAAGCTTTAGGTAGTGGTTTTATTACACAAGATGGTAATACGACGGCATCAACAGGTGCTATTAAAATTTCAAATTACAATGAAGGAGCTGTTGTTACCCCTGAATTATTTGAGCTAAATAGTTCTAAGCGTATAAAATTTTGGTTAAAAAATGAAGAAGGTGATTCTGACCTTATCGTTGGAACACTTGCGATTCAAAATGATATGTCAACGTTTACACCATATCAAACGATTTCTTCTGCAAATATGGAAGAAGGAATATGGGAACAAATCATTATAAATTTTGAAAATTACACTGGTAATGATCGTTTTGTGGCATTTAATCAAGTACAAATAGATAATTATGCAGATTTCTTTATCGATGAATTTGTATACCAAAACACGCCAGATTGTTTAGAACCCCAGAACTTCCATGTCACAGCACTATCAGATAGTTCAGCAGATTTACTTTGGACAAACACAAATGGCGTAACCGATTGGGAAATACAATACGGTGCACTTAATTTTGAATTGGGTTCTGGTACTATAATCAGTGGAATAGGAGATAATACTACGATAAATAACCTTTACCCAGATTCAACTTACGATATTTATATCCGATCAAATTGTGGCGGAGGTAGTTATAGCGATTGGTTTAAACTTCAAAATATTCACACAGATTGTGGGCCATTTTATGATTCATATACTCAGAATTTTGACGATAGTGAATTTGCTAATTGTTGGTCGAGATTACCTAGTGTAGATCCAGAGGTATACAATACAAATATTGTAGATGTGTCTTATTCATATCCACTTGGAGGTAGTGGAAATACCATTAAATTCAATGATTACCAGCAAAATGGTGAGCTCTTTTTAGTGTCACCAGAATTTAGTGATTTAAGTAATGGCAGTAAGCGTATAAAGTTTTGGCTACATCCTAGGTATAATAATGCAAATATGGTGGTTGGTACAATGACTGACCCAACTGATGCAAATACCTTCATAGCTAAAGAAACAATAGCCTATGAGGATATGATTTATAGGGACTGGAAACAGTTTACAATCAACTTCGATGATTATTCAGGGTCGGATACCTATATCGCATTCAATATGCAAATTGAAGAAGAGCCAATAGGAGGGACGTCAATTATTTACTTAGATCGTTTTGAGTATTCTGACATGCCCACATGCCAAACACCAACTGATTTTTCAAATACCTCAATTTCAAATGGTGAAATTGAATTGTCTTGGAATGATGAGAATAATGCCTCACAATGGGAAATTCTATATGGTGAAGAAGGCTTTTGGTTTGATGATGGTACGGTCATTCAGGTAAATTCTAATCCTTTTAGTGTTTCAGATTTACCAACGGAATTCGTATACGATTTTTATGTCAGAGCTGTTTGTGATACTAACAATAGTAGTGACTGGTCAGAAAAAATTACGGTAGATATTGGGTGTGGACAATCGTATGCAGCAGGTTATACGTATGATTTTAATAGCTCTACATTAGATGCCTGTTGGATGGCTTATGAATATTCGTCTAATAGTTATACGACCAGTTTTGAAATGGTTATCGATAATAATTTTGGTGACGATGGTTATTCTGCATATATGGAAGATACCAGCGCGTATTCCAGTTATGGCGTTATGATGGTGTCACCATTACTTACCGATTTGTCTAACGATAAAAAAATTGAATTTTACATCAGTAATTACGATGGAGGATTAAAAGTAGGAACAATCACGGATCCAGAAGATTATTCAACCTTTGAAACTTTAGAAACTATTGATGGAAGTGTAGAAGGCAATGCTTGGGAAAAGTACACCGTATTCTTAAATAATTATAATGGAACGGATAAATATATAGCCTTTAAATATCAAAGAGCGAGCTCTAATAATGGCAGCCAAGTGGTTATTGATGATTTTTCCTATCTTCAATCAGTGTTGTGTGAAGTGCCTTCAGATTTAACTTTAGAGCAAGTATATGATAATACTGTAGACGTAAGTTGGGGTGTTGGCGAATCTGATATAGAATGGGAGCTTGAGTTTGAGCAGATTGATGTCTACAATTCTGAAGAAACGGTTATAGTTACCTCAAATAATTTTACTTTAGAGAATCTGCTTGAAGGTATCGAATACGGCATAAGAGTTAGAGCTAAATGTGATGAAGGCGGATTGTATTCAGATTGGTCAGAAGTCATTACGTTTTTTACGACGTGTATGCCAGTTGAAGCCTATTACTTTGAGTCTTTTGAATTTGAAAATGCAATTAGTCCATGTTGGACAAAAATCGTAGAGACGGATAATACCATTATTAATATTTATGCAGTAGAAGATTTTAATGTTAATTATAATGGTGTAAACAGAACCTTATATCCACATAGCGGTAGTCAGTTTATTCAATTTTTTAATAGTTTTGATAATGCAGGAGGCGGAGCCGATAATCTAATGTTGGTTTCAAGAGAAATTTTAGATATTGATAATGAAAAAAGAATCCGATTTCAGTTAATTTCTCGTCAAGGGTCTTCAGGTTCAGATTATAATAGGTCTAGCTTACATATCGGTACAATGTCCAATCCCAATGATAGTAGCACTTTTACTTTAGTGCAAACCATTACACCAGAAGAAATGAATGAGTATAAAAGCTATGAAGAAGATGTGGTAGCATGGAAAGAGCATACTATTTATTTCAATAATTATACGGGTACTGACCATTATATTGCCATTAAGCATGGTGACGAATTTGTTGGAAGTGAATTTTTCGTAGATGATTTTACCTATGAAAGTATTCCAGAATGTACAGAACCGCTTTATCCAATAGTGTTAGATAAGCGTTATGATGCTGTAGACGTAAGTTGGGAGTCTTACGAAAATTCAAACCCTACATCATGGGAGATTGAATATGGGTTTTCTGGTTTTGAAATTGGAACCGGAACCGTTATAACGGCAAATGATAGTTCTTTTACTACGATTTCTAATCTAGTGGAAGATACAGACTATGACTATTATATACGAGCAAATTGTGGATCAGGTTATAGTGACTGGTCGGTTAAGCAAGTGTTTACAACAAAATGTGCAGGATTCGAGGTCGGCTATCAAGAAGGTTTCGAAAATCATCCAACTGGCTTTTTAGAGCATTGTTGGACAGGATTATTACCACAGGTAGGATCGTCTTATTGGGATGAAATAGGGCAGATAAGAGTGTATAATAATAGTGCTTATAATACGCCAGATGCGCATACTGGTGAGCAAGCAATTTGGTTTATGAATGAAACAAACCATCCATTACACGATGAGGTTTCAGAACAAAGCATCTTGGTGTCTCCAAGGCTCATTGATTTAGATAATTACAAAAGAGTTTCGTTTTGGATGTATCCAATTTCTAGTGCATATGCAACACCAACCGAGATTGTTATTGGTACCATGACAGATCCAGATGATTATACCACATTTACACCGTATTATACCATTACAAATGCTGCTGAGAATGAAGATACGTGGACGCAATATGAAATCGATTTGTCAAACTTTTATTTAGAGGATGAATATATCGGAATAAGGCAAGCCGCTTTTAATGAGCGTCAAGTCATTCTTTTTGATGATTTTGAATATTCAGAAAATTCATGTGTGATACCAACGGGTTTAGAAGCGACACAAACAGCTACAGGAGAAGTTACATTAGCATGGCAAGATAATAACATAGAACTAGCACCACAAAGCTGGGAGGTTGAATATGGACCTATTGGTTTTGTGAGTGGCAATGGTACCGTGATTCAGACTAATTCAAATCCTTTTGTGGTAGATGGTTTAAGTACGTTTTCTAATTACGAGTATCGTGTTAGAGCATATTGTAGTGTAGATTTTGGTTACAGTGAGTGGAGTATACCTTATGCGTTTTCTATAACCTGTGTAGAATCAGCTCCTTTTTATGAGAATTTTGATAGTTATAATGCATATTATCAAAATTCGAATAGTGGCATCCCAAATTTCTGTTGGACAAGAAATAATCGTTCTGTTTCTGGAATTTTTGATTCAGAAGGGTTAGTGGTTAGTCCTAGCTCATCACCAAATATTGGTTTTGTAAATTATTATAATTCAGATACATCACCTTTGCCTGGTGTTTTAATTTCACCATTTTTATCGGATTTAGATACCAATAAAATTCTAAAAATTTGGGTTAGAAACGAATCTACAGGTTCAACTGGTAACAAGTCAGGGATTATAATTGGTACAATGACAAACCCATTAGATATTGAAACTTTTGTGCCATTTACAACTATTTGGGCAGACGAAGTTCCAATATTTGGAAAAGAGTTTTTAATAGATTTTGCAACCTATACAGGAAACGGTCACCACATTGCTATAAAACATAATGAAGAAAATGATTACTCTATGGTAATGTTTGATGATCTAGAGTATAAAGAGCGGCCAACGTGTTTAGAACCGTTAAATGTAGATTTTTTATCAGTTTCAGACACAAGTGTTATGTTGTCTTGGGATAATTTAGGATCAGGCTCAGCTTTTGAAGTTGAATTTGGTATCCAAGGTTTTACGCAAGGCACAGGAAATACTGTAAATACAACAACTAATAGTGCATCTATAACAGGATTAGGTATTGAAACTAATTATGAGTTTTATGTGAGAACTAACTGTGGGTCTTCCGAAACAAGTGCATGGGTTGGACCATTAAATGCAACTACAGCTTGTAATGTAGAGAGTGTGCCATGGGTTGAAAACTTTGATAATATGGAGGCTTATGGTCAAGGTATATTACCAGATTGTTTTCAAAATGATGATGTTTGGGTTTCTAGTAATTCTAATTTAAGTGCTTATCAAGTTGGTGATGGTGATACCGATTATTTATACGCCATTTTTGATGAATATGGAATTGAAGCCTACATGATAACACCAATGTTTAATATGCAGGCAGGTACAACTTATACTTTAACCTTTAAAATTAGAAAAGAACAGGGTGACTATAGTTTTCAAAGCGTTAAAATATGGACAGGTCAAGGTAATACAACAGACGCTTTAGATAATTACATTAATTATTTTTCAGAATTTAGTTTTGGCTTCTATAATTATCATACCATAGAAACAACATTTACGCCAGTCGTAAATGGTGATTATTCCTTTTTATTAGATTTTGGTTATTCGTCTATTGTGCATACTATTTCTGTGGATTCTTTTAGTTTAGAAGGAGAATATGAAGAGGTAATTGATATGGTGAGTGGAGCAGATTTAACATTCGATTTTAATAGTGATGACCTTGAAGGTTTAATTTTAGAAGAAACCGAAAATACATTATGTAGACTAACTACTGATAATGGAGAAGATGTTATTATGATGACTGGAGGTAGTGATGATACCGCTTGGTATAATACAGGCAACATAAATTCAAACTGGATAGCGAATCAAAATTTTATTTCAAAAGTGAATTTTGAAGTTGATGCGACGAGTGTATCAGATTTATTTATGAATTTCGATTTAAGACAAACATTTCTAAATTCTAGTTCAGAATCTGTATTTAGAATAATCGTTAACGGAAATGAGCTTGTATCTTTTAATGCTAATAATGCAGTAGACTATGAAAATGTAGAAGTAGATTTATCTTCTTTCGCCGGAAGTACATTGCGAGTATCGCTGCAACAATTAGGTAAAAACAGTGATGATAGAGCTTATTTAGATAATCTTTCATTTGGTGAAGAGCCGTCGTTAAGTACAAACGACTATTTGTTTTCAGAATTTTCATTTCGTCCAAATCCCGTAAACAACAAGTTATTTATTAATAATTCAACTATCATAGATCAAATTTCTATTGTAGATCTCACAGGGCGATTATTACAGACTCAAATTATCAATAGTGATAATGCTATATTAGATATGTCGTTGTTACCATCAGCAATGTATTTTGTTGAGGTTAAAATAGGTGAAGCTACTAAAATTATAAAGGTCTTAAAAGATTAAATTATAGTGCATTTAATAAAGAAGCCTTTCAAGTTTAAATTTTGAAAGGTTTTTTTATTGCGCTGATTTTCTTACTTTTAAGAAAACTAATCATTCATGCTTAAAAAAGTTTTCGCAAGTGCTGTCTTCGGTGTAGAGGCTTCGACCATAACTGTTGAAGTAAATGTTGATAAAGGAGTGGGTTATCATTTAGTGGGACTTCCTGATAATGCTATTAAAGAAAGTAACTACAGAATAGCAGCTGCCCTTCAAAATAACGGTTACCGAATTCCAGGAAAAAAGATTACGATTAATATGGCACCTGCCGATTTGCGAAAAGAAGGCTCGGCTTATGATTTAACCTTAGCGATCGGAATTTTAGCAGCGTCTAATCAAATTAAAGCGGAAAACTTAGAGGATTACCTCATTATGGGGGAATTGTCCTTAGACGGCAGTTTACAGCCGTTTAAAGGAGCCTTGCCAATCGCTGTAAAAGCGCGAGAAGAAGGGTTTAAAAATATCATCCTACCCATTCAAAATAGTAAAGAAGCGGCTATTGTAGATAATATCAAAGTTTTTGGAGTTGAGAACATCATGCAAGTCATTAATCACTTTGAAAATGGTGAACCTTTAGAGCAAACCATAATTAATACACGTGAAGAGTTTTATAAAAGTTTAGACTTTCCAGAGTTTGATTTTGCCGATGTCAAAGGTCAGGAGTCTATTAAACGTTGTATGGAAATAGCAGCAGCAGGTGGCCATAATATAATTCTTATTGGTCCTCCAGGATCTGGTAAAACCATGTTGGCAAAGCGATTGCCAAGTATTTTGCCACCAATGACTTTGCATGAAGCGTTGGAAACCACAAAAATTCATTCGGTCGTTGGCAGAGTAAAAGCGCATACAGGTTTAATGGCGCAACGACCGTTTAGAAGCCCTCATCACACAATAAGCAACGTCGCTTTAGTAGGTGGTGGAAGTTACCCACAACCCGGTGAAATATCCTTATCGCACAATGGAGTGTTGTTTTTAGATGAGTTGCCAGAGTTTAAACGCGAAGTGTTAGAAGTTATGCGTCAGCCTTTGGAAGATAGAGAAGTGACAATTTCTAGAGCAAAATTTACGGTAACGTATCCGTCGTCTTTTATGCTAGTGGCAAGTATGAATCCTAGTCCTAGCGGTTATTTTAATGATCCGGATGCTCCTATAACATCCTCACCTGCAGAAATGCAACGCTATATGGGTAAAATATCGGGACCGTTACTAGATCGTATTGATATTCATATTGAAGTGACTCCAGTGCCGTTTGAAAAACTATCTGATGAGCGCCAAGGAGAATCTTCTGTAGAGATTCGTAAACGCGTGACTAAAGCTCGGGAAAAACAGACGCAACGATTTAAAGATTTGGAGCATATCCATTACAATGCGCAAATGAATACTAAGCAAATCCGGAAATATTGTAAGTTAGATGACGCTTCGATGTCACTTTTAAAATCAGCAATGGAGCGTTTAAATTTGTCCGCTAGAGCTTACGATAGAATTCTTAAAGTTGCGAGAACAATAGCTGACTTAGAAGGGTCTGAAGATATATTGGGTGCGCATATCAGTGAAGCGATTCAATACCGTAGTTTAGATCGTGATGGTTGGTTGGGGTAAACGTTTTATCATTTTGTTTGGGTATAATATGAAATGCTTATTTCATGGGTTGAATATTTCTAAAATTAGATTTTATTCGACTGCTAGGCTGATTTATAACGACATCACATTTTAGTATTTTATCACCATCACATGTTGTGCAGGTGTAACTTTGGGAGCCACCATTTGGATAGTAGTAACCAGAACCATTACATTTTTTACACACATGTTTTCCTTTTCCTTGGCAACTGTGACAAAACGTTTGAGAGTTGTAGGTGTCTTGTAATTTATTATAAGTTTCAGAGGATTTACAGTCGTCCATAACACCGCATAACTGCATGGCTATGTATAAATTATCTGTATCGTAATGTTTATTATAGGATGATAGGGCATTGTATGGATTTAGTTCCCAATTGATGTCTAATATCACGTAATTGTAGGCTTTGTTATAATCTTTACTGATATATTTACCTCTGGTGTAATGGGTTGCTAAAGTAGGGTAATCTTTAGCTCGTTCTAGCCAATACAACCCAAGCTTAATATCCTCTGTATTGTTACTTTCAATTAATAGTTTAGCTAAAGGACTAAAAGCATCTTGATAGCCATTTTTAGCTGCTTCCTTAAAATAAAACAATGCTTTTTCAGGATCTTTATCTGTGTCTTCTGAGCCGTCTCTGTAAAGTTGAGCTAGCTTGTACTGTAAACTTGGGTCGGTTGCACTTTGTTGTTCTTTGATGTTTAAGGCAAATTGCTTTTCTTCTTCAGTGCTGTAGTTACTTCTAAGAATGTAGTCTGCATAAAGATATTCTACTTGTTTTGTTTTACCAGAACTTTTGCTGTTTTCAAAGCAATCTTTACACGCTTTTTTAAAATCATTTCCCTTATTGTTTTTAGGCCAAAATAAAGCGATATCACAAACGTATTTCTCCCATTCACCTATGTCTTGTAAATAGCATTTTGTTCTATTTTTTATTGCTTTACTGTAACGCTCTATTTGTTCTTCTGTAAAATCATCGTCCTTCATCTGTCTTACACGCTCTTTGTAATTATTATAAGGGTAAAAATGGCCAATCTCGGCTATTTTACAATCCACAATAGGATCCATACGCGTTTTTCGGTCTATTTTTCGTGCATCGATAAGTAAATGAATAGCTTTTGCATAATCTCGTCTAACATTTAGGCCTTGCATATAAAATTCAGCTAACACCCATCCAGATCTTTTATAGCCATCATTTAATAAGCTGTCTATTAATCGTCTTGATAACGCTAAATCTTTTGGGTGGTCCATGTCACCTAAAAGCATTCTTGCTTTCATCATGGTTGCATATTGGTCATTAGTTTTTGAAGCTTTTTCGTAATATTCAAAGGCTTTTTTATAATCTTGTGTTGTTCCTTTTCCATAAAAATATGAATCTGCAACATATGTTATCGCCTTTTCATAATTATTATCCGCTGCAGATTTAAACCATTTAAACGCTTTGTAAATATTGTAATCTTTTGAATAAGTGTCGGTATAATGTTTAGCTAGAAGGTATTGGTATTTCGGATTGCCTTCATTAGCTTTGTTTAATAACCTCTTAACTTTTTTATCTGTATTATGATAGTCTGATTGTGCATTCAGATGGAATGAACAGCATAGCAATAAAGTTAGAATAGAGGTGATATAAATTAAATTAAAAGATGGGTGTTTAAGTTGATTTTGTGCTCTAGACATTGGTGAGGGTATTGTGTGAATTTTTAAAAATATAACAAGCTGATTTTTAACGGTCTAAATATATAAATTATTTTTAGTTTACTCATGATGCTATAAATTGTATTTTTACTTACCATCTAAAACCTAGCTAAAATGAATAAATATCTATTTATCTTATTTTTAATCGTATTAAGTTGTAATTCTTCAGAAGATAAAAAAGTTGAATCACCTAGTAAATCTAGTGTTGAGGTTGAAGAGCTGGCTGTTATAAATATAGATCAAGCGAATCGCTTAGCACAATTACCTATTAACTGTATCAACACAGAATATCCTAATAAGCTCAATCAAACTATTGGGAGTGCTTCCGATTTAAAAACACCTAAAGAATTACATCCAGCATTTTATGGTTGTTTCGATTGGCATTCAGCCGTTCATGGGCATTGGAGTTTGGTGTCTTTGCTAAAGGAGTTTCCTGATTTGGATAATAGAGCGGAAATTGGCCAAAAATTACTTCAGAATATTTCAAAGGAAAACATAGCGCAAGAATTAGTCTATTTTGAAGGTGAATACAATTCGTCTTTTGAGCGCACTTATGGTTGGGCCTGGTTATTGAAGCTTGCAGAAGAATTACACACTTGGGATAATCCGTTGGCTCGTAAGTTGGAAGCTAATTTGCAACCGATGACGGATATGATTGTTGGTAAATATTTAGAATTTCTACCCAAATTAAATTATCCAATCAGAGTAGGAGAACATCCTAATACGGCTTTTGGGTTGAGTTTTGCCTATGATTACGCAGTTGCCGTTAATCATAAAGACTTAATGACTTTAATAGAAAAAAGGGCTAAGGATTTCTATGAAAATGATCAGGATTGTCCAATAGAATGGGAGCCAAGTGGTTTCGATTTTTTGTCGCCATGTTTAGAAGAGGCAGCTTTAATGAAGCGTGTGTTGTCTGTAACAGAATTTAAAGCGTGGATCAATGATTTTATGCCACAGCTTAGTAGTGAAACGTTTGATATTGCAGTAGGTGAAGTCTCTGATAGAACTGACGGTAAATTAGTTCATCTCGATGGTGTCAACTTTTCAAGAGCATGGAGTCTTAATTATATTGCTAAAGATTTACCAGAATATAAACATCTTCAAAATTTAGCGAATAAACATATTAATTATTCACTACCTAGTATTGTAGGAGATAGCTACGAAGGTGGACATTGGTTAGGGAGTTTCGCTATTTACGCGTTAAATTCGATAGATAACGAATGAAGAAATTCTTCAAGAATATTGGTCCAGGACCTTTAGTCGCAGCCGCTTTTATTGGTCCAGGAACCGTGACGGTTTGCACGTTAGCGGGAGTTAATTTTGGTTTCGCATTGTTGTGGGCCATGGCCTTATCTATTTTTGCGACGGTAATATTACAAGAAATGGCAGCGCGATTGGGAATCGTGTCTCAAAAAGGCTTGTCTGAAATTATTAGAGAAGAAATTAAACATCCAATTGTAAAAAGTGTAGCTGTACTTCTAATAATCAGTGCTATTGTTATTGGGAATGCGGCCTACGAAGCCGGAAACATTAGTGGAGGTGCTTTAGGAATGGAGGCCATTGTTGGAAATGTGATTTGGGAAGTTGGTCAGTTGGATTTCAATATCATGAGTTTAATTATAGGTGCCATTGCTTTTGTGTTACTTTATATCGGAAATTATAAAGTTTTAGAAAAAACCTTTGTGTTTTTAGTGATTCTTATGAGTTTCGCGTTTATAACGACGGCAATTCTTACAAAGCCTAATCTTTTAGAAATCCTAAAAGGCATCATGATTCCCGTGGCTCCAGAAGGTAGTATTTTAACGATTATTGCATTAATCGGGACCACTGTTGTGCCGTACAATCTCTTTTTACATGCATCTTTAGCGAAGACCAAATGGAAATATAAAGATGACTTGCCATTAGCAAGGAAAGACACTATGGTTGCTGTGATTCTAGGCGGAACGGTTTCTATGTGTATTATCATTGCGGCATCAGCCATTCAAAAACAACCTATTACTAATACGTCGGATTTGGCTTTAGGATTAGAGCCTTTATTTGGGAGTTTTGCAAAATACTTTTTAGCCATCGGTTTGTTTGCTGCGGGAATTACGAGTGCGATTACGGCGCCTTTGGCGGCTGCATTTGTAGCTAGCGGATGTTTAGGATGGGAGCCAGATTTAAAATCTAAAAAGTTTAAATCTGTTTGGATGATTATCGTGGTATTGGGAGTTGTGTTTTCTAGTAGTGGATTTAAATCTATTGAAATCATAAAGTTTGCTCAAGTCACTAATGGTTTACTATTACCTGTTATTGCAGGATTTTTATTGTGGGTAATGAATAAATCATCCGTTTTAGGAGTTAATGTCAATTCGAAACTTCAAAATGTGTTAGGACTTATTATAGTCGTAATTACTATATTTTTAGGTCTGAAAGGTGTTTTAAGTGTATTTAATGTGATCTAAAAAATGAAGAATAAGTTACAAATAGATCTTAATGCAGATGTAGGAGAGGGTATAGGTAACGAGGCGGAGCTTATGCCGTTTTTGTCGTCTTGTAATATAGCTTGTGGTGGTCATGCAGGTGATTTGGAGAGCATGACCTCTATTGTAAAGCTTGCTATGCGTTATAAGGTGAAAATTGGTGCACATCCTTCGTTTCCAGATAAATTGAATTTTGGAAGAGTGCTTATGGAGCTTTCGGATTCAGATTTATATGCGAGCCTAAAAGATCAAATAAGTGCTTTGCAAACTGTTTTGCATCATGAAAATGCAGTTTTACATCATATAAAACCTCACGGAGCACTTTATAATTTAGCTGCTAAAGATGAAAAAACAGCAGGAGTGATTATTGAAGTCATTAAGAGTCTTTCTTCTTCAGTTAAGTTATATGCACCTTATAATTCTGTGATCGCTAAACGAGCAAAAAAAGACCATGTTGAAGTTGTGTTTGAAGCATTCGCAGACCGAAATTATAACGAAGATTTATCATTGGTTTCTCGAAAAAGTAATGATGCTGTTTTACATGAAAAGGAGGCTGTTTTGAATCATGTTTTGAACATGATAAAACATCAAAAAGTGACGTCCGTAAGTGGAGTAGAAGTGCCACTTAAAGCATCAACATTTTGTGTGCATGGAGATACAGATAATGCCATTGAAATTTTAAGGTTTTTATCTGATAATTTAAAGAAAAACAATTTTTAAATTCAATAAAAAATCATGAGCTTTCAACTTCGATATTCGCAATACAATGAGCGTTCTATTTTAATAGAATGGCCAGCGGATATTAATGAAAACATACTCCAAGATGTTTTAGTTTTTAAAGAAGTGATTGAAAATAAATACCCTAAACAATCAGTTGAAGTAATTTCTTCATATAGCTCAATATTAATTGTTTACGTAATAACTATTGATAATGTCAATGATAGAATTTTGGACTTGAAGAAACTATATTCAATTCAAAGAGATGTCAAAAAAACAAATTCTAAAACATTTAGAATACCTGTTTGCTATGATGAAGAATTTGCAATGGATTTGGATGATTTTTCTAAAGTAAAAAACCTTTCAAAAGATGCTGTTGTAAGGTTACATTCTGAAACGATTTATACGGTATATTTTATTGGTTTTTTACCGGGATTTTTATACTTAGGTGGACTTAATTCAAGCTTGCATTTAGACCGAAAAACGATACCTAACCTGAAGGTGAAAAAAGGGGCCGTTGGCATCGGTGGACAACAGACCGGAATCTATCCACAAGACAGTCCAGGAGGTTGGCATATTATAGGAAATTCTCCCATTGAATTATTTAATCCAAAACAACATCCACCGTGTTTTATAAAAGCAGGAGATCAAGTAAAATTTCATCCGATTTCAAAATCAGAATATCAAAATATAAAATCCGAAGTCAACAATCAAAACTTTGATTTCAAAACCTTAGAATTACATGATTAAGGTTTTAAAAACAGGATTCTATTCCACGATTCAAGATCAAGGGCGTTTAGGGTATCTAAATTATGGGGTTCCATGTTCTGGTGCTATGGATGCGTATTCTAGTCAATTCGCAAATGCGCTTCTTGGTAATCCTAAAGATGCAGCAGTTATAGAAATGACAATGACAGGTGCTGATTTACTATTTTTAGAAGCTACAACGATAGCTGTTACTGGTGCTAATATGCGTCCTAAATTGAATGGTAAACCCATCGTCATGTTTAAATCTATTATTGTGAATGTGAACGATATGCTGACTTTTGGAAAATTAACTAATGGTTTTAGAACGTATTTGGCTGTAAAAGGTGGTGTTTTAACCGAAATGGTGCTAGGTAGTAGAAGTATGCTAAAAGGGATAACAGATAACTTCAGAATTCAAAAAGGGGACTATTTAGAAATGAGTAATGCTTCAAATGTTATAATTCCTAAAAACGCAAAGCTAAAGTTTGATAACTTGTATTTGAATGAGGACACTTTGGATGTTATGAAAGGGCCAGAATTTGATCAACTCGCTAAATACCAGAAAAATATGCTTTTTAGTAGTACGTTTCAAGTTTCAAAATATAACAATCGTATGGCATATCAGCTAGAGCCTTTAGTTCATAATGATTTAGAATCTGTATTGACATCTCCTGTATTACCAGGAACGGTGCAGCTAACTCCATCAGGACAACTTATCGTTTTAATGCGAGATTGTCAAACCACTGGAGGTTATCCTAGAGTGTTGCAATTAACTGAAAAATCGGTCAATATGCTGAGTCAGAAAACTACTGGTAATAACCTAACACTAAGACGACGTGAATTTTAAAGTACGAAAACGTTTGATATAAATTTTTTATGTTAGATAAAAGTAATAATTTACACCCACTATTTACAAAATCAACTAATTATCATGAAAAAATTCGGATCACTTATTCTAGGAATTTTATTGGGAGCACTAGCTATGTATTACTATTTAAACAATAACCAAGATATGTCAACAAAACCGCCAACAATTAAGCCACCATCAGGTATAATTACACCTGAAGAAATTAAAACATTAGACCAAGCTTATAATGAGCGTTATGAGATTATAAATGATTCGTTATTTAAAAATTCTAAAACAGGAGATAACAGATCATCTTGGTATAAAATAGAAGATATAGAGAATTATATAGCTTATGCAAAGCAGCAGGCCTTAGACAATGGAAATACACTAGATGGATTACGTTTGTATTTAGGTGCGCATCCAGATACTGAAGAATCTGTAGGTTTAACCACATTACTGTTTGTGCCTACAGGCTACAAGAACACCTCTGAAGGTGGTTTTATAGCTACGCAAGATGGAGGCAATGACCTAGAGGATTCCGATGGTTTAAATTTTGGTAAGGAAGGCATGCCACCAGGCGCAAATTATCCTCAATAGTATTTTTTATGGATGATTTTCTTAAAGAAAATTATAGTTTAATTACGTCTTTGGTAGAATTATTTGCCGCAATTATTGGTGTAATTTCTTTTAAAAAATTTAAATACACACCAGTTAAGTATATCATTTACTTTTTAGTATATGCATTTTTTGTAGATTTAATTGGCGGTTATCCAAGTTACTTAAGGGATATAGGTTATTTTCATCTCATTGAAGGTACTTTGATTGAAAGTAATTATTGGTGGTACACTTTATTTTGGTGGATTGGTTTAGCGTTCATCATGGTTTTTGTGAATTATAAAATCGTTAAAACGGTTCGGTTTAAGCAAATTATTAAATATGGTTTTTATATCTATCTGTTGCAAGTTATATTATATATCATATTTAAATTTGAAAACTTATTTGTTTCCGATGAATTTATAAGTATTGCTAGCTTATGGATCGTGATTTTATCCATAATCATTTACTTTTTTGAGACCTTAGCATCGGAGAAAATAGTTTTGTTCTATAAATCCATGTATTTTTATTTTAATGCTATTTTTTTTATTTGGATTCTAATAGTTATCCCATTAGAGTTTTTTGAATCATATTTTTTGGAAGACGACTGGGCTTATGTACTTTTTAAATGGAAAATTCACTTATCATTAAACATTTTTCTTTATATGACGTTATCAGCTGCGTTGCTATTTTGCAAGCCAAAGGCCCAATAATTAGTACTCAGGCAGAACGGAATTTAATTATATATATGATTATTGTATTAATCATTATATGCTCATTAGTCATTCTCTTTTTTGTCTTTTACCAAAAACGGAAAAATCAGCTTTTATTAAGAAATGCTGAACAGCAGCAACGATTTGATGAAGAGTTGTTAAAGACGCAACAAGAAATTCAGGAAGAAACCTTAAAACATGTTGGTAGAGAATTGCATGACAATATTGGGCAAATGCTCGTGATGTCTACAATGCAAATGAATGCGGCTTTAACCGCTGTGAATAACGAAGCTAAGACTAAAGTTAATAATGCGGCAGAAACTCTAAAAAACACATTAGATGAAGTAAGAGCGTTATCTAGATCACTAAATAGCGATGTCATCTTTAATTTAGGTTTTGAGGCAACCTTAAAAAATGAAGTGGTCCGCTTAAATAAATCGGGGCTTATTGATTCTACATTATCAATAACAGGAGAGAAGGTAAATTTTGAGAATAAAAAAGATGAAATTATCTTATTTAGAATTCTTCAAGAATTTTTTTCAAACACCCTAAAATATGCTGAAGCTGAGCACTTGCGAGTATCTTTAGAGTATAAAGAGGACGTCTTAAACATCAAAGCTGAGGATGATGGTAAAGGTTTTGATGTTAGTAAAGCTGAAAAGGGTTCTGGACTTATTAATATGGGGAAAAGAGCAGAATTATTAAATGCAATACTTCTTTTGGAGTCACAAATTGAAAAGGGTACTAGTTTGTCCTTGAAATATCCCTACAAAACTACCTAAACATTGCAGGCATTCCAAAGTGGATCGTTTGGTAATGGTGCGGTAATAAATACCTCTTCTTTTTTTACAGGATGTACAAAACGTAAGGTTCTAGCATGTAAACTAATGCTAGCATCTTTATTACTGCGATCAAACCCATATTTTAAATCCCCTTTTATGGGACAGCCGATGGAGGCTAATTGCACCCGAATTTGGTGATGCCTTCCGGTTTCTAAATCAATTTCAAGTAAATAAAAGTTATCAAGTTTTTGGATGACTTTATAATGCAGAATTCCTTTTTTGCTGCCTTCAACTTCTTTAATATATGCGGTAGATTTATTGTTTTTAGGATTCTTTTTTAGCCAATGCACAAGCGTATCTTCAGTTTTTGGTGGCTGTTGCTTTACTAATGCCCAATAGGTTTTCTTGGCAGTTTTTTCTGCAAATAATTTATTAAGTCGAGGTAAAGCTTTGCTTGTTTTTGAAAACATAACATTACCTGTGGTTGGTCGATCTAAACGATGTACTACACCTAGATAAACATTCCCTTCTTTATTATATTTGTCCTTTAAATACGACTTAACCACTTCACTCAGCGGTTTATCTCCTGTTTTGTCACCTTGCACTATATCACCAGCACGTTTGTTAATCACAATGATGTGATTATCCTCGTGAATAACTTGTAGGTTGTTTTTATTTGATAAGATTTTCTTAGACATGTTGGATTATTGGATTATTAGATCTTTAGACTTTTAGATCTTTGGATCTTTGAATTCAATTGAGTGTAGATTTAAATTTTGAGGTCATTTTAATAATGGATTCAAGTTCTTTTAGTAAATCGTTTAGTTCTTGATTGCTTATAAATTTTAAATCAAATGCAATTAATAATTGTGTTTCAATTTCATATGCAGAGCCAAGGGTAATTTGAAGAAATCTCGAGAAATCCTTATTAGAACTTCTTGATGAGCCTTCTGCAATATTAGAAGGTATAGAGACAGAAGCTCTTCTTAATTGGTTGGTGAGTCCAAATCTTTCAGAATCAGGGAATTTAGATGTGATTTCGTAAATTGAAGTACAAAATAGTCTGCTTTTTTTCCAAATTTCTAAATCTTTAAATCGATGCATTGTTTTTCAACTATTAATTGACAAGTAATTACTAATATTTAAGTTTTTGGTAATCTCATTTTAATCAACTTATCCAACAATCCAACAATCCAATAATCCAACAATCCAATAATCCAACAATCCAATAATCCAATAATCCAAAGATCCAACAATCTATATTAATATTGTTCCTCATCATTAGGAAAATCTTCAGACTTCACATCATCTACATATTGACCAATAGCAGTTGTCATTTCCTCATAAAGATTCATATAGCGACGTAAAAAACGAGGATTAAACTCATGAGTCATACCAAGCATATCGTGTAATACTAAAACTTGGCCATCCACATCTGCTCCTGCACCAATTCCGATGACAGGAATAGAAACGCTTTCAGCAACTTCTTTAGCTAATGCTGCAGGGATTTTTTCTAAAACAATGCCAAAACATCCTGCTTTTTCAAGCATTAAAGCATCGTGCTTTAGTTGTTCTGCTTCTTGCTCTTCTTTGGCTCTGACCGTATAAGTTCCAAATTTGTATATAGATTGAGGTGTCAATCCTAAATGACCCATAACAGGAATTCCGGCATGTAAAATGCGCTTTATAGATTCTTTGACTTCTTTTCCACCTTCCATTTTAACAGCGTGTCCGCCAGATTCTTTCATGATTCTAATGGCAGAACGCAAGGCTTCTTTCGGGTCACTTTGGTAACTTCCAAAAGGTAAATCAACTACTACCAAAGAACGATCGATAGCTCTTACAACAGAAGAGGCGTGATAAATCATCTGATCTAATGTAATGGGTAATGTAGTTTCGTGCCCTGCCATAACATTACTTGCAGAATCACCGACCAAAATGACGTCAATACCAGCGCCGTCAACGATTTTAGCCATGGTATAATCATAAGCCGTAAGCATTGATATTTTTTCACCTCTAGATTTCATATCTATGAGGCTTTTAACCGTGATTCTTTTATATTCTTTTTTTGCTGTAGACATTGTGTTTTTATTAGTTGAATGTAAAAATAGTAAAATTGAATAGTTTACACCGAATTATGTTTGAAATGAAAAATATATTACCTTAACATTTCTGCTAATTATATTTCAAATGTTAAAAAAAAGCTTTGTTTTATTTATTACGATTTTAAGTGCTTTTAGTTACTGCCAAAATGATGAAAAGTTAACACAGGTTTCTTATACCTTTAATCTTAATTTAAATAGTTATTCTGAAGGACTTCCATATAAATCAAAATTATATTATAATGACAGTACAAGTCTATTTGTGTACGACAATGTTCACTTAGAAGAAGCGGAAGGTTTCCGTAGATTTGTTAAAGACAGAACAGGAAGAATTAACGGCATATCTCATTTTGGAAATTATGATAAAATTGGAAATCGATTTTATTTAGATATAGATAACAAAGAGCTCACATCTAGACAACTATATGGCTATTATATTAATATTGTTAGTGAAAAGAATATAGATTTTAATTGGCAAATCACAGAAGAAACAAAAAATATTGGAGAGTATCTTTGTTATAAAGCAACAACAGAAAATTTCAGAGGACGAAATTATGAAGTTTGGTTTACTTATGAAATACCAGTATCAACTGGTCCATGGAAATTTCATGGATTACCTGGTTTAATTTTAGAAGTTCATGATGATAAAGATTTAGTAAACATAACTTTTGAAGACATCAGTACATCTACTCAAGAATATGTTGATTTTGAAAAACCATATTCCGAAAACCCTTATACATTAGAAATATATTTACAGGAATGTTTTAGGTTGTATTTACTTTTTATTGATAGACAGAAAGATGCCATAATTCAGGGTTCAATTCGAAGTGATATGAATCATCCTTCATATGTGAATTTAGAATATAATGATGAACAAATACAATTACTGAATCAATACCACCAAATAGACTA
The DNA here is from genome assembly GCF_018860545.1 of Winogradskyella psychrotolerans. Classification (GTDB taxonomy): domain Bacteria; phylum Bacteroidota; class Bacteroidia; order Flavobacteriales; family Flavobacteriaceae; genus Winogradskyella; species Winogradskyella psychrotolerans_A. The sequence goes on along the minus strand of NZ_JAHKPN010000052.1, from coordinate 46,434 downwards.
TAAAGATTATGAAAGGTCAAATGAATTTAAAGATTAAAATTTAATTAACTGCTGTCCACGTTAAATTTTACTTTTATTATAAAGGATAATATGGGCTCTTTTGGATAACTGAGCGAAGTCGAAATTAACAATCCGTCAAATGAACTCCAACCGCTAAGCCACCTTCAGAAGTTTCCTTATACTTAGAACTCATATCCTTTGCAGTTTCCCACATAGTCTGTACCACTTTATCTAGAGGTACTTTTACGTTTTTAGGATCCGTATCTAAGGCCAATTCTGCGGCATTAATGGCTTTTATAGCTCCCATAGAATTTCGTTCTATGCATGGGATTTGTACTAAACCACCAATTGGATCGCAGGTGAGTCCTAAATGATGTTCCATGGCGATTTCTGCAGCGACTAAAACTTGTTCTGGTGTTCCTCCTAATAATTCGGTTAAAGCACCTGCAGCCATAGCTGAAGAGACTCCAATTTCGGCCTGGCAGCCTCCCATAGCAGCACTAATAGTGGCATTCTTTTTAAAGATACTGCCAATTTCACTAGCCACTAAAAGGAACTTTTTAATATGTTCAAAATCCGCTTCATGATTTTCAATCACTAAATAATACATTAATACCGATGGAATAACACCAGCACTTCCGTTCGTAGGAGCGGTTACCACACGACCCAAAGAGGCGTTAACTTCATTGACGGCCAAAGCAAAACAACTGACCCATTTTAATATTTGACGAAACTTGACTTCCGTTTTCCGAATGGTTTCTAACCATTCTTGTGGATTATGATAAGTATGATCGCCAATGATATTTTTGTGCATGTCAAAAGCACGTCGTCTTACATTTAAGCCGCCTGGTAAATTACCTTCAGTATGACAGCCTGTGTACATGCATTCTAGCATGGTATTCCAAATGCGTTTTAATTCAAAATTTATAGAATCTTCATCTCGTATTGATTTTTCATTCTCTAAGACAACACCAGAGATAGGTAGTTGTAATTGATCACAAAACTTAAGAAGTTCTTCTCCATAAGCGATGGGATAAGGAAATGTACAGTAGAATATTATTTTATTGGCTTTAGAGACTTTTCGTTCCTCTTGCACTACAAATCCACCACCAATAGAGTAGTAGGTGTATTTGTAATTCCGGCCGTTAATTAGCGCAGTAAAAATCATGCCGTTAGAATGAAAGGGTAGCGCTTTTCGGTTAAAAACAATATTGGATTTAAAATCGAAAGGAATCGCTCTTTCATTATTAAACATTAAAACGTTAGTCGTTTTAACATCATCAATAATTGAGTTGATGTCTTCAATAGGCATGCGTTCAGGGTCAGCACCTGTTAAACCTAAAATGACAGCAAAATCTGTGGCATGTCCTTTTCCGGTTAATGATAAAGATCCATAAAGATCTACCGTTATTTTTTCAACTTTATCAAAACGCTTTTTAGCTTTCAACTCTTTAATCCAACGTTCTGCTGCTCTCCAAGGTCCTAAGGTGTGAGAACTTGAAGGACCTACACCAATTTTAAGCATGTCGAAAACTGAAATACACTCCATGTAAGAAATCGTTTTTGTTTGCTACAAATATAGCATCTTGTTAATTCAAAGATGACAATTTTAGAAATAAAAAAAAGCTTGAAATTGATTCCAAGCTTTAAAATATAACGTTAAAATTTCGAGTATTTATTCAACGAATTCCATGACATCATCATAATTTGTGATATCTAAATCACTGCTATTTACAAAATCAACTGGTAGAACAACAATTCTAAAAGTTTGGTTTAATGTTGCAGCTGATGATAAACTATTAAAATCGAAGCTGGTAGGAGCGTCAATAAATAACCGGACTTCGTCAAAGCTGTAATCATAATTATATTGAAATAATTCTCCAGAATCAGTAAAAATAGTTTGAGGGATTAATCTCCATACATCATTACCTGTAACAGGATCTTGTTCCCAAAGTACATATGCTAAAGTCATATCAGTATCGTAAAGATCGATTGAGCTTGGAATAACAATATACTCTTCATAGTTATTTTCAGGCAAGAAATCAATTGTTCTTTCAAACGATTGTCCCACAAAGTTAACTCCATCCAATCCATCTTGTCCATCAAAGCCAGGAGGACCTTGATCTCCCGTACAAGAAGTTAATATAAAGGTAAGTGCAAATAATAAAGAGGCTAATTTTCTCATGATGATATAAAATTTAATTAATTACTAATGTATTGCTATTTATTATCAAACAGTATGCCCTTTTTAGATATTATTAGGATTTAACTCTTCAATGAAAATGAGCTAAATTATAACCATAAAAAAAAGCACCCTCAAATGAAGGTGCTTTTCATGGAAATAAATTAGCAGATTTATTTAATTAAAAGCTTAAAGCTTTCACCATTTATTGTTTTCAAAATATAGGTACCAGCAGTTAAGGTTGGCAATTGAAAATCCATTGTATTTTCTTTAGACACTATTTCACGACCTTGAATATCAAATAGTGAAACAGATACCATTTTATTAAAGTATACCGTTTGGTTAGATTTTGAAGGATTAGGAAACATTTTTAAAGCTTCAGACTGTAAAGTAAATTCATCAGCACTTAAAGTGTTATTATTAAGTGCATAGAAGCTTAATGTAGAACTTACTTCGTTTGCCATAATTACTAAGCCAGTATCATTAGGACTATGTTCTGGAGTCACATAGATTATGCCTTCTGGGCCTAAATCACCACCTTCATCGTCACCTAAATCTCTATTGTTAATGTACTTTTCAAAAACAGCATTATTAGGATCAGTAATGTTGTATGTCATAAAACCACCTACACGTTCTAAAGTGATAAACGCATAAACTTGACCATTGATTTCTGTTACAGTGACACCTTCTGGCTCAGGACCTTTATTGTCACTTCTGTTCTTAAAGTTGTTATTACTATTACTAGCATTAAATAAATCTCCGTAAGTCGGGTCATTTGCCGTAATACGTTCAAAATCATCACCACTATCAAAAACCAATGCCCCTGTGGCTGTATTCCAAATACTAAATGAACGCGATCCTAACACATGAATTTCATCAAAGTCACCATCATTATCTAAATCACCATTTGCATTTGTTACAGTTAGTCTTCCTAAGTTGCTATCTAATTGTAAGAATTCAGCATTAGGGAAAACGGTTGGGTCTAAATTTAGGTCACTTACACGTTCTTCTTCTTCAAATGTATCATATTCTCTAGCATCACCTTCGTTAGCCGTTACTAAATAAGTCACACCTCCAACTTCGTAAGACGCCATAGCATCTGGCATATACATTCCTTTTACTGGCCAATTGGCTAAGAAAATAAAGTCCGTGTCATCAGAAGCGTCTAATGTGTTTCCTGCTAAAGCATGATCCTTTAAACCCAAAGGTAAAATGTCTGTAATAGTATTTGTTGTTAAATCAATAACTCCAATAGCATTGTTTTCTTGAAGCGTTACGTATGCTGTTTGAGAATCACTTGAAAACGTAATATATTCTGGTTCCATATCTTGAGATACTGATGCGTTAGGTCCGAAGACTCTAACACCTGCAGCTTGTAATGACGCTAATTGACTATCGAAGCTATTAAAGTTGATGGATTGAACATCAGCTTGCGTAATGTTTCCTAAACCTCCAGTAACATCAATAACAGAAATACTGCCTTCAGGATCTACAGAGTAATCGTCATTTGGTTGGCCTTCGTTAGCGACCAAAAGTTTTGTGCCATCTGGAGTAAATCCAACCATATCAGGAAGATTTCCAGCGGTTACGGTTGATAAAATAGTACCGTCAATATCACAAAATACAACAACACCATCTTCTAAAGGCCCTTTTGAAATCCCTAGTGCAACCATATTATTCATATAAGCTACACTTGTTGGGTCACCATAAGTTGATAAATCAATAGAACTGATTGTAGTAATCGCATTGATATCCGAGAAATCAATAATCTCTAATTTCTGACCAATGGAGTTTAACACAAATAAACGTTCTGAAACCGGATCGTGAGCAACAATCTCTGCAGAACCCGCTCCATCAACTAAATAACTGGATAGATATTCAATATCTAATACATCTGTTGGTACAGGAATAACATTATCTTCATCTAAAATATAAACTCCAGCAGTTTCATGAGCACCAAGTGTCGCATTAACAGGATTAGAAAGTTTTAAGATGAAAAGTTCATCCATTTCTGCGATGGCATCATTTACAACAGGAATAGTAATTGTAATGGCATCAGTAGAATTTGCTGGGAAATTTAAGGTTTGATTTGTGAATGTGAAATCATCAGTTTCAGTGGCTGTTAGTAATTCAGTTACCAAGCTAATATCTATTGAAACTGAAGCACTAGGTGCAACGGATAATTCAATTGTAACGTCTATTGCTGTTTCATCTTCACTTACGACATAAGTACTTTCTGTAAAACTTATTTGTGGAGTAACGTTAGTTACTGGTGTAAAACTTCCTGGAGATGCAAATACATCGTCACCTAAAGATTGTCCCACTAAGTTGGTTGCAGGTGTCCAGTTAGTGCCTTCATCAAAATCAGCTTCAGGATTTAATAATTCTAAAGAAGGCCCATCACCATCTGCAGTAGTTGGCCATGGTGCATCATCACTGTATTCAACTTGAAATATGGTATTTCCATTGGTGTTTTTAATTTCTAATAATTCACCACCATTTCCTAAGGCATTAGAAATAGCCTGTGGCATATCTAAGAACGTTACACCATAAAAAGCGTCAGCCGTTGCTTTGTCAGTTGCTAATAAAACAATTTCACCTGCAGCAAGTGCCATTTCAGGAAATGTAAAAATAAAGTTACCTTCATCGTTGACCGTGATTCCTCCTAAATTTATAGAGTAGTTACTATTATTATAGATTTCTAAAAATTCTAACGCATCGGAATCATCAGAAGGTGCATTATACATGATTTCAGTGATTATTAATCCAGAAACTATAGCGTTGAAATATAAATCTTCACTTACATAAGCAGTTGTTTGTATGTTAGAATATATATCTTCAAGATTATTTATAGTAACATTATAAGCAGTACCTTCCGTTAAACCCGTATGCGTCACAGTTGCGGTTAAAGTCGCATTGTCATGGACTACAGAAGTTACAGTTAAAGCAGGGGCAAACATATAATTAGCTATTGCTTCTGCTGAAGCTTGTGTGACTTCTTCGGTAAATACAACTTCTACAGTCGTTTGATTTATTGAATAAACGTTGGCAACACTTGGAGGATTGGTATCTGTCGTAGAAATTACAAATACAGTGTTATCAAAAGGTAAAGTGGCGTCTTCTTCAAAGTTATAATTGCTCATGTCATTTAAGGCTACAATATAACCGTTAGCTGTAAAACCTGTTCTTGGTCCATTATAAACTGCCAAAGATGTTCCGTTGGCATAGGTAATTGCAGTAGAGCCTTCGGTAAGACCTGTGCCTGCTAAACCTGTTCCAGCACCATCGTCGTATGCTGAAGAAGAATTGGCAACAGCAGTTATGAATGTTGTTGGTGTATCTATATCCGTTCCGTGATAAACAAATATAGCTTCAGATGACGCTGAGATCCCACCAGGTTCCCCAACAATAGTACCGTGAGAGACACTAGGTATGTCACTAATAGTGTAAAATGTAATAACTGTTCCTGCAGATATTACATCAGCACCTGTTTGCCATTCGTAATTAGCTTCACCAGAATTAAATTCTGAACCCGTCCATTCCTTGTCAGAGAAGTATATAATGGTATTTGCAGGAATATCAACAAAGCTTACCATAGCAAAGTCGTCATCATCATTGGCATGAAAAGCAGTAAATGCCATGTCACCAGTAGTTAACTGAGCACTGGCAATACAGCTAAAAAAGATAAAAAATAATCGTAAAAAATGTTTCATAATTTTTGGTTGTTTTTAGTTCTTGTAAAATTATTAAGCATAAGTTTCTTTATGATGTACTCAGTATTATATAAGAGTAAAGAATTAGGTGTAAATGTTACGGTTAGGTTTGTTTAGTGTTATGAGTGATTTCTATTCGTAACAATTTAATAAAGTGACATCATGTCATATTTTTTGTCATGGCATAATCATTGACTAATACATACCGAGTTTAAAAATTAATAACACGATACTTTCCGTGAAAGCGGAAAACAAATAACAAATATAATTATGAGTAAGATTATTGGAATTGATTTAGGTACAACCAACTCTTGTGTTTCTGTAATGGAAGGAAATGAGCCTGTTGTAATCCCAAACGCTGAAGGTAAGAGAACAACACCTTCAGTTATCGCTTTCGTAGAAGGTGGTGAAATTAAAGTTGGAGATCCAGCAAAAAGACAAGCGGTGACTAACCCAACAAAAACAGTTTATTCTATTAAACGTTTTATGGGTAATAAGTATTCTGAGTCTAAAAAAGAAGCAGAGCGTGTACCATATAAAGTGGTAAAAGGTGACAACGATACTCCAAGAGTAGATATCGATGGTCGTTTATATACACCTCAAGAATTATCGGCTATGATTCTTCAAAAAATGAAGAAAACTGCTGAAGATTATTTAGGACAAGATGTGTCTGAAGCTGTAATTACAGTGCCAGCATATTTTAACGATGCACAACGTCAGGCTACAAAAGAAGCTGGTGAGATTGCAGGACTTAAAGTTCGTAGAATTATTAACGAACCAACAGCTGCGGCATTAGCTTATGGTATGGACAAAAAAGGTACAGATCAAAAAATCGTAGTATTTGATTTTGGTGGTGGTACACATGATGTTTCTATTCTAGAGTTAGGTGATGGTGTTTTTGAAGTATTATCTACAGATGGAGATACGCACTTAGGTGGTGATGATGTTGATGAAAGAATCATCGATTGGTTAGCTGAAGAGTTTATCAAGGATGAAGATATGGATTTACGTAAAGACCCAATGGCTTTACAACGTTTAAAAGAAGCTGCTGAAAAAGCAAAAATTGAGTTATCATCTTCTGCACAAACAGAAATTAACTTACCATACGTTACAGCAACAGCTAGTGGACCAAAGCACTTGGTACGTACATTAACACGTTCTAAATTTGAGCAGTTAATTGACGATTTAATCAAGCGTACTATTGAGCCATGTGAATCGGCATTAAAAGCAGCAGGTTTATCGAAGTCAGATATTGATGAAATTATCTTAGTAGGTGGTTCTACACGTATTCCAGCAGTAGTAACAGCAGTAGAGAAATTCTTCGGAAAAGCACCAAGTAAAGGTGTAAACCCTGATGAAGTTGTATCTTTAGGTGCAGGAATCCAAGGTGGTGTATTAACAGGTGATGTAAAAGACGTTCTTTTATTAGACGTAACACCATTATCTCTTGGTATTGAAACTATGGGTAATGTAATGACGAAGTTAATTGAGTCTAATACTACGATTCCTACTAAGAAATCGCAAGTATTCTCAACAGCAGCAGACAATCAGCCATCGGTAGAGATTCACGTATTACAAGGTGAGCGCCCAATGGCAGCAGATAATAAAACGATTGGTCGTTTCCATTTAGATGGAATTCCACCAGCAAGACGAGGAACACCTCAGATTGAAGTAACGTTTGATATTGATGCCAATGGTATCATTAAAGTATCTGCTACAGATAAAGCTACAAACAAAACACAAGATATTCGTATTGAAGCTTCATCTGGATTAACAGAAGAAGAAATCCAAAAGATGAAAGCTGAAGCAGAAGCTAATGCAGAATCTGATGCAAAAGCAAAAGAGACAGCTGATAAGTTGAATGAAGCTGATGCTATGATTTTTCAAACTGAAAGTCAACTGAAAGAATTTGGTGATAAATTATCTGATGATAAAAAAGCACCAATTGAAGCAGCACTTGAAGAATTGAAAAAAGCATACGAAACAAAAGATATCGCAGTTATTACACCAGCTTTAGAGAAAATCAATGAAGCATGGAAAGTAGCAAGTGAAGAAATGTACAAAGCACAAGCAGAAGGTGGAGCACCAGAAGGTGGACCTACTGACGCAGGTGCAGGTGCAAAAGGACAAGCTGCTGATGACAGCAGTGATGTTGAAGATGTAGATTTCGAAGAAGTAAAGTAAGTAGAGAACCAACTTTCGCTTTTTCGTGAAAGTTGAGTGAGTCGCTTATCCCGAATATCATTCGGATCTAACGTCAATTATATAAAAAAACGCAACCATTAATTTGGTTGCGTTTTTTTTTATACAGAAGCGTCTAGTTAAGATTTTTAATGCCTTTATAGGAAGGTCTTCATTATATAAAACATATTACTATCGACATAAGATTGACAATATATTTAAGTTTTGTACTTTCGAAGCCTAATATATAAGAATGTCTTTTTCAATTCAAAATAAAACCAATTACACACCTAAACGATTAGCCATAAAACTTAACGCTAAAGGAGAGCAATTCGTTGTGAAAGGACATCCTTGGGTATTTTCTAATAGTATCGTAAAAATCAACGACGATGCCAAAACAGGTGATTTAGCCATTATTTTTAGTAAGAATAAGAATAAAGTGGTTGGTTTGGGATTATACGACGCTAATTCACCCATTCGAATTAAAATAATTCATAATGCTGAAACTAAAGTTGAAGTTAACGCTGATTTTTTTCATCATAAAATAGAATTGGCTTTTAAAAAACGAGTAGAATTACTTCAAACTAACACCAATAGTTATCGTTTACTGTTTGGTGAAAATGATGGCTTTCCGGGTTTGATAGCCGATGTCTATAATAAGGTACTTGTGGTAAAATTATATTCTGAAATTTGGTTGCCATATTTAGAATCTATTTTAGAAAGTTTACAACAAATTTCTAAAGCGGAAACTATTGTAATGCGTTTAAGTAGAAGTCTTCAGAATAGCAAAAATCATTCATTAAAAGATGGGCAGGTCATTTATGGAACTTTAAATAATGAAGTTGTAGAATTTGTAGAACATGATGTCAATTTTTCTGCTAACGTGATTAAGGGACATAAAACAGGTTATTTCTTAGATCATAGAGACAATCGGAGACGCGTTGGGGAAATGAGTAAAGGCAAAACAGTATTAGATGTGTTTTCCTACGCTGGTGGGTTCTCTGTTCATGCTTTGGCAAACCAAGCAAAGGAAGTAACAAGTTTAGATATCAGTAAGCAAGCCCTAGATATGGCACGTGCGAATGGAAAATTGAATAACTATTCTGGTCAGCACAAAACTATTTCTGGTGATGCTTTTGCAGAAATGAAAGCCTTGATTGAAAAAGGGAAAACCTATGATGTGGTCGTTATTGACCCACCAAGTTTTGCAAAACAACAATCTGAAATTGATTTAGCTAAAAAAAAATATGCACAACTGGCTGAATTAGGTGCTCAGCTAACATCTAAAAAGGGACTTTTAGTCTTGGCTTCCTGTTCCTCTAGAGTATTAGCTCAATCATTTTTTGACTTGAATGAACGTGTGCTTAATTCACAATCACGACTTTTTGAGACCGAATTAAAAACAAAACATGATAGTGATCATCCTATTGGATTTGCAGAAGGTGCCTATTTAAAATGTGGTTATTATCGCTTTTTGGAGTAAAATTCTATGAGTTGATTGGTTATACGATTATTTATTAATTGCAAAGTACTATGCGTGCATAGTAAAATTCAGTATATTTGTCATCTAAATATTCAATACATCATGGAAACTAAACTAACACAACTTCTCAATATAAAATATCCAATAATACAAGCTCCAATGTTTCTAGTTTCTAACGTTGCTATGGTGACAGAAGCCATGAAAGCTGGAATTGCCGGTTGTATTCCGGCATTAAATTATAGAACTTTAGAAGCGTTGAGGGCAGCTATCAAAGATTTGAAAGCGAATAAAGTTGAGGGAGGTTCGTTTGGCTTCAATCTCATTGTAAACAAATCTAATGTGAAATACAAAGGTCAATTAGAGATACTTTGTGAAGAAGGTTGTGATTTTATAATCACCTCATTAGGTAGTCCAGAAGAAACGATTAAACAGGCACATGCTGCAGGAATAAAAGTATTTTGTGATGTTACGGATTTGAGATTCGCTAAAAAAGTGGAACAATTAGGAGCTGATGCTGCAATCGCTGTAAATAATGAAGCTGGTGGACATCGAGGAAATATATCTCCAGAAGCATTAACAAATTTATTAAGTAAAGAATTAAGCATTCCCGTGATTTCAGCAGGTGGAGTAGGCTGCAAAGCTGATATCGATAAAATGTTGAGCTATGGTGCGGAAGGTGTTTCTGTCGGAAGTCCTTTTATTGCTTCAGTTGAAGCAGGTGTAACAGACGACTATAAACAAGCCTGTGTGGATTATGGAGCAAAAGATATCATAATGACAGAGCGTATTTCTGGTACACCTTGTACAGTGATTAACACTCCTTATGTTCAGAAAATAGGAACGAAAGCGACTTGGATTGAAAACTTGTTAAACAAGAATAAAAGTCTGAAAAAATGGGTGAAAATGATTCGTTTTTCAATAGGAATGAAAGCTACCGAAAACGCGGCTAAAAAAGCCACTTATAAAACGGTTTGGGTTGCTGGTCCAAGTATTGAACACACCAAAGAAATTCTACCTATAAAAAGTATTGTAGATAAATTGGTTAATTAATGGCTATAACATCAAAGACCATTAATGATTCTTACCATAATAATGAGGATGCGAAATCTGTAAAACGCTACCAACCAGGTGATGTTATTACGTTTCATGCCGCAAAATCGTATTTTAACAATCACGTTGGAAAAAGCTATTATCTTTTGGCTCGTGACACTTTAGATACAGGTGAAATTATAGAATTTCAATATTATTACACACCTAATACCTTACCTTTTAAATAATAACATTCTACTTTAGAAAAAAGTCTATATATTTATTTCAAAATTTTTTTCAAGAATTGTCCTCTTTTATCTTTTGGTAAACGTCATAAGGATATAACTATTAAATTTTAAAAATTATGAAAGATTTTATGATGATTTTCGTTGGTAAGGAGTATGTTGATTTAGGCATGTCACCAGACGAGTTACAAAACAGAATGGAAAAATGGTTTGCATGGGGCGCCAAAATGGAACAAGCAGGCATTTTGAAAGGAGGCGAAGCTTTAACCCCACAAATTAGACGTGTTACAGGTAAAGACAGAACTGTTACGGATTTAACCTCTGCAGAAGTTAAAGAAATAGTCGGTGGTTTTTATTTGATAAGAGCTAAGGATTTTGATGCCGTACAGGAAATTGCTAAAGATTTTCCGGATTATGATTTAGGAAATACAGTGGAAATTCGTGAAATTATGGTATTCGATCAATAACCGTTAATGGAACCAAAATTAATAGACCATCTTTTTCGCCATCACAGTGGAAAGATGGTTTCTGTTTTAACACGAATATTTGGACTACAACATCTCGATATTATTGAAGATGCCGTACAAGACACCTTTGTAAAAGCGAGCTTATCTTGGAGAAAAGAACAACCAGAATATCCTGAAGCCTGGCTCACAAAAGCAGCTAAAAACAGAGTTTTAGATATTTTTAGAGCTTTAAAAGCTCAAAAGAATAATAGTCTTCATATTACTCAAGGAACAGATGCCATCGCCATAAATGAATTATTTTTAGACTCAGAAATAGAAGATGCACAACTCAGAATGATTTTTACAGCGTGCCATCCTCAACTAGATCCTAGAGATCGCATTTCATTTGCTTTAAAAACGGTTTCCGGATTCAGTATTAAAGAAATTGCTTCGGCATTACTCACTAAAGAAGAAACGGTAAAAAAACGATTATTACGTGCTCGCAAAGCGATTAAATCAGCCCATTTACAATTCAATATTCCACAAGGTAAAGATTTAAAAGAACGCTTAGATAGCGTATTAGAAGTGTTATACCTTATTTTTAATGAAGGGTTTCATTCTAATACTAAAGACCAATTAATTAGAGAAGATCTATGTGGTGAAGCCTTACGTTTGTGTCAATTATTGCTCAACCATCAACAAACGCAATTACCAGAATGTTATGCGCTTTTTGCATTGATGTGTTTTCATTCGGCGAGATTAGAAGCCAAAACAAACATTAAAAATGAAGTGCTTGATTTAAAACAACAAGACAGAGCCTTATGGCATATGCCATTAATTGAACTTGGCAATTCTATGATGTTTAAAGCTGTTGAAACAGACTATTTTTCATGTTATCATTATGAAGCTGCCATTGCTGCCGAACATTTAAAAGCTAAAACTTTTGAAGCTACCAATTGGAACAAAATTTTACAATGGTACCAAGCATTATATCGGTTACAACCCATGGCGTCACATTTATTAACTATAGCAGTAATTTCCATGCAAACTAAGGATTACAAAACAGCAAATACGTATTTAAAGCAACTAAAACCTGAAGAATTAGAGCAACGTGCCTATTTATTTTACGCAGCAAAAGCAGATTATTATGCCGAAACCGATAATTTTGATGAAGCTTTACTGCAAATTAATTTAGCTTTAGAAACAGTGACTAATAGTTTAGAGAAAGTATATTTATTGAAGAAAAAAGCGTCCTGGTTAAACGGATAAGATTTACAAATCTAACAATTTAACTACGTTAGACATGGTTATGACGAAGCGTTATGAAAATCTTAATTTTATTCAATTCTTTATGTCCATCATAAATAAAACAAATGATTCGCTAAATATTCGAAATTGAATTAATTAAGAAAATCAAAATAAAGACAAATGAAACTAAAACCAAAATCCATAAGACCATTTATAGGTGCTAAAGATTATAAGCTTTCAAGAGAATTCTATCGCGATTTAGGCTTTGAAGAATTTGTTATTTCGCATAACATGTCTGTTTTTAGGACTGGAGACTTCGCTTTTTATTTACAAGATTATTACGCCAAAGATTGGATTGATAATACTATGGTTTTTCTTGAAGTAGATAATGTTCATCATCATTTAAAACATCTAAAGAAGAGCGGTATAGTTGAGAAGTATAAAAATACAAAATGTTCAGAAATTATTTATAACGATTGGGGGAATGAGTTTTTTCTTCATGACCCTTCAGGTATACTTTGGCATTTTGGAGAATTCAATACATAAGTTAAATAACCGTTTTTAATAGCTTAATATTTCCATAAACTCTTGGCATTAAATTTGTTTGTAACAAAACAGTTCGTTTTACGACGTATAATGTAGAACACAAGTTTAATAAAAAAGAAAAAAGTTATGATAAATAAAGGAACATTAGTATTAGGAGCATTAATTGGAGCAGCTGCAGGCGTTTTGTTAGCACCAGATAAAGGCAGTGTTACAAGAGAAAAATTAAAAAGAGAGGGTAGAGATATCAAAGATCAAATCACCAATGATTTTACAGAAGTCAAAGAAGACTTATCTAAAGCGGCATCTTCTGGTAAAGAAAAATTCAAACAAGATTTAGAAGATTTTGCTTCAAAATCGAGTTACAAAACTGAGCAGGCTATCACCTTTTTAGAAAAGCAATTAGCAATCCTCAAAGAAAAAAATAAGACACTACAAAAGCAAGTTTAAATTAAAATTACAATCATGCAAATTCTTTAGGAATTTGCATTTTTTTATGTTGCAACTATACATTCGCCAGCTATATTTAAATTAGAATCTATCTAAATTTATAAAAAAGTTGTATGTATTATGTGAAACTAAAACACTTCATAAAACCAATGTTTTCGATTTAAAAATAAATGACTATTAAGCGCATAATAAAGCAGAAGCAGGATAAGGCTGATTAAAATTTTTATTTTTGGTTTAACGTTCTTTATTTCATATAAATATAAATCCAATTAAAACTAATACTTGACATTATAATGTTGTGATTTAATTGTTTTCTATTTAATAATTTTTTGTATTTTAACATTTATTATGATAATTTAAGACCCCAATTCGTATCACTTGCATTATCTTTTTGAGTAAATAGATTGTAGATTTTTTTAAATTTTCTATTTAAAAGAGAACACCAATAATGGTGTTGTATTGTGCTAGTAGTAACTGGGTTTGATTTAAGGACAATAAATGAAAATATTAGAAAAATCACTTAAATATAAATACCTACTATTTGTATTTACATTTATTTTTATAATTATTGCTATGTTAATTTTTATTCAACATAGTATTAACTCTCAAGTTTCGGATGCGCATTTAATTAATATTTCGGGACGTCAACGCATGTTAAGTCAGAACTTAACAAAATTAGCTTTTAAAATAAACTACAATGAGGCTAATAATGTTGAAAACAATTACATAAAAACCTTAGACTCTATTTTAACAGAATGGGAAACCAGACATCGATATCTTCATTCTATAAATAACGACAAGTGGAAAAACGACGCCATAGATTCTTTATTGGTGGTTAATGAAAAATATCAAAAAGAAATCTATAGCGCAGGTATGCGTATTGTAGATAATTATGGTGAACTTAATATTCAGAACGATGTTGATATAATTTCTAGCCTAGAAGAACCTTACTTACTCAATACAGATATACTAGTTTTAGAATATCAAAAAGCTACTGAGCGTCATTTAAAAGGTCTTAAAGCAAAAATTTACATATTTGTAGGTATTGCTTTACTCATAGTCTTATGCGAATTTCTATTTATGGTGATGCCAAGCACCCGAAAATTATTAGACAAAAGTAAAGCGCTATTAAAAGCCAATACAGCTTTAGAAGTATCAGAAGAAAAATTATCACAAAACCTTGACGAACTTAACAAATTACAATCGGATTTAGAATCAAGAGAAGTGTTTAATAAGACCTTTATTGAACAAATTCCCGCAGCGGTAGCTATGCTAGACAATGATTTGCGCTATATTTCGGTTTCTAGAGAATGGATTAATGTTTTTAAGTTAGAGGATGAAGAGGTTATAGGTAAATTACATTACGATGTGTTTCCTGAAATAAGTGAAGCGTGGCGAGAAATCAATAAACGTTGCCTTAATGGAGAAACAAACCGTTGTGATGAAGCCCCATTTGTTAGAAAAGATGGAACAGTGCAATGGGTTTATTGGGATACATGTCCTTGGTATAATGAAGCTGGTTCTATAGGAGGGATTGTTATAAGTACGGGAGATATCACAAAATCAAAAAATAAGGAAACTAAAAATAAACGCTTAGAGAATATATTATTTAAAATTAATGAAGTTGCAAGAATTGGAGCATGGGAAGTCGATTTACAGAATAATAAATCCTTTCTAAGTGATGTAGTGCGAGACATACATGGTATATCAAAAGATTACACAATAACTACAGAAAAGGGGATTCAATTCTATAAAGAAGGGAAAAGTAGAGAAACACTACTTAAAGCACTGAATGCTGCTGTAAATGACGGTACACCCTATGATTTAGAGTTAGAAATGGTTAATACTAAAGGCGAGGTAATTTGGGTACGCTCAATATGTCAAGTAGAAAGAATTAATGGAAAAAGTATTAGACTATACGGATTACTGCAAGATATTAATAATAGAAAACTCTCACAGCTAGCATTAAAAAAGGCAAATGCAGAATTGAACGCTATATTTAACACTAAAGCAATAGGCATAATTACGACAGACTTAGATCGTAATATAAATAAATTTAATCCAGGTGCAGAAATTCTTACAGGATACTCGGCTTCAGAAGTCATTGGAAAGGAAACTCCAAGGTTTTTTCATTTAACTCCTGAATTAAATGCTTTTAAGGTAGATATTGCAAAGCGCTATGGTAAAAGAGTAGAAGGCTTTGATGCTCAATTAGAAATGTCTAAGCACAATCATTTTGATATGCGCGAATGGAGCTATCTGAGAAAAGACGGAAGCCTTTTACCTGTACAATCGACATTAACGTCCATTAAGGATGAAGAAGGCAACCATATTGGATATTTGGGTGTCTCAACAGATATTACTGAGAAAAAAATTGCGGAGAACGAATTATTACGAAAAAATCAACTATTAAATTTTGCAGAAGAAATTACCTTAATGGGGAATTGGCAATGGGATACTATAGCTAATAGTATACAATGGTCCGATAGTTTGTATAACATTTTTCAACTCGATACGAGTATACGAGATTTGAGTTTTGAGACTTATTTTGATTTTGTACATCCTGATGATAAAGATAGTGTTACCGCGTATTTTAATAATATAGAGCATGATAAACGACTCAATGTATTTACGCATCGCATTATTGCAGGTGATGGTAAGGAAAAATATATAGAGCTTTTAGGAGAGGTTATTACCGACGAAAATGGTCATATCATTGAAATGATAGGTACTTGTCAAGATATTTCTGCTTCCAAAGCTGCTGAAAAAAAATTATACGAAGCACATACGCAACTAAAGGCTATATTCAACTCAGGACCTGTAGCAATAATGTCTTCGGATAATAATGGTATCATAAATCATTTTAATGCTGGTGCTGAATTTTTATTGGGCTATGAAGCTGAAGAAATTGTAGGTAAAAAAGAACCAGAATTTTTTCACATTGAAGAAGAATTAGAACGTTTTAAAATAGACATAGCAAAAAAGTACAATAAAACGGTACAAGGTTTTGATCCCTATAATGAAATAGCTAAGAATAATGCCTTTGATACCAGAGAGTGGACTTTTCGTAAAAAGGATGGTTCTACATTCCCTGTAGAATTAACATTAACAGCCATTAAAAATGAAAAAGGAGAAAAAATAGGCTTTTTAGGAGTGTCTACAGATATTTCTGAAAGAAAACAATCTCAATTGGAGCTTCTTAGAAAAAACCAATTATTAAGTTTTGCTGAAGAGTTAAACTTAATGGGAAATTGGCAAATTGATTTTGTAAATGATAAGGTAAAATACTCGAATAATCTTTATCGTATTTTAGGTTTAGCTGATAATGCAGAGATAACCTATGATACGTATTTGAATTTTGTTCATCCAGAAGATAAAGACATGGTAATTAAACACCGTGATAAGCTTAATGAGGAAAAAATATTTGACGATATCGTACACAAAATAAAATTAGATGATGGTACAGTAAAAATTGCACAGTTACGAGCTCAAGTAATTACTGATGGTTCTGGTGAAATTATTGAAATATTTGGTACATGCCAAGATGTTACAGCGCAAAGAATGGCAGAAAATAAGTTTAGAGGTCTGTTAGAGTCGGCACCAGATGCTATGGTTATCGTAAATGAAAAAGGCGATATACAGCTCATAAACAAGCAAGCTGAAAAGTTATTTGGCTATTCTGCTGATGATTTATTTGAGGAATCGGTAGAGATTCTTATTCCTAATCAGTTTACTAGTAATTTTAAGTTGCAACCACATACAGAACTTAGCGAAAGTGATTTAAATGCCTTAGGCGCTGAAAAGGTTAAAGAGTTTATAGGAAAAAATAAGGACGGCAAAGATATACCAATCCAGGTGAGTTTAAGTCCACTTGAAACCGAAGAAGGGCTTTTAATTTCAGCAGCTATTAGAGATATTACCATTCAAAAGTCGGCGCAATTAAAAATAATTAATGCTAAAAACGATTTAGAACGATTAGCTCAAAAATTAATCATTCAAAATACACAATTAGCTGATTTTGCTCAGATTACATCTCATAATTTGCGTGCTCCAGTAAGTAATCTTAATGCACTCTTAGGGTTTTATAATGACTCAAATGACGATGAGAAAGCGATGTTGTTTAAGAAATTTGAAAAGGTAACGCAGCATCTTACAAATACGTTAAATACCTTAGTAGAAGCTATAAAAATAAGAAGTGATAAGACAAGAAAAAAGGAAGATATTAAATTTGAAGATGTCTTAAAAAACACCACCGAAATTTTAGCAGGTGAGATCATTGAAACTAACGCCATAATTAAGACTGATTTTTCAAAAGTTCCAATAATTAATTATGATAAAATTTATTTAGAAAGTATTTTTCTTAACTTGCTCAGCAATACCTTAAGATATAAAGCAAAGGATAGAAATCCAGAAGTTTATATTGAAACAGCTATTAACAACGGTCAAATTGAGCTGAAAATCCATGATAATGGTTTGGGTATTAATTTAGATAGACATGGTGAAAAAATATTTGGTTTAAACAAAGTTTTTCACAGACATCCAGAAGCCAAAGGTATAGGGTTGTATATGACCAAAACCCAAATTGAAGCTATGGGTGGCACAATTACAGTTTCGAGTAAAATTAATGAAGGAACCACATTTACAATACAGTTTTAAACATGAGCGATAAATTCAATATATGTATTATTGATGATGATGACATCTACCAATTCACAATTACTAAAATTTTACAATCTCTTAAACTCAACAAAAAAATCATTGCATTTTCTGATGGGGAAGAAGCCTTAGATTTTATGATTGCCAATCTGTATAATGACGATGAATTACCAGACGTTATTTTTTTAGATATTAATATGCCTATTATGGATGGTTTTCAGTTTATGGAAGAATATGTAAAACTTAAACCAAAATGGAATAAAAAAATAACAATATACATGGTGTCGTCCTCTGTAGATCCTGTAGATATAGAAAAAGCCAACCAAATAAGTGATATTTCAGATTATATCATTAAACCTATAAAGCCAAACGAGTTAAGGTCTATAATGGCAAATCTTGAAAAAGAATAATAGCACTACAGTTGCTATTCAACTAATGCATTGATTAGATCAACATTTACCACATGTTTCCCTTTAAAAGGTATGATTGAGACGCGTGAATGAAAAAGGGCTTTTGCTCGTGCTGTTTCATGTTGTATTCGCGCCTCGTCTAAATACTCGTCTTCCGTACCATATATTAATTTTACCGCTGTTTCATTAGGTAGATATTCAAAATCTTTAGACGTTAATTCTTTTGGTATACCGCCAGAATGTATCACTAATTGATTACATGGTAATTGTCGTTTTGCTAAATATCGCAAAGCAACACTTACACCTTGTGAATATCCTAAAACTATAAAATTAATATTATCCGGAATTTTTTCAACCTTTAAAACCGCATCAAAATAATTTATAATACTTTCTGTGCCAGCTTCAGTGTCAACTTTAGTGAGCCAATTTGCTCCCACATGCATTTTAGGTTGAATATAAAATTTGCTTGGAGCTTGTGGTGCAATGATATAATTCCCTTCAGCATTTAATTTATCAAAATATCTTAGAAAATAACGGCTCAAATACCCCATGCCATGGCAAACCAACCAAATCGTTTTTGTACGTTCTGTAAATGTATTTAAAGTAGAGTAGGAGTTAGTAGCTGTATATGTGATTTCTTTCTCTTGTAGAATCATTTTTCTTAGTGGTTTCTGTATCTTTGTAATCGATTCAAAAATACTATTTTTATATGCAAATGAATAAGAAGGACTTCCTAGATAAAGCAAATAAGGCAAGCAAAAATACGCTTATGGAAACCTTAGATATTGAGATGGTGGATTTTGGTGATGATTTTTTAGTGGCGAGAATGCCAGTGACATCTAAAGTATATCAGCCAGATGGTGTATTACATGGAGGTGCAACTGCAGCTTTAGCAGAAAGTGTAGGTAGTTTTGCATCACACATTTTTATAGATACCGAAAATATGTTTGTTCGCGGTTTAGAAATTACAGCCAATCACCTTAAAAGTATTTCTGAAGGATTTATTTATGCTAAAGCTACATTTATACATAAAGGTCGTACCACACAATTATTAGATATTAGGGTGACCGACGAGGCGGATAATTTAATTTCTATCTGTAGATTATCTACAATTTCTCTTCCAAAAAAGAAGTAACTAATGGATCAAAACTTGTTTTTTGAAACGATAGAAATTCAGTATGCGCAACAATTACCATTTGTAGTTTATAGCCGACCTATAAATTCTGTAATTAAGTGCTGGTTGCAAAACGATGGTGCGCTTCATACCTCCAATAATTTTACAGAAAGTGGATTTATATTCGCTCCTTTTAATCTTGAAGAAAATAATATTCTTTTCCCAAAAGAGGGGTGTGACTATTTAGAAATAGAATGCAGCCATATAGAGACTGAATCTTTTACACCAACTGAAATTATTCCTAATGAAACTGAAAGACTTCAACATATAGCATTGGTTACTAAAGGAATTAACAGCATTAAAAACGACACTTTACAGAAAGTGGTAGTATCGCGTTGTGAAACAAAATCACTTCAAGACACAAATCCATTGGTCATTTTTAAGCGGCTTTTTAATAAGTATAAAAACGCAATGGTATATTGTTGGTTTCATCCTAAGGTTGGTTTATGGATTGGTGCCACACCAGAATTATTATTTAAGGTAGAAGGCAAACGACTTACCACTATAGCGTTAGCAGGGACACAGGCATTTAATGAAAAAGAAGACGTCAACTGGACTACCAAAGAATATGAAGAACAACAAATTGTAACCGATTACATAACAGAACAGATTGGCCCTTATAGTAAAATGATTAATACGTCTGATGTAGATACTGTAAAGGCAGGTAACTTATTACACCTGAAAACAAAAATAACTAGTGTTTTAAAAGATGATACTGATCTCAAAGCCATAATTGAAGCCTTGCACCCAACACCTGCCGTTTGTGGATTTCCAAAAGCTGAAGCAAAATATTTTATCCTTCAGCATGAAAATTATAATCGCGACTATTATACAGGTTTTTTAGGTGAATTAAATCTAAAACAAGCTACAACTCGAAATACCAATAGACGCAACGTTGAAAATAATGCCTATTCTGTTATAAAAACCCAGTCTAACTTTTATGTCAATTTGCGCTGTATGCAACTTAAAGATTCCACAGCAAACATTTATGTAGGTGGTGGTATTACTAAAGATTCTATTCCTGAAAATGAGTGGGAAGAAACTGTAAATAAAACAAAAACAATAGGATCGGTTTTAGAATAAAATTTATTAATTTTCAAAAAATGAAACACTTCCGTTTATCATGAGGAAGTTGAGTCTATGATATATTCAAATATACCTTTATCACAAACCGTAGTGACTTTATGCAAAACACATAATGTTTCGCATATTGTCATTTCGCCAGGTAGTAGAAATGCACCTTTAACCATTGGTTTTACACACGATGATTTCTTTAAATGTTACAGTATTGTTGATGAGCGTTGTGCCGCATTTTTCGCTTTAGGAATTGCACAGCAACTGCAAGAACCTGTTGCTGTAGTTTGTACATCGGGTAGTGCGTTGTTAAATTATTATCCAGCAGTCTCAGAAGCCTTTTATAGTCAAATTCCTTTAGTCGTAATTTCTGCAGATAGACCAAAACATTTGATAGATATTGGTGATGGACAAACCATAAAACAGAAAAATGTATATGGTGAACATGTGTTGTATAATGCCAATTTAAAATTAGATATTAAAGAAGGAGTTCAAACTAATTTGGAAAGTGAAAGACCAATTCTAAAAAGTTTAGAGAATAAGCTTGAACGTTTTTTAGGCCTTCAAAAAGATATTCAAACGCATAATGAATCTGAAATTCATGATGCCCTTACGGTTTCAAAGTTAAATTTAGGACCAGTTCATATTAATTGTCCCTTTGATGAACCCTTATATGAAACTACAGAAGAGCTAGTCATTAACCCTAAACCTTTTAAAATTCAAAGTAACGAAGAAAAAATCGATCGTTTTGAAATTAAAAGCTTGCTAGATATTTGGCATAGTGCGAAACGAAAAATGATTTTAGTTGGTGTTTTACAACCAAATTCTATTGAAGCACAATGGATTCAAGAAATTGCAGATGATGATAGCGTCATCGTGTTGACTGAAACAACTTCTAATTTACACCATCCTGACTTTTTTCCAGGAATTGATAAATTAATAGCACCTCTATATGATAACGATTTTAAAGAACTTCAACCAGATGTATTAATCACATTTGGCGGCTTAATTGTTTCTAAGAAGATAAAAGCTTTTTTGAGAACTTATAAGCCCGAATTTCATTGCCATATTGGTTTAACGCGAGCAAATGATACGTTTTTCTGTTTAGACAAACATATTAAATTACGTCCAAACACATTTTTAAGTGCATTTTTACCTCAAGTCACCCATCATACTAAAAGTACGTATAAAAGTTCTTGGCTGGCTGTTCGCCAAAAGCGTCGAAAATTGCAAGAAGCCTATCTAGAGACGCTTCCTTTTTCTGATTTTAAGGCATTTAGTTCGGTTTTAAAAAGCATTCCAAAACAAAGTCAGCTGCAAGTTGGTAATAGTTCTGCAATACGTTACGCACAATTGTTTCAATTAGGTAAAACTATTGATGTGTTTTGTAATAGAGGTACAAGCGGTATTGATGGAAGTACAAGTACAGCAATAGGGGCGTCAACAGTATCAGAAAAGCGAACTACTTTTATTACAGGTGATCTAAGTTTTTTTTACGATAGTAATGCACTTTGGAATAATCATATTCCCAAAACGTTTAGAATTATAGTCATTAATAATGAAGGAGGTGGAATATTTAGAATTTTACCAGGTAATAAAAACACAGAAAACTTTGACCGCTTCTTTGAAACCAAACATCATTTATCAGCAAAGCAATTATGTGAAATGTATAGCTTAGAATATAGTGCAGCTAAAGATGAAAAGCAATTGGAAGAACAATTAGAAACATTTTATAAAGGTACTAAACATCCAAAGTTATTAGAAATATTTACACCATCGCGGATAAACGATAAAATTTTATTAGACTTCTTTAAATATATTAAATAATTAGAAAGAAATTATTAAGATGTGACTTTTAGATTTTTATTGTGTCTAAATATTAGTATCTTTAAAGAGATAATTTTTTAACATAAAACAAATATAAAGATGAGTAAAAGAGATGATTTAATCGTAAAGTATGCGGCAGATTTAAAAGACAAATGTGGTGTTAATCCAGATATGGATTTATTAACTAAAGTCACTGTAGGTTTAGGTCCTTCGATTTATAATGCAGATTCATCTACAGTATCTGGTTCTGATGAAAAAGAACTAGCAACAGTAAAAAATAATTTTTTAATTAAGAAATTAGGTTTAGCAGATAGTGCTGAATTAGATAAAGCTATTGACGGTGTAATGGAAACATATGGTCGTTCTAATAGATCAAAATATAGAGTAGTCGTATATTATTTATTGACGAAACACTTTAAAAAAGAAGCTATTTACTCGTAAGTAATATTGTATATCATAAATGAGCGTTATAATTTTATAGTTATAACGCTTTTTTTATGCTTAATATATTTCACTATCCATTCAAATTCCTATTATATCTCATAAAAATATATTTACCTTTGCAGAATGATACATTTAGGCGAATACAATACATTAGAAATTTTAAGAGATACCGAACCTGGATTATTTTTAGGTGATGGTGAAGAGGGTGAAGTACTTTTACCAAATAGGTATGTGCCAAAAGTATTTGAAATTGGGGATAAAATAGAGGTCTTTGTTTATTTAGATAACGAAGAACGACCAGTTGCCACTACAGATCAACCTTATATTAAAAAAGGTGATTTTGTATTGCTACGTTGTAATCAGGTTACTGATTATGGTGCATTCCTAGATTGGGGTTTGGTAAAGGAATTGTTTTGTCCTTTTAGAGAACAAGCATTCAAAATGAAATCAGGCGGATGGTATTTAGTACACTGCTATCTTGATGAAGAAACAGAACGACTTGTGGCATCTAGTAAAACAAATCGATTTTTAGATAATAAAGAATTAACTGTTGCGCAATTTGACGAGGTTGATCTTATTGTGTCTCATCCTTCAGAATTAGGAATGAATGTCATTGTCAATAAAACCCACTTAGGTTTAGTTTTTCATGATGATATTTATAAAGATATAAGTGTTGGGGATAGACTGAAAGGAATTATTAAAAAAGTCCGCGATGATAATAAATTAGATATTTCATTAAATCAAATAGGGTATAGAAATATTGAACCTAATGCTGAATTTATCTTAAATGAATTGCATGATAATGGTGGCTTTTTACCTGTGCACGATAAATCGAATCCAGAACAAATTAAGGAATTACTTCAAATGAGTAAAAAAAGCTTTAAAAAAGCGATTGGTTCCTTATATAAAGAACGTCAGATAGAAATAAAAGAAGACGGAATTTATTTATTATAAAGTTCGAGATCTTGTTCAGCCAATGTTTTTTCAACCCAACTTATAGCAGTGTCCATGTTTTTGAACACTTTTCTGTTGAATTTAAAAAATTGACTTTCTATTTCAATAACACCTTCAGTTAGACTGTTATAACATACTGTAGCGTATGCTTTTAGATTAACAAATGTTTTGTTGAAATCTTTGGCATCATTAACGTTGACTGAATACGAATTTACTCTATTAGTTATAAAACCAATAGGTTTATCCTTAAAGTGCGTTTTTATTAGAAAAGAGAGTTCATCAAAGTTTTTGAAAGTGATATCTACTCCTTCTTTAAACTCTGCTACCAAAAAATTTTCGTAAAAATATACAGTTCCTAATTTTATATTGTAGACAGTGTATGCTTTATTAATTATTTCAGGGTTATAATTCATTCTATATTAATAATTTGTGCGCAAATGTACTATGCGCGCATAATAAAATCTAGTAAAAAAGAGAGTTTATTTTATTATTATTAATTTCTTACTTTTACGGTCAAAACCGTAATAAATATGAGCCATATAGATTGGAAAGTTGCCAAGTCTTATGAAGATATAACCTATCATAAATGTAATGGCGTTGCCAGAATTGCATTTAACAGACCAGATATACGAAATGCCTTTCGTCCAAAAACCACTTCAGAACTTTATGATGCCTTTTATGATGCAGGTGAAGATGTTAACATTGGAGTCGTACTTTTAAGTGCAGAAGGCCCATCTAGTAAAGATGGCATTTGGAGTTTTTGTTCTGGTGGAGACCAAAAAGCCAGAGGACATCAAGGGTATGTAGGGGACGATGGTTATCATCGTTTAAATATTTTAGAAGTTCAACGATTAATACGTTTTATGCCTAAGGCTGTGATCGCCGTTGTGCCTGGATGGGCTGTAGGAGGTGGACATAGTTTACACGTAGTTTGCGATTTAACATTAGCGAGTAAAGAGCACGCCATTTTTAAACAAACAGATGCTGATGTTACAAGTTTTGATGGAGGTTATGGTTCTGCGTATTTAGCAAAAATGGTTGGACAGAAAAAAGCTAGAGAAATCTTTTTCTTAGGACGCAATTATTCTGCACAAGAAGCCTTTGAAATGGGTATGGTCAATGCCGTTATTCCACACGATGAATTAGAAGCTACAGCCTATGAATGGGCTCAAGAAATATTAGAAAAATCACCAACCTCTATAAAAATGTTGAAGTTTGCTATGAACCTTACTGATGATGGTATGGTTGGTCAGCAAGTTTTTGCTGGTGAAGCAACAAGATTAGCTTATATGACAGATGAAGCTAAAGAAGGGAGAGATGCCTTTTTAGAAAAAAGGAAGCCTAACTTTCCAAAAAAATGGATTCCTTAATTTAAATTCAATTACATGAATAAAATTTCACCATGGCTTAGTGCTATGCGTTTAAGAACGTTACCACTCTCTGTTTCCGGAATTATACTTGGTGGATGTTTTGCCTACTATAATGGTCAGTTTAATTATTGGGTTTTTGGCTTTGCCATATTAACCACTATAAGTTTACAAATATTATCAAACCTAGCTAATGATTATGGTGATGGTGTACGAGGTACTGATAATGATGAACGTTTAGGACCGCAACGGGCTATTCAAAGTGGTGCAATTTCTCCAAAGGAAATGATGGATGGTATAAAGTTTAATATCATTTTCGTTATTATGTCTACAATGGTTCTTATTTGGAACGCATTCGATTCTGGGAGTATATTAAATATTCTATTGTTTTTACTGCTTGGAGGACTTTCAGTTTATGCGGCTTTAAATTACACTATGGGTAATTCTCCTTATGGTTACCGTGCTTTAGGAGATGTTTTTGTATTTATCTTTTTTGGATTGGTAAGCACATTGGGGAGTTATTTCCTTTTTGCGCATGCTATTGACCATGTTGTTATTTTACCTGCGATTTCAGTTGGTTTGTTGAGTATGGGAGTGTTGAACTTAAATAATATGAGAGACATTGAATCGGATACTAATGCAGGGAAAATCACACTAGCTATAAAATTAGGTAAAAAAGATGCTAAACGTTATCATTTTGCCCTTATCCTAGGAGCTATGTTGGTTACTTTATTATTTTCATTATTGTATTATGTTGAGCCCTATAATTTCTTGTATCTAATTGCTTTTATACCTTTATTAATTCATATCAAAAAGATAAACGCAGCAAAAGACGCTCAAGATTTTGACGGTCAATTAAAAGTTTTAGCCTTATCCACATTCCTAATGGCTATTCTTTTAGGAGTTGGCTATATTTTGTATTAAATTTAAAGAGGTATTTAGATTTTAAATTAAAAACTTATGAAAATCAAATTTTACGGTCACGCCGCTTTAGGTATTCAAATGAAGGATCTTTATATTTTAGTCGATCCTTTTATTACAGGAAACGACAAAGCTTCTAATATAGATATTAACACATTAAAGGCCGATTATATACTCGTTACACATGCACATCAAGATCATATTTTAGATGTTGAAGCTATTGCGAAACGCACAGGGGCTGTTATAATTTCTAATTTTGAAATCGTAACCCATTTTCAAAATAAAGGATTAGAAGGTCATCCTATGAATCACGGAGGATCTTGGGATTTTGAATTTGGAAATTTAAAATATGTTAATGCTATTCATACGTCCTCTTTTCCTGATGGATCTTATGGTGGACAACCAGGTGGATTCATTATTGAAGGAGAGCATAAAACCATTTACATTGCTGGTGATACAGCATTAACTATGGATATGAAATTAATTCCGATGCAAACTAAACTTGATTTAGCAATTTTACCAATCGGTGATAATTTTACGATGGGAATTGAAGATGCTATTCTTGCGAGTGATTTTATTGAATGTGATAAAATTCTAGGCTACCATTACGACACGTTTGGGTATATAGAGATTAATCATGAAGACGCCAAACGAAAATTCTTCGATAAAGGAAAAGATCTAATGTTATTAGAGATTGGTGAGCAGATAGAGCTATAAATATTCTATTGTTTTATAAAAAATTCAATAGATAACTGGGTATGGCAGATAGAAAATAGCTTATAATAGTTGCCTATCTTGGTAGTGCTTATTTTCCAAATATTAGACCAATTTAATATATAAATTATGCATAAATTATCTTTCGCATTAATATTGCTCGTACTTATGTTAAGTTGCGCTAATGCACCTCAATATGAGGATCCCATTCCACCTCACGATAATTTTAAATTAGAGTCATCAGTATTAGGAGAAACACGCGTTATAAATGTATGGACTCCACCAAATTATAAAACGAGTAATGACTCTTTACCTGTAATTTATATGCCTGATGGTGGAATTGTTATGGAAGATTTTCCACATATAGCAAATACAATTTCAAAATTAGTTGAAAACAAGAGTATTCCACCAATTATACTTGTTGGAATAGAAAATATTGATAGACGGAAAGATTTATCTGGAGCTTCTGAGGTAAAAGCAGATGAAGCGTATTGTCCATTAACAGATGGAGCAAAATATTTTAGAGCTTTTATTACCGACGAATTAATGCCTGAAATAAACGGTAAGTATAGAACAACAGAGGAAAAAGGTATCATAGGAGAATCCTTAGCAGGCTTGTTTGTGATGGAAACGTTTCTCCTTAAACCAAACATTTTCGATTTTTATATCGCTATGGATCCGTCGTTATGGTGGAATGATCATTATTTAGAACGACAGGCAAAGCATTACTTAGAACGTTTTCCAAACCAAAGTACGCGCCTTTGGTTTGCAGGTTCTGATACTGAAGACATTTCCATTCATACCAATAATTTAGCTACTACATTAGAAACTTATGCGCCTGAATCCTTAACTTGGACATATTCAGATGAGCCAAAAGAAAAACACAATACCATTTTTAGGGCTACTAAAGAGAAAGCCTTAATTTGGATTTTAAACGGTTATAGAGATTAATTCTATATATGTAATATATTCAGTGTTGAGTTGTGAAACAAATTTAACTGTATCTTTGCAGCACTATGGAAATGAATAAACTTACAGATTGGTTACCCACAACAAAGAAAGAAGTAAAAATCAGGGGTTGGCAAGAGCTCGATGTGATACTTTTTAGTGGAGATGCTTATGTGGACCATCCATCATTTGGACCTGCCGTAATTGGTCGTATTTTAGAGAGTTATGGACTTAAAGTGGCTATTGTTCCACAGCCAAGTGTAAACGATAATTTACAAGATTTTACGAAGCTAGGAACTCCAAAATTATTTTTTGGAGTTACAGGTGGTTGTATGGATCCTATGGTGAGTAACTATACTGCTAGTAAAAGGCGTCGTGATAAAGATGCTTATACACCAAATGGTGATATAGGATTTAGACCCGATTATGCAACCTCTGTATATTCAAATATATTAAAAGAAAAATTTCCAGATGTCCCTGTTTTAATAGGTGGTATTGAAGCGTCATTACGTCGTGTAACCCATTATGACTATTGGAGTGATAAACTCATGCCATCCATCTTAGAAACGTCTAAAGCGGACATGTTGGTGTATGGTATGGGGGAACAACCTTTGCGAGAAATTGTAGAGTTATTACAAAAAGGAGTGCCTTTCTCGAGCTTAACGACTATTAAACAAACCGCTGTTTTAGTCGATAAAAATGAAGCGATTCCTAAGAATAAAAATTGGGATGATGTGGAAATTCATTCCCATACAGTTTGTTTAAGCGATAAGAAAAAATTTGCTTCTAACTTCAAGGTTATTGAACAAGAATCAAATAAGTTGAAAGCCAACCGCATATTTCAGCAGATAAATGATAAAACTTTAGTTATTAACCCACCATTTCCAACAATGTTGGAAGAAGAGATTGATGCCTCTTTTGATTTACCTTACACAAGATTACCGCATCCAAAATATAATAAACGTGGACCAATTCCTGCGTTTGAAATGATTAAATTTTCCATCAACATTCATCGTGGTTGTTTTGGAGGTTGTAGTTTTTGTACCATTTCTGCTCACCAAGGGAAATTTATTGCAAGTCGTAGTCAAGAATCGGTTTTAAAAGAAGTTGATAAAGTCGCAAATATGCCAGATTTTAAAGGCTATTTGTCAGATATTGGTGGACCTTCTGCTAATATGTATAAAATGAAAGGCAAGGTGCAGTCTATATGCGATAAATGTGTGGCACCTTCGTGTATTTCGCCAGTAATTTGTAGTAATTTAGACACGTCTCATAAGCCGTTAACGCAATTATATCAAGCCGTTGATAAGCATCCTAAAATTAAAAAGTCATTTATTGGAAGTGGTATTCGTCATGATATGTTGGTGCCAGAATTTAATAAAAATGCCGACCCTAAAGAATTAGATGATTATACGGAAGAGGTGATGACAAAACATATTTCTGGTCGTTTAAAAGTGGCACCAGAGCACACGTCTGATCCTGTTTTGAAATTGATGCGTAAACCCTCGTTTAAATATTTTCATAAGTTTAAAGAGCGCTTTGACAAGATTAATATTAAGAAAGATCTTAAACTTCAGTTGATTCCTTATTTTATCTCAAACCATCCAGCATGTGAGGTGGAGGATATGGCAAATTTAGCTGCCGAAACTAAAGATATGGGCTTTCAGTTAGAGCAAGTTCAAGGCTTTACACCAACACCAATGACCGTTGCTACAGTTATTTATTATAGTGGTTACCATCCATATACTCTAAAACCCACAAAAACACCAAAATCTAGAAAGGAAAAAGAGGAACAACATCGCTTCTTCTTTTGGTATAAAAAAGAAAACAAAGACTGGATTAGAAAGACCTTAAACAAGGTAGGTAGACAAGACTTATTGAACGTACTTCTACCTGAAACTAAAGAAAAAGGGTGGAAGAGTGTAAATCTTAAAGCGGTTAAAAATACATTTGATGATGCCATTCCTTCAACAGATTCAAGTTTTTCAAAAGGGCATAGACGAAAAAAGAAGCATAAATCGAGAAAGAAAAGACGCTAATAAAGTGTAGTCTCATGTCAAAACTTGAAATAATAGAGGAAACTAACGATTATATTGTCGTTAATAAATCAGCAGGACTTATTACAGAAAAAAGTCTTTATGAAAATATCACAGTTGAAAATCAAGTATTTAACCATCTTATTAAAAGTAAACGAAAACCTTATGTTGGTGTTATTCATCGATTAGATCGTGTCACAAGTGGTGTGCTTATATTTGCTAAGAAAAAAAGTAGTCTAGTAACATTTAATTCGTTGTTCAGCAGTCGGAAAGTTCAAAAAACGTATTTAGCAATTGTTAAAAATAAACCGACCAAGACTAAAGGTCACTTGATCAATTTTCTTGTGAAGAATAACTTAGAAAAAAGAGCGGATATCGTTCAATCAAAATCAAAAAACACTTTAGATTGTAGACTTTCTTACAAAGTGATTGATCAAAACGACTTTGGCTACCTTTTAGAAATACAACCAAAAACGGGTCGATTTCATCAAATAAGAGCGCAATTGGCACATATTGGACTTCCAATTCTTGGAGATGAAAAATATGGATCAGATCAAAATTATTTACCATTAGCTGTTTGTCTTCATGCGTGGAAAATAACATATAAAGATTCTAATTCTGAGGCTATGCATACCTTTGAAGCCCCTTTACCTAATAATAAATTTTGGAAATTCAAATCCATTTAAGCTCACCTTACTTGACTTTCCTAATAACTTTATGGAGCAAACGTTTCGAAAATACGGAACTTCTTAATCATTCCATATAGTGGTCTTTGAGATGAGCCAACACTATTAAAGCTTTAATGGCCAGTATAGTATAAACAAAACTTAGACAAATCTTTGTTATATTATTTTAATAGTTATCATGTTGTATGTCGTTTCCTATCCATTGTTGTTTATTAATATTAAAATATGTGAATATTATCGAATAATCTATGAATATATATAAATAATATGTAGGTTTAGAATTTTAATCGTCAATGTAGCATAGGCGTTTAAGATATTCTATAAAAAGATCAGTAAAGTGGATTCGATTAATATTTAGAGCCTTATGAAAATTATTTTCTTTGCAAGATATTTACCGGCTGAAGGTTCTACCACCCATATGTATACCTTAGCTGAAAACCTTATAAAACGAGGAAATGAAGTTTATATATTATCTAGAGGTCCTGGTCAGGATTACAATGCTATAAAGTTATTTGAGAAAGCTAAAGTAAACGGAGTTCAATTTGTCAAAGTCCCTTTTCCTCTTTACAATAAAATTAATTATTTCACGAGATTCCAACAATTACTATCATATATCACTGCGACACCATTTGGCTTATTTCAATTATATAAAATAAAACCTGATATTGTACATGCGCATTATCCTGTGACAACATATTTAGGTGCGATATACAGATTAATGTGTGGTAAAAAGTTTATTGTAACGCATCATAACATGAATATTCCTAAGCATTTTTTAAATAAAAAAGGGGATTATGCTATAGCGATTAGTAGAGAATTAGAATCAAGTTTAGTTTCGGATTATAACTATGATAAAACTGCTGTGAAACTTATATTTAATGGTGTTAAAAATCATAAACAACCGCTTGATAGCATTGCAATTCAAAAGTTAAAAGAGCGTTACAAAACACCTGCAAATCATGTTATATTTGGTTTCGTCGGAACAATCGGTAAGCGTAAAGGCATAGATATTTTAATTCATGCGATTGAACGCTGTAAACACTTAAAAATGCATCTTATTATTCTTGGAGATGGTAATATTGAATGGTTAAACAGTTTAATCAATGCGTGTGAAGTAAGACATCTAATTACGTTAATTCCTTTTAGTGATCCTTCCGATATCTATAATATTATAGATGTATTAGTTCTTCCATCGAGAGTTGAAGGTTTTCCTTTAGTACCATTGGAAGCAATGATGATGAAAAAACCAGTAATTCGTTCGAATATACAAGGAGCTTTAGATCAAATTATAGAAGGAGAAACAGGCTTCCTTTTTGAGTCTGAAAATTTTCTTCAATTAGCGGATATAATTGAAGACATCACTTTAAATCCCGACGTTTTACATGGCATGGGTGAAAAAGCATATGACCATTCGGTTAATAATTTTTCAGAACATTTAATGATTGATAAATTGCTTGAAGTTTATAAGCTAACAGCTTTAAAATAATGAAAGTGCTATCATTATTGATTTTTTTTACCTAACCACTGATTACGTAAGTCATCACTAACTTTTCCACTTCCATCATGTTTCCATCCAGGCGATTTAAAGAGGTATAGGAATCTGTGCTTTATAGACATTCGTCCAGTAAATGCACCTTTCAATAATTGCCACCATTCAACAAAAGCTATTTTAACTGGATTATAACTTTTAATATTTGTTACTAAACCATAGATTACTTTTTCATCGTCTAGTTCAGGTTGAAAAGTACCAAATAAGCGATCCCAAATAATTAAAATTCCAGCATGATTACGATCTAAATAAATAGGATTACTACCATGATGCACTCTGTGGTGTGATGGAGTATTAAAAACAGCTTCAAACCACTTTGGCATTTTTTTAATGGCTTCTGTATGAATCCAAAATTGATACAACAAACTAATAGACATTTGTAATAATATCATTGCTGGATGAAAGCCTAACAAGGGTAACCACAACCAAAATATAAACGTATAAAAGCCGCCAGACCAAGTTTGTCTCAGTGCAGTGCTTAAATTATAATACTTTGAAGAATGATGAACGACATGTGATGCCCAAAATAGGCGACATTCATGCGATACACGGTGAAACCAATAATACGCCAAGTCATCTGCAAAGAATATGAATAAAAACGACCACCATGCTACAGGAATTGTAAACAGTCTAACGTTGTCATAAACCCAAAAGAAGACTAATATAACTAGCGCTTTACTTGCAAACCCTAAAATGACATTGCCCAAGCCCATAGCAATAGATGAGAAGGCGTCTTTAGTTTCATACGTGTTAATGTGTTGTTTTGTAGTTACATATAATTCCAACAACATGGCCAATACAAAAAATGGTATAGCATATAGAATAATATTTGGGAAATCAGGCATTAACAGTCGATATTGGATCTGTAATTTACGAAATTATTTAACTATTTTTGATATCTATGATAAATGCAACTTACCATAAGTATATTTTAGACTTTAAACGTCCAAGTGGTACATCGCGAGGTGTAATGACCACTAAAGAAACGTGGTTTATTTTATTAGAAAATGACCATAGTAAAGGAGTAGGTGAGTGTGGTATTTTAAGAGGTTTGTCAATTGATGATAGATCAGATTATGAAGCTAAATTAAAATGGACTTGCAACAATATTCAGCTTGGCTTAGATAAGCTTTTATTAGAATTAGTTGAATTTCCAAGTATTCAGTTTGGACTAGAGACTGCTTTTAAATCATTAAATAGTGCAAATCAGTTTCAACTATTTCCATCTCAATTTTCAAGAGGTGAAGACAGTATTCCAATTAATGGTTTAGTTTGGATGGGTGATGACCATTTTATGCGAACCCAAATCAAAGAAAAAATTGAAACCGGATTTAATTGTATCAAATTAAAAATAGGAGCTATTGATTTTCAAACCGAATTAGACATTTTAAAATCGATACGACAAGAGTTTTCAGTGTCTGATATTGAACTAAGAGTGGATGCCAATGGTGCATTTTCACCTAATGATGCTTTAGAAAAGTTAAATCGCCTTTCAGAATATCAATTACATTCCATAGAACAACCTATAAAGCCGAAGCAATTTGAAGCGATGGCTCAACTTTGTAAAGAAACGCCTTTACCAATTGCTTTAGATGAAGAATTGATTGGAGTATTTTCAGAAGATTATAAACAAGAGTTACTTCAAACTATAAAACCGCAATATATAATTTTAAAACCGAGTTTGGTGGGTGGTTTTACTGGAAGTGAGCAGTGGATTAGAAGTGCAGAAAATTTGAATATTAATTGGTGGATTACCAGCGCATTAGAAAGCAATATTGGTTTAAATGCTATTGCACAGTGGACTTATACCTTAAAAAATAGCATGCCTCAAGGTTTAGGAACAGGAAGTTTATTTACTAACAATTTTCTTTCTCCATTAAGCGTAAAAAATGGTACTTTGCATTACAATTCAGAACAACATTGGAAATTTAATTTATAGAATGAATTATATACAACAAGCCTACAAAGGACAACGCGAACTTTGGATGTTTATCCTAACTACAATTTTAGTTGCAGGCATCTTTATTAGTAATTTTGTGTTTTATCTAATGACAGACCCAAGTGACTTAGATGCTGCGATGGATGCCATGAAGAGCTGGAATTTACCTTCAAGTGTATTGTTAGTCATTAACTTATTGCCCTTTGTGTTTTTGCTTGGCCTCTTATTTGTTTTAGTTAAATTTATTCACCAGCGAAGCCTTTTGTCATTAACAACTTCGAGACCTAAGGTCGACTATAAACGTATCTTATTTTCGTTCTTAATGATTACAATCTATACCATTGTTTCCTTTTTTACAATGTATACTATAGATTCATCTGATATTGTATTTCAGTTTAATCCTGTTAAATTTTCTATTTTATTTATAGTAAGTATTATTTTATTTCCATTTCAAATTGGACTAGAAGAGTATCTCTTTAGAGGGTATTTAATGCAACACATTGGTGTTTTAGTTAAGAATAAATGGTTTCCGTTAATTTTTACCTCGATCTTGTTTGGTATTGCTCATAGTGCAAACCCAGAGGTAGGCGCTGTTGGATTTTGGCAAATGATGATATTTTATATAGGAACAGGATTACTCTTAGGGATCATGACGTTAATGGATGAAGGTTTAGAGTTAGCTTTAGGTTTTCATTTAGGTAATAACTTAATTGCCTCTTTATTAGTAACCGCAGATTGGACAGCATTGCAAACTGATGCGTTATTTAAAGATATGTCTGAACCAGGATTAGGATCAATTTCAGAAATTATGTTGCCTGTCTTAATTGTATACCCTATAATGCTATTGATACTTTCAAAAAAATACGGATGGACCAATTGGAAAGATAAATTATTCGGAACAGTTGAAGAACCACCAAAAGATAATTATAAAATAATCGATTAGAATATGACACCAGAATACAACAAAGTACACAACCGTTTTAAGTTTAATGGACTTCATTTTAGTCATGAAGAGCTAAAAGAAGTGGCATATAGTCTCATAAAAGAAGGAGAACCCTATGAAAAAGTGACTGGTGATTTTTTAATTGATTGGTTAAATAATAAGGACTATTTATATGTAACCACATCGGGTTCTACTGGGAAGCCAAAGGAAATTAAGCTGATGAAACAAGCAATGGTTAATTCTTCTATAGCAACAGGTAATTTTTTCGGGTTAGAACCAGGAGATAAAGCATTACATTGTTTACCAAGTCATTTTATTGCAGGTAAAATGATGTTTATACGTGCTTTAGTTTTGGGTCTAGAAATTGATTTTGTAGAGCCATCTGCTCAGCCAATTTTTGACTATGAAAAGACTTATGATTTCTGTGCTATGGTACCATTGCAATTAAAACATACCATTAATTACATCCATAATATAAAATCGATTATTGTTGGTGGATCTAAAGTCACTAAGCCACTTTTAGAACAAATAAAAAACTGTGAGCCTAAGTTTTATGAAACGTATGGAATGACAGAAACCGTAACACACGTTGCTGTAAGACAGTTACAGTCTAAGTCTGCTGAAAAAGAAGTGTATTTTAAAGCTTTAGAACATGTTACCTTTGCCCAAGATGATAGAAATTGTTTAATTATACATGCACCAAAACTCGTTGAAGAAGATTTAATCACTAATGATATTGTAACGTTAAAATCTGAAACCAGTTTTCAGTTATTTGGGCGTTTTGATAATGTAATAAATTCTGGTGGCGTAAAATTATTCCCAGAACAAATTGAAGACAAATTACAGCCAGCTATCAAACAACGTTATATAGTGGCAGGTGAAGATGATGTAACACTTGGAGAAAAGTTGATTCTTATTGTTGAAAACCCATCAGATTCTAAAGAAGATATTGCAAAGGCAATTAAAGAATTGAAGACTTTAGATAAGTTCGAAATTCCAAAGGAAATTTATACTGTAGACCAGTTCTCAGAAACTGTAAACGGGAAAATTCAACGTAAAAAAACCTTAAAAGCTGTTTTAGGACGTTAACTCATTCAAAGAAGGAGTTTACTCATTTTGGGTTTTATTTTATTGGTATGACATTTAGTTTTGATTAAACTTTAAATGCCAAACCAATGAAAAAAATAATACCCTTTTTGATTGTATTGATGCTATCCATATCAATTCAATCACAAAATTTTCCAACCGTAACATTAGAAGACAAGTCTGAGTTAATGCTTGATAAACTGCGAATAAATGCAGAAATATCAGGAAATTATGCGACAGTAACTTACGACATGACATTTTATAATGGTCATGACAGAGTTTTAGAAGGTGAACTAGCATTTCCATTGGCAGAAGGACAAAGTGTATCGCATTTTGCCATGGACTTAAATGGAAAATTACGATCAGCAGTTATCGTAGAAAAAGAGCTTGGAAGAGTTGCTTATGAAAATACAATTAGGCAACGTATAGACCCTGCATTGTTGGAGCAAACTCAGGGAAACAATTACAAAGCTAGAGTTTATCCTATTCCTGCAAAAGGCCATAAGAGAATCGTTATTACTTACGAGCAAAATTTATTGGTTAATGACAATCACTATCAATTTAATATGCCTCTTGGATTTAGTAAGCCTTTGAATGATTTTAGCATTGACATTGTTTGTCATAATCTAGAGCAATTACCATCGGTAACTGAAAGCTTTAAAAAGGATCTTAAATTCATTAAGAAAGGAAAAAATGTTGTCGGAACATATGTAGCAAATTCTGTTGACCTAAATAGAAACTTAAAACTATCTATACCTATAAAAGATGTATTTGCATTGCAGACTTTCGAAGCGTATTTTCATATTAATAAAACCTTTGTTCCGAAAAGAAGATTAAAATCAAAGGCGAAATCAATTACAATTTTATGGGATGCATCTTATTCCATGCACTATAAAAAATTAGAAGCAGAGTTAAACTTAATTACTAGTTATTTAAAATCCTTAGAAGATGTAAAGGTATCGTTAGTGGTGTTCAGTAATACTCTAATTAGCAATTCTACTTTTAGAATAAAAAATGGAGATAGCCAAGAGCTAATAAATACCTTAAAAAAGATTACATACGATGGAGGAACATCTTATAAAGGTTTATCAATTCCAAAATCTGATGACATATTATTGTTTTCGGACGGATTGCATAATCTAGGAGAATTAGAACTAAGTAATAGTTCTAGGCTATATTGTATTAATTCAGTCAATTCTGCAAATCATCAATTACTAAATGATTTAGCGACAGAAAACAGTGGAAATTATATCAATTTGAATAGTCTCACTAATAATTCAGCGGTAGATTTATTAAAACATGAAGCCATTCAATTTCTTGGTGTAAATCATGATAACTCACTATTTGAAGTGTATCCCAAACCGAAAAGTAGCGTTAACGAAAACTTTAATTTAAGTGGTAAGTTTATGGAAGAGAAGTCTATTGAATTGCTATTTGGTTATGGCAATGAAATCACAGAACGTATATTTGTAGATTTGACATCCTCTTCAAACTCTGAAGTATCTAAGCGTCTTTGGGCAAAAGCTAAACTTCAGCATTTGACGAAAAAGAAAGAAGAAAATAAAAATGACATTATAGAATTAGCTAAAGCGTATCATTTAATTTCTCCTTATACCTCTATGATTGTATTAGATAGAATAGAAGATTATGTGCGCTACAAAATAGAACCTCCTTCAGAATTAAAAGAAGAATACAATCGTAGGTTAGCACAATCAAAATTACAACAACAGCATTCACGTGATGCATTATTTGATAGAAGAGAAGAGCTGAAATCGGATTATGAATCAATTCGATCATGGTATGATAAAGACTTTAATCCAAAAGCGAATAAACCAGAGAAAAAGGTTGCTCATACTAACCCAAATACTAACAATACCTCTGAAACAACTTCAACCAATACTAGTAACAATCAAAGCACAAACACGAGACTAGTTGTTACACATAATATAGATTCTACTAAAGCATTTGTTCATGGTGTTGTTACGACATCAAGTGATGGCTTACCGTTACCAGGGGCTTCAGTTATTGTTAAAGGTACAAGTAGAGGAGTGCAAACTGATTTTGATGGAAAGTTTGTAATTAACGCATCTCCGAATGAAACCTTAGTGTTTTCATTTGTAGGTATGACTACTGTAGAACAGAGGTTAAGTTCTGATACTACTTTAAATATGGAGTTGAATGAAGACGCGTCAACTCTAGATGAAGTTATCGTTATCGGCTATGGCACAACAACCAAGGAAGCTTTTACAGGAGCAGTAACTACAGTAAGGTCTGAAAGTATAGCAACGCAATTGTTATCTGGTCAAGTAGCAGGTGTCAATGTTAATACTGTAAACGGAACTACTGGATCAAATACAACCATTAAAATTAGAGGCTTTGGTACTATGAATGGAAATAGGGAACCATTATATATTGTTGATGGAATACCTTATGTAGGTGATTTATCTAAAATTAGTACAGATGAAATAATTTCAACAACAGTTCTAAAGGATACAGCTGCAACTGCAATCTATGGTTCAAGAGGATCTAACGGAATTGTTGTAATTACAACAAAGAATGGAGCGGTAAATCATAAAAAAGAAATAGAAGTACTTAATGAAAAAATAGTAGAGCAATCAACATTACAAAATTGGGATAAGAATGCGTCTTATATCCAGTATTTAAAGGCTCAGAATTCAGTTGAAGAAGCATATAAAGCCTATTTGAAAATTAGAGAAAATTATAGAAATACTCCGTCGTTCTTTTTAGATATAGCTGATTTCTTTGAAAGTAAAAATAGAATTGATATTGCTTTAAGAGTAGCGACCAACCTCATAGAGATTGATTTAGATAATCATGAACTCATTAGAGCCTTAGCCTATAAACTTGAGCAATATAAAAAATATGACTTAGCGATTTATGTTTACAAAAATGTATTAGAGTTACGACCAGAACATCCACAATCTTATAGAGATTTAGCATTGGCTTATGAAGCTAATGGAGACATAGACGCTGCCATTGATTTATTATTAAAAATTGTTAATGGCCAGCTATTAGAGAAAGACGAAGACGAATTATACTATGGTATAGAGCAAATTGCCTATGTTGAATTATGCCATTTAGTGAATACAAACCATAGTGAAAGAGCTATAGCATTGAGAGGAACCTATGAACCTATTGAAACGGATATTAGAGTTGTTGTCGATTGGAATCATGGCGAAACGGATTTAGATTTATATGTTAAAAATCCAGATGATGAAGAGATTTACTATGGTCATGACACTTCAAAATTTGGTGGTAGAATATCTGAAGATTTAGTTGATGGCTATGGACCAGAAAGCTATTGGATTAAAAAAGCTCAAAAAGGAAATTATGAAATTTCTGTAGACTACTATTCTGATAGTGTTCAAAAAATCACAGGTCCAGCAGGTTTAAAAGTGACTATTTTTAGGAATTATGGAAAGCCCAATGAAGAGAAAGAAATAAAAGTATTTAGACTTAGTGATGAGGACACTAAACGTAAAGTTGAAACAATAACCTTATAAAAAACAAAAACCCAATGCAAACGCATTGGGTTTTCTTATATCAAAAATCTTTCAGAATTAGTTTCCTTCAGATAAGTTTTTCATTTCAGATTCAACCATTTCGTAGAACTGATCAATTTTAGGCATTACAACAATACGTGTACGTCTGTTTTTTGCTTTATTTTCTGCAGTATCATTTTCTACTAAAGGCACGTAATGACTACGACCAGCTGCAATTAATTGCTGAGGGTTTACATCTAAGCTTTCTAAAACTCTTACAACAGAAGTCGCACGTTTAACACTTAAATCCCAGTTATCTAATAATGGAGGTCTACTGTAAGATACATTATCTGTATGAGATTCTACCATAGCTTCAAAATCAGGCTTGCTATTAATGACTTTAGCAACTTTCGCTAAGATTTCATTAGCTTTTGAAGATACGTTGTAACTTCCACTTTGGAATAACAGTTTATCTGCAATAGAAATAAATACAACTCCTTTTTCAACATTAATTTCAATATCTGGATCATTAATACCTACAGATTTTTTAAGACTTGTAACAATTGCAAGGGTAACACTGTCTTTACGCGTTAATGCATCTTGTAATCGTGATATTTTCAAGTTACTTTCCTTAAGACTCTCTAAAGAAGCCTCTATATTTTTTGCTCCTTGGCTAGTAAGCTCTGTCATATCTTGAGAGCTCTTTATCAATGCTTCATTACTTCTACGTAAATCAGCCAATTGATCTTTCATAGTTTCCACTCTTGCATTAGCTGCCGCGACATCAGATAAACAACTATTTAGTTTAACGGTTGCGGTATTTAATAAATCTTGGGTTTCTTTTTGTTGTGCTTCTAGTGCTAAATAATCTTTTTTAGACACACAAGATGCCAAAAATACCATTGAGCAAACACCTAATAACATTAATTTTTTCATAATTGAACTCTAGTTTAAATTGTTAAGTTTAACGTAACAAAATTATGGAAAACAAAAGTCCGTTGGACATGGATTAACATAAATTTTAACAGTTTTATAAACAATTAAAATTGTGTTCGTTTTTTTATAAAATAAGACCACACAATGGACACTGTTTCGTAATAGCTAGAACGTTGAGAAAATTGTTTTCGCTGCTTTAAAAGTCGAGGTAAATTGTAATAAAACGACATATGGGCTTTTAAAATGGCTAATAAAAATGCCGGTTTTAATTGAAACAAGAAGCGTATACCAGCTATACCATCTAACCCCATTTTAAATAATACTCTAAATAACACATGAGAATCCGTATTTTTTACTAGTGTAAACAGACTATTTCTAAAATTGAGATAGGTTTTTTTAGAGTTGGTATTATTCAATGTAGCACCACCAACATGATATATGGTAGAAGCGCCAACATATTTTACAATATAATTAGAATTGAAGGCCCTCCAACACAAATCAATCTCTTCCATGTGAGCGAAATACGATTCATCAAACCCCTTTAAGTTTTGAAACACCTCATTTCTAGTAAAAAAACAAGCTCCTGACGCCCAAAAAATAGTTTTGGTATCGTTGTATTGCCCTTTGTCTTCTTCAATCGTGTCAAAAATTCGACCTCTGCAATAGGGATAAGCATATTTATCTATAAAGCCACCAGCAGCTCCTGCATATTCAAAAAGAGATTTATTTTTAAAATCTAAAATCTTTGGTTGAATAATCGCTGTAGTAGCGTTACTATTAAATTCAGAAATGATAGGTTGAAGCCAATTTTCGGTCACTTCAATATCGCTATTCAATAAGCAGAGTAGGGGTTCTTCAATATGTTTTAAGGCATCATTATACCCTTTGGCATAGCCTCCATTTTCTGTATTCTGAATAATTTTTACTGTTGGAAAATGTTCCTTAAGAAAAGCTACAGAATCATCGGTTGAGGCATTATCAGCTACATAAATTACAGCATCATCAGAATAATTAATAATAGAAGGCAAAAACTGTTTGAGTAAGGCTTTTCCATTCCAGTTTAAAATAACAATTGCTAAGTCCTTGGTTTGTAGCATTTACTTCTGAGTATAATTAGGGATGTCTTTTAAAAACGAAAACCGTTCTGCGTCCATATCCATTTCACAATAATAATGATTTAAACCGTTAGTTACCATTAAATACGAGGCATTTAAAGTCAAGTTATAACGTGCAATTTGGTCGAAGGTGGTTTGGTCTATTTCAATGCTGTGCGATTTACATTCTACAATTAAATGAATGCTACCATCCGAATTAAAAATAACAATATCGTATCGTTTTTTTAAGCCATTTATAATCAGTTCTTTTTCAACATTAATCAATGACTTTGGGTAGTTCTTAATCGACATTAAATAATGCACACAATGTTGTCTCACCCATTCTTCGGGTTGAAGAATGATGA
The DNA here is from genome assembly GCF_018860545.1 of Winogradskyella psychrotolerans. Lineage (GTDB taxonomy): Bacteria > Bacteroidota > Bacteroidia > Flavobacteriales > Flavobacteriaceae > Winogradskyella > Winogradskyella psychrotolerans_A. The sequence goes on along the minus strand of NZ_JAHKPN010000052.1, from coordinate 4,288 downwards.
ATTTTTTACGAATGACATCAAAAATAGAAACTTTATTTTCTGTACTTTTGAAACGGTATTCAAACTTTGGAAAGTTGAGTTCTTGCAACACTTAGAATCGCTAATTTTTTTCAAAGTTAAAGTAGTATACCACAAATCACAATTTTCGATTACCAAAATCCATTTTATTTAATATAATGTTGAATACAAACCATGGAAATTTGGAATATAATTTTTGGAATTTATATCAATTTTGGACGACGTAAAACAACTAGTAGCTGCAATAAAAAAGGGAGACCTTAAACCTATCTATTTTTTAATGGGTGAGGAAGCCTATTATATAGATAAGATTTCAGATTATATTGAAGACAACGTATTAGACGACTCCGAAAAGGGATTCAACCAAATGGTGCTTTATGGTCGTGATGTCACTATAGATGACATTGTAAGTAACGCCAAGCGATATCCTATGATGGCAGAACGCCAAGTTGTAATTGTAAAGGAAGCGCAAGATTTAAGCAGAACCATTGAGAAGTTAGTAGAATATGCCAATAATCCGCAACCATCAACCGTTTTAGTTCTTAATTATAAGTACAAGAAATTAGATAAGCGTAAGGCGTTATTTAAGGCGATTAATAAAAATGGTGGGATTGTTTTCGAAAGTAAGAAAATGTATGAAAACCAAGTTGCCGATTGGATTAGACGTGTTTTAGCGGGTCAGAATTATAATATCTCACCTAAAGCTGCTCAGATGCTAGTGGAGTTTCTAGGTACGAATCTTAGTAAAATTGATAACGAGCTTAATAAGCTTAAAATCGTTTTACCAGAAGGCACACAGATTACACCAGATCATATTGAAGAAAACATTGGAATCAGTAAGGATTTTAATAATTTTGAATTACGAAAGGCCGTTGGTCAGCGTAATGTCTTAAAAGCACATCAAATAGCGAAATACTTTGCAGAAAACCCAAAAGATAATCCTATTGTGGTTTCTGTCGCCTTGTTATTTAGCTTCTTTTCTCAATTATTACATCTTCATGGGATGTCGGATAGAAATCCGCGTAGTGTTGCTTCAGCATTAAAAGTGAATCCTTATTTTGTAAATGAATATTTAGATGCTGCCAGGAACTATCCGATGAAAAAAGTAAGCTATATCATTGGTATACTTCGCGAAACGGATGTAAAAAGCAAAGGTGTTGGTGCTAATGCAATACCTCAAGGAGACTTACTTAAAGAGTTGTTGGTTAAGATTTTAGGGTAAATATTTTAATTGACAGACGTGCTTAATTGAATTTCATAAGCTTCGGTATATTCGTTAGAGTTTCTACCGTAGTTCATACCACTATTTACGGTTAATGTTTACTTAGTGACTTCGATATTGTTTAATAATACTTTCATCTAAGACTTAATGAGTCGAGTTCGTTATATACTTTGTCGATAGCTGTTTTAATTTGGATTTTAAATAGTGAGATGCTTTTGGTTCAAAAAACTCACTTAAAATAAACGATATAAAGATCATAAAAAAAGTTGTCGCAATTACGACGACATATTTATTCGCATCATTTCCGAAATTATCAAAAATGATATACCCAATTTTTTGATGAATTAAGTATAGGGGATAGGTGAGCAGTCCTATTTTTATAAACTTTGAAGAATTTAAGTATTTCAATTTATGGCAAGCCACTAATAATATGAGCACATAAAATAGAACAATTATCCCACAAGCAATAAAAGGGGAGAATTCAATATTAAAATGCCTAGCTTTTTTTGCAGTCTCTATAATAGTGTGTTGTATGGATAATAATATGGTAATTAACAATAGAAAAGTATATTTTAAATTCAGTTTGCTTTTATAGATCTGATAAAAAATAATTCCTGCTATAAAATAAGAGCTCCAGTCTAAAATAAAGAGAGATTTAGCAATCTTAAAAATAAAATACTCGTTAAAAAAGAAATAGAATACTGACAGTGTTAGCCAAGTATAAATTAGATAATCTAATTTTATAGCCTTCAATTTGTTTAAGACGAGATACGATCCAATGACAAAAATATAGAATTTCATTTCTATAAAAAGCGTCCAATAAACACCATCAATACTTTCGACTCCTATGTAATTATGAAACATAGTAAGGTTATAAAAGAACTGATTTAATTCGGCCGTAAATCTTGGCGCTCCAAAGAAGACAATGACTAGGAAGGTTAGTAAAACGCAAATCCAATACATTGGATATAACCGTGAAATTCTAGAAATTATAAACTTTATAATCGATCTATCTTTAATAGAAAGTGAAATCACAAAGCCACTAATAATAAAGAAGATATTAACACCTAAGAAGCCATATTTAAAGTAATTACTGATCTCATTAAAGTTTAAATCAGACAAATTATCTGCTGAAAAACCTCTAAAAAAATAGTGATAAAGTACAACAATTAAAGCCGCTATAAATCTCAATAAGTCTAATTGATAGATTCTTTTTGTTACTTTATCCGGCACTGTTTTAGATTTTATTATTTTAATGGAATTATAAATGTGCTTTGGTGAAAAATTAATGAAGTTTTACTTTTTACGGCCAAAGTACGTTGTTAGCAAACGTATATTTTTTATTTTCAATAAGCTAATTCAAGTACTATTATTTGTCTATTCAACTCATCATTTAAATCAAAGCCATAATCCAACATTTCAAAAGCAGTTAGTTTTGGTGACACATAGCCAAATTCCTTTTTTACATCGAATAATTTGTCGTAAAACTTATTTTTGTTTTTTATAGATTCTAGTGCTTGCAGATATTTTCCGATGTAATTAAAATGCGGTGAATTTAATTCGTGGTTTATAATAGATTCAAAATTGGAATTTGGCTTAAGTTCTGAAGAATGACTTCTTATATATGAATATTCTATAGTTCCGTCTGGACTAGCGTATTTAAATCTCGATTTTATGTAAGGAACAGGATGTTTTATGTATTCCAAAGAATCAGACTCTATTTTGTCAAAATCACTATTTTCTATAATCCATACTGAATCTGGGTATTCGTACATTTCGAGTCGTAAGTCACTCGTTTTAAATTTGGTTCTTGCCTTTTCGGATATGTGTTTCCAGTTTTCGGTTTTTTCATCACGTAATTCGATTAAAAACTGTCGGTAAGCATTTTCAGTTTTTAAATTCGGATATTGTCTTTTTAGGAAATCATTCTCAAAATCAGAAACAAGAAAGTCCAACGTCGCAACATTTTCAATTCCTAACACTTTTTCAAATTCGGAAGTTTGGTTATCAGGTTTTATGTCTGAACAACTTATTATAAGCAATAAGAATATGAATGTTTTGTTGAATTTCATTGGGTGTTCATGCTTGTGGTAAAGGTGATTTTGTATGGTTAGTTGCGTGGTTCAGCAACTAAGTTAGTAAACTTTTACGAACCCATGAAAATTCCGCAGGAATATCCGCAAGTAGGGAAGAACCTAGCAATTAATTATACACGGTGTTGTGCAACGTTTTTTACAGTCAAATAAACATTAATTAAAAACAAAAATATTGCATATACAACAAAGCTCAAATATATTTTAATATCAATATTTCCGAAACTGTTAATTATTGCACATATTGAAATGCTGACTAAATGAAATTTTGAAATCAGAATATTTCGGTATTGTTTTTTAATGTCAAGTATTAAATAAGTTATGAGGAATATAATCAGAGATATTTCAAATATTCCATCAATTCCAGAGTTTCTAATTTGCATTTGCCAACCAGAAATATCATTCAGATTCATAATGTCCGCCAATATTCTACCAGCTAATATGAAAACCAAATAAGTCATAAGTGTCGTAAACGACATTGACCATTGAATTGTTTGATTCAGTTTTTTATTCATTCCAATTTTTAAGGTTCAGTAATTATCGGTTCGATTCCTCCAATTAGATTCAAGCACATTCCTATTCCGACAATCATATATTCATCATAATCGATTAAATGTGCTTTACCAGTAAAAAATCCGTCACGTTCTTTTTCTTGGTCGTGCCATCCACCTTTTTTTACTTTCCACAACCAACCATTACTTCGTGTTTCGTTGTTCCAAAACTCCATTAAATTTCCTTCGTCCAAAACTCTAAACCCTTGCACATTTTTAAAAGTCAGATAAATTGGATTTTGCAAATCAGAAAACTCAAGCTTAACTTTTAATGTCCATAAGTCAAAACTTAAATCAACTAATTGAGGTATTCCAGCATACTTTTTTGATGAACTTAATTCTTCAGTTATTGGATGTTTATTGGTCATTCGTAAGTTTTATCAACTGTCTCGTCCTGAAATATG